>NZ_JBMKJE010000002.1:0-708605 GCF_049237905.1 Enterobacter cloacae complex sp. SHL018
AAGCAGCAAGCTGCTTCCTGTTACCGTTCGACTTGCATGTGTTAGGCCTGCCGCCAGCGTTCAATCTGAGCCATGATCAAACTCTTCAATTTAAAAGTTTGATGCTCGTGAATTAAACTTCGTAATGAATTACGTGTTCACTCAGAGACTTGGTATTCATTTTTCGTCTTGCGACGTTAAGAATCCATGTCACTTTGAGTGCCCACACAGATTGTCTGATAAATTGTTAAAGAGCAGTGCCGCTTCGTTTTCGCTGCGGCGCGGGGTGTGCATATTACGCTTTCCCGCTTCAGAGTCAAGCGTTTGTTTTGCTTTTCTCTGCTGACCCGGCGGCTTGCGTGCCGTTGTTCCGTGTCAGTGGAGGCGCATTATAGGGAGTAATTCCGAACCTGCAAGGATAAAGTGAAAATTATTTACTGACCGCTCATTTTCCAGGCAAATCACATCCCAGACCTCAATTTTCGCCTGGTTTTTAAACAAAAACGAGCCGCAAGCGGCCCGTTTTTGCGTTTTGTGACTTACTGCACTGCCACAATGCGATCGTCGTTGGCTTCCAGACGAATAACTTTGCCCGGAACCAGCTCCCCAGAGAGGATTTGCTGTGCCAGCGGGTTTTCGATCTGCTGCTGGATAGCACGTTTTAACGGACGCGCACCATAAACAGGATCGTAACCATTCTCGCTCAGCAGCTTCAGCGCATCGTCGGAAATGTGGATTTCATACCCACGCTCTTCCAGACGTTTGTACAGACGCTGCAACTGGATCTGCGCAATCGACGCGATGTGTTTCTCGCCCAGCGGATGGAACACGACCACTTCATCAATACGGTTGATGAACTCCGGACGGAAGTTTTGGCTGACCACCCCCAGCACAAGATCTTTCATATGGCTGTAATCCAGCTCACCGAAGCGTTCCTGAATCAAATCGGAACCCAGGTTCGAGGTCATGATCACCACCGTGTTACGGAAGTCGACCGTTCTTCCCTGCCCGTCCGTCAGACGCCCATCATCCAGCACCTGCAACAGAATGTTAAACACGTCAGGATGAGCCTTTTCCACTTCATCCAGCAGGATGACGGAATAAGGACGACGACGAACCGCTTCCGTCAGGTAACCGCCCTCTTCATAACCGACATATCCCGGAGGCGCACCGACCAGACGCGAGACGGAGTGTTTCTCCATAAACTCGGACATATCGATACGCACCATCGCGTCATCGCTGTCGAACATAAAGTTAGCCAGCGCTTTACACAGCTCGGTTTTACCGACACCGGTTGGCCCCAGGAAAAGGAACGAGCCGATTGGACGATTCGGATCGGACAGCCCCGCACGGCTACGACGAATGGCGTTAGATACCGCTTCGACCGCTTCGTTCTGTCCAATGACGCGCTGATGCAGATCCTGCTCCATACGCAGCAGTTTCTCACGTTCGCTTTCCATCATGCGAGCCACAGGAATACCCGTCCAGCGCGCCAGCACTTCGGCAATCTCGGCATCCGTCACTTTATTACGCAACAGACGCATGGTTTTGCCTTCCGACTGCGTGGCGATCTCAAGCTGTTTTTCCAGCTCAGGGATCTTGCCGTACTGTAGCTCGGACATCCGCGCCAGATCTCCTACGCGACGGGCCTGCTCAATGGCAATTTTCGCCTGCTCCAGCTCCGCCTTGATTGTCTGGGTGCCAGAGAGTGAGGCTTTCTCAGCTTTCCACTCTTCTTCCAGCTCAGAATACTGACGCTCTTTCTCGTCCAGTTCTTCGTTAAGCATATCGAGGCGTTTCTTACTCGCTTCGTCAGACTCTTTGTTCAGCGCCTGCTGTTCCAGCTTGAGCTGGATAATGCGGCGATCGAGTCGGTCCAGCTCTTCCGGTTTCGAGTCAATCTGCATACGGATGCTGGACGCCGCTTCATCGATAAGGTCGATGGCTTTATCCGGCAACTGACGGTCGGCAATGTAACGATGCGAAAGCGTCGCCGCCGCAACGATGGCCGGGTCAGTGATCTGCACGTGATGGTGCAGTTCATAACGCTCTTTCAGTCCTCGCAAAATGGCGATGGTATCTTCAACGCTTGGTTCAGCGACAAACACCTTCTGGAAGCGACGCTCCAGCGCGGCATCTTTTTCAATGTACTGACGATACTCGTCCAGCGTAGTGGCGCCAACGCAGTGAAGTTCACCACGCGCCAGCGCAGGTTTCAGCATGTTCCCGGCATCCATTGCGCCGTCAGCTTTACCCGCCCCCACCATGGTGTGCAGTTCGTCGATAAACAGAATGACGTTACCTTCCTGTTTCGCCAGATCGTTCAGCACGCCTTTCAGACGCTCTTCAAATTCACCGCGGTATTTCGCCCCGGCCACCAGCGCGCCCATATCCAGCGCCAGTACGCGACGGCCTTTCAGCCCTTCGGGCACTTCGCCATTAACGATACGCTGCGCCAGCCCTTCAACGATGGCGGTTTTACCGACGCCAGGCTCACCAATCAGCACCGGGTTGTTTTTGGTACGACGTTGCAGTACCTGGATAGTCCGACGAATTTCTTCGTCACGGCCGATTACCGGGTCAAGTTTGCCCTGCTCGGCACGTTCGGTCAGGTCGACCGTAAATTTCTTCAAAGCCTGACGTTGGTCTTCGGCTCCCTGGTCGTTCACGCTTTCACCTCCGCGCATTTTCTCAATCGCCTGGGTCACATTAGCGGTGGTTGCACCGGCGGATTTCAGCAGGTCGGTTAAGGTACCGCGTGATTCAAGCGCCGCCAGAACAAACAGCTCTGACGAAATAAAGTTGTCCCCACGTTTTTGCGCCAGCTTGTCGCAAAGGTTCAGCACGCGCACCAGATCCTGCGACGGCTGCACGTCGCCGCCGGTACCTTCTACCTGCGGTAAACGGCTCAGCGCCTGATCGATGGCGGTGCGTAACTGGCCGGCATTAATGCCAGCGGACGTTAATAAAGGACGTACCGATCCCCCTTCCTGATTCAGCAAGGCGCTCATTAAATGAAGAGGTTCGATAAATTGGTTGTCGTGCCCCAGTGCGAGGGACTGGGCATCGGCGAGAGCAAGCTGGAATTTATTAGTAAGACGATCCAGACGCATAACTCCTCCCATAACAGGTCAAATTTGCTACTGGAGATTAAATGAGGTCATCCCTCAATTATTCAAGGTTAATAACCTGAATTATGTGAAAAGAAAACAGCGCGTACCGGATCGTCTTGATTCTTTAGGTTATATCAGCCAAATGAAACTTGCCATACGACCTGTCGTCTTGTCGCGGCGATAGGAGAAAAAATCACCCTTTTCGCTGAAGGTACAGCGATCTCCGCCGAAGATTTGGGTCACGCCGACGTTATTCAGGCGCTGGCGGGCAAGCTGATAAATATCGGCCAGATATTTATCTCCGGAAGCCACAAACGCTTCGACCGCCTGCGGATCTTTTTCCATAAAGGCATCGCGCACTTCGGGCCCGACCTCAAACGCCTGCGGGCCAATCGCCGGGCCAAGCCAGGCGATGAGATTTGCAGAATCGTCATGGAAGCAGGCAACGGTCTCTTCCAGCACGCCTTCGCACAGGCCTCGCCATCCGGCGTGGGCAGCAGCCACTTCAGTCCCTGCCTGATTGCAGAACAACACCGGCAGGCAATCAGCAGTCATCACCGCGCAAACCGTTCCCGGCGTATTGCTGTACGAAGCATCGGCGCGCTTAGACGCATAGGGCTCCCCCGTCAGCTTCAGCACCGCTTTACCGTGCACCTGCTCAAGCCAGACCGGTTTTGAAGGAAGGTTTCCCGCAGCAAAGAGGCGTTTACGGTTCTCTTCAACGTGCTCCAGGTTATCACCACAGTGCGCACCGAGGTTCAGTGACTCCCACGCGCCCTGGCTCACGCCACCGATACGGGTTGAACTACAGGCGGCCACGCCTTCAGGCAGTGGCCACTCCGGGACAATCAGTTTGGTCATAACCAGTCCACGTGATCCTTATGTTCTTCGAAATCTGCGCGCATCGCGTCGATAAGTTCCACCATATCCTGTGGGATCGGCGCATGCCATTCCATCTGAATTCCAGTAATTGGGTGATAAAGACGCAGCATCGTCGCATGCAGCGCCTGGCGATCGAATTTACGCAGCACGGAGATGAATTCATCCGATGCGCCCTTTGGTGGACGCGGACGACCGCCGTAAACCGGGTCACCCACCAGCGGATGGGTAATATGCGCCATGTGCACGCGGATCTGGTGAGTACGCCCGGTTTCCAGACGCAGACGCAGGCGCGTATGAATACGGAAATGTTCCATGATGCGGTAGTGGGTTACCGCCGGTTTGCCCATCGGGTGTACGGACATATGCGTACGCTTGGTTGGGTGACGGCTGATAGGCTCTTCCACCGTGCCGCCAGAGGTCATATGACCAATCGCCACCGCTTCATACTCACGGGTGATTTCGCGCAGTTGCAACGATTCCACCAGGCGAGTCTGGGCGGGAACCGTCTTCGCCACCACCATCAGACCCGTGGTGTCTTTATCCAGACGGTGAACGATACCGGCACGCGGTACATCGGCAATCGGCGGATAATAATGAAGGAGAGCGTTAAGTACCGTACCGTCAGGATTGCCCGCGCCCGGGTGAACAACAAAGTCGCGCGGCTTGTTGATGACCAGAATGTCGTCATCTTCGTAGACGATATCCAGCGGGATATCCTGCGGCTCGAAGCGGACTTCCTCTTCGATTTCAGCATTGATGGCGACAGCTTCCCCACCAAACACTTTCTCTTTTGGTTTGTCCCAGATCTTGCCGTTTACCAGCACGCGCTGGTCAAGGATCCATTCTTTTATGCGTGAACGCGAATAATCAGGGAACAATTCGGCCAAAGCCTGATCTAAGCGTTGACCGAGCTGATTTTCGGAGACTGTTGCGGTGAGTTCTACTCGTTGTGCCATAAACTGCTTCTTCGTTTAACGTTGGGTTTTACGGCTTTGCCGTTTAATATAGTGTGCTATTGTAGCTGGTCTTAATCGGGAGCAGGAACTGAGTTTCTCCCGGACAAACATTTGAGGAAAGTCAAAACGTCATGACGCGCATGAAATATCTGGTGGCAGCGGCCACGTTGAGCCTGGCTTTGGTGGGCTGCTCCGGTTCGAATGAACAGGTCCCTGACAATCCGCCGAATGAAATCTATGCGACTGCACAACAAAAGTTGCAGGACGGTAACTGGAAACAGGCGATAACGCAACTGGAAGCGTTGGATAATCGCTATCCGTTTGGCCCGTATTCGCAGCAGGTACAGTTAGATCTTATCTACGCCTACTACAAAAATGCCGATCTGCCGCTGGCTCAGGCAACGATCGATCGTTTCATGCGTCTGAACCCTACCCATCCTAACATCGATTACGTGATGTACATGCGCGGCCTGACTAACATGGCGCTGGATGATAGTGCATTGCAGGGCTTCTTCGGGGTGGATCGTTCCGACCGTGACCCGCAACATGCGCGTGATGCTTTCAATGACTTCTCCAAACTGGTGCGTAGCTACCCGAACAGCCAGTACATTACCGATGCCACTAAGCGTCTGGTGTTCCTGAAAGATCGTCTGGCGAAATATGAGTACTCCGTTGCGGAATACTACACCCGCCGTGGCGCATGGGTTGCCGTGGTTAACCGAGTAGAAGGCATGCTGCGTGATTATCCGGATACCCAGGCCACGCGTGATGGCCTTAAGCTGATGGAGAATGCGTATCGCCAGATGCAGATGACGGCTCAGGCTGACAAAGTGGCGAAAATCATCGCCGCGAACAGCAGCAACACCTGATACCGCTACAACGCATAACGGCAGCCGCGGGCTGCCGTTTTTTTATTCTTTCACACTTACGCTGAAGCGGTTTAGCTTCAACACATCCATTCAACTATGACCGCAATTGTTGGCTTCGACAAGGTAAATCTCACCTCTTCCTGCCCTGCCTCACAAAAAAGATTCCCTGACAAAAACCGACAAAATAACGTGATCTAAATCACACATTTTGACATTAGGTCGGGTATGCTGGGATCACCAAGACGGAAAGACAAGAGGTAAAATTTATGACAATGAACATTACCAGTAAACAAATGGAAATTACTCCGGCAATCCGCCAGCACGTCGCAGACCGTCTCGCCAAACTGGATAAATGGCAAACACATTTGATTAATCCACATATCATCCTGTCCAAGGAGCCGCAGGGTTTCATCGCTGATGCAACTATCAATACTCCAAACGGCCATCTGGTCGCCAGCGCAAAACACGAGGATATGTACACCGCAATTAACGATTTGATCAACAAGCTGGAACGGCAGCTCAATAAAGTGCAACACAAAGGTGAAGCACGTCGCGCCGCAACCTCGGTGAAAGACGCCAGCTTCGCGGAAGAAGTTGAAGAAGAGTAATCCTCTAAAATTGAGTGTACCTACAACGCGCCTTCGGGCGCGTTTTTTATTGACAGGATCAAAACAGTGCAGGTACTTTAACCTATCAATTTCAGGATGACCTTATGAAACAGACGCCGTTTTTCTTCGCATTCTTTTTTACCTTCCCCTGACCGGGAGGCGTTTCGTCGTGTGATAAAGAATGCGAAGACGAACAACAAGGCCTCCCACACCGGGAGGCCTTTTTTATTGATAACGATAAAATGAGACAGACAACACTATGACACCGGAAAACCCGCTCCTGGATTTACGCGTAAAAATCAGTGCACTCGACGAAAAATTACTGGCCCTGCTGGCAGAACGCCGCGCGCTCGCCGTTGAAGTGGGCAAAGCCAAGCTCGAGTCCCATCGGCCGGTGCGCGATATCGATCGCGAACGTGATTTACTGGAACGGTTGATTCAACTCGGCAAAGCGCATCATCTGGATGCGCACTACATCACCCGCCTGTTCCAGCTCATCATCGAAGACTCCGTTCTGACGCAACAAGCCCTGCTCCAGCAGCATCTGAACAAAACCAACCCGCACTCTGCTCGTATCGCTTTCCTCGGCCCGAAAGGCTCCTATTCTCATCTGGCGGCTCGCCAGTACGCAGCCCGCCATTTCGAAGAGTTTATTGAGAGCGGCTGCGCGAAATTTGCAGACATCTTCAACCAGGTCGAAACCGGCCAGGCCGATTACGCCGTGGTGCCAATTGAGAACACCAGTTCCGGCGCCATCAACGATGTTTACGATCTGCTCCAGCACACCAGCCTGTCGTTAGTCGGCGAGTTGACTATCCCTATCGATCACTGCGTGCTGGTCTCTGGCTCAACCGATCTGAGTCAGATCGAAACGGTGTACAGCCACCCGCAGCCGTTCCAGCAGTGCAGCCAGTTCCTGAACCGTTATCCGCACTGGAAAATTGAATACACCGAAAGCACCTCGGCGGCGATGGAAAAAGTGGCGCAGGCAAACTCTTCTGCCGTCGCGGCTCTCGGTAGCGAAGCGGGCGGCGCGCTGTATGGCTTACAGGTGCTGGAACGCAATCTGGCCAACCAGACGCAGAATATCACCCGTTTCGTGGTTCTGGCCCGCAAGGCCATCAACGTGTCGGACCAGGTCCCGGCGAAAACCACCCTGCTGATGGCGACCGGCCAGCAGGCGGGTGCGCTGGTTGAAGCGCTGCTGGTGCTGCGTAATCACAACCTGATCATGACGAAGCTGGAATCCCGCCCAATCCATGGCAACCCGTGGGAAGAGATGTTCTATCTCGACGTTCAGGCCAACCTGGAGTCTGCATCCATGCAGAAAGCCCTGCGCGAACTGGGCGAGATCACACGCTCCATGAAAGTGCTGGGCTGCTATCCGAGCGAAAACGTGGTCCCGGTCGATCCGGCTTAACGTTCGATAAAGCGGCTTTTCTTCATCCCTGCCACATTTACAGGCAGGGTGAAGACGGCACCGGAAAGCGGATATTTCGCCAGCTCCTCCGCCTCCATATTTTCCCGCGTGGTGGTGATAAACAGCGTTTTCATATCGTCGCCGCCAAAGCAGACCATTGTCGGGCAGCGTACCGGCAGCCGATACTCTTCCAGCTGTTCGCCTTGCGGTGAAAACCGTGCGATACGCCAGCCGTCAAACAGTGCGCTCCAGTAGCAGCCTTCCTCATCCATTGCCGCTCCATCGGGTATACCTTCTCCCTCGCTAAACCGGCGAAACTCTTCGCGCTTACCGGGTTCCCCCTGCTCATCAAGCGGCGTACGGTAGATCACGCCGTTCGGCGTATCAGAAGTAAACATCCACCGTTTATCAGGACTAAACGCTAAACCGTTATGCCCGTGAATATCGCACTGGATCACTTGCGGCGTCAGGTCGTTGTCGATACGCATCAGCATGGCGCCGTTATAATCTCCCGGCCCCCAGAACGTGCCCGCATAAAACCGTCCCTGATGATCGGTACCGCCATCGTTAAAGCGTGCAAGCTGCGGGTTGGACGGGTTATCGCAAACCTTACGCTGGAGCAGGCCGTGTTTATCGGTCAGCCAGATGGCGTTTCGCATCGCGACGATAAATCCGCCGCGTTCACGCAGGGCAAAACACCCAACTTCTTCATGGAATGAGAGCACCGAGTGTTCCGCGGTGGGCAGATGGTACCGATGGATCTCCCCTTCCAGGATATCCGCCCAGTAGAGCGCCTTCTCGTCTGCACTCCACGTCGGGCATTCGGGCAGATGCCCGGTATAGTTCAACAGCAGCTGCGGTTCAGCCATGACAGTTCCCCAAAATGAAAAAAGCCAGCATTGCTGGCTTTCAGTATATACATCATCGCATTACTGGCGACTGTCATTTGCCTGGCGCAACAGCGTGCGGCTTTCACTCTGGAATCGCGTGGCGTAATCACCGAACCAGTGCTCCACTTTACGGAAACTGTCGATAAAGGCTTGTTTATCGCCGTGTTCCAGCAAGGTGATCGCTTCGCCAAAACGCTGATAATAGCGCTTGATCAGCGCCAGATTATTTTCAGACGACATGATGATGTCGGCGTAAAGCTGCGGATCCTGGGCAAACAGTCGCCCGACCATCGCCAGCTCCAGACGATAGATTGGCGAGGAAAGCGCCAGCAATTGTTCAAGCTGAACGTTCTCTTCCGCCAGGTGCAGCCCATAGGCGAAGGTTGCAAAGTGGCGCAGCGCCTGAATAAACGCCATGTTCTGGTCATGCTCTACCGCGCTAATGCGGTGCAAACGTGCTCCCCAGACCTGGATCTGTTCCAGGAACCACTGGTAGGCTTCCGGCTGCCGTCCGTCACAGTAAACCACTACCTGCTTCGCCAGGCTTCCGCTGTCCGGGCCAAACATCGGGTGTAACCCAAGCACGGGGCCAGTGTGCGCCGCCAGCATTGCCTGTAACGGACCATTTTTAACGGAGGCCAGGTCCACCAGTATGCAATCTTCCGGCAGCGGAGGAAGTTTCGCGATTATTTGCTCCGTCACATGGATCGGCACGCTGACGATAACCATTCCGGCGTCTTTCATCAGCTCCGGCGCGTGCGACCAGTCCTCTTTCTCCAGAATACGCACCTGATAGCCAGAAAGCGTCAGCATTTTCTCAAACAGACGCCCCATCTGCCCGCCACCACCGACGATAACCACAGGGCGCAGCGACGGACAGAGGGTTTTGAAGCCCTTGTCGTTTTCGCTGGAATAGGACTCGCGCATCACGCGACGCAGGACGTCCTCAATCAAATCAGGTGATACGCCCAGGGCCTGCGCCTCTTTACGGCGGGAGGCGAGCATAGAGGCCTCACGCTCCGGAACGTAAATCGGCAGGCCGTATTTACTTTTAACCTCGCCGACCTCAGCAACCAGTGCCATGCGGCGCGCCAGAAGATCCAGCAACGCCTTATCCACTTCATCAATTTGATCGCGTAATGCGGTCAATTCAGCAACCATAACTACCCTCTTATGCCAGACGCGTCGCCAGCTGGCCGTTCAAATCTTTGTGGATCTCACGCAGCAGCGCATCGGTGGTTTCCCAGCTAATGCAGGCATCGGTGACCGAGACGCCGGGCTTCATCGCGCTACGCGGCTGTTCCGATGACTGATTGCCTTCATGAATATTACTTTCAATCATCAGGCCGATAATTGAACGGTTGCCATCTTTAATCTGAGCAATCACAGATTCTGCAACCGCAGGCTGGCGACGGTAATCTTTATTCGAATTACCATGACTGCAATCTACCATCAGCGCCGGACGCAGTCCCGCCTGTTCCATCTCTTTTTCACACTGCGCGACATCCGCCGGGCTGTAGTTTGGCGCTTTACCACCGCGCAGGATCACATGCCCGTCCGGGTTGCCCTGCGTTTGCAGCAGGCATACCTGGCCCGCCTGGTTGATCCCGACAAAACGATGGGGCATGGCGGCGGCGCGCATGGCGTTAATCGCCGTGGCCAGGCTGCCGTCGGTACCGTTTTTAAAACCAACCGGCATAGACAGGCCAGACGCCATCTCGCGGTGGGTTTGTGACTCGGTGGTGCGCGCCCCAATCGCAGACCAGCTAAACAGATCGCCGAGGTACTGCGGGCTGTTCGGATCCAGCGCCTCGGTTGCCAGCGGCAGCCCCATGCTGACCAGCTCTACCAGCAGGCGACGCGCAATCTTCAGGCCGGCTTCCACATCAAACGAGCCATCCATGTGCGGATCGTTGATCAACCCTTTCCAGCCAACGGTCGTACGTGGCTTCTCAAAATAGACGCGCATCACCAGATAGAGGCTATCGCTGAACTCCTCCGCTAATGCTTTAAATCGACGAGCGTACTCAATGGCGGTTTCAGGATCGTGAATAGAGCAAGGACCACATACCACCAGCAGACGCGGATCGCGGCCAGCGATAATGTCAGAAATGGTCTGGCGCGAGTGCTCAATCTGAGCTTCCTGCGCGACGCTTAGCGGGAATTCCGCCTTCAGTTGATCCGGGGTGATTAACACCTGTTCGTCAGTGATATGTACGTTGTTCAGCGCGTCTTTTTGCATGATTGCGATCCTGTCAAACTCGTTTGCGATAGTGGTTTTCCTCGAAGAGGTGACACAACGATATCACATTAAGTAAAGATTTCAATCCAAAATACGTACACATTACTTTACATCAGCCCTTTAATTGCAAAAATAATGGCCTAAAATCGTAAAGTTAAAATTACACACGCACGCCTGTAAGCCAGGCTATGCTCACAAAAAGGAGAATAGCCATGCGTTCAATTGCTTTTATGTTGTTGTCGCTGATTTTGTCGGGTTGCCAGATCAATCCTTATACTTTTCAGCCTGACTGGACCAGGCCGGACTGGTTCACGGCCGGTAAAGAAGACGCTATGAATGGTGTTCCGGTTAAAGATAACCAGGCTCTGGCCGATAGTTTTAATGACCCTCAGGTTGATCGAGCGGAATATCTTCGTGGCTACGCTGACGGACAGAAAAAAATATGCGAAGAGGGCTTTATTCACGCCTGGGGATTAGCGGGCAAATCATTTCCTGCCAGCTGCGATGCAACTGAAAATGCAGTAAAACTGCATGAATCCTGGCAACAAGGATTGGATGAAAGTATGCGTTCCAGCAGGCTTAATTGAGCCTGCCTTAATTCCTCTGAATATAGCTCACTGTAAGATTTAGCTTAGGTCAAAACAGGGATATTTCTGACATAATGACGGCTTTGATAAACAATGGTATTCTGCCGACAATTCTTAAGGACATCTATTTCCGGGGCGGTTTGGCGGATTCTGATGAGAAATGCAATCTTGATCGCTTTGCTCCGACTCCCCCTGGCGCTAATACTGTTCATTTTAGTAGCCCCTGCAACGGCAGGCTCGTTCACGGAAACGGATAAATCAGTACGTTCGATTGTTTCTGGCATTGTGAGCTACACCCGATGGCCAGCACTGTCCGGCCAGCCTAAGCTCTGTATTTATGCCTCTTCCCATTACAGACAGGCGCTCAGCAGTGAAGATGAACACAACCCGTTGCCCTATAGTCCTGTCATTGTGCATAGCGATCGGGAAGCACTCGCAGCAAGGTGTGATGCCCTCTATTTCGGGAGCGAGTCGCCGGCAAAACAACAGGAAATAATAAATCAATATCAGGGCCAGGCGTTGCTATTAATGTCAGAACAAAATCCTGAATGCGTTATTGGCAGCGCATTTTGTCTGATAATAGAGCACAACCTCGTCAGGTTTTCCGTAAATCTGGATGCGCTGGCGCGCAGTGGCGTAAGAGTCAATCCGGATGTATTAATGCTCGCACGGAATAAGAAGCATGAATAAGGAAGTCGCACCAACACCGCGTCCGACGTTTAAAAGAACGTTGCGACGAATCAGCATGATAAGCGTCATTATAACGATGACGTTTATATGGTTGCTGCTGTGTTTCGCTTCCGTGGTGACATTAAAGCAATACGCGCAAAAAAACCTCGAACTTACCGGCGCCACCATGAGCCACAGCCTTGAAGCCTCTCTGGTGTTCAACGATGCCGTGGCGGCAAATGAAACGCTGGCGACCCTCGGCAAGCAGGGGCAGTTCGCCGTGGCGGAAGTGCTTAACGCACATCATAAACGGTTTGCCTGGTGGTCATGGAACCCGGCGGATAATACCGACACGCTGGGCGCGCTGGTCAACCGGTGGTTGTTCCCTGTTCCTGTCGCACAGCCCATCATACATAATGGCAATGTGATTGGCGAAATTCGTCTGACCGCGCGAGACAGCCTGATTAGCCACTTTATCTGGCTCTCATTTGCGGTCCTCACCGGCTGCATTCTTTTTGCCTCTGCCGTCGCATTGACCATCACCCGCTCGCTACATCATGGCATGGTTGTTGAAATGCAAAACATCACTGACGTTGTGCATGACGTTCGCACTAACCGCAACTTCTCTCGCCGGGTAACGGAAGGCCGCATTGAAGAGTTCCACCAGTTTGGTGAAGACTTCAACAGCCTGCTGGATGAAATGGAAGAGTGGCAGCTCAAGCTACAGGCGAAAAACGCTCAACTGTTGCGTACCGCCATGCACGATCCGCTCACGGGGCTTGCAAACCGCGCCGCGTTTCGCAACAACATTGCGGCATTAATGAACGACGCTTCAGCAAAAACCAATTCTGCCCTGCTCTTCCTGGACGGTGATAACTTCAAGGTTATCAATGACATTTGGGGTCATGCCGCAGGTGACTGCGTACTGATCGAAGCCGCCAAAAGGATGGTCGAGTTTGGCGAAAAACGTCATCAGTCTTACCGTCTTGGCGGCGATGAATTTGCCATGATCCTTTACGGCGTCCACACCGCACGTGAGGTCGAATTTATTTGCGCTGCGCTGTCGCAGCAATTTATCCGTCCGTTTGATCTGCATAACGGGCACACAGCATCAATGTCCCTCAGCATTGGCTTTGCTCTGGCGTGGGAAAATGCCTCCGTTGAAGCATTACTGGAGCAAGCCGATCGCAATATGTATCTGGTCAAAAACCAGCGTTCGAAAACAATATCCTGAAAGGAAGACGATATGTTAAAGCGATACTTTGCGCCGTTAATACTGGCATCACTGGTAATGTCCGGATGCCAGTCATCCCCTGAAGGGAAATTCACGCCAGAGCAAATTGCGGCCATGAAATCCTACGGCTTTAACGAACTGAATGGCGACTGGTCTCTGGGCCTGTCGGATAAGATCCTGTTTGATAAAAATGACGCCAGGCTGCGCCCGGAAAGTGAAACGCAGATCCAGACTATGGCCTCACGCCTGGCGGCAACCGGTCTGAACCACGCCAGGATGGATGGCCATACGGATAATTATGGCGAAGAGAGCTACAACGAAGCGCTTTCGTTAAAACGTGCCAATGTTGTGGCGGATGCCTGGGCGAAGGGCGCGAACATCCCGCGCAGCAATCTCACTACGCGGGGCTTAGGCAAAAAATACCCTGTCAGCAGCAACCGCACTGCGCAGGGGCGCGCTGAAAACCGCCGGGTTGCGGTAGTCATCAGCACGCCTTAAGGCTATTTAACGGATGTTCCGGCGAGCGACACGCCTGAAACCGCTCGCCAGCGCAGCCAGTCAATCACAATAAAGACCGCCAGACTGACGCCCATTACCGGCAACGCCAGCCCCAGCAGGAGGCTTATCAGGAACGACACTCCCCTTCCCCACAGCGGCAATGCCAGCCAGCTTTGGCAGAGCGTCTGTACCGGGTTCGCGGCTGACGTTGCAGGGCGACGCATCCACCACATCCGGTATCCCCAGATAATCAACACACACAGCGCAACGCCAAACGCGATGAGCAGCAGCTGATTTGCCAGACCAAACAGGATCCCCATATGGAAATCCACGCCCCAGCGGGTGAGTTTAGCCATCAGCGGGAAATCCCCGAAGCGAGTGCTGTCCAGCACCTTCAGTGAGTGGGGATCCACGGCAACGGCATCAACCTGCGTAGGCCAGCGGCGATCGATTTCCGTCACCGTCCAGGCCTGGTCGACCCTGCTTGCCGGACGGATCTCAACGTTGTTCGCATCAATCCCTGACTGGCGGGCGACCTGCAATACGTTGTCAAAAAGCGACAGTTTGACTGGCATTTCAGGCATCGTCATTCCCCCGTGATGACCACGATGTTCGGCGTGTTCATCCCTCATTTCCGGCGCACCGGAAAGGGTGGTGTTTACCTGCGGCGTCAGCCAGTTCATCTCTGCACGCAGCTTATCGACGTTGCCACCGGCCCATTGTGACCAGGTTAACCCGGTGACTGAGAACAACAGCATTCCCGCCAGTAACGTCCAGCCTAAGATCACATGCAGGCGACGACGATTCTGGAAACGATTGTTAATACGGCGCTTCGGTCGGGTGTAGAACCACAGCGCGATCCCGCCCAGGGCAGCAACCCACATCCACGAGGCGGCTAACTCGCTATAGAGCCGCCCGATGTTGCCCAGCATCAGCGAGGTATGCAGATAATCGATAGTCTGACGCAGCGGTAAAATCCCGCTGGTGCCGTACACGGTCATATCCCCTCGAATCTCAAGGCTGGTGGGATCAATAAAAATAGCCCGATGCTCGGAGGTACCCAGCGCCGGGTCGGCAAACATCACGCGGGTCGTTTCGCCCCCTTCCAGCCCCGGACGTACAGCATGTAAACGCAGCGCTGAACCCACGGCCTTTTCCGCCACGGCAATTTGTTCAGCAAGAGGCTGCGCCTCACCCACGGCATCCGTGTGGAGTGCATGATGGTACAGCGCCTTTTCAAGCTGCGGCGTGGCGACATACAGCGTTCCGGTCAGCGCTGCGAAGAAGATAAACGGACCGACAAACAGCCCGATATAGAAATGGAGGCGACGCAGCAGGTTTCCCCATGCCGCGCGCGGAGTGCAGGTAGTCATACTTTTCCTTTTTAAGGCAAAAAGTGAGTGATTTTGTTTTAAAGGGAGAAAGCAGACCGACGCGGCGGCGCGCGGGTATCGGGGTAAAGCCAGGGGAAAAAGTGCCAGTGGCTGACCGCCTGACGAGGCGGTTTCACGCGCAGCCGCTGCAACACCACGCTGAGCAGAACGATAAGCGCCAGCATCACGCCCGGCACATGCGCTAACAGCACGCAGTAGCCGCATGCTTCCGCATGGTCAACTGGCATAGAATGCGGCATATCACCATGATGCTCGTCCATCGACATCATGCTCATGTCATGGTGCATACCCGGCATGGCGCTCATGGGATCTTTTTGCAGCGAGACGGAGATCAGCGGCGCCACGACGATCAGCAGGATCGCAAACAGCGCGGTCAATGCCGCTGCGCGTTTCCAGTTACGCTGATGCAGTACGTTATCCACTTACCCTCCACCCAAGAGGCGAACATTGTAAATGATTTATGACGGAAGGGTTAACGCGAGAGGTGCGATGGGATAAAAAAAGGGCCAGCCTTTCGGCCAGCCCTTTCTAACAGGATGTCGCTTAAGCGAATCTTAGTTCAGACGCTCTTTAATACGAGCAGACTTACCAGTACGCTCACGCAGGTAGTACAGTTTAGCTTTACGTACAGCACCACGACGTTTAACAGCAATGCTGTCAACTACCGGAGAGTGAGTCTGGAAGACACGCTCAACGCCTTCGCCGTTGGAAATTTTACGAACAGTGAATGCAGAGTGCAGACCGCGGTTACGAATAGCGATAACCACGCCCTCGAATGCCTGCAGACGTTTTTTGGAACCTTCAACAACCCATACTTTCACTTCCACGGTGTCACCTGGACGGAAGGAAGGTACGTCCTGCTTCATCTGCTCTTGTTCAAGTTGCTTAATAATGTTGCTCATAATTTAATCTCTTATCCTGGGTAAACTGATATTCGGGAGCGTATTACGCATTCCCATCATGTTCATGCTGCTGGTGCGCGTGTTCAGTTTTGAACTCGGCCAGCAACTTTGCTTGCTCTTCAGTCAGAGCCAGGTTTTCCAGAAGTTCAGGTCTTCTAAGCCAGGTTCGGCCCAGCGACTGCTTCAAACGCCAGCGACGTATCTCGGCATGGTTTCCAGACAGTAATACTGCCGGGACTTCCATCCCTTCTAACACTTCAGGACGAGTATAGTGTGGACAGTCCAGCAATCCATCGGCAAACGAATCTTCTGTCGCCGAAGCTTCATGGCCCAGTACACCCGGAATGAACCGGGCAACGGAGTCAATCAGCGTCATTGCTGGTAACTCACCACCGCTGAGAACGTAATCGCCGATAGACCATTCTTCGTCAATCTCGGTTTGAATTACGCGCTCATCTATCCCTTCGTAGCGACCACAGACCAGAATCAGCTTTTGATTCGTCGCCAGTTCGCTCACGCCCGCTTGATCAAGCTTGCGTCCCTGAGGTGACAGATAAATCACCTTCGCGCCTTCACCTGCCGCGGCTTTTGCTGTGTGAATGGCGTCCCGTAAGGGTTGCACCATCATCAACATCCCCGGTCCGCCGCCGTAAGGACGATCGTCCACGGTACGGTGCCGGTCGTGCGTGAAGTCACGAGGACTCCAGCTCTGGATGCTCAGCAGGCCATTCTTTACTGCCCGGCCAGTTACCCCGTAATCGGTAATCGCGCGGAACATTTCAGGAAACAGGCTAATTATGCCAATCCACATAGCGCCGTCTTTTACCGTTTATCCGGAGAATTTAAAAACCAGGATCCCAATCTACTTCAATGGTTTGAGTAGTGAGATCGACTTTCTTGATAACCTGTCCATCGAGGAACGGAACCAACCGCTCCTTGATGCCAAATGCATCTTTCAGGTTTGCCTTAATGACGAGAACGTCATTTGACCCGGTTTCCATCATGTCGATGACTTTCCCCAGGCTGTAGCCTTCAGTGGTCACTACCTGGCAACCCATAAGGTCTTTCCAGTAGTAGTCACCCTCTTCCAGCTGTGGCAACTGCGACGAATCCACAACAATTTCACAATTAGTCAGCGCATTCGCGGCATCACGATCGTCAATGCCTTTCAGCTTGATGATGATGTCCTGATTGTGGTGACGCCAGCTTTCCAGCTCGACCTCTTCCCACTTACCGGCTTTCTGGATAAACCAGGGCTGGTAATTAAAAATGCTATCAGCGTCTTCAGTGGAGGAAAACACTCTGAGCCAACCACGGATACCGTAGCAAGAACCCATTTTTCCCAATACGATCGGTTCAACAGGTGCTTTATTGCTCATCATGACCACCGTGACAGATTAAGCTGCTTTGTTTGCTGCTTTGATCAGCGTAGCAACGCGATCGGAAACAGTAGCGCCCTGGCCAACCCAGTGAGCGATACGATCCAGATCCAGACGGGTTTCTTCTTCTGCGCCAGCGGCCAGTGGGTTGAAGAAACCAACGCGCTCGATGAAGCGACCGTTGCGTGCATTACGGCTGTCAGTCACAACAACCTGGTAGAACGGACGCTTTTTAGCGCCGTGACGAGCTAAACGAATAGTTACCATAACATCCTCTTGTGTGAATAAAACAACCGGGCCCCATCGAGGAACGGAGCCCGGGTGTCATATTAAAAGCCCGAAAATTTTACTCATTTTCGGGCAAAAAGCAATCTCAAAAGCGATTAACGCCCAGGAAAACCGGGAGGCATCATGCCTTTCATGCCGCGCATCATCTTCGCCATGCCGCCTTTCTTCATTTTCTTCATCATGCGCTGCATGTCGTCGAACTGTTTCAGAAGGCGGTTAACGTCCTGCACCTGCATGCCGCAACCGGCTGCGATACGGCGTTTACGGGAACCTTTGATGATTTCTGGCTTCGCGCGCTCTTTCAGCGTCATCGAGTTGATGATGGCCTCCATACGCACCAGCACTTTGTCATCCATCTGGGATTTGACGTTGTCCGGGATCTGGCCCATGCCTGGCAGTTTGCCCATCAGGCTTGCCATGCCGCCCATGTTTTTCATCTGACGCAGCTGCTCAAGGAAGTCGGTCAGATCGAAACCGTCGCCCTTTTTCAGCTTGCTGGCGAGTTTTTCCGCCTGCGCGCGGTCAACCTTGCTTTCAATATCTTCGATCAGCGACAGCACGTCGCCCATGCCGAGGATACGGGAGGCAATACGATCCGGATGGAACGGCTCCAGCGCTTCGGTTTTCTCGCCCACGCCGAGGAACTTGATTGGCTTACCGGTGATATGACGAATAGAGAGCGCCGCACCGCCGCGGGCATCGCCGTCGACTTTGGTCAGCACCACGCCGGTTAACGGCAGGGCTTCGTTAAACGCTTTTGCGGTGTTCGCCGCATCCTGACCGGTCATGGCGTCAACAACAAACAGGGTCTCTACCGGATTGATAGAGGCATGCACCTGCTTGATTTCGTCCATCATCGCTTCGTCAACGTGCAGACGACCGGCGGTATCCACCAGCAGCACGTCGTAGAATTTCAGCTTCGCTTCTTTCAGCGCCGCGTTAACGATGTCGACAGGCTTCTGCGCCACGTCGGACGGGAAGAAGTCTACGCCAACCTGCTCGGCCAACGTTTCCAGCTGTTTGATCGCCGCCGGGCGATACACGTCCGCCGACACCACCAGCACCTTTTTCTTGTGCTTTTCGCGCAGGAATTTCCCCAGCTTACCGACGCTGGTAGTTTTACCCGCACCTTGCAGACCCGCCATCAGCACGACGGCCGGCGGCTGAGCCGCCAGGTTAAGCACCTGGTTCTCTTCACCCATCGCCGAAACCAGTTCGTTACGGACGATTTTGACGAACTCCTGACCCGGAGTCAGGCTCTTGTTCACTTCATGGCCAACCGCTTTCTCTTTCACGCGGTTGATAAAATCACGCACGACCGGCAACGCGACGTCTGCTTCCAGCAGCGCCATGCGCACTTCGCGCAGCGTTTCCTTGATGTTCTCTTCGGTGAGGCGTCCACGGCCGCTGATGTTGCGCAGCGTGCGCGACAAACGATCGGTTAAATTATCAAACATTGTCTCTCGCCTGGGGTAGAAACGTTAGGTCGCCTGGGCGACACATACACAGAATTTTGCCGGAGTATAACATGAAGGCGCCTTTGTTGTTATGCAACGGTTGGAGCAGGCGTCACGTAACGTTATACTGCTTCTCTTTCTTATTAAGACAACTGTCGACGCCTATATGCCTGTTTTCGCACTGATCGCCCTTGTTGCCTACTCTGTCAGCCTCGCGCTGATCATTCCTGGCCTGCTGCAAAAAAACAGCGGCTGGCGGCGCATGGCTATTCTTTCGGCAGTGATCGCACTGATTAGCCATGCGTTTGCGCTGGAATCACGCATCATTCCCGGCGACGGCAGCGTGCAGAATCTGAGCGTACTGAACGTCGGCTCGCTGGTCAGCCTGATGATCTGTACGGTCATGACCATTGTCGCGTCTAAAAACCGTGGCTGGCTGCTGCTGCCGATAGTCTACGCCTTTGCGCTGATCAACCTGGCGTTAGCCACGTTCATGCCCAATGAGTTTATTACTCACCTGGAAGCCACGCCGGGGATGCTGGTGCATATTGGCCTGTCGCTGTTCTCCTACGCGACGCTGATCATCGCCGCCCTTTACGCCATGCAACTCGCCTGGATTGACTACCAGCTGAAAAATAAAAAGCTGGCGTTTAACCACGAAATGCCGCCGCTGATGGTGATTGAGCGTAAGATGTTCCACATCACCCAGGTCGGTGTGGTTCTGCTGACGCTGACGCTGTGCACGGGCTTGTTTTATATGAAGAACCTGTTCAGCGTGGAGAATATCGATAAAGCGGTCCTCTCCATCATCGCGTGGTTTGTCTATATTGTCCTGTTATGGGGCCATTATCATGAAGGCTGGCGCGGTCGTCGCGTGGTCTGGTTCAACGTAGCGGGTGCGGGCATTCTCACGCTTGCCTATTTTGGTAGCCGCTTCATACAGCAATTTGCTGGCTAAGTAACAAAAGGAGTTCCCCCTGGAACACATCTCTACCACCACGCTGATCGTCATTCTGGTCATCATGGTGGTCATCTCCGCTTATTTCTCTGGCTCTGAAACCGGCATGATGACGCTGAACCGCTACCGGTTACGCCATCGCGCCAAGCAGGGTAACCGTGCCGCGCGTCGTGTCGAAAAGCTTCTGCGTAAGCCGGACCGGCTGATTAGCCTGGTGCTTATCGGTAACAACCTGGTCAATATTCTCGCCTCTGCACTGGGCACCATCGTCGGGATGCGTCTATACGGCAACGCAGGCGTGGCGATTGCCACAGGTGTGCTCACGTTTGTGGTGCTGGTGTTTGCGGAAGTGCTGCCCAAAACCATCGCCGCGCTTTACCCGGAAAAAGTCGCCTACCCGAGCAGCTTCCTGTTAGCACCGCTGCTTATTCTGATGATGCCGCTGGTCTGGCTGCTGAATATGGTGACACGAGTGCTGATGCGCATGGTCGGTATAAAGGCAGACGTCACCATTAGTAGCGCGCTCAGCAAAGACGAACTGCGTACCATCGTGAATGAATCCCGCTCGCAGATCTCCCGCCGCAATCAGGACATGCTCCTGTCGGTGCTGGATCTGGAAAAGGTCAGCGTTGACGACATCATGGTGCCGCGCAATGAAATCGTCGGGATTGATATCAACGACGACTGGAAGGCCATTGTCCGCCAGCTGACACACTCCCCGCACGGGCGTATCGTCCTCTATCGCGATTCCCTCGACGATGCCATCAGCATGCTGCGCGTGCGCGAGGCCTATCGTCTGATGACTGAGAAAAACGAGTTCACCAAAGAGGTGATGCTGCGCGCCGCCGACGAAATTTACTACGTGCCGGAAGGCACCCCACTCAGCACGCAACTGGTGAAGTTCCAGCGAAACAAGAAGAAAGTCGGCCTGGTGGTGGATGAATACGGCGATATACAGGGGCTGGTGACGGTCGAAGATATTCTGGAAGAGATTGTCGGGGACTTTACCACGTCAATGTCGCCTTCCCTTGCGGAAGAAGTCACCCCGCAAAACGACGGGTCAGTGCTTATCGACGGCAGCGCCAACATTCGTGAAATCAATAAAGCGTTCAACTGGCATTTGCCGGAAGACGAAGCGCGGACGATGAACGGAATGATCCTGGAAGCGCTGGAAGAGATCCCGGCGGCAGGCACGCGCGTGCGCATTGAACAGTATGATATTGATATTCTGGACGTTCAGGACAACATGATTAAGCAGGTGAAGGTCCTGCCCGTTAAACCTTTACGCGAAAGTATCGCCGAATAAAATGTAGGCCGGGTAAGGCGAACGCCGCCACCCGGCACTACAGGCAGCACGTTATGCTTTCGCTTTCGCCACGGTCACCATCGCAGCGCGAATAGTACGACCGTTCAGGGTATACCCTTTCTGCATCACGCCCAGCACGTTACCCGCGGCAACGTCTTCGGATTCCACCATCGCAATGGCCTGGTGAACGTTTGGATCCAGCGGTACATCCGTATCGGCAATCACTTCAACACCGAACTTACGCACCACATCCAGCATGGATTTCAGCGTCAGCTCAATGCCTTCAATCATCGCCGCGTTATCCGGGTTAGCTTTATCCGCCACTTCTAGCGCGCGATCCAGGCTGTCGATCACCGGAAGCAGTTCGTTGACGAATTTCTCCAGCGCAAATTTGTGCGCCTTTTCAACGTCCAGCTCGGTACGACGGCGCAGGTTTTCCATTTCCGCTTTGATACGCAGTACGCCATCGCGTTCGCGATTCTGCGCTTCTACCAACTGAGCTTCCAGGTTGGCAATTTTTTCATCGCGCGGGTCCACCTGCTCAGCAGACGTGTCTGGCTCTACTGCCTCAACTTCATCGTGCTGTTCCGTGATAATTTCTTCAGGGGCTTGCCCCTCAGGCGTTTTCTGTTCTTTACTACTCATGAATTTCTCCGCGTTTTTCTGCATTCATCTCGCTAACTTCGCTTATTATGGGGATCAGTTTCCTGGATTCAAGGGAACAAGGCAGATTGTCATCATTCATCAGGCACAAGGACCTCCAGAAAATGAATAATCATTTCAGGTGTATTGGGATCGTCGGCCATCCGCGTCACCCTACCGCATTGACGACACATGAAATGTTGTATCGCTGGCTGTGTGGTAAAGGCTATGAAGTGATGGTCGAGCAGCAGATCGCCCAGGAGTTGCAGCTTAAAAGCGTCAGAACCGGCACGCTGGCGGAAATTGGCCAGCAGGCGGATCTCGCCGTGGTGGTCGGTGGCGACGGCAATATGCTGGGCGCGGCGCGAACGCTGGCTCGCTATGATATTAAGGTTATTGGTATTAACCGTGGCAATCTCGGTTTCCTGACCGACCTCGACCCGGACAATGCGCAGCAGCAGCTGGCGGACGTGCTGGAAGGCCACTATATCAGTGAAAAACGGTTTTTACTGGAAGCCCAGGTGTGTCAGCAGGACTGCCAGAAGCGCATCAGCACCGCCATTAACGAGGTGGTTCTCCATCCCGGTAAAGTGGCGCACATGATCGAGTTCGAAGTCTATATCGACGAAATATTCGCTTTCTCGCAGCGTTCTGACGGGCTGATTATTTCAACCCCGACGGGGTCAACTGCCTACTCGCTTTCAGCCGGAGGCCCAATCCTGACGCCATCGCTGGATGCCATTACCCTGGTGCCGATGTTCCCGCATACGCTCTCGGCGCGTCCGCTGGTGATCAACGGCGACAGCACCATCCGCCTGCGTTTTTCCCATCGCCGTAACGACCTGGAGATCAGCTGCGACAGTCAGATTGCGCTCCCCATTCAGGAAGGTGAAGATGTCCTCATTCGCCGCTGCGATTACCATCTGAACCTGATTCACCCGAAAGATTACAGCTATTTCAACACATTAAGCTCCAAGCTCGGCTGGTCAAAAAAATTGTTCTGATTTTGCATCCAGCACTTTACTGTATATAAAACCAGTTTATACTGTATACAAACACAGTTATGGTTTTTCATACAGGAAAACAATTATGCTGGCACAACTGACCATCAGCAACTTTGCCATTGTTCGTGAGCTTGAGATCGACTTCCATAGCGGAATGACGGCGATTACCGGAGAAACCGGTGCAGGTAAATCCATTGCCATTGATGCCCTCGGCTTGTGCCTCGGCGGTCGTGCTGAGGGGGATATGGTGCGCACAGGCGCCGCCCGTGCCGATCTCTGCGCCCGCTTCTCGTTGAAAGACACACCTGCCGCCCTGCGCTGGCTGGAAGCGAACCAGCTCGAAGACGGAAGTGAGTGTTTACTTCGCCGCGTCATCAGCAGCGATGGCCGCTCCCGCGGTTTTATCAATGGTACAGCGGTTCCCCTTTCCCAGCTTCGCGAGCTGGGCCAGCTGCTCATCCAGATCCATGGTCAGCATGCGCACCAGCAGTTAATCAAACCCGAACAGCAGAAAGCCCTGCTTGATGGCTACGCAGGTGAGTACGCGCTTACTCAACTCATGGCGGAGCACTATCGTCAGTGGCATCAAAGCTGCCGCGAACTTGCGCAGCATCAGCAGCAAAGCCAGGAGCGTACCGCGCGCGCCGAGCTGCTGGAATATCAGCTGAAAGAGCTGAACGAATTTAACCCGCAGGCGGGTGAATTTGAGCAAATCGACGAAGAGTACAAGCGTCTGGCCAACAGCGGTCAGCTGCTTTCCACCAGCCAGACTGCCCTTAACATGCTGGCGGATGGCGAAGACGTGAATTTGCAGAGCCAGCTGTATAACGTGCGTCAGCTTGTGACCGAACTGACCGGCATGGACAATAAGCTTTCTGGCGTACTGGAAATGCTGGAAGAGGCCGCGATTCAGATTTCAGAAGCCGGGGATGAGCTGCGCCACTATTGTGAACGTCTGGATCTCGACCCGAACCGTCTGTTCGAACTTGAGCAACGCATCTCCCGTCAGATTTCACTGGCGCGTAAGCATCACGTAACCCCGGAAGAGCTGCCGAATTACTATCAGTCTCTGCTGGAGGAACAGCAGCAGCTGGACGATCAGGCCGATTCCCTTGAAACCTTGTCTCTGGCGGTCAATCTGCATCATCAGCAGGCGCTGGAAACGGCGAAACGGCTGCATGACGTGCGGCAACACTATGCGCTGGAGCTTAGCCAGCACATTACCGACAGCATGCATACGCTGGCGATGCCGCATGGGGTGTTCACCATAGATGTTCGCTTTGAAGAGAATCACCTGACGGCGGAAGGCGCAGACCGCGTAGAATTCCGCGTCACCACCAACCCGGGCCAGCCTTTGCAGGCGATTTCGAAAGTGGCTTCCGGCGGTGAACTGTCGCGTATCGCCCTGGCCATTCAGGTGATTACCGCCCGTAAAATGGAAACCCCGGCGTTGATTTTCGATGAAGTGGATGTGGGTATCAGCGGCCCGACCGCGGCCGTTGTCGGCAAACTGCTGCGTCAGTTAGGTGAATCGACGCAGGTCATGTGTGTGACTCACCTGCCGCAGGTCGCCGGTTGTGGTCATCACCACTTTATCGTCAGCAAGGAAACCGATGGCGAAATGACGGAAACGCACATGAAGCCGCTGGATAAACGCTCACGCTTGCAGGAGCTGGCACGCCTGCTCGGCGGCAGTGAAGTCACCCGCAATACGCTTGCGAATGCGAAAGAACTGCTGGCGGCATAAACTTTTTCGGGATCTCAGGGTCATACAGAACAACAAAAACGCCGCCAGACCGGTTTCAAAGTGGGGCAAGGTCTATTATCATCGGCATATTACATATGAGCCGCGTACTGCTCGGGCCCGAAAAGGAATCAAATCACTATGCGCTGTAAAACGCTGACCGCTGCCGCAGCGGTTCTTCTGATGTTGACCGCAGGCTGTTCCACTCTGGAGAAAGTGGTTTACCGTCCTGACATCAACCAGGGGAACTACCTTACCCCTAACGATGTGTCCAAAATCCGCGTGGGTATGACACAACAGCAGGTCGCTTATGCCCTGGGAACCCCGATGATGTCCGATCCGTTCGGCACAAACACCTGGTTCTATGTATTCCGCCAGCAGCCTGGTCATGAAGATGTGACCCAGCAAACCCTGACGCTGACCTTCAGCAGTGCCGGCGTGCTGACCAACATCGACAACAAGCCTGCCCTGACCAAATAATCAGGCGTCAGCAACGCAAAAAGGTGCTCAATGAGCACCTTTTTTGTATCTGAATTCTTACGCAGAATCGTAGCCCCGGTAAGCGAAGCGCCACCGGGGGAGAAAGCGCTACTTACCCGATTTCTCCGCTCGCTGACGGCGCAGCTCTTTCGGATCAGCAATCAGCGGGCGATAAATCTCAACCCGATCGCCATCCTTCAGCGCATCAGCAAGCTTAACCGGACGGCTATAAATGCCGACTTTATTCTTCGCCAGGTCAATATCACGGCGAAGTTCAAGGATGCCGGAGGCCCGGATAGCAGCCTCAACGGTGGCGCCCTCTTCAAGCATTACGCGCTGCAAATACTGCTTCTCTGGCAGCGCATACACTACCTCAACAGCAATCTTATGCGACACTGTAAACCTCTTTGGCGCGCGTGGTGAACGCCTGAACCATATTCGAGGCCAGCTCTTTAAAGATACGGCCAAACGCCAGTTCGATCAGCTTATTGGTAAATTCAAAATCCAGATGAAACTCAATGCGGCAGGCGTCAGCGCTCAGCGGCGTAAACTTCCACCCCCCCATCAGTTTTTTAAACGGACCATCCACCAGATGCATCAAAATACTCTGATTGCTCGTCAGGGTATTGCGCGTGGTGAACGTTTTGCTGATCCCCGCTTTGGAGACATCCACGGCCGCAGTCATCTGCGTCGGGCCGGATTCCAGCACCCGGCTACCGGTGCATCCCGGAATAAATTCCGGATAGGACTGAACGTCGTTCACTAACTGATACATTTGTTCCGCGCTGTAGGGAACAAGCGCGGTACGGCTAATCTGAGGCATAGCATTTTCCATGGTCACACAACAGACAAATAATAACATTTATCACCTGTTAAAAAAACGCTAAGCCTTATCTCGTGCTAAGATAGCGCGTTAGACCTCACAGGACGCAATGAGGTGACTTTTTAAAATCAGATTACCGACGGCTTTACGACACTTATGACGAAGAAAAAAGCACATAAACCTGGTTCGGCGACCATTGCGCTTAACAAGCGTGCTCGCCACGAGTATTTCATCGAAGAAGAATTCGAGGCAGGCCTTGCGTTGCAGGGCTGGGAAGTAAAATCGCTGCGTGCCGGGAAAGCCAATATCGGCGACAGCTACGTGATCCTGAAAGACGGTGAGGCCTTCCTGTTCGGCGCGAACTTTACGCCGCTGACCGTCGCCTCTTCACATTACGTCTGCGATCCTACCCGCACCCGTAAGCTGCTGCTGAACAAGCGCGAACTTGAATCCCTCTACGGACGCATCAACCGCGAAGGCTTCACCGTGGTGGCGCTCTCTTTGTACTGGAAAAACGCCTGGTGCAAAGTGAAAATCGGCGTGGCGAAAGGTAAGAAGCAGCACGACAAGCGTACTGACCTGAAAGCACGCGAGTGGCAACTCGACAAAGCACGTATCATGAAAAACGCAGGACGTTGATTCTGCGCACTTATTGTACTATTCAATAAGTTAGCGTTTCGGGCTGGTGTCGAGGAAGTAAAATCTGGTATACTGAGTTCAACACTATTGGGGCTGATTCTGGATTCGACGGGATTTGCGAAACCCAAGGTGCATGCCGAGGGGCGGTTTGCCTCGTTAAAAGCCGCAAAAAAATAGTCGCAAACGACGAAAACTACGCTTTAGCAGCTTAATAACCTGCTAAGAGCCCTCTCTCCCTAGCTTCCGCTCTTAAGACGGGGATCAAAGAGAGGTCAAACCCAAAAGAGATCGCGTGGAAACCCTGCCTGGGGTTGAAGCGTTAAAACTAATCAGGCTAGTTCGTCAGTGGCGTGTTTGTCCGCAGCTGGCGTGCGAATGTAAAGACAAACTAAGCATGTAGTACCGAGGATGTAGAAATTTCGGACGCGGGTTCAACTCCCGCCAGCTCCACCAAATAATGATCCGGATGCGTCCGGTGAAGTACAGAAAGCCCGCATGGCACAAGCCCTGCGGGCTTTTTTTGTGTCTGTCATTGTCCGAGAACATCCGGCTAAATCCGGTGATTATTGGTATACGTTTAGGTATACGGTAGGATGTATACCTAAAAGCGTATACCAATTCATGAAGGAGCAGCCACAGTGGCACGGACAACACGTCCCCTGACCAATACCGAAGTTCTGCGCGCTAAAGCGTTAGAGAAGGATCTGACGCTGCATGATGGCGATGGCCTTTTCCTGATAGTGAAAACCAGCGGGAAAAAGCTCTGGCGTTTCCGCTATCAACGTCCGGCGACAAAACAGCGGACAATGATGGGGCTAGGTGCTTTCCCCGCCCTTTCACTTGCTGACGCCCGAGGGTTAAGAGCGGATTACCTTGCCTTGTTAGCCAACGGAATTGACCCACAAATACAGGCCGAAGTTGCAGAGGAACAGCACCAAATCGCTTTGGACAGTATTTTTTCAACGGTCGCCGCTAATTGGTTCCAGCTCAAAAGCAAAAGCGTTACCTCTGATTACGCAAAAGACATTTGGCGTTCACTGGAGAAAGATGTATTCCCTGCTATCGGTGAGATCCCCGTTCAGCAAATCAAAGCTCGTACATTGGTTGAAGCGCTTGAACCAATCAAAGCTCGTGGGGCGCTTGAGACTGTACGTCGACTGGTGCAGCGCGTTAACGAGATAATGATTTATGCCGTAAATACTGGTCTGATTGATGCCAATCCAGCATCAGGTGTTGGAATGGCCTTTGAGAAGCCCAAGAAGCAAAACATGCCGACGCTGCGGCCAGAGGAATTGCCAAAGCTGATGCGTTCTCTAGTTATGTCAAATTTGTCTGTTCCGACTCGCTGTCTCATTGAATGGCAACTCCTGACGCTTGTGCGCCCTTCTGAGGCCTCAGGTTCTCGGTGGGCAGAGATCGATCTCGAAGCAAAGCTTTGGACTATTCCAGCCGAACGAATGAAGGCCAAACGTGAACATATTGTTCCCTTATCGCCTCAAGCGTTAGAGATTCTGGAGGTGATGAAGCCAATCAGTGCTCACCGTGAACATGTTTTTCCTAGCAGGAATGATCCAAAGCAAGCGATGAATAGTCAGACTGCTAACGCTGCTTTAAAGCGTATTGGATATGGCGGGAGACTAGTCGCACATGGGTTGCGTTCAATAGCAAGTACAGCATTAAATGAAGCTGGTTTTAATCCGGACGTAATTGAAGCGGCACTTGCTCACAGTGATAAAAATGAGGTTCGCAGAACATACAATCGTTCAACTTACCTTGAACAACGTATAGACTTGATGAATTGGTGGGGTGAATTTGTGCATAATCGCCACCGCCTCATGCAAGCGATTTAATAAGATTGCACAGCAAAGGAGTCTTAAATGCCAAATAACTACCACCAATACATCGAAGACGTTAGTGACGATATCAAAACATGCCTTGAAGGGATGGGATGCCAGCCAATACTTTTTGTTGGTTCAGGTTTAACTAAGAGATATATTTCTGGGCCAAACTGGGAAGAACTTCTGCAACAACTTGCTAATGAATGCCCTAACATCGATAAAAAATTTGCTTACTACAAACAGAAATACCCTGAGCTAATTGATATTGGAAGTGTCTTTTCCGATTCTTATAATGAGTGGGCATGGGGGGATGGAGAAAAGGATTTTCCACAAGAGCTATTTGAAGCAGGGAACGAACCAAGCATTTATTTTAAACACAAAATATCTAGCGTCTTTAACGCATTACTACAAGAAAAAGAAATTGCAGATAATGGGGAGATTGATCTTTTAAGAAAAATCCATCCTCATTCAATCATCACAACAAATTACGACAAACTACTTGAGTCAATTTACCCTGAATTCACCCCTATTGTTGGCCAAAAAATCCTATATGCTAACCATGGTAGCATTGGTGAAATACTTAAAATACACGGTTGCTGCTCCATGCCTAAAAGCATAATTATAAATCGCAATGACTACGATGATTTTATAAAGAAAAAGAAATATTTAAGTGCGAAATTGCTTACTTTTTTTGCAGAGCACCCTCTCCTATTTATAGGTTATAGTGCCGAAGACTCAAATATTAAAAACATACTATCGGATATTGATGAATTACTGTCAGAAAATGGGGATGTCATTCCTAATATATACATTTTAGAATGGACGGATAAACAAAATGAGAATGAATACCCTCGCCGCGAACGATTGATTCAGGTATCAGCGAACAAAAGCATTCGAATTAAAAGTATAGTTGCAAATGATTTTTCTTGGGTGTTTTCGGCGTTTGGCGCGAATAGAGCACTTGATAACATAAATCCCAAGCTATTACGAGCACTTCTAGCCCGCACTTACGATCTTGTCAGAACTGATATACCTCGCAATCCTGTTCAGGTTGATTACCGCGTTTTATCAAGCATCAGCGAATCAGAAGGCGAACTAGCTAAATTATATGGCATAGCCACATCATCAGATGGTATGGCATTTAATGCCAGTTATCCTTTCACTCTAACCACGCTAGGGCAGTCACTTGGCTTCAAAGGTTGGCATGATGCTAACAAGCTATTAGAAGTAGTCAAAAACATTACTGGCGTAGATATTAAGACATTCGATAACAAATACCACTATGCAATAATGAATGGTGATGAGATTCAGTCCCATAGGTATTCAAACTATCTACGAGAACTACTGGAAAAAGTCAGAGACGGCGAACAATTTGAACTTGGAATAAAAACACCTTAAGACTGTCTCTCTTTAGCATTTATTGAGGCCATTAAAACGGCCTCAATTAACTCATCACACGGCCTTGTCTTGCAAGGACCTGCTGTTTTTACACTCGTTTTCAAAGTATTCAGAATAGGCGCTTATATTCATATAGCCTTCAAGCTCCGATATTACCTCACTCTCAAATCGCAGAGTTACATTAATATATAAAAATGCCATCATCAAGCTCAAAAAAACAATAGAAAGCAAAGAAAGAAAAAAACCTTTAATCGAAAACAAAACATCGAAAAATGCCATAAAAGTAATGTTAATATCTTCACCAATAACTTTAGGAATAAAACTAAGTGGATAAATAACGCCCAATACAAACAAAAGGGATGATGCTAAAATCGAGATTGTTATCAGATTTTTACCATACTTTTCTTTTACAATCTCATCATGGACATAAATAATGTCATTTATATTTGCTAGAATCTTTACTTTGAGAGCATCAATAAGTTCAAACTCTTCCTGCACATCATTTTCTAAGATATTTAAAGGTGTTCTAAAAGTGTTCATTACCCCGTAATAACCTGTCTGTCTTTTTTTATTTTCCTCTTTACGCACCTCAATAGCATTGCGTATGTATACTAAGACATTATCCCTTAATTCAAATGGCGAAAAATCAAGCTTTTCATAATATTCCTCATCTGATAAAAACTCATTACCTTCATCAAACATATCTTTTAATTTATCCAATTCTCGCTCTCGCGTGCGTCTATTATACCAATCAAAATATCTAGAATTCGCCTCTAAACTCAAGGCCTTAGATTTATTAACAAGCAAGGACACTCGTTCCTTCATTCTTGAAAAATCAGACTGATTAGATATTATCTTAGTAATTAGAAACGCTGAAAATATTCCGACAATTGCACCTGACGTCTGGCTGACAGTACTAAAAAAAACATTCCAATCCATTCCCACACCCCTACATTGAAAGTTAATCGCATAACAAGAAGGCTACTACTCTATGTATTCAACGCATCCATAATAAAAATAACAATATTGACCTTGAGCATCATTGTTAGTGATTATTTTAAGACTATCAATAGATTGGCATCAAGAATTGTTGTAAAACTCGCAATTCAATACTCCGAGGGTATCTATTAACCTGTTTTCAACAAGCACGCTTAGCACCAAGAAGAGATTTTCCATTCTTTAACCCGGCGCGCAATGCTCTCCCCGCCCCGCCTGCCCGCTTAAGGGGGCGCTTTTAATGCAGGCGCATGACCGGCCTCAGGGCGCGCCAGTGCTGGCGCTGGCGGGGGATTCCGTGTCGGTAAAACGCATGCAAAACCATGCACCTTATGCATGCATGGCTTTTATACGTAAAAATGGAGGGATTTTCGGGGATTGTTAAGTGGGCTACTGCACGGCCAGTTCTGCACGGCGGCGGGTATAATTCAGGTTCTGTGCAGGTGTGAATTTTTCACGATTATCATCGCGAGAAGCCGCCTCAGGCCTGAATCCGATGGCCGTTAAAATGTCATTGTCCTGCGCCGAATAATTAATTTTTTCACCGGCGGCCAGCCAGACCTGTAGCGCCTCACGCAGACAGTCGAGTGAGTGCTGCATGGCGCAGCGCTGAACTGCGGGATGTTGCCCGGAATAATTCATCAGCTCAGGGGCAAGAGCGGCGGCCAGCTCCGCGCCGTGCGCCTGCATAAAATCATTTAATCGGTCGCGGATACTGATGCGCTGCACCTCCTCATGCGAGCGGATGTAGCGACCGGCAGCCTGATTAATTTCCCATTTTTTCACGTCAATAATTTCACGCAGCGTTTGCAGGCTCTGGCCGCTGTGCCCGCTGCCTGCAAGCTGTTCGCGGTATGCCTTTTCGGGCTGTGTCAGTTCTTCCCTGCGTTGCAGCCAGGCGGATTTGTTTGCCTGACAGGCCTCAAAGGCTTTCTGTAGCGTCAGTGTGGTCACGTATGATTCTCCTGATGACTGGCCGTGCTTACGCACCGGCACGGTTTACGGTGTCCGCCGGTGCGGGTACCGGGATAACAGGCTCTGTCGTCGGTGAACGAATAACCCCGTCGATGGATTCAAGCGTGCGGAACGTGGCCGAGCACTCGATGTTCATGCACTGGTGATAGCGCTGTTTTACGTTATCGGACAGATAACGACTGGTGCGGGAATGCGCGCTGGTTTTGCAGAACGGACAGTGAAACATGCTTACGCCTCCGCTTCTGTCTCGCCATTTTCAGCCAGTTTTCTGGCGAGCATCATTCTCTTCGCAGGGCTGCGTAACAGTTCCGTATCAACGTCAGTAATCTGCGGCCGGTGCATGCCCGTCACGGACAATACAGGCTCCTGCGTCATGTCGAAGCGATACATGCTGCCCTGACGGCTCAGCGCATCGCGCAGCTCGCCAGTGGCCACGGACTGCGGGGCGCTTTCTCCCTTCATTTCGAGGGCACGAATGCGCAGCAGGAAAGCGCGGATGAGGGTGACAGGAACCGCATTGACAGCCTGAGCCCATTCCGCACCGGCGTAAGCGGTAAAGGCATCTTCATGCGCTGAAAGGTATTTATTGCCGGTGGAGCAGGCATTCAGCATGGCGCGTGTCCGGTCAGTCTCCAGCTCCGCAATCAGGCCGGTAAACTCGTCGGCCAGCTCGCGACTGGCGATACGCCTGCTGTGCTCAGCTTTCATTTCAGGCGTGAGACTGCCGCGCAGGGTGCGAAAGCGGCTGCGCCAGTCCTGCTCCGCCTCAGCGCTCTCATCGAGGGCTGTCTGCCGCTCCTGCTTACAGCGTTCAATGGACGTATCAATCTCTTTCAGCGCCTGCATGCTGGCCGCGTGGGTGTCTCTGGCAGCAGTGAATGCGCTCAGCTTGTCGGTGATGTGCGGACTGTTCTCTGCGTACTGCTGAACGGCAACGTCTTGCAGGGCGGTGATGAGTGTTTCGGGTTTCATGTTCAGGCTCTCCGTTTATTCAACCTGTAATAATTCTGCCCTTCATCACACAACATCTCGATTCATTGCAGTTGTGGCAGTTCTGGCACAAACAGCACTCAAAACCCGGCTGGCCAGAGAAAGGTCTCAGCAAAACCTTACTCATCGTTTGTTTTTTTACTTATAACTATTCACCACTGTTCACTGAAAAGAAAAAGACAATTAATACAGTAAGATAAAGGGTGAACAGTTGAGGGTGTAACTGTTCACCGACTGTTCACCACTGTTCACTCGCTCCGAATACCTCCGGGTGATTTCTTTGATTGTTTTTCCTATTAATTATTGAAAAAATGAGCAATTAAAACGATTTGCATTTCACTTTTAAAATCCCCAGTGTCTTCTAAGTCCTTCCAGCCCCTTAAAATGGCCTTGTGCAAAAAATCAGCGCAATTTGTTTTGCGCACTGTACAATTTCACCTTGTTGCAATAGAGGGAAATATTCACAAAATAAAGAGCTACCCGAAGCCGGACGGAAACGACCGGCGCTGTATGGATTGTTACGAGGTGGCTTAATGCAAACTGCTTTTTCTTCTCCGTCTTCTGCTCCAACTGCTCCCCTGATATCGGTAACTGATGCCACTCCGGAGCGTTTTTTACGTCTGCCTGAAGTGATGCATTTATGTGGTCTGTCCCGCTCCACGCTTTATGACCTCATTAAGAAAAATGCCTTTCCGCAGCAGATAACACTCGGCGGTAAAAATGTTGCCTGGCTGCAATCCGAAGTCACCGCATGGATGGCCGACCGTATTGCACAACGCAAGCGGGGATATGACGCATGATGCGACCTGTTCAGCAAAAAGCCCCTTTTTCTGGCTTGCATCCTTTGTATGTTTCCTGGTACAGTTTCGCTGTTGCCGCAAAATCGGCAACCGGGCGTGAGAACCCGAGCAACTCGAAGGCGACACCAGACGCGCCATGCGTCTTTTTTTGTGTCGCAATCAACGCCACAGAGCGCCAGATTGTGGTGTGGTGTGCGGACATTCGTGCAGGTGTGACTCTCCGTCACCTGTCCGTTTCTGTACATTATGCCATCATGTCAATGGTAGCTCAGGCGGGGCAGCCCTCGGGCTGGCCGGTATTCTTCGAGGCCGGTATTCTCACCCCCGTCTGGGCTATCGCCACTGAGCGTGAGAACTCCGGCGATAGCAATAATTTGCTACTCGAAGGAGGTTGCCTTATGGCTACGACCCTCACCCCGTCTCACCCTGAATTTATCTTTGTGTTTGCGGCCGTTCGCCGCACTGAGTGTAAACCGCATATTTGCATGCTCCGCACCGTTGCCAGTGACGAACACACCGCACGTCGTTCCCTTGTCCGCGACTATGTCCTTTCTCTTGCCGCCCGTTTGCCGGTTGTGGAGGTGTCACATGCCTAATAAAAACACACCTCAGACCGTCTCAGCGCGTCGTGATGACCTTAACCCCATGCAGGAACACCTCAGCATAGAGGCGTACCATAAACTCAATCGCGCAAGCGCCGTCTCACAGTTCATCGGTGGAGATTTGCTGCACCGTGAACTGAACGGTCTACACCAGCTATACCTGCCGCAGATTTTTAGTTATATCCATGAGGACGTTAGCTACGTACTGGAAGAGCTGAAAGCCAAAGGCCTGTGCCGTGACTTTCTCGCCACGACATCGGGAAACGGAGGGGAGCACCATGTTTGATTTCCCTCAGCCGGGTGAAACATACCGTTGTTCAGGCTTTCCTGACGTGGTGGTGTCAGGCATTCTGGCCGACGGTATTCCATGGGATATGCCGTACCGCTGCCCGGGGCAAGTCTGGAATCCCTACCGGCGCACCTACACCATCCTCATTCGTATTATCGCTACTGGTGATATGGCAGAAATTCCGCTCGGTCGTATTTTGCGTGAATTTACCTGCGAGTATCCCGATGCATTTAAACGCAGTCCTGAAAACCGCCATGCTGTTCTGAGTGAACTTGCCGCAGATCCGGAATTACAGAAATATCGGGCGCGGAATATCGATAAATATCCTGACGATATTCCCCCGGTTAAACGCCCGGCACCGGTAGCGCATAAATGGCGCAATAATTTCAGACCGGAAACGGAAATAAAACCGGATAACAGCTACCGCCATTATCTGTAATTAAAAAACGATAACGAATATTAAATGTGCGTATCTGCGCAGGGATACGCACGACCTCAGGAGACGAAATGATGCCTGTTAACAGTGCGGAACGGCCGCAAAATATAAATCAGCCCACCATCAGCCGGGCAGACCTTGAATGCCTTGAACACCTTCGCAACGTCGGCCAGCTCGTCGGCGTTCTGATGCAGGTGCAGGACTGCACGGCCATTCGTCGTGACCCTGCGCAGCGGTTACAGCTTACCTCCGTGATTTACCTCATGACCGCCCAGCTCGACGGCGTGGTAGAGCGCTGCAATCAATGCTGGCTGACCGGGGGCAACGTATGAAAAAGCCATTACCCCCCGTATTACGCGCCGCGCTGTATCGTCGCGCCGTGGCATGTGCATGGCTGACAGTATGCGAACATCAGCACCGCTACCCGCACCTCACCCTCGACGCGCTGGAAAGCGCCATTGCCGACGAGCTGGAGGGCTTTTACCTGCGCCAGCACGGCGAGGAAAAAGGCCGTCTGATTGCCTGTTCACTGCTGGAAGACTTAATGGAAGCCGGACCGCTCAAGGCCGCGCCGTCGCTGTCCTTCCTCGGGCTCGCAGTGATGGATGAACTCTGCGCCCGTCACATGCAATCGCCTGTTGTGCACTGAGGGAGAAAATAACGATGAAAATGAACGTAACGGAAACCGTAAAACAGGCGTGCGGCCACTGGCCGCGCATTCTCCCGGCACTGGGTGTGAAGGTGCTTAAAAACCGCCATCAGGCCTGTCCGGTGTGCGGCGGCTCTGACCGTTTTCGGTTTGACGATAAAGAGGGGCGCGGGACGTGGTTCTGCAACCAGTGCGGTGCGGGTGACGGGCTTAAGCTGGTAGAGAAAGTGTTCGGCATGAACGCATCAGAGGCTGCCGGGAAGGTGAACGCCGTGACCGGCAACCTGCCGCCGGTTGCCCCCGAAGTGATTTCGGCCGCCGAGGCTGAAACGGAGGCTGACCGCAAAGCGGCGGCCGCGCTGGCCGTCAGGCTCATGGAGAAAACCCGCACGGCCAGCGGCAATGCCTACCTGACCCGCAAGGGCTTCCCCGACCGGGAATGTCCGGTACTGTCGGCCACACACAAAACCGGCGGCGTGACGTTCCGCGCCGGTGATGTGGTTGTCCCGCTGTATGACGATACCGGCGCACTGGTTAACCTTCAGCTTATCAGTTCTGACGGTCTCAAACGCACCCTGAAAGGCGGGGCGGTAAAAGGAGCGTGCCATACCATCGAAGGGAAAAAACAGGCCGGAAAACGCCTGTGGATTGCAGAGGGCTATGCGACCGCGCTCACCGTGCATCACCTGACCGGTGAAACCGTTATGGTGGCGCTGTCGTCCGTGAACCTCCTTTCTCTGGCGAGCCTTGTCCGTCAGAAACACCCGGCCTGTCAGATTGTCCTCGCCGCCGACCGTGACCTTAACGGCGACGGCCAGACAAAAGCCGCTGCGGCCGCAGACGCCTGTGAGGGTGTTGTTGCCCTGCCGCCGGTGTTCGGTGACTGGAATGATGCGTTTATGCAAAAAGGCGAAGAGGCGACACGAAAAGCGATTTATGACACCATCCGGCCACCGGCTGACAGCCCTTTCGCTACCATGAGCGAGGCAGAATTTACCGCCATGAGCACCAGTGAAAAGGCAATGCGGGTGCATGAGCATTACGGAGAAGCGCTGGCCGTGGATGCAAACGGCCAGCTCCTGTCCCGCTATGAGGCCGGGATATGGAAAATCATTCCACCGTCGGATTTTGCCCGCGACGTGGCCGGATTGTTCCAGCGACTGCGCGCCCCGTTCTCGTCGGGGAAAATTGCCTCAGTGGTGGAGACCCTGAAACTGATTATTCCGCAGCAGGACGCTCCGGCACGGCGTCTGATTGGCTTTCGCAATGGCGTACTCGATACCGCCACCGGCACATTCAGCCCGCACCATAAATCACACTGGCTGCGCACACTCTGTGATGTTGATTTTACCCCGCCGGTGGAGGGCGAAACGCTGGAAACCCATGCACCGGATTTCTGGCGCTGGCTCGATCGTGCCGCCGGTGGCAGACCGGAAAAGCGCGACGTGATACTTGCCGCCCTGTTTATGGTGCTGGCGAACCGCTACGACTGGCAGCTCTTTCTTGAGGTGACCGGGCCGGGTGGGAGCGGGAAAAGTATTCTGGCCGAAATTGCAACCATGCTTGCCGGGGAAGATAACGCCACATCGGCCACTATCGAAACGCTGGAGTCGCCGCGTGAACGTGCGGCGCTGATTGGCTTCTCGCTGATTCGCCTGCCTGACCAGGAAAAATGGAGTGGTGACGGGGCAGGACTTAAGGCCATCACTGGCGGGGATGCGGTCTCGGTAGACCCGAAATACAAGGATGCGTACTCCACCCATATTCCGGCGGTGATTCTGGCCGTGAACAATAACCCGATGCGCTTTACCGACCGCAGCGGTGGTGTTTCCCGTCGCAGGGTGATTCTGCATTTTCCGGAACAGATTGCCCCGGAGGAACGCGACCCGCAGCTCAGGAACAAAATCGCCCGCGAGCTGGCCGTGATTGTTCGACAGCTTATGCAGAAATTCAGCGACCCGATGGCAGCGCGCACTCTGCTCCAGTCGCAGCAGAACTCAGACGAGGCGCTCAGCATCAAGCGCGATGCCGACCCGACATTTGATTTTTGTGGTTACCTTGAATCACTGCCGGAGCCTGAGGGTATGTATATTGGCAATGCCAACATCATTCCGCGTCAGCCGCGCCTGTATCTGTACCATGCCTATCTGGCGTATATGGAAGCCCACGGCTACAGGAATACCCTGAGCCTAACAATGTTCGGTAAAGGACTGCCAGCCATGCTGAAAGAATACGGGCTAAGTTATGAGAAGCGCCGGAAGAATCAGGGCATACAGACCAATCTCGCGCTAAGAGAGGAAAGCAACGCCGACTGGCTGCCGAAATGTGATGACCCCCTAGCGAAATAACCTGACCTGACCGGCAATCGCCGGTCTTTTTTTACCTGCAAAACGGCAAAAGTGAACAGTAAAGTGTTCACTGTTCACCAACCATTCACCGATTAACATACTGAATATTAAAAATAAAAATGTCTAGTGAACAGTGTGAACAGTTTTTCTAAAAAAAAGTTTTTTTCTTGATGTGATCTATCCAAAAACAGGTTCACTTAACCACAGGAAGCGCTGCAACAAATCGCCATTGGTATACGCTTAGGTATACAAATGAAAGTTGAATTGATTAAAGTAACATAATAACAGATAGTTACGTGAATTATTCAGACTCCGCCAGCCCACCAAAATTCTCCATCGGTGATTACCAGAGTCATCCGATGAAGTCCTGAAAGCCCGCACGGCGCAAGCCCTGCGGGCTTTTTTGTGTCTGTCGTTCTCCGAGCCATTCGACTTAGTCCGGCGATTATCGCTATACGTTCAGGTATTCCGGTTCATGCCGGATCAGCCACAGCCCCCAGACCTACACCAATGTTCTGCGTGCTAAAGCGCCCGAGAAAGATCTAACGTTGCGTCATGGCCCATGCCATCGTTGTAATCCCCGCACTGCAAATCAAAGCCCAACCCCCCTTCACGCAATCAACATAACCAATTGATATTAAATAGTTATCACCTCATATATTTCCGTTTCCTTTTGTTTTATCGAACGATCTGTGAACAACACCAAAACATTAACAACAAGGAAACAATAATATAACTACAGAGGTGACCTTATGCTCAATAAAGAACGGCATTATGCAATTTTGACCTGGCTTAACAGGTACGAACGGGCGACGGTGAATCAGCTTGCGAAAGTATTTAACGTCACCAGGGAAACGATTCGCAGCGACCTGAACTTATTAGCGCAGGAAGGCGGCATTGAGCGATGCCACGGTGGGGCAATTATCAAACGCCGTATTTTTCATACCCAATCAGTCAATAATTTAGATAGCAATATCATTCATTTTTTTGACTCCGCGCAGTCAAGAAAAACGATCAAATCCCGACATAAAGGGCGAAAGATGAAAGGTAAAGTCTGTATTCTGGGTTCATTCAACGTTGATATTATTGCTAATGTCGATCGTTTCCCGCAAAGCGGAGAATCTATTTTCTCCGAAAATACCATTATTGGACCCGGCGGCAAAGGCGCCAATCAGGCGCTGGCCGTAAGCAAATGCAATGTTAAAACCCATTTTGTCGGTAAGGTGGGTAACGATCAGTTTAGTCAGATGGCCTTTGAACATCTTTCATCTTCTGCTATCGACAGCTTCACGCTTTATCAGGATAAAGATCAGAAAACCGGCACCGCGCTTATTTATGTTTGTCAAAGTGATGGTGAAAATATGATTGCCATCAGCCCTGGGGCCAATCGGTCCATTACTGCCGATGAAGTTGAAGCGATTACCCCTGAAGTGAAAAACGCAGATATTTTTTTAACCCAGCTGGAAAATAATCTCCCCGCTACCTTTCGGGCCATTGAAATTGCCCGCCGTAACGGGATCAAGGTGGTTTTGAACCCTGCCCCCTGGTCATCTGATGTGGTTAGCTGCCTGAAGAATGTGGACTTTCTGACCCCAAACGAGACTGAGGCCTCATTGCTGTCCGGCATTCATATCGTGGACCTTACCAGCGCGAAGGAAGCCGCCAGGGCCATTAAAGCGAAAGGGGTAGGTCACGTCATCATCACCATGGGAGCGAAAGGCGCGCTTATTTATGACGGTGAGCAATTCATTCATATCCCGGCGCTGAAAGCCGTATGTGTGGATACCACCGGTGCAGGCGATGCCTTCAACGGCGCATTCGCCGCCGCGATGGCGAAAGGGGAATCCATTATTCAGGCAGCAAAATTTGCCTGTGCTTTCGCGTCTTTGGCCGTCGAAAAAGAAGGCGCATCAAATATGCCTGAATATAAAGATGTCCTGACCCGCCTCGCGCAATATAACGATAAAAACATTCTCACCGAGAAAATTTAACGCACGCATATTTCTGCAAACACAGATTATATTCACGACAACCATTTCAGTAATGGGAGTATGTCCGATGAAAGCCCTGACAGAATCTAAACCCGGCGGCGCGATACCGCAGGTAAATAACATGCCTCACCAGCAAACACTATCCCGCATGGCACGTTGCCGCCAGACGTTACGCCGGTGGTGGCCGTTCTACGTGATGGCCCTGCCTGGGGTTATCTATTTTTTTATCTGGCACTATTTACCCATTTGGGAAACCAAAATTGCGTTTGAGCAGTACCGTATTATCCCGCCGAATATCTGGGTCGGGATGCAGTATTTTACCACGCTGATGTCATCCCCTGTTTTCTGGCAGGTGATACAGAACACCGTGATTATCGGCGCAATGAAGCTGATTTTTATTTTTCCGGTTCCCATTATCGTGGCGCTCTTGCTCAATGAAGTGCGCTCATCCGGTTACCGTAAATTTGTCCAGTCGGTGATTTATCTGCCGCATTATCTTTCCTGGGTGGTGATCGCCAGTATCGCGATTGCCACGCTCTCGCCGGTTGATGGCGCGGTTAACGACATCATTAAATCGATGGGCTATGACCCGATCCCCTTTATGACCGACAGTGGCTCTATCCGCTGGGTGCTGGTGTTTACTGAAATGTGGCGCAGCGCGGGCTGGGATTCATTACTTTACATCGCGGCGATCCTCGCCATCGATCCACAGCTGTATGAAGCCGCGGAAATGGATGGTGCCGGGCGCTGGCGCAAAATCTGGCACATCACCCTGCCCGCTATCACCCCGACCATCGCCACGCTGTTTATCCTCAACGTCGGGCTGTTCCTGAGCCAGGGTTTTGATCAGGTCTTCAACATGACCAACGACGTGGTGAACGGTCAGATAGACATCATCGACACCTACGTCTACCGCATGGGCCTGCGCACCGGGGAGTTCTCGCTGGCGACCGCCGCAGGGTTATTCAAAGGCGTGATCGGCATGATCCTTATCGTGCTGGCACATAACGTTTCAAAACGCCTGACGGGTAAAGGAGTCTGGTAATGCGCATCTCATCACGAAGCACCCCTTTTGAGCGCATCGAATACGTGCTCATTCTCTCGGTACTGATGCTGCTGGTTGTCGTGACGCTACAACCGATCCTCAACCTGGTGGCGATATCCTTCTCCAGCCCGGCAAACGTGCCCGGCATGAGCGGCCTGGAAATTATTCCGCAGGGCTTTTCGCTGGACGTCTGGAAGCTGCTGCTGACCAACGAAGCCGTGCTGCGCGGGTTTGGCAATGCAATGCTGATTACCGTGGTGGGCACCATCATCAACGTAGTTTTCACCGTGCTGCTGGCCTGGGCGCTGGCGCAAAAACGCCTGCCGGGACGCCGCTGGCTGTTTATGTTTGTCCTGTTCACCATCGTCTTTGAGCCGGGCATCATCCCCGATTTTCTGGTGATGAAAAAGCTGGGGCTACTGAACAGCTACTGGTCCGTCATCCTGTATCGCGCCGTCTTCGCCTGGTACCTGATTATTCTGGTTCGCCTGTTCGAAGAGATCCCGGAGGAGCTGCTGGAAGCCGCCGAACTCGATGGCGCGAACCCGTTCCAGACGCTGTGGTACGTCATTATGCCGGTCGCCAAATCGTCCATTGCCATGATCACGTTATTTTACATGGTGCTGCACTGGAACGAGTTTTTCCGCGCCATGGTGTACCTCAACGACCCGGACAAATGGCCGTTGCAGGTGGTGCTGCGTCAGTTTGTCGTCGAGGGCGATAAGCTGGCAATGGTAGGCGTCGAAAGCATGTCGAACTACACCGATGCCAGCCAGATCAGCATCAAGGCGCTGAAAGCCGGGATGATCACCTTAACCATCGCCCCGCTGATTGCCATCTACCCGATTATTTTGCGCTTCTTCACCAAAGGGACCATGTCCGGCGCGGTGAAGGGTTAACAGGAGCGATGACGATGAAATTATTCACAGCAATCGCCTGCGGCCTGCTGTTATGCCAGGCCGCCTGGGCCGAGCCGGTCACTATCCGGATTGTGGAAAAAGATCTGCTGACCACCAACCGCGAAGATGTCGCGCATATTCAGCGAATCGAGCAGGCGCTGGCACGCCAGGGACACGATATCCACATTGAGATCGTCAACCTGTCGTCTTCCGGCTACTCCGACGTGCTGAACGTGATGCTGCTCTCCGGCACCATCCCTGATCTGATCTATTTCAACGGCAGCGACCAGAAGATGGTCGAACAGGGCATTCTTGAAGACTGGCGTCCGTGGATTGCGCAAACCCGCTATCTGAAAGAGGCGCTGTGGCCGCACAACCGGCTTCGCCTGCAAAACCATCCGACCCTGCTGTATGTCTTTCCCCTGCGCGCGCGCCAGCCGGTGATCCGTGAGGACTGGTTACAGAAGAGCGGATTCAGCGCATCACCCAAAACGCTGGCGGAGTACGTCACGCTGTTCAATGCGATCCACGCCGGTGACTACAACGGCGACGGTAAGACGGATAGCTGGGGGATCACCTCCGAGAAAGACCTGCGCGATCTCGACGGTTTTATGAACCCGGCGTTTGGCATTCACGCCACCTGGCTCAAGGACGATCAGGGCAAGCTGATCAACGCCCAGATAAGCCCGCAGGAGCGGAGCAAGCTGGAGTTCTACCATTCGCTGTATCAGAAAGGATTGCTCTCCTCCCAGTACATCACCACCAACTGGGAGCTAAAAGAGGATGAGTTTTATACCGGCAAGGTTGGCGTGGTATCCGTCTCATCGCCGGGCAACGTCGGCGTGTACCAGGAAAAGATGCGCCAGATCCATCCTGACGCCACCCTCACCCTGCTCGACCCACCCGAAGGCCCGGCAGGTAAAGGGCTGGCGGCGACAGATGTTTCCATGGAAACGCGCGGCTTTGCCATGTCCTCGCTCTCGAAACATAAAAAGGAAGTGATGATCCTGCTCGATTTTCTGGCAAGCCCGGAAGGGCAAATGATGGAGCAGATGGGCTTCGAGAACACGCACTACGTTCGTAAGGGCAACACGATAAACGTGACGCCAAAAATTAATGCCTGGTATCCGCGGTTTATCCAGGCCGCCAACTGGAAGCCGCCGGTGGAGTGGCGGACGCCTGCGATGCTGCGCTATATCGACAATTCACAACGTTATTTTACGGCGGATAACGCCTTTATCTTCCCGGCGTCGTTTGCCGCCGCCATCGACTCAACCAGCAGTATTTATAACCAGTGGGCGTACCAGTTTGTCTCTGGCAAAGCGTCATTTGACAAGTGGGATCAGTATGTCAGCGCCTGGAAAGCCGCAGGTGGAAACGCCATGACCGAATATGCAGAGGAAAAATTAAAATGACCGTTACTCAAGCCGCTGATTTATCGTTCACGTCCCGCATTCTGGGCATGCTGTATGGCGTGGCGTTCGGTGATGCCTTAGGCGGACCGGTTGAGAAACTCTCCGCCCGGCAAATCGCGGAGAAATATGGCCGCGTCACCTCCATCCACCAGCGCTGGCACCGGATGAACGAGCCGTCCGCACGGCGCAACAACCGCGTACGCGGCAACGGTATCATCACCGACGATACGCTGATGACGCTCTGCCTGATGGAGGTTTACAGCGAGCTGGGCCGTCACGTTGATGCGTGGGATATGGGGGAGTCTTTTGTGCGGAAGATTGCCTGGGAACCGCGCTGGGTGCCGGAACTGGATCGGGAAGCGCTGGTTATTGAGCGCCTGTTTTATCCGGAAAAATGGATCTTCCATCGTCTGCAACTGGCCGCCTGCGATCCGCGCCAGGGCGGCGTGGGCAATATGGTGAACTGCGGCGCAGCCATGTATGCCGCCCCCATCGGAGCTATTAATGCCTGCAACCCTGAGGCAGCTTACCAGGAAGCCATTAATTTCACCCAGGGGCATCAGCAGAGCTATGGGCTGGAGGCCGCTGGGGTCTTCGCCGCCTGCGTTGCAGCGGCATTTATTCCTGGCATCACCATTGAGGCTATCACCAACATCGCATTGAAACTGGCTAAAGACGGCACCCGCCAGGCCATTGCGGCAACGCTTGAGGTCGCGCGTCGCTACCGTGGAACCGCATGGGATTATCAACAGGTCGTTGACGCCCTGCACGATGCGCTTTTGCCCTTCTCACCGATGGGTGATGACCTGATGCACGGCCCGGAAAAAGCGGGCGTCCCGACCATGGCCTACCAGCCCTCGCGTCTGATGTCGATTGAGGAACTGCCGATGGCGCTGGCCTTCTGCCTGCTGCGCGAAGGCGAGTTTCGCGGCGCGGTGGAAGACGCCATCAATTCAGGCCGTGATACCGACTCTATCGGGGTGATGAGCGGCGCGATTTTAGGCGCGCTGCACGGGGAAGCCATTGTCGAACCTGAGGTGCTGGCGGGTATTGATAGCGCCAACCGCCTGGATCTGCGTACGGCCGCGCTGCGCTTCAGCGAATCAGCACAAAGCATTATCCAGCAGGATCTCGCTGCGGCGGCGCTTTACCGCCAGCACGTCATGCCATTATTGCAGCCAGGCCACACCGCCGGGCGAGGAGAGTAACATGAGCCAAATCGTTTTAAATAATCTCGGCAAATCCTACGGCAACGTCAGCATCATTAAAGGGATCTCGCTGAGCATTCACGAAGGCGAATTTATTGTGCTGGTCGGCCCGTCCGGGTGTGGGAAATCCACCCTGCTGCGCATGATTGCGGGTCTGGAAGACATCACCTCCGGTGAACTGCTGATGCACGGCGAGGTGGTCAACACTCTGCCCGCCAAAAAACGCGATATCGCCATGGTGTTCCAGAGCTATGCGCTCTATCCACACATGAAGGTGCGGGACAACATGAGTTTTGCCCTGAAGCTTGCCAGCGTCTCAAAAGCGGAACGGATGGCGCGCGTGGAAGAGGCAGCGGAAATCCTCGGCCTGACGCATCTGCTCGATCGCCTCCCGCGGGATCTCTCCGGCGGCCAGCGTCAGCGCGTGGCGATGGGACGCGCGCTGGTGCGTGACCCGAAGGCCTTTTTGTTTGATGAACCGCTCTCCAACCTGGACGCCAAACTGCGCCATAAAATGCGCGGCGAAATTCGTAAGATCCACCAGCGGATGGGTCGCACCACCATCTACGTAACGCACGATCAGACGGAAGCGATGACCATGGCGGACAGGATTGTGGTGCTGAATGCCGGACATATTGAGCAGGTCGGCACCCCGGAAGAGCTGTACCGTAACCCGGATAACCTGTTTGTCGCGGGCTTTATCGGCACGCCGGAAATTAACACCCTTAAAGGCGTGATTCAGCACGGCGAGATTGTGCTCAACAACGGCTACCGCTTCCCCTGTCCCCTCCGCTCACATATTGAAGGGATGGAGATCATCTGCGCCGCCCGACCGCACTATATCCGGCTCGGCGAGTCAGGGATGCCAGCGGAAATCGTGCTGATAGAGATGACCGGGGAAGGACAGGAGATCCGGGTGCGTATCAACGATCAGGAGCTGATCGTGGTGTCCCATGAAAAGCTGGATATCAACGTGGGTCAGAAGGTCTTCCTCACCGTAGACACGGAAAAAATGTTCTTGTTTGATGCCCAGACCGGTAAGCGTTTGCGGTCATAACATGCTGGCTCAATCCATCCTGTGAACGCATTAAAGCCCGCATGGTGCAAGCCTTGCGGGCTTTTTATATCTTACATTTACTGTGCAATGCCCCCTCACACGCCAGCGCCAGCGTCATCAGCATTGTCTCATCCTCCTGCGCCGATAACATCTCCATCCCTACCGGCAGCCCGATACGGCTTACGCCACAGGGCAACGTAATGGCAGGCAGGCCGCTGATGGCGGCCAGTTCCGGCGCGCAGCCTGGCGGCATCTTCGCCATACTTTCTGGTAATCGTTGTACGGTGGGATACACAAATCCGTCGATGCGCTGCACCTCCGCCACCTGGCAAAGGTTCTGCCGCAACAGGCGCTGAAAGCGACGCCCCGCCAGCCAGAGCGGGGTTTTCAGCGTGTTACTCGCCAGCATCTGACGTAGAAACGGCGCAAACTCTGGCAGGAAAGCGCCGGAGTCCACAATGCTTGTCAGTCCGGAGGGAGCGCCAGGCTGTTTGCTAAGCCAGTCGTCAATCGCCACGCGAAATTCATACAGACTGAGGCAGGTGGCCTGCCTCACCTCTTCAAGAAAGGGGAGTGAAACCTCCACCAGCGTCGCTCCGGCACGGCGCAACGTGTGCAGCGCCGACTGCCAGACCTCCAGCTGTACCTCATCCTCTCCCTGTAACGCGGTCACCACGCCAAAGCGAACGCCTTTCAGCGAACGCACAGGAAGCGCAACCGGCGGCAGGCCATGGATCACCGCATGCAGCAAGGCGGCATCCTCAACGCTATGTACCATTGGCCCAACGGTATCTTTGCTGGGCGAGAGCGGCGCCACGCCGTCCAGCTGTGAACGGCGAAAGGCAGGCCGTAGCCCCACCAGCCCGGTATAGCTACAGGGAATGCGGATAGAGCCGCCGGTATCGGTACCCAATGCGCCATCCGCCATTCCAGCCGCCACCGCCGCGGCGCATCCTCCGCTGGAACCTCCGGCGGTGAGTGTCGGGCAAAGTGGATTCGCCACATCGCCCCCCAGCGAGCTTCGCGAGCGCACATCGAACGCGAACTCGGACATATTGGCCCTGGCAAGAATAATCGCCCCCGCTCTGCGCAATCGCTGCACGACCCGTGCATCCGCTGTCGCGTTAAGTGAGGCCAGCGCACGGCAGCCAAGGGTGATCGGCATCGGCGCGCAGGCAATATTATCTTTGACGATCAGCGGCACGCCGTGCAGGGGGCCGATCGGCTCTCCACGCCGACGCTGCTGCTGATGCTGTTCCGCCTGAGACATGGCGTCAGGGTTAACCCCGAGGATCGCGTTGAGCGCCCGGTGCTGCTGTATGACGTCGAGACGGCGGGCAATTTCCTCCGGACAGTCGTCTGGCGGTATCAGGCGCTTCATAGTCTCAGGCTCCCCGTGCTGAAAACCGGGCAGAAGGCTGCCCGGGATACGTTTTAGTCCCGCATGCCGGTAGTAATGGCATCAATGTCCTGCGGACGCAGACGAATTTCCGCCGCCCGTCGGTGCCCCTGCATCCCCTCGGTACGGCTCTGGCGGATCGCCGGTTCTGCGATTGCCGGGATACCCTGCTCGTCAATCCACTGATGGGTACAGATTTTGACGTATGCCCCTACCCACAGACCGCCGGTATAGCGTGCCGCCGCCATCGTCGGTAACGTATGGTTGGTGCCGCAGCATTTATCGGAGAACACCACGCTGGCGTTCTGACCAATAAACAGCGAGCCATAGTTGCGGATCTTCGCTGCCGTCGCGTGCGGATCGCGGGTATGCACCTGCAAATGCTCCGTCGCCATATGGTCAGCAAACGCAATTAGCTGCGCTTCATCTTCGCAGAGCACAATCTCACCCTGCCGACGCCACGCCTCGCCCGCCGTGGCAGCCGTTGGCAGGCTGGCAAGCTGACGCTCAACCTCCGCCAGGGTACGCTCAGCGATATCCCGGCTGGTTGTCGCCAGCCCGACGCGGGTATGAATATCGTGCTCTGCCTGCGCCAGCATATCGGCGGCCAGAATGCGCGGGTCGGCGCTGTCGTCGGCGATAGTAAAAATCTCGCTCGGCCCGGCGAGGGCATCAATGCCGACTCGACCAAACACCTGGCGTTTCGCTTCGTTAACGAAGGCGTTGCCTGGCCCAACGATTTTGTCCACCGACGGAATACTCTCCGTTCCCCAGGCCATAGCCGCAATGGCCTGCGCGCCGCCAACTTTGAAAATGCGGTGCGCGCCCGCCAGATGGCAAACTGCAATCATCGCCGGATGGGCGCCCGGGGGCAGACAGGCGATAATCTGTTCACAGCCCGCCACCGTCGCAGGAACAATCGACATCACGGGTGCGGAGAGAATCGGATACCGTCCGCCCGGCACGTAGCAGCCCACCGTCTGCACCGGGATGATCCGGTGACCGAGATGCACGCCAGGCAGCGTCTCTACCTCCAGCGGCAGCATGGTCGCCAGCTGCGCCTGCGCAAAACGACGCACCTGATTAATGGCAAACTCACTGTCGCGGCGCGTCTGGGCATCCATCCCCTCCAGTGCTTCGGCAATCTCCTGCTCGCTCACCTCAAACTGCGCCGGCACGACATGATCAAACTGCTGCGAAAAGGCTCTTAGCGCCGTATCGCCCTCGGTTTTCACGCGCTCGATAATGGCGCTGACCTTCTCCGTCAGGGAACGATCGGCCTGCGCATCCTGCCCCTGCGGACGCTTAATCCAGCTCACCTGATTTAACATTTACGCGTCCTCCATTTGGCCGAGTTTGATCTGCGCCAGCAGCGCCAGATGGTCATAAACCACCCACTCATCAACAATTTTTCCGTTGACGATGTGGTAGTGCGACATGCCCATCACGAACAGTCGTTCTCCGGTCGGCTTGCCGAGTTCGCCGTAACCCAGGTGATGTCCTTCGATAATCCAGCGTACGGCCACTTTGACGCCGCCTTCATCGCACGGGTTGGAACAAATATGCTGCGGCAGCCACGCGCCGTCAGGGATCATCCCCACCAGCGCCAGCGTCTGATGGGTTACCGCCGCGGTGCCGTACAGCTCTTTCATCAGCGGACCGTGCCACTGTACGTTAGGCGCATACACTTCTTTGATCTTGCCAAACATCCGGCGGTTGTAGATCTCATGCAGCCAGCGCAGGCACTGCTCCTCCGTATCGGTGTGCGCAATGGAAACATCGCACTCCATCTCCGGCGGATATTGCCCCAGCATGCGGCCGTTTTCGCCGATGTCCATCACGCGGAAGCCTTTATCGAACTGCTCCTTTGCCATATTAAATGCGATTTGATCGGTATTCAGGCCAAGCTGTTTCATCAGTGACATATTGTCGCTGACCACCCACTCCCGATAAATTTTATTCTCGTGGATCATGCAATCCGCCACGGTACGCGTCACAAACGTACGGTTCGTCGGCTTACCTAAATGGCTGTGCTGGGTATGCCGCCCGCTTCCCGTCACCAGGTGAGAGGTATAAAAACCGTCAACATCATTTCCGTTCCAGATAACCTGGGTTGCCATTCCGCGCCGTTCCGGGAAGGCAATTAAGCGTTGCAGCGTATCCTGTACCACCTGTTCGCGGTTATAGAGAGTCCCCAGCGCGTTATACAGCACGCAGTTATGGGTATAGTGAGAATAAATTAAGCCAACATCGCGCTCGTCCCATATTTTATGGGTGCAGCGAACGATATAATCGACAATATCGGTATAGCAGTCATCAAAGCCGCGTAATGATTGCACGCGCGGTCTTTTTTCCGGTACCAGATCGACAAAATCACGACGCTCCACCTGTAATACAGGTTCCTCTTTCAGCGATTTCACGCTGCTTTTTTCGGGTACGGCTGGTGCTTTATTTGTTGCTTCGGTGGAAGACATATAAACTCCTGCTCTGTTTTCAGACAATAAGAACCCGCACCCGTAAGTGAGGGTGAATTAAACACGGTTATTTTTTGCAGCCGGAATAAGGGGGCTGCCGCCCCATTAATTAAATATTTGCGACCAAATCGCTAATTCATCGATCCCCAGATATTCACGGAAAATTAAACCATCACGTAATTCAAGCTGGCTGATACCGGTAATTGATATGGGTTTACGGGTCGGCGCACCAAATATGCCGTAACCGTCATGCCAGGTTAACAACGACCAGCGCAATGAAAGTCGAATCGGCTCATTAGGATCTTTACGCACAATCAGGTGATGAAGCTGCGTTTCGCTGTCGGCAAATGAAGCGCGATAACCGGAAAGCTGTGCGCCAATTTCCTGTTCGCCGGTGCAGAGGCAGTGCCCCGGCGCGTACAGCGTCGCCGCCGGGTGATAGAGACCGGGCACCACGCCGCTGTTACCGCCCGCCCACATCGTTAAGTAGCGCTCAACGACCCCGGCCAGCGCCCCTTCCACGTCGTCGCCCTCAGGCCCACCCGCCCAGCGGGCGTCCAGCGTCTCAGCAGACACAGATTCCAGCCCAAGCTGCTGGCGCATGGTCGCCAGGTTAAAAGCAAAGTCGCGGACATCCAGCCCCAGTTGCGCCACAATCGCGGCACGATCCTGAAGCAGCCACTCCTGGCGTACGGCACCATCAACACAGATGCGATCGGCCCAGGTGCGGACCCAGACATTTTTCCCGGTCGGCGGGCCAAAAAATCCCTCCCCCTGGTGCTGAATGCGGGCTACGGTACGCTGCGCCGCATAGTACTCGTCCCCCGGGTTCTGGCTGCACAGAATATCCTCCGTCAGCACCGCTCGCTGCGGGAAGCTGTGCATCGCCTCAAGCGTCAGGCGCATAAACTGGGAAAGCTCATGCAGCTGTTTTTCAGGGGTAGTGAAAACCACCGGCGTGGCGTAAAAATCCGCCAGCTGGCCGATATCTTTCTGCTCCCACACCACGTGCGTCAGCGTCAAAATGAACTGCTGGATAGAGTCGAATTGAGGGCTGAAGCCCCGCAATCTGGTCATGTGCGCTCCTTAGACTGGAATAGCGTTAAACCATTGGTTTCGATAACGCCGCTGCGTGGGCGACGCGCCGAGTGGCGTATCACCAGCGTACCAGGCACCGTAATCTGTTCAGGCTCTATGGTTCCGCTGTCAATTTGCTTCATTAACAGTTCCACCGTGGCATCCACCATCGCGCCGACCGGCTGCGACGCCGAGGTCAACGCATAAGAGGGCCAGCCGGAAGGGCCGATGTCGTCATAGCCGACAACGGAGACCTCCTCCGGAATGCGCAAACCAAACTCATAGCGCGCCACATCCATTACCGTGACGGCCATATGATCGTTGGCGACAAAGACCGCATCCGGCGCTGGCGACGTCGAAAACAGGGTATAGGCTGCCCGGGTGGTTTGCTGAGCGTCGTAATTCCCGTGCACCACCCGGACATCGGTGATGCCATGTTCTTCCAGCGTGGAAATGAACCCGCGCTGGCGGGCGATATTGACCGGGGAATCGGCCACGCCGCCCACGTAGGCAAAACGCTTGTGCTCCCCCGCCAGCAGAAACTCGGCAATCTGCCGCGCGGCCGCTTCGTTATTACTGTTGACGCTGGAGGCCATGCCACTCTCTTCGCTGCGGTTAAACAGCACTACCGGGATCCCGGCGGCAAGGCACTCCTCGGATAACTCCAGCGACAGCGTCACCGAGGCCAGCACAATGCCATCCACCCGGTACTGCATAATCTGGTCAAAAATACGGTCTACGTTACCTTCCCGATCGCCAACGAACAGCAGCAGGTGATAGTTCAGCGTATCCAGCTTTTGCGCCAGCGCCTCCAGCACCTGCGAGTAAAAGGGGTTATCAAAGTAAGAAATGACGACACCGATAATGCGCGAACGAGCCGTGTTGAGCGAACGGGCGATCGCATTCGGGCGATAGCCCAGCTCGCGCGCTGCCTTCAGCACTTTTTCACGCGTTGCCGGTGAAATGCTGGCCCCCGGCGTGAACGTTCGCGACACCGCAGATTGCGATACCCCCGCCAGCTGAGCGACCTGTTGGGATGTGACTGCTGCAAAAGTCTTACGTTTCATTACCCCTGATTCCTTATCAACGTCCTGCCCATTTGCACGTGCTTCAAACACCTCAGCAAGTGGGTGTTTTTTATACTTACACCACCTTTGCATGCGTATGCAACACAAAAAATTAAAATTCTCACAACAAGATCGAGATCACTTTACAAATGTGAAACCTTTTCGTAACTTCAAATCTTGAATACGTATGCAAAGAGTTTTCATACCGTCAATGGTACCGGAGAGAACAGGAGTCGCCCAAAGGATTGAACCGGTAAACGTCGTCCCTGACTGGTTATAACCCATTAATTCTTAAGAGGTTCAAAACCATGTTTCAAGCACTGTTACGCCGTCGGGAAGCCCGGCTCTTTTTCATCATCAGCATCCTGTTCTTTATCTGCATTCATAGCATTGATGCATTCCTGGCCCCCATGATGATCAACCAGGGCATTGAGCCACAGATCATGGGCATCATCATGGGCGCGTCCGGTCTGGCAACCCTTCTGATACGCTTCCCGTTAGGCATTATTTCCGACGTGGTTAAAAGCCGCAGGATCTTCATCCAGATTGGCCTGCTGCTGCCAATTATCGCCTGGCCGATTGCCTGGCTTGAACCCAACGCCATTACGCTGTATCTGGCGAAAGCGGCAGACGGTGTCACGGCGGCGACCTGGGTACTGTACAACATCCTGTTCATGCGTTACTTCGGTCGCAACGAAGCGCCTGCCGCCGTCGCGCTGCTGGCGCTGGCAGGGCCCATCGGCGTGTTTCTCGGTAACTGTATTGGCGCGGTGCTGATTCACTATTTCGCCAATAACATCGCCTTTTTTGTCTCCTGCATCTCCGCCCTGGTGGCGTTGATCCTGACGACCCGCATTCAGGACGTACACGACCCGGTTCGGGCCCCCACGCTTAAAGCCTGCATTACCGGTGCGCGCCAGCAGCTGGCCGACCGTTCCGTCTGGCTGATTGGCATCCTGGCGACCGTTGTCATTCTGGTGCCCTTCGCCACCCGCGACACGCTGACGCCGGTCTATGCCGAGCAGCTTGGCGCCCGGGCGGGGATCCTCGCGCTGCTGGGTAACATTCACCTTCTTTTTTACGGGCTGGCCATCGCCCTGTGCAGCTCGGTGTTTTATCAGCGCCTTGGGCTGGTAAAAACCGCCGTGCTCGGCATCGTTTTACAGGTGATCTCCACCTTTGGCATTCCCTTTACCAGCAATATGTATGTTATTTACCTGTGGCAGGCGCTGGCGGGGTTCTCGTTCGGTATGGCCTTTGCCGCATTCATGTCGCTCAGCGTAGTGAATACCTCGTCTGATGAACAATCCACGCGAATGGGACTATTCCAGACCATTTATTCCTGCGGCATGTTTGTCGGGCCGGTAATGATGGGCGTAATGATGCAACATATTAACCTGTCGTCCGGTTATATATTGATTGCTGCCCTTTCCGTTGTGGCCGCTATTGCCACGCCGCTGTCCGCTCGATGGGTATATGCCCGTAAAACGCAAACCTCAGCCCAATTATTAAAAAACGGTGCGTACGCTGCCGCGCCGGATCAATAACCCGTTCTGAAGTAAACACCCTTTCCCGGCTCGCCGGGAGGACAACTGACATCTGAAAAAGGTAAGGAGAAGCGAGTGTCCTGGAAATTAAAAACCGGTAAATCTACCGAAGAGCGCCAGCAAGCCAACCAGCAAATAAGAGAAACGGTTGAACAAATACTTGCGGATATTGAAAAACGTGGAAATAAAGCCATTCGCGAATTATCCATTAAATTCGATCGTTATGACCGTCAGGATTATCGTCTGACGTCCGCGGAGATTGAACGCTGCATAAAACAGTTAAGCCGCCAGGATATTCAGGATATTGAATTTGCCCAACAGCAGGTGGCGAATTTTGCCCGCGCGCAGAAAGAATGCCTGCGGGACCTGGAAATTGAAACGCGTCCCGGAGTGATCCTCGGGCATAAAAATATTCCGATTAACGCCGTAGGATGTTACGTGCCAGGCGGAAAATATCCCCTGCTTGCCTCCGCGCACATGTCGATCATCACTGCCAGCGTGGCGGGGTGTTCAAGAATCATCAGCTGTGCCCCGCCGTTTAACGGTCAGCCCGCCCCGGCGATTGTCGCAGCGCAAAAAATGGCTGGCGCAACGGAAATCTATGCCCTTGGCGGCATTCAGGCGATAGGCGCCATGGCGCTTGGCACGGACTCGCTGGCACCGGTCGACATGCTGGTCGGGCCCGGTAACGCCTTCGTCGCGGAGGCCAAACGCCAGCTGTTCGGCCGGGTAGGTATCGATCTGTTTGCCGGTCCGACGGAAACGCTGGTGATTGCCGATGACACTGTTGACGCGGAAATGTGCGCCACGGACCTGCTGGGCCAGGCCGAACACGGCGTCACCACCCCTGCCATCCTGCTGACGAACTCGCTTCAACTTGCCAAAGAGACGCTCAGCGAAGTGGAACGGCTGCTGGAAAAGCTCCCTACCGCCGACATTGCCCGCCAGTCGTGGCAGGACTACGGGGAAATCATCGTCTGCGACAGCCACGAAGAGATGCTGCTGGAGGCAGATCGTATCGCTTCCGAACATGTTCAGGTGATGACCGACCGGGACGACTGGTTCCTGGCTAACCTGACCAATTACGGCGCGCTGTTCCTTGGACCGCGTACTAACGTGGCCTACGGCGATAAGGTGATCGGCACCAACCACACCCTGCCCACGCAGAAAGCCGCACGTTATACCGGCGGCCTGTGGGTGGGCAAGTTCATGAAAACCTGCACCTTCCAGAAAGTCCTCAGCGACGAAGCCACTGCCGAAATCGGCAGCTATTGTTCCCGTCTGTCGCTGCTGGAAGGGTTCGCCGGGCATGCCGAGCAGGCCAATATTCGCGTGCGCCGTTATGGCCAGACGGAAGTTCCCTACGCCACACCGGCCCCGGTCAGGGAAAAGGTGTAAGCCATGACGCTTTTGCAAACGCCCTCTTTCACCCTGCACGGCAAACGCGCGCTGGTGACCGGCGGGTCAAGAGGGATTGGCTTCGCCGCTGCCGTCGCCCTCGCACAGGCGGGAGCAGAGGTATGGATCGCCGCCCGAGGCCGCGAGGCGCTGGCGCATGCCACAGGTCTGGCAGCGGAACACAGTCTCGCATTTCACCCGCTGGAACTGGATATTACCGACACTCAGGAGGTGGCGCGTGTGCTGGCGACGTTGCCCACGCCCGACATTCTGGTGAACAGTGCCGGGCTGGCCCGCCACCAGCCGTTTCTTGAGGTGAACGAGGATAATTTCGATGCGGTGATGGCGCTTAACCTGCGCGCCACCTTTTTTGTCAGCCAGCACGTGGCGCGCAGAATGCGGGCGGGCGGTAAGGGGGGATCGATTATTCACATCTCATCGCAAATGGGACACGTTGGCGGCCCCGAGCGTAGCGTGTACTGCGCCTCCAAATTCGCGCTTGAAGGGTTAACCCGAACGATGGCGCTGGAGCTGGGCGATGCGGGGATCCGTGTCAATACGCTGTGCCCGACCTTCATTGAAACCGACCTGACGCGTTCGTCGCTCGCCGACCCGGCATTTCGCCGCTATGTGCTGGACAACATCAAACTGCGCCGGCCAGGCAGGCTGGAGGACATTATGGGGCCGGTGGTGTTCCTCGCCTCGGATGCCGCCGGGCTGATCACCGGCAGCGCCCTGATGGTTGACGGCGGCTGGACGGCTACGTGAGGGATGCAATGGAATATCCGCTTCTGGACAATACCGATCTGCCGCTGGTGCTGCTTGGCGGCACGCTGTGTAACGCCCGGCTCTGGCAGCCCGTCATTGAACGGCTGAACGTCTCAGCGGTGCTGTGCATCACGCTGACGGGTGCTGAGTCCGCGCCGCAGGCGTCACGGCGGTTATTGAAGGTTCTGCCGCCGCGCTTTCTGCTGGCGGGCTTTTCGCTCGGCGCGATTGTCGCGCTGCAAATGGCCGCCGACGCGCCAGAAAGAGTGAACGGGCTGACGCTGATTTCCGTTAATCCGTTGCCCGTTGCGCCAGACACCCTTGCTTCACGCCGGGAAGCGGTACACACCGCACAGGCGCGGGGCCTGGCCGACTGGCTGGTCTCCTCGCTGTGGCAGAGCTATGTCGCCCCGTCACGTCTGTCCGATCGGATCCTGCAAGAGACTATTTGCCGAATGGCGCAAGAGTGCGGCATTGAGACCTTTGCGGAGCAAACGGAAATGGCCATTCACCGGCAGGACAACCGGGCTGCGTTTAACGCCCTCTCCTGCCCCACATTACTTCTAAACGGCGCGCAGGACGTTATCTGCACGCCCCATCATCATCAGCTACTGGCAGCAGGCAACGCGAACGTGACCAGGCATACGGTGGAGGCTGGCGGGCATTTTATTCCGCTGGAAACCCCGGATGAGATCGCGCCGCTGCTGCGTCAGTGGATAACGGAGTGCATACAGTGCGCAAAAACAGTTTAAAGACCGCATTTCTGGAAAATACCCCGATCGTTAACGGCTGGCTGGCGATCCCGTCCGGGTATAGCGCGGAAATTATGGGCCATCAGGGTTACGACGCCGTCACCGTCGATTTGCAGCACGGCATGATTGATTTTGCCAGCGCGTTGTCGATGCTACAGGCGCTATCGAGCACGCCTGCCGTGCCGCTGGTGAGGGTGGCAGATAACGATCCGGCGCAAATCATGCGCGTATTAGACGCCGGCGCGTATGGCGTAATCTGTCCGATGATCTCCAGCGCGGAACAGGCTCGCCGTTTTGTCGCTGCCTGTCGCTATCCACCGCTGGGTGTTCGCTCCTTTGGTCCGGCCAGAGGTCTACTCTACGGCGGCAGTGATTATCCACAGCACGCTAACGACGAGATCCTGACGCTGGCAATGATCGAAACCCGCGAAGGGCTGGCGGATCTTGACGCCATCCTTGATACCGAAGGGCTGGACGGTGTGTTTATTGGCCCCAACGATCTCTCGCTGACGCTGACCGGCAGCGCCAGCGCCGAATCCCAACATCCCGAAATGCTTGCTGCTATTGAGCGGGTGATTCACTGCTGCCGCCAGCAGCAGAAGATTGCCGGTATTTTCTGCACTTCCGGCGCGGCCGCCGCAGCGCGTATTGCGCAGGGTTTCCAGTTTGTTACCCCTGCAAACGACGTTATGCAGCTGGGTCGCGCCTCACGTGAAGCAATTGCCCTCGCCCGCGGCAACGCCATCCCTACCACCGGTGCATCCGGTTATTAAAAGGAGAAATGATGAAAACAATCCATCTTACCCAGAGCCAGGCACGAACACGGTTAATCGCCCCCGACGATATGGTTTCCTGCAATCTTGCTTTTATTGATTGCAAGCTGCCCGGTTCGCATCTCAAACAAAACTATTCCTTCATCGGCCCGGGTGTAACTCAGTCCAGCGAGCAGATTGTTAATATCCCCGAGCCGCACGGCTTTAACATTGGCGCGGCGGCTATGCCGAAAGGGGTAACCAATAACCTGCATCTGCATTTCACCGCAGAAGTGTTCCTGATCCATGAAGGGACATGGCGTTTTCGCTGGGGCGCCAACGGCGAGCATGAAGCGGAATTTAGCGCGCCCACCATCCTCTCAATACCGACCTGGATCTTCCGCGGTTTCACCAACGTCAGTAAAGAAGATACCTGCGGCATGGTGTTTACGGTGCTCGGCGGGGACAACACGGGCGGCATCATCTGGCACCCGTCAGTACTGGCGGCCGCCAGCGAGTACGGTATGTATCTCAGCAAGGATAATATGCTGATTGCGCAGGAGTCAGGTGAGCCAACGCCCGATCCCGCCACGCTGCTGACGCCGCTGTCAGAGGAATATATTGCCGGTCTGCGTGACTACAGCGTTGAGGAGATGCGCCAGCGTGCGGTAACCGGTGATGACCGCCGCTGGTCAGCACAGGGGCTGCTGGATTCGGTGCTGCCGGGACACGGCGGCGAAATTGCGCCGGTTATCGGTTTCGGCATTTCACAGGATCGGGATTCCGCTCCCGCTATCCTGAGCCCGCACGGTTTTTCCGTCGAATGGCTGCGTCTTGCTGACGACCACATTGTCGGTCGCCATCTCTGCCCGGATATTCAGGTGATCATGGTCTTTAAAGGCCAGCTGGAGGTAACCTGGAACGAGGTGGGTAAGGAAGTCAGCATTATCGCCCCGGAACGTTCGGTGATCTCCATTCCGGCAAACAGCTGGCGCCGCTACCGCGCGGTTGATGGCAATGTGGAGTTTATTCTGACGACCCGGGGCGATCAGCGTAAGCGCCTCTACTGGGACGAGGCGATTCTGCACAACGCGAGAGAACACAATCGCTGTCTCGATCCTGATGGCTACGTGGCGGATGCCGACATCCTGCCAGCCACGGCCCGTCGGGCCGGAGAAAAAGTAGAAAAAGTGCCAGCAGCTAACTGATTTTTACGGCAAAGTGGCGCAAAATAGGGGGGCAGGGATCGCCTGCACCATCATCAATAATGATGCACATAAAACGGATTGCATGATAAACATGGATGGAAAATCAAATGTACAGACCCATAGTCGTTATCCTCTTTATTCTTCTGACGCTCGCCGCACTGATTGAAATGGGGATTATCTCTTTCGGCTAAACCTCCCCCCTCAGAAAGGCCACATTTGCGGCCTTTTTATTTATGAAATATGTGAAGTCGACAGTTTATTTTTATGCGTAGCAGAATCCAAACCCAAACCGAAAATATATTTTATTAATGCGATTCTTTGAAATATATCATACAGCAGATGATTTACCCTAACTTAAATCATAATTAAGCAGTCATTAATATTCGCTGGAATTATAAATAAAACCTGTGTATTCAGTATTATCCCCCTATCATTTCTTCCACTACCTAATCCCGACCGCCTGTACGCCAACGCCTCTGTGGCGCGGCCCGCATAGCCAACAAAATATATTCGCGCTATCAATTAATTTTCTCTGCAATCACAGTGCAGGGTTTACAGACACTTAATTTGCACATTCAGATATTTATAGCTATATCATTTTTACAGCAAAATAAATAATACCTGCACAAATAATAAGGCTTATAAAACACGAAAATATAAATAAATAACAGTTTCTCATGTAAATAATTAGCTTCGCCCTGATGTTGCCACGTTGATTGCTGGCGGATCTCGGTCGCTCTAAAGAAAGCAACGGTAAATACTGTTTTATTCACAGTATTTTCGCCGGGAGCGCCCTCATCCCTTCAAAAATATGGCCACGTCTGACACGCCGTAAACAATAACTCTGCTGGAGTAATAACTGTATGAGCCAAATATCTGTTATATCGAAACTAACTGGCGTGGAAACGACCACGGAAGGGACACAGATAACACTCGATCACTCCTCAATCGTTAAACTTAACGTGGATCGCGCCGACATCTCAGGTTACTCCCGCAGCGGAAACGATCTGGTGATTACCCTCCACTCGGGCGAAGTGATTACCCTTAAGAATTTCTACGTCACCGACGCGCAGGGCGTGAGCCAGCTGGTGCTTGAGGAGAGCGACGGTGCGCTGTGGTGGATTGAAGATCCAACCGGTGCCGCCACCTATGAATCCATCGCCTCCACGGACGCCCTACTGGCGGCGTCAGGGAGTGATACCGGCGGCGCCGCAGCGTGGCCCTGGGTGCTGGGTGGCCTGGCCGTCGCAGGTGGGATTGCCATTGCGGCAGGAACCGGCGGTGGAGGTGGCGGGGATGACGATAACAACAGCCCGAATCCCGGCAATCCGGGAAATCCTTCCGAGCCAGATACCACGCCTCCGGATGCCCCCACCAATCTACAGGTCTCACCTGACGGCAAAACCGTCACCGGTACCGCTGAGCCGGGCAGCACGATTACCCTGAAAGATGCCGATGGCAACACCATCGGAACGGGCAAGGCGGGTAGCGACGGGAAATTTACGATTGATCTCGGTACGCCACTCACCAACGGGGAACAGATCACCGCCACCGCCACCGATCCGTCCGGCAATACCAGCCAGGGCGGTCAGGTTACGGCACCGGATCTCACCGCGCCGGATGCCCCGGCCAATCTGGAGGTCTCCCCTGACGGCAAAACCGTCACCGGTACCGCTGAGCCGGGCAGCACCGTTACCCTGAAAGATGCCGATGGCAACACCATCGGAACGGGCAAAGCGGGCAGCGACGGGAAATTTACGATTGATCTCGGTACGCCGCTTACCAACGGAGAACAGATCACCGCTACCGCCACCGATCCGTCCGGCAATACCAGCCCGGGCGTTCAGGTCACGGCACCGGATTTAACCGCGCCGGATGCACCCGAGATTGTCACCGTCAATGATAACGTGGGCGCCGAAACAGGCCCGCTGAGCAACGGACAACGCACGGACGATGCGCGTCCGACGTTCAGCGGCATAAGTGAAGCCGGCACCGTCATTACCTTCTATGACAACGGGAAACCGATTGGCACCGCCACAGCCGATGCCACCGGGAAATGGAGCTTTACCCCGTCGACCAACCTGTCTGAAGGCAGCCACGCCATTACCACCACCGCGACCGATGCCGCAGGCAATACCAGCCCGGCGTCCACGGCGGTAACCTTCGTGGTCGATACCGTCGCGCCTGGCGCGCCAGCGATCGTCAGCATCACCGATGATGTTGCGCCTGGCACCGGCACGCTCGGGAGTGGAAGCAGCACCAACGACCCACGGCCACAGCTCACCGGCACGGCGGAAGCTGGCTCGACGGTCACCATCTATGATAACGGCATTGCCATTGGCACAGCGGTTGTGGGCAGTAACGGAAGCTGGAGCTTTACGCCGTCGGTGAATCTGAGCGAAGGCAGCCACCAGCTTACCGTGCGCGCCACCGACGTCGCCGGTAACACTGGCCCGGCCTCGCCGGTCTTTACCGTCACGGTAGATGTCACCGCGCCGCAAACGCCTTCCGGATTTATCATTAACGACGACACGGGCGTACTGAAAGGAGCGATCGGTGCCGGGCAGTTTACCGATGCCTCAGAGCCGCGCCTGACGGGCAGAGGCGAACCGGGCAGCACGATCACGGTTTACGATAACGGCGTTGTTATCGGCACCACCACCGTTCTGCCGAACGGTACCTGGAGCATCACGCCGACGAATCCACTGGCAGAAGGCGCACACTCGATTACCCTGCGGGAAACCGATGCGGCAGGCAACCAGAGCGGTCTGTCTCAGCCGATCAACTTTACCGTCGATCTTACGCCGCCAGACATGCCGGTTGCGACGCTCAACTCCGCAGGCACCCAGATCACCGGTACCGCCGAGCCGGGCAGTAAAATCGTCATCACCAACAATGCCGGGCTGCAAATCGGGATCGCCACTGCCGACAGCAACGGCAACTATGTCGCCAACCTGAACCCTGCGCAGACCAACGGTGAGATTATCTCCGTGGTCGCCTCCGATGCCGCAGGCAACCAGAGCTCACCGGCGCTGGTTAACGCAGCGGATATCACCCCGCCTGCCGCACCGGGCAACCTGGTGGTGGCGGAAGACGGGGCCAGCGTCAGCGGAACCGCCGAGCCAAACAGCACGATTATCATTAAAGCGCCGGACGGTACGATCATCGGCCAGGCCACCGCCGGTCCGGACGGCACATTTACCATCCCGATTTCGCCAGCCCAGACCAACGGCGAAGCCCTTGAAGTGACGGCCACCGACGGCAGCGGCAACACCAGCCCGTCTGGCTTTGCCGACGCGCCAGACAGCACGCCACCGCTGGCGCCGGAAAACGTGGTGATCTCTGCCGACGGCACCACCGTAACCGGTACAGCCGAGCCGGGCAGTACCGTCACCATTCGTGAAAATGGCGTGAAGGTCGGGGAAGCGGTCGCCGACGATCAGGGGAATTTCAGCGTAGATCTGATCCCGCCGAAAGCCAACGGCGAAGCCCTGACCGCCGATGCCACTGATACCGCCGGAAACACCGGTCCGACCGCGCCGTTTGACGCGCCGGACATCACCGCGGCACAAACCCCGGTCATCACGGGCGTGGTGGATGATGCCCCCGGCGTCACCGGTCCTGTCAGCCAGAACGGTCTCACCAACGACAGCACGCCTACCATCAACGGAACGGGCGAGCCTGGCACCACCATCACCCTCTACAGCGGTACTACCGAAATTGGCACCGCAGTCGTGTCGGCGAACGGTCAGTGGTCCATCACGCTGGAAACCGCGCTACCGGACGGCGGGCACGTACTGACGGCGACGGCGGTTGACGCCAACAATAACCTCAGCGGGACATCGAACACCTGGAGCATCACGGTGGATACCGCCGCCCCGGGCGCGCCGGCCATTACGCAGGTCATTGATGACGTACCGGGCCGCACGGGTGCGCTCGACACCAATGAAACCACCAACGACACGCTCCCGACGCTGAACGGTACCGGCGAGCCGGGCTCCACCGTGACGATCCGTCTGGACGGACAGGATATTGGTACTGCCGTTGTCAACAGCGGTGGCGCATGGACCTTCACGCCTACTACCCCATTAGTGAACGGGCAGCATACGTTCACCGTCGTCGCGAGCGATGCGGCCGGCAACGCCAGCGCACCATCAGCCGGCTTTACCTTTACCGTCGATACGACTCCGCCACCGGCGGCCACCATTGACACCGTTTCCGATAACGTGGGGCCCGTGCAGCTTCCGCTTAACAGCGGGGACACCACCGACGACACGCTGCCGCAGTTGCAGGGAACCGCACCGGACGGCACCACCATTACGATCTATGACGGAACCACCCTGCTCGGCACGGCGGTGCTCGACGGCAGCGGTGGCTGGAGCTTTACGCCAACCACGCCGCTGACGGACGGCCCGCACTCGCTGACGGTCCACGCAACGGATGAGGCGGGTAACACCACCATTTCGCCGCCGTTTGAACTGGCGATCGACACCACCGCGCCTGCAACGCCGGATATTCCTGAGATCACCGTCAACCCGGACGGCGGCACGCCGGGGACGGCCCTGAATCCTGGGGAGACCACCCGGGATACCACGCCAACCCTGAGCGGCTCGGGCACGCCGGGCGATACCGTCAACATTTACGATGGTGCCACCAAAATTGGTGAAGCCGAGATCGATGGCGACGGTAACTGGAGCTGGACACCCACCACTCCGCTGCCTGACGGCACCTACGATCTCTCCCTGACGGTGACCAACCAGGACAGCGCCGGGAACGAAAGCGCCCCGTCCACGCCGGTGACCATTACCATTGATACCGACGCGCCTGCCCAGCCGGGAACCCCAACGGTGACAGACAGCGTAAGCCAGATCACCGGTCCCGTGCTGGATGGCGAATCCACCAACGATCCGCGTCCGGTCCTGAGCGGCACCGGTACGCCGAATGACGTCATTACCATCTATGACCAGGTGGGTACAGGCGAGCCGCAGGCCGTGGGCAGCGTTACGGTGGACGGTAACGGTAACTGGAGCTGGCGTCCTGAGAGCAACATTGGCGAAGGGACGCACGAATACACGGCGACCGCCACCGATGAAGCCGGGAACGAATCTGTGCCATCAGCCGGTATCACGATAACGGTCGATACCCTCGCCCCGGACACCCCTGTTATCAGCGACATCGCCGGCGCGCAGAACGGCGGGTCCACTAACGACACCACACCGACCCTGAGCGGAACCGGCACCACCGGCGAGACGGTGATCATCTACAACAACGGCGTGGAAGTGGATCGCGTTGAAGTCGTCAATGGCGGATGGTCCTATACCCTGCCGACGCAGACCGACGGCCCGCTGAATATCACCGTCGCCGCGGTGGACGATGCCGGTAACGTTAGCCCGGTAAGCCCGGTCTTTACGGTGGAGGTTGATACGCAGGCGCCAACCGTGCCGCAAATTGACGCCGTCTCTGACAGCCAGCTGACCAACAGCGTGCTTTACACCCGCGACGGTACGCCAACCCTCACCGGGATTGGCGAGCCGGGTTCGAGCGTCACCGTTTCTGTTGATGGTGTCGCCTCGCCGGTGGTCGTGGAGGTTCAGCCGAACGGGACATGGTCCTGGACCGCCGACCCTGCGCTCACCGAGGGGCCGCATACCTTCTCAGTGGCTGCGAGTGACGCGGCGGGGAATACCTCCGCCAGCTCCGGGGAGCTCAGCGTGACGGTGGATACCCTGCCGCCTGCAACGCCAACGAATATCGCCATTGCCGCGGAGGGCACTCCGCTGACCGGGACGGCGGATGACGGAACCACGGTGACGGTTAAAGACGCCAACGGCAATATCATCGGGACCGGGGTCGCGACGGGAGGCTCCTTCTCCATTGCCCTCTCCCCGGCCCAGTTAGATGCCACTACGCTGACGCTCACCGCCACGGACCCCGCAGGCAATGCCAGCCCGTCAACCACCTTTGACGTGCCGGACTCCCCGCTCGATCTGCCTGCGGTACCAGTCATTACGGCAATCAACGATGACGTCGATCCCGTCACGGGCGACGTGAAAGATAAAACCACCAATGACGTCACGCCTACCCTTACCGGCACCGCCGATCCGGGCAGCGTGATCGCCATTTATCAGGATGGGGTGCTGGTTCCGCTGACGAACGTTGTTGCGGATGATAACGGCAACTGGAGCTACACGCCGCTGTTGCCGCTGACGGAAGGGCCACACACCTTTGCCGTGACCGCCACGAATACCACCACTGGCGAGACCAGCGGGCAGTCGCCGATCGCGACCGTCACCGTCGACCTTACCGCCCCGACAGCGCCAGCCATCGGTGCGGTGACTGATGACGTAGGTCCGATCACCGGCCCAATCGCCGACGGGCAGAGTACCAATGACAACCGTCCTACCCTGACCGGGACAGGCACGGCCGGGGACACCATTACCGTGTACAATAACGGCGACCCGCTGGGCACCGTTGTTGTCGGTCCGACCGGCACCTGGAGCTACACGCCGCCTGCGCTGGACGACGGCAGCCACACCCTGACCGTGACCGCCACCGACCCGGCAGGCAATGAGAGCACCCCGTCGGCCGGGATCACCATTGTGGTCGACACCGTCTCCACCACGCCGGTGATTACCAGCGTGACGGATAACGCAGGCAATGCGGCAACGCCTGTCCCAAGCGGCGATCCAACCAACGACACCACGCCAACCCTGAACGGTACCGCCGAGCCGAACAGCGTCGTCGCCATTTTTGATGGCGCCACGCAGATTGGTACGGTGGCGGCAGACGGTACCGGCGCCTGGACATTTACCCCTGAAACCGCACTCGGGGAAGGAACGCATGACTTTACGGTCAGAGCGACGGATCCGCAGGGCAACGTCAGCCAGCCGTCCGGCGTCTGGAGCATCAATATCGATCTGACGGCGCCACAGGTGCCGACGATCGATACGGTCAGCGACAACGCTCCGGGTGGCGTAACCGGCCCGCTTACCGCCGGGCAGGTCACCAATGACACCACGCCAACCCTGAGCGGCACCGGCCAGGCGGGTACCACCATTCACGTTCTGAATAACGGCGTAGAGATTGGTACCACTACGGTCGACGGCAACGGTAACTGGACCTTTACGCCGGACCCGGTTCTGACGGACGGGACGTATAACCTGCGCGTCAACGCCAGCGATGATGTCGGAAACGTCTCCGCCAACTCGCCAGTGTTCGCCTTTACGGTGGATACCACCGGCCCTGCGGCCCCGGTGGTCACCACGGTGATAGACGATGTCAGCCCGGGAACGGGAATCATCGCCAGCAACGGTTCCACCAACGACACCCGTCCAACCTTCAACGGTACGGGGGAAGTGGGCGCAACGGTGCACGTTATTGTCGATGATGTGGAAATCGGCACGGCGGTCGTCAACGCCCAGGGTAACTGGACCTTCACGCCGACCACCGCGCTGGGTGAAGGGCCGCATACCATTACCTTCAACGCCACCGATGCCGCAGGCAATACCGGGGTCACCTCACCACCGTTCAACCTGACGGTGGATACGTCGGTGCCCGACGCACCGGTCTTTACCCCTGCCACCGACAATGCCGGTCCCGTGCTGGGCCCGGTCGCCTCGGGACAAAGCACAGACGACACCACGCCAACGCTGAACGGCACCGCGGCAGCCAACGCGACCATCACCATCTATGAGAATGGTCAGCAGGTGGGCACCGCCGTGGCTGATGCCAACGGCGTATGGAGCTTCACCACCGGCACGCTGGCAAACGGCAGCCACACCTGGACAGCCACGGCAACCGATGCCGCGGGCAACGTCAGTCCTGCCTCACCAGGCTTTACGCTGGTGGTGGATACGACTGCGCCTGCCGCGCCGGTTATCACCCAGGCGATTGACGATGTTGGCACCATCACCGGGGCGATTGGCTCCGGCCAGACCACGAACGATCCTCTCCCGCGCCTGGTGGGGACCAGCGAGCCGCTGGCCACCGTGAATATCTACGAAGGCACTACGCTGGTGGGCACCGGTACTGCCGATGCTAACGGCAACTGGACCGTGGATATCACCGTGCCGCTGGGCACCGGGTCACACACCTTTACCGCAGAAGCAACGGATCAGGCGGGGAACACCGGCGCGCCGTCCGCCGATTTCAGCCTGACCATTGACACCACGCCGCCAGCGCTACCGGTACTGACCAGCATCACCGACGACGTCGGTAATGCTGCGACGCCTGTCGCCAACGGCGGGTTAACCAACGATGCACGTCCAACGCTCACCGGTACGGCAGAAGCTGGCGCGACGGTAACCATCTATGACAATGGGGTACAGATTGGCACTGCGGTCGCCACCGGCGGCGCGTGGAGCTTTACGCCGTCCACCCCGCTGGCTGACGGGCCGCATAATCTGACCTTCTCCGCCACCGACGCCGTGGGCAACGCCAGCGCGCAGACCGGGGGTTACACCATCAATGTGGATGCCACCGCCCCTGTCGCACCGGCAATCACCTCGATTGTGGATGATGTGGGAACCGTCACCGGCCCTGTCACCGGCACCAACCCAACCAACGACACCCGTCCGACCTTAAACGGTACGGCTGAAGCCAATGCCACCGTACGTATTTACGACGGCACGACGCTGGTGGGAACCGTCACTGCCGATGCCAACGGCAACTGGACGCTGCCGCAAACCAGCACCACGCTGACCGAAGGCGCGCATAACTTCACCGCCACCGCCACCGATGCCGCGGGCAATACCAGCGCGCCATCGCCGATTATCACGATCAACGTTGACCTGACGCCGCCACCAGCCCCAACCGGGCTGGCGGTGATCACCAACGGGACGCAGGTTACCGGTACGGCGGAAGCGGGAAGTACCGTCACCATCACCAGCAGCACCGGAACCGTGCTTGGTACCGCCGTCGCGGACGGCAGCGGAAACTTCAGCGCCACCCTCACCCCTCCACAGACCGGCGGGGAGTCACTGATTGTCTTTGCTACCGATAAGGCCGGTAACGCGGGTATCACCACCTCCGTGATTGCTCCGATCACCACGATCCCGAACGCGCCGGTTATCGCTAACATCGACGATAACGTCGGCACGGTGACGGGCAACCTGACCAACGGGAAAACCACCGATGACACCACGCCAACCCTGAGCGGCACGGCGCAGCCAAACGCGACTATCACCCTCTATAACAACGGGGTGCTGATGGGCACGGTCACCGCAAATGCCAGCGGCAACTGGAGCTTCACCACGCCGGTGCTGAGCGAAGGGCCGCATGCCTTCACCGCCACGGCGACCAACGGCTCGGGCACCAGCCCGATTTCCACCTCGACCACCGTGATTGTCGATCTCACTGCGCCAACGGCTCCAACCGGGACCTTCAACGCAGACGGCAGCGTACTGACCGGTAGCGCCGAAGCGGGCAGTACCGTCACCATCCGTCTGGCGGACAACTCAACGGTCACCGCCACGGCAGACAGCAACGGCTCCTGGAGCTACACCTTCCTAAATAAACAGACGGAAGGTCAGACGCTGCAAATCACCGCCACCGACGCGGCAGGCAACGTCTCGCTGCCCGGTTCAGCCCTTGCGCCGGTGGTGCCGCTCTCAGCCAGCACCAACGTTGAAGAGCTGGCGCTGACGACCACCGCAACGGTGACCAACTCGCAGTACAGCGACTATGGTTTCCTGCTGGTGGGCGCCGTAGGTAACGTGCTGACCCTGCTCGGCAACGACACCGCGCAGGTAGGTTTCACCGTCGGCAGCGGCGGCAGTGCGGATATTGCCGTGAACGCCAACGCCACGGGTGCCGTTCTTTCCCTGCTCAATACCCTTGAGCTGGTGGTACAGCGCTTTGACGCCGCCAACAACACCTGGACCACCGTGGTCGACACCGGACAGCCGCAGTTCGCTGACCTGCTGACCCTCGGCGCGACGGGGGTGTCGCTGAACCTGACCGGCCTGGCGGATGGTCAGTATCGCGTCCTGAGCTACAACACTAACCTGCTGGCAACCGGCTCTTACACCAGCCTCGATGTGGCGGTGAAAGAGACCAGCGCAGGCACCGTGTCCGGCGAGACCAGCGTTGTCGGGAACGTCATCACCGACGTGGATCCAACCGCAGGCAGCGACAACGCCCCGGCGGGCACCACCGTCACCGCGGTCACCAACGCCCAGGGCACCACCACCAGCGTCACGGCTGACGGCACGGTGATTCAGGGGCAGTACGGCACGCTGACCATCAACCTGGACGGCAGCTATACCTATAACCTGACCAACACCAGCGCCGCCGTCATTGGGCGCACGGAGAACTTTACCTACACCATCACCCACAACGGCACCAGCGCCTCGGCAAATCTGGTTCTGTCGCTGGGCGAAGGCACCAGCAGCAGCGGTATCGTGGCCGTGGACGATACCGCCTCGCTGACCTTCGATACCACCGTGGAGGCGATTAACAACGGCACCTCGTCGCAGGGCGGCTTTACCCTGGTGGGGATCAACCTTGGCAATACGCTGGGGCTGAACCTGCTGGACGATCTGGCCAACCCGATCATCTACTCCGTAGAAGAAGGCACCACCCGCACCATGACCGTTCAGGCGTCCGTGGGCGGCGTGGCGCTGGCCTCGGTGTTCGACCTCTACATCTATAAGTTCAACAATGCGACGCAGACCTTCGAGCAGATGCGCGTTGAACCCGGCTGGCTGCGCGCGCCGCTGCTGGGCGGCACCTCCTCGCAGCTGACGCTGAATCTGCCCGCCGGCGAGTACCTGTTCCTGCTCAATACGGCGGCGGGGATCACCGCGCTGACGGCCTACACGCTGAACGTCTTGCAGGATCATGTCTACAGCGTGGCAAGCGTGAGCGAGAGCACCACCGGGGATGTGCTGGCGGATGATATTGCGCCAGCGGGTACCGTGGTCTCCGACGTTAACGGCGTGGCGGTGAACAGCAGCGGCCTGACGGAGATCACCGGCGAATACGGTACGCTGCGGATCAACGCGGCCGGGGAGTACACCTACACCCTGGACAGCGGGGTCGGCGCGGACCATATCAGCACGCCGGATACCTTCGTCTACACCATCACCGCGCCTGACGGCTCGAAAGACACAGCATCGCTGAACATCACCCCAACCGCGCGCCCAATGGATGCGGTAAACGATGTCAGCACCGCGATGGACGTCACGTCGGTTCACCATACGTCAACCTATACGGATACCTCCGTCGGCACCGCCAGCTGGACTACCGTCCTGTTGGGGTCAACGCAGGGCAGCGGAAGCGGAACCTTCGTGGTGGATGCAAACACCGCGCTGCATAACGCCTCGCTGCACTTTAACGTGGCCTCGCTGCTGTCGCTGGGCGGGCTGACGGTGAACTGGTCAATCACTGACGGGACGAATGTGATTCGCAGCGGCTCCTTCAGCGGAGGCTCACTGCTGGGCGGCAGCATCGACGTTCCGCTGACCGGGCTGGATCTCAACGCCGGGACCTATACGCTGAACTTTACCGGCAGCGTACCGGGGCTGAGCGTGGGGAACATCACCATTACCCCAAGCGTAAACGGCACGACCTACTCCCTGTCGCAGTACGACGCGACGGGCACCCACACCGTTGACGGCAATATCTTCGACGGCACCGGCTCCGCAGGGGCGATGGACCAGCTGCACTCGGTTGATACCCGTGTGAGCATTACCGGCTACGACGGCGTTACCACCACGCTGGATCCGTACACCGGCAGCACGATGTCAAACATCACGGGCCACTACGGGACGCTGGCGATTGCCGCTGACGGCAGTTACACCTATACCCTTAACCCGGGGATCTCGCTCTCTACCATTACCAGCAAGGAGGTCTTTAACTACACCCTGACCGACGCCAGCGGCACCACGGATACCGCGTCGCTGACCATTGACATGGCGCCGAAATTTGTCAGTTCGGAGCATAACGATGTGATTAGCGGCACGGCCTACGGCGACACGCTGATTTATCAGGTGTTGAACAATACGGCGGGTAACGCTACCGCAGGTAACAGCACGGGCGACCACTGGACGAACTTCTCCCTCACGCAGGGAGACAAGATCGACATTGGCGATCTGCTGGTGGGCTGGAACGGTAGTGCGTCGACGCTGGGGAACTATGTCTCTGTTTCACAAAGCGGTAACAATACTGTGATCTCCATCGACCGTGACGGCACGGGAGCCGCCTACACTAAATCTGCGCTCGTTACGCTGGACAACGTTCAGACCACCTACGACGAGCTTGTAAACCAGCAACACATCATTACCTGATAGCACCTGCAAGAAATGACCCGGGCGCACACAGCGCCCGGGCATAAACAAAAAAGCAGTACTTTTTTATTAGGGACAAGACATGGGAAAGAAGATGCCTTACTGGTGGCTCTCGTGCTGCCTGATATCTGTGCCCGCTATCGCGGCAAACCCTGCGGCGATGATTAATACCGGACAATTAAGCGAAACGCAGGAACTCCCCTCTTTAAATGGTCGCGTGGCGCCCGTAGCCAGCAAAGCCGCCCCCGGCACGCTACAGCTGAATGAAGCGGTTAACCGCGCCGTGACCTGGCATCCGGCCATCAGTGAAGCCGTCGGCAAACTTTATCAGCAGAGCGAAAATGTGGATGTCGCCAAATCGAAATATTATCCGCAAATTAACGCCGGCATGGATAACGGTTATAGCCACGACGGCGACGATAATGGCTTTACCCCTTCGCTGTTGCTTTCTCTTTCGCAAATGCTTTACGACTTCGGCAAAGTCGCAAGCCAGGTACGCGCGGAAAACGCGGGCGTCGCCCAGCAGCAGGCCAACGTGCTGGTGAGCATCGACACCATCGCCCACGATACCGCCATCGCCATGGTGCAGGTGCAGACCTGGCAGCAGATGGTCGAGACCGCCAAAGAACAGCTGGATGCCCTGTCCTCCATCGGCACCCTGACGAAACAACGTAATGATGAAGGCGCAACGTCACTCTCTGACGTGGTGCAGACCGACGCCCGCATCGAAGGGGCGCGTGCGCAGCTGATGCAGTATCAGGCCAGCCTCGACAGCTCGCGCGCCACGCTGATGAGCCTGCTGGGCTGGGACAGCCTGAACGCGGTCAGCAATGACTTTCCGCAGAGCCTGGCCCGCAGCTGCGACATCGCCGAGCCGGACGATCGTCTGGTGCCCTCGGTATTAGCGGCCTGGGCGCAGGCCAACGTCGCGCAGACTAATCTCGACTATGCCAACGCGCAAATGACCCCTACCGTTTCGCTGGAGCCGGAAGTTCGTCACTACCTGAACGACCGCTACGCCGGCAACGAAACGCGGGACCGCACCCAGTACTCCGCGTGGGTAAAAGTGCAGATGCCGCTCTATCAGGGCGGCGGCCTCACCGCCCGGCGTAACGCCGCCGGACACGCGGTGGAATCCGCCCAGTCCACCATCCAGCGCACCCGTCTTGAGGTGCGGCAAAAACTGCTGGAAGCGCGCAGCCAGGTGATGAGCCTGATGAGCACGCTTCAGATCCAGGGCCGTCAGGAAGCGCTCAGCGCCCGCACCCGCGAGCTGTATCAGCAGCAGTATCTCGATCTCGGTTCCCGCCCGCTGCTCGACGTGCTCAACGCCGAGCAGGAGGTGTATCAGGCGCGATTTACCCAACAGCAAACCGCCGGACAGCTGCATCAGCTTCAGCTCAACTGTCTGTACAACACCGGGCGCCTGCGTCACGCGTTCGATCTTGAAAACCGCACCATCCAGACCGTGGAGATCCAGCCATGAAGCAACGCGATATTCCGCAGGGTGAAAATATGACGGATGAGGCGCTGGAGCAGTGGGCGCAGGCGTTTGGCTATGTGGCGACGCGCTATCGCGTTGCCTGTTCGCCAGGCTCGCTGATCGCCGGCGCGCCGTGGCTGAAAGGCAAACCGATGGTGCCCGCCCTGACGCAGCTCGCCCGTGAAGCCGGGCTGACATTCCAGCTGCTGACGGCCGATCAGCACGCCATCAACAGCTGGCGTCTGCCGGTGGTGGTGGAGCTGAACGACGGTAAAATCGGCGTGATCGACAATTTCGACGGCGAGGATACGCTTGAGGTCAGCTTTTTCGACGACAACACGCACACCAACCGCCTGTCAATGAGCGCGATGCTGCCTGCCATCCGCCACGTCATCGCCCTGCGTCCGCTGGCGGCGCTGAAGGACAGCCGCGTGGATGCCTATATCTCAAAATACCGCCCGGACTGGCTCTACCGGCTGGTGATGCGCGACCTTCGCCCTTACAGCTGGGTAATGCTGGCGGCACTGTTCATTAACGTGCTCTCCCTCTCGGGCATCGTCTTTTCCATGCAGGTGTATGACCGGGTGATCCCCGCCCAGTCCTATCCGACGCTCTATGTGCTGACCATCGGGGTGCTGATCGCCACGCTGTTTGGCTTTGTGCTGCGCGTGGCCCGCGGACACATTATGGATCTGCTGGGTAAACGCTCGGATCTGCGCGTCTCGGATCGGGTGTTCGGCCACGCGCTGCGGCTGCGCCACAGCGCCATTCCGCGATCCACCGGCAGCTTTATCTCCCAGCTGCGCGAGCTGGAGCAGATCCGCGAGATGGTTACCTCCTCCACCATCTCCACCATCGTCGATCTGCCGTTTTTTATCCTGTTTGTGATTGTGCTGGCGATCATCGCCCCGCAGCTGGCGTGGATCGCCCCGGTGGCGGCGGTGATCATGGTCCTGCCCGGCCTGCTGCTGCAAAAGAAGCTGGCGGAGCTGGCGAAGCAGTCGGCGCATGAATCGACCCTGCGCAACGCGGTGCTGGTGGAGAGCGTGCAGGGGCTGGAGGACATCAAGCTGATGCAGGCGGAGAACCGCTTTTTGCAGCAGTGGAACAGCTATATCCAGATCACCGCCGAATCCGGCCTGCGCACCCGCGAGCTGACGCAGAACCTGATCAACTGGGGGATGACCATTCAGAGCCTGGTGTATGCCGGGGTGATCGTGGTGGGCGCGCCGATGGTGATCGACGGCACCTTAACCACCGGTTCAGTGGTGGCCGCCTCAATGCTCGCCTCACGGATGATCGCCCCGATGGCGACACTGTGCGGCGTGCTGGCCCGCTGGCAGCAGGTGAAGGCGGCCAAAGAGGGGCTGGACAGCATTATGCAGCTGCCGACCGAGAATCAGCGCGAAGAGACACCGATCCGTCAGGACGTGCTGCGCGGACATTACCTGTTCGAGCAGGCGCAGTTCCGCTATCACCCGGAAGATCCGCGCATGGCGCTGCGCATTAACCGTCTGGAGATCAAAGCGGGCGAGAAAGTGGCGATCCTCGGGCGCAACGGCGCGGGCAAATCAACCCTGTTGCAGGCGATGGCGGGCGGGATGGATCTGGCGGGCGGTGAACTGCGGCTCGACAACCTCAGCCTGCCGCATCTGGACGTGGCTGACGTGCGGCGAAACGTCGGCTTTATGACCCAGAACGCCCGGCTGTTTTACGGCACCCTGCGCGAGAACATCACGCTCGGCATGCCGCGCGCCACCGATAAAGAGATCTTCGAGGTGCTGGAGATGTGCGGCGCGGCCAGCTTTGTGCAGAAGCTGCCGAAGGGGCTGGATTACCCGATTATGGAGAACGGTGTCGGGCTGTCCGGCGGGCAGCGGCAGTCCATCCTGCTGGCACGGATGCTACTGCGCGATCCGAATATCGTGCTGATGGATGAACCGACCGCTTCCCTTGATGAGCATACCGAGCGGGAATTTATTCAGCGCCTCGGAGCGTGGCTTGGCAACCGCACGCTGATTGTCGCGACCCACCGCGTGCCGGTGCTGGAGCTGGTGGAGCGCGTGGTTGTACTCAAAGATGGCATGCTGGTGATGGACGCGCCAAAAGCCCAGGCGCTGAACAACAGCCGTATGCAGCAACAGCAGCAGGCAACCGGACGGGAGTGGAAAAATGAAAATCAGTCAGCGTGACGTTGCCGCAGTAGAAGATCTGGATAACGCGCTCGACTCAGAAAGCGGTTATACCGGTGCCCGGCGCATTGTTTTCTTCTCCCTGCTGATGTTTGTGGTGCTTGGCGTCTGGGCGTGGTTCGGGGTGCTGGACGAAGTCTCAACCGGTACCGGGAAAGTGATCCCCAGCTCACGCGAGCAGGTTTTGCAGTCGCTGGATGGGGGCATCCTCACCGAGCTGAACGTGCACGAAGGGGATCAGGTGCAGGCCGGACAGGTGCTGGCGCGGCTGGATCCTACCCGCTCGGAATCCAACGTCGGCGAAAGCGCGGCGCGTTACCGCGCGTCGCTGGCCTCCAGCGCGCGTCTGTATGCCGAGGTGAACGATCTGCCGCTTAAATTCCCGCCGTCCCTGGCGAAATGGACCGACCTGACCGCCGCTGAAACGCGGCTCTACAACTCGCGCCGCGCCCAGCTTGAGGATACCCAGCGGGAGTTGCGCGCCGCGTTAGATCTCGCGAACAAAGAGCTGGCGATCACCCAGCGGCTGGTGAAAACCGGGGCCGCCAGCCACGTGGAAGTGCTGCGCCTGCAACGGCAGAAAAGCGACCTGGAGCTGAAGCTCACCGACGTACGTTCCCAGTATTACGTGCAGGCCCGTGAAGCGCTGTCGAAGGCCAACGCCGAGGTGGATATGGTGTCAGCGATCCTGAAAGGCCGCGAGGATTCCGTTACCCGTCTGACGGTGAAGTCTCCGGTGCGCGGGATCGTGAAAAACATCAAAGTGACAACGATTGGCGGTGTGATCCCGCCCAACGGTGAGCTGATGGAAATTGTGCCGGTGGACGATCACCTGCTGATTGAAACCCGCCTCTCGCCGCGGGATATCGCCTTTATCCACCCTAATCAGGAGGCGCTGGTGAAAATCACCGCCTACGATTACGCGATTTACGGTGGGCTACACGGGGTGGTGGAGACCATTTCGCCGGACACTATTCAGGACGAAGCGAAGCCGGAGGTGTTCTATTACCGGGTGTTTATCCGTACCAGCCAGGATTATCTGGTGAATAAGGCGGGCAGACACTTCTCGATCGTGCCGGGGATGATAGCGACGGTGGATATCAAGACCGGGGAGAAAACGGTGCTGGATTATATGATCAAACCGTTTAACCGGGCGAAGGAGGCGCTGAGGGAGCGGTAGTCAAACGCCGGGTGGCGGCTGCGCCTTACCCGGCCTACATTCTCGCAGGCCCGCGCAAGCGCAGCGCCGCCGGGCATTAATCCGCACGCAAGACGTGGAATCCGCCTCGAAGAATTAACCTTTAGTCATGCATCACACTTCCCTTCAGCCATGACCAGGGTAATATTACTCGCAGACAAAACGCACTTGCGCACAGTGCAGGAGTGCATTACTATCCACTCAGCTTCAAGGACTGGAGCTTACCAGCATTATGATTAATCATTTTCGGGATCAATGGCTTGAGGATTTTTTTCTCTACGGGAGATCGAGCAATGTTATTCCTTTGAATCTGGAAACAGCGCTTGCAAGAAAGCTCGACATCATCAATGCGGCCATGTCGCACCTGGATTTACGATCGCCACCGGGCAATATGTATGAAGCATTGAGTCCTCCGTTGAAGGGATATTCCTCTATCCGGGTAAACAGACAATACAGGCTTGTATTTCGCTGGTCAGAGGGAAAAGCAGACGATCTCTATCTCTCTCCACACAAGTACACGCAACACAAGTGAGGCATCACCTATGACACTTCAACAGGCACTCCGCAAACCCACCACGCCGGGCGAGGTGTTGCAGTATGAGTATCTTGAACCGCTCAATCTGAAAATCAACGATCTGGCAGAGATGCTAAATGTACACCGCAATACCGTAAGCGCGTTGGTCAATAACAATCGCAAACTTACTGCCGATATGGCGATCAAACTGGCAAAAGCCTTTAATACCACTATTGAATTTTGGCTGAACTTACAGCTAAACGTTGATATCTGGGAAGCGCAATCTAACTCCCGCACGCAGGAGGAGTTAAGCCGGATAAAAACCGTTGCGGAAGTCATGGCGAAGCGAAAATCCGGCAAGCCAGACGTTACCCTGCACGGGAACAGCGCATAACGGCATCTGCCATTATGCGCATCCTGTTACAGGGAAATTTTGAGGCGTCGAACCGCTTCTTTAAGCTGCTCATCCGTTGGGGTAACGAAAGACATGCGCAGCGTGGTATGGTCCGGCTCGTTGCAGTAGAAGAACTCACCCGGCACAAACACGACGCCGTTGCTCAACGTTTTTTCCAGCCATTTCGTCGTATTGATGCCGTTGTTCATTTTCGCCCACAGGAACATGCCGCCCTTTGGCTTGTGGAACGACATCACGTCGCCCAGCTCGGCTTCCAGTTCCGTTGCGAACGTCTGGTATTTCTGGCGATAGGCTTCGCGGATCATTTTAATCTGATTCGCCAGACGACCGGTTTTCAGATACTCGTACGTCATTAACTGCGACAGCGTGCTGGTGTGCAGATCGGTGGTTTGCTTGAGGTTCACCACCGCGCGCTTCAGCCACTCCGGCACCAGCACCCAGCCCACGCGGGTGCCCGGCGCAAGAATTTTAGAGAAGGTGGAGGTGTACACCACGTTATCCTCATTGCCGATATCTTTGGCATGAGCAATCAGCGGGCGGAACGCTTCGTCGGTGTAGTTGATCTCGCTGTACGGGTCGTCTTCGATAATCACGAAGTCATAGCGCTTCGATAATTCCACCAGCTGTTTACGACGCGCTTCGGAGAGCGTCACGCCGCCCGGGTTACCAAAGGTTGGCACGATATAAACCGCTTTGATGGTTTTGGTGGCTACCAGCGCTTCAAGTTCATCCACTTTCATGCCGTCGCCGTCGGTGCCGACGGATTCAAAATTCGCCTGCGCCAGGCCAAAGACCTGCAACGCGGCGAGGTAGGTAGGCCGCTCCACGACGACCGTATCGCCCGGGTTAATTAACGCCCGCGCCAGCACGTCAAGCGATTGTTGCGAGCCGGAAGTAATGACCACGTCATCGGCTTTACAGGCGATGCCGCGACCTTCACAGATGCGTTGGATCTCTTCGCGCAGCCCCGGGACGCCTTCCGTCAGGCCATATTGGAACGCTTCGCCAAAATGCTGAGACAGCACGGCATCAGCGGCGATTTTTAAACCTTCATGATCGAACAGGTCCGGATTTGGAATACCGCCACCCAGCGAAATCACGCCTGCCATTTTGCTATGTTTTAATAATTCACGGATGGCAGAGGATTGCAGGCCCTGCGCGCTGCTGGCGAGTTTGTTTGCAGACATTCTTTACTTACCTTCTTTTTTTATATTGTGCCCAATCTTAGCAGAATATGGGCAATAAATTCCGTTAGCTTAGGCAGCGGCCGCAAATCCTGACGCCACAGTAAATGCACCGGCCTCGGCGCGGGCGTAAACGCTTCCAGAACCCGAACCAGCCTGCCGCTCGCCAGCTCTTCCGCCACCAGCACTTCCGGTTGCAGCAGGAGTCCCGCCCCGGCTCGCGCCGCCATGCGTAAGCCGTAGCCGTCATTGCATCGTAAGACGGCATCACGCTTCCAGCGCACTTCGCCTTCCACTCCCGGCAGCCGCCACTCGTTACGCGCCGTCCAGACCGTGTGCGACAGGCACAGGTGATCCACCAGATCGGCTGGCGTTTGCGGCGTACCGTGACGCGCCAGATAATCCGGCGCGGCGCAGATCACCATGTTGTAGGGACACAGGTATTTCGCCACCAGATCCTCATTACGGATCTCACCGATACGAATGGCCAGATCGACCCCTTCCTCTACCAGATCCACCATTCGGTTGGTGAGATCCAGTTCGATGCGCACTTCCGGGTAACGCTGCAAAAACGTGGCCGTCAGAGGCGCGATAACGCAGCCGCCAAACGAGGTAGGCGCCGTCACGCGCAGGGTGCCGGCGGGCGTGGCTCGCAGGCGCTCAACCGCGTTTTCAGCAATCGAGACCTGCTCCAGCACGCGCCTGGCCTCTTCGAAATAAACGCGTCCGGCATCCGTCAGGCTCTGGCGACGGGTGTTGCGCTCCAGCAGCCGCGTACCGAGCTGCGATTCCAGCTGCGCAATATACTTCCCGACCATTACCGCCGACATCTCCAGCCGGGCTGCCGCGCCGGTAAAGCTGCCGCTTTCCACCACCGCGATGAACGTCTCCATGCCGCGAAGCTTATCCATATTACGAACCTCTGGTTAGCAATCTTCTAACATCAGCCCAGTTTATCTGAATTTTTATTTATTAAAGAATGAAGGCTCACAACATAAGGAGTCTGCTATGAAAATCGTCATTATTGGTGCCAGCGGTACGGTCGGTCATGCTGTGACAGAAGAGCTAAGCCGTCGCCACGAGGTGATCCGCGTGGGTCGCACGCAGGGCGATCATCAGGTGGATATCACCTCGCAGGCGAGCGTGCAGGCGCTGTTCAAAAAGATCGGTCCGGTGGATGCGATTGTCTCCGCCAGCGGAGGGTTGCACTTCGGCCCGCTCTCAACCATGACCGACGGCGAGTTCAACCAGGGTTTGCAGGATAAGCTGCTGGGGCAGGTTCGTCTGGCGCTGACCGGCCAGCACTTCCTGAACGAAGGTGGCTCGATTACGCTGATAAGCGGGATTGTGGCGCACGAGCCGATTGCCCAGGGCGTGAATGCCACCACGGTTAACGCCGCGCTGGAAGGGTTTGTGCGCGCCGCGGCCTGTGAACTGCCGCGCGGTATTCGCATTAATCTGATCAGCCCGACGGTGCTGACCGAATCCGCCGAAGCGTACGACGGCTTCTTCCCGGGCTTTGAAAGCGTTCCCGCCGCGACCGTTGCGCAGGCTTACCGCCGCAGCGTCGAAGGGGTGCAGAGCGGGCGGGTGTATAAAGTCGGTTATTAAGCCTTACGGGCGGCGATCAGCACCAGCATCGGGCGCTCTGCCTCTTCTGCCAGCGCGGGCCAGGCGTCAATTTGCGCCTGCGTTGGTCCCCACTCATTGACTTCGCTTATTGTTAATCCGGCCTTGATCAGCGCGTTAAGCGTGGTGCCCAGCGTACGGTGGTATTTAATCACCCCGTCTGCCAGCCAGTTGCTGACGCGCTGGCTTTCGTCCTGATAATGGTTCACGCCCCAGAACCGCTCGCCGCTGTTGTCCGTCAGCCAGCCCTGACGGGAGGCGCAGGTGTAAATCGGGTGCTCCATTGAGAAGACCAGGCAACCGCCGGGTTTAAGCGCGCGCTGAACGTGGGCAAATAATGTGTTCAGTTCCGGCAGATAGTGCAGCGCCAGCGAGCTGTAGACCAGATCGAGGCTGTTCTCGTTGAGCTTGAGAGACTCCAGATCGCTACGCTGATAGTGAATCTGTGGATCGGCGGTGAGCTCCACTGCGCGAGCGAGCATCTTTTCGGAGATATCCACGCCCGTGACGTCAGACGCGCCCAGCTCACGCGCCGCGCGGCAGAACCAACCATAGCCGCAGCCGAGATCGATAACCGATTTGCCGGTTAAATCCGGCAGCATCGCCTTGAGCGCAGGCCACTCCGGCGCGCCGTCCAGCCCCTGCACCGAGCGCGGAAGCTGAGCGTAGCCTTCGAAAAACGCCGGATTGTCGTAGATGTTTTGTGCCATGGCAGATCCCTCTTTAAGAATGTGCATAGCAGTATACTGCATTGTCGGGTGGCGGCTTCGCCTTACCCGACCTACAAAATCTCCGAACCGTAGGCCGGGTAAGCGCAGCGCCACCCGGCACCACATTAACCCACAGAGCCCCAGACCAGATTCCCCTTATGGAACGTCGCGGTACGCGGAGAGATGCGTGCCACGGCCTCGGCGGAACAGGAGGCATCCACCAGCACAAAGCTGGCGTCATCCTGCGCTTTCGGCCACGCGCGCTCGCCTTTGTCGTTCAGCGGCAGTACGTCGCCGGTGGCGATGCCCAGCGCACGCGAAAGCGTCTGCTCATTCGGGCGAATATAGAGCTGTGCATAGAGGTTGGCTTTCTCCAGCATGTCCCCCAGACCGTACGGCGACCAGTGGTCGATCACGCTGTCGGTACCGGTCATGACAAACACGCCTTTATCACGCAGCTGCTTCAGCGGCATGTGCAGAGTGCCAATCGGCACGGTGGAGGCGATGGTCACCTGTTGTGCCGCCATGCGGGTGGCGATCTCATCCACCTCTTGCTCGTTAAGCGTCGCCAGGGCGAAGGCGTGGCTGATGGTCAGCTTCCCCTTCAGCGCCGGCGTTTTCTCCACGGTTTGTACCATGTAGTTCACCGCCGCCACGCCCGCCGGGCTGGTTTCATGCAGATGGATATCCACCCCTTTGTCATAATCCAGCGCAATCTGGAACATGGTGTCGAGGGATTTCTCCATCGCGCCGTCGACGTTGGTCGGGTCCAGCCCGCCCACGTAATGCGCCCCCGCCTGCATCGCCTCGCGCATCAGCTTTTCAGAATGAGACAGCAGCAGGCCGTGCTGCGGGAAGGCAACGATTTCGCAGTCAAAGCCTGCGCCCCGGCGCGCCAGTACCGCCTGCAAATTTTCCAGGTTTTTCAGGCCGGAAACCGGCTCTATGTTGCAGTGGCTGCGGGCGATGGTTGACCCTTTGGACTGGAGCAGGTCGATCAGCTTTTCGGCGCGTTCTTGCGTGTAGGGCTGTAACTCCGGCAGCAGCTTCTGCTCCAGGCGGATCATGTCCTGAATGGTGGTGCCCGCCGGACGGTTCAGGGAGCGCCACGGGCCGCCGTAGAAGGTTTTATCCAGATGGATGTGCATGTCGCGCATCGCCGGGAGCATCAGCTTTTTGCCCGCGTCGAAGTGCGGCAGGGTCGCGTCCGCGTGGCTGTTGTTGTCGCGCAGGGCGACGATTTTCCCGTCTTTGATTTCCAGCGTTTTCAGCTCGGTGCGGGTACTTGTCGCCACGCTGCCGTCGAAGTTAAACCCGGCTTCCAGCAGCACGTTGTCGAGATAGTAATGTTTTGCGGTGATGTTCATCGGTTTACCCGTCTCGCAGGTTGCCTTTGCTGAATCGGCAGCATACGCGACGGAACCCGTGGCGCCAAACAGCGCGCAGGCGGTAACCATTTTGCCGCTCTGGCTGATAAACTCGCGGCGGCTTTTATTCTCACTCATCTTATCTTCCTTCATTAATAATGTGGGTACCCGTTTCACCGCGCAGCGCCGCGGGCAGGCAGTCCGGCGAGGTAATGATTACCCTCCTGCCGCCATGGCGTAAAAATTCCAGCGAGGCGACGATTTTCGGCAACATGCTGCCAGCCGGAAAATGCCCTTCTTCCATGTAGCGCGTCATCTGCGCCACGTTCACCGTGCTCAGCGCCTGCTGGTTTGGCTTGCCGAAGTGGATGCACACTTTCTCCACGCCGGTGGTGATCACCAGCACGTCGGCGCGGATCTCGCGCGCCAGCAGCGCGGTGGAGAGATCTTTATCTATCACCGCGTCCACGCTCTGGTAATCGCCCTGTTCACTGCGCACCACAGGAATGCCTCCGCCGCCCGCGCCGATCACCACAAATCCTTTCTGCGTCAGCGCCTTGATGGCATCCGACTCAACGATGCGCCGCGGCTGCGGTGAAGCCACCACGCGGCGATACCCCCGGCCTGAATCCTCAACAAAATGCCAGTCCGGGTGCGCAAGTTGCAGTTCGTCGCGCTGCGCCTCGCTGAAGAACGCGCCGATGGGTTTTGTCGGGTGCGTAAAGCCAGGATCGTTTTTATCCACCTCCACCTGGGTGACGACCGTGACCGCTTTTTGTTCCCCGCGCGCCGCCAGGCGGTTGTTGAGCGCCTGCTGGATCAGGTAGCCGATCCCGCCCTGGGTATCCGCCACGCAGTTTGCCAGCGGGGTCAGCGGCAGCCCTTCCCGCTCGTGGGCGATTTCGGCGCGGCGCAGATCCAGCCCCACCTGGGGGCCATTGCCGTGGGTGAGCACGATGTCATAGTCCGAGGCCAGCATTTCGAGCACCGACTCTGCCACCGCTTTGACCGCCTGCGCCTGATGCTCAATCGACTGGCTGGCGTTGTCTTTGATAATGCTGTTGCCGCCGATGGCGACGACCATAAGCTCTTTCATTTTGTTTCCTTTAGAAGGTGCGTTCTGGTGCCCTCATCCCGGCCCTCTCCCACAGGGAGAGGGGGATTAACAGAGGTATCCAGCACATGCTTCACCACAAACATCCCGCCCATCATCAGGTAGGCCGTGACGAACATCAGGGAACTGCCCTCGGCAAAGCCCACCACCGGCGCGTGGATCACCCCAAACAGCGCCAGCAGCGCTCCACCGGCCGCCGCGACGGCCCCACGCAGCGGTTTGTTGAGGATGGCGAAAATGGCGATACAGCCCCAGAGCATGCTGGCGAGCGGCGCGCCGTTGCCGAGATGCATCAGGCCTTCGTAGTAGATCCCCTTGCTGTGCAGCACGTCGGTGCCGATTTTCGCCGCGCTGGTCCCCGCCGCGCTCATCACGCTGTTCATCATGGTCAGCGCCCAGTTGGCGATCCACGGGAACAGGCAGATGAAGATGACGGGTACCTCCACTTTCGGGGTTTCCCTCACCACCTGGTTGGCGGTGACGACGCCGATAAACACCAGAATCGGCACGATGGCGGTCATCGGTATGATGGCGAGCATAAAGGCCCCCAGCCCGAACAGCGGCACGATGAACATGGTCACGCCGGACGCCAGGGTGTAGCCGATGCTGGCGCCCATCGCTTTCCAGCCAGGATGGCCGACGTAGACCGTGACCGGGAACGGATTGCCCATCAGGCAGCCGAGCATCGAGGCCAGACCGTTCGCCAGCATTACCTTGCGGGTCGGGTATTCATCCCCCGCCGCGTGGGCGCTTTCGATGTTCTCCAGGTCAAAGATGTAGTTCGCCAGCCCCAGCGGTACGGCGGACGCCAGATACGGCAGCGCGTGCGGCAGTCCTTGCATGAAGCTGTCCACGTGCACTTCTGGCGGGTTAAAGCCGAATGATGACATGGACGCTTTAATGGCATCCGGGCTTTGCAGGCCGGAGATCCACGCAAGCAGAGTACCGGCAATTAACAGCAGCAGGCCGGTCGGGATTTTGGCGAAAATCGGCTTTTTACCGAACCAGTTAATGAAGATCAGCAGCAGGACGATAAACGACACGGTCGGCGCTTCGAACGCCTGCAACATCGGGTTCATCGCCAGCAGCAGCAGGCCAAGACCGGACAGGCACGACAGCAGCACGGTACGCGGGATCATCTTGCGGATGGTTTCCCCCAGGAAGGAACCGCCCGCGAGGATCATCGCTTCCACAAAGCACCACACCAGGCCAATCTGAATCGCGAAATCCGCATCGCCGGTTTGCTGGTAAACCGGCATTAAGACCAGGAAGGTCACGGTAAAAATCGACGGCGCGCTTGGGCCGGACGGCAGCGCGGTGACGTCCGTTCGTCCGGTGGCGCGCGCCATTTGCAGGCCAAACCACGTATAGCAAAGACTCGCCACCAGCACCGCCAGCCCAAAGGCTGGCGCGATGCGTCCATAAACAATCTCCTTCGGGATGCCGACGACAAAAATGAGCAGCCCCATCATGGTCAGCAAATTGGTCAGGTTGTTGGTCATCAACCCGAAATAAGCTGCCCAGTCACCTCTTTTCCACTCCAGTTTCATGTTTTTCATGGATGCATACCTTATAGAACGTAGCGATCGCGGAAGGTTAACAGCGCCTTTTCAAAACAGCTAAACGGCGGGTGAACGATGCCCGCCCCAATCATGCCGATCCCGGCGTCCTTGTGGGCAATGGCGGTATTAATGACCGGCAGAATGCCGCTGCCCGCGACCTTCATGATGTCGATGGCGGTCGGGATGCCCATAAACGAGAGCAGCGGAATGGTGACGTTCGGGTTTTCGCCGAGGGTGATTTCGCGCATCTGGCGAGAAAAATCGATGGCTTCCTCCACCGTGCCACCCACCAGCGCAACGATGGCCGGGGCCGTCGCCATTGCAAAGCCGCCGATGCCGTAGGTTTCGGTAATCGCGCTGTCGCCGATATCCAGCCCGGAGTCTTCCGGCTTATAGCCCGCGAACATCGGGCCGATCACCTGCTGCGCCGGGCCGGTGAACCACTGCCCCGGCAGGCCGGAAACGCGCAGGCCGAACTCGTAGCCGTTGCGCGCCATGGTGGTGACGACGGTGCTGTACTCAATGCCGTGGGCGGCATCCAGCGCGGCCTTACACATCGCCATCCACGTCGGACCGGAGAAGTAGTCGCTGCTGGCGACAAACTCGAACACTTCACGCTGCTGCGCCACCGGATAGCCCGCCTGGATCAGCCCGGGTGTCAGCGCCTGAATAAGCAGCGTGGTGCCCGCGTTGTTGCGGTTGTGGCACTCGTCGCCCATGTGCAGCGCCTGGGCCAGCATCAGGCGCAGGTCGATTTCGCCGATAATCTTCATCGCGTCGCGCAGCATCGGGCCGAGCACGTCGCGCATCCAGTTCAGGCGCTCGATCACGCTCTGGTCGTTAGCCCCCATGCGCAGGATCTTCGCCATCTGCTCGCTGAGGTTGGTGAAGGCGCGGTTGCCGTAGGTTTTGTTCTCAACGATGTGCATAAACATCGACGCGGAGGTGACGCCCGCCATCGAGCCCACGCAGTCATGCTCGTGGCAAGGCGAGAACGTAATATCTCCGGAGGCGGCGATCCTTGCCGCATCGTCCAGATCCGTCGCCAGCCCTTCAAACACCAGCGCGCCGGTAACCGCGCCCTTCATCGCCCCGCACATGTTTTCCCAGGTAACAGGCGGACCGGCGTGCAGAATGGTCGTGCGGGTCATGCCCGGCACCACGTTGATGGCCTGGTCATAGCCCACCAGCACCGGATGGGACTGAATAATCCGCTCAAGGGCAATTTTGTTCGCGGCGGCGATCTTCTCCGCCAGCGGTTTTTCCGCCAGCTGGTCGAGCGCGTCCACCACCTGCATATTGCCCTGCCCCGGCGGCGTCCAGTCGAGCTGGGTTACGGGAACGTGCTGTTTTTTGAGGTCGTCGCTGAACATCGCAATCCCGACGTTAATCACGTTCAGCGGCTGGTTGAATAAGGTCGTCATTATGCTCTCTCCCCTTTGCAGACAAATTCGCGTGCCAGTAATCCGGTATTGGTGCTGCTGCTGGCCCAGATGACGCCTGCGTCAGTCAGCAGCTGGCACTGCTGCGCCAGCGACTGCGGATCCTGATCGGTGCCGAGCACGTAGCCGAGAATTTCCAGCGGACGGTTGTCGGCTTTCGCGATCGCCTGTGCCTCTTTGATCGCCTCGATCATCACCCCAACCGGATCGTCATGCGCGCCAAAGCCAAGCACGAAATCCATCACGATCACCCCCACCTGCGGATCGCGCGCCTCCTGTAGCAGGCGGCTGATGCGGTTGGTCGGGTCGATCATCGGGTGTGGCTTGCCGTTGGTGAAGTCGTCGTCACCGAAATCAAGGAAGGTGTGGGCCTGGCTGACGCTGATATCTTTCAGACGCCTGGCCGGATCCGGCTGGATGTTGCTGTAAACATCGTCAAATTTCTCCAGCGCGGCAAACATCGCTTCGTCGCACAGGGTGCCGCCGCAGAACAGGCCGCGAATGTACTTCTGCTGCGGCGTCAGGCGGGCGCGTACCTCTTCGATCAGCGGCCAGTTGAGCGGATGTAAATCCAGGTCGTCTTTTTTAATGCCGGTAAGCAGCACCGCTTTCAGGGCCGCCTCCTTAGTGCCACGAGCAAACTGTAAACCGTCTTCATCGGCTGGCGGTTCGTTGCTGCCCAGGAAGCACACAACCACAGGCTTGCGGCAGACGCGTGCCCGGGCCAGTACTTTCTCAGCCACCGCGGGTGCAGGCGGTTTGGAGATGAGCGCTATCACCCGGGTCGCGTCGTCCGCCTCCAGCATGTCGATGGCATCGAGCATCATCAGGCCGCCGATCTTCTCGCTGAGATCGCGTCCGCCGGTGCCAATCAGCTGCGACACGCCGCCGCCGAACTCGTGAATGCGCACGCTCAGCTCCTGGCTGCCGGTGCCGGAGGCACCAACGATGCCAATCTGCCCGCGACGCACCGCATTGGCGAAGCACAGCCCCGCGCCGTTGATGATGGCGGTGCCGCAGTCTGGCCCCATCATCAGCAGACCCTTTTCATGCGCCAGCTGCTTCAGCGCCAGCTCGTCGTCGAGCGATACGTTATCGGAGAACAGCATCACGTTAAGATCGTTTTCCAGCGCCTGGCGCGCTTCCCGTGCGGCGAAGGTGCCGTTGATGGAAATCACCGCAAGGTTGCTGTCCGGACGATGGGTTTTGGCGCTGGCAATCGTCGCGTAGCGTGCTTCATGGGAGCCAGTGCGCTCTTTACGCGTGAATAACGCTTCAATGGCGGCGAGGGTTTCCTCATTCGCCGCGTCGCCTTTAATAACGATCATCAGGTCGCCGTTTTTCGCGTCCGTTAATTCCGGCGTTAATAGCCCGAGGTTTTTTAATACCCCTTTGTTCATTTCCGTCGCCATCGCCACAAACGCCTGCTCGACGCCCGGCAATTTATTGGCTTTGGTGGAAACCGACATTAAGGAAACCGAATCGAAATACGTATTCTTTTTTATGACGATTTTGGTTGGCATTATTTTCACCTGTTTAAGGTAAAAGGGGGCCGCCGTCGTGCTAAATGCACGTCGGTAACAATGCGTTTATTGATTAACGGCCAGCCAGGGGAAGGCTGACCGAATGCACTATGCGCCTGCCGCCAGCAGCAGGTCTGCGATCGCGTTGAAGCCTTTTTCCCGCGCCAGTTCGAGCGGGGTTTTGCCGTATTTATCGGTCATGTGCGGGTTCGCGCCGTGATCGAGCAGCAGCTTCACAATTTCCTGCTGCTTTGCGCCGCCGTCGTTTAATACGATGGCCTCCAGCAGCGGCGTCCAGCCGACAAAATTGGTGTGGTTGACGTTGATGTCGGTTTTTTCCAGCAGCTCACGCACGATTTCAACGTGCCCTTTTTCACTGGCAGGGGTAATGCCCACGCCGCCAAAGCGCGTCAGACGATCGAGATCCGGATTTGCCGGAAGGACAATGCGCAGCAGGGTTAAATCATTGGTCAGGCAGCCGATCAGGAAGGGGTTAAAACAGGTCTGGTCCTGTTTATCAATATCCGCCCCGGCGGCAATTAAAAACTCCACACAGGCGTAATGCTTTTTCAGGCTGGCAATAATAATGGCGGTTCTTTTCTGGCGGTTGGTCGCGTTAATATCCACGCCTTTCTCCAGGCAGGCTTTTAGCGCGTCGATATTGCCCTCTTCTGCCGCCAGCAGAAATTCTGTAACCAGTGCAGTTGCAGACATATTCAGACTCCCTATGTTTCACTTCTGATGACCTGAGAATAGCAACAGCCTGGTCATAAAAGAATCCGCTTAAAAATGATTCATCGACACGCAATTCATTGTTGAGTTAAATTCAACAGTCCGGGAGAAATGTGCGTCTGTGCAACCTTTTTCTTATGTTTTACCGCTTTTACGCGCTTCAGGCTGCATTATCCTTATGGCTGAAAAAGCCTTACACAGCGCGGTTCTACGTAAAAATCCAGAACTGTGATCGACATCAACTATGATGTAACGCCGCTGTTAAAATATGTTCAAAACTGATGGTCACCAGGAGCCATAATATGAATTCCATCTTTACCGAAGAGAATTTGCTGGCCTTCACCACCGCGGCACGTTTTGGCAGTTTTAGCAAAGCGGCTGCCGAGCTGGGCGTGACCACCTCCGCCATCAGTTACACCATCAAACGCATGGAGACCGGACTGGACGTGGTGCTGTTTGTACGCAACACGCGCAGCATTGAGCTGACCGAATCCGGTTTTTATTTTTATCGTAAAGCGACCGACCTGCTGAATGACTTTCATGCCATCAAGCGCGGGATTGATACCATTTCTCAGGGCATTGAGACGCGGGTGCGCATCTGCATAAATCAGCTTTTGTATACGCCACGCCATACCGCGCGTTTGCTCCAGGTGCTGAAAAAACAGTTTCCCACCTGCCAGATCACAGTGACGACCGAGGTGTATAACGGCGTCTGGGATTCCATCATTAATAATCAGGCCAATATCGCCATTGGCGCGCCGGATACGCTGCTGGACGGCGGCGGCATTGATTACACCGAGATAGGGGCGATCCGCTGGGTATTTGCCATCGCGCCCACGCATCCGCTGGCGTTCGCCCCGGAGCCCATTTCCGAAAGTCAGCTGCGTCTGTATCCCAATATCATGGTCGAGGACACCGCGCATACCATCAACAAGAAGGTGGGCTGGCTGCTTCACGGTCAGGAGGCGATTCTGGTGCCGGACTTCAACACGAAATGCCAGTGTCAGATCCTGGGGGAAGGTATTGGCTTTTTACCGGAATATATGACGCGTGAGGCGGTGGAGGACGGGCTGCTGGTAACGCGGCGGATCAATAATCCTCGTCAGGATTCGCGCATGCTGCTCGCCACGCAGCATGCGGCGACCGGTCAGGTCACGCGCTGGATCAAACAGCAGTTTGGCCCCGAAGGCGTGCTGACCCGGATCTACAGTGACTTACTGTGGCGTACCTAGCTCTTCGTCTGAACCCAAAACGCGTGGATAAGACCGGGGAAGTAGCCCAGGATGGTCAGAAGGATATTCAGAATAAACGCCCAGCCCAGCCCCTTGCCAAGCAGCACGCCCAGCGGCGGGAGAATAATCGTAAAAACAACGCGCCAAAAACCCATAAAAAACTCCGTGCAAGCTAACCAATTGAAAATTATAAAAGACACTTCTCTAAGCGTAGCCAGTTTACGGTTAACTGCCATGCGTCTCTCGCGCTTTTACCTGCCTTTACCCTCTTTACACTGGCTTAAACCCCCGCCTTAAATGCTCTACTGTTCTGAAATTGACCGTAAGGAAACGCAATGTCTCTTCCTCTTATTTCGCCGCAGCAGGCAAACGCGCTGATTGCTGAAAGTGATGCCGTGGAACCGACGTACCTGATAAGGAGTATCTGAAAGATTAGGCTGTACCCCGCCCCCGGACGTGGGCTATGGTGAAGATCATGACAATGATGAGGAGGTGCTATGTTTTCTGTCGGTGATTATGTCCAACCGCGTCAGGGCGGTCCGAAACTGAAAGTGCTCGAAGTGAATGGTGAAAACATTGTGGCTGTGCAGGCCAGCAATGAGCAGGGCGAGAAATATCACCTGAAAGCGGCGGACGTGGTTCTGTACTCCGAAGACGGTGACTTTGGCGTCTGCTAAGTCAATAATCGGGCGGAATACACCGCCCGAATAATCATCAGATCAGGAAATCGTCCAGCGATTTACCGTTTGCCAGTGCGGTTGCAATTGGCTTTGGCGTACGCCCCTGGCCGGTCCAGGTTTTTTCTTCACCGTTCGCGTCAATAAAACGATATTTCGCCGCACGCGCTTTACGTTTTTTCGTCGGCTGACCCGCCTGCGCCAGATCACTGCCTAACAGATCGCTCGGAGAAATACCGTCAGCTTTCATCAGTTCCAGCAGAGCATTAATTTTATCCTGCTGTTCAGCGCGTTGACGCTCTAATTCAGCCTGCTCGCTGCGTTTTTCTTCAGTGACAATCCGGAATTTTTCCAGCACTTCTTCCAGAACATCCATGGATAATTCACGTGCCAGCGCCCGGAGGGTACGAATATTATTAAGATTCTGTAACGTTAAAGCCATAATAATGAAAAACCTTTCTTCGTGTGTATAACATAAATCAGGCAACAGAATAATTGATTTTTGTTCTGATATCTACCCACCCTGACGTTTTGACATTATTGTAAATGTTTTAGAATATCCCGTTAATATAACCCCGAAATATATGTCTGTTTTAATGCGTAATATACCGCCCTTCCCCAGGCCAAAAACCCCTGTTTAAAACAGTTCAAAAAACCGCCTCCACTCTCCCACACAACAGAGGTTTTACACGCGCACTGATAAACTAATCCATTGATTTATTTTAATAAAATATGGACAAGGAGAGAAAATAACGAAGCGCGCAAAAAACGCACAACTTTAGAGAATTTTATGGGTAAAGCGCCAGTAAATAAAAATTAATCACTACTTGTTAGTTAAAAGCCAGAGAGATACGCTATACACTCATAACAAACCAACCTAAAGCACTAAAGGCCGCAGGTAAAACGCCACTTTTTTGTCCTGTTCGAGGAGTTCAGACATGTTCTCACCGCAGTCTCGCCTGCGCCATGCGGTAGCGGATACGTGCGCGATGGTCGTTTACTGTTCCGTCGTGAATATGCTGATTGAAATTTTCCTGTCGGGAATGTCCTTTGAGCAATCCCTCTCGTCGCGCCTGGTGGCCATTCCGGTGAATATCATGATTGCCTGGCCGTACGGCCTGTATCGCGATGCAGTGATGCGTTTAGCCCGGCGTATTAGCCCGGTGGGTTGGGTAAAAAACCTGGCGGACGTGCTGGCTTACGTAACGTTCCAGTCCCCGGTGTATGTGGTTATTTTGCTGACGGTGGGCGCAGACTGGCATCAAATCGCCGCTGCGGTAAGTTCAAATATCGTGGTATCCATGCTGATGGGTGCGGTGTACGGTTACTTTCTTGACTACTGCCGCCGCCTGTTTAAAGTCAGCCCTTATAGCCAGGCAAAAGCGTAAGGTAAGGCGACTGGCTCAGGCCAGTCGCAGAGTTATTGTACGTCGCCAAACAGCCCTTTCAGGAACCGCTCCAGCGCCATACGCGACCTGAAACCGTGCGGAATACCATAATGTTCATGCGTCTCGCCGCCTAAATAGAGCGGAAATTGCTGATAATGATCGCAGGTTTTAATATCCGAGGCGGGCTCAGCAAATGACAGGCTTCTGTCTTTGAGTGTCGGGTGAATAATGAGAGCAGTACGCCCCATTCTTGCTTCACGGTTGACGTAAACATAATTCTCACCACGGCGATATCCGTACGCTTTTGATGTTACCTCATCCATGGTGAACCCTTCTTTTTCAAGAACGCGCGCCACCTCATCGGGTCGTAAATACATATCTTTTCCTCATTATCATTCCTGCCCGGCAACCTTACAGTATTCAGCATTAGCAGGGCTTTCAGAATATTCCATAAACTGCCCGATAAGCCGTGACTCGCTTCAGATATTACATTTCTGGACTAAACTAAACGGGAACACAAATTATGGAGGATCGTATGTTTAACAGACCGAACCGAAACGATATTAATGACGACACACAGGATATTCGTAACGATGTCAGCCAATTAGCGGACACGCTGGAAGCCGTATTGAAATCCTGGGGCTCTGACGCGAAGGACGAAGCAGATGCCGCGAAACGTAAGGCTCAGTCTCTGCTGCGTGAAACGCGGGCAAGGATGAATGGCCGCTCACGTACCACTCAGGCGGCCTGCGACATGGCCAGCTGCGCCACCACCTTCGTACGTGAAAAACCACTTTGTACGCTGGGAACGGTCGCGGCGGTCGGGATTTTTGTCGGCGCCCTGCTTAGCCTGCGTAAGTAAGCGCGCGTTCTCAGCCCCGGTCGCCTCAGGCGCCGGGGCTTTTCTTTGCCTGACAGCCTGAAAAACCCGCACAGCCCGCCCTGCCCCGCCAGGCTCATCGTTGGGGCCTTATTAATCTGTATTTCCCATATCTTGTGTGGTTGAAACTTATCGCAACTACATCTAGTATTCCCTTTAGAAAGACACACACAACATGACGCGTTTACTCGCGCCGTTCTCTCATTCTAAATGGAAATACGAATCATGAGCATTATTATTTACACTCGTAACGATTGTGTTCAGTGCCACGCCACGAAACGGGCGATGGAAAGCCGCGGCGTGGCATTTGAGATGGTCAATATTGATCAGGTGCCCGACGCGGCAGACACCCTGCGGGCGCAGGGTTTCCGTCAGCTTCCGGTTGTCGTTGCCGGCGACACCAGCTGGTCTGGCTTCCGTCCGGACATGATCAACCGCCTTGCCGCTCAGGGCGTCAGTGCATGAGCACGCTGGTCTACTTTTCCAGCAGCTCGGAAAACACGCTTCGGTTTATGGAGCGTCTCGGGCTGCCCGCGATACGCATTCCGCTGAACGAGCGGGAGCGTATTCAGGTAGACGAACCCTACATTCTGGTGGTGCCCAGCTATGGCGGTGGCGGCACCGCAGGGGCTGTGCCTCGTCAGGTGATCCGCTTTCTGAACGATCCCCATAACCGGCAGCTGATTCGCGGCGTGATCGCCGCAGGCAATCGCAACTTCGGCGAGGCCTTTGCCCGCGCCGGGGATGTCATCTCTCAAAAATGCGGCGTGCCGTATCTCTATCGTTTTGAACTGATGGGGACACAGCAGGACGTAGAGAACGTGCGTAAAGGAGTGAACGAATTTTGGCAACGACAACCGCAGAACGCGTGATTCAGGCGACGCCGGATTACCACGCATTAAACGCCATGCTAAACCTCTATGACCGCGAGGGGCGCATTCAGTTTGGCAAAGATCATGAGGCGGTGGACGCCTTTTTTGCCGCTCATGTACGCCCGAACAGCGTCGTCTTTGGCAGCCAGCAGGAACGTCTCGACTGGCTGGTAAAAGAGGGTTATTACGAAGAGCGTGTCCTGACACGCTACGACCGCGCCTTCGTGGTGGCATTGTTTGAACGGGCGCACGCCAGCGGTTTTCGCTTCCAGACGTTTCTCGGCGCGTGGAAGTATTACACCAGCTACACCCTGAAAACCTTTGACGGCAAACGCTATTTAGAAAGCTTTGAAGATCGGGTGGTGATGGTGGCGCTGACGCTGGCGCAGGGCGATGAAGCGCTAGCCGAAAGACTCACGGAGGAGATCCTCTCCGGTCGCTTCCAGCCCGCCACGCCAACGTTCCTTAACTGTGGGAAAGCCCAGCGCGGCGAACTGGTCTCCTGCTTCCTGCTGCGTATTGAAGACAATATGGAGTCGATTGGCCGTGCGGTGAATTCGGCGCTACAGCTTTCGAAACGCGGCGGCGGCGTGGCGTTTCTGCTCTCGAACCTGCGGGAAGCGGGCGCGCCGATTAAGCGCATCGAAAACCAGTCTTCCGGCGTCATCCCGGTGATGAAGATGCTGGAAGATGCCTTCTCATACGCCAACCAGCTTGGCGCACGTCAGGGCGCGGGCGCGGTTTATCTGCACGCGCACCACCCGGACATTCTGCGTTTTCTGGATACCAAACGTGAAAACGCCGACGAAAAGATCCGCATCAAAACCCTGTCGCTTGGCGTGGTGATCCCGGATATCACGTTTAAGCTGGCTAAAGAGAATGCCGACATGGCGCTCTTCTCACCGTATGACGTTGAGCGGATTTACGGCAAAGCCTTTGGCGACGTGGCGATAAGCGAGCTGTACGACGAGCTGGTGGCCGACGATCGCATTCGCAAAAAAACCATCAACGCCCGCGATTTCTTCCAGACGCTGGCTGAAATTCAGTTTGAGTCCGGCTATCCGTACATCATGTACGAGGACACGGTGAACCGCGCGAACCCGATTGCCGGGCGCATCAACATGAGCAATCTGTGCTCGGAGATTTTGCAGGTCAACAGCGCGTCCAGCTACGACGAGAACCTCGACTACGCGGACGTGGGCAAGGATATCTCCTGTAACCTCGGGTCGCTAAATATTGCCCATACCATGGATTCACCCGATTTTGGCCGCACGGTAGAGACCGCCATTCGCGGGCTGACGGCGGTATCGGACATGAGCCACATCCGCAGCGTACCGTCCATTGAGGCGGGCAACGCCGCGTCGCATGCCATCGGCCTTGGGCAGATGAACCTGCACGGCTATCTGGCGCGGGAGGGCATCGCCTACGGTAGCCCGGAAGGGCTGGATTTCACCAACCTTTATTTCTACACCATCACCTGGCATGCGCTGCATACCTCGATGATGCTGGCGCGCGAACGCCACCAGCGGTTCGCAGGCTTTGAGCAGTCCCGCTACGCCAGCGGAGAGTATTTCAGCCAGTATCTGGAAGGCGACTGGCAGCCGAAAACCGAAAAAGTACGCGCGCTGTTTGCCCGCGCTGGCATCACCCTGCCGACGCGTGAGATGTGGCAACAGCTGCGTGAAGAGGTGATGCGCTACGGCATTTATAACCAGAACCTTCAGGCGGTGCCGCCAACCGGCTCCATTTCCTATATCAATCACGCCACGTCGAGCATCCATCCCATCGTGTCGAAGATTGAAATCCGTAAGGAAGGCAAAACCGGGCGTGTCTACTACCCTGCCCCGTTTATGACCAACGAGAATCTGGCGCTGTACCAGGACGCCTATGAGATTGGCCCGGAAAAGATCATTGATACCTACGCCGAGGCGACTAAACATGTGGATCAGGGGCTGTCGCTGACGCTCTTCTTCCAGGACACCGCCACCACGCGGGATATCAACAAAGCGCAGATCTACGCGTGGAAGAAAGGCATCAAAACGCTGTACTACATTCGCCTGCGCCAGCTCGCGCTGGAAGGCACCGAAATTGAAGGCTGCGTGTCCTGCGCGCTGTAAGGAGAAAGGATGAAACTGTCACGCGTAAGTGCCGTTAACTGGAACAAAATTCAGGATGATAAAGACCTGGAGGTCTGGAACCGCCTGACCAGCAACTTCTGGCTGCCGGAAAAGGTCCCGCTCTCCAACGATATTCCGGCCTGGCAAACCCTGAGCCATGCCGAGCAGCAGCTGACAATCCGCGTCTTTACCGGCCTGACGCTGCTGGACACCATTCAGAATACCGTGGGTGCGCCCGCGCTGATGAGCGACGCGCTGACCCCGCACGAAGAGGCGGTAATGTCGAACATCAGCTTTATGGAGGCGGTCCATGCCCGCTCCTACAGCTCGATTTTCTCCACCCTGTGCCAGACCAGAGACGTGGACGCGGCCTACGCCTGGAGTGAAGAGAGCGCGTCATTGCAGCGCAAGGCAGATCTGGTGCTGGAATATTACCGGGCCGACGAGCCGCTGAAGAAGAAGATCGCCAGCGTGTTCCTGGAATCTTTCCTCTTCTATTCCGGCTTCTGGCTGCCTATGTACTGGTCGAGCCGGGGCAAGCTCACCAACACCGCCGATTTGATTCGCCTCATCATCCGCGATGAAGCGGTACACGGGTATTACATCGGCTATAAGTATCAGAAAGGGCTGGAGAAAGTCAGCGCGGAAAAACGCGAGGAACTCAAAGGTTTTGCCCTCGATTTACTGATGGATCTGTATGACAACGAGCTGAGCTATACCGAAGAGCTGTACGCCGGAACGGGCTGGGAAGAGGACGTAAAAGCCTTCCTCTGCTATAACGCCAACAAGGCGCTGATGAACCTGGGCTACGAAGCGTTATTCCCACCAGAAATGGCGGAGGTGAACCCGGCGATCCTCGCGGCGCTGTCGCCCAACGCCGATGAAAACCACGACTTCTTTTCCGGGTCCGGCTCGTCGTACGTGATGGGTAAAGCGGTGGAGACGCAAGACGAGGACTGGGATTTTTAATGAATGAATTAACGTTCATTAATTAACTCTGCATTTCATTATTTCCAGCCGAATATTCCACGACGTACTACACTGTAATTTCCCCGTCATATTCGCCTGAATCACACCGATTCAGGCGAAATTCTCCCATGCAACAGCAAAAAATTGAGAAAAATTCAAACCGCCCTCAGCCCTTTATTCATGGGAAATTCAGCCGTTTCGCTTGCGGCAAAATTCCGGCCTCAGGCCGGTCCAGGGTTGTCTCAGATTCTGAGTATGTTAGGGTAATGCCAGTTAACTATTTACCATGGTAATCATATCGACATAAACAAATAACAGGACACTCTCTATTGCATGGCAATTAAATTAGAAGTGAAAAATCTTTATAAAGTATTTGGCGAGCACCCGCAGCGCGCATTCAAATATATTGAGAAAGGCCTTACGAAAGAGCAAATTCTGGAAAAAACCGGGCTATCGCTTGGCGTTAAAGACGCCAGTCTGGCCATTGAAGAAGGCGAGATTTTTGTCATCATGGGATTATCCGGTTCGGGTAAATCCACTATGGTTCGCCTTCTCAATCGCCTGATTGAACCCACCCGCGGACAGGTGCTGATAGACGGCGTGGATATCGCCAGAATATCAGACGCAGATCTCCGTGAGGTGCGCAGAAAGAAAATTGCGATGGTGTTTCAGTCATTTGCACTGATGCCGCACATGACGGTACTCGATAATACCGCCTTTGGCATGGAGTTAGCCGGCACGCCCGCTCAGGAACGTCAGGAAAAAGCCCTTGATGCACTGCGTCAGGTCGGGCTGGAAAATTATGCTCATGCGTATCCGGATGAACTCTCCGGCGGTATGCGTCAGCGTGTGGGATTAGCGCGCGCATTAGCGATTAATCCGGACATCTTATTAATGGACGAAGCCTTCTCAGCGCTCGATCCCTTAATTCGCACCGAGATGCAGGATGAGCTGGTAAAATTACAGGCCAAACATCAGCGCACCATTGTTTTTATTTCTCACGATCTGGATGAAGCCATGCGTATTGGCGACCGTATCGCCATTATGCAAAATGGTGAAGTGGTGCAGGTCGGCACACCGGATGAAATTCTCAATAATCCGGCGAATGATTATGTGCGCACCTTCTTCCGCGGCGTGGATATTAGCCACGTATTCAGTGCGAAAGATATTGCCCGTCGAACACCAAACGGCATTATTCGTAAAACGCCAGGTTTTGGCCCGCGCTCCGCGCTGAAGCTGTTGCAGGACGAAGACCGTGAATACGGTTATCTGGTTGAACGCGGCAATAAATTTGTCGGCGTGGTCTCCATCGACTCCCTGAAAACCGCCCTGAGCGAAAACCAGGGAATCGATGCGGCGTTGATTGACGCTCCGCTTGCCGTGGACGCCGAAACGCCGCTCAGCGAGTTGCTCTCTCACGTGGGTCAGGCGCCGTGCGCCGTGCCGGTCGTCGGTGAAGAACAACAGTACGTTGGCATCATCTCAAAACGGATGCTGCTACAGGCTTTAGATCGCGAGGGGACAAACAATGGCTGATCAATCAAACCCATGGGGCACCACTGAAGCAGCGGACAGCGCGGCGCAATCTGCCGATGCGTGGGGGTCGACGCCTGCGCCTGCCGATGGCGGCGGCGCGGCAGACTGGCTCAACAGCGCACCAGCGCCTGCCCCAGAGCATTTCAATATTATGGATCCGTTCCACAAGACGCTGATCCCGCTGGATAGCTGGGTAACGGAGGGGATCGACTGGGTCGTTACCCACTTCCGTCCGGTGTTCCAGGGGATCCGCATCCCGGTGGATTACATCCTGAACGGCTTCCAGCAGCTGATGCTGGGCATGCCCGCGCCGGTGGCGATTATCCTGTTCTCGCTGATCGCATGGCAGTTCGGCAGCGCTGGTATGGGGATCGCCACGCTCATCTCCCTGATTGCCATCGGCGCGATTGGCGCGTGGTCTCAGGCGATGATCACCCTGGCGCTGGTGCTGACCGCCCTGCTGTTCTGCGTGGTGATCGGCCTGCCGATGGGGATCTGGCTGGCGCGCAGCCCCCGGGCCGCGAAGATTATTCGCCCGCTGCTGGATGCGATGCAGACCACGCCAGCGTTCGTTTACCTGGTGCCTATCGTGATGCTGTTCGGCATCGGTAACGTACCGGGGGTGGTCGTGACCATTATCTTCGCCCTGCCACCGATTATTCGCCTGACCATTCTGGGCATTAACCAGGTGCCTGCGGATCTGATAGAGGCATCGCGCTCGTTCGGCGCCAGCCCGCGTCAGATGCTGTTTAAGGTTCAGCTTCCGCTGGCGATGCCGACCATTATGGCAGGTGTTAACCAGACGCTGATGCTGGCGCTGTCGATGGTGGTGATCGCCTCGATGATTGCCGTTGGCGGGTTAGGTCAGATGGTACTGCGCGGCATTGGCCGTCTCGATATGGGGCTGGCGACCGTCGGCGGCGTCGGGATTGTGATCCTCGCCATCATTCTTGACCGCCTGACCCAGGCTGTCGGTCGTGATTCACGTAGTCGCGGCAACCGTCGCTGGTACACCACCGGCCCTGTCGGGTTACTCACCCGCCCATTTACAAAATAAGGAACAACGATGCGACATAACGTACTTTTTGCCACAGCGTTTGCGACCCTTGTCTCCACCAGCGCAGTTGCCGCTGACCTGCCGGGCAAAGGCATTACCGTGCAGCCGGTGCAGAGCACCATTTCGGAAGAGTCCTTCCAGACCCAGATTGTCAGCCGTGCGCTGGAGAAACTGGGCTATACGGTGAATACCGCCAGCGAAGTGGATTACAACGTGGGCTATACCTCCATTGCCTCCGGTGATGCCACCTTTACCGCCGTGAACTGGCAGCCGCTGCACGACGACATGTATGCCGCCGCAGGCGGTGACAAGAAATTCTACCGCGAAGGCACCTTTGTGACCGGCGCTGCGCAGGGATATCTGATCGACAAGAAAACCGCCGATAAGTATCACATCACCAATATTGAACAGCTGAAAGATCCGAAGATCGCAAAACTGTTTGATACCAACGGTGACGGTAAAGCCGACATGATGGGCTGCTCGCCGGGCTGGGGCTGTGAAGCGGTGATTAACCACCAGAACAAAGCCTTCGATCTGGCGAAGACCGTCGACGTGAGCCACGGCAATTACTCTGCGATGATGGCCGACACCATCGCCCGCTTTAAAGAAGGCAAGCCGGTGATCTACTACACCTGGACGCCGTACTGGGTGAGCGACGTGCTGAAGCCGGGCAAAGACGTGGTGTGGTTGCAGGTGCCCTTCTCCTCCCTGCCAGGCGAGCAGAAAGATATCGACACCAAACTGCCAAACGGCATGAACTATGGCTTCCCGGTGAACACCATGCATATTGTGGCGAACAAAGCCTGGGCCGAGAAAAACCCGGCGGCGGCGAAGCTGTTCTCGGTGATGAAACTGCCGCTGGCAGACATTAACGCCCAGAACGCGATGATGCACGCGGGTAAATCATCCGAAGCTGATATCAAAGGCCACGTGGATGGCTGGATCAAAGCCCACCAGCAGCAGTTCGATGGCTGGGTGAAAGAGGCGCTTGAGGCGCAGAAGTAAAACATTTTCCCTCACCCTAACCTCTCCCAGGGGAAGAGGGAACGATGACCACCCTCTCCCCCTGGGAGAGGATCGGGGTGAGGGGATCAAACCGCACCCAACCTTAACCGCACAATCCACCACGTAACAATTCCCCAACATTCACCATCATTGGTTATTATGTTTCCGGAAAAATAATCACTTAACTCACGATTCCTGAAACTAATGACAAAAACAACTCAAGGGCTTAGCCCCGCACTCATCCTTTTAATGTCCGTGGCAACGGGTCTGGCCGTCGCCAGCAACTATTACGCACAACCACTGCTCGACACCATCGCACGCGCCTTCGATCTTTCAGCCAGCTCCGCCGGGTTTATTGTCACCGCCGCACAGCTCGGCTATGCGGCCGGGCTGCTGTTCCTGGTGCCATTAGGCGATATGTTTGAGCGCCGGATGCTTATCGTCTCCATGACACTGCTGGCGGCGGGCGGGATGTTGATCACCGCCAGCAGCCAGTCGTTAACGATGATGATTATCGGTACCGCGCTGACGGGGCTGTTCTCGGTGGTGGCGCAAATTCTGGTTCCCCTCGCCGCGACGCTGGCTTCCCCGGAAAAACGCGGCAAAGTGGTCGGCACTATCATGAGCGGCCTGCTGCTGGGCATCCTGCTGGCGCGAACCGTTGCCGGGCTGCTGGCGAGCCTCGGCGGCTGGCGCACCGTTTACTGGGTGGCGAGCGTGCTGATGGTTATCATGGCGCTGGCCCTGTGGCGCGGCCTGCCAAGGGTGAAGCAGGAAAATCACCTGAACTATCCGCAGCTCCTCGCCTCCGTTTTCAGCCTCTTTACCCGGGATAAACTCCTGCGCACGCGCGCCATTCTGGGGTGTCTCACCTTCGCTAACTTCAGCATCTTATGGACGTCGATGGCGTTTCTGCTCGCCGCACCGCCGTTTAACTACTCAGAAGGCGTGATTGGCCTTTTCGGGCTGGCAGGCGCGGCTGGCGCACTGGGCGCGCGCCCGGCGGGTGGGCTGGCCGACAAAGGCAAATCTCATATGACCACCTCCGCAGGGCTGGTTTTACTCCTGCTCTCCTGGGCGGCCATCTGGTACGGACACGTCTCCGTGCTGGCGCTGATTGTCGGTATTCTGGTGCTCGACCTCACCGTGCAGGGTGTACATATCACCAACCAGACCGTGATTTACCGCGTGAAGCCGGATGCCCGTAACCGTCTGACGGCCGGGTACATGACCAGCTACTTTATCGGCGGCGCGGCGGGCTCGCTAATCTCAGCCTCCGCCTGGCAGCACGCGGGCTGGACGGGCGTATGCGCCATCGGCGCCATCGTCGCGGCGATAAATCTGCTGGTATGGTGGCGCGGCTATCACCGTCAGGAAGCAATTCACTAAGTTTTACATTGCTTTGGGCCCCCTGGGGTGTAAAGGGGGCCTGCATCTGTTAAGGTAACGGTAATCATTTATCCCAGAAATTTTACTGTGGGTGACATATTTACTACCGGCATGAATAGTTCAGACCCCTGTCCTCACATCCCCTCTTTCGCGGGTACACACCCCACGCTCTCTGTGCTCACCGGGTCACGGATTTACCCGGCGCTTTCTGATGGTGACATACGTTTGGCGGATATAACCGCACAAATAATTCATTTACATTATTTGTCACTGTCGTTACTATATCGGCTGTAATTAATGAGGTTATGCCCAAAATGGATAGTTCGTTTACGCCCATTGAACAAATGCTTAAGTTCCGCGCCAGTCGTCATGAGGACTTCCCGTATCAGGAAATCCTGCTGACCCGCCTGTGCATGCACATGCAGGGTAAGCTGCTGGAAAATCGAAACAAGATGCTGAAAGCGCAGGGGATTAACGAGACGTTGTTTATGGCGTTGATTACGCTGGAGTCTCAGGAAAATCACAGCATTCAGCCGTCGGAACTGAGCTGTGCGCTGGGGTCATCCCGTACCAATGCGACCCGTATCGCGGATGAACTGGAAAAGCGCGGCTGGATTGAACGCCGTGAAAGCGATAACGATCGCCGCTGCCTGCATCTGCAACTGACCGAGAAAGGTCACGAATTCTTGCGCGAAGTGCTGCCACCGCAGCACAACTGCCTGCACCAGCTCTGGTCTGCCCTCAGCACCGCCGAGCGCGACCAGCTTGAGCACATTACTCGCAAGCTGCTCACCCGTCTGGACCAGATGGATGAAGACGGCGTCATCCTTGAGGCGCTGCGCTAACGCGACGATCCGCTCAACATTCCAGATTGCTAAAAAGAAAAACTGACAGGCCAGCACGTGAAACTGCTGGCCTTTCTGACAACAGGTCGGCTCAGCCGATGTGAAAATAAAAAGATCGTGGAGAACAACAATGAGCGCAAATGCGGAGAACACCCTCCCGCAGCAACCGGCCAACAAAAAGGGCAAACGTAAAAGCGCCCTTATTCTGCTGACCTTGCTCTTTATTATTATTGCCGTGGCATATGGGATCTATTGGTTTTTAGTCTTGCGTCATGTTGAAGAGACAGACGATGCATACGTGGCAGGGAATCAGGTTCAAATCATGGCCCAGGTGTCAGGCAGCGTGACGAAAGTCTGGGCTGATAACACCGACTTTGTGAAAAAAGGCGATGTGCTGGTCACGCTCGACCCGACCGACGCCCAACAGGCGTTTGAAAAAGCACAGACGGCGCTGGCCTCCAGCGTTCGCCAGACCCGCCAGCTGATGATCAACAGCAAGCAGCTTCAGGCCAGTATCGACGTGCAGAAAACGGCCCTGGCTCAGGCGCAGAGCGACCTCAATCGTCGTGTTCCTCTCGGCACCGCCAACCTGATTGGCCGTGAAGAGTTGCAGCACGCCCGCGACGCGGTGGCCAGCGCACAGGCGCAGCTGGACGTGGCGATCCAACAGTACAACGCTAATCAGGCGATGGTGCTGGGTACCTCTCTGGAAAACCAGCCAGCGGTGAAACAGGCGGCGACCGAAGTGCGTAACGCATGGCTTGCCCTGCAACGTACCAAAATCGTCAGCCCGATGACCGGCTACGTTTCCCGTCGTTCCGTACAGCCTGGGGCGCAGATTAGCACCACCACGCCGCTAATGGCGGTCGTTCCGGCGAACAATCTGTGGGTCGATGCGAACTTCAAAGAGACCCAGCTGGCGCATATGCGTATCGGCCAGACCGCGACCGTGGTCAGCGATATTTACGGCGATGACGTCAAGTACACCGGAAAAGTGGTCGGTCTGGACATGGGGACCGGCAGCGCGTTCAGCCTGCTGCCTGCACAGAACGCCACCGGCAACTGGATCAAAGTGGTACAGCGCTTGCCTGTGCGTATCGAGCTGGAGCCTAAGCAGCTGGCAGACCATCCGCTGCGAATTGGCCTTTCCACGCTGGTGACGGTCGATACCGCCAACCGCGACGGTCAGATCCTCGCAAGCCAGGTGCGCAGTACGCCAGCTTATGAAAGTAACGCCCGTGAAATTAGCCTCGATCCGGTCAATAAGCTGATCGATGACATCGTGAAGGCAAACGCCGGTTAAGCCGAAGGTGAGCGTTATGCAACAGCAAAAGCCGCAAAAACCGCTGGAGGGGGCGCAGCTGGTCATTATGACCATTGCGCTGTCGCTGGCGACATTCATGCAGGTGCTGGACTCCACCATCGCAAACGTGGCGATCCCTACGATCGCCGGGAACCTTGGCTCATCGCTGAGCCAGGGGACCTGGGTCATTACCTCGTTCGGGGTGGCGAACGCCATCTCCATTCCCATCACCGGCTGGCTGGCGAAGCGCGTCGGTGAAGTGAAGCTGTTCCTCTGGTCGACGATCCTGTTCGTGCTGGCCTCCTGGGCCTGCGGCATGTCCAGCAGCCTGACGATGCTGATTTTCTTCCGCGTCATCCAGGGGATTGTCGCCGGGCCGTTGATTCCGCTGTCGCAGAGTTTGCTGCTGAACAACTATCCGCCCGCCAAGCGCTCCATCGCGCTCGCGCTGTGGTCGATGACGGTGATCGTCGCCCCAATTTGCGGGCCAATCCTCGGCGGCTATATCAGCGATAACTATCACTGGGGCTGGATCTTCTTCATCAACGTGCCCATCGGTGCGCTGGTGGTGCTGATGACGCTACAGTCTCTGCGTGGTCGCGAAACGCGGACCGAACAGCGGCGGATCGACGGCATCGGGCTGGCACTGCTGGTTGTCGGCATCGGCAGCCTGCAAATCATGCTCGACCGCGGCAAAGAGCTGGACTGGTTTGCCTCTACGGAAATCATTGTGCTGACGGTGGTCGCCGTGGTGGCCATCAGCTTCCTGATTGTCTGGGAGCTGACGGACGATAATCCGATAGTCGACCTCTCGCTGTTTAAATCGCGAAACTTCACCATCGGCTGCCTCTGTATCAGTCTCGCCTATATGCTCTACTTCGGCGCGATTGTTCTGCTGCCGCAGCTGTTGCAGGAGGTGTACGGCTATACCGCAACCTGGGCGGGGCTGGCCTCCGCGCCGGTGGGGTTAATTCCGGTTCTGCTGTCGCCGATTATTGGCCGTTTCGCCCATAAGCTCGACATGCGCAGGCTGGTGACGTTCAGCTTCATCATGTACGCCGTGTGCTTCTACTGGCGCGCGTATACGTTTGAACCGGGAATGGACTTTGGCGCCTCCGCGTGGCCGCAGTTTATTCAGGGCTTCGCCGTAGCGTGCTTCTTTATGCCGCTGACCACCATTACGCTTTCCGGCTTACCGCCTGAGCGGATGGCGGCGGCATCGAGCCTGTCGAACTTCACCCGTACGCTGGCGGGCTCCATCGGGACTTCGATCACCACCACGCTGTGGACCAACCGGGAATCGATGCACCATGCTCAACTCACCGAAGCGGTGAACCCGTTCAACCCTAACGCTCAGCAGATGTATAGCCAGCTTGAGGGGATGGGGATGACGGAGCAGCAGGCGTCCGGCTGGCTTGCCCAGCAGATCACCAACCAGGGGCTGATTATCTCGGCAAACGAGATTTTCTGGATATCGGCGGGGATCTTCATCGTCCTGCTGGGGCTGGTGTGGTTTGCCAAACCACCGTTTGGGGCCGGTAGCGGGGGCGGTGGGGCGCACTAGCCCTGTGCACGGGTTGCCGGGTGGCGGCTACGCCTTACCCGGCCTACGATCGTAGGCCCGGTAAGCGCAGCGCCACCGGGCAACAATCGCCCCCTTGTCCAAAACGCGACAGCGATTGTCAGTTCCGATAAAGCAGCGCGCCTGAAATCGATTCACGATAGTGAAAAGACAACAGGAGCGCACCATGCTGAACACACCCGCCGAAAAATACCAGCCTTACCCCACCCTTTCGTTGCCCGACCGCCGCTGGCCGGAGCAGATTATCACCCGCGCCCCGCGCTGGCTCTCGACCGACTTACGCGACGGTAACCAGGCGCTGGCCGAGCCGATGGACAGCACGCGCAAGCTGCAATTCTGGGATCTGCTGCTGAGCTGCGGGTTTAAAGAAATCGAAGTCGCCTTCCCGTCCGCCTCGCAGACGGACTTCAATTTTGTGCGTCAGCTGATTGAGGAGAACCGCATCCCGGATGACGTCACCATTCAGGTGTTAACGCAGGCGCGGGACGATCTTATCCGTCGCACTTTCGACTCCCTGCGCGGCGCGAAGCAGGCCACCGTTCACCTGTATAACGCCACCGCCCCGCTGTTCCGCCGTCTGGTATTCGGCATGGAGAAAGCGCAAATCGTCGAGCTGGCGACGCGCGCGACGCGCCTGATTCGTCAGCTGTGTGAAGAGAACCCTGACACCCGCTGGCAGTACGAGTACTCCCCGGAAACCTTCTGCTTTACCGAACCGGAGTTTGCGCTGGAGATTTGTGAAGCCGTGGCGGAGATCTGGCAGCCGTGCGCGGCGCGTCCGATGATCGTCAACCTGCCCGCTACCGTCGAGGTGAGCACGCCGAACGTCTATGCCGACCAGATCGAGTATTTCTGCCGCCACTTCAGCCGCCGCAGTGACGTCTGTATCAGCGTGCACCCGCATAACGATCGCGGTACCGGCGTCGCCAGCGCAGAGCTGGCCGTCATGGCCGGGGCTGACCGCGTGGAGGGCTGCCTGTTTGGTAACGGTGAGCGCACGGGCAACGTCTGCCTGGTGACGCTGGCGATGAACCTCTACAGCCAGGGCATTAGCCCGAATCTGGATTTCAGTGATATGAATCGGGTGGTTGAAACGGTAGAAACCTGCAACCAGCTGCCCGTCCATCCGCGCCATCCGTGGGCGGGTCGTCTGGCTTACACCGCCTTCTCCGGCTCGCACCAGGATGCCATCAAGAAAGGTTTCGATGCCCGTAAGCCTGGCGAACGCTGGGAGATGCCCTATCTGCCCGTCGACCCGCAGGATATTGGCTGTACCTATGAAGCGGTGATCCGCGTGAACAGCCAGTCAGGAAAAAGCGGAAGCGCCTGGCTTATTGAGCAAAACCACGGCCTGAAATTGCCTCGCACCCTGCAACAGGATTTTAGCCAGCACGTGCAGCAGGAAACGGATAACCATGGAAAAGAGATGACGCAGAATGCGCTCTGGCAGCTGTTCCGCGCCCGCTACGGCCTGGTGGCGAGCCCGCCATTAGCGCTGCAATCGTACCGCAGCGACAGCCAGCAGGACGGCCAGCTGCGGCTGACGGCAAGCGTCGCCACGCAAGGGGGCACCCGCCAGCTGGAAGGCCAGGGAAACGGTTTGCTCTCCGCCGCCGCTCACGGCTTAAGCCGCTGGATCAACGCACCGTTTGTGATCAAGGATTATCACGAACATACGTTAGGCGAACGCAGCGACAGCCGCTCGGTGGCCTATATCCGCTGCCTGTTCCAGGATGGGACCAGCCACTGGGGCGTGGGCATCGACAGCGACGTGGCACGCGCGTCGATTCAGGCGCTTTTTAACGCGGTCAGTCGTTCCTGAAGTAATCGCTGGGTGAGAGACCCATTACCCGGCGAAACATTGCCGTAAAGGCGCTGTGGCTGCCATACCCCAGATCCAGCGCCACGCGTAATACCGGCTGGCCCTGCGCCAGCCGCACTAAGGCTTCCAGCAGTCGCGCCCTTCTCACCCACTCGCCGTAGCTCAGGCCTGTCTGCTGCTGAAAATGGCGGTTCAGCGTGCGTTCGCTCATCCCCACAATACCTGCGGCCTGGGCGCTGCTCCAGCTTTCTCCCGGGGCCATTCGAATCTGCTGGCAGAGGTGGCGCAGCGCTTCGCTTTCCGGCTCGGGCAGGTGAAACGGCAGTACCGGCATGAGGCGAATTTCATCGAGGATCAGCTCATAAACACGTTCATCGCGGCTTCCGGGTGCGTAAGATTCAGGAAGCGTAAGGGAGGTCAGGATCAGCTCGCGCAGCAGGGGCGAGATCTGCACGATCTGGCAGGTCGCCGGGAGATCGGCGCGCGCCAGCGGGTCGATAAACAGCGTGCGGGCAGCAACGTTGCCGGTGATGCGCAAGGCGTGCTGCGTACCCGCAGGTAGCCAGACGCCGCGACCGGGCGGCACCACCCAGCAGCCGGATGCGGTATCGACCCGCACGACGCCGGTGAGGCTGTGCAGGAGCTGCGCGCAGTCGTGCTGATGCCACGGCTCGCTGTCGCCATGAGCATAATCATGCGAAAACGGCACAAGCGGGCGATGGGTAAAGGAGAAGGTGGTGGTTGTCGTCATCAGGATTGTAGGCCCGGTCAGCGAAGCGCCACCGGGCATCCACAGGCACGATACTAAATGTGCAGTTCCTGAAGTTTTTCTTTTGGCAGGGCCAGCTCGTCATTGCTGTTTACACGAACATCACGTTCGATGATATGACGGGCAATCTCCTGAGCTTCTTCCAGAGAGTGCATCTGGTAAGTGCCGCACTGGTAAACGTTCAGCTCAGGGATCTGGTTCTGCTCTTTCACCTTCAGCACGTCTTCCATCGCCGCTTTCCACGCATCCGCGACGCGTTTCTCATCAGGCTGACCAATCAAGCTCATGTAGAAACCGGTGCGGCAGCCCATCGGAGAGATATCGATGATCTCCACGCCGTTGCCGTTCAGGTGGTCGCGCATGAATCCGGCGAACAGGTGTTCCAGCGTGTGAATGCCTTTCTCTGGCATCACTTCTTTATTGGGCACGCAGAAGCGCAGGTCGAAAACGGTGATCGTGTCGCCGTGCGGCGTGTTCATGGTCTTCGCCACGCGGACTGCTGGTGCTTCCATACGGGTATGGTCGACAGTAAAGCTATCTAATAACGGCATACGTCACCTCCGATAGTGATTTTTTTAAAATAAACTGAACTCTTCTACAGAATGCGCGTCTGAGTATATGAAAGACGCGCATTTGTTATCATCATCCCTGAATTCAGAGATGTATATTTTGGCCACAGCGATGTGGCCTTTTTCTTTTGGTTCAGGCCTGCTTCGCCAGAAACGCCTCAAACGACTCCGTATCCGCCGCTTCGACCTCTTTCTGACGCACAACGGACGCATCACGCTCTGCCACAAAATCCGCTTCGCTCAGGATCTCTAACGGCTCCTGCATCAGCATCTCACGGTACTCCGCTGAGAGTGAACGCCCTGTGCCACCAATTCCCTGCTCAATCATTGAACGCAGAATACGTGCTGAGAATGTCAGTTCCGGGTTATCAAAGCTTTCAACCAGTTCGTCGCAGACTTTCTGGTAAGCTTCGCCGCCGTACACGCTGTCCAGCGTCTGGGCTACGCGCTTCAGGTCATGGAACAGATCCTTCCCTACCTTAGACAGTGGGAACTGAGCCGTTTCACAGCCAATACCTAACGTCAGACCCGGCTTGCGCCCTTCCAGAATCACGCGATTCCAGTTGGCACGGGTACACAGCAGTTCGTCGGAACTCATTTCCGGCGCATCGGCCAGTACGCACCAGACCATAAACAGGTCAAGGAAGCGAACCTGCTGTTCGTCAACGCCAATCGGTGAGAACGGGTTGATATCCAGCGAGCGCACTTCAATGTATTCGATCCCGCCGCGCTGTAGCGCATCCGACGGCGTTTCACCGCTGCGCGTCACGCGCTTCGGACGAATCGGCGCATACAGTTCATTTTCAATCTGCAACACGTTAGTGTTAATTTGCAGGCGCTTACCGTCTTTTTCGAGGCCGATTTTTTCGTACTCTTCCGACGGGGTTTTTATCGCCCGCTTCAAGCCTGCCACATATTCGTGCAGATCGTTAAACGTAATTCCGAGATTACTTTGCGATTTATTGGTATAGCCAAGGTCGCTCAGGCGCAGGGAGGTCGCATACGGCAGGTAATACATGCCACATTCGGTCTTCTCGAACGGCAGCGTGGTCGGTTTCCCTTGCAGGAACGAAGAACAGACGGCCGGTGACGCGCCGAACAGATACGGAATAACCCAGCCAAAACGGTAGTAGTTGCGGATCAGGCGGAAATAGCCCGCGGAGATCGCTTCTTTATCCGTTTCACCGCACTTCGCCTGCCAGAACGCCATCGGCAGAGAGAAATTGTAGTGCACGCCAGAGATCGTCTGCATCAGTGCGCCGTAGCGATTTTTCAGTCCTTCGCGATAAAGCGTTTTCAGCCGACCAATATTCGAGGTGCCGTACTGCGCCAGCTCGATATCCTGCCCCTGCTCGATATAGCACGGCATGCTGAGCGGCCACATACGCTCGTCGCCGAGGTTGCGGGCGGTGAAGCGATGCACGTCGCGCATGATCGTCAGCATATGATCAATATCACCGTCTACTGGCGTGATGAACTCCAGCAGCGCTTCGGCGAAATCGGTTGTGATCCATTTATGTGTCAGCGCCGAGCCTAACGCCTTCGGGTGTCCCGTAGTCGCTAAGCTACCATCCGCATTTACGCGCAGCGTTTCGCGCTCAAGCCCACGCTGAATCCCCTTCAGTGCCTGAGGGTGATTTTCCAGCCAGGCCAGCGCCTGTGATACGTCCGGGATCAATTTGACCTCCCGCCTGTCAAAAAATTGTCACTCAGCATAATTGTAATGGTTGACGATTGAAGGTCGCGAATTCATTCCACCAATTAGTGCCACCACGTCATACCCTGTAGTGTTACCCATGCCAGTAAAACATAGCGTAACGCCTTGCCAAGGCACAAAAAAAAGAGCACCGGTCCCCAGGAAATGCGCATCCATCCCGCCAGTAGACACAGTAAATCGCCTATTACAGGCATCCAGCTTAATAACAGCGTGGCAGCGCCATAGCGTTTTAGCCAGCCGACTGCCTTTTCCTGCCAGCGAGATTTTTCGCGTAGCGGAAAGAAACGTCCAAGAATAACGTTAGTCAGCCCTCCAAGGCTATTACCCATTGTTGCTATTAAGACCAGCAACCAGGGCTGACTTACGCCGGACAACAGCATCGCCACCAGCACCACTTCCGAATTCCCCGGTAAGAGGGTGGAGCTTAAAAAACTGCTGGCGAATAATGAAGCGAGTGACAGCGCGTCACTCACAGTAAGCGAACGTCCACCGCCGCCATTCCGGCATCACGCGCGGCCTGAATGCCAAAATCAGCATCTTCAAACACCACGCATTTTGCAGGTGGAACACCCATTAATTCTGCACAGAGCAGGAAGGTATCCGGTGCGGGTTTGTGATGTTTAACATGATCGGCGGCAACGACGGCAGAAAAATAGTGGCGCAGGCCAAGGTGGTTGAGTAGCGCTTCAGCAATCGCGCTCTCGCTGCCCGTACCGACAGACATAGTACGACGCCCGTGCCACTCCTTGACGACGTCAATGAGTGGTAAAGGCTGCACGGTGTCTAACAGTATGGCTTTTACGGCGTCGGTTTTTTCACGCGCGAGCTGATGCGGGTCGAGATCGGCCTGATTCAGCTCAATCACGGCCTGTGCGATACGCCAGGTGGGCGATCCATTGAGGGCAATCATCGCCTGTAAATCGAAACGCATACCGTAACGGCCCAGGACTTCGGTCCAGGCCTGACGATGCGTGGGTTCGGTATCCAGGAGGGTGCCGTCCATGTCGAAGATCAAACCGTCATACTGTGCGTACATCGTGCTCTCGCTAAACGATTAACAAAGCATTACTTTATCGTAAAAGGGGATTTTTGTCGCTGACAGAGAGAGTGATTGCTGACGAAACGTCGAAGGAATAAACAAAGGGGGAGAATATGGTGCATCCGGGAGGATTCGAACCTCCGACCGCTCGGTTCGTAGCCGAGTACTCTATCCAGCTGAGCTACGGATGCATCGGGGAAATGCTTTTAGAAACAGTAAATGGTGCATCCGGGAGGATTCGAACCTCCGACCGCTCGGTTCGTAGCCGAGTACTCTATCCAGCTGAGCTACGGATGCATCAGGGAACTGCTTTCAGAAATAGTAAATGGTGCATCCGGGAGGATTCGAACCTCCGACCGCTCGGTTCGTAGCCGAGTACTCTATCCAGCTGAGCTACGGATGCATCGGGATTTACTACTGTACTGCTCGATATTCATATCACTTCGAAAGCAATATGAAGTAATAGATGGTGCATCCGGGAGGATTCGAACCTCCGACCGCTCGGTTCGTAGCCGAGTACTCTATCCAGCTGAGCTACGGATGCAAAATGGCGGTGAGGCGGGGATTCGAACCCCGGATGCAGCTTTTGACCGCATACTCCCTTAGCAGGGGAGCGCCTTCAGCCTCTCGGCCACCTCACCACACAACGCCTCTTTCGAGTGCTTCGAGCAACTCGTTAAGAGCTTCTCGTCGCTGCGTGGCGCATATATTACTTTCTGGGACTTATAAGTCAAACAATTTTCCACATGCTTTTTTCGTTTGCACAATTCGCACGCAATTCGCATGTAAAAGCCGCAAAGAGAGTGTTTTATAAGCGGATTTTGCAGGCATCTTCACAGAATTGTGTTGAGAGAAGCGCGTCTTTTGGATGAGATAAGATTATGAGAGTGGTCAAAAACGAAGCGTTTGAAATAGAACGGTAACTTTATGCAGGAAAAATAGCAGGAGGGTTGCGTCTCGCCCGACAGCGAGACGCGACAATATCAGTAACTGGACTGCTGGGATTTTTCAGCCTGGATACGCTGGTAGATCTCTTCACGGTGGACAGATACTTCTTTAGGAGCGTTAACACCAATACGTACCTGGTTACCCTTTACCCCTAAAACTGTCACGGTGACCTCATCCCCAATCATGAGGGTCTCACCAACTCGACGAGTCAGAATCAGCATTCTTTGCTCCTTGAAAGATTAAAAGAGTCGGGTCTCTTGTATCCCGGCATTATCCATCATATAACGCCAAAAAGTAAGCGATGACAAACACGTAAAGTGTAAGCAGTCACGGCATCACATTCTGTTAAACGTAAGTTTAGCCGATATACACAAACTCAACCTGACTTTATCGTTATCGATAGCGCAGTGAGCAAGACGCCATAACGTTACCGCTATGGCGTCTGCTTGTGCTTTGTAGTTATTACAGTTTCGCGCTTACCCAGCTTTCAACGCTGGCTAATGCCGCGGGAAGTGCCGCCGCATCCGTACCACCGGCTTGCGCCATGTCCGGACGACCGCCACCTTTGCCACCCACCTGCTGGGCGACCATGCCAATCAGTTCCCCTGCTTTAACACGATCCGTCACATCCTTAGAGACGCCCGCAATCAGAGAAACCTTACCCTCTGCGACCGTTGCCAGCACGATAACCGTCGAACCAAGCTGGTTCTTCAGATCGTCGACCATGGTACGCAGCATCTTAGGCTCAACGCCCGCCAGATCGCTGACCAGCAGTTTGACGCCCTTAATGTCTACCGCTTTGCTGGAGAGGTTTGCGCTCTCCTGCGCCGCAGCCTGTTCTTTCAGCTGCTGGAGTTCTTTTTCCAGCTGACGGGTACGATCCAGCGCGACACGCACTTTTTCGCCCAGGTTCTGACTATCGCCTTTCAGCAGCTGCGCGATCTCGTGCAGCTGGTCGCTCTGCGCATGCAGGCTGGCAATCGCGCCTTCCCCGGTCACCGCCTCAATACGGCGCACGCCTGCCGCCGTCCCCGACTCGGAAACGATGCGGAACAAGCCGATGTCACCGGTGCGGGATGCGTGAGTACCGCCACACAGTTCGGTAGAGAAGTCGCCCATGCTCAGCACGCGAACGCGGTCGTCATATTTCTCGCCAAACAGCGCCATCGCACCTTTCTTCTTCGCTGCCTCGAGATCCATGATGTGGGTTTCGATTGGCAGGTTACGGCGGATCTGGGCATTCACCAGGTCTTCCACCGCACGAATTTCAGACGGCTTCATCGCTTCAAAATGCGAGAAGTCGAAACGCAGCACTTTGTCATTAACCAGAGAACCTTTCTGTGCAACGTGCGTACCCAGCACTTCGCGCAGGGCTGCGTGCATCAGGTGGGTTGCCGAGTGGTTCAGACGAATGCGCGCGCGGCGAGCCTCGTCAACGTTGGCCTGAACGCCCTCGCCCACTTTCAGAGAGCCGGAAACCAGTTTGCCCTGGTGACCAATCGCCTGACCGTATTTCTGGGTATCGCTTACGCTGAAGCTGAAGCCATTGCCTTTCAGTTCGCCTTTATCGCCAACCTGACCGCCCGATTCCGCATAGAACGGCGTTTTATCCAGGATAACAACCGCTTCCTGGCCCGCGCTAATGCTGTCTACGGCTTTACCGTCAACAAACAGCGCGGTCACATTGCTGGTCAGGGCCAGCTCTTCGTAGCCTTTAAATTCAGACGCGCTATCAACGCGGATCATCGCGTTGTAGTCCGCGCCAAAACCGCTGGATTCACGCGCACGACGACGCTGTTCTTCCATTGCGGCTTCAAAGCCTGCTTCGTCAACTTTGATGTTGCGCTCGCGGCAAACGTCCGCGGTCAGGTCAACCGGGAAGCCGTAGGTGTCGTACAGGCGGAAAGCGGTTTCGCCATCCAGCGTGTCGCCCTTGAGTTTCGCCAGCTCGTCGTCCAGCAGCGCCAGACCGCGTTCCAGCGTACGGGCAAACTGCTCTTCTTCGGTTTTCAGAACCTGTTCAACCTGCGCCTGCTGGCGTTTCAGCTCGTCACCGGCAGAGCCCATCACGCCAATCAGTGGCCCAACGAGTTTATAGAAGAAGGTGTCCTTCGCGCCCAGCATGTTGCCATGGCGGATCGCACGACGAATGATACGACGCAGCACATAGCCACGGTTTTCATTCGACGGGATAACGCCGTCAGCAATCAGGAACGCACAGGAACGAATATGGTCTGCGATAACGCGCAGTGATTTGTTGCTCAGATCGGTTGCGCCCGTTACCTCAGCAACGGCTTTGATCAGGGTGCTGAACAGGTCAATCTCATAGTTGGAGTTAACGTGTTGCAGAACGGCCGCGATACGCTCAAGGCCCATACCGGTATCTACGGACGGTTTTGGCAGCGGCTCCATGGTGCCGTCGGCCTGACGGTTGAACTGCATGAAGACGATGTTCCAGATCTCAATGTAGCGATCGCCATCTTCTTCCGCGCTTCCCGGAGGGCCACCCCAGATGTGGTCGCCATGATCGTAGAAGATCTCGGTGCACGGACCGCAAGGGCCGGTGTCGCCCATCTGCCAGAAGTTATCAGACGCGTAAGGCGCGCCTTTGTTGTCACCGATACGGATGATACGTTCGCGCGGGATACCCACTTCTTTTTCCCAGATGTCGAACGCTTCGTCATCGGTCTCATACACGGTCACCCACAGACGCTCTTTCGGCAGATTGAACCAGTTTTCACCGGTCAGCAGTTCCCACGCGTATTGAATGGCGTCGTGTTTGAAATAGTCGCCGAAGCTGAAGTTACCCAGCATTTCGAAGAAGGTGTGGTGGCGCGCGGTGTAACCGACGTTTTCCAGATCGTTGTGTTTACCGCCCGCACGCACGCAACGCTGTGAGGTTGTGGCGCGGGAATAATTACGCTTGTCGAGACCAAGGAACACATCCTTGAACTGGTTCATCCCGGCGTTGGTAAACAGCAGAGTCGGGTCATTGTTCGGTACCAGGGAGCTGCTGGCAACAACCTGGTGTCCCTTACTATGGAAAAAATCGAGAAACGCCTGACGGATCTCAGCGGTGCTCTTGCTCATAATTATCCTGAAATCAAGCTAACGAAATGTCGCAGCAGATCTGTATCTGTAAACAGTTGGACGGACCAGCTACTGGAAAAAGTGGGAATAAGATAAGTTTTCTTTAGTGGGAAGTAAAATCCCGCATGCGTTCAATCGGTAAAATTACGCCAGATATCCTGAATATCTTCCATCAGGAAGCCGCGGTAGAGCAAAAAGCGCTGGATTTTAACTTTTTCTGAAAATTCACGCGGCAGCGGCTCACCGTACTTTCGTACCGCCTGCTCACGCGCCAGTTCGCACCAGTCAATTTCACTTTCGCGCATGGCTTTTTCAATCGATTCACGGGCTACCCCTTTCTGGTTCAGCTCCTGGCGGATACGCGCTGGCCCATAGCCTTTACGACCACGGCTGGCAAGAAAGCGAGCGGCAAAACGGCCGTCATCCAGATAGTGATGCTCGTAGCACCAGGCAACCACGCGGTCATAATCTTCCGCGGTGGCATCAATGTCTTCCGGACCGTTTTTGCTCATGACGGGCGCTGACAGTTTCCGCCGCAGCTCCTGTTCGCTATGGTCACGCACGGCAAGAATACGCACGGCCCGATCCAGCAAGCGTGAGTAGGCTGGTCGGCGTGATGTCGGTTCACTCATAAAAAACCTGTCGATTCAGAAATGCAAAAAGGGCCGCATCAGCAGCCCTTCATTTTTATCCGAGAGGATTAAAAGTCTTCGTTGGTTTCTTCAGCATCCGCGCCGTCGACCACGAAATCAGGTTTAGAGTCCTGGTTGTTCAGCAGGAGTTCACGCACCTTCTTCTCAATCTCTTTCGCCGCCGCCGGGTTCTCTTTCAGCCAGGAGATAGCATTCGCTTTACCCTGACCAATCTTGTCACCGTTGTAGCTGTACCATGCGCCCGCTTTTTCAATCAGCTTCTCTTTCACGCCCAGGTCAACCAGCTCGCCGAGGAAGTTGATACCTTCGCCGTAGAGGATCTGGAACTCAGCCTGTTTGAACGGTGCTGCGATTTTGTTCTTCACAACCTTCACGCGGGTTTCGCTACCGACTACGTTATCCCCCTCTTTCACCGCACCGATACGGCGGATATCCAGACGGACAGAAGCGTAGAATTTCAGAGCGTTACCGCCGGTGGTGGTTTCCGGGTTACCGAACATTACACCAATTTTCATACGGATCTGGTTGATGAAGATCAGCAGCGTATTGGACTGCTTCAGGTTACCCGCCAGCTTACGCATCGCCTGGCTCATCATACGTGCCGCGAGGCCCATGTGAGAGTCACCGATTTCACCTTCAATTTCCGCTTTTGGCGTCAGCGCCGCAACGGAGTCGACGATGATCACGTCAACCGCACCTGAGCGCGCCAGCGCGTCACAAATTTCCAGTGCCTGCTCGCCGGTGTCCGGCTGGGAGCACAGCAGGTTGTCGATATCAACGCCCAGTTTACGGGCATAGACCGGGTCCAGCGCGTGCTCGGCATCGATAAACGCACAGGTTTTACCTTCGCGCTGTGCCGCCGCAACAACCTGCAACGTCAGGGTAGTTTTACCCGAGGATTCCGGACCGTAGATTTCTACGATACGGCCCATCGGCAAACCGCCAGCGCCCAGTGCGATATCAAGAGAAAGCGAACCAGTGGAGATAGTTTCCACATCCATGGAACGGTCTTCACCCAGGCGCATGATGGAGCCTTTACCGAATTGCTTTTCGATCTGGCCCAGTGCTGCCGCCAACGCTTTCTGTTTGTTTTCGTCGATAGCCATTATTACTCCTGTCATGCCGGGAGAAGCAACTGCGCTTCACCATGGACTTCTGTTCTGTTGAGGCAATTATACTGTATAGTCATACAGTATCAAGTATTTTGTAGAAATTGTTGCCAGAGCGTTTTTAACGCGTATTCCGTTGCCTGACGACGCACGCTTTCGCGGTCGCCGCTGAAGCATTCCCGGCGGGTGATCCCTTCACCTTTTGAGGTGGCGAAGCCAAACCAGACGGTGCCGACAGGCTTCACGTCGCTGCCGCCGTCCGGCCCCGCGATACCGCTGATGGAGATAGCGTAATCTGCGCGCGCCTCTTTCAGCGCGCCAATCGCCATCTCGATCACCACCGGCTCGCTGACCGCGCCATGCTGCTCAAGCGTGGCTTCACGCACGCCGATCATCTGCGCTTTCGCCTCGTTACTGTAGGTCACAAAGCCGCGTTCAAACCAGGCGGAACTGCCAGCAATATCAGTAATTGCTTTCGCCACCCAGCCGCCGGTGCAGGATTCTGCGGTCGTGAGAGTCGCGCCGCGCTGTTTCAGCGCCAGCCCCACCACTTCGCTTAGCTGCATCAATTCATGGTCAGTCATTCTCGCTCCAGGCCTTAGAAAAACATGCAGCACAAGATAGCACTTTCTCATCAAATATGGGGATGCGCGTCGGGTTTTACGAGGGGGCTTCAGAAAAAAGCCGATGCGGACGCATCGGCCAGAGAGACGCTTATTTCATGCTGTTAGCGAGGGTGTCCACATTGTGGCGAAACGCCTTGACGTAGGTGTCCGCCACGCCGCCCTTCGCGGACAGCGCTTCCGGGTAAAGTTCACCACCCGGCTGGGCGCCCGTGGCGGTCGCAATCTGCTTCACCAGGCGTGGGTCAAGCTGGTTTTCCATAAACCAGGTTTTCACGCCGTCAGCTTTAATCTGATTGATGATCTCCGCTACCTGCGCCGCGCTGGCTTCACTCTCAGACGACAGCCCCTGCGGCGCCATAAACGTCACGCCGTAGGCGCGGCTGAAATAGCCGAAGGCGTCGTGGCTGGTCAGCACTTTGCGCTTCGCCTGTGGGATGTCGCTGAAACGCTTTTTAGCCCAACCGTCCAGTTGAGAGAGCTGCGCAATATAGGGTTTACCGGTAGCTTCAAGCGCCGCCGTATCTTCAGGATCGGCCTTCACCAGCCCTGAGAGAATATTTTGCGCATACAGCGCGCCGTTCGCCGCGCTGTTCCACGCGTGCGGATCGGTCACGGTTTTACCGTCCTCTTCCAGCGTGTGCGTTTTCACGCCGTCCGAAGCAACCACCAGTTGGCCTTTGAATCCGGAGGCTTTCACCAGACGGTCGAGCCAGCCCTCCAGCCCCAGCCCATTGACCACCACCACGTCAGCTTTACTCAGCGCCGCGCTGTCTTTGGGCGAAGGTTCGAAAGTATGGGGATCACCGTCCGGCCCCACCAGCGTCGTCACCTTCACACGATCGCCGCCAACCTGCTGCGTGATGTCTCCCAGGATGGAAAAGCTGGTCACCACATTAAGCGTTTTCGCCATTACGCCGTGCGTCATCATGCCGAGCGCGAGCGCCACGGCTAATCCTGTACGTTTCATCGTTTCCCCTTGCGTTAAAAAAGCGCCCGCAGGCTATCCGCCAGCCTGCTGCGCGTGCCAAATAAAACTGAAATAAAGAACAATGCGCTGGCGGTCAGCACAATGGAGGGCCCGGCGGGCAGACTCACTGCCCAGGAAAGGCTTAAGCCCAGCCACGCGCAAAAAATACCGCTGATACCCGCCATCAAAAGTAACCCTGGCAATGTGCGCACCCAGCAGCGTGCCGCCACGGCGGGTAACATCATCAGCCCGACGGCCATCAGCGTGCCGAGCACCTGAAAACCGGCTACCAGGTTGAGCACCAGCAGCGCCAGAAACAGACCGTGTAACATCCCGGGCAGCCAGCGCGCGTTCACCTGCAACCACGCGGTATCAAACGCTTCGCTGACCAGCCCCCGATAAAAAATCGCCAGCGTGAGGAGCGTGAACATGCAAACGCCCGTCACGAACAGGGCTGACGCGCTATCCACGGCGAGAATGGAGCCAAACAGAAGATGAAGCAGATCGACATTTGAACCGCGCAGCGACACCAGCGTGACGCCCAGCGCCAGCGAGCCCAGGTAAAACCCCGCGAAGCTGGCATCCTCTTTAAGCGGCGTGCGGCGGCTGACCAGCCCGGCCACCAGCGCAACGGCGATCCCGGCAATAAACCCGCCGACAGTCATTGCCAGCAGCGACATCCCGCTGAGCAGATAGCCCACCGCGACACCCGGCAAAATGGCGTGAGAAAGGGCGTCCCCCATCAGGCTCATCCGACGCAGTTGAAGAAATACGCCCAGCGCAGTGGTGCTGACGGAGAGCGCCAGGCAAACCACCAGCGCGCGCCGCATAAAGCCGTACTCAATAAACGGCTGGAAGAAGAGATGCCAGATCATGCCACCCTCACCCGCTCGGTTTTCCAGTGCGGCGTATCAGCATCCAGCCGCAGCGTTTGTGGGAAGTGACGCGAGACGCGTTCGCTGTCGTGCAGTACCGCCAGCAGGGTCTGCCCCTGCATATACATCTCCAGCATCAGATCCATCAGCACGTTGCAGGTCGCTTCATCGACGCCGGTGAAAGGCTCATCCAGCATCACCAGCGGCGCCTGCTGCACCAAAACGCGGGCAAACAGCATGCGCTGAAACTGGCCGCCGGAAAGTTCATCTATGGTAGAGAACGCCATGGACTCCAGCCCCACGCGCTCCAGCGCGCCAGCAATGCGCATGCGGGTATCCCGACGAAAACCGGCAAACAATGAGATTGCTGGCCAGCAGCCCATACTCACCACGTCCTGCACGGTCAGAGGAAATTGCGCCTCCAGCGCGTGACGCTGCGCCAGCCAGCCCACCACCGGACGTCTCCCCTGCCAGCGAAACGTACCGCTGACGGGCGGAATAAAGCCGGCGAGCGTTTTCAGCAGCGTGGATTTGCCGCAGCCGTTGGCCCCGACGATAGCGGTCATGCTCCCGCGTTCAATCACGCCGGACAGCGCGCGCGTAACGGGCTGGCGATCGTAACCCGCCACCAGGTCGTTCATCACGATCATGGCAACGCCACCGCCCAGCGCACGGCCAGGCCGAGAAACAGAATGAGCACCAGCGCCAGCAGCAGCCGAACCGGGGATGAGAGAGAAAACAGGGACATGGATATCTCAATTCAAAAATAATGTTATAACATAACAATAATAAAAGCCGGTTAAGATGTAAACGGTGGGAGTGAAATGAGAGTGTGGCGAAATGTTACTGCAAAATTCCCCTCTCCCGTGGGAGAGGGTCAGGGTGAGGGCATCAGGCCGCACCGTGCATGCAGCCATGCCGGGTGGCGGCGTTGCCTTACCCGGCCTACCCGTCAGGGTAACTTACTGGCTAAACGGTGACGCTGCCGGCACACGCGCCTGAGACACCGCCAGCCCCAGCTGCCACACCGCCATCGCATAGTGCGTGCTGTGGTTGTAGCGGGTAATGGTGTAGAAGTTCGGCAGCCCGAACCAGTACTGATAACCGGTTCCGACATCCAGGCGCAGCAGGCTCACCTGGTCAACATTGCCCAGCGGCTGCGACGGCGTTAAGCCTGCCGCTGCCAGCTGCGCCACGCTGTATTTGGTTTTAAATCCGTTTTCCAGACCAAACGCCTCGCCGTTCGCCTGCACCGCCACCTGGCCGCCCGGCGTCCAGCCATGCGCTTTGAAGTAGTTGGCCACGCTGCCAATGGCGTCTTCGGGATCCCACAGGTTGATGTGACCATCCCCGTTAAAATCTACCGCGTACTGCTTATAGGAGGACGGCATAAACTGGCCGTAGCCCATTGCCCCGGCGAACGACCCTTTCAGATCGAGCGGATCGTCCTGTTCGTCTCGCGCCATCAGCAGGAAGGTTTCCAGCTCGGAAGAGAAATACTCGGCGCGGCGCGGGTAGTTGAAGGAGAGCGTCGCCAGCGCATCAAGGATGCGGGTTTTACCCATAATGCGTCCCCAGCGGGTCTCGACCCCAATAATACCGACGATGATCTCCGGCGGCACGCCATAGACCTGCCACGCACGGTTCAGGGCGTCTTCATACTGATTCCAGAACACCACGCCATTCTGCACGTTGTCCGGGGTAATAAACTGTTTGCGATAGCGCAGCCACGCGCCGTTTGGCCCGGTCGGCACCTGGGCTGTCGGCGCCTGCCTGTCCATCAGGCGCAGCACATAGTCCAGACGCTTCGCCTGAGACAAAATGGCATGCAGCTGCTGGCGGTCAAAACCGTGCTTGCTCACCATTTTATCGATGAACTGTTCGGCCGCAGGGTTATTCGCGAAGTCGCCGCCCATCTGCATCATATTGTGCTGCGGCTCCAGCAGGAATCCTCCGGAAGGCGCGCCCGCCGTTGGCTGAGCGGCTTCGGTCTTGGGTTTGCTACTACAGGCGGACAGGAGAATAAGCGCAGGCAACAGCGCTGCATAACGACGCTTGAACATGTGGCATCCATTTAACGAGTTCGGTAAGAACCCAGTATGGTAAAGCATCCCCAACTCCTCAAGGAAGCGGTACGCACCTCCCCGACGCAAATCCGTGCTTTTTTCCACCAAAAATTATTCACCTCACCAATAAACTTTCAAAATAATACATTTTTCTTTCATTGTGAGATCTGATTAACACTTCAAAACCTTTCAAAGTGATTATTATTAGCCGCAGATAGACAAAAACAAACGCCCTACAGGAGAGAATAATGATAGAAACCATCACCCACGGCGCCGAGTGGTTCATCGGGCTGTTTCAGAAAGGCGGCGAGGTATTCACCGGCATGGTGACCGGGATCCTGCCCCTGCTGATCAGCCTGCTGGTGATCATGAACGCCCTGATTAACTTTATCGGCCAGCAGCGTATTGAACGCTTCGCCCAGCGCTGTGCCGGCAATCCGCTGTCCCGCTACCTGATCCTGCCCTTCATCGGCACCTTTGTGTTCTGCAACCCGATGACCTTAAGCCTCGGCCGCTTTATGCCAGAGAAGTACAAGCCGAGTTATTACGCCGCCGCCTCCTACAGCTGCCATTCAATGAACGGCCTGTTCCCGCACATTAACCCCGGCGAGCTGTTTGTTTACCTCGGGATTGCCAGCGGTCTCACTACGCTGGGACTGCCGCTCGGCCCGCTGGCGGTGAGCTATCTGCTGGTCGGCCTGGTGACCAACTTCTTCCGCGGCTGGGTAACGGACCTCACAACCGCCATTTTTGAGAAAAAAATGGGCATTCAGCTTGATGAGAAAGTCCAGCTTTCGGGAGCCACAGTATGAACCGGATCCGCATAGAGAAAGGCACGGGCGGCTGGGGCGGCCCGCTGGAGTTCGACGCCACCGAAGGCAAAAAGATCGTCTACATCACCGCGGGCACGCGCCCGGCGATCGTCGACACGCTGCGCGAGCTGACCGGCTGGGAAGCAGTCGACGGCTTCAAAGAGGGTGAGCCGCCGGAAGCGGAAATCGGCGTGGCGGTTATCGACTGCGGCGGCACCCTGCGCTGCGGCATCTACCCGAAGCGCCGCATTCCGACGGTGAATATTCACTCCACGGGCAAATCAGGCCCGCTGGCGCAGTACATCCTTGAGGACATTTATGTCTCGGGCGTGAAGGAGGACAACATCACGCTGGTGAATGGCACACCCGCGCCGCAAAAAGCAGCCCCGCGCGACTACGACACCAGCAAAAAAATCACCGAGCAGAGCGACGGCCTGCTGGCGAAGGTCGGGATGGGGATGGGGTCCGCCGTGGCGGTGCTGTTCCAGTCCGGGCGCGACACCATCGACACGGTGCTGAAAACCATTCTGCCGTTTATGGCGTTCGTCTCGGCGCTGATCGGCATCATCATGGCCTCCGGCCTCGGCGACTGGATTGCCCACGGCCTCGCCCCGCTCGCCAGCCACCCGCTCGGCCTGGTGACGCTGGCGCTGATCTGCTCCTTCCCGCTGCTGTCGCCGTTTCTCGGCCCGGGCGCGGTGATTGCCCAGGTCATCGGCGTGCTGATTGGCGTGCAGATTGGTCTGGGGAATATTCCCCCGCACCTCGCCCTGCCCGCCCTGTTTGCCATTAACGCTCAGGCGGCGTGCGACTTCATCCCCGTCGGGCTGTCACTGGCGGAAGCGCGCCAGGAGACCGTGCGCGTGGGCGTCCCCTCCGTGCTGGTGAGCCGCTTCCTGACGGGCGCGCCAACGGTGCTAATTGCCTGGTTTGTCTCCGGCTTTATTTATCAATAAGAGGTTCCTGCCATGACCGTGATTTACCAGACCACCATTACCCGCATCGGCCAGAGCGCAGCCGATGCTCTGAGCGACCAGATGCTGATCACCTTCCGCGAAGGCGCCCCGGCAGATATCGAAGAGTTTTGCTTTATCCACTGCCACGGCGAGTTAAACGGCGAGCTGAAGGCCGGTGGCCAGCTGGAGCTGGGCAAGGCGCGCTATGCCGTAACCGCCGTCGGTGACGTCGCCGAGCAAAACCTGCGCGAGCTGGGGCACATCACCTTGCGTTTCGACGGCCAGCCGCGGGCGGAGTATCCCGGCACGGTTCACGTTGAGGGGCCGGTTCCACAGGCTGTCACCCCAGGCTGCACGTTAAAATTTATTTCGTAATAAAGGAGAGACACATGAGTCAGGTTGCCGTTGTCATTGGTGGGGGACAAACCTTAGGCGAGTTCCTCTGCCATGGGCTTGCCGCAGAGGGCTACCGCGTGGCGGTCGTGGATATTCAGAGTGAGAAAGCCGCCCGCGTAGCGGACGCCATCAACACCGAATTTGGCGAAGGGATGGCGTATGGATTTGGCGCCGACGCCACCAGCGAGCAGAGCGTGATGGCGCTGGCCCGCGGCGTGGATGAGATTTTTGGTTGCACCGATCTGCTGGTCTACAGCGCGGGGATTGCGAAAGCGGCCTTTATCAGCGATTTCGAACTGGGGGATTTTGATCGCTCGTTGCAGGTGAATCTGGTGGGCTATTTCCTCTGCGCCCGCGAATTTTCCCGTCTGATGATCCGCGACGGTATTCAGGGGCGCATCATTCAGATCAACTCAAAATCGGGGAAAGTGGGCAGCAAGCACAACTCCGGCTACAGCGCGGCGAAGTTTGGCGGCGTCGGGCTGACGCAGTCTCTGGCGCTGGATCTGGCCGAATACGGCATAACCGTGCACGCGCTGATGCTGGGTAACCTGCTGAAATCCCCGATGTTCCAGTCCCTGCTGCCGCAGTATGCCGCCAAACTTGGCATCAAAGCGGAGGATGTCGAACAGTACTACATCGACAAAGTGCCGCTGAAGCGCGGGTGCGATTATCAGGACGTGCTGAACATGCTGCTGTTTTACGCCAGCCCGAAAGCCTCGTACTGCACCGGGCAGTCGATTAACGTCACCGGTGGGCAGGTGATGTTCTGAGTTCATTCCCCGGTGGCGCTGCGCTTACCGGGGCTACAATCCCCGTAGGCCGGGTAAGGCGCAGCCGCCACCCGGCAGTTAAGGAGCCGATATGGTCACCGCACTCATCACCGTCGCCGCCCTCGCCTGGCTTTGCCAGATGGCGTTTGGCGGCTGGCAAATCCATCAGTTTAACCGCGCCTTTGATGCGTTGTGTCAGAAGGGACGCGTGGGTGTTGGGCGTTCCGGCGGACGCTTTAAGCCGCGGGTTGTCGTCGCTGTTGCGCTGGATGAAAACAATAAGGTCTGCGATTCCCTCATCATGCGCGGCGTAACGGTGTTTGCCCGTACGACCAAAATTCAGGCGATCAACGGCATTTCGCTGCATGAATTACAACCTGATGTGATCTTCCCCCATGATTCACTCTGTCAGAATGCACTATCATTAGCGCTTAATCTGAAACATGGATAATTTCGTTGTGAAAGTTATAAACTTGCGGAATTATCATTTCGCAACGTAAGGAACGAAGCGCCTATGAAACCACGTCAGCGGCAGGCGGCCATACTTGAGCATCTGCAAAAGCAGGGAAAGTGCTCGGTAGATGATCTGGCCCACTACTTTGACACCACCGGCACGACAATACGCAAGGACCTGGTGTTGCTCGAAAACTCCGGCGCCGTCATTCGTACCTACGGCGGCGTGGTGCTCAATAAAGACGAAGCCGACCCGCCTATCGACCACAAAACGCTGATCAATACCCACCAGAAAGCGCTGATTGCCGAAGCCGCCGTCAAATTTATCCAGGACGGCGATTCCATCATCCTTGACGCAGGCAGTACCGTCCTACAGATGATCCCGCTGCTCAGCCGCTTTAATAACATCACCGTGATGACCAACAGCCTGCATATCGTCAATGCCCTGTCAGAGTTCGACAGCGAGCAGACCATCCTGATGCCCGGTGGCACCTTCCGTAAAAAATCGGCGTCGTTTCACGGGCAGCTGGCGGAGAATGCCTTCGACCACTTCAGCTTCGATAAGCTGTTTATGGGCACGGACGGCATCGACCTCAACGCGGGCGTGACCACCTTCAACGAGGTGTTCAGCGTCAGCAAAGCGATGTGCAACGCCGCGCGGGAAGTGATTTTGATGGCGGACTCGTCGAAGTTTGGCCGTAAAAGCCCCAACATTGTCTGTAGCCTTGAAAGCGTCGATAAGCTGATTACCGACGCAGGTATCGATCCGGCATTTAAAAAAGCGCTGGAAGCGAAGGGCATCGACGTGATCGTAACCGGAGAGAAAAATGAGTGATTTTCTGTTAAACGCAGGCCGTCAGACCCTGCTGCTGGAGCTACAGGAAGCCAGCCGCCTGCCGGAGCGTCTGGGTGAGGATTTTGTTCGTGCAGCCAACACCATTATCCACTGCGAGGGCAAAGTGATCGTGGCGGGTATCGGTAAATCCGGTCATATCGGCAAGAAGATTGCCGCGACGCTTGCCAGCACCGGCACCCCGGCGTTCTTCGTGCATCCTGCCGAAGCGCTGCACGGCGATCTGGGGATGATCGAAAGCCGCGACGTGATGCTGTTTATCTCCTACTCCGGTTCAGCCAAAGAGCTGGATCTCATCATCCCTCGCCTGCAAGAAAAATCGGTGGCCCTGTTAGCGATGACCGGCAAATCCCGTTCGCCGCTGGCGCTGGCCGCGAAAGCAACGCTGGATATTTCCGTTGAGCGCGAAGCCTGTCCGATGCACCTGGCACCGACCTCCAGCACCGTCAACACGCTGATGATGGGCGACGCCCTGGCGATGGCGGTGATGCAGGCGCGCGGTTTTAATGAGGAAGATTTCGCCCGCTCCCATCCTGCGGGCGCGCTTGGGGCTCGTCTGCTCAACAAAGTTCACCACCTGATGCGCACGGACGATGCCATTCCTCAGGTCAAACTCGACACCAGCGTGATGGACGCCATGCTGGAGCTGAGCCGCACCGGGCTGGGGCTGGTTGCGGTATGCGACAATGACCGCCAGGTGAAGGGCGTCTTCACCGACGGCGACCTGCGCCGCTGGCTGGTGGGCGGCGGCAAGCTGGAGGCGCGGGTATCCGAAGCAATGACCCAGGGCGGGCTGACGCTGAATGCCGACAGCCGCGCGATTGAAGCCAAAGAGGTGCTGATGAAGCGCAAAATCACCGCCGCGCCGGTGGTGGACGAGCACGGCAGGCTGTGCGGCGCGATCAACCTGCAAGACTTCTACCAGGCGGGGATTATTTAACCCTTCAGCCCCAGACGTTTCGCCAGCCTGTGAAGGTTGGCGACGTCCATCTCCAGCGCCCGCGCGCACGCCGCCCAGCTGCGGTTATTCTGCTCCAGCGCGCGGGCGATCATCTGACGCTGGAACGCATCCGTCGCCTCGCGCAGGTTTTCGTTCACGCTCTCAGGTATCACCGGCTTCACGGGCGGCATCGTTTCCTCATGCAGCGCGAAATGGCGCGCATGAATAACCACTTCATCCCCCGAACGCGTTGCCCGCGCCAGCACCACCGCGCGGTGGATCGCATGTTCCAGCTCACGCACGTTACCCGGCCAGCCGTAGCTCAGCAGGTGCGTCCTCGCGCCGGGACTTAGCACCACGCGGGAAAGCCCCATTTTGAGCCGACACTGTTCGCAGAAAAAGCCCGCCAGCAGAACCACATCCTCGCCCCGCTCGCGCAGCGGCGGCACCGTGAGCGGGAACACGCTCAGACGGTGGAACAGATCGGCGCGGAAATTCCCCGCCAGCACCTCTTCGCGCAGATCGCGGTTCGTCGCCGCCAGCACGCGCACATCCACGCGTAAGCTGCGATCGTCTCCCACGCGTTGAATATCGCCATACTGCAACACCCGCAGCAGTTTGGCCTGAAGCGAAAGGGAGAGTTCGCCAATTTCATCGAGGAACAGCGTGCCGTTATCAGCCATTTCGAACTTGCCGCTGCGGTTGCTGATCGCCCCGGTAAAGGCCCCTTTGACGTGTCCGAACAGCTCGCTTTCCGCCACGCTTTCCGGCAACGCCGCGCAGTTGAGATAGACCAGCGGATTCACCGCACGGGGCGAGGCTTCGTGGATCGCTTTTGCCACCAGCTCTTTACCGGTGCCGGTCTCCCCGAAGATCAGCACGTTCAAATCAGACGCGGCGACAATCTCAATCTCCTTTTTGAGCTGCGCCATGCCTGGCGAAAGGCCGATCATTTCGGTGTGCGCCACCTGCTCAAACGCCGTCGGGCTACCCGGAAGAATATTCTGGCTCTCCAGCTGTTCTATCAGCAGGGCGTTGTTCAGCGCCCCGGCCGCCAGCGCGGCAATCAGCCGTAGCTCTTCGTCGCTGAAGGTATCGAACTGATCAGGCGACATGCCGTCGAGGGTTAACGCGCCAATCAGGTTCTGCCCGGCAAACAGCGGCAGGCCGATACAGGCGTGCACCTTCAGGCTCTCCTGTCCGGGGATCAGGCCGTCGTAAGGATCGGGCAGATCGCTGTCTGCCGGGAAACGCACCACGTCACCCGCGCGGGCGATGGTTTCCAGACGCGGGTGGCCCTCCAGGGTAAAGCGCCGCCCGAGTACGTCCTTCGCCAGACCGTCGATAGCCAGCGGAATAAACTGCCGCCCTTCGTAACGCAGCAGCGCCGACGCATCGCAATCCAGCACGTGGCGCAACGTGGAGATCAGCCGCTGAAAGCGGTCCTGATGACCAATACCGGTTTGCAGTTCTATGGCGATCTTCGCCAGCACATCTACGGAAAAGCTCATCTCTGCCTCACTGTCATTTTGACAATACATAGTGTCATATTGACAACTTTTAAGATAGTCAAAATGACTACCCACTAAAGAGCATCGAAACGAAAACACATTATTTTCAACAAGTTAAAAAGTTGGCACGCAACTTGATATATGACAGTCATCTTATTTGAAAACGCCGTATTAAGTTGAGGTTGCTATGTCTATTCTGGTTAAAAATAACATTCATTGGGTGGGTCAACGTGACTGGGAAGTACGTGATTTTCACGGGACGGAATACAAAACGCTGCGCGGCAGCAGCTACAACAGCTATCTCATTCGTGAAGGTAAAAACGTCCTGATCGATACCGTCGATCACAAATTCAGCCGCGAGTTCGTGCAGAACCTGCGCAGCGAAATCGATCTGAATGAGATCGACTACATTATCATCAACCACGCGGAAGAGGATCATGCCGGGGCGCTGACCGAGCTGATGTCCCACATTCCGGATACCCCGATCTACTGCACCACCAACGCCATTGACTCCATCAACGGCCACCACCACCATCCGGAGTGGAACTTCCACACCGTGAAAACCGGCGACACGCTGGATATCGGCAATGGCAAACAGCTGATCTTCGTGGAAACCCCAATGCTGCACTGGCCGGACAGCATGATGACCTACATGACCGGTGACGCGGTGCTGTTCAGTAACGACGCCTTCGGCCAGCACTACTGCGACGAACGTCTGTTCAACGACGAAGTGGATCAGACCGAGCTGTTCGAACAGTGCCAGCGCTACTACGCCAACATCCTGACCCCGTTCAGCCGTCTGGTCACGCCAAAAATCACCGAGATCCTCGGCTTCAACCTGCCGGTGGATATGATTGCCACCTCCCACGGCGTGGTATGGCGTGAAAATCCAACCCAGATTGTCGAACTGTACCTGAAGTGGGCGGCGGACTATCAGGAAGATCGCATCACCATCTTCTACGACACCATGTCCAACAACACCCGCATGATGGCGGACGCCATTGCCCAGGGCATCAACGAAGTTGACCCGAACGTGGCGGTGAAAATCTTCAACGTGGCGCGCAGCGATAAGAATGAGGTATTGACCAACGTCTTCCGCTCCAAAGGCGTGCTGGTGGGGACCTCCACCATGAATAACGTGATGATGCCGAAAATTGCCGGACTGGTAGAAGAGATGACCGGCCTGCGCTTTCGTAACAAACGCGCCAGCGCCTTTGGTTCACACGGCTGGAGCGGCGGCGCGGTAGACCGTCTCTCCACCCGTTTACAGGATGCCGGTTTTGAGATGTCCCTGAGCCTGAAGGCGAAATGGCGTCCGGATCTCGACGCGCTGGAAATCTGTCGTCAGCACGGTCGCGACATTGCCCGCCAGTGGGCGCTTGCGCCGCTGCCGGAAACCGCACCCGCCGCGGCGGTTACGCCGAAAGCTGTAGCAGAAGCCGCTCCTGCCGCTGCCGACCTCGGCCCTTGCATGCAGTGCAGCGTCTGCCAGTGGATTTACGATCCTGAGCTGGGCGAGCCGTTGCAGGATGTCGCGCCGGGTACGCCGTGGAGCGAGGTGCCGGACAACTTCCTCTGCCCGGAATGTTCCCTCGGGAAAGACGTCTTTGATGAACTGGCAACGGAGGCAAAATGAGCCACGGCATCGTCATTATCGGCTCGGGCTTTGCCGCCCGCCAGCTGGTGAAAAATATCCGCAAACAGGATGCTAACGTGCCGTTGACGGTGATCGCCGCCGACAGCATGGATGAGTACAACAAGCCTGATTTAAGCCACGTCATTAGCCAGAATCAGCGCGCCGACGATCTCACCCGCCAGACGGCGGGGGAGTTCGCAGAACAGTTTAACCTGCGTCTGTTTCCGTACACCTGGGTCACCGATATCGACGCCGACGCCCACGTGGTGAACGCGAAAGATAAAACCTGGCAGTACGACAAACTGGTGCTGGCGACGGGGGCATCGGCGTTTGTGCCGCCGGTTGAGGGCCGCGAGCTGATGGTCACGCTCAACAGCCAGCAGGAGTATCAGGCCAGCGAGACCCTGTTACGCGACGCCACGCGGGTGATGATTGTCGGCGGCGGACTGATTGGCACCGAGCTGGCGATGGACTTCTGCCGGGCGGGAAAATCCGTCACCCTGGTTGACCACGCGGCCAGCATTCTGTCAGCGCTGATGCCAGCAGAAGTAAGCAGTCGCTTACAGCATCGTCTGACCGACATGGGCGTGCATCTGCTGCTGAAATCGCAGTTACAGAGCCTGAGCAAAACCGAAACCGGCATTTGTGCGACGCTCGACCGCAACCGCAGCGTTGAAGTGGATGTGGTTATTGCGGCGACGGGGTTGCGCCCGGAAACCGCGCTGGCGCACCGCGCGGGCGCAGAGATCAATCGCGGCGTGAAGGTGGACAGCTACCTGCAAACCACCCAGCCGGACATTTATGCCCTGGGCGACTGCGCGGAAATTAACGGCCAGGTGCTGCCGTTCCTGCAACCGATTCAGTTAAGCGCCATGTTCCTGGCGAAAAACCTGCTCGGCGGCAACGCCCCGGTGAAATTACCCGCCATGCTGGTGAAGGTAAAAACGCCGGAACTACCGCTGCATCTCGCAGGTGAAACGCAGCGTCAGGATCTGGACTGGGAGATTGTCCTTTCGCCTCAGGGCATGGTGGCGCGCGGCACCGATACCGACGGTCAGATGCGCGCCTTTGTCGTCAGCGAAGACAGAATGAAGGAGGCCTTCGCGCTGCTGAAATCGCTACCAGCTTAACCCTCGTCATGCCGGGTGGCGCTCCGCTTACCCGGCCTACAGTACTGCCACGCTTACTTAACCTTTGGATTTTGTTGTCCACCGCCCCGATGTCCCGGGGCTTTTTTTATCGCTACACTTTCAGCGTCAGGAGCGCACCACCAGCGCGTCATAACCGCGCCAGCGATAGTTCGCCATCGAGATCAGCCAGCAGGCGACAAACAGCCCGACCACCACAAATCCGGCATCGCCCAGGTTATCGTTTACCGCGCCAATCAGATCCCACACGCCGCCGCTGAGGGCGAACTTGTCCATCAGCAGACCCAGCGCTTCCAGGCCGCCGATAAACAGCGCCACCACCACCGAAGTGCCGGTGATGGTCATGTTGTAGTAGAGCTTGCGCTGCGGCTTGTTAAACGCCCAGCCGTAGGCACCCACCATCAGCAGGTTATCGAGCGTATCCACCAGCGCCATGCCGCTGGCGAAGAGCGCCGGGAAGATCATGATCGACCACACCGACATCCCGCTGGAGGCGCTGGCGGCGGAGATCCCCAGCACGCCGATTTCGGTGGCGGTGTCGAACCCCAGGCCGAACAGGAAACCGACCAGGTACATCTGCCAGCTTTTATTGACGAGGCGGAAGGTTTTGCCGAACAGCCAGTTCATGACGCCGCCCTGTGCAGGCAGCGTGATGTCGCCCTGCACGGGCCTGCCGTGTTTCAGCGCCTGAAAACTGCGCCAGACGCCGCGCAGGATCACCATATTCACCAGCGCCATCGCCAGCAGGAAGGTGGCGGAGACGGCGGTGCCAATCAGGCTGCCGGTTTCGTGGAACCATGCCATGTTTTTCTGAAACGCCGTGGCGGTAGCGGCGATAGCAATGGAGGCCAGCACCACGATGGTGGAGTGTCCGAGTGAAAACCATGCGCCCACGCCGGACGGGCGCTTGCCCTGCTGCATCATCTTACGCGTCACGGTATCAATCGCGGCGATATGGTCGGCGTCCACCGCATGACGCAGTCCGTAACACCAGGCCAGCAGGCTGGCCGCCATCAGCGCCGTACTGCCGCTAAAGGTGTGCCACGCCAGCCCCCAGGCCAGCAGGTTAGCCATCCCGAGAGCCAGCAGCAGGCACGCTGCACGAGGTTCATTGCGTAAAAGTCGTAACATTTTAAATCCTTTGTGAACATGATCGGGCGGCAGCAACCACCGCCTGCCCGAAGGAGATCGCTCCGTCGCCTGCGGGCAGGCGCGAAGGAAAAAGAAGCGTGAAATCAGAAAGGTAATGACGAAGGCGCGCACGCAGCAGGCGGTTGTGAAGGACGCCGCCGCTGAAGCACACCGTAGAGAGCGACCGTCGGCGGGCATGCGTTGCCGCCAGTTCGCTCAGCCCTTTTGCCAGCGCATCGTGAAAAGCCCAGGCACGCTCGCCGGGTTCCGCCCGCCAGGTAAGCCACTGTTGCCAGAACAGCGCAAGGTTATCCGTCTGGAGCGTCACCGGATGATCAACCCCTGCGCAGCGTTCGGCCAGCGCCTCCAGCCGGCACGCGGCTTCGCCCTCATAGCGTTGCGTTTCAATGCCCAGCGCACAGGCCACGGCGTCGAACAGACGACCACAGGAGGAGGCCCGCGGCGCATTGATACCGCGCGACACAGCCGTTGCCAGCAGCGGCCAGTTTTGACGCTGTACCACCTCTGTTTCCGGGTACTGCTGCCAGTCAGGTACGAACGCCAGACAGTGGGCGAGCAAATTGCGCCACGGCTGTTTTGCCGCCAGATCGCCCCCCGGCAGCGCAACGGCTGGCAGACCGCCCAGCCGTTCGCAGTCGCGATAGTTCACCCGCAGGCACTCGCCGCCCCACAGCGCGCCGTTCTCGCCCATGCCGATCCCGTCCAGCGTCAGGGCAATAACATCCCCGCCGTTGAGCGGCCAGCCATTCTCCGCCAGACACGCTGCCGCATGCGCATGATGATGCAGCACGGTCTCAACGGGCAGCGCCTGCGCCCGGGCCCACAGTCGGGCGTGATAACCCGGATGGGCATCGCACACCACGCGCTCAGGCTGAAAGGCGTAGATGTCCTGCATCGTCGAGAGCGCACTGCGCCACTGCGCCTCTACCCCCTCGTCGCTCAGATCGCCAAAATGCTGGCTCAGTACCGCCTGGTTGCCACGCACCAGGCAGAAGGTGTTTTTCATCTCCGCGCCGGTGCATAACATGGGCGGGATGTCGCGGAATCCGGCGGGCAATGTGATGGCATCCGGCACAAAACCGCGTGCGCGACGCAGCATCGTGCCCTCCTGGTCCATCACTGAATCATCCATCCGTTGCAGGATGTCGCGGTTGTGCAGCAGGAAGCCGTCAGCGATGTCACTGAGTTCTTCCAGCGCCTGCTGGTTGCTTATGGCGGGTGGATGGCCGCTGAGGTTGCCGGAGGTCATCACCAGCGGGCGCTGGCAGTCCAGCATCAGCAAATGCTGGAGCGGGTTCGCAGGCAGCATCACGCCGACCGTATCCAGCCCCGGCGCAATCTCCTCAGGAAACGCAGGAAGGCAGGCTTTTGGCGTCAGCACAATCGGCGCAGCGGGTGAACGTAACAGCGTCTGGATGGCCTCCGGCAGATCGTCCGCATGCGGGATCATCACCGCCAGCGGCCTGGTCGGGCGCTGCTTGCGTGCCCGTAATTTCCGAACCGCCTGCGGGTTAAGCGCGTCGCAGACCAGGTGAAAACCGCCCAGCCCTTTGACCGCCACAATCCCGCCGCCTTCCAGCATCGCCACCGCCGCGCTTAACGCCGATTCGCGGGTGGCAGCAGCCTCCCCGGCTCGCCACTCCAGCTGCGGTCCGCAATCCGGGCAGGCCACCGGCTGGGCGTGAAAACGCCGGTCAGCCGGGTTGCGGTACTCCGTTTCACAGGGCACACAGAGAGGGAATGGCGCCATTGACGTGGCCGGGCGGTCATAGGGCATGGCGCGGATAATGGTAAACCGCGGCCCGCAGTGGGTGCAGTTGATAAACGGGTAGCGGTAGCGACGTTCGCGGGGATCGCGCATCTCCACCAGGCATGCGGGACAGGTGGCGGCATCCGGGACGATTTGCGTGTCCATCGCCCCGCTCTCGCTGTGGCGGATGACAAACTCATCCGGCAGCGTCGTCCAGCTGAACGGCTGCGTTTCAATGCGATCGATGCGCGCCAGCGGTGGGCAGTCCTGGCGCAGTCTCGCGGTAAAGTCACCCCCACTGCCCGCGAGACGCACCAGGACACCCTCTCCGTCGTTGCAGACGTCGCCTGCCAGCCCCAGCTGGTGCGCAAGCTGCCAGACGAAGGGACGAAATCCTACCCCCTGCACCTTGCCGCGCACCCGAAGCTGTACGCCGTTAACGCGCATCGCAATTTAAAACAGCAGCGATGACGAGGTGTCGAACGCCGCGCGGCGGCGTTTTTCGGCACTCATCTGTTCGAGCTTGTCGCGATCGACGCAGACCAGCGCATGCGTCGGACAGGCTTCCATACACGCCGGACCGGCATCGCGGTGGTAGCAGAGGTCACATTTATTGGCTTCGGCTTTCTCCGCGCGTACGCTCAGCCCGATACCGCTGTTGCGCACCACCGGGCGAACCACCACCTCCATCGCGCCATACGGACACGCCACCACACAGGTTTTGCACCCGATGCAGCGCTCCTGCATCACATGCACGAAGCCTTTCTCGCGCTTAATCGCCCCGTTCGGACAGACGTTGGCGCACGGCGCGTCTTCGCACTGGCGACAGATAGCGGCGGTAGAAATATTCACGCCTTTAATGACGTGGATGCGCGGCAGGAAGGTATCAGGGGTGAGAGAGGCGCAATCCTGCTCTGCCTGATGGGACACCACGCACGCCACTTCACAGGTACGGCAACCAATGCATTTGCTGGCATCGGCCATAATAAAACGGTTCATCTGCTTCTCCGGCATTACTGTTATGCGCGAAGCTATTCATAAACCGTGCCAATATTTAATGCATTGATTTTATAGGGAAATTTAAAAGAGAAGGATCTGTCATCGTCATTAGTGACGATGACAGATGTCGACGTCAGCGATGCGGGCCGTCAATGACGGAGTCGCGCAGGATAAGCTCGCCGGAGAAGGTTTGCTGAGGCTTAAACTCACCGCCGTCGAGCATGAAAATCATACGGCTGATGGTCTCCTGAATCATCTCCGTTACCGGAATACGCACGCTGGAGAGGGACGGCACGATATAGGGCGCGATTGCCACGTCGTCAAAGCCGATGACGGACACTGCGCCCGGCGTGGCGACGCCGCTCTCGTGCAGCTGCCTGATGGCGCCAATCGCCATATCGTCGTTACTCGCCACCAGCGCGGTAAACGTTTCGCCGCGGGTGAGCAACTGAGAGACCGCCGCCGCGCCGCTGGCCGGGTTCCACTTCCCTTCGGCGATCAGCGCGTCGCGAACTGCAATCCCGTGCTGCGCCAGCGCGTCCTTGTAGCCGGAAAGACGCTCCACCCCGGTGGGGGAATCCAGCGAACCGGTGATAAACGCAATCTCCCGGTGGCCTTTCTCAATCAGCTGCGATACCGCGTCCTGACACGACGCTTTATGATCAGACCAGACGCTGTGACTGCTGTTTTTCCGCAAACGGCGGTTGAGCACCATGATCGGCTGCTCGCATTTCTCAATGATCTCGTCCAGCGCTTCCACGCTCAGAAAACGCGGATAGATGATTACCGCGTCGCAGCGCATGTCGAGCAGGTACTGGATCGCCTCGCGCTCCTCTTCGGCGCTGTGCTTGCCGTCCGCCAGGATCAGCTGACGCCCCTTCTCTTCCGTCATCCGCGCGGCGTTAAACAGCAGCTCGCTAAAGTAGACCCCATGGTACAGGGTGTTCGTCACCACCAGCCCCAGAGTCTGGGTGCGTTTGGTCGCCAGGTTTCGCGCCAGCAGATTGGGGCGATACCCGCTCTCTTCGATGGCCTGAAAAACCCGGTCTTTCGTCTCCTGGCTGACGTAACCGTTCCCCGACAGTACCCGGGAGACCGTCGCTTTTGATACGCCTGCCCGCTTCGCCACTTCCAGCATCGTGGTCATATTATTATTCCGTCTGAACCTGATGGGCGCAGTGTACTGCACCGCAGAAAAATTGTCGCAGCGGCGTTATCACGCTTTTTACGGCCACGAGTGATCGTCATCACGAAACGAAAAAATGCATAAAAAGTGGTCTTGTTTCATTAAAAGAAACTCATGATGATTGTGTGAAACCGGTTTCCTACACTTCTCACAACGATAACAGGATCACATCCGATGGCAAAAAATTACGCTGCGCTGGCGACCGACGTCGTTAGCGCGCTGGGCGGCAAAGAGAACATCGTCGCCGTCACCCACTGTATGACGCGACTGCGCTTCGTCCTGAAAGACGAAAGCCTCACCGACGCCGCACGCCTGAAAAGCATCAGCGGCGTGCTCGGCGTGGTGCGCAACGACAACCAGTGTCAGGTGATCATCGGCAACACCGTGTCCCAGGCATACCGTGAAGTGGTGAGCCTGCTGCCCGCTAACCTGCAACCTGCCGTAGCGGAAGGTCCACAGAAGCTCACGCTGCGCCGGATTGGCGCCGGGATCCTCGACGCGCTGATCGGCACCATGTCTCCGCTGATCCCGGCGATCATCGGCGGGTCGATGGTCAAGCTGCTGGCGATGATCCTTGAGATGACCGGCGTGCTGGGCAAAGGCGACCCGACGCTGACGATCCTGACCGTTATCGGCGATGGCGCGTTCTTCTTCCTGCCGCTGATGGTGGCGGCGTCCGCGGCGGTGAAGTTCAAAACCAACATGTCGCTGGCAATCGCCATCGCGGGCGTTCTGGTTCACCCGAGCTTTATCGAGCTGATGGCGAAAGCCGCGCAGGGCGAGCACGTTGAGTTCGCCTTCATTCCGGTGACGGCGGTGAAATACACCTACACCGTTATCCCGGCGCTGGTGATGACCTGGTGCCTGTCATACATCGAACGCTGGGTGGATCGCATTACCCCGGCGGTGACCAAAAACTTCCTCAAGCCGATGCTGATCGTGCTGATTGCCGCCCCGCTCGCCATCGTACTGATTGGCCCGCTCGGGATCTGGATCGGCAGCGCCATCTCCGCGCTGGTCTACACCATTCACGGCTATCTGGGCTGGCTCTCCGTTGCCATTATGGGCGCGCTGTGGCCGCTGCTGGTGATGACCGGGATGCACCGCGTGTTTACGCCGACCATCATCCAGACCATTGCCGAAACGGGCAAAGAAGGGATGGTGATGCCGTCGGAGATCGGCGCCAACCTGTCGCTCGGCGGTTCGTCGCTGGCGGTGGCGTGGAAAACCAAAAATCCGGAGCTGCGCCAGACGGCGCTGGCCGCGGCGGCCTCCGCCATCATGGCGGGCATCTCTGAACCGGCCCTGTACGGCGTAGCGGTACGCCTGAAGCGTCCGCTGATTGCGAGCCTGATCAGCGGCTTTATCTGCGGCGCGGTGGCAGGCATGGCAGGCCTTGCCAGCCATTCGATGGCGGCGCCGGGGCTGTTTACCAGCGTGCAGTTCTTCGACCCGGCCAACCCGATGACCATCGTCTGGGTGTTTGGCGTGATGGGTCTGGCGGTAGTGCTGTCGTTTGTGCTAACCCTGCTGTTAGGGTTTGAGGATATCCCGGTAGAAGACGAAGCCGAAAAAGCACGCGCCCTGCAAACCGCACCGGTACAGAACAAAGCAGCAGAAGCATAAACTGAAAGCGAGGTAAGAATGTCTGTTTTTCCACAAGGATTTTTATGGGGCGGCGCGCTTGCCGCCAACCAGAGTGAAGGGGCTTACCGTGAAGGCGGCAAAGGACTGACGACGGTCGACATGATCCCCCACGGCGCAAACCGTCTGGCGGTAAAAGTCGGCAAGGAAAAACGGTTTTCGTTGCGGGACGACGAATTCTACCCGAGCCACGAGGCGATTGATTTTTACCATCGCTACAAAGAAGACATCGCCCTGATGGCGGAGATGGGCTTTACGGTGTTCCGCACCTCGATTGCCTGGAGCCGCCTCTACCCGAACGGCGACGAACCGCTGCCGAATCAGGAAGGCATTGCCTTCTACCGCGCGGTGTTCGAGGAGTGTAAAAAGTACAACATCGAGCCGCTGGTGACGCTCTGCCACTTCGACGTGCCGATGCACCTGGTGACGGAGTACGGCTCCTGGCGCAACCGTAAGATGGTGGATTTCTTCGCCCGCTACGCCCGCACCTGCTTCGAGGCGTTTAACGGGCTGGTGAAATACTGGCTGACCTTCAACGAAATCAACATCATGCTGCACAGCCCGTTCTCCGGCGCGGGGCTGGTATTTGAAGAAGGTGAAAACGAAGATCAGGTGAAATACCAGGCCGCGCACCACGAGCTGGTGGCGAGCGCGCTGGCGACCAAAATCGCCCACGAGGTGAACCCGGAAAACCACGTCGGCTGCATGCTGGCGGGCGGCAATTTCTACCCGTACTCCTGCAAGCCGGAAGACGTGTGGATGGCGCTGGAGAAAGACCGCGAGAACCTGTTCTTTATCGACGTGCAGGCGCGCGGCAGCTATCCGGCTTACTCTGCCCGCGTGTTCCGCGAGAAAGGCGTGGTGATTGTGAAAGACCCGGGCGACGATGAACTGCTGAAAAACACCGTCGACTTTGTCTCGTTCAGCTATTACGCCTCGCGCTGCGCGTCGGCGGACATGAACGCGGGAAACACCAGCGCGGCGAACATCGTGAAGTCCCTGCGCAACCCGCACATTCAGGTGAGCGAATGGGGCTGGGGCATTGACCCGCTCGGCCTGCGCATCACCATGAACATGATGTACGACCGCTACCAGAAGCCGCTGTTCCTGGTGGAAAACGGCCTTGGAGCGAAGGACGTCATTGATGAAAACGGCGAGATCAACGACGACTACCGAATCAGCTACCTGCGCGAGCATATTCGCGCGATGGCTGATGCGATTGAGGACGGCGTACCGCTGCTGGGCTACACCACCTGGGGCTGCATTGACCTTGTCTCGGCCTCAACGGGGGAAATGAGCAAGCGCTACGGGTTTGTGTACGTCGAACGGGACGACGCCGGGAACGGCACGCTGGACCGCAAGCGCAAGAAATCATTCTGGTGGTATAAGAAGGTGATTGCGAGTAACGGGGGGGATCTGGAGTAGCCTGTTGCCCTCACCCCAGCCCTCTCCCACAGGGAGAGGGGGATGGGTTTGGTAGGCCGGGTAAGGCGAAGCCGCCACCCGGCACTGCTCAGAGCTGAGAAAATCCCCCATCCCCAACCCACCCGGCAAGCCGTGAATAGACCACGTCCACCGCCTCTTTCACCGGCGGCGTCATCGGGTAATAGAACCCGACAATGTCCGGCTGAATCCCCAGAAACAGCACCTCACCCACGTCGTCTTTAATCTGATCGACCAGGTAGTTCAGCGGCATATTGTGCGTCGTCATCATAAACATTTCGGCGATGTCGTCCGGGTCAATCAGGCGGATCTCACCGGGGTTGAGCCCCATATCGGTGGCATCAACGATTAACAGCCTGTCCGGGCGCAGCTCGCGAATGGCCACCACGTCGTTTTCCGGCGCGCTGCCGCCGTCAATCACCACCCAACTGCCCGGCGGGTTTGCGGCGCACAGTTCCGCCAGCAGCGGACCCGCGCCGTCGTCGCCCATCATGCTGTTGCCGACACACAGTAAAACGTCAGTCACATAATCTCCTCACCATCAGGTAGATGGCGCTCTCCTGATGAATATCGTGCAGCATGCTAAGCAGCGTTTTGCTCCACGCCTGCTGCTCGGGGGTTTGCCTGCTCAGCGCCTCGTCAAAGGCGTTGGCGAGCATCGCAATGTGGTTGGCATCGATGACGATCTCGCCGTATTTCGGCACGCCCTCCATCTTGCGCCGCGCCGTGCTGCCCTCCTCCAGCGTGGCGATCCACGCCAGGTAATCGGCCCACGGGCAGCTCAGCGCCGCCTCCAGGCAGTCGATCACCCCTAGGTGATGCCCAATCGCCAGGCTGTAATAGACCACCTGCTGCGCCGCAGCCGGCGTGGCATCGTTCTCATCAATAAACTTACGGCTCAGCTGGCTGAACACCACCGTTTCACTCATCGGATACGCGCCTCATCCACGATGCTGTTCAGGTTCGCCACGATCTCATTGAGTCGCGGATCGTTTTCCGCCTCCAGCCAGCGCGCCACCTGATGGTCGCCCTGGCTCAGCAGGCGCAGATAATCGTCGGCAATCTGGCGGCCATAGCGATAGCCCGCCAGTTTCCGCGCCGTGCGGTCAACCTTCACCCGCAGCGGCTGCACCATGTCCGGGTGCAGAATGGCGGCAGGCTGGTTGTCCAGCTCGCCCGGCTCGCGGGCGTGGATTTTTTGCTCCAGCAGGCCGAGCGCCATCGCAAAGCCGTACAGCGTCGCGGCAGGCGTTGGCGGACAGCCTGGAATGTAAACATCAACCGGCACGATTTTGTCGGTGCCGCCCCAGACGCAGTACAGGTCGTGGAAGATGCCGCCGCTGTTGCCGCAGGCACCGTACGAGATGCAGATTTTCGGGTCCGGCGCGGACTGCCAGGCGCGCAGCGCGGGGGATCGCATGGCGCGGGTGACGGCCCCGGTAAACAGCAGAATGTCCGCATGGCGCGGAGACGGCACCACTTTGATGCCGAAGCGCTCGGCGTCAAACAGCGGTGACAGCGTGGCGAAGATCTCAATCTCGCAGCCGTTGCAGCCGCCGCAGTCCACGCGGTAGACGTAGGCCGAGCGTTTGATTTTTTTCAGCAGCGACGCCTTCATGCTGGCGATGGATTCGTCCACCGTCATCGGCACAGGAATGCCGTTAGCATCGCGCGGGCCCAGTAGGTTTTCCATCAGCTGGCCTCTCTCATATGGCGGGTGATATCAATACGGTCGGACGGCAGCAGGCACTTCTGACGCTTGCACTCCGGGCAGGTTTCGAAGTTTTCGCGGTGATGCTCCGCGCGGACGTCGCCGTTGTGCTTCAGCAGCGCGATGGCGTAGTCGATCTCTTTTTGCACGGCGAACGGACGCTTGCAGACGCGGCAGTTGCACAGCGCAAAGCGCGACTGCTGGAGGAAGTCCTCTTTTTTCCACACCGCCAGCTCGTACTCCTGAGACAGGCGAATGGCCACCGTCGGGCAGACCTCCTCGCAGCGGCCGCAGAAGATGCAGCGCCCGAGGTTAAACTGCCAGGCCAGCTCGCCGGTTTTCAGGTCCGTTTCCACCGTTAAGGCATTCGACGGGCAGGCGTTGACGCAGGCCGCGCAGCCGATGCACTGCTGCGGATTGTGCTCCGGCTTGCCGCGAAAGTTTTTATCCACCGGCATCGGCTCCAGCGGATAGCTGCTGGTCTGCGTGCCGGTTTTGATCACTTTTTTGATAAAGGTAAACATGGCGAGTCCTTATTTCAGCGGCGAGTTTTTACGCTCAATGCCGTAGCGCTCAAGCTCTTTGTACGGCACCACCTGGCTTTTCTTCTTGCGCACGTCCACGACGGTCATGCGGTCGGTGCAGGAGTAGCACGGGTCGAGGCTGCCGATGATCAGCGGCGCATCGGAAACCGTGTTGCCGCGCAGCATGTAGCGCAGGGTTGGCCAGTTGGCGTAGGTGGCCGCGCGGCAGCGCCAGCGGTAGAGCTTCTGGTTGTCGCCGGTCATGCTCCAGTGGATGTCGTCCCCGCGCGGCGCTTCGGCAAAGCCGAGGGCAAAGCGGTTTGGAATGTAGGTGAAGCCTTCCACCATCAGCGGGCCGCCCGGCAGATTATCGAGGCCGTAGTCGATCATGTTCAGCGCGGTGAATACCTCGTTGATGCGCACCTTCAGGCGGGAGATGACGTCGCAGCCCTGCTCGCTGTGCACGGTCATCGGCAGCAGGCCGTAGCCGACGAACGGGTGATCGGCGCGGGTATCGCGGGCGTGGCCGCTGGCGCGCACCATCGGACCGACGTTGCTGAAGTCGCGGGCGATTTCCGGATCAAGACGACCGATGCCGACGGTGCGCTGCTCGATGTTGGGCGTGCTGAGCAGCATATTCACCAGCTCCTGCACGTCCCGCCGCATCTGCTGCGCCAGCTGGCGGGTCTGGATCATGTCGTCTTTCAGCAGGTCGCGGCGGATCCCGCCGATCAGGTTCAGGCCGTAGGTTTTACGCGCCCCGGTAAGGATCTCCGCCATCTTCATCGACGCCTCGCGCACGCGGAAGAACTGCATAAACCCGGAGTCAAAGCCAACGAAGTGGCAGGCCAGGCCGAGGTTCAGCAGGTGCGAGTGCAGGCGCTCCACCTCCAGCAGAATGGCGCGGATCATCTGCGCGCGTTCCGGCACCACGATCCCCATGCCGTTTTCCACCGAGGTGGTGTAGGCGGTGCTGTGGGCAAAGCCGCAGATGCCGCACACGCGGTCAGAGAGGAATGTGACTTCGTTGTAGCCCATGCGGGTCTCCGCCAGCTTCTCCATGCCGCGGTGGACGTAGAACAGGCGGTAGTCGGCGTCGATAATGTTCTCGCCGTCGACGAACAGGCGGAAGTGGCCCGGTTCGTCGGAGGTAACGTGCAGCGGGCCAATCGGCACCACGTTATTCTTCTTGCTGCCCAGCTCGTTGATGAACTCGTAGGTTTCGCTGTCGGTGGTCGGGGCCGGGCGCTGGCGGTAGTCCATGCTGTCCTTGCGCAGCGGATAGAGTTCATCCGGCCAGTCGTCCGGCAGCACCAGGCGACGCTCGTCAGGCAGGCCAACCGGCACCAGACCATACATGTCGCGCACTTCGCGCTCGCCCCAGACGGCGGCAGGCACGCGCGGCATGACGGAGGGGTATTCCGGCTTGTTCGGGTCGACTTCGACGCGCACGGTGAGCCAGCACTTCTCCCCCTGCTCCATCGACATCACGTAGTACACCGCATAGTTGCCACACAGCTGACGCTCGTCGTTGCCGAACAGCACTGACAGCCAGCCGCCCTGCTGGTAATAGAGAAACTCCACCACTTCCGGCAGATAGTTCACCTTAATGGTGACGGTGATCTGGTCTTTGGTTTGCCAGGACTCCTCCAGCACCACGCCCGGGAAAGCCTGATGCAACGCGGCGAGATACTGCTGACCTTTCTTTTCTTCAGACATAAACACTCTCTTTAATCACGCCACCAGCAAGGAGACGAACGCTAAAAATGCAAAACCAAAACCGGCCCAGGTGATGCGTGACGTTTCGACAAAACGCAGGCGCGCCATGCTGTTTTCAAACAGGGCAATCACCAGCACGCCGATAAGCAGCTTGAGCACAGCCACCACCACGGCCAGCAGCAGGCCGCCCGCAGAGAAGTGCGTCATCTGCCCCCACGGGAAGAAAACGCCGACGAACATCTGCAACACCACCAGCTGCTTGAGGCTGATGCCCCACTTCAGCACCGCAAAGCCGTAGCCGCTGTATTCGGTGAGCGGCCCCTCCTGTAATTCCTGCTCCGCTTCCGCGAGATCGAACGGCAACTTGCCCATCTCGATAAAGGTGGCGAACGCGCAGGCGCAGAGCGCCAGCACCAGCGGGAGAGAACGTGAAACCGGCCAGTGGTAAACGGTGTCGGTGATAAAACTGATATGGGTCGAGCCTGCAACCTGCGCGGCGACCCACAGCCCCAGCAGCAGAATTGGCTCAACCAGCACGCCGAGCATCGCCTCGCGGCTGGCGCCGATACCCGTAAACGGGCTGCCGGTATCCAGACCCGCAATCGCAAAGAAGAAACGCGCGATGGCGAAGAGGTAGATCAGCGTAATCAGATCGCCCAGCACCGGCAGCGGCGAGCCCACCGTCACCACCGGCAGCGCGGTGGCGATGGTCAGCATCACGCCCACCATCACAAACGGCGTCAGGCGGAACACCCAGCCTGCGGCGTCCGGCGCGACGCTCTGACGGGAAAGCAGTTTGAAGAGATCGCGGTACTCCTGGAGCACGCCAGGTCCGCGACGGTTGTGCAGCCGGGCGCGCGCCACGCGCGTGATGCCCGACAGCAGCGGCGCGGCGGCGAACAGCACCAGCGCCTGAAGAATTGCCAGTAACAGACTCATGTCAGGCTCCTCGTGAAATGACAATCACCACCAGCACCGCCAGCTCGATCAGCGCCAGGCGGCGGAACAGCACGGGCACGGCGGCATCCTGCCAGCCCGGCACCCAGCCCACCGGGTTCAGCCAGTGGCGCAGCTTCAGCACGGCGGCGAAGTTCTCCTTCACCGGCATAGCGAAACCGTGGGCGGTGATGACCATCGACTGCTCATGTTCGTAGCCGCAGGCCCACGCCGCGCCGCGCGAGCGGGAGGCGAGACGGTCGCGTCTGAAGAACAGCATCAGCACGAACGGCAGGAGCGGCGCGGCAATCAGCAGCAGCGCCATCATCGGCTGGGAAACGACGGTATGCGCCGTGACCAGCGGCAGCGGAATGGCGTGGCCCAGCAGCGGCAGCAGCCACGGCGCGGCGACGCCGCCCGCGATGCAGCACAGCGCCAGTGCGACCACGCTTACGCCCATCAGTAGCGGTGCGCAGCAGGCGTTCTCAGCCTCACGCGTACGCGGTGCGCCCAGGAAGGTGACTCCGTAAACCTTCGCCATACACATCACCGCCAGCGCGCCGGTGATCGCCAGGCCCACCGCCAGCAGCGGGCCGAGTAAACGCCCGATAAACGCCTCGCTCTGGCCGAGGGCGAAGAAGGACTGATAAATCACCCACTCGCCGGCAAAGCCGTTCAGCGGCGGCAGCGCAGCCATCGCCATCAGCCCGACCAGCATCGCCAGCGAAATGACGGGCATTTTTTTGCCAATCCCGCCGAGCTTTTCAATATCGCGGTGCCCGGTGCGGAACCAGACGCTGCCCGCACCGAGGAACAGGGTGCTTTTAAACAGACTGTGGTTGATAAGGTGATACAGACCGCCAATAAACCCGGCGGCAATCAGCGCCGGCTGGTTGAGCGCCAGCCCGGTGACGCCCGCGCCCATGCCGAGCAGGATAATCCCGATGTTCTCCAGGGTGTGGTACGCCAGCAGACGCTGGATGTTGTGCTCCATCAGCGCGTACAGCCCGCCGACGAACGCGGTGATCATCCCCGCAATCAGCAGCGCCACGCCCCACCACAGCGGCGGCTGACCGCCCGTCAGGGTTATCATCAGGATGCCGAACAGACCGACCTTCATCACCACGGTGGAGAACAGCGCAGCGGCCGGGGCTGAGGCATTGGCATGCGCCTGCGGCACCCAGCCGTGCAGCGGGATAATCCCGGCCAGCAGGCCAAAACCGACTACGCCCAACAGCCAGACGTCGTTGCCCAGCGGCTGACCGTTAAGCGCGGCAAAATCCAGCGTGCCGAAACGCTGCCACACCAGCCAGCAGGCCAGCGCCAGCAGCAGCGTACCGAGACGTCCGAGCGCAAACCACAGCTTGCCGGAGGCGCTGCATCCGGTCAGGAACACGCCGCACAGGGCCATGATTTCTGCCATCACCACCAGCGCGCCGAGGTTGCTGGCGATAACGGTACAGACCGCGGCGGCCATCAACAGGTTAACCAGCAGGCCGTTGGCTTTGGTGTGCTGATGTCGGTGCCAGTCGACATTAAACAGGCTGATAAACAGCCCGCACAGGCCAAAGGTTATCAGCCAGATGGCGTTCAGCGGCGTAAGCTCAACGGCGTGGTGAATCAGCGGGATGAGGGTGTCGACGGACTGGCCGTCGATCAGGACAACCCCGCCCGCCGCCAGCGTCATCAGGCTGCCGACCGCCCCACCGATACCGGCGATCACCCCGCTCAGCGTTTTATGGAAGGAGAGGAGCAGCGCCAGGACAGCGGCGGCGGCAAACCAGGCCACACCGCTGGTCATCATAACTATCGCGTTCATTTCGCCCCCTCGTTAAGCGCCCGCAGCAGCGAAAGATCGCCGACGTCGGTATTGATGGTCAGCTCGCGCTTGCGTTTGCTGGTGCGAGCGATGTCGCGGATGTTGACCAGGACCAGCGCCCGGGTCGGGCAGGTCCGCACGCAGGCCGGACCCTGCTCATCGAAGCTGCACAGATCGCACTTCACCGCAACGGCGCGAATGCCCGGCACCCAGTCCAGCAGCGTACTCACGCGTGCCGGAGCCGGTGGCGCAGGCGGCGCTTTCGCAGTATTAGCATTCGCCGGAATATGCAGCGGACGGCTGCCGGAAAACTCAATGGCGCCGAACGGACAGGCGATGCCGCACAGCTTGCAGCTCACGCACAGGCTTTCGTTCAGCTGTACCGCGCCGTCAACGCGGGTGATGGCATTGACAGGACAGACGCCCGCGCACGGGGCGTCTTCACAGTGGTGACAGAGCTGCGGGGCAGACTCTTTCTCATTACGCATGACGCGCAGGCGCGGCATGGACTGTAGCCCGTGCAGGCGGTGCGTTTCTGAGCACGCCGCCTCACAGGTCCGACAGCCAATACAGACCGTCGAGTCAGCAATTACAAAACGGTTCACCGGGTCATCCTCTGGTGATGGTCATTTTTGACGAAAAAAACTGTCTTATCGACACTTCTCGACACTCGCTTTTCAGGCCACGTTCGCGGAGGATTTTCCGTCGATCAGCTGTTTCAGGTTGACTGGCCTGTCATGCTCAACGGCGGCGTAGAGGCCGTTATAAACCGGCGCGATTTTCTCCAGATAGTGCTCCAGCACCTGCTGGCGATCGCGGTTGCTGACGTGACCGTCCACCATGCCGTCCGCCATCAGCTGCGCCCGGGCGATGCAGTGCCTGTCGCCCTCTTTCGTCTCGACGTAGTACTCAATCGTGTGGCTGTTGAAGGTCTCCGCCAGGGTGACGTAAATCGTAAAGTGACCGAACAGGACAAAACGCATATCCCCCTGCGCCGCACAGCTCATGGCGTGATGCAGATGGGCCTTCGACAGCGTGATCCCCTGGATCAGTGAATTGCAGTACAGGTGCCATTGCTCCTGAAGCTGCTGATGACGTTGCGCGATGTAATCCGCTTTTTCGCTAATTTCCCAAATAGTCATAAAAGGTATCCGGTTAATGGAGTTAGCGGCTGTTAAGCAGATTTCGTGCCAGTTTTTAATTTATTGATTTAAATGGATTTTAAAGAGATGCGCACTGTCACCGCCGCGGTGTCGACGTGTCATTTCGACAGCGTTGACATCGTCATGCCGTAACGCAAATCAAGCTGGCACCGTTATTGCATTGAAGGGGCAATTCATTAAGGAGGCGTCATGCACGAAATCACCCTCTGCCAGCGGGCACTGGAACTTATCGAACAGCAGGCAGTGCAAAACCACGCGAAACGCGTCACCGGCGTCTGGCTGAAGGTCGGGGCGTTTTCCTGCGTCGAGACCAGCGCCCTCACCTTCTGTTTTGAGCTGGTGTGCCGCGGCACGCTGGCGGAAGGGTGCGCGCTGCATATCGACGAGCAGCAGGCGGAGTGCTGGTGCGAGCAGTGTCAGCAGTACGTCACGCTGCTGTCATCGAAGGTACAGCGCTGTCCGCAGTGCCAGAGCAGCGGGCTGCGCATCGTGGCGGATGACGGTATGCAGATCCAACGCCTCGAAATCGAGAAGGAGTAATGTATGTGTAGTACCTGCGGTTGCGCTGAAGGCAACCTGTATATAGAAGGGGATGAACACCGTCCCCACTCCGCGTTTCGCTCCGCGCCCTTTTCTCCTGCCCCGCGTCCCGCGGCGGCCCTGACCGGCATCACCTTTGCCCCGCAGCGTTCCGACGCGGGCGACCTCCATTACGGCCATGGCGAAGCGGGTACGCACGCGCCGGGCATCAGCCAGCGCCAGATGCTGGAGGTGGAGATCAACGTGCTGGACAAGAATAACCAGCTCGCCGCCCGCAATCGCGCCCGCTTTGCCGCGCGCGAACAGCTGGTGCTGAACCTGGTCTCCAGCCCCGGCTCCGGTAAAACCACGCTGCTGACCGAAACCCTTAAACGTCTGAACGAACACGTCTCCTGCGCCGTAATCGAAGGCGACCAGCAAACGGTAAACGACGCCGCGCGCATCCGCGAAACCGGTACGCCTGCGATTCAGGTCAACACCGGGAAAGGGTGCCACCTGGACGCGCAGATGATTGCCGACGCCGCCCCGCGCCTGCCGCTGGCGGATAACGGTATCCTGTTTATTGAAAACGTCGGCAACCTGGTCTGCCCGGCAAGCTTCGACCTCGGCGAGCGGCATAAAGTGGCGGTGCTCTCCGTGACCGAAGGGGAAGACAAGCCGCTGAAATATCCGCATATGTTTGCCGCCGCCTCCCTCATGCTGCTGAACAAGGTCGACCTGCTGCCGTACCTGAATTTCGACGTGGATAAGTGCCTGGCTTACGCCCGGGAAGTGAACCCGGACATTGAGATCCTGCTGGTTTCCGCCACGCGCGGCGACGGGATGGACGCCTGGCTGAACTGGCTGGAGAACGAACGATGTGCATAGGCGTCCCCGGACAAATTCATTCCATCGACGGCAATCAGGCCAAAGTGGAAGTCTGCGGCATCCTGCGCGATGTCGACCTGACGCTGGTAGGCAGCCACGATGAGACCGGCGCAACGCGTCTAGGCCAGTGGGTGCTGGTCCACGTGGGTTTTGCCATGAGCGTGATTAATGAGGAAGAAGCCCGCGACACGCTGGATGCGCTACAGAATATGTTTGACGTCGAGCCGGACGTGGGCGCCCTGCTGTATGGTGAGGAGCGATAACACATGCGTTACGTTGATGAATATCGCGCGCCGGAGCAGGTGTTGCAGCTTATCGATCGCCTGAAAACCCGCGCCTCGCTGCTGGACTACACGAAAGAAAAACCGCTGCGGATCATGGAGGTGTGCGGCGGACACACCCACGCCATCTTTAAATTTGGCCTCGACCAGCTGCTGCCGGAGAACATCGAGTTTATCCACGGCCCCGGCTGCCCGGTGTGCGTGCTGCCGATGGGGCGCATCGACAGCTGTATCGACATCGCCAGCCGCCCCGGTGTGATTTTTTGCACCTTTGGCGACGCCATGCGTGTTCCGGGAAAAAATGGCTCGCTGCTCCAGGCGAAGGCGCGCGGCGCGGACGTGCGGATCGTCTACTCACCGATGGATGCCCTGACGCTGGCGATGGCTAATCCTGAGCGTAAGGTCGTCTTTTTCGGGCTGGGTTTTGAAACCACCATGCCCGCCACCGCCATTACCCTCCAGCAGGCGAAAGCCCGCAACGTCACAAACTTTTACTTTTTCTGCCAGCACATCACGCTTATTCCCACGCTGCGCAGCCTGCTTGAAGCGCCGGATAACGGTATCGACGCGTTTCTGGCGCCGGGCCACGTCAGCATGGTGATCGGCACAGAAGCCTACGGTTTTATCGCTGAACAGTACAATCGTCCGTTAGTGGTGGCTGGTTTCGAGCCACTTGATCTACTGCAAGGCGTGACCATGCTGGTTGAGCAGAAAATAGCGGCCCTGAGTGCGGTGGAAAATCAGTATCGTCGCGTGGTGCCCGATGCAGGTAACAGACGGGCACAGCAGGCCATAGCCGACGTGTTTAGCGTCGAAGGCGACAGCGAGTGGCGCGGACTGGGGCTGATTGCCGAATCCGGCGTGCACCTGACGCCCACGTATCGCGCCTTCGACGCCGAAGCGCATTTCCGCCCGCAACCGCAGCAGGTGTGCGACGATCCCCGCGCCCGCTGTGGCGACGTACTCACCGGCAAATGCAAACCTCATCACTGCCCGTTATTTGGCAACGCCTGTAACCCGCAAACCGCGTTTGGCGCGCTGATGGTCTCTTCCGAAGGGGCATGCGCCGCGTGGTATCACTATCGCAACCAGGAGTGTGAAGCATGAACACGGTGGAAATGGCGCACGGAAGCGGAGGACAGGCGATGCAGCAGCTGATTAACCGGCTGTTCATGGAAGCCTTTAATAACCCCTGGCTCGCCGAGCAGGAAGATCAGGCGCGTATTGACCTCGCGACGCTGGCCGCCCACGGCGACAGGCTGGCGTTCTCTACCGACAGCTACGTGATTGACCCGCTGTTCTTCCCGGGCGGCGATATCGGCAAGCTCGCCGTCTGCGGCACGGCAAACGACGTCGCCGTCAGCGGCGCGATCCCCCGCTACCTCTCCTGCGGGTTTATCCTCGAAGAAGGGTTACCAATGGAGACGCTCACGGCGGTGGTCAACAGCATGGCGCACACCGCCCGCGAGGCGGGAATCGCCATCGTCACCGGGGATACCAAGGTGGTACAGCGCGGCGCGGCGGATAAGCTCTTCATCAACACCGCCGGGATGGGGGCGATCCCTGCCGACATTCACTGGAGCGCGCAGCAGCTTTGCGCAGGCGACGTGCTGATTGTCAGCGGCACGCTGGGCTGCCACGGGGCAACCATCCTGAACCTGCGCGAAGGCCTGGGGCTGGATGGCGAGCTGCGCAGTGACTGCGCGGTACTCACGCCGCTGATCCAGACGCTGCGCGACATGCCGGGCGTAAAAGCCCTGCGCGACGCCACGCGGGGCGGCGTGAATGCCGTCGTGCACGAGTTCGCGGCAAGCTGCGGCTGCGGGATTGAGCTGACCGAGCGCGGCCTGCCCGTTAAGCCCGCCGTGCGCGGGCTGTGCGAGCTACTAGGTCTAGACCCGCTTAACTTTGCCAATGAGGGCAAGCTGGTGATCGGCGTGGAACGCGCGGCGGCGGAAGCCGTACTTGCACAGCTGCGCGCACATCCTTTAGGGAAAGACGCGGCCATCATCGGCGACGTGGTTGAGCGCAAAGGGGTGCGCCTGACCGGGCTTTACGGCGTGAAGCGCACGCTGGATCTGCCGCACGCTGAACCGTTACCCCGAATTTGCTAGACCGCGCCAAAAGCGGTCAGCGCTGAATTTCTCTTTTTGCCAGTTTCTATTGGAAAGCAACAATGCCGTATACACCGATGAGTGATCTTGGACAGCAGGGCCTGTTTGACATCACGCGCACACTTTTACAACAGCCCGATCTCGGCGCGCTGAGCGATGCCCTGACGCGGCTGGTCAGGCAATCAGCGCTGGCGGACAGCGCCGCCATTGTGCTCTGGCATAGCGCAACCCACCGCGCGAGCTATTTCTCAACGCGTGATAACGGCAAAATCTTCGAATATGAAGATGAAACGTTTCTGGCCCACGGCCCGGTGCGGCGTATCCTCTCCCGCCCGGAAGCGCTGCACTGCAATTTTGACCAGTTTCGCCAGGCCTGGCCGAAGCTGGCAGAGAGCAATCTTTACCACCCGTTCGGCCACTACAGCATGCTGCCGCTGGCGGTGGAAGGGCAAATTTTTGGCGGCTGCGAGTTTATCCGCGATACCGACCAGCCCTGGAGCGAGGCGGAGTACGAACGCCTGCACACCTTTACCCAGATTGTGGCCGTTGTCGCGGAGCAGATCCAAAGCCGCGTCACCAATAACGTGGATTACGACCTGCTGAGCCGCGAGCGCGATAACTTCCGCATTCTGGTTGCCATCACCAACGCCGTGCTCTCCCGCCTGGACATGGATGAGTTGGTCAGCGAAGTGTCAAAAGAGATCCATCACTATTTTAAAATCGATGCCATCAGCATTGCGCTACGCGGCAACCGGAAAGGCAAGCTGAACATCTACTCCACCCACTACCTTGATGAAGCCAACCCGGCGCACGAGCAGAGCGAAGTGGACGAAGCGGGAACGCTGTCCGAGCGGGTATTTAAAAGCAAAGAGATCCTGCTGCTCAATCTCAATGAACAGGATCCGGTAGCCCCCTACGAGCGGATGTTGTTCAACACCTGGGGCAACAAGATCCAGACCCTGTGCCTGCTGCCGCTGATGTCCGGCAACACCATGCTCGGCGTGCTTAAACTGGCGCAGTGCGATGAAGCCGTATTTACCACCGCTAACCTGAAGCTGCTGCGCCAGATCGCCGAGCGTATCTCCATTGCGCTGGATAACGCCCTCGCCTATCAGGAGATCCATCGCCTGAAGGAGCGGCTGGTGGACGAAAACCTGGCGCTGACCGAGCAGCTCAACAACGTGGACAGCGAGTTTGGCGAAATCATCGGGCGCAGCGATGCCATGTACAGCGTCCTTAAGCAGGTGGAAATGGTGGCGCAGAGCGACAGCACGGTGCTGATCCTCGGTGAAACCGGCACCGGGAAAGAGCTGATTGCCCGGGCGATCCATAACCTGAGCAACCGCAACAGCCGCCGGATGGTGAAGATGAACTGCGCGGCGATGCCTGCGGGCTTACTGGAAAGCGACCTGTTCGGCCACGAGCGCGGCGCGTTTACCGGCGCCAGCAGCCAGCGGCTGGGCCGTTTTGAACTGGCGGATAAAAGCTCGTTGTTCCTCGACGAAGTGGGCGATATGCCGCTGGAGCTTCAGCCCAAGCTGCTGCGCGTTTTGCAGGAGCAGGAGTTCGAGCGCCTCGGCAGCAACAAGCTGATCCAGACCGACGTGCGTCTGATTGCCGCCACCAACCGCGATCTGAAAAAAATGGTCGCCGACCGCGAGTTTCGCAGCGATCTTTACTATCGCCTGAACGTCTTCCCGATCTGCCTGCCGCCGCTTCGCGAGCGCCCGGAAGATATTCCGCTGCTGGTGAAAGCCTTTACCGCGAAGATTGCCCGCCGGATGGGGCGAAATATCGACAGTATTCCTGCCGAAACGCTACGCACCCTCTCGGCGATGGAGTGGCCGGGGAACGTGCGCGAGCTGGAAAACGTCATTGAACGCGCGGTCCTGCTGACCCGCGGGAACGTGCTCCAGCTCTCCCTGCCAGAGGTTACTCCTTCTGAAACGACCGTGACCGCAACCGAGCTTGCGAAAGAGGGAGAAGATGAATATCAGCTCATTATGCGAGTGCTGAAGGAGACCAACGGCGTGGTAGCCGGACCGAAAGGTGCGGCGCAACGGCTGGGGCTGAAGCGTACCACCCTGCTCTCGCGCATGAAGCGTCTGGGAATCGATAAAGAGAGCCTGAATTAACCCGTCATTCCGGCGACGTCGCCCTGCGCGTAATTTGTCGCCCACTGCGGCGCGGAGCCGGTTATTTTTTGGGCCGATACTTTTCGGGTAATTCCGGAACCGGACGGCGATCGTCGATCAGATGACGGATGGTCAGAATCGGATGGCGCCATAACATACGTGGCCCTGCCCAGCGCATCACCTGCTTCATCTCTTCCCGTCGGGCGGGCTGATAACAGTGCACAGGGCACTGTTTGCAGGCAGGTTTTTCCTCACCAAACACGCATTTATCCAGCCGCTTATCGGCATAAGCCTTGAGCGCCGAATAGTGCCCCTCTTCTTTTATGGCGTGCGGACACCTGTTTTCGTACAGGGCGATCATTCTGGCGATCGTCTTTTTTTCTCGTGAAATACGTTTACCGGACATAACGTCGTCCTCAACAATAAAGTGCATTTATAATACCCTTTTATCCGCACATTTTCAGTCATTGCATTCCATTTTCTGAAGCGCCCTTCCAGAATTACCCCGCCCCCCGCTGCGTTTTACTGGTATTTTATACAGGCATAAATAACCACCTTTGACCGCATTCACCGGAGAGCTTATGCAAGAGATCGCGATCGCCAAACCCTATCGTCACTTGAAAGTGGGTTACTTCAGAAAACGTCATGAAGACCGTAAAACGAAAATTCCAAAACGCTACAGCGTACACGCAGCGCTGAGCCTGAAAGGCGACTGGCTTGAGCAAGCGGGATTTACCACCAACTCGCAGGTTCGGGTGGGCGTCGAGCACGGGAAAATCATCATTGAATTAATGGTGGAAGATGCCTCGTAAAGTCGTGACTTTTTTCTGCGCCGCACCTTTTTTTCATGCGACAATAGAAGGAACAATCGGCCATTGAGCCGCTCAAAGCGTAATATTTTCAAAGAAATGGATATCATAACTCCATGAGCACAATCGACAATTTCGACGCGCATACGCCAATGATGCAGCAGTACCTGAAGCTGAAGGCACAGCATCCGGAAATTTTGCTGTTTTACCGTATGGGCGATTTTTACGAGCTTTTTTATGACGATGCGAAACGTGCGTCTCAGCTGCTCGACATTTCCCTGACGAAACGTGGCGCGTCGGCAGGCGAGCCCATCCCGATGGCAGGTATCCCGCATCACGCGGTTGAAAACTATCTGGCGAAGCTGGTGAACCAGGGTGAGTCTGTCGCTATCTGCGAACAAATTGGCGACCCGGCCACGTCGAAAGGCCCCGTTGAGCGCAAGGTCGTACGCATCGTGACGCCGGGAACCATCAGCGATGAGGCCCTGCTTCAGGAGCGCCAGGATAACCTGCTGGCGGCGATCTGGCAGGACGGTAAAGGGTTTGGCTACGCCACGCTGGATATCAGCTCCGGTCGTTTTCGCCTGAGTGAACCGGCTGACCGTGAAACCATGGCGGCTGAACTACAGCGCACCAATCCGGCAGAACTGCTTTATGCAGAGGATTTCGCCGAGACGGCGCTGATTGAAGGTCGCCGCGGCCTGCGTCGTCGTCCACTGTGGGAGTTCGAAATTGATACCGCGCGCCAGCAGCTGAACCTGCAATTTGGCACGCGAGATTTGATTGGCTTTGGCGTAGAAAACGCCCCGCGCGGGCTGTGTGCCGCAGGCTGCCTGTTGCAGTACGTTAAGGATACGCAGCGTACCGCCCTGCCCCATATCCGTTCCATTACCATGGAGCGTCAGCAGGACAGCATCATCATGGATGCCGCCACGCGCCGCAACCTGGAGATCACTCAGAACCTCGCTGGCGGCATGGAAAATACACTGGCGTCGGTTCTCGACAGCACGGTTACCCCCATGGGCAGCCGTATGCTCAAACGCTGGCTGCATATGCCGATCCGCAATACCGACACGCTGATCGGCCGCCAGCAAACCATTGCCGCATTGCAGGATCGTTACACCGACTTGCAGCCGGTGCTGCGTCAGGTGGGTGATCTTGAGCGTATCCTGGCGCGCCTGGCACTGCGCACCGCGCGTCCACGCGATCTCGCCCGTATGCGTCACGCGTTCCAGCAGTTGCCGGAACTGCGCGCTCAGTTGGGAGAGATCGACAGCGCGCCAGTGCAGAAGCTGCGCGAAACCATGGGCGAATTTACCGAGCTACGCGAACTGCTGGAACGCGCCATCATTGATGCGCCGCCTGTTCTGGTGCGGGATGGTGGGGTTATTGCTCCGGGTTATAACGAAGAGCTGGACGAATGGCGTGCGCTGGCCGATGGCGCGACGGATTATCTTGATAAGCTGGAAATCCGCGAGCGTGAACGTCTGGGGCTCGACACCCTGAAAGTCGGCTACAACGCGGTACACGGTTACTATATCCAGATCAGCCGTGGGCAGAGTCACCTGGCGCCGATTCACTACGTTCGCCGCCAGACGCTGAAAAATGCCGAGCGCTACATTATTCCCGAGCTGAAAGAGTACGAAGACAAAGTGCTCACGTCGAAAGGTAAAGCGCTGGCGCTGGAGAAACAGCTGTATGACGAGCTGTTTGACATCCTGATGCCGCACCTGGCTGACCTGCAACTGAGCGCCGCTGCGCTGGCCGAGCTGGATGTCCTGGTAAACCTGGCCGAGCGCGCCGATACGCTGAACTACACCTGTCCGACCTTTACTGACAAACCCGGCATTCGCATTACCGAAGGCCGCCACCCGGTGGTTGAGCAGGTGCTGAACGAGCCGTTTATTGCCAACCCGTTGAACCTGTCACCGCAGCGAAGAATGCTGATCATTACCGGTCCCAACATGGGCGGTAAAAGTACCTATATGCGCCAGACAGCCCTTATCGCGCTGCTCGCCTACATCGGCAGCTACGTTCCGGCGCAGAAGGTTGAGATTGGCCCTATCGACCGTATCTTCACCCGTGTGGGTGCGGCGGACGATCTGGCGAGCGGTCGCTCTACCTTTATGGTCGAGATGACCGAAACCGCCAACATTCTGCATAACGCGACAGAGAACAGTCTGGTGTTGATGGACGAAGTAGGACGCGGTACCTCCACCTATGACGGCCTGTCCCTGGCCTGGGCGTGCGCGGAAAGTCTGGCAAATAAAATCAAGGCGCTGACGCTGTTCGCAACGCACTATTTCGAACTGACACAGCTGCCAGAGAAAATGGAAGGCGTGGCTAACGTCCACCTTGATGCGCTTGAGCACGGCGACACCATCGCCTTTATGCACACGGTGCAGGACGGCGCGGCAAGCAAGAGTTATGGCCTGGCCGTCGCGGCGCTGGCGGGCGTGCCAAAAGAGGTGATCAAGCGCGCGCGTCAGAAACTGCGTGAGCTGGAAAGTTTGTCACCGAATGCGGCGGCGACGCAGATAGATGGTACGCAGATGTCACTGCTGGCGGTCCCGGAAGAGACCTCTCCGGCCGTGGAAGCGCTGGAAAATCTCGACCCGGATTCCCTGACGCCGCGACAGGCGCTGGAGTGGATTTATCGGTTGAAGAGTCTGGTTTAGTTCTCTGCGGTCTTTTTTGCCGGGTGGCGGCTTCGCCTTACCCGGCCTACAAAACCCGTAGGCCCGGTAAGCGTAGCGCCACCGGGCAAAGGACCGCACAATATTATCGCCCGGTAAGCGCAGCCGCCACCGGGCTTTTTTACAGCAGCGGCGGGATCGTCGGCACCTGCGGCGCCTCATCAATATCCTTCTGCGTCATGCGGAACGCTTCCGGGTAATGCTCGCGGCTGGTACGGCGCAGCGGTTCGGTATCGCGCCAGGTATACAGACAGTGCTGACACTGGTATACCGTCCAGACACCTTTCGCCGGTGATGTTGCCATCACTTCAATATGTTCATCGGCACAACGTGGACAAATCATTTTTTCCTCCTTATTGACGTGCCGCCAGCATCGCGGTCAGTTTTTCGGCCCAGGCTTTGGTTTCAGGGAGATCCTGTACCGGCTGGCTGTAGTGACCACGGTTGTCCGGGGCAACAGGGGTGGTGGCATCAATGATCAGCTTGTCAGTGATCCCCGCCGGGCTGGAGCCGGGGTCAAGCTCGAGCACAGACATATTCGGTAGCTGCACCAGATCGCCTGCCGGATTGACCTTTGATGACAGCGCCCACATCACCTGCGGCAGGTTAAACGGATCGACATCTTCATCCACCATAATCACCATCTTCACGTAACCCAGACCGTGTGGCGTAGTCATGGCGCGGAGCCCGACCGCACGGGCAAAACCGCCGTAACGCTTTTTAGTGGAGATAATCGCCAGCAGACCGTGGGTGTACATGGCGTTTACCGCCTGCACTTCCGGGAATTCAGCCTTCAGCTGCTGATAGAGCGGTACGCAGGTGGCGGGCCCCATCAGATAATCAATCTCGGTCCACGGCATGCCCAGGTAGAGAGATTCGAAAATCGGTTTAGTGCGGTAAGAAACTTTGTCGATACGCACAACCGTCATGTTGCGCCCGCCGGAATAGTGACCGGTAAACTCACCGAAGGGCCCTTCAATTTCACGTTTCCGGCCTTCAATCACCCCTTCCAGGATCACTTCCGACCCCCACGGCACATCGAAACCGGTCAGCGGAGCCGTCGCAATCGGATACGGGCTTTCACGTAGCGCACCGGCCATCTCATACTCGGATTGATCGTATTTCAGCGGCGTGGCGCCCATCAGGGTGATGATCGGATCGTTACCCAGCGTAATGGCAATTGGCAGGTCTTCGCCGCGCTCTTCTGCCTTATGCAGATGCAACGCAATATCGTGCATCGGCACCGGTTGCAGGCCGAGCTTACGCTTGCCCTTCACTTCCATACGATAGATCCCGACGTTCTGCTTGCCGAAGTGATCGGGGTCGAGCGGATCGCGGGAGACAACGCATGCTTTATCGAGATAAAAGCCCCCGTCACCGTCGTTCAGGCGGAACAGCGGCAGAATGTCGAACAGGTTAATGTCTTCCCCGTCCACCGTGTTCTGCGCCCAGGCCGGGTTTGCACGACGCTCTGGCGCGACGGGAAATTTGTCCCAGCGACGAATAAACTCGTCGATCTGTTTTTTCACCGGGGTATTCGCCGGCAGCCCCATCGAAATAGCGTGGTTTTGCCACGAGCCGATAGTGTTCATCACCACACGGGCATCGGTGAAACCGCGAATATTATCGAACCACAGCGCAGGCGCGCCATCGCCAATGCGCCCGGTAGCGTTGGCGGCCGCCGCTAAATCCGGCTCAGCGTTTACCTCTTCCTCAATTTTCAGCAGCTGCCCTTGCTCATCGAGCGCCTGCAAGAAGCTTCTCAAATCATCAAATGCCATCTTTATTCTCCTGTGAAAAATGTTTCGCTGCCTGCAAACCTTCCCAGCGTCGGGCTTTTTTATGCTCCAGACCGAACTGGTCGAGAACGCGGGTCACGATATGATGGGTAATGTCATCGGCGGTTTGCGGGTGGTTGTAGTACGCAGGCATAGGCGGCACCATCGCCACGCCCATGCGGGAAAGGGCAAGCATATTCTCGAGATGGATGGTGCTGAGCGGCGTCTCACGGGGAACCAGCACCAGCTTGCGTCCCTCTTTCAGCACCACGTCTGCGGCACGCCCTACCAGCCCTTCGGCGTAGCCCGCGCGGATACCCGCCAGCGTTTTCATGCTGCACGGGATGACGATCATGCCGTCGGTGCGAAACGAGCCGGAGGAGATGGTGGCAGCCTGATCGGCCGGGCTATGGACGACATCCGCCAGGGCAGCAACGTCATGCGCAGTGAAGGGCGTTTCCAGCTCAATCGTGGTTTTTGCCCACTTCGACATCACCAGATGCGTTTCCACCTCCGGCATTTCCCGCAGCGCCTGCAACAACGCCACGCCTAATGGCGCACCCGTTGCGCCCGTCATTCCCACAATCAATCTCATTCAGCACCTCAATTAGTTTGTTCGTATACGAACATATTAATTAAACTACGCCTTGATCCTGCTGCTGACAAGATCGTTCGTATACGATCACACTAATCGCTAAAAAACTCTCGCGTTAAAATTCAGCCCGAGAGCGGCTATCATAGAGGGAGTATTTTTCCGTCGGAGTGTCCATGGAGTTAAGACAAGAAGCTTTCCACCTGCTACGTCAGCTTTTTCAACAGCATACCGCCCAGTGGCAGCACGCATTGCCCGAACTGACAAAGCCACAGTATGCGGTGATGCGGTCAATTGCTGAAAATCCTGGCATTGAGCAGGTTGCCCTGACTGAAGTCGCGGTGAGCACCAAAGCGACGCTGGCAGAAATGCTGAGCCGCATGGAAGCACGCGGCCTGGTCAGGCGCGAGCACGATCCGGCGGACAAGCGCCGTCGGTTTGTCTTTCTGACGGCCGAAGGTGAGGCCCTGCTTGAGAGCAGTAAACCGATTGGAAATGAGGTGGATGAGGCGTTTTTAGGGCGCCTTAACGGCGCGGAACGAGAGCAATTTTCAGCGCTCATTAAAAAGATGATGCAGGATTAAGTAACCCTGACGCGCATAAAATCAATAAATGTTCGCACTTTCGCGGGCACATGCCGGGCATCAGGATAAACGGCATAGATGCCCTGCTGAGCGAACGTGTACGCCGGTAACAGCGAGACCAGTTCCCCTGCATCCAGTGCGTTTCGCACCAGCCACTCCGGCAGCAGCGCCACTCCACATCCCGCGAGGGCAAAAGCCATCAGCGCCTGGGCGCTGTCTGCATACAGGCGCGGCGCTTTCTTGATCTCAAAGGAAACCGGCTGCTCATCAACACCTCTCACCTGCCAGCGCAGCGGCGACGTTAAACGCTCATGAATGATCCAGTCCGCTTCCGCCAGCTGCTCCAGCGAGTTAACCGGATGGTTTGCCAGCCAGCCTGGCGTTGCCACGGGAAGGATGGTGAAGGAGGTCATCAACGCGGCGTGGTAGCGCGAATCTGCAAGCGTGCCGAGCCGGATAGCGACATCGAAGCGCTCGGCGATAAGATCGGCATGCAAAGAGGACGAGACATGCCGCACGCGAAGGTCCGGGTGCAACTGGCTAAATTCAGCCAGCAAAGGCACCACCACCTGCGAGCCATATTCGGGCGTGGTGGTGATCCGCAGTTCTCCCGTCAGCCCGGCGTGGTTGGCGCGAACATCATCCTGCAATCGCTCTGCATCCCGTAACAGCATCACGCTTCGTTGATGAAAGAGCTTCCCCGCCTCGGTCAGCGTCAGGCGTCGGGTGGTTCGCAGCAACAGGGTGACGCCCAGCTCCTCTTCAAGCTGACGAATATGAAAGCTGACCACCGCTTTTGTCAGCCCCATCGCCTCCGCTGCGGCGGTGAAACTGCCGGTGTCCGCTACGGCGATAAACATCGCCGTACGCTGTAAATTAAGCATCGCTTGCCTGGTTAACTGTCAAAATAATGTTGACAGTATATCGTGCTTTGTCGCGTTTATCCGTAACGCGCGGGCCGATACGATACGCCACCTCACCGGAGGAACTTCCATGACGTATCGCAGCAAAATCGCCGTCGTCTTTCTGCTCGGCTTTTTCCTTGATTTGATAAACATGTTTATTGCCAGCGTCGCCTTTCCGGCGATGGCTCGCGCTTTCAATACAACACCTTCCGCGCTTGCCTGGGTAAGTAACGGATACATTGCCGGGCTGACGCTAGTCATCCCTTTCAGCAGTATCCTGACGCGCCGCGTCGGGCCGAAGCGCGTTATCCTGCTCTCACTGCTTCTCTTTAGCGCGGCCTCCGTTGCGGCGGGTCTCTCATCTTCGCTGGAAAGTCTGATTGCCTGGCGAGTCGTACAGGGCGCCGGAGGGGGTTTACTGATCCCGGTTGGTCAGGCGCTGACCTGGCAACAGTTTAAGCCTCATGAGCGGGCCAGACTCTCCTCGGCGGTGATGCTGGTCACACTGCTTGCCCCCGCGTGCTCACCGGCTGTGGGCGGTATGCTGGTTCAGACATTCAGCTGGCGCTGGATTTTTTTTGCCACCCTGCCCGTCGCCATTGTCACCTTTGCTTTGGCCTGCGCGTGGCTTAAAACAGAACCGTCGCCGATAAACACCACCAGGACAGTAAACCTGTCTTTGCTGACGGATCCGCTGTTGCGCTTATCCATGCTTATCTATGTGTGCGTACCCGGCATTTTTATCGGCGTGAACGTAACGGGCATGTATTACCTCCAGAGCGAGGCCAATATGACACCCGCCGCAACGGGCATGCTTATGCTGCCGTGGTCTGTGGCTTCGTTTTTGGCTATCACCGCGACAGGACGCTATTTCAACCGTATCGGCCCCCGGCCGCTGGTGGTCATCGGTTGCCTTTTGCAGGCGACGGGCATTCTGCTTTTAGTTAACGTCGGCCCGGCAATGCTGCTACCTGCCGTTGCGTTTGCGCTGATGGGCGCGGGGGGAAGCCTTTGCAGCAGTACGGCTCAGAGCAGCGCGTTTTTGACGATGCGACCGAAAGATATGCCCGATGCCAGCGCGCTATGGAATCTGAATCGTCAGTTGAGCTTTTTTGCGGGCGCTCTGCTGCTGGCGCAGGCGCTGAGCTTCATGCAGGATTATGTCGCGCCGCTGGCCGCCTGGCACGGGATGTTTGTTTTTGCCGCAGTCATCACCCTACTGCCCGTACTGTACGTCTACCGTCTTAACAACACGCAGTTACTTGCGCAACTGCAACAGGAGCAACCATGACCCATTTCGAACAAGAGATCCTCGACATTCACGTCGCCCTTGAAAACTGGTTAGGTGCAGGCGAAGGCGATCGGGACGCCCTGCTCGCCCGTTTCCGTCCGGATTTTGTGATGGTTCCACCGAGTGGTAACCCTTTAGATCATCACGCGCTTGCCCAATTTTTATATGCGCAGCGGGGAACTCGACCGGGGCTCAGGATCGACATTGATGCGTTAACAACGCTTCAGACATGGGACAACGGCGCAGTGCTCCATTACCGGGAGACGCAAACCCGGCCAGGCCAGCCCGTCAACGTGCGCTGGTCAACCGCGGTGCTTAATCAGGAAGGGGATAACATCACCTGGCGTTTGCTGCACGAAACGGCGCAGCCGTAAGGCATAAAAAAGGCCCGTCTCACGACGGGCCTTTTCTGACGAATGGTTGCTTACTCGCGGAACAGCGCTTCGATATTCAGACCTTGCCCTTGCAGGATTTCACGCAGGCGACGTAGTCCTTCAACCTGAATCTGACGAACACGTTCACGGGTCAGGCCAATCTCACGACCGACGTCTTCCAGTGTCGCAGCTTCATACCCCAGTAAACCGAAACGACGTGCCAGCACTTCACGCTGTTTGGCGTTCAGTTCGAACAGCCATTTGACGATGCTCTGTTTCATGTCATCGTCCTGCGTGGTGTCTTCCGGGCCGTTGTCTTTTTCATCGGCCAGGATGTCCAGCAGCGCTTTTTCGGAGTCGCCACCCAGCGGGGTGTCAACCGAGGTAATGCGCTCGTTGAGACGCAGCATACGGCTTACGTCATCAACCGGTTTGTCGAGTTGCTCTGCAATCTCTTCCGCACTTGGCTCGTGGTCCAGTTTATGGGACAACTCGCGCGCGGTACGCAGATAAACATTCAACTCTTTGACGATGTGGATCGGCAGTCGAATCGTACGGGTCTGGTTCATAATAGCCCGTTCGATGGTCTGACGAATCCACCAGGTCGCGTAGGTTGAGAAACGGAACCCGCGTTCCGGGTCAAACTTCTCAACTGCGCGGATGAGACCTAAGTTGCCCTCTTCAATCAGATCCAGCAGAGCCAGACCACGATTGCCGTAACGGCGGGCAATTTTCACGACCAGTCGCAGGTTACTTTCGATCATGCGACGACGCGAGGCAACATCACCACGCAAAGCACGACGTGCGAAATAGACTTCTTCTTCGGCCGTTAGCAGTGGGGAGTAACCAATCTCCCCAAGGTAAAGCTGAGTCGCGTCCAGCACACGCTGTGTGGCACCCTGCGATAACAGCTCTTCTTCAGCCAAATCGTTATCACTGGGTTCCTCTTCTACTAAGGCTTTTTCGTCAAAAGCCTCTGCTCCGTTCTCATCAAATTCCGCGTCTTCATTTAAATCATGAACTTTCAGCGTATTCTGACTCATAAGGTGGCTCCTACCCGTGATCCCTGGACGAGACACCCTGGCTGGCATGTCCCATCAATTTATCGCTGCGGTAAATATTGCAGCGGGTTTACGGATTTCCCCTTGTAACGAATTTCAAAATGCAAGCGTGTAGAACTGGTTCCGGTGCTACCCATGGTAGCGATTTTTTGCCCCGCCTTAACTTCTTGTTGTTCCCGGACCAGCATAGTGTCGTTATGGGCGTAGGCACTCAGGTAATCATCATTATGTTTGATGATAATAAGATTACCGTAACCGCGCAGTGCGTTACCGGCATAGACAACGCGCCCGTCTGCGGTCGCGATGATTGCCTGTCCTTTACTGCCTGCGATATCGATCCCTTTGTTGCCCCCCTCAGAGGTAGCAAAGTTCTCGATAATCTTGCCGTCAGTTGGCCAGCGCCAGGTGGTGATTGACGAGCTGGCATTCTGACTGCTTGCAGTCGGTACAGTAGAGCTAACCACAGGTGCCGTAGTCGGTGCTGTGACAACAGTCGCAGTACCTTTATTATTCGGCAACATTTTGTTAGCACTCTGATCACCTGAATCCTCAGAATACGTAATTACAGGTTGTGAAGCAACCACCGTGGTGGATTTTTGTGCAGGCTTAACGCTGTTATTTTGAGCCGTCACATCTGCCGCTGAAACCGTGTTGCCAGGCGTCAGTGGGGTACCCGTTGCATTGCCTACCTGGAGCGTTTGCCCGACTTCCAGACCATACGGGGCCTGGACGTTGTTTCGCTGTGCCAGATCGCGGAAATCGTTCCCGGTGATCCAGGCAATATAGAACAGCGTATCGCCGCGCTTCACGGTATAGGTGCTGCCGCCGGTATAGCTACCTTTCGGAATGTTCCCATACTTACGGTTATACACTATGCGGCCATTTTCGGTCTGAACAGGCTGATCCACTGGCTGAATCTGCGAAGGCTGCGTAACTGGACGCTGAACCGGCTGGATCTGCGGAGTTTGCTGCGCCGTGGACGTGCCCATTTTAGGCGGAGGGGTAATCAACATTCCGCTGGACGTGTTACCCGAGCCGCTGGTTCCATTGACGGAACTGACGGGCGCAGGTGCATTGTCAGAACTTGTACAGCCTGCCAGCCAGAGCGAAACCAGTGATAATGCCGCAACACGGCTGATGGTGAATTTTGGGCTTCCCGCGCTCATTTATCCCCCAGGAATGTGTTAACTACCAGTGACTTAAAAATAACCGTGATGGCACGAACCTATCGCGCCACACCATACGCTGAATTTGCCTCAATAACCCTGGAAAAATCCGAGTCTCAGGCCAGCTCGCCCTTAACCAGGGGCACAAAGCGCACGGCTTCCACGGTATCGATAATAAACTCGCCGCCGCGTCGACGAACGCGCTTTAAAAGCTGCTGCTCATCGCCGACGGGCAAAACTAGAATGCCGCCCTCGTCCAGCTGCGAGAGAAGTGCAGCGGGAATTTCAGGTGGCGCGGCCGTGACTATTATGGCGTCAAACGGGGCGCGAGCCTGCCAACCCTGCCATCCATCGCCGTGGCGTGTCGATACATTATGTAAATCAAGCTGTTTCAGGCGACGGCGCGCCTGCCACTGCAAGCCTTTAATCCGTTCCACGGAACAGACATGGTGCACAAGGTGGGCCAGGATCGCGGTCTGATACCCTGAACCGGTGCCAATTTCCAGCACCCGGGAGTCTGGCGTTAACTCCAGAAGCTCCGTCATACGCGCCACCATGTAAGGCTGCGAAATCGTCTGGCCTTGCCCGATGGGCAGCGCCACGTTTTCCCACGCTTTGTGTTCAAACGCCTCATCTACAAACTTCTCACGGGGAACCTGGGCAAGCGCATCCAGCACCTGCTCGTTGGCGATCCCCTGTGCGCGTAATTGTTCCAGAAGAGTTTGTACACGTTTACTTACCATTGCGCGTTCACTCCGACCCGATCTAACCAGTCCGACACCACATCATGCGCGCTATAAGCGGTTAAATCTACGTGCAACGGCGTAACGGAAACGTAACCCTCATCCACCGCAGCGAAGTCGGTGTCTGGCCCGGCATCGCATTTATCTCCCGGCGGGCCGATCCAGTACAGGGTATTGCCGCGCGGATCCTGCTGGGGAATAACCTGATCGGCCGGATGGCGACTGCCGCAGCGCGTCACGCGGATCCCTCTAATCTCGTCCAGCGGGAGATCCGGCACGTTAATATTGAGGATACGTCCGGTACGCAGCGGCTCGCGGCCAAGCGCACGGAGAATGGAGCAGGTCACCGCGGCGGCAGTGTCATAGTGGGTGTGGCCGTTTAACGAGACCGCCAGCGCCGGGAACCCCAGGTGACGCCCCTCCATCGCCGCGGCCACGGTGCCGGAGTAAATCACATCATCGCCAAGATTCGGCCCGGCATTGATGCCGGAGACCACAACATCCGGCCGCGGGCGCATCAGCGCATTTACGCCCAGAAACACGCAGTCGGTCGGCGTCCCCATCTGGACGGCAATATCGCCATTCTCAAAGGTAAAGGTGCGAAGTGAAGACTCCAGCGTCAATGAGTTAGACGCGCCACTGCGGTTACGATCGGGAGCCACGACCTGCACATCCGCAAATTCGCGGAGGTGTTTCGCCAGCGTCTGAATACCTGGCGCATGGATCCCGTCATCGTTACTCAGCAATATTCGCATAATCACCCGACGTGTTGATAAGTTCCCTGACAACACTGGTGGCAAAGCTACCTGCCGGCAGCCAGAAGCGTAACTCGACGGTTACGTCATCCCACCAGTTCCAGCTCAGCTGTTGCGGGTAGAGGAGCATCGCACGGCGCGCCGCCTCGACTTTTTCCCGCACCAGCAATGATTGTAATTCTGGCGCATCCGCCACCGCTGACTGCTCAGCGGCCAGCGCCTCGCCCTGGGTTCCCCAGTCGCCTGAGCCCGGCAAGGCGGCGGTAATCATCAGCGATTTAGCGTCCACGCGCGACTGGGCATCGGCCATCTCATCGGCCGTTGCCACAAACCAGCTTCCGCGTCCCGCTAATTGTAGCGCATCGCCGACAACAACTTGATTCGCGTCCGGTTTTTTCAGCCGTTCGCTCACAATCTGATTAAACAACGCACTGCGGGCTGCCGACAACCAAAAACTGCGTTTATTCCTGTCGCGCACCGGCGCGCTGCTTTGCGCCCAGCGCAGCGCGCCCAGCAGGTTGCTGCCACCAATGCCAAAGCGCTGTGCGCCAAAATAGTTTGGCACGCCGCGTTCGGTAATGGCCTTAAGGCGTTTTTCAACGTCATCGCGGTCGGTCACTTCACGCAGCACCAGCGTGAAATCGTTGCCTTTCAACGCTCCCGGACGCAATTTGCGTTTGTGGCGGGCATACTCCAGTACCTTACAGCCCTCAAGCTCAAATTTGCTTAAATCGGGCATGGCATTGCCGGGCACGCGGGCGCAAAGCCACTGTTCGGTCACGGCATGCTTATCCTTTTGACCGGCAAAGCTCACCTCGCGGGCGTGAATGTTGAGGAATTTTGCCAGCGCGTCCGCCACGAAGCGGGTGTTGCAGCCGTTTTTCAGAATGCGCACCAGGATGTGCTCGCCTTCGCCGTCCGGCTCAAAACCCAGATCTTCCACTACCACGAAATCTTCAGGGTTGGCTTTCAGCAGACCCTTGCCCTGCGGTTTGCCGTGCAGATACGTCAGGTTGTCGAAATCCGTCATTTGACCGCCTTCACCAGCAGCGCCACGGCTTCACAGGCAATGCCTTCGCCACGACCGGTAAAGCCCAGCTTCTCCGTGGTGGTCGCTTTGACGTTGACGTCGTCCATATGGCAGCCCAGATCTTCAGCGATAAACACGCGCATCTGAGGGATGTGCGGCAGCATCTTCGGTGCCTGAGCAATGATCGTCACATCAACGTTGCCGAGGGTGTAGCCTTTGGCCTGAATACGACGCCAGGCTTCGCGCAGCAGTTCGCGGCTGTCTGCGCCTTTAAAAGCAGGATCGGTGTCCGGGAACAGTTTACCAATGTCGCCCAACGCGGCGGCACCCAGCAGCGCGTCGGTCAGCGCATGCAGCGCCACGTCGCCATCAGAATGCGCCAGCAAACCTTTTTCGTATGGAATGCGCACGCCGCCAATGATAATTGGGCCAACGCCGCCAAAGGCGTGTACATCAAAACCGTGTCCAATACGCATTATGCCTTCTCCTGAGGGGTCGTACGGGTAAGATAAAATTCCGCGAGCTGTAAGTCTTCCGGGCGCGTCACTTTTATATTATCAGCGCGCCCTTCAACAAGCGTTGGGTGGAAACCGCAATACTCCAGCGCCGAGGCTTCGTCCGTAATGGTCGCACCTTCTTTGAGCGCACGCGTTAAGCAGTCGTGAAGTAATTCGCGGGGAAAAAATTGTGGCGTCAGCGCGTGCCATAAATCCACGCGCTCGACGGTGTGGGCAATCGCCGGTTTACCCGGTTCGGCACGCTTCATGGTGTCACGCACCGGGGCGGCCAGAATGCCGCCCACGTTACTGGTTTCACTCAGGGCCAGCAGACGTGACAGATCGTCGTGATGCAGACAGGGACGCGCGGCATCGTGCACCAGCACCCACTGCGCGTTCCCGGCAGCCTGAATGCCCGCCAGAACAGAGTCGGCCCGCTCGGCGCCGCCGTCAACAACGGTAATCTGAGGATGATGTGCCAGCGGGAGTTGCGCAAAACGCGCATCGCCGGGGCTGATGGCAATAAACACGCGTTTCACCCGGGCATGCGCCAGCAGCGCTGCCACGGCGTGCTCGAGGATCGTTTTATCACCAATTGAGAGGTACTGCTTGGGACACTCTGTCTGCATGCGCCGGCCAAAACCTGCGGCCGGCACCACGGCACAGACGTCCGAAAAAGTTGCTGCCATGTCGTAATCCTGGGCCTGATTATCGATTGTTTTGTGCGGAGCCCTGATTGCGTTTAGACGCATCCGGAACCAGGCGATAAAACGTTTCGCCCGGCTTAGTCATACTGAGTTCATTGCGTGCGCGCTCCTCAATCGCCTCCTGGCCGCCATTGAGGTCATCAATTTCAGCAAAAAGTTGATCGTTACGCGCTTTAAGTTTGGCGTTTGTCGCCTGCTGTGCCGCGACGTCATCGCTCACCCGGCTGTAGTCGTGCAGTCCGTTTTTGCCGAACCACAGCGAATATTGCAGCCAGACCAGCAAAGCCAGCAACAGCAGCGTTAGTTTACCCATCCTGCCCCCTGAAAAAACGGCATCATCATCCCATAACTTTCCGCTGGACTCTACTGCGGGGTTTTAATTATGCCGTAAGTTAGCCCATCAGCCATAAAAACAGCAGGCCAAAGATGACCACAACGGTGGCGATAGTGATGAACGTACTATACAGGAGCTTGCCGTTGAAAAGGGAGTGCAGCGCCACGCCCACAACCACCGCAACGGGCATCAGCGCCAGAAAGAAAGGCCAGGTATAGAGGAAGAAAAAGAGGGTGTTACCACCATAGATCAAAAACGGGATACCCAGCGCCAGTAACCACGACACGAAGCCGACTATCGCCCCAGGGAAGGACCAGGTCGTCTCGTCGTCGGTCGTTAACGGTTCCGACCCGGTGGTAATCATGTAGTTTTCACTGTTGCGCATAGCTAATCCTGTGACCGTGACTCATCGCTCGGGAAGACAGCTCCCGAACGATACCGTCTCAGGATCTGATAATATCGTCCCGTCTGAGCAGGTCTAATAATTGGCTTACTAAATTTGTTACCAATTGTTGGCCTTCCAGATGAATCTCAGGGGATTCAGGCGCTTCGTAAACCGAGTCAATGCCGGTGAAGTTTCGCAGCTCTCCCGCGCGGGCTTTTTTGTACAGCCCTTTTGGATCGCGCGCTTCGCAGATTGCCAGCGGGGTATCCACAAACACTTCAATAAAGCGATTCTGCCCAACGCGCTCACGCACCATCTGACGTTCGGCGCGGTGAGGTGAGATAAACGCCGTTAGCACCACCAGCCCGGCATCCGCCATCAGGCTGGCGACTTCCCCTACCCGACGAATGTTCTCTTTACGGTCTTCATCGCTGAACCCTAAATCGCTGCACAGGCCGTGACGCACGTTGTCGCCGTCCAGCAGGTAGGTGCTCACCCCCTGCTGATGCAGCGCCTCTTCCAGTGCGCCTGCCACCGTGGATTTACCGGAGCCAGACAGCCCGGTAAACCACAGCACAACCCCACGGTGACCGTGGAGCTGTTCGCGCTGGGCGACGGTGACCGGATGAGGATGCCAGACGACGTTCTCATCATGGGCGGCCATCACTTGCCTCCCAGCAGATCGCGTGCGCCCCAGTGCGGGAAGTGCTTACGCACCAGCGCATTCAGTTCCAGCTCGAAGGCGCTGAACTCAGACGTCACGCTCGCCTGTGCGTCAGGCTCGCGGACCATGCCGGCACCGACGGTGACGTTGGTCAGGCGGTCAATGAAGATCAGCCCGCCCGTCACCGGATTCTGCTGATACGGATCCAGCACCAGCGGCTCGTCGAAGGTCATATCCACCAGACCGATGCCGTTCAGCGGCAGCTCGCTCACGTCACGGTGGGTCAGGTTGTTGATGTCCACCTGGAACTGAATGCCGTCCACGCGGGCGCGGGTTTTCTTGCCGGCGATTTTAATGTCATAGCTCTGGCCTGCGGTCAGCGGCTGTTCGGCCATCCACACTACATCCACGGATGCGCCCTGCACCGCCGCCAGCGTTTCCTGCGCGTCGACCAGCAGGTCGCCGCGGCTGATATCAATTTCGTCTTTCAGTACCAGGGTTACCGCTTCACCTGCCCCGGCTTCGTCCAGATCGCCATCAAAGGTGACGATACGGGCGATGGTCGATTCCACGCCGGATGGCAGCACCTTGACGCGCTGACCCACCTTCACGGAGCCTGAAGCGAGAGTACCGGAGAAACCGCGGAAATCGAGGTTCGGACGGTTCACGTACTGCACCGGGAAGCGCATCGGCTGGGTATCGACCACGCGCTGAATTTCAACGGTTTCCAGCACTTCCAGCAGCGTCGGGCCGCTGTACCACGGCATGTTCGCGCTCTGAGAGGCGACGTTATCCCCTTCCAGCGCCGACAGCGGCACAAAGCGAATATCGAGGTTGCCCGGCAGCTGTTCAGCAAAGGTCAGGTAGCTCTGGCGGATCTCGTCGAAACGCGCTTCGCTGTAGTCCACCAGATCCATTTTGTTCACTGCCACCACCAGGTGTTTGATCCCAAGCAGCGTAGAGATAAAGCTGTGACGACGAGTCTGATCCAGCACACCTTTACGGGCGTCGATCAGCAGGATCGCCAGGTCACAGGTGGACGCGCCGGTCGCCATGTTACGGGTGTACTGCTCGTGCCCCGGGGTGTCGGCGATAATAAATTTGCGCTTTTCGGTAGAGAAGTAGCGATAGGCGACATCAATGGTAATGCCCTGCTCGCGCTCCGCCTGCAAGCCGTCCACCAGCAGCGCCAGATCGAGTTTTTCGCCCTGGGTGCCGTGGCGTTTACTGTCGTTGTGCAGGGAAGAGAGCTGATCTTCGTAGATCTGGCGCGTGTCGTGCAGCAGACGACCAATCAGGGTACTTTTCCCGTCATCCACGCTGCCGCAGGTCAGGAAACGCAGCAGGCTTTTGTACTGTTGGGCGTGCAGATAAGCTTCTACGCCGCCTTCATCGGCAATTTGTTGGGCAATAGTCGTATTCATGGCGGCTCCTTAGAAATAACCCTGACGTTTCTTAAGCTCCATGGAGCCTGCCTGGTCGCGGTCAATCACGCGGCCCTGTCGCTCACTGGTGGTCGACACCAGCATCTCCTCGATGATCTCGGGCAGCGTCTGCGCACTGGATTCCACCGCGCCGGTCAACGGCCAGCAGCCGAGAGTACGGAAACGGACCATCTGTTTTTTGATCACTTCGCCCGGCTGTAAATCAATGCGATCGTCGTCGATCATCATCAGCATGCCGTCGCGCTCCAGCACCGGGCGCTCGGCCGCCAGATACAGCGGAACGATCTCAATATTTTCCAGATAGATGTACTGCCAGATATCCAGCTCGGTCCAGTTGGAGAGCGGGAAGACGCGAATGCTTTCGCCCTTGTTGATCTGGCCGTTGTAGTTGTGCCACAGCTCCGGACGCTGGTTTTTCGGGTCCCAGCGGTGGAAGCGGTCGCGGAAAGAGTAGATACGCTCTTTGGCGCGGGATTTCTCTTCGTCACGTCGCGCGCCGCCGAAGGCCGCATCAAAACCGTATTTATTCAGCGCCTGCTTCAGCCCTTCGGTTTTCATGATGTCGGTATGCTTGGCGCTGCCGTGCACGAACGGGTTGATGCCCATCGCCACCCCTTCCGGGTTTTTGTGCACCAGCAGCTCGCAGCCGTAGGCTTTGGCGGTACGGTCACGAAACTCGTACATCTCGCGGAATTTCCAGCCGGTATCCACGTGTAACAGCGGGAACGGCAGCGTACCCGGATAAAACGCTTTACGCGCCAGGTGCAGCATGACGCTGGAATCTTTACCGATGGAGTACATCATCACCGGGTTAGAAAACTCGGCGGCCACTTCGCGGATAATGTGGATACTTTCCGCTTCGAGCTGCCGCAGGTGAGTAAGTCGTTTTTGGTCCATAACCGTTCCTTAAGCCAAATTTATAACAGAAGCGCCAAAGCCTTCTGTGTCGGTTGTGTGTTGGAACCAGGCGAGCGTGCTGTGCAGCTGCACCACTTCTCCCACCACAATCAGGGCGGGCATTGGGGCGTCTTTCGCCAGGGTTGCAAGGTCTTGTAAGGTGCCGATGGCGACATGCTGATCGACGCGTGTCCCGCGGGAGATCACCGCTACCGGCGTCGTCGCATCGCGACCGTGCTGAATAAGCTGTTCGCTGATGTCTGCCGCTTTCATCGTGCCCATATAAATCGCCAGCGTTTGTCGGTTCTGGGCGAGATGCGACCAGTCAAACGGCGTGCTGTCGGCTTTATAGTGCCCGGTCACAAAGGTCACGCTCTGGGCGTAATCGCGATGGGTCAGCGGAATACCGGCGTAGGCCGTAACGGCAGACGCCGCCGTAATGCCTGGGACCACCTGAAACGGAACGCCCGCTTCGGCTGCCGCCTGCAACTCCTCGCCACCACGACCGAAGATAAACGGGTCGCCCCCTTTCAGGCGCACCACGGTCTTGCCCGCTTTCGCGGCGGCAATCAGCATCTGGTTGGTGTCGTGCTGCGGCACAGAGTGCTCGCCAGCACGTTTGCCGACGCAAATTTGCTCCGCGTCACGGCGGATCAGCTCGCGAATACCGTCGGTGACCAGGTGGTCATAGAACACGATATCCGCATCCTGAAGAACCTGGAGGCCACGCAGCGTGAGCAGCCCGGCATCGCCCGGCCCGGCGCCCACCAGAATGATCTCTCCGCCCGTACTGCCGGGGTTATCCAGTTCGTCTTCGAGAATTTGTTGCGCCGCCGTCTCGTTACCGGCCTGCATCAGGCTGGCAAAGCGGCCGCGAAACACACGCTCCCAGAAGCGACGGCGTTCCGTCACGCTGGTCAGACGCGTTTTCAAATGGTTGCGCCAGTAGCTGGCCTTCTCCGCCATGCGTCCGAGGCTGGTCGGCAGCAGCGCTTCGATTTTTTCTCTCAGCACGCGCGCCAGCACCGGGGCGGTGCCGCCGGAGGAGATCGCTACCAGCAGCGGCGAGCGGTCGACAATCGACGGGAAGATAAATGAACATAACGGCTGGTCGTCTACCACGTTCACCAGACGGTGACGGGCCTGAGCTGCGTCGGAGATGCGGCGGTTGAGCGCCCGATCTTCGGTTGCCGCAATCACCAGCACCACGCTGTCGATCTGAGACTCTTCAAAATCCGCCTCTGCAACGATCTGCACCTGCGCCCCGGCGCGTTGCAGGAAGGCGATTTTGCGATCGGCAATTTCACCCGTCCCGACAACCAGTACCGGTCGGTCTTTTAAGGCAGCAAAAAGGGGGAGATAGTCCACAGGCAACAACTCACTAACAACCACGAATAAAGGGACTATAGGGGGCGGCTTAGATCGAATGAAATTACGAATTGGAATGAGTAGTTACTCAATGGAATAACGCCGTGGAAAAGCAAATATCAAAAAGTGCTTAACACGCGAAATTTCGGGCATTTAGGAGCAATTCAAATTGTGTCTACCCGATCACAGTTTCATACTATGCGGGTTAAAATTTTGCTCTGTTTTTAAGGACTCACTATGTTTTCCGCAATGCGCCACCGATTCGTTGCCCTGGCGCTCGGCGTTTGCTTTATCCTTCCGGCTCAGGCAAAAAATCAATCTTACGGTGAAATAGCCAGTATGCAGGCGCGGCATATTGCGACGGTCTTTCCGGGCCGTATGACCGGAACCCCAGCCGAGATGCTCTCGGCAGACTATATCCGTCAGCAATTTGCGGATATGGGCTATGAGAGCGACATTCGCGCTTTCCACAGCCGCTACATCTATACCACACGCAATAAAACGCAAAACTGGCATAACGTAACCGGCAGCACGGTTATTGCGGCGCACGAAGGAAAGGCGGCTGAGCAGATTATTATTATGGCGCACCTTGATACCTACACGCCGTTGAGCGACGCCGATGTCGATAATAACCTCGGCGGGCTGACGCTTCAGGGACTGGATGACAATGCGGCGGGTCTGGGCGTGATGCTTGAGCTGGCCGAACGCCTGAAGAATATTCCGACGAAATACAGCATTCGCTTTGTTGCGACCAGCGGCGAAGAAGAAGGAAAACTCGGCGCTGAGAATCTCCTTAAGCGCATGAGCGCTGAGGAGAAGAAAAATACGTTGCTGGTGATTAACCTCGATAATCTGATCGTGGGGGATAAGCTCTATTTTAATAGCGGACAGAGCACGCCGAGTAGCGTACGTAAACTCACCCGCGACCGCGCGCTGGCGCTTGCCCGCACGCATGGCGTCTATGCCGCGACAAATCCGGGCGGTAACCCGCAGTATCCTAAAGGCACAGGCTGCTGTAATGACGGTGAAGTGTTTGATAAGGCGGGCATTCCGGTGCTGTACGTCGAGGCGACGAACTGGGCGCTGGGCAAAAAAGATGGCTATCAGCAGCGCAGCAAATCGAAAGCCTTTCCGGACGGGACCAGCTGGCATGATGTGCGGCTGGATAATCAGCAGCACATTGATAAAGCGCTGCCGCAGCGGATTGAGCACCGCAGCCGGGATGTCGTGAAAGTGATGCTGCCGCTGGTGAAGGAGCTGGCGAAAGCAGGGAAAGCCTGATGTCGTTAAGCCCGGTGGCGGCTACGCCTTACCGGGCCTACGTTTTGTGCCGTTGTAGGCCCGGTAAGCGCAGCGCCACCGGGCGAAAAAACATTACCCTTCGTGCAGCCCGCACTCGCGCTTCAGCCCAAAGAATCGCGTCTCTTCTTCCGCCATTCCCGGTTCCCATTTACGCGTAGTGTGGGTGTCGCCTACCGACAGGTAGCCTTGATCCCACAGCGGATGGTACTTCAGCCCGTGCTTTTGCAGATACTGGTACACCGTGCGGTTATCCCAGTCGATGATCGGCAGCACTTTGAACACGCCGCGCTGCACCGCCAGCACCGGCAGCGTTGCCCGGCTCCCGGACTGCTCGCGGCGCAGGCCCGCGAACCAGGTCTGAGCGTTCAGCTCTTTCAGCGCCCGGTTCATCGGCTCGACCTTGTTGATCTCATTGTATTTCTCAATGCCCTCAACGCCCTGTTCCCACAGCTTGCCGTAGCGCGCCTCCTGCCAGGCCGCGCTTTCCGTCGCGCGGTAAACTTTGAGGTTCAGCTTGAGCTTGTCCGTCAGCTCGTCAATAAACTGGTAGGTCTCCGGGAACAGATAGCCGGTATCGGTGAGGAGCACCGGAATGTCCGGGCGGATCCGATTCACCAGGTGCAGGCTGACCGCCGCCTGGATGCCAAAGCTTGACGACAGCACATAGTCACCCGGCAGGTTTTCCAGCGCCCACGCCACGCGCCCTTCGGCGTCGAGTTTTTCCAGCTGGGCGTTGGTTTCTGCCAGGGCCAGAATGCGTTCGACTTTTGGCAGGTCATTAAGGGCGTTTAGATCGAGTACGGACATAAGAACCTCGTTTGCCTGTTTTGCCGGGCGGCACTGCGTTTGCCCGGCCTACAAAACCCGTAGGCCCGGTAAGCGAAGCGCCACCGGGCAAAGGATGCGTTACTCCCAGAAATCCCTTGCGGGATCGAGCACCGGGCGAATGATGCCCGCACGCACCGTAAAGTCGCCGAAGCCTTCACCCGCTTCGCGCTCTTTCGCCCAGCGCCCGACAAGCTCGTCGATGGAATCAAGAATTTCCGGTTCCGTAATATTTTCACGGTACATACGCGGAATACGCGTCCCGATACGGTTACCGCCCAGGTGCAGGTTATAGCGACCCGGCGCTTTGCCCACCAGACCCAGCTCGGCCAGCATCGCGCGACCGCAGCCGTTCGGGCAGCCGGTGACGCGCATAACAATATGCTCGTCCGGAATACCGTGTTTTTCCAGAATCGCTTCCACTTTATCAGTGAAGGACGGCAGGAAACGTTCCGCTTCGGCCATCGCCAGCGGGCAGGTCGGGAACGACACGCAGGCCATCGAGTTTTCACGCTGCGGTTTAACCGCATTCATCAACCCATGATCGCGCGCCAGCTCTTCAATTCTCGCCTTATCGCTTTCCGGCACGCCGGCAATAATCAGGTTCTGGTTGGCGGTAATGCGGAACTCGCCTTTATGGATCTTCGCAATTTCCAGCAGACCGGTTTTCAGCGGGCGGCCCGGATAATCCAGAATACGACCGTTTTCAATAAACAGCGTCAGGTGCCATTTATTATCGATACCTTTCACCCAGCCAATGCGATCGCCGCGACCGGTGAATTCGTAAGGGCGGATCGGCTCAAACTTGAACCCCGCGCGACGCTCCACTTCTTCTTTGAACGTCTCGACGCCCACGCGCTCCAGGGTGTATTTGGTTTTCGCGTTTTTACGGTCGGTACGGTTGCCCCAGTCGCGCTGGGTAGTAACCACCGCCTCAGCCACGGCCAGCGTGTGCTCCAGCGGCAGGAAGCCGAACTCGCTCGCGGTGCGGGCATAGGTTTTCTTGTTCCCATGCTCGATGGACAAACCGCCGCCCACCAGCAGGTTAAAGCCGACCAGCTTGCCATTTTCGGCAATCGCCACGAAGTTCATGTCGTTGGCGTGCAGGTCGATATCGTTCTGCGGCGGGATAACCACCGTGGTCTTGAATTTGCGCGGCAGGTAGGTCTGACCGAGGATCGGCTCTTCGTCCGTGGTCGCGACTTTCTCCTGATCGAGCCAGATCTCCGCATAGGCACGCGTGCGTGGCAGCAGGTGCTCGGAGATCTTCTTCGCCCACTCGTACGCTTCGGCGTGCAGCTCGGACTCATACGGGTTCGAGGTGCAAAGCACGTTACGGTTCATGTCGTTGGCGGTCGCCAGCGCGTCCAGCCCCACGGAGTGCAGCATCTGGTGCACCGGCTTGACGTTTTTCTTCAGAATGCCGTGGAACTGGAAGGTCTGACGGTTAGTCAGACGGATGCTGCCGTAAATCGTGTTTTCACCGGCAAACTTGTCAATCGCCTGCCACTGTTTGGTGGTGATGATGCCACCCGGCAGGCGGCAGCGCAGCAGCATCGCATGACGCGGCTCCAGCTTCTGTTCGGCACGTTCGGCGCGGATATCGCGGTCGTCTTGCTGGTACATACCGTGGAAACGGATCAGCAGGAAGTTGTCGCCTTTGAAACCGCCGGTCAGGCCGTCATTTAAATCTTCGGCAATGGTACCGCGCAGGTAGTTGCTCTCTACCTTCATGCGCTCGGCATCAGACAGTTTGCCTTCGACCACCAGTGGGCCAGGATGTTTTTCGCTCATTAGTAGACATCTCGCTGATAACGGCGCTCTACGCGCAGCTCACTTAAAAATTCATCCGCCGTTTCGGCATCCATACCGCCGAATTCGGCAATCACTTCCAGCAGTGCCTGCTCAACGTCTTTCGCCATGCGATTGGCGTCGCCGCAGACATAAATGTGGGCGCCGTCATTGATCCAGCGCCACAGCTCTGCGCCCTGTTCGCGCAGTTTGTCTTGTACGTATACTTTTTCTTTCTGATCGCGGGACCAGGCCAGATCGATGCGGGTCAGCACGCCCTCTTTGACGTAGCGCTGCCATTCAACCTGGTAGAGGAAATCTTCAGTAAAATGCGGGTTGCCGAAGAACAGCCAGTTTTTACCCGGCGCCTCGTCCGCTGCACGCTGCTGCATAAAGGCGCGGAACGGTGCGATGCCGGTGCCCGGGCCAATCATGATCACCGGCGTTTCCGGGTTTGCCGGCAGGCGGAAGTTGTCGTTGTGTTCGATAAAGACGCGCACCTCGCCCTCTTCTTCCACGCGGTCGGCCAGGAAGCCCGACGCCCCGCCCGCCCGCGCGCGGCCTTCGATGTCGTAACGCACCACGCCAACGGTGATGTGGACTTCGTTTTCCACTTCCGCCTGTGAAGAGGCGATGGAGTAAAGACGCGGCGTCAGCGGACGCAGCAGGCCGATCAGCGCGTCGGCATCCAGCTGTGCCGGGGAGAAACGCACCATGTCGACAATCGGCGTCGTCGCGGCGTAATGCTGTAACTTCGTCTTGTCCCCCACCAGCGGCAGAAGGGACTCGCTGCGCGTTAAGGTGGCGTAGTTTTCAACGATATTGGCGGTGTTCACCGTCAGCTCGAAATGCCACTGAAGCGCCTCAGAGAGCGGTAAGGTTTTACCTTCCACCTGGACCGGCTCCGTGCCTTTCAGCCACAGCAGCTCGACCAGCTCTTTCACCAGCGCCGGATCGTTCTGATACCAGACGCCCAGCGCATCGCCAGGCTGATAACGCAGGCCGGAGTCACCGAGGTCGATTTCGATATGGCGCACGTCTTTTTCCGAATCACGGCCCGTGATTTTCTGGTTTACCGACAGGCTCGCCGTCAGCGGCGCCTCTTTCGTGTAAGGGCTGGTGTGGATTTCGTTGACGGTGCCCGCTGCGATAACGGCGGCTTGCGCTGGCGTCTCTTTCGGGACGCGGGCCTTCAGCACCTCAACGATGCGCGTCCGCCATTCGGCGGCGGCGGCCTGGTATTCGACATCAGCGTCTACGCGATCCAGCAGGCGCTCTGCACCCAGCTCCGCCAGCTTGCTGTCGAAGTCTTTACCGGACTGGCAGAAAAATTCATAGGACGTATCACCGAGGCCGAAGACGGCAAAGGCGGTGCCCTCCAGCCTGGGCGCTTTTTTCGAGAACAGGAACTTATGCAGCGCGACGGCTTCTTCCGCAGGCTCACCTTCCCCCTGCGTTGACGCCACCACCACCAGCAGTTTTTCTGACGCGATCTGTTTGAATTTATAATCCCCGGCGTTGACCAGGTTGACGTTCAACTTCGCGGCGAGCAGGTCATCACGCAGCGCTTCGGCCACACGACGGGCATTACCCGTTTGCGAAGCGGAGATAAGCGTGATGGCAGGAATTTCAACGGCCGTTGGCGGGACGCCAGCCACAGCACCCGGCTGCTGATTGAGCATTCCCCAGAAATAGCCGGAGACCCAGGCGAGCTGGGTGGGTGAAAAATCGGAAGTCGCGGCCTGTAGGCGCGCCAGTTGCTCCGGGTTAAGGGGAAGCAAATTTGAAGGTGGGGCCTGTGTTGTCATGCGTCGTTATGTTCCAGTAGCAAAGCGGACTTTAAGCGAATAAATCCAAACTGAAGATAAGGTTAACGGCGGGGATAATAACAATTAAAGAAGGGATGGAAATAATAAATAACCAAATGGACTAACCTGTTTTAGTTATCGTTCTTAACGATAAAAGCGATTAAATAACTATCTGAAATAAAACAATAAAGGCCGATAAACACCATGAATACGAGGCGGTGACCGTTCAGAGCCGTTTTAGTTAATGATAAAAATTGTGCTTTCCGGTACTATGCGGCGGTTTTTTCCGCATTCCTGAGAGCTATGATGTCCACCACACTGTTTAAAGATTTCACCTTCGAAGCCGCACACCACCTTCCACACGTTCCTGCCGGGCACAAATGTGGCCGCCTGCATGGACACTCGTTTATGGTGCGTCTTGAAATCACCGGTGAAGTCGATCCCCATACGGGCTGGATCATGGACTTTGCCGAACTGAAGGCTGCGTTTAAGCCGACCTACGATCGTCTCGATCACTACTATCTGAATGATATTCCGGGCCTTGAAAACCCGACCAGCGAAGTGCTGGCGAAATGGATTTGGGATCAGATGAAACCGCTGGTGCCGCTGCTGAGCGCGGTGATGATCAAAGAGACCTGCACGGCAGGCTGCGTCTACCGCGGGGAGTGAATCTCCTCCGTTTCGGCCTCACGAGGCACGAGCGGCGTAAACTCGTAGAGCACCAGCGCATTACTCTCCAGTGATTCAGTCAGTTGCCAGCCGTCATAAAGGCGTTCATCGCGTACGGAAAGCGTTGGACGCGCTTTATGCGCTATCCAGCGCCACATCTCTTCATCAGGGCCGCTTTCGCTGCCAACCCCTTCAAGCAACGGATAGAGCGCGCCGTTGTGCTGATCAAAAAGATGGCATTTAATTCGCCATTTACCGCGCATTCCCTTCAGGTGTAAATGATACTGCTGGCGAAAACGCTGGATGAAGGCTTCTTCACTGGAAAGGAGCGGATTAAAAACCACCACATTACGCAGCAACAGCTGATAACCATTGCGATGGCGCGTAAGCAGGACACGCTTATCATTGACCAGCACCTCGCCCCGCAGACGTTGCCAGAGCCAGAGTACCCAATAAACCGGACGCGGCAGACCATGGTTATACTGTAGCGCCAGGCTTGAGGTATCGATGGTGTTGTTCGCACGGGCTTCTCCCTGAAGGCCCGAATTGAGCCAGAATCCCGCCAGCCAGACCTGCTCCGAAAGCCCGAGCAGGTTCTGCATCAGCAGCGCCCCACGAAAAAACCAGCCGTTTGTCGCCCGCGTGTTGCCGGTGAGGGTATTCCAGGAGAGAAGCCAGACGGGAAGCGAACATTTACGCAAGCGAAGGGCAGCGAGGATCTGGCGGACCTTCAGTATCGGATAATTTTCCGTTGAGGAGAGAGGGGTTGCCTCCAACTGCGCGGGATCGAGAAGCTCATTGGCATCGGCCGAACAGGCAAGAAAATCGGCCTGCATCAGGATGGCTGAACTGAACAGGGTATCCTCGCTTACGCCCGCGCTGACGGGGGCAAATCGGTGCCATAAACCAAACTTTGCCTGCGGAAGATAAGTTCGTATCGCCTTTTGCTGGGCCAGCCAGACCTGCTCCCGGGTCTCCTCACTTGCCTGTGTTGACCAGTGCATGACGAAGTGCCAGCCCGCGGTGATCTCTGGCGAAAAATGATTAACCGACTGTTGTAAAAAACGGGTAAGAAGATCGCGACGGGTCGTTACGCCGGTGTGCAGTAGCACCGTCCACTGCTTTTTTGCCAGCCAGGTGAAGAGCTGATGCAGATTGTACCAGCAGGCGTAGCCCGCCATCTGGGGGTCATCCCACCCGGTGGCAAACAGTCGACTGCTGAGAAAAGGTTCGGCGATATCAATCCCCTCAATGGGAATGGCCTCATTTATCGCCTCCAGATTTTGTCGAACGTCCTCACGCAGCAAATCGTCGAGCTCACGCAGGGTAATGACCACCCGCATACGGCGCAGCGAGGCAGAAAGAGGATTAAGCTGCTCAAGATCCAGGCTCTGCTCCTGCTGCGGATGAACGATGAGCGGCGAGGCTCCCCAACCGCGCGCCACCGGTTCATTGAGCAGGCTAAACAGCTTGTCCACGGCGACCGGATAGCGCTGCTCACGCCTGTCCGTCCGAATACGTGCCGCCTCCGGGTGCTGGCGCCGGGCCTTACGAAACTCACCCGGAGACATATTGTGAACACGCCTGAACCGATCGCTCATCATACGCGTGCTGGCGAAACCCTGCTCAAGCGCAATCTGGTGCAGCGGTCGGTTCGTCAGCCGGAGAGCGTCGGCCGCCTTTTCCAGCCGCAGGTGGGTGATGTACTGCATGAAACTGATCCCCACCTCCTTGCGAAAGAGACGAGAGAGCCAGGCTTCAGAGACATATTCACTCGCGGCGATTTCCGCAAGCGTAATACGGCGGGAATAACTGGCATTGATCCGCTCTATCACCCGGGCGATGCGTTTGCTGTGCGCTGATGAAAGTTCCCGGGACAGCATACGGGCGGGCTGTTGAAAGCGGCTGGTCAGCAACAGCAATATCTCGCTCAGCCAGCGGTACGCCTCCAGCCGGTAGCGGTGCGGGTCGTTGATGAGGGTGACCACAAGAAGCTGGCGCAGCAGATCGCGAAGCGCATCGCATTGGGGCCAGACGCCTCCGGCTTCTGCCGGTACAGCATAATCATGGGCAAAAAAATCATTGCAGAGCTGGACGACCCAGCGCCCGGAAAGGGTTACGCGCAGGGTGACATTTGCCGTTTCGCTCGTGAACTGCCAGCGCCGATGACGGTTGATGATAGCAAGGGTATTGGCCTCCAGGATGTCACGTCCCACATCGGTGTTCAGCTCTGCCCGCCCTTCCAGCACCCAGAGCAACGTTAGCGTATCGCCTTCATCCTCCACGCAGTGGCGAATGTCCTGAATCTCTATCCAAAACTCATCTCCCCGTTGCGCCATCTTACCCCTCACCAAAGACAAAAAATGACCTGATCTTTTTTGTCATAACTGAATTGTATGAAAAACAATCAAAATAAAGCCGTCGCTTTACAACAAAAAAATGCATTTTCAGGCGGGACGATCGTCATAGACTCGAAATTATCATCGTTTGGCAGAAAAAGGATAACAAAAATGACACATCCAATTATCGAAGCTCTGCGTGGCAACGAAGCTCGGTTCACTGAATTACGTCGCTATTTTCATCAGCATCCTGAAATTGGTTTTGAGGAGCACAACACGAGCGATCGCGTTGCAGCGCTGCTTCAGGAATGGGGATATGAGGTTCATCGCGGCCTGGCGAAAACCGGTGTGGTTGGCACACTGAAGGTGGGTAACGGGCATAAACGCCTGGGCCTGCGCGCCGATATGGATGCGCTGCCAATGCAGGAAAACAACGGCAAGGCGTGGAGCAGTACCGTTGAGGGTAAATTCCACGGCTGCGGTCATGACGGCCACACCACAACGCTCCTGTATGCAGCGGAGTACCTGGCACGCACCCGCAATTTTAACGGCACGCTGCACCTTATTTTTCAGCCCGCGGAAGAACTTCTGTATGGCGGACGCGTTATGGTAGAGGACGGTTTGTTTGACCTGTTCCCCTGCGACCACATCTTTGGTCTGCACAATATGCCGTCACAGCCCCTCGGAAAAATTGGTCTGCGCGATGGCGCCATGATGGCCTCTTCCGACACCCTTCATATTGAGGTTAACGGCGTGGGGGGGCACGGCGCGGTGCCAGAACATACCGTTGACGCCACCCTGGTTGCCTGTCATATCACTATCGCGTTGCAGTCCATTGTTTCGCGCAACATTACCCCCTTCCAGCCTGCCGTCGTTACCGTAGGCAGCATTCAGGCCGGGCACGCTCCCAACATTATCAACGACAAAGTATTGATGAAACTTACCGTGCGCACGCTGGATGAACGCGTGCGGCAAACCGTGTTACAGCGTATCCATGATATCGCCGTTGCACAGGCGGAAAGTTTCAATGCGACGGCCACCATTCGACACATTAACGGCAGCCCGGTGCTGAAAAACAATCCGCAAGCCAACGAGATGGTGCGCAGCGTCGCCACCGATCTGTTCGGTCAGGATGCCGTCGCGGAGGTCAATGCGTTTATGGGCAGCGAGGACTTTGCTTTCATGCTCGAGAAAAATCCCAATGGATGCTATTTCACGCTTGGCGCCGGGGATGAGCCTGACAGCTGCATGGTACATAACCCGGGCTACGACTTTAACGACAACATTCTCCTCACCGGCGCGGCGCTGTGGGCCGCACTGACCGAACACTATCTGCGCTGATTCGCACCTTCCCGGGAGGGCTGCACTATGAGTACCGTTTCCCTGACAGGCGCATCCGCCTACGCCGGTAACGATCGGCTGCTGGCGGGTATCGTCATGAGCGTTCTGACATTCTGGCTGTTTGCCCAGTCGGTTATCAACGTGGTTCCGGCCATGCAGAATAGCCTCGATATTGCCCTCGAAACCCTTACGCTGGCCGTCAGCCTGAGCGCGTTGTTCAGCGGCTGTTTTGTCGTCGCCTGCGGTGGGTTTGCCGATAAGTTTGGGCGCATGCGCCTGACCATGATTGGCCTGATCCTGAGCATGATCGGGAGTGGTCTGCTGTTCATTTCATGGGAGCCCGTCCTGTTTCTGTTGGGACGAGCGATACAGGGGCTATCAGCGGCCTGCATTATGCCCGCCACGCTGGCGCTGATTAAAACCTGGTATGAAGGTAAAGCACGCCAGCGCGCAATCAGTTTCTGGGTTATCGGTTCATGGGGCGGGAGTGGCCTGAGCTCGTTTGTGGGAGGTGCCATCGCCACCACGCTGGGCTGGCGCTGGATTTTTATTCTGTCGATGGTGGTAGCGCTGGTCGCGCTATTGCTTATCCGCGCCACGCCGGAAAGCCGCAGCCCTGATGCGTGTCGACACAAACTGGATATCAGCGGCCTGGTGAGTTTTGTCCTTATGCTGGTGCTGTTCAATCTGTTTATCAGCAAAGGACACAGCTGGGGCTGGAGCAGCAGTTTATCGCTTCTTGTACTGTGTGGAGCCGTGATTGCACTGATGTGTTTTGTCGTTACCGGGCGGCGGAAAGGCGATGCGGCGCTGATCGATTTCGCCCTGTTTAAAAACCGGGCCTATAGCGCCTCGGTATTCTCAAATTTCCTGCTCAACGGCTGCATTGGCACCATGATGATCGCCAGCATCTGGTTGCAGCAGGGCCATCATCTGTCACCGCTACAGACCGGCATGATGACGCTGGGGTATCTGGTTACCGTACTGGCGATGATCCGGGTGGGTGAAAAACTGCTTCAGCGCTATGGCGCCAGGCTGCCGATGATGACCGGCCCGCTGCTGACCGCAACAGGTATTTCGCTGATTTCATGCACCTTCTTAAGCAAAGAGGTCTACATTGTCACCGTTTTTCTGAGCAATATTTTATTCGGGCTGGGGCTCGGATGTTACGCCACGCCCTCAACGGACACGGCGGTAATGAATGCCCCTGAAAACAAAGTGGGGGTGGCTTCTGGGATCTATAAGATGGGCAGTTCCCTGGGCGGCGCAATGGGTATCGCGGTCACCGCATCGCTGTACGCGCTATGGCTGCCGATGGGAACGGCCAGTGCCGCGCAGTATGCCTTGCTTTTCAACAGTGCGATTTGCCTTGGGTCGGCAGTCGTGACCTGGGCTTTACTGCCAACAACAAAAGCCCCGCGTTAAGCGGGGCCACAAAAGTATCAGGCAATGTTCAGATATTTGTGCGTCTGCATCGACAGCCGCCAGTTGCGGGCGATACAGGTTTCAATGCACAGACGGGTCGCATCGTCTTTCTGGCTGATAGGCTGTAGCGCGATCACGCGCTGCTTTTCGTCCGTCAGCGTCGCCAGCAGTTCATCCAGCGCTTCGATGTCACGCACGCGCCCCACCGGATGTTTGATCTCATCAGCACGCTCAAGCGCCTGCGACAGTACGTCATACCCGCCGCGCATATTCACTTTTGGTGAAACCGTGACCCACGTTGAATGGGAGCAGCGCACTTCATGGGTGCCGCTGGTTTCGATCTGACAGCTATAGCCGTTCTTCTCGAGCAGTTCGGTGAGCGGCATCAGATCGTGAATGCAGGGTTCCCCGCCGGTGATCACCACATGCCGCGCCGTCCAGCCCTGACGACCAATGATGGCAAGCAGATCTTCCGCGCTGCCCGCGCCCCATTTATCGCTCTCTTTGGTTTTCGCCAGAATGCTGAACAGCGACACTTCCCGATCTGCGAGCTTATCCCACGTATGTTTGGTATCACACCAGGCGCAGCCAACCGGGCATCCCTGTAAACGAATAAAGATAGCGGGAACGCCGGTAAAGTAACCCTCGCCTTGCAGGGTCTGGAACATCTCGTTAATCGGGTACTGCATAGTCAACTCTGTTAAGGGGATAAACGATAAGTATCGCAGATCCCCGTCAGATGATCATGCTCCATCGGTGCTTTGCGCGCCAATTGCCGCCATAAACCGTTCCGTAATTTGCTGTGGTCGGGTGATCGCCCCGCCGACGACAACCGTGTGCGCCCCCAGCGCCAGACACCTGGCCGCGCGTTCAGGCGTATCCACGTTACCTTCAGCAATCACGGGGATCGTGACGGCAGACAGCACCTCTTTCAAAAACGCGCAGTCATTTTCCGGTAGCGAATGGCCCGCAGTCTCCGCCGTATAACCGTAAAGGGTGGTTCCGACGCAATCAAACCCCAGCACCTGCGCGGCCACGGCCTCCTGCACGGTGGCAATATCCGCCATCAGCAGCAGCGAAGGGTAACGGGTGCGGATCTGCGCGATCAGCATGTCCAGCGATCCGCCACCGGGCCGTTTCCGGGCGGTCGCATCCAGCGCAACGATCTCCGGGCCGACCGCCATCAACTCATCCACTTCTTTGAGCGTCGCGGTAATGAACACCTCGCTATCCGGATAGTCCCGTTTGATGATGCCGATGACCGGCAGTGAGACCAGCCCTTTGATAGCCTCGATATCCGCCACGCTATTGGCGCGGATCGCCGCGGCACCGCCCTGGGCCGCCGCCAGCGCCATTCGCGACATAATAAACGGGCTGTGCAGCGGTTCGTTTTCCAGCGCCTGGCAGGAGACGACCAGTTTTCCTTTCAGGTTATCCAGTACAGTTTTCATTACGATAAAATCTCTTCCACTTCGTTTTTGATAATGGTGACGTGCGGGCCATAGATGACCTGGACACCGTTGCCGTGGACGATAACGCCGCGCGCGCCGGTCGCTTTCAGTGCAGATTCATTGACTTTGCTACCGTCTTTCACCGTGACGCGAAGGCGCGTGGCGCAGCAGTCAACGTCATCCAGATTGTCTCTTCCACCCAGCCCGGCGATCACCGCCGCGGCGCGCTCGCTTTGCGGCAGAGTAGCCTCGTCAGCCAACGCCTCCTTTTCACGGCCCGGCGTGGCAAAATCAAAACGTTTGATCAGATAGCGGAAGGTACAGTAGTAAAGGAAGAACCACGGTACGCCCACCAGCGGGACGAACATCCAGTTAGTTTTCGCTTCCCCCTGCAAAATGCCGAACAGCACGAAATCAATAAACCCGCCGGAGAATGTTTGTCCGATGGTGATGTGCAGCATGTGCGCGAGCATAAACGCCAGCCCGTCAAACAGCGCATGAATGACGTACAGCACCGGGGCAATAAACAGGAATGAGAACTCTATGGGCTCGGTAATTCCCGTCAGGAATGAGGTTAACGCCGCAGAGAGCAGCAGCCCGGCAACCCGCTTTTTGTTCTCCGGCCTGGCCGTGTGGTACATCGCAAGGCAGGCGCCGAGCAGACCAAACATCATGGTAATAAAGCGCCCGGACATGAAGCGCGACGTGCCCTCATAGAAATGCTGCGTGTTCGGGTCGGCGAGCTGGGCGAAGAAGATCCGCTGCGTGCCCTCAACCAGGTGACCGTTAACAATTTCACTGCCGCCAAGCGCGGTGGTCCAGAACGGAAGATAGAAGATGTGGTGCAAACCAAACGGGCCAAGCATGCGCAGGATGAAGCCGTACAGCAAAGTCCCCAGATAGCCAGTGGCATCCACCAGCCCGCCGAGGCCAAAGATCAGCTTCTGAAAATGCGGCCAGACCACGGTCATCAGCGCGCCGACGAGTATCGCCGCCAGTGAGCTGATAATGGGAACGAAGCGTGAGCCGCCAAAAAAGCCCAGGAATTGCGGAAGCGCAATTTTATTAAACCGATGATGCAGTGCGCAGGTCACCAGCCCAATAACTACCCCACCAAACACGCCCGTTTCAAGCGTCTGAATACCCAGCGTCATGCCCTGCCCTACGGCGCCCGGGTTCTCATGCGCCAGTTTTCCGGTCAGGATCAGCAGCGCATTGATAGTGGCATTCATCACCAGATAAGCGAGCAACGCCGCCAGCCCTGCCGTGCCTTTATCATTTTTCGCCAGCCCAACGGCGACCCCAACAGCAAACAGTACCGACAGGTTTGCAAACACAATCGAGCCTGCGCTGCTCATGATGGTAAAGATGGCCTGTAGCCAGCCAACGTCTAAAAATGGATACGCAGTAAGCGTATTTGGATTCGATAGCGCCCCGCCGATCCCCAGCAACAGACCTGCTGCGGGCAGTATGGCGATGGGTAACATAAAGGATTTGCCGAAGCGCTGCGCTTTTTCAAACCATCCGCCGGAAGACGCTCCGCTGAACATTTGCATCATTTTTTTATCCCCCTGGTTATTGATGAAAATTTTTACCATATGTATTTTTAATTATGAAAATTACCACCAAAAACCAGGACACCGATCATACTTTTTCGAAATGACTGGCATCTCTCCCCCGCTTTCCGCCACACTAGTTGGCAGAGAAACGCATTAAGGATCTAGCATGTCGGACCATGAAAACCTGCTGCTGAAGCTACGCCAGGAGGCTTCCGGGTACAGCCCAACGCAACAAAAACTGGGGGAGTTTGTCCTCAACGATCCTGCCAGGGTGCTCTACCTGACGATCACCGAGCTGGCGCGTGAAAGCGGCACCAGCGAGGCCAGCGTCACACGCCTTTGCCGCACGCTGGGCTGTAAGGGATATAACGAATTTAAAATGGCGCTTGCGCTGGATATTCAGCAGGGTTTGCCAGAGCGTCAGGCAGGAGATGCAATAGATAACGTGGTGGATGAGTCTGTCCAGGCGCTGCAAGATACCGCAAAACTCCTCGACCGGGCCCAGCTTGAACAGGCGACACTGGCCCTGCATCAGGCGCAGTCAGTGCAAATTTACGGGGTGGCGGCCAGCGCAATTCTGGGGGAGTATTTGCATTACAAGCTGCTGCGACTCGGCAAACCTGCACAGCTGTTTAGCGATATGCATCGCGCCGCCATGAATGCGACGACGCTCTCGAAAGAGACGCTGGTGGTGGCCATCTCAAGTTCCGGCTCTACACGGGATCTGCTTCACGTGGTGAAACTCGCCCGCAAGAGGGGCGTTAAGGTACTGGCGCTCAGCAATACGCCCCGCAGCCCGCTGGCCTCCCTGAGCGATTTACAGCTGGTTGCAGCCAAACCCGAGGGACCGCTGAGCGCGGGTGCGCTCAACGCCAAGGTTGGCGTGATGCTGCTGGTTGAACTGCTAACCACTTCCCTTATTGCAGTAGACAGCCATTACGGTGACGTTAGCCAGCAAACGGCAAGCGCCACGTTGCCGCTTCTGCTATAGAAAACAAAAAACCCGCCGAAGCGGGTTTTTTCATAAGAACGAAGGTTCAGGCTTATGCCTGGCCTTTGATCTCTTTACGACCGTTGTAAGGTGCTTTTTCGCCCAGCGCTTCTTCGATACGAATCAGCTGGTTGTATTTAGCAACACGGTCAGAACGGCTCATAGAACCGGTTTTGATCTGGCCAGCAGCGGTACCAACAGCCAGGTCAGCGATGGTAGCATCTTCAGTTTCGCCAGAACGGTGAGAGATAACCGCGGTGTAGCCAGCGTCTTTCGCCATTTTGATCGCAGCCAGCGTTTCGGTCAGAGAACCGATCTGGTTGAATTTGATCAGGATGGAGTTAACGATGCCTTTCTCGATGCCTTCTTTCAGGATCTTGGTGTTGGTTACGAACAGATCGTCACCAACCAGCTGGATTTTGTCGCCCAGTACTTTGGTCTGGTATGCGAAACCATCCCAGTCAGACTCGTCCAGACCGTCTTCGATAGAAACGATTGGGTACTGTTTGGTCAGGTCTTCCAGGAAGTGGGTGAACTCTTCAGAGGTGAACGCTTTGTTGCCTTCGCCGGCCAGAACGTATTTACCGTCTTTGTAGAATTCAGATGCTGCGCAGTCCATCGCCAGGGTGATGTCTTTGCCCAGCTCGTAGCCTGCTGCTTTAACCGCTTCAGCGATAACAGCCAGTGCTTCTGCGTTAGAACCCAGGTTTGGCGCGTAGCCGCCTTCGTCACCAACAGCCGTGTTCATACCTTTAGCTTTCAGAACTTTAGCCAGGTTGTGGAACACTTCAGAACCCATACGTACCGCTTCTTTCAGGGTTTTCGCGCCAACTGGCTGAATCATGAATTCCTGAATATCAACGTTGTTGTCTGCGTGCTCACCACCGTTGATGATGTTCATCATTGGTACAGGCATGGAGTATTTGCCTGGGGTGCCGTTCAGTTCAGCGATGTGCTCGAACAGTGGCATGCCTTTAGCTGCCGCTGCCGCTTTGGCGTTCGCCAGGGAAACGGCCAGGATTGCGTTCGCACCGAAGTTAGATTTGTTTTCAGTACCGTCCAGATCGATCATGATCTTGTCGATGCCAGCCTGATCTTTAGCATCTTTGCCAACGATAGCCTGAGCAATAGGACCGTTAACAGCGCCAACCGCTTTCAGTACGCCTTTGCCCATGAAACGGGATTTGTCGCCATCACGCAGTTCCAGCGCTTCGCGGGAACCTGTAGAAGCACCTGATGGAGCCGCAGCCATACCGACGAAACCACCTTCCAGATGAACTTCAGCTTCAACGGTCGGGTTACCACGGGAGTCGATGATTTCACGACCGATGACTTTAACGATTTTGGACATTAGATTTTCCTCAGTACAAGTTAAACTAAAACTCCAGACAAACAACGCGTACCAAAGGTACGCGTTGCCGTTCTAACTTTTTTTACTTCGCCTGACGCTTCTGGTACTCGCTGGCGGCTTTCACGAAGCCTGCAAACAGCGGATGCCCGTCACGCGGCGTTGAAGTAAATTCCGGGTGGAATTGGCAGGCCACGAACCACGGATGGTTAGGCACTTCGATGATCTCGACTAACTGATCATCCCCGGAACGGCCCGCAACACGCAGACCCGCAGCTTCAATTTGTTTCAACAACATGTTGTTGACTTCATAGCGGTGACGATGGCGCTCGGTGATGACCGGCTCGCCGTACAGCTTGCGTACCACGCTATCGTCGGACAGCTGGCAGGCCTGTGCGCCAAGACGCATGGTGCCACCCAGATCGCTCTTCTCGGTACGGACTTCGACGTTACCGTCTTCGTCGCGCCATTCCGTAATCAGCGCCACAACAGGGTACTTACAGTCTGGCACAAATTCCGTAGAGTTCGCGTTTTCCATTCCCGCTACGTTGCGCGCAAATTCAATCAGCGCAACCTGCATACCCAGGCAGATACCGAGGTATGGAATATTGTTTTCACGCGCATAGCGTGCAGTGGCGATCTTGCCTTCAACACCACGGTAGCCGAAGCCGCCAGGGATGAGGATAGCATCCAGATCTTTAAGAATTTCAACGCCGCGCGTCTCCACATCCTGTGAATCAATCAGCTTGATGTTCACAGAGACGCGATTCTTCAGACCACCGTGTTTCAGCGCTTCGATAACTGACTTATAGGCATCCGGCAGTTCGATGTACTTGCCGACCATACCGATAGTCACTTCGCCGCCCGGATTGGCTTCTTCGTAAATCACCTGCTCCCATTCAGACAGGTTAGCTTCCGGACAGTTCAAGCTGAATCGTTTACAAATATAATCGTCCAGACCCTGTGATTTCAACAGGCCCGGGATTTTATAAATGGAATCGACATCTTTCATTGAAATAACGGCTTTTTCAGGCACGTTACAGAACAATGCAATTTTCGCGCGTTCGTTCGCCGGAATCGCGCGATCGGAACGGCAAACCAGGATGTCAGGCTGAATACCGATGGAGAGCAGCTCTTTAACAGAGTGCTGAGTCGGTTTGGTTTTCACTTCACCTGCTGCCGCCATGTAAGGCACCAGCGTCAGGTGCATGAACAGCGCGTGCTCACGACCAATATCTACCGCCAGCTGACGAATCGCTTCGAGGAACGGCAGGGATTCGATATCCCCTACGGTACCGCCGATTTCAACCAGCACAACGTCATGCCCTTCGCCACCGGCAAGGACACGTTCTTTGATGGCGTTAGTGATGTGTGGGATGACCTGCACGGTCGCGCCCAGGTAGTCACCACGGCGCTCTTTACGCAGAACGTCAGAGTAGATACGGCCAGTCGTAAAGTTGTTACGACGGGTCATTTTGGTACGGATGAAACGCTCGTAGTGGCCAAGATCCAGATCGGTTTCAGCGCCGTCTTCAGTAACGAACACTTCCCCGTGTTGGGTTGGGCTCATGGTGCCAGGATCGACGTTGATGTACGGATCCAGTTTCATCATGGTCACATTGAGGCCACGGGCTTCAAGAATGGCTGCGAGGGAGGCTGCGGCAATGCCTTTACCCAGAGAGGATACGACCCCGCCGGTCACAAAAATATAGTTCGTTGTCATGCTGAACCTGAGAAGTTAGGGTGAAACGATGGAATAACCAGGACGGGAAAGTAGTATACCCGAACACGACGAGCGCCACAAACTTTCATTCTCCGTCTCCACTCCAGGCCATGACAAACATAAGGAGTGAGAAAATAGCCCCTTTTGGGTAAATGTTTTTGACGCAAATCAAGCGCTTGTCATTTAAAAAATCACACAAATTGCGCTTGATCGCAAAATCTCGTTAGAGATCATGTTCCTGGCGTTTTACTTCCTGCCAGACTTCTTCCATCGCGTCGAGGTCAATCCCGCTCATTTCCAGGCCGCGCGAGGCCACAATCCGCTCAACTTCGCGAAAGCGTCGCTCGAATTTAATGTTCGCTTTTTGCAGGGCGGTTTCCGCTTTTACACCGAGGTGGCGCGAAAGGTTGACGGTCGCAAACAGCAGATCGCCCATCTCCTCTTCCAGCTTTGCTTCATCCACAACGGCCTGCTGCGCTTCATGCATCACTTCGTCGATCTCTTCGTGCACTTTTTCCAGCACCGGGCCGAGAGAGTTCCAGTCAAACCCTACCGCCGAGCAGCGCTTTTGAATTTTGTGCGCGCGCATCAGCGCGGGAAGGTTCAGGGGAATGTCGTCCAGCGCCGAGTGCTGGGATTTTTCAGCGCGTTCGGCGCTTTTTATCTGCTCCCAGCGCGCCAGCACTTCCGCACTGTTGCCTGCGGAGGCATCGCCAAAAATATGCGGATGACGACGCTCCAGCTTGTCGCTGATAGCGGCGCAGATATCGTCAAAGTTAAAGCGCCCCTCTTCCTGCGCCATCTGCGCGTAGAACACAACCTGGAACAGCAGGTCGCCCAGCTCACCGCGCAGGTCGTCGAAATCTTCGCGCGAAATCGCGTCCAGCACTTCGTAGGTCTCTTCCAGCGTGTAAGGCGCAATGGTGGCGAAAGTCTGCTCTTTATCCCACGGGCAGCCGTTTTCCGGGTCGCGCAGGCGTTTCATGATGCCAAGCAGGCGGTCGATTTGAGTCATAACAGATTCCATTAAATGCCTGAGCCGGGTGGCGGCGTTGCCTTACCCGGCCTACAGAAGAGGATGTTTAGCCGCCGTGCAGACGACGCGCGTCAATCACATCCGGCACCTGGTTCAGTTTGCCGAGTACGCGGCCCAGCACCTGAAGGTTATAGATTTCGATAGTCATATCGATGGTAGCAAGCTGCTCGCGGGTATCGCTGCGGCTGGCAACGCCCAGCACGTTGACCTTCTCGTTGGCGAGAATGGTGGTGATGTCGCGCAGCAGGCCGCTGCGGTCGTTGGCAGTGACGCGCACCACCAGCGAGTAACCCGCCGAGTAGCTCTCCCCCCAGACGGCTTCCACGATACGTTCCGGCGCATGCGATTGCAGCTCTGCAAGCTGATCGCAGTCGGAGCGGTGAATCGAGATCCCGCGCCCCTGGGTGATAAAGCCGACAATATCGTCTCCCGGGATCGGCTGGCAGCAGCGGGCAATATGGTGCATGAGGTTACCCACCCCTTCAACCACCACGCGGCCATTGTCCTTACTGCGCTGCTGCGGAGCGTAGGTTTTCTGCTGGAGCTGTTTCAGCGCCGCCGCATCCTGCTCCGCTGCGCTTGGCTTGTTGAACTGCGCTTGCAGGAAGTTCACCATCTGGTTCAGGCGGATATCGCCGCCACCAATCGCCGCTAACAGTTCGTCGAGCTCGTTGAAGTTGTAGCGCGGCAGCAGGAATTTCTCCGCCTCTTTCAGGCTTATCCCGATATGTTCCAGCTCGTCGTCCAGGATCTGACGACCGGCAAGGATGTTCTTGTCACGATCCTGCTTGCGGAACCAGGCGTGAATTTTAGAGCGCCCACGGCTGGTGGTAACGTAACCGAGGTTCGGATTCAGCCAGTCGCGGCTTGGGTTTGGCTGCTTCTGGGTGATGATTTCAATCTGATCGCCCATCTGGAGCTGGTAGGTAAACGGTACGATACGTCCGCCGATCTTCGCCCCGATGCAACGGTGTCCCACATCGCTGTGGATGTGGTAGGCGAAATCGAGCGGCGTGGAGCCTGCCGGCAAATCAACAACATCCCCTTTCGGGGTAAAGACGTAGACGCGATCGTCGAAGACCTGACTGCGCACTTCGTCGAGCATTTCGCCGGAGTCGGCCATCTCTTCCTGCCACGCAATCAGCTTACGCAGCCAGGCGATACGGTCCTCGTGACCGGAGCGACCGCCGCCGGAGGTACCCTCTTTGTATTTCCAGTGCGCCGCCACGCCCAGCTCGGCGTCTTCGTGCATCTGTTTGGTACGGATCTGAATTTCCACCGTTTTGCCGCCAGGGCCGAGCACCACGGTATGAATAGACTGATAGCCGTTTGGTTTGGGGTTGGCGACGTAGTCATCGAACTCATCCGGCAGATGGCGGAAGTGAGTATGCACTATCCCCAGCGCGGCATAGCAGTCCTGGAGACGCTCCGCCACGATACGTACGGCGCGCACGTCAAACAGCTCGTCAAAGGCGAGATGTTTCTTCTGCATTTTGCGCCAGATGCTGTAGATGTGCTTCGGACGCCCGTAGACCTCGGCGCGCACATTCTCCTCTTTCATCGACTGGCGCAGCCCGCTGACAAATTCCTCGATATAGTGCTCGCGGTCAATGCGGCGTTCGTGCAGCAATTTTGCAATGCGTTTGTATTCCGCCGGATGCAGGTAGCGGAAGCAGTAATCTTCCAGCTCCCACTTCAGTTGCCCGATACCGAGACGGTTCGCCAGCGGCGCATAGATATTCGTACACTCTTTAGCGGCCAGGACGCGCTCGTCTTCCGGCGCATCCTTCACTTCACGCAGATGGGCAACCCGTTCGGCCAGCTTGATCACCACGCAGCGGAAATCATCTACCATCGCCAGCAGCATGCGACGGACGTTATCCACCTGCTCGGAAGAGACAGAGTCCGTTTGCGCGGCTTTAAGCTGACGAATGGCTGCCATGTCACGCACGCCGTGGATAAGCGCCACGACGGACTGGCCGACGCTTTCACGCAGGACGTCTTCCGTCACCACGTCGGCGTCCGCCAGGGGGAACAGCAGTGCGGCCTGTAGCGTTTCGATATCCATGTTCAGCATGGAGAGAATTTCAACCATCTCCACGCCGCGCCACAACAGCAGTTCAGCGTCCGGATGCCCCTGCGTTGTGCGTAAACAATAGGCCCAGGTTTCGGTTAAGCGTTCACACGACTGCTGGCTGGAAATCCCCAGACTTGCGATCCATTTTTGAGGGTCAAACTCACCAGCTTTATTTAAATGTGCACTTCTTACCGCAACCATCGTCCTCTCCTTTAGGGACAAGGGCCTGTCGAAGTCGACAAGCCAAACTCATTAGATGTGCTCGAACAACACCATCGATTCCAGATGACCAGTGTGCGGGAACATGTCCAGCATTGCCAGACGTCGAATCTGGTAACCCCCGCTCAATAATGCTTCGCTGTCACGGGCAAGCGTCGCCGGGTTACAGGAAACATAGACCACGCGTTCAGGCGCGAGTTTAATTATATGCTGCATCACGCCCGGCGCACCTGCGCGCGCCGGGTCGAGCAGGATCTTATCAAAGCCCTGCTTAGCCCACGGTTGCTGAGTAACATCATCCTCAAGATTTTGATGAAAGAATGTCACATTTTGCAAGCCGTTCTGTTGGGCGTTTTCCTGGCCTTTCACCACCAGCGCCTCAACGCCTTCCACCCCGACCACGCTTGCTGCTTTGCGGGCCAGCGGCAGGGTAAAGTTCCCCATACCGCAGAACAGATCGAGCACCCGATCGGTGGGCTGTACGTCCAGCCACGCCAGCGCGTTCGCTACCATCTGCTGGTTCACGCCGTCGTTGACCTGGATAAAATCCCGCGGGCTGAACGTTAAGCGTAGCCCGTCTGACGCATACCAGGGCGCTTCTCCGCTGACCTGCTCAAGTATCTCGCTTTGCGGCGCGAGGAAAAGCGCAAGCTCATGAGAATGCGAAAAGCGTTCCAGTTTTTCGCGATCTGCCTTTGACAGCGGCGCGGTGTGGCGCAGTACCATCAGCGGGCCACTGTTGGCCAGCACCAGTTCGACATGGCCCAGCGAACGCACGCCATCCAGCGATGCAAGACAGTGGTGCACGTCCGGGAGCAACGCCTCAAGATGGGGCGCCAAAACAGGGCACTGCGTGACAGAGACGATATCGCTGGAGCCGGCTTTGCGAAAACCCATCTCCAGCCGCTCGGTTTTGGACTGGTAGCTGAGGCTCAGGCGAGCGCGGCGACGGTAGCCCCAGGGCCGATCGGCAATGATGTCATTCACGTCGTGTCCGACCAGGCGGGCCAGCGCGCTGCTTTTACTTTTTTGCTGTAATTCTGTGCTGGCATGCTGTTGCTGGCAGCCACCGCAGACGCCAAAATGGGGGCAGCGAGGCATCACGCGCTCCGGGCTATCATTAAGACGGCGCTTGACCTGACCGCGCGCATACTGACGTTTTTCTTCCGTCAGCGTAATATCTGCGCGTTCTCCTGGCAGCAAACCTGTGATAAACAGTGTCTTACCCTTGTGACGCGCCACCCCCTGTCCAAAAGGATCGAGGTCCGTGGCTTCAACAGTTATGATCTGACGCGTCGTCACGCGTCGTTTTGCAGAGTAGAATTGCGCCATCGCCGAGATTGTTCTCAAATAAACATAATTAGCCTGATTGTCCCATAACGGAACTCCATGACCAACTACAGCCTGCGCGCGCGCATGATGATTTTGATCCTCGCTCCTACCGTTCTCATCGGTTTGCTGCTGAGCATTTTCTTTGTGGTGCATCGCTATAACGATTTGCAGAGACAGCTTGAAGATGCCGGGGCCAGCATTATCGAACCGCTGGCCGTCTCCAGCGAGTACGGTATGAACCTGCAAAACCGTGAATCCATTGGTCAGTTAATCAGCGTGCTGCACCGCCGTCATTCAGAGATCGTGCGCGCCATTTCCGTTTACGATGAGCATAACCGTCTGTTCGTCACCTCGAATTTCCATCTGGATCCCACGTCGCTGAAAATCCCGGATGGTACCCCCTTCCCGCGTCATCTTACGGTGTTGCGGCGCGGCGATATCATGATCCTGCGCACGCCGATTATCTCCGAAAGCTATTCACCCGATGAATCCGCCCAGTCCGATGCGAAGTCCAGCAATAATATGCTGGGATATGTGGCGCTGGAGCTGGATCTTAAGTCGGTACGGCTCCAGCAGTACAAAGAAATATTCATCTCCGGCGTGATGATGCTGTTCTGTATCGGCATCGCGCTGATCTTCGGCTGGCGACTTATGCGCGACGTCACGGGGCCTATCCGCAACATGGTGAATACCGTTGACCGGATCCGCCGGGGTCAGCTCGACAGCCGCGTGGAAGGCTTTATGCTCGGCGAGCTGGATATGCTGAAAAATGGCATCAACTCAATGGCGATGTCGCTGGCGGCTTATCACGAAGAGATGCAGCACAACGTTGACCAGGCCACCTCTGACCTGCGCGAAACGCTGGAGCAGATGGAGATCCAGAACGTGGAGCTGGATCTGGCGAAAAAACGTGCGCAGGAGGCGGCACGAATTAAGTCTGAGTTCCTGGCGAACATGTCGCACGAGCTGCGCACGCCGCTGAACGGGGTGATTGGCTTCACCCGTCTGACGCTCAAAAGCGAGTTGAACCCGACCCAGCGTGACCATCTGCATACCATTGAACGCTCAGCCAACAACCTGCTGACCATTATTAACGACGTACTGGACTTCTCGAAGCTGGAAGCGGGCAAGCTGATTCTGGAGAGTATTCCCTTCCCGCTGCGCAGCACGCTGGATGACGTGGTCACGCTTCTTGCCCACTCATCGCATGATAAGGGTCTGGAACTGACGCTCAATATTAAAAATGATGTGCCGGATAACGTCATTGGCGACCCGCTGCGCCTGCAACAGGTCATTACCAATCTGGTGGGCAACGCGATTAAGTTCACCGAGAGCGGCAACATCGATATTCTGGTCGAAAAAAGGGCGCTCAGTAATAACAAAGTCCAGATTGAAGTGCAGATCCGGGATACCGGAATTGGTATTCCGGAGCGCGATCAGACGCGTCTGTTCCAGGCTTTCCGCCAGGCCGATGCGAGCATTTCCCGTCGTCACGGCGGAACGGGCCTGGGGCTGGTGATCACCCAAAAGCTGGTGAAAGAGATGGGAGGCGATATTTCCTTCCACAGCCAGCCTAACCGGGGCTCAACCTTCTGGTTCCATATCAACCTTGATCTTAACCCGAACGTGCAGACCGACGGCCCGGTCACCGGGTGCCTGAAGGGGATGCGTCTGGCCTATGTGGAACCGAACGCCGCGGCGGCGCAGTGTACGCTTGATGTATTAAGCAGCACGCCGCTGGAGGTCATCTACAGCCCGACCTTCTCCGCGCTGGCGAACGATCATTACGATATCCTGTTGTTGGGGATTCCGGTGACGTTTACCGGAGAACTGACCATGCAGCAGGAACGCCTGGCGAAGGCGGCCTCAATGACGGACTACCTGCTGCTGGCGCTGCCGTGCCACGCCCAAATCAACGCCGAAGAGCTGAAAAACGACGGAGCGGCGGCGTGTCTGCTGAAACCCCTCACCGCCACACGGCTGTTACCTGCGCTGACCGAATATTGCCGTCTGACGCATCAGTCCCTGCCGCTGGAAAACGACGAACATAAGCTGCCGATGACGGTGATGGCCGTGGACGACAACCCGGCGAACCTGAAGCTGATTGGCGTGCTGCTTGAGGATCAGGTTCAGCATGTTGAGCTGTGTACCAGCGGCGCCGAAGCCGTGGAACAAGCCAAACAGATGCAGTTCGACCTGATCCTGATGGATATTCAGATGCCGGGCATGGATGGCATCCGCGCCTGCGAGTTGATTCGCCAGCTTCCGCACCAGCAGCAGACGCCGGTGATTGCCGTGACGGCGCACGCGATGGCGGGGCAAAAGGAGAAACTGCTGGGTGCGGGCATGAACGATTATCTGGCGAAACCGATCGACGAAGAGAAGCTGCACAGCCTGCTGCTGCGCTACAAGCCGGGGCACATTGGCGGGACATACACCATTACAGCTGAATCGCCGGAGATCAGCGTTAACCAGAATGCCACGTTTGACTGGCAACTGGCGCTGCGCCAGGCGGCGGGCAAACCGGATCTGGCCCGCGATATGCTGCAAATGCTGGTGGACTTCCTGCCTGAGATCCGTAACAAGGTTGAAGAACAGCTGGTGGGTGAAAACCCCGAAGGACTGCTGGAAGCCATTCATAAACTGCACGGCAGCTGCGGCTACAGCGGCGTACCGCGGTTGAAAAATCTCTGCCAGCTGCTTGAACAGCAGCTCCGCGCGGGTACGCCAGAATCCGATCTCGAACCGGAGTTCCTGGAGCTGCTGGACGAGATGGACAACGTGACGCGGGAAGCAATGAAGGTGTTGGGGAGCTAAGACAAAAGCCCGGTGGCGCTTCGCTTACCGGGCTTACAGGAGCACGAACGTTAACGCGACATCCCCCGCCCCATCTTTATCACCGCTGCAATATTCCTTGCGGCCATCTGTACATTCTGTTGCGCATTTTCCAGCGCATCCTCCAGCGAGCAGATGGTGTAAATCACGCTGAATACGGCATCCAGTCCGTGCTCATGCACCACGCCAACATCCGCCGTCAGGCTGCCGGCAATGCCGATAACCGGCTTGTTATAGCGTTTCGCAACTCTCGCCACGCCAACGGGCACTTTGCCGTGGATCGTCTGGCTGTCGATACGCCCTTCGCCCGTGATCACCAGATCGGCGTCCGCGACCTGTTCATCAAGATGCAGGGCATCGGTGACAATCTCAATCCCCTGACGGAGCTGTGCGCCGCAAAATGCATACAGCGCCGCCCCCATTCCGCCAGCCGCACCGCCGCCCGCCAGGTTTAAGACGTCAATATCCAGATCCCGGGCGATAATTTTTGCGTAATGCGCCAGCGCGTTGTCCAGCGTCCTGACCATCTCCGGCGTCGCCCCTTTCTGCGGACCAAATACCGCAGAAGCGCCAGCTTCGCCGATCAGGGGGTTGGTCACATCGCAGGCCACTTCAATTCGACAGTCTGCCAGCCGCTTATCCAGCCCGCTAAGATCGATATGCGCAAGGCTTGCCAGTTCGCCACCGCCCGGCCCTACGGGCTGCGCTTTCGCATCCAGCAGTTTTACGCCCAGCGCCTGCACCATGCCTGCGCCACCGTCATTGGTCGCGCTGCCTCCAATGCCAATAATGATATGCTTAACGCCCGCATCCAGCGCATGACGGATCAGTTCCCCGGTTCCCCAGGAGGTGGTGATTAACGGGTTACGCTTTGCCGGAGCAACAAGCTCCAGACCGCTCGCTGCCGCCATCTCGATAAAGGCGCTTTTCCCGTCTCCGGATAACCCGAAAAACCCTTCCACGCGTTCACCCAAAGGCCCGGTAATGGGAACATGGACAAGACGCCCATGCGTGGCTGCCACCATCGCTTCCACCGTCCCTTCGCCACCATCGGCAACCGGTAATTTGACATAGTCCGCTGACGGGAAAATGTCGCGAAAACCGACCTCTATCGCTGTCGCCACCTCCAGCGCGCTCAAGCTTTCCTTATACGAGTCCGGAGCGATAACAATTTTCATAAGCCATCCTTACGCATGTTAGTTACGTTAAGCATACACCACGTAAGGGACCACTCATGGGAGCGGTCCCAATGTGCTTATCGTACCATGCACGGACGTTTATTGTCGAATGTCCACTCTGGGATCAGGTATTGCATCGCCAGCGCGTCATCACGCGCACCCAGGCCGTGTTTCTGGTACAGCTCATGTGCTTTCATGACCTGGTCCATATCCAGCTCTACGCCCAGACCCGGCGTAGCAGGAACCTGTACCATACCGCCTTTGATTTCAAACGGCTGTTTGGTCAGGCGCTGGTTGCCCTCCTGCCAGATCCAGTGGGTGTCGATGGCGGTAATGTTGCCCGGCGCGGCAGCCGCCACGTGGGTGAACATCGCCAGCGAGATGTCGAAGTGGTTGTTGGAGTGCGAGCCCCAGGTCAGGCCGAACTCATGGCACATCTGCGCCACGCGAACCGAGCCCTGCATCGTCCAGAAGTGCGGGTCTGCCAGCGGAATGTCCACCGATTGCAGCGAGAGCGTGTGCCCCATCTGACGCCAGTCGGTCGCGATCATGTTGGTGGCGGTTGGCAGCCCGGTGGCGCGACGGAACTCCGCCATCACTTCACGTCCGGAGAACCCCTGCTCTGCACCGCACGGATCTTCCGCATAGGCCAGCACGCCTTTAAGCTGCTTACCGATTTTTATCGCCTCATCAAGCGACCAGGCACCGTTCGGATCCAGCGTGACGCGCGCCTGCGGGAAGCGCTTCGCCAGCGTGGCGATCGCCTCTGCTTCTTCTTCACCCGCCAGTACACCGCCTTTCAGCTTGAAGTCATTAAAGCCATATTTTTCATACGCGGCTTCCGCCAGGCGCACTACCGCGTCCGGGGTCATCGCTTCATCGTGACGCACACGATACCAGTCGCATTTTTCGTCCGGCTGGCTCTGGTACGGCAGCGGGGTGAGTTTGCGGTTGCCGATAAAGAACAGGTAGCCGAGCATTTCCACTTCGCTGCGCTGTTGGCCGTCGCCCAGCAGGGAGGCGACATTGACGCCAAGATGCTGGCCCAGCAGATCCAGCATCGCGGCTTCAATGCCCGTGACCACATGGATAGTGGTGCGCAGATCAAACGTTTGCAGACCACGGCCACCCGCATCACGATCGGCAAAGGTCGTACGCACGCGAGTCAGCACATTTTTGTACTCGCCCAGCGTTTTACCCACCACCAGCGGAATGGCGTCCTCCAGCGTTTTACGGATCTTCTCCCCGCCCGGGATTTCACCGACACCGGTATGCCCTGAGTTGTCCTTGATCACCACAATATTACGGGTGAAGAACGGCGCATGGGCGCCGCTCAGGTTCATCAGCATGCTGTCATGTCCCGCGACAGGAATGATCTGCATGGAGGTGACTACAGGGGTAGAAAATGTGCTCATCGTTCGATCCTTTTATCAGTGACGTCCAAATACAGGGCGCTTACGGTCAAATGTCCAGCCGGGGATAAGGTACTGCATCGGGCCTGCGTCGTTGCGCGCGCCGCCCGGCAGTTTTTTATACGCTTCATGCGCCTTGTGGATCTGATCCCAGTCAAGCTCCACGCCCAGCCCCGGCGCATCCGGTACGGCAATGGTGCCGTTTTTGATTTCAAGTGGATTTTTGGTCAGGCGCGCTTCGCCTTCCTGCCAGATCCAGTGCGTATCGATGGCGGTCGGGTTGCCCGGCGCCGCCGCGCCAACGTGGGTAAACATCGCCAGCGAAATGTCGAAATGGTTATTGGAGTGGCAGCCCCAGGTGAGCCCCCAGTCATCGCACAGCTGCGCCACGCGCACCGCGCCGGAAAGGGTCCAGAAGTGCGGGTCCGCCAGCGGTATGTCCACCGCATTCAGCATCACCGCATGACCCATTTCACGCCAGTTGGTGGCGATCATGTTGGTCGCAACCGGCAGCCCGGTAGCGCGGCGGAATTCGGCCATCACCTCGCGGCCAGAAAATCCCTGCTCGGCGCCGCACGGATCTTCCGCGTAGGTCAGCACGTCGCCCAGCCCTTTGCACAGCGCGATAGCTTCATCCAGTAGCCAGGCGCCGTTCGGATCGACGGTGATGCGTGCCTCCGGGAAGCCTTTTTTCAACGCGCGCACGCTGTCAATCTCCTGCTCGCCGGGCAGAACGCCGCCTTTCAGCTTGAAGTCTTTGAAGCCGTAGCGATCCTGCGCCGCCTCTGCAAGGCGTACCACCGCCTCGCCAGAGAGCGCCTCCTGATGACGCAGGTGATACCACTCGTGGCTGCCCGGCGAGCGTTCCAGATACGGCAGATCGGTTTTCGTCCGGTCGCCAACGTAGAAAAGATAGCCCAGCACCGTTACCGCATTACGCTGTTTGCCTGGCCCCAGCAGTTCGCAGACCGGCACGTTCAGCGCCTTGCCCAGTAAATCGAGGAGGGCCGCCTCTAGCGCCGCCACCGCGTTAACGCGCAGTTCAAACGTCCAGGCGCCTTTGCCGAAGGTATCAAAATCCGCCGACTGGTTACCCTTATGCACCCGCTGAACCACCTTGTTCAGGCGGGCGACCTCCTGCCCAACCACCTGCGGGATGGCGTCGACCAGCGTCTGGTAAATCACCTCTCCGCCAGGCGCTTCCCCGACGCCGGTATTCCCTGCGCTGTCGGTCAGCACCACAATGTTGCGGGTGAACCAGGCGTTATGCGCGCCACCAATGTTGAGCAGCATGCTGTCCTGCCCCGCCACCGGAATGACCTTCATCTCCGTCACGATCGGGCTTGATTGCGTTGTCATCATCCGCGCTCCCCAACAGGTTTCAGTTCGATTCGTTTGATGTCACCCACCAGCACCAGATAACTGAGCACCGCCACCAGCGCATGGACGCCTACATAAATCAGCGCGCCGTTGAAGGAGCCAGTGGTGCCCACGATGTAACCGATAGCGATTGGGGTGACAATGCCGGAAATGTTGCCAAACATGTTGAACAGACCGCCGCTCAGGCCGCTGATCTCTTTCGGCGCGGTATCTGCCATCACCGCCCAGCCCAGTGCGCCAATGCCTTTACCGAAGAAGGCCATCGCCATAAAGCCGATAATCATCCACTCCGCGCTGACGTAGTTACAGAACACCATGGTCATGGAGAGCAGCATGCCGAGTACGATTGGCGTTTTACGCGCAATATTCAGCGAACCGGTACGACGCATCAGCCAGTCGGAGATGACCCCGCCAAGCACCCCGCCCACGAAGCCACAGATGGCCGGGACGGAGGCGACAAACCCCGCCTTCAGAATCGACATCCCGCGCGCCTGCACCAGGTAAACCGGGAACCAGGTGATAAAGAAGTAGGTTAAGGCGTTAATGCAGTACTGGCCGAGATAGATACCGATCATCATTCGTGAGCCGACGAGCTGTTTGATCTGCCCCCATTTCTGGCTGAACGGAACTTTAACTTTCTGGGTTTTCTGATCCATGTTGATCAGCGCCCCACCTTCAGCAATGTAGTCCAGCTCTTTCTTGTTCACGCCCGGATGCTGGTTTGGTTCGTGGATCACTTTCAGCCAGATGAAGCTGATGACGATCCCCAGCCCGCCCATGAAGAAGAATACGTGCGACCAGCCCACTTCGTGCGTCAGCCAGCCCATGATTGGCGCGAAAATAACCGTCGCAAAGTATTGCGCCGAGTTAAAGATGGCTACCGCCGTTCCCCTCTCCTGCGCCGGGAACCAGGCGGCCACAATACGGCTGTTGCCAGGGAACGATGGCGCTTCCGCTAAGCCCACCAGGAAGCGGAGGGTAAAGAGCGCAATGATAATGCCGAAGCCGCTGAAGATATCCACGAAGCCCTGTAACAGGGTAAACATCGACCAGATGAAAATGGACCAGAAATAGACCCGTTTTGAACCAAAGCGGTCCAGCAGCCAGCCGCCAGGGATTTGGCCGATTACGTAGGCCCATGAAAATGCGGAGAAAACATAACCCATACCTACCGGATCAAGCCCGATGTCCTTTGCCATCTCAGAGCCGGCAATGGATAACGTGGCACGGTCGCCGTAGTTGAAAGAGGTGACGATAAACAGCATCACCACTATCCAGTAGCGGGCGTTGGTGCGCTTCTCAGCGCTGCTCGCCGCGTGGCTTAATGTACTCATTGTTGCACTCCTGAAACATAGCTTTCGCCTGGTTCATTCTGTACAGCACCTGTAGGGTAATCAGAATGAGAGATTTGTGTTTGGTTTTGGTACGGCCAGAAGCCGTTTTATAGTGACGGGAAAAGTATATGAAGGAGTGCCTCTTCACCTCACCGTGCAAAAACACAGTATTGAAGGGCGTGAGGGAGGTTGTTTAGGGCATAAGCCCAGAGGAGTGGAAGGTGGTTCACGGAAATGGCGTTTGGGGCGGGGTGTAATGCCGGGTGGCGGCTACGCCTGACCCGGCCTGGCGTTTGTATAGTACAGGGTTAGTTCAGGAGCGTTGCCCAGTGTTCAACCCAGGGATTTGACTCGCTTTCTGGCTCAGGGTGTTCACCCGCATCAATCAGCAACATCTCTCCGACGCGCTGAGCGCTCTGTTCCTGCAACAGCGCGTCGAACTGTTTACCGCCGCCGCAGAAATTAGCATAAGAGCTATCGCCGAGGGCGATGATGCCATAGTGAACATCTGGCTGATAGCCGAGCTGGTCTTTAATGCCCTGGAAAAGCGGGACGATGCTGTCCGGCAGATCGCCCTGCCCGGTGGTGGAGGTCACCACCAGGATGTATTTATCTTTATACTTTTCCCAGTCCGCCAGCTCCGGATCTTCATAGACCGTTGCTTTATGGCCCTGGTTTACAAGGATTGCTTCCGCTTCCTCCGCCACCAGCAGCGAGTTGCCGTACATCGTGCCGACAAAAATGCCTACTTCAGCCATGCTTTGCTCCCGTAATTATTGCGCTTGCTGTTCATCCTGAACGTTGACTGCGGCAAACTCAACCCTTTCATTTTCGGGGAGTTGTCCCAGCCAGCCAAACTGTGACAGCGCCTGCATCCAGACCTCGTCCAGCCCCGCGCGAATAGTCAGCGGTTCGCCGGTAAACGGGTGCGTCAGGCGTAGCTCGCTGGCGTGCAGCATCAGCCGGTTACAGCCAAAGTGCTCGGCCGCGCTGCGGTTCTGGCGCAGATCGCCGTGCTTGCTGTCGCCGATAATTGGGTGGCGCAGATGTGCAAGATGGCGGCGAAGCTGGTGCTTGCGCCCGGTTTTGGGCAAAAGCTCAACCAGACTGTATCGCGTGGTCGGAAATTTGCTGGTCGCCACCGGCAGTTCTGTGGTCGCCATACCGCGATAGTCGGTCACCGCAGGCTGCGGGCCTTTATCTTCGCGGGCAAATTTATCGGCGATTTTATCCAGTTCCTCCACCAGCGGATAATCAAGCGTGGCGGAATCCGTCAGCCAGCCACGCACGATGGCGTGGTAGCGCTTTTGCATCTGGTGCTGCTCAAACTGCTGCGAAAGCAGTCGACCCGCCTCACTGGAAAGCCCCATCAGCAGAACGCCAGAGGTTGGCCGATCCAGACGATGAGCAGTAAAGACGTGCTGACCGATCTGATCGCGCACGGTTTGCATGACCACGACTTTCTCATCGCGATCGAGCCAGCTACGGTGCACCAGCCAGCCGGACGGTTTATTCACCGCCACTAACCACTCATCCTGATAAAGGATCTCAAGCGTCATGCATCGTCACCGGCGAAAAGCGCATCGAGCTTTTCCAGCTCCACCAGCATCATGGCACGCGCTGGGTGGGTCGCTTCCAGCGCCATTTCGTAATAGGGAGAGACGGCAAAAGACGCGGGCAACGCGTGACCACCTTCCAGCAGCGCGTGCATACGCGGAATTAAGACCCACTGGAGCCACTCGAACGGGGCCAGCGTATCCAGACAAAACGGTTGGGTGCTGGCGAACGCGTCTGGCTGCGGCGCGTTATCCTGCCACAGCTGATGCTGGCGCATAAGGGCTTCGATGGCGTGCAACTGCGCACGAACGTTGTCATGATGCGACATATATACCTCAACTGAAAAACGGAATGGCGCGAAGCATAGCATTGCGGAAGACAGAAATAAAAAAAGGGAGCACTGTAAAAACAGTGCTCCCGGTTCGTTTCGCAGCATTCCAGCTACAATACGTGCTCCCTGCTCATCCGTGACAACTTTTCCTGATGCCCGAAGGCCTGGTCATCCCTTTACCTTTTGCTTCCTGCTCACATCGTCCTGATGTGTAGGTTTCATCCTGAAACGTCCTGGCCATCCTGACCCACCGACCATCCTGACCGGCTCTCGTTCTCCTTCCTGGAGGTGTCCCTTACGCATCCTGCGTGATCCACTTTGCTTCATCCTGAAGCCTTCCTGCGGCGTCATCCTGACGTGTCCCTGGTAAGAAACGCCATCATCCTGATGTTCGTTTCTCGTGTCAGCATCCTGTCGACACAGATAGAATCCGCTATTCTGCTTCGTCTTACAACCCACCTTGTAAGCAATGTAAGCCAGGCGAAACGGGGGATTTCCTTTCAGAAAACCACTAACCTGTTGAAAGAAAAGTTAATATTAATCTGAAATTCCTAAGGCAACGCTAATTGTTTCGGCGATGTCTCACAGAGCGTGTAAGAGATCTCTCACACGCCCAGTAGCATCATGGATTACAGAAGCGGCTCAATTTGAGTAAGAAAATCCGCAAGTGAAGGCGCGAGAACGTCGCGATTGCGGGTGCCGAGCGTCTCTTTGATGACCTCGCCAGACAGGTTGCAGACAGAAATGACGTCCAGTTCACTGTCGAGCGTCGCAATAAAAAGAGTCGGAGAGAGCTTAAGGCGTTTTTGCGTGACCAGGTGACCAATGAGGTTTTCCTGAACGCGTTGCAGATCGTCTTCGCTCCAGGTTTGCAGCAGCGTCAACGGCTGTCCTGCAAAACATGCAGTCATATCCCCGGCAAACTGCGTGGTATAAAATGCATGAAGCGCAGGTTGTATCACAAGGTCCATCGCGCGTTCAACCGCATTTACATTCTGCTCGCCCGTGAACGGTTTCGGTTGCCAGATAACGTAATCATCCTGCGAAGCGATAATGCACGGTGACGGCACGCCATATAAGTCAGTACTTTGCGGCCACGTCCCCCGCTTTTCATGCCAGGCATCGCAATAGCGGGTCGTGAAGGACGTCAGGGCATTTGCAGTTTCGATATCCACCGATTTCTCTCTTCTTGTAAGACAGGATAAACTCAGCCCATAAGTGTACCTGTAAAGTGGCTATGAAACATGTCTTACGAAAATCATCAGGCGTTAACGGGCTTAACGCTGGGTAAATCGACCGATTACCGCGACACCTACGATGCAAGCCTGTTGCAGGGCGTGCCGCGCAGTCTGAACCGCGATCCGCTCGGGCTGCACGCTGACGCGCTGCCGTTTGTCGGCGGCGACATCTGGACGCTGTACGAACTCTCCTGGCTGAATGCGCGCGGTCTGCCGCAGGTGGCCGTGGGCCACGTCGAGCTGGATTACGCCAGCGTAAACCTGGTCGAATCCAAGAGCTTTAAGCTCTATCTCAACAGCTTTAACCAGACCAAATTCAACAGCTGGGACGAGGTGCAACAGACGCTTGAACGTGATTTAAGCGCGTGCGCGCAGGGGAACGTAACCGTCTCGTTATACCGTCTGCATGAGCTGGAAGGACAGCCTGTCGCCCATTTCCACGGCACCTGCATCGACGATCAGGACATTGAGGTGGAAAGCTATGAATTTAGCACCGACTACCTGGAAAATGCGGCGGGCGGAAAAGTGGTCAACGAGACGCTGGTCAGCCATCTGCTGAAATCCAACTGCCTTATCACCCATCAGCCGGACTGGGGCTCGGTACAGATCCAGTACCGCGGCCCGCAGATTGACCGTGAAAAGCTGCTGCGTTACCTGGTGTCATTCCGTCATCACAACGAATTCCACGAGCAGTGCGTGGAGCGCATCTTCAACGACATCCAGCGTTTCTGCCAGCCCGAAAAGCTGAGCGTTTACGCCCGCTACACCCGTCGCGGCGGCCTGGATATCAATCCGTGGCGCACCAATACCGATTTTGTGCCTGCCACCGGACGGCTGGTGCGCCAGTAAGATAAATATTTTCACAATATGCGGGCGGTATTCCGCCCGAAGTGTTGTGAAACGTCATAAGCCAGGGCTATTGTAATCAACAGGGAAAGACGATAATCGTCCCATAAGGAGCTCACTTGATTACACATATTAGCCCGCTTGGCTCTATGGATATGTTGTCGCAGCTGGAAGTGGACATGCTTAAACGCACCGCCAGTAGCGACCTTTATCAACTGTTTCGTAACTGTTCACTTGCCGTACTGAACTCCGGAAGCCTGACCGACAACAGTAAAGAGCTGCTGTCCCGCTTCGAAAGTTTTGATATCAACGTGCTGCGCCGCGAGCGCGGGGTGAAGCTGGAAGTGATCAACCCGCCGGAAGACGCTTTTGTCGACGGGCGTATTATTCGCTCACTTCAGGCCAACCTGTTTGCCGTGCTGCGCGACATTCTGTTTGTTAACGGACAGATCAGCAACGCCGGACGTTTCCAGCATCTTGACCTGGAAAGTTCCGTTCATATCACTAACCTGGTCTTCTCTATTCTGCGTAACGCCCGCGCCCTGCACGTGGGCGAAGCGCCGAACATGGTCGTCTGCTGGGGTGGTCACTCTATTAACGAAACCGAATACCTGTATGCCCGCCGCGTGGGGACGCAGCTCGGCCTGCGCGAACTGAATATCTGTACCGGTTGCGGTCCTGGCGCGATGGAAGCACCAATGAAAGGCGCGGCAGTAGGTCACGCGCAGCAACGCTATAAAGAAGGCCGTTTTATCGGCATGACCGAGCCGTCGATCATCGCCGCTGAGCCGCCTAACCCGCTGGTTAACGAACTGATTATTATGCCGGATATCGAAAAACGTCTTGAGGCGTTTGTCCGTATCGCGCACGGCATTATTATCTTCCCGGGCGGCGTAGGTACGGCGGAAGAGCTGCTTTATCTGCTCGGGATCTTGATGAACCCGGCCAACAAAGATCAGGTTCTGCCGCTGATCCTGACCGGCCCGAAAGAGAGCGCCGACTACTTCCGCGTGCTGGACGAGTTTATCGTGCATACGCTGGGCGAAGACGCGCGCCGTCACTACCGCATTATTATTGACGATGCCGCAGAAGTGGCCCGTCAGATGAAAAAAGCAATGCCGCTGGTGAAAGAGAATCGTCGTGATACCGGTGATGCCTACAGCTTTAACTGGTCCATCCGTATCGCACCGGATCTTCAGATCCCCTTCGAGCCGTCGCATGAGAACATGGCGAACCTCAAACTCTATCCGGATCAGCCGGTGGAAGTGCTGGCTGCCGACCTGCGTCGCGCCTTCTCTGGCATCGTGGCGGGGAACGTGAAAGAGGTGGGGATACGCGCAATTGAAGAGTTTGGCCCGTATAAGATCCACGGTGATCCGGAGATGATGCGCCGCATGGATGATATGTTGCAGGGCTTTGTCGCTCAGCACCGCATGAAGCTTCCAGGCTCTGCCTATATTCCGTGTTACGAAATCATCAAGTAAAGCGACATTCCTCTCCTCTCAAGCCGGATCGTCATCCGGCTTTTTTATTCGTGTTGTAATTCATAGCGATCTTCAATGTTATTAACAAATCTGACGTCTGCGCAAACGATTACCTCGTTTTTGAAACCATAAATAATCAGCCTTAATCGAAATTACCCGCCAGAAAATCCTAAAATCCCATTTCTTTACAGCGAAAGACACCTATCTCGCGGGTCGACCTTTTCGAAAACATGTCGTTAATGGTAGCCTTCGCGCCCGTAAATTCTCTTTGATGTTTTTTTAACAGATAAATGGTCTAAAGATACCCACATCACAAGTGGATTATTGCATTTGGGATCGAGATCACTGATAGATTCATAACTAGAATGTATCTTTCCGCCCGCCAATAGTTACGGGCAAAAATTATTAAAAAACCGTCACTGAACGAATTTCATATTACCGTCAGGCGCTTTTTCATCGGATTTGACTAAAAACCTGACAATTTGCTTCCTCCAGGAGATACAGATGGAAACCACTCAAACCAGCACCGTTGCTTCGATTGAATCCCGAAGCGGTTGGCGCAAAACGGATACCATGTGGATGCTTGGCCTGTACGGCACAGCAATCGGCGCTGGTGTACTGTTCCTTCCTATCAACGCAGGTGTCGGCGGTATGATCCCGCTGATCATCATGGCCCTCATTGCCTTCCCGATGACCTTCTTTGCGCACCGAGGCCTGACCCGCTTCGTGCTGTCCGGTAAAAACCCGGGCGAAGATATCACTGAAGTCGTTGAAGAACACTTCGGCGTCGGCGCAGGTAAGCTGATTACCCTGCTCTACTTCTTCGCGATTTACCCGATTCTGCTGGTGTACAGCGTTGCTATCACCAACACCGTAGAAAGCTTTATGATGCACCAGCTTCAGATGACCCCGCCGCCACGTGCGATTCTGTCCCTGATCCTGATCGTCGGTATGATGACCATCGTGCGCTTCGGCGAGCAGATGATTGTGAAAGCGATGAGCGTGCTGGTGTTCCCGTTTGTTGCGGCTCTGATGGTGCTGGCTCTATACCTGATCCCACAGTGGAACGGCGCTGCGCTGGAAACCCTGTCTCTGAGCAGCGCATCCACGACCGGCAACGGTCTGCTGCTGACCCTGTGGCTGGCGATCCCGGTGATGGTGTTCTCCTTCAACCACTCGCCAATCATCTCTTCCTTCGCAGTAGCGAAGCGTGAAGAGTACGGCAATGGCGCAGAGAAGAAGTGCTCCAGCATCCTGGCTCGCGCGCACATCATGATGGTACTGACCGTAATGTTCTTCGTGTTCAGCTGCGTGCTGAGCCTCTCCCCGGCGGATCTGGCGGCGGCGAAAGAGCAGAACATCTCTATTCTGTCTTACCTGGCAAACCACTTTAACGCACCGCTGATTGCGTGGATGGCGCCGATCATCGCAATTATCGCCATCACCAAATCCTTCCTGGGCCACTACCTGGGCGCACGTGAAGGCTTCAACGGCATGGTGATTAAATCTCTGCGTGGTAAAGGCAAGACCATTGAAATCAACCGTCTGAACAAAATCACTGCGCTGTTCATGCTGGTGACCACCTGGGCGGTAGCCACCCTGAACCCAAGCATTCTGGGCATGATTGAAACCCTGGGCGGCCCGATTATCGCGATGATCCTGTTCCTGATGCCGATGTACGCGATTCAGAAAGTGCCTGCGATGCGTAAATACAGCGGCCATATCAGCAACGTGTTCGTTGTTGTGATGGGCCTGATTGCCATCTCCGCTATTTTCTACTCGCTGTTCAGCTAATACCTCCTGCGCCGTCTGCGGACGGCGCACTTCTCCCCTCTGACTGAAGCAATGGACGCATCATGATTAGCGTATTCGATATCTTCAAAATCGGTATTGGTCCTTCCAGCTCTCACACCGTCGGACCAATGAAAGCCGGTAAACAATTCACGGATGACTTGATTGCACGCGGCATTTTGCACGACATCACCCGCGTGGTTGTCGATGTATATGGTTCCCTTTCCCTGACCGGTAAAGGCCACCATACCGATATTGCCATTATCATGGGGCTGGCGGGTAATCTGCCGGATACCGTAGATATTGATGCAATACCTGGCTTTATCCAGGACGTGAACACCCATGGTCGTTTGCTGCTGGCGAACGGCGAGCATGAGGTTGAATTCCCGGTTGATCACTGCATGAATTTCCATGCGGATAACCTGTCGCTGCACGAAAATGGCATGCGCATTACCGCGCTGGCCGGTGACAAAGCGGTTTACAGCCAGACGTATTACTCCATCGGCGGCGGGTTTATCGTCGACGAGGACCATTTTGGTCAAAGCACTAATTCTGCCGTTGACGTGCCGTACCCGTACAAAAACGCGGCCGACTTACAGCGTCACTGCCAGGAGACAGGCCTTTCTCTCTCCGGCCTGATGATGAAAAACGAGCTGGCCCTGCACAGCAAAGAGGAGCTGGAACAGCACTTCGCTAACGTCTGGGAAGTGATGCGCAGCGGCATTGAGCGCGGGATCACCACCGAAGGCGTGCTGCCGGGTAAACTGCGTGTTCCGCGCCGTGCGGCTGCGCTGCGCCGCATGCTGGTCAGCACCGACAAAACCACCACCGACCCGATGGCCGTCGTCGACTGGATCAACATGTTCGCGCTGGCGGTGAACGAAGAGAACGCCGCGGGTGGCCGCGTCGTCACCGCGCCAACCAACGGGGCGTGCGGAATTGTTCCGGCGGTTCTGGCGTATTACGACAAGTTTATCCGTGAAGTGAATGCAAACTCACTCGCGCGGTATATGCTGGTCGCCAGTGCGATTGGCTCACTGTACAAGATGAACGCCTCGATTTCCGGCGCGGAAGTGGGCTGTCAGGGTGAAGTGGGCGTCGCCTGCTCTATGGCGGCGGCGGGTCTGGCCGAATTACTGGGCGCAAGTCCTGCGCAGGTTTGTATTGCGGCGGAAATCGGCATGGAACATAACCTGGGGCTGACCTGCGATCCGGTCGGCGGACAGGTCCAGGTGCCATGCATCGAGCGTAACGCCATCGCCTCTGTGAAAGCGGTGAACGCGGCCCGTATGGCGCTGCGTCGTACCAGCGAACCGCGCGTCTGCCTCGACAAGGTTATCGAAACCATGTACGAAACCGGTAAAGATATGAACGCCAAATACCGCGAAACTTCCCGCGGTGGCCTGGCGATGAAGATCGTCACCTGCGATTAAGCCTCTCAGGAAGCCTCGTTTTGCGAGGCTTCTTCCTGTTTTCCCCACCATTCATAGTTTCATGCTGCGCTCAGTGTTACCCTTCACCCATTAGACAGAAGGGAGATTATCTGTGGCCGTTCATTTGCTTATCGTCGATGCACTTAACCTGATTCGCCGTATTCATGCAGTACAGGGCACCCCCTGCAAGGACACCTGTTTACACGCGCTGGAGCAGCTCATTCGCCATAGCGAACCCACCCACGCTGTTGCCGTATTCGACGATGAAGCACGCAATACCGGCTGGCGGCACCAGCGCCTGCCGGACTACAAAGCCGGACGTGCGCCGATGCCGGACGATCTGCACGCAGAAATGCCCGCTATCCGCGCGGCCTTTGAGCAGCGCGGCGTTCCGTGCTGGGGCGCCCACGGTAATGAGGCTGACGATTTAGCCGCAACGCTGGGGGTTAAAGTCGCGAGCGCCGGGCATCAGGCGACTATCGTTTCAACCGACAAAGGCTACTGCCAGCTGCTCTCTCCAACGATCCGCATCCGGGACTACTTTCAAAAACGCTGGCTGGACGCGCCATTCATTGCCAGCGAGTTTGGCGTATCGCCTGAGCAACTGCCGGATTACTGGGGGCTGGCGGGGATCAGCAGCTCTAAAGTGCCGGGTGTCGCCGGTATTGGACCCAAAAGCGCCGCACAGCTGCTGACGGAGTTTCAGAGTCTGGAAGGAATTTACGCCAGGCTTGATGAAGTGCCGGAAAAATGGCGCAAAAAGCTGGAGGCGCATAAAGAGATGGCGTTTATCTGCCGGGAGGTGGCGACGCTACAGACGGATTTACAGCTGGACGGGAATTTACAGCAGTTAAGGTTAGAACGTTAAAACAACTACACGATTTTGTAGGCCCGGTAAGCGCAGCGCCACCGGGCGTTACAAACGTTATCGCTCGTCGCGACGCCCACCCACTGCCGCCCACCAGCGACGGATATGGACCGTCACTTCTTCGCGGTCGTGATAAAGCTGACGCGCCTGGATTTCCGCGTTAATCCCGTGTTCGTCCAGCTGCTGCTGAATATAGGCCAGGTTCTGCGACACCTCTTCGTAGCGCTTTTTCATCGGCAGCTTGAGGTTGAAAATCGTCTCACGACACCAGCCGTTCACCAGCCAGGAGGCCATCAGCGCCGCGACTTTCGCCGGTTTTTCTACCATGTCGCACACCATCCAGGAGATGTTGTTGCGGTTCGGGCGATAGCGGAAGCCGTCCTCACGCAGCCAGGTGACCTGCCCGGTATCCATCAGGCTTTGCGCCATCGGGCCGTTATCCACAGACGAAACCCACATATTGCGTTTCACCAGCTGATAGGTCCAGCCGCCCGGGCACGCGCCAAGGTCGACGGCATACATGCCGTTTGCCAGACGTTCGTCCCACTCGTCCGCCGGGATAAAGACGTGAAACGCCTCTTCCAGCTTCAGGGTTGAACGGCTCGGCGCATCTGCCGGGAAGCGCAGACGCGGGATCCCCATAAAGAACGGCGAATTATTGGTGGTATACGAGTAGCCGGCGTAGCAACATCCTGGCGCAATAAAGAAGATATGCACGACCGGGCGCTTTGGCGTTTCGTAGTTTGTCAGCACACCCGCATCACGCAGCGCCGCGCGCAGCGGCACGGTGAACTTACGGCAGAACTTCATCAGCTCTTTGCTTTCGTTGGTGTCGGCCACTTCCACGCGCAAATCGCCGCCCTTCTCCACCACACCCTGCAACAGGCCAACAATCGGCGTGATGCGATCTTCCGGCGGAAGATCTTTCAGCAGTTCGCCCGCGACAAACATCTGACGGGCGAAAATCAATGAGCTGAACGGCAGTTCGCGCGCCAGCTTGTCGGCATCATCAGGCTGATAGCATTCAAATACCACATAGCCCGCGTTCTCTTTGACGCGAGCGAATCCGAAGACTTCACGCTTCGCCGCTTTATCGGTGATTTCCGCGGCGCACTCTTTCTCAAACCCCGGGCGACAATATAAAACAACCTTATTCATGAACAACGCCCTTGCGTTTCAGACGGATAGCTCCGATAAACATTAACACCCAACCCGCCAGGAAGCTGACGCCGCCGACAGGTGTAACAAACGCCCACAGGCGTAAATGCGACAGCGCCAGACAGTAAAGACTGCCGCTGAACAGTACGGTACCCAGCGCCAGAAAGACGCTGCTCCAGTAAAACCAGATGCTGATGCGGCGCTGCATCGCCACCGCCAGCCCAAAAATTGCCAGCGTGTGGAACGCCTGATATTCAAGGCCGGTCTGGATCCAGCCCATCTCCACAACGCCCAGAGATTTGCTTAAGACATGCGCGCCAAACGCGCCCAGAGCTACAAAAATAAAGCCACTCACCGCGGCGAAAATCAGCATGAATCGGCTGGTCATGTTTAAGTCCTGAATTGATGCGTGCCCGGCACACAAACGTTATTGTTCATACCTGAAGCGGAATTTTTCTTGCTCGCTTGCCGCTTTCGCCAGTATCCACTGCCGGAAAGCGGCTATTTTACCCAGTTCTGCCTGACTGTCATGACAAACCAGATAAAATGCATTCTTGCTGACCAGTACATCGTTAAATGGGCAAACCAGACGGCCTGCCTCAATTTCGGACTGCGCCATAACGTTGTTTGCCAACGCCACGCCCTGCCCGTGAATAGCAGCCTGTAGCACCATCGCGCTGTGGCTAAAAATGGGACCCTGCTGCACGTTTATATGATTAAGACCTAACTGGCGGGTATAAGTTTGCCAGTCGCGACGCGAAGCATCGTGCAAAAGCGTATGTTGCGCCAGATCGGCGGGCGTTTTGAGCGCTTTATCCCCCGTCAGCAGCAGCGGTGAACAGACCGGCAACAGATATTCTGCGTATAATTTTTCCACACGCAAGCCCGGCCAGTTACCGCGACCGTAAAAAATCGCCACGTCCACATCATCTGCCAGCTTGTCTTCCTGACGGTCCACCGCCTGGATTCGGACATCGATTCCCGGATAAGTTGAGTTAAAGCTTGAGAGTCGCGGCACCAGCCACTGAATGGCAAAACTGGGCAATAAACTCACAGTCAGGGCGCCTTTTGCGCTCCGGGCCTGAAGTTTGCGCGTGGCTTCCGTCAGCTGGGAAAAAATCTCTTTAATATCCTGAAAATAGCTCTGCCCCTCTTCGGTCAACAGCAACGAACGGTTGCGTCGACGGAACAGCTTAAGCCCCAGAAAATCCTCCAGAGACTTGATTTGATGACTTACTGCGGCCTGTGTCACAAAAAGCTCATCGGCTGCGCGGGTGAAGCTGAGGTGGCGTGCTGCTGCATCAAAAACACGTAATGCATTTAGGGGTGGCAATCGCTTGGACATGGTTATCTGGCTTAGATGTTAACGAGATTTAACATATAGGAAACAACGTTTAACCTATTAGTTTTTTTTATCTGAGCCATTATAATTTGTCCGTTGAGGAACTACCAGCAAATACCTATAGTGGCGGCACTTCCTGAGCCGGAACGAAAAGCTTTTTTTGGAATGCGTGTTCTGAAGGGCTTTTGGCTTACGGTTGTGATGTTGTGTTGTTGTGTTTGCAATTGGTCTGCGATTCAGACCACGGTAGCAACGCTACCAATTTTTCACTTCCTGTACATTTACCCTGTCTGTCCATAGTGATTAATGTAGCACCGCCAACTTGCGGTGCTTTTTTTTCGCTTATCTAACTGTTAATGCTCGATTTCCTTCATCTCTTTCACGTCACTGCGGTTGATCTGCTGTTTGTTCCCGTTAGCATCTTTGTATGAAATCATCCCGGTATCATTATCGGTTGTCGGTTTCCCTTCAGAGACGATAGATCGACCATCGTTGGTATGCATTACGTAGTTATTACCAGAACAGGCGCTCAGGGCAAAGGTCAACGCACAGGCAGAAATGATTGCAGCTGTCTTTTTCATGATTATCTCCTTTAGCAATTAATGCTATTCAAACCTCGATTTATAACAGGCTAAAACATCCGCCTAACACTATTTAGCATAACCTGCTTTTTCAGACTCGCCAGGATAAGCAGACAAATCTGATAGATATCAACTTCCTTGCCCTGCCGATGAATTTGCGCGACGATCGTAGAATCGATATGAGGAATTCCATGAACGCTTTCAGTCCTGCGCAGTTTCGCGCACAGTTTCCTGCGCTGGCCGATGCCGGCATTTATCTTGATAGCGCCGCCACGGCCCTTAAACCGCAGGCGGTGATTGAGGCAACCCGCCAGTTTTACAGCCTGAGCGCCGGGAACGTGCACCGCAGCCAGTATGCCGACGCGCAGCGCTTAACGGCGCAATACGAAGCCGCACGGGATCAGGTCGCGCGCCTGATCAATGCTGACAGCGGTAAGAACATCGTCTGGACGCGGGGCACCACCGAGGCCATTAACATGGTGGCGCAATGTTACGCGCGTCCGCTGTTGCAGCCCGGGGATGAGATCATCGTCAGCGAGGCGGAACACCACGCCAACCTGGTACCCTGGCTGATGGTGGCCGAACAAACCGGGGCACAGGTTGTAAAGCTCCCGTTGGGTGCGGACTTCCTGCCTGACGTGGCGCGTCTGCCTGAGCTGATTACGCCGCGCAGCCGTATTCTGGCGCTGGGGCAGATGTCCAACGTCACCGGCGGCTGCCCGGATCTGGCGCGTGCCATTGAGATTGCCCATGCCAGCGGCGTGGTGGTGATGGTCGACGGTGCGCAGGGTGTGGTGCATTTTCCGGCTGACGTTCAGGCGCTGGATATCGACTTCTATGCCTTCTCAGGACACAAATTGTACGGGCCAACCGGTATCGGCGCGCTGTACGGCAAAGCTGAACTGCTGGCCCGGATGACGCCGTGGCTCGGCGGCGGCAAGATGATTACCGAAGTCACCTTCGACGGTTTTAAAACGCAGGATGTACCCTACCGCCTGGAAGCCGGTACCCCAAACGTGGCCGGGGTTATCGGTCTGAGCGCAGCGCTCGAATGGTTGGCAGAAACGGACGTGGTTCAGGCTGAAAGCTGGAGCCGGGGTCTGGCGACGCTGGCGGAAGAAGAACTGAAAAAACGTCCGGGTTTTCGCTCGTTCCGCGTCCAGGACTCCAGCCTGCTCGCCTTTGATTTCGCGGGCGTGCACCATAGCGACATGGTGACGTTGCTTGCCGGATACGGCATTGCCCTGCGTGCCGGACAGCACTGCGCCCAGCCGCTGCTGGCGGCCATTGGCGTGAGCGGTACCCTGCGCGCCTCGTTTGCACCGTACAATACAAAAAGCGACGTCGATGCGCTGGTTTCCGCCGTCGACCGCGCCCTGGAATTACTGGTGGATTAATGACAAGTTCAGCTTTAGCCGGGCACCCGTTCGGCACCGTTATTACTGAAGAGACGTTAAAACAGACCTTCGTCCCGCTCACGCAGTGGGAAGATAAATATCGTCAGCTGATCCTGCTGGGTAAACAGTTGCCCACGCTGTCAGACGAGCTGAAATCACAGGCGAAGGAGATCGCAGGCTGCGAGAACCGCGTCTGGCTTGGGTTTAGCGTATCCGGAGAGAAACTGCATTTCTTCGGCGACAGCGAGGGACGCATTGTTCGCGGTCTGCTGGCGGTGCTGTTGACCGCAATCGAAGGGAAAAGCGCCGCAGAGCTGCTGGCGCATTCTCCGCTGGCGCTGTTTGATGAGCTGGGACTTCGCGCGCAGCTTAGCGCCTCGCGCGGTCAGGGACTGATTGCGCTAAACGACGCGGTACTGGATGCCGCCCATCAGGCTCAGGCCTGACGTTCCGCCTTCGCCATCATCTTCTTCAGGGCGTGAGAGACCGCCACAAAGCCGAAGGAGGCGGTCACCATGGTGGCCGCTCCAAACCCTGAGGCACAATCCATCCGCTTTGGCCCTTCCGCCGTGCTTTTCATTGCACAGACCGAACCATCCGCCTGCGGATAAACCAGCGCTTCTGTCGAGAACACACAGTCCACGCCCAGCTTGCCTTTGCTATTTTTCACCACGTTGAAGTCGCTTTTTAAGCGCTCGCGTAGCTTAGCGGCCAGCGGATCCTGAATGGTCTTCGCCAGATCCGCCACCTGGATCTGCGTCGGATCAATTTGTCCACCCGCGCCGCCCGTTGTCACCAGCGGCACCTTGTAACGACGACAGTAAGCGATCAGCGCCGCTTTTGGCCGCACGCTGTCGATGGCATCAATCACATAGCTGTAGCCTTTGCTCATGTACTCCGCGACGTTATCTGCCGTCACAAAGTCGTCGATCACCGTCACACTACACTCCGGGTTGATGAGACGAATACGCTCCGCCATCACCTCGGGCTTCGCCAGACCGACGTTATCACGCAGGGCGTGGATCTGACGGTTAGTGTTAGTGACGCAGACGTCATCCATATCAATCAACGTAATTGCGCCAATGCCGGTTCTCGCCAGCGCTTCTGCCGCCCACGAACCCACACCACCAATGCCCACCACGCAGACATGCGCATCCGCGAACAGTTGCAGGGCTTTTTCACCATATAACCGTGCCGTGCCGCCGAAACGCTGGCGCCAGGCATCGCTGATTACCACAGACATAAAACCTCAGATGTAAAAAGGGTGAGGTATTCCTCACCCTGAACCGTAATCCGTCTTGCCCTCAGAATACCACAATCAGCCGCTGAATACGTTTCCGGTACCCGGCGCTGCCTTCAGCACCCACACGCGTCCGTAGTGGTTATACCAGCCTGCACGATGGCCGGCATCCGGGCCGATGCCCTGATAAATGTCGAAGTGCTGGCCTTTGATCGCCCCACCCACGTCCAGCGCCACCATCAGGCGTAATTCATACTTGCCATTGAATTTGCCGTTGTTGTCGAGGAGTGGAACTTCCGCCAGCAGCGTAGTACCTGCCGGGATAATCGAACGATCCGATGCCACAGAAGCGCGGCCAATCAGCGGGACGGCGCTCGCCCCTTTCACCGGCGCAAAGTTCTGCGGTTTGAAGAAGACAAACGATGGGTTCTGCTCAAGCAGCTCACGCACTTCCGCTTCGCTGTGTTTTTCGCCCCACTCGCGGATCGCCTGCATCGACATATCTTCTCGTTTCACTTCGCCACGGTCGATGAGCACCTTACCGATGCTGCGATAGGCATGGCCATTTTTCCCGGCGTAGCTAAAGAAGTTCAGCGGCGAGCCGTCGCCAAAATCAATATAGCCGCTGCCCTGCACGTCCATAATGAAGTTGTCCATCAGGGAGTTGCTGTAGGCCAGCACGTAATTTTCGCTCAGCGCGCCAGCGTAGATCTCGGCGCGGGACGGCAGACGACCGCGTTTCGGCGGCATACGGTAAATGGGATACTGGAACTCGCCCTGGCGTGTGTGTCGCGCCTGGACAACCGGGGTGTAGTAACCGGTAAACTGGACGTTACCGTAGTTATCCGCCCCCTCCATCTGCCAGGCATCGATACCAAACTGGCGCATATTGCGGGTATCACCGCCTGCACGCAGCCAGTCCTGCACGGCGCTATAGACGTTGTTCTGCGAACCGTATAAACGCGGAGAAGCAGTGCGGATCTGGTAGACCTGCTCGGAGAAGTCTCCGGCATTGATCGGAGCGCCCACGGCGTCTGGCTGGTTAACTAAAGAGAAAGGCTGGGATAACTTCCCGTCTTTATACTGTTGACCGCGATCGGTCGGTTTGGAAGAGCAAGCCGCAAGAATCGCCACCATTGCGCCTGTCATCAGATACTTCGCCCAACGTCCTTTCATTATATCTCGTCTTTTAGTTGCCCAATTCCGCGAGATGAAGATAACAAACCCACCGTGTTAATGAAATGCAATCGCCTTCCCTTTGGCAAATTCTGCACAAAAAATAGTCCAAAGTGGCTTTTACCGTTCATTTTGCATACAAAATAATGAATTATGTGAAAAAGGGGTTGCATCACAAACCTATCCGAGTATAGTGCGCTTCCACGGACGCGGGGTGGAGCAGCCTGGTAGCTCGTCGGGCTCATAACCCGAAGGTCGTCGGTTCAAATCCGGCCCCCGCAACCAATTAAAATTTGATGAAGTATCTTCTACGACAGTAGAAGTTTTTGCGAAGTAGTTCGAATCACAGCAAGGCGACGACGCAGTGAATCCTTAGGAACTTACTCCAGTAAGTGACTGAGGTGAACGAGGAAAGTCAACGCAGATGTGGTTTGAAATACGAAGCAAAAAGACGGACGCGGGGTGGAGCAGCCTGGTAGCTCGTCGGGCTCATAACCCGAAGGTCGTCGGTTCAAATCCGGCCCCCGCAACCAATCAAATTTGAAGAAGTAAGTTTCTACAAGTGTAGAAAGACGGACGCGGGGTGGAGCAGCCTGGTAGCTCGTCGGGCTCATAACCCGAAGGTCGTCGGTTCAAATCCGGCCCCCGCAACCAACACTTCTTAAAACAATAAACACCCTGAAGGGTGTTTTTTTGTATCTGGCGTTTGTGAAAATGCCGGGCATGATACCCGGCTTAATGCCCTACCCCCGCCGCGCCAGCGTTTCCCCGTCTGAGAAGTAGGCCCGGATCCCCGCCAGAATCGACTCCGCCACTTCCTGCTGGAATTTAGCCGTCTTGAGCTTACGTTCCTCTTCCACGTTACTGATAAACGCGGTTTCGACCAGAATGGACGGAATATCCGGCGCTTTCAGTACCGCAAATCCGGCCTGCTCGACGCTGTTTTTGTGCAGCTTGTTGACCCGGCCCAGCTTGCCCAGCACCGCTTTACCAAACTTCAGGCTGTCGGTAATGGTCAGCGACTGCACCATATCAAACATCGTATGGTCGACGTAACGGTCGCCACTTTTGCTCACGCCACCAATTAAATCCGAGGCGTTCTGCGTGTCCGCCAGGTATCTCGCGGCGGTACTGGTCGCCCCTTTCGTTGACAGGGCAAACACTGAAGATCCGCTCGGCTGGCGGCTGGTGAAGGCATCCGCGTGAATAGAGACAAACAGATCCGCGCGCTGCTTTTGCGCTTTTGCCACGCGGACCTTCAGCGGGATAAAGACATCTTCGTTGCGCGTCATGTAGGCGCGCATATTGCCCTCTTTGTCGATCAACGCCTTCAGACGACGGGCAATTTGCAGCACCACATCTTTTTCGCGGGTGCGATATTTCCCGACGGCGCCGGAATCTTCTCCGCCGTGGCCAGGATCGAGCATGATCACAATCGGGCGATCGCGCCCCGCCTTGCCCGGCTGTGGGCCACTTTGCGCTGGCGGAACCTGGCTGTCGAGATCGCCTTTGTTGTAATCCTCAAGTAATGCCAGAAGCGGATCCTGGATATCCGTCGCATTCGCCGGATAGAGATCCATCACCAGACGCTCCTTAAAGGCGGCTACAGGCGCAAGGGCAAAGAGCTGAGGTTTCACGTTCTGCTTCAGCTCAAACACCATGCGCACGGTTTGCGGATCGAACTGCCCGACGCGCGCCGATTTGATAAACGGATCGTCGCCACGGATCTGAGCTGCCATGCCTTTAAGCACGGAGTTGAGGTTTACACCTTCGAGATCAACCACCACACGTTCAGGATTGCTGAGGGCAAATTGCTTGTATTTCAGCACGCGATTGGACTCGACCGTCACGCGCGTATAGGTCGACGACGGCCAGACGCGCACCGCGACTACCTGGCTTGTGGCGGCAAGACCCACCTGGCTGACGCTAAGCAACCACATCGCCCCGGCCCCTTTTAACAGGCGGCGGCGGCTTATTGCTGAATTGGATCCCGACATGCTTCTCCCGAGCAAGAAATCTGATTGATGAACAAAACGCCCAAATTGACCGAAAACTTTAACGAATGACGCATAAACTGTCATCTATAAAAGGGTAAACAATCATACGTTAACGCACGGATTACTTATTATTTTCTGTGGGTCGCAGAAAATTTAGGCTTGCACACGCGGTCACAATCGAATAAAAATACAGAAATTACGAATAAACATTCACTAAGGGTTGTGTCATGGTTAAGGAACGCAGAACCGAACTGGTCCAGGGATTCCGCCATTCTGTTCCCTATATCAACACCCATCGGGGAAAAACGTTTGTCATCATGCTTGGCGGCGAAGCCATTGAGCATGAAAACTTTTCCAGCATCGTCAATGATATCGGCCTGCTGCACAGCCTCGGCATCCGTCTGGTGGTGGTGTATGGCGCACGTCCGCAAATTGAAGCCAACCTGGCCGCCCATCACCATGAGCCGATCTACCACAAACACACGCGCGTGACGGATGCGAAAACCCTCGAGCTGGTCAAACAGGCGGCGGGTCTGTTGCAGCTCGATATCACCGCCCGCCTGTCGATGAGCCTGAATAATACGCCGTTGCAGGGCGCGCACATCAACGTGGTGAGCGGCAACTTTATCATCGCTCAGCCGCTCGGCGTGGACGATGGCGTGGATTACTGCCACAGCGGCCGCATCCGCCGTATTGATGAAGAAGCCATTCACCGCCAGTTAGACAATGGCGCGATCGTTCTGATGGGCCCTGTTGCCGTCTCCGTAACGGGTGAAAGTTTTAATCTGACCTCAGAAGAGATTGCCACCCAGCTGGCCATCAAGCTGAAAGCGGAAAAAATGATCGGCTTTTGCTCCTCACAGGGTGTCGTGAACGATGAGGGCGTGATTGTGCCAGAACTTTTTCCGAATGAAGCCCAGGCGCGCGTCGAAGCGCTGGAAGCAGAAGGCGATTACTATTCCGGTACCGTGCGTTTTCTGCGCGGCGCCGTTAAAGCGTGCCGTAGCGGGGTGCGCCGCAGCCACCTGATCAGCTATCAGGAAGACGGCGCGCTGTTGCAGGAGCTGTTCTCCCGTGACGGGATCGGTACGCAGATCGTCATGGAGAGCGCCGAGCAGATCCGCCGTGCCACCATCAACGATATCGGCGGCATTCTGGAGCTGATCCGTCCGCTGGAACAACAGGGCATTCTGGTTCGCCGATCCCGCGAGCAGCTGGAGATGGAGATCGACAAGTTCACCATCATTCAGCGGGATAACCTGACCATTGCCTGTGCGGCACTTTATCCGTTCCCGGAAGAGCAGATTGGTGAAATGGCGTGCGTCGCCGTGCATCCTGATTACCGAAGCTCCTCACGGGGGGAGCTGCTGCTTGAACGCGTGGCGGCACAGGCGCGCCAGATGGGTCTGAGCAAGCTGTTCGTGCTTACCACGCGCAGCATTCACTGGTTCCAGGAGCGCGGCTTCACGCCGGTGGATATTGATTCCCTGCCGGAAAGTAAGAAAGAGATGTACAACTACCAGCGCCGCTCGAAGGTGTTAATGGCGGACCTGGGATAACAGTCACCCTCTCCTGCTGGAGAGGGCGTTCACTCAGACAGATTCAAATATCGCGCTTAATCCGCTTCTGCGCTCGGTACGAGTGGCAATCGCCTGACTCAACACGCGCTCATCCGCATACAGTGAAAGACGCTGGCGCGCACGGGTAATGGCGGTGTAGACCAGCTCGCGGGTCACAACCGGCGACAGCTGTGTCGGCAGGATCAGCGCCGCATGGTTGAACTCGGAGCCCTGAGATTTATGTACCGTCATCGCCCATGCCGTTTCATGCTCTGGCAGGCGGCTGGGCTGGACGGACTTCACGCTACCGTCCGGTAGCTGGAACCAGACGCGCAGACCGTTACCGCGATCGAGCGCAATGCCGATATCCCCGTTGAACAGCCCCAGCGCACTGTCGTTGCGGGAGATCATCACTGGTCGGCCCTCATACCATCGCGAATGCAGCTGACGGTTAATTTTGCGTTTCTGCACCAGCAGCTGCTCCAGCCTGTCGTTCAGGCCCGCGACGCCAAACGGCCCTTCCCGTAATGCGCACAGAAGCTGGTATTCGCCAAATGCGGCGATGACCTGCCCGGGCTGACTGCGCTGCTGCACGCAGCTCAGAAAATGCTGGTATCCCTGGAGAGCCTCCTCAAGCATAGCCTGATACTCTTCCCCGCTTTGCAGCGATTTCTTTTCAATGTCAGTGAAGGTACCGTCAAACACCGTGCGCGTGGCGTGCCTGTCGCCACGGTTGACCGCCGCAGCCAGCTGGCCGATGCCGGAGTCGCTACCGAAACGGTAGCTTTTTTGCAGCAGGCACAGGCTGTCACGCAGTGCGCCCGCGATCGGCGTGTGATCGGGTTCAAGCGAGCAACCGGTCAGACGGGCGAGCTCCTGCGCCCGCGCGGCGGTATAACCGTAACTGGCGTAGGTACAGATATCTCCCAGCACCGCCCCGGCTTCTACAGAGGCGAGCTGATCGCGATCGCCCAGGAAAACCACGCGCGCATGGGGTGGTAGCGCATCGATCAGGCGCGACATCATGGTCAGGTCGATCATGGAGGCTTCATCCACCACCAGCACGTCCAGATGCAGCGGATTGCCCGCATGGTAGCGCAGCCGCTGGCTACCCGGCTGCGCGCCGAGCAGACGGTGCAGAGTACTTGCTTCACCCGGGAAAAGCGCAAGCTGCTCCTGGGTGAGCGGCAGCCGTTGCATCGCACCGCCCAGTGATTCGGTCAGACGCGCCGCGGCCTTCCCGGTGGGCGCCGCCAGACGAATACGGCATCGCTGCTCGCCTGAAAGCTGTATCAGGGCTGCCAGCAGCTTTGCGACGGTCGTTGTTTTCCCGGTTCCCGGGCCGCCGGATATCACCGAGATCCGCCGCGTCAGGGCGACGGCTGCCGCCACTTTCTGCCAGTCTGTGGCCTCACCGGAGTCAAACAGCCTGTCCAGCGTCTGGCGAAGCTGTGCTTCGTCGCAGGGAAGCGGCGCATTGGTCTCACTAAAGAAACGCGCTACCGTCAGTTCGTTTCGCCACAGGCGGTTCAGGTATAAGCGCTCCCCCGTCAGGATCAGCGGTGCCTGGTTGTCTCCCGGCCCGACGGCTGACGATTCACGCAAGATTTTCTGCCAGTCCACCTTATCTCCCAGCAGCGCAAAGCAGGACTGGAGGACAGGCGGCATTTTCTCGTCAGCCACCAGACGCGAGAGCGGCAGACACACATGCCCCTCTCCGGCATCTTTACTCAACAGGGCAGCGGCAAGCATCACGGCGGGCTGGTCAGCGGCAATCATCATGGCAAACTGCACGTCCAGCTGACGCAGCACGCGTTGCTCTACCGCATCCAGCAATAAGTCCTGCATCGTCATGCCATCTCCTCCGTGTTTGCTGCAAACAGGTTATCCATTTTATTAATCAATTCCGCATCCGGACGAGTGCTGAAGATCCCGGAGCGCGGATCGGCAGCATCAACCCCGCGCAGGAACAGATAGATGACACCGCCAAAATGATCGTCGTAGCGATAATCCGCAATACGGTGGCGCAAATAGCGGTGCAGCGCCAGGGTATAGAGCTGATATTGCAGATCGTAGCGATGCATTTGCATGGCTGCCGCCATCGCCTGCTGGGTATAGGCTTCGCTGTTCTCGCCCAGCCAGTTCGATTTGTAATCCAGCAGGTAGTACCGTCCTTCGTGACGGAAGACCAGGTCGATAAACCCTTTCAGCATGCCCTGCACCTGACGGAAGTTCAGCGGCGGGCAACCGGCTGACAGCGGATCGTACTGACGGATAAGCGCATCGAGCGCGTCGGCCTTAAGCGGGCCTGCGACGGGCAGATAAAACTCCATCTCAACCTGCTTATTTTTGGCCGTTAACTGGCGAAGAGAGAAGCCCTGCGTCGTCAGCGGCGCCTGCAAAATGGCGTTGATCCAGTCAGTGAGAACGGGCTGCCAGTGCGCGTCATAGCCTCCGCTCTGCAACATCTTCAGCACCCACTCCTCACTGACAGGCTGGGTGAAATCAAGCTCTTCAAAGAGGCTGTGCAAAAAGGTGCCCGGCGACGCGCCGCGTGGGAACTGATGTGGAGTTAACGTCGGTTCAACCGGAACATCGCCCACCCCTGCGGCATCCACGTCCAGCTTCGGCATGAGATCCTGCGCAATACTTTGCCCGTGCTGTTGCAGGCCAGAATAGCTGGTGACGCGCCAGTCGTCGGCAAGCACCCGTGTGATCTGGCGCGCGTTAAGATCGGTCGCGGGCTCTTGCGCCATTTCCCAGCGGCTGTTGTCTGGCAGAGAGGGGATATGCAGGGCGATATCGTCTCCGCAAAGCGACTCAATACAGAGGCGCAACCCCGCCGCATCTTTCGGCTCACCACGCTGAACAAGCCGCCCTAAGGCGCTTAAATGGAAATCGCTCTCCCCTGTTTTCTCCCCGCGACGGCGGAAAACCGGCGCGACGCCCAGGCTGCAATGCCAGACAGAACGGGTCAGCGCCACGTAAAGCAGGCGCAAATCCTCCGCCAGACGCTCCGCTTCCGCCAGCTCAACGCTGGTTTCCGCCTTGCTGAGATCGAGCACCGCATCGAAAGTCTCGCGGTCATGATAATAGGCCTGATCCTGAACGCGGTAGTTGGCGATAAAGGGCAGCCAGACCAGCGGATACTCGAGACCTTTCGATTTGTGAATGGTGACGATTTGCACCAGATGCTTATCGCTCTCAAGACGCATCTGCTGGCTTGCGGCGTTACTGTTTGGATCCGCGATTTGCTGCGCCAGCCAGCGCACGAGGGCATGTTCACTTTCAAGCTGGGTGCCGGCTTCCTGCAACAGTTCGCTGATGTGTAAAATATCGGTAAGACGCCTTTCACCGCCCGATGACGCCAGCATATTTTCGGCAATCTGGCGCCGCGTCATCAATTCGCGCAGCATCGCCATGACGCCGCGTTTTTGCCAGCGTTCACGGTAATGGACAAACTCTTCCACCACCGCATCCCATGCGTTTTCGTCATGGTTGAGCTCATCTATATCGCGCGCGTTCAACCCCAGCATAGAGCTGGCCAGCGCGCTTCGAAGCGTATTTTCGCGCTCCGGGGCCAGCACCGCCTGAAGCAGCCAGAGCATTTCCTGGGCTTCCAGCGTGTCGAACACGCTGTCGCGGTTAGAGAGATACACTGACGGAATATCCAGCAGCGTTAGCGCATCGCGGATTAGCGCCGCTTCCTGACGACTGCGCACCAGCACGGTAATATCAGAGGCTTTAACAGGATTTGCCTGTTCCCCCTGCCAAAGCAGCGCCTCGCCGCGCGCGCCTGCGCTCAGCCAGTCACGGATTTGCGCGGCGCAGTGCTGGGCCATCGCCGCCTGATAGTCGGCAACCCCATAGCCTTCCCCTTCCAGCAGCCAGAAGGTCATGGCGGGTTGCACCGCGCTACTGACTTCGAAGCGCAGGGATGCGTTTTTTGGGGCGGATTTCACCGGCAGGAAAGGGATTTCATTGAACATGAACGCCGTCTCCATACGGCTGAACAGCGCATTGACGCTCTCAACCATCCCCGGCGCGGAACGCCAGTTAGTGTCTAACGTGTAATGCGCGACAACCTCACTACGGGCTTTCATATAGGTGAAGATATCTGCCCCACGGAAGGCGTAAATCGCCTGTTTAGGGTCGCCAATCAACAACAGAGCAGTGTCGGGCTGCTGTCGCCAGATGCGGCGAAAAATGCGGTACTGCTGAGGGTCAGTGTCCTGAAATTCGTCAATCATCGCCACCGGAAAACGGGTACGGATCGCGCTGGCGAGCGCTTCCCCATTCTCGCTGGATAGCGCCTCGTCCAGGCGGCTCAGCATGTCATCAAACCCCAGCTCTCCCCGGCGACGTTTTTCGCGCGCGACGGCCTGGCGGATCTCCGTCATGGCGCGGGTGATCATCAGGTCATTGAGCGTTAATGGCTCCGCAAGCAGCGCATCAATCGCCACAAACAGGGGATGCTCAGGCACAATGCCGTCGGCTTTGGTTCGCTCAGTCAAAAAGCGCTGCGAAAATTTTTCCAGTGCGTCCGGAAGCTGGTAGCCCCGCGTCTCCTCCTGGGCCCAGGCGCTGATCTTTTCGATCCACTTCCCCTGGTTCCCACGGTTGAACTTGCGTCTGTCGATGCCTGAGTTTTCGATGATTGCATCAATTTCACCAACCGACTCATTCCACTTCTGCTTAAGCGCCGCAATTTTGGCGACGATCTTTTCATGGCGCGAGGCCAGCGTTTCATCGGCAGGCGGCGGAGATTTAATGACCGGCGCTTCGCCTTGCAGGTAACGGTCGATGGCGCGAAGAAGCTCTTCCGGACCTTTCCACAGGGCGTGAACCGCTTCGGCAATGTCGCGCTGCAATGGATAACAGTGACGACGCCAGAAATCCGCACAGGCCTGATAGCGAAGCTCGGATTCATCTTCAATAAGCTGCTGCTCAAAGAGCATGCCGGATTCAAACGCATTCAGGCTTAACATGCGCTGACAAAAACCGTGAATGGTGAAGACGGACGCTTCATCCATTTGCCGCTCGGCCAGCAGCAGCCAGTGCGCAGCCTGTTGCTTATCCGCAATCTCGTCCAGCAGGCTCGCGTAGAGGGGGTTATCCGTTGTCTGACGCAAACAGGCGATGCGCAGCTCATGAATGTTGCTGCGAATACGGCCACGCAGCTCGGCAGTGGCCGCTTCGGTGAAGGTTACCACCAGCAGCTCTTCCACGCTTAACGGGCGCGAAAAAGCGGCGTTGCCGCCGAGCCCCAACAGCAGACGCAGATAGAGCGCGGCGATGGTATAGGTTTTTCCCGTTCCCGCTGAGGCTTCAATCAGTCGCTCACCCTGTAGAGGTAAACTTAGGGGATCAAGCGGCTCAGCGGTATGGGTCATTCTTTCTTACTCCAGGGCATAGTTTGTTGCAGCGCGCTGACGCTCTTCCAGACGGTCCACTCTTTTGATTTTACGTAGTCCGTTTTCCCGTTCTGGCTGCCAGAAACCTGAGACAGGATGGCCATACCCTGCGGTTTTACTACCGCCTGATGGAAGAAATCGGCAACCTTTTGTGGCGTCAGCTGTTTTATTTCGGCCACTATTTTATCACGCGAATCAAATTTCATATTACCGCGATCAAAATCTTTGCTCAGCTGCGAGGCCTCTTCACCCAGCGTCTGCGGCGGCTGCATCACCTGGGCGATAACCGCCTGCTGGATCTGGGCAAACTCTTCCGGCTTCATGGCGCGCAGTTTTGCTTCCGCCTGCGGGAAGAACGCCTGATAACGCTGCCACAGGTAAGCGGGTTGCTTGTCGCTGCTTTGCAGAAGGAAGCCCAGCCCCCACTGACGGCCCACATTCATAGAGAAAGCGAATACCGCATAGCCCAGTTGCTCTTCGGTGCGCAGCTGGTTGTAAAACCACGGCTGAATAATTTGACCGAGAACCGCACTCTGGGCAGAGCTGGTAAATTCGTCATAACCGACAGGGACAAACACCGCGGCCAGCGCGGAATCCGTGCTGCTTCCCGCTTTTTCGAAGATCACGTTCTGCTTTTTCTCTACCAGCACATCCTGATTACGGCACCACTCATCGCCTTTTGAACCCAGTTGCGCACGGACGTTTTGCGCCAGCGTTTTAGCCTGATCTTCGCTCATATTCCCTACAACCAGGAACTCCGGACGGGTATTGGTTTTCAGCGCATCACGGTAAGCCAGCACCTCTTTTAAGGTGACTGAGGGCAATAAAGCGCGGCGATCTTCGCGCTGGAAGTACGGAATTTGCGACAGCATCTGTGCTGGCATAATCGCCTGATCGTAGGCTTTACCCTTCTCGGCAGAATCCATCATCTGGGCATACCAGGACTTAGCCTGCTCGAGCTGTTCTTCCGTAGGCGTATAGCTGAAATAACCGTCCAGCAGCGCCTGGAACAGCTGCGGCAAACGCTGGGTATAGCCGTTGGCATTCACCATCAGGCCGTTATTGGCATTGGTGGAGAAACTGATACCACCAACGGCAGCCTGGTTGCTGAGCTGATCGAGAGCAATACCGGCCAGATAATCGTTAAGCGCAAACAGCACCTGGTTTCTGGCGCTGTCCATTGCTTTGGGGTTACGCAGCACCACGCTAACATCCGCTTTTGGCTCGTCGGCGAAATAGCGGCTTGGGGTGTAGACCACGCGCAGCGTCGGCTCATCAACAATCAGCTCCGGGTGCGGATACGCCTTTGCGGGTTTGATCAGCGAGAAATCGTCCGGGATGTAGGGGTTAAGTTCCGGTAACGTCAGCGCAATTTCCCCCGCCTTTTTCTGCCAGCCCGCGAAGGTCTGTTCGCTGATTTTTTCAACCTGATACGGGGCATCAACGAAGTAGGCCATTTTGTTATGCGGTTCGTTCGGGCTGATATACCAGACGCGGGCATTCTGCGGAGTCATCATCGCCAGACGCGCTTTGAGCGCTCCGGCGTCATACTGGTCGGCAATATTTACCGCATCCAGCGTATGTTCCACCGGCACGCGGATCATGGTATCTGCCAGCCACTCAACGTAGTCCATATCACGCGTGATAGAGGGATAGCGGAAATCGAGATCCAGCACGTGCGCCAGCTCGTCAAAGTAGCGTTTATCGACGCCTTTATCGCGCAGCAGAGAGAGGTAACTGAAAATGGCCGCAACGACGTCGTCCCGGTGAGCCAGCCCTTTATCGGTCAGCGTCGCGGAGATGGCCAGCACGCCGCTATTCCCATTTACAACGGGATCGGAGTCAGCGCGAATACCTTCCACCAGCCCCTGCTTTTGCAGCCAGTCGGAGAGCGTACCCGGGCTGCGGTTGCCGATAAGATACGTCACCAGCTCGTCGGTTTTGCTGCGGAACTGCGCCGTGTTGTTATCAATACGGAATTCAACGCGTAACACCTTGCGCGGCAAGGCCGGCACATAGTGAATAACAATGCCTTTTTGCGCGTCCGTGACAACCGGCACGTTAATCTGCGGCAGATCGATATTTTTATTTGGCACCCTGCCGTAGGTCTGCGCGGCCATGTTTGCCAGCGTCGGCAACGGTTTATTGCTGTAGATAACCGCTTTCATCAGATTGGCGGAATAGTATTTTTCACGAAACGCATGCAGCGCATCGAGCACCGGGCTACCGGGCTTGTCGCTCAGTGTTTCAAGGTTGCCGCCTGAGAAGCGCGAACCCGGGTGCGCCGGATTGATGGTTTCAGCGCTAACCTGCGCCATGCGCATACCGTCTCGCGTGCGCGCCATCGTCAGTTCGGCGTTCACGGCATTACGTTCACGGTCAGCGTATTTTTTATCCAGCAGCGGTGCGGCGATGGCATCCGCCAGACGGTCCACCGCCCCATCAAGCGCATCATTTTCCACTTCCAGGTAAAACGCGGTGCGATACGGCGCGGTACTGGCGTTGTGGCTGCCGCCATGCATTTTCAGAAATTCGGACAGGCTGTCAGGCTGTGGGTATTTTTTAGAGCCCATCAGCGTCATGTGCTCAAGGTAGTGCGCCAGTCCAGGATGGGCGTCAGGATCTTCCAGCGAACCCACCGGCACTACCAGCGCGGAGAGCGATTTCACCGCCTGAGGATCGGAAACCAGCAGCACGGTCATCCCGTTATCAAGACGAATCGCCTGATACTCACGGGTGTCCTTATCGCTCTTACGGATTGTTTCCTTGACTGGTTGCCAACCGGAATCGGCCTGAGTGACGGGAGCCCAAAGGGCGACAAACAAAACAAACGCTTTGAACAAGGTGCTGCCTGGCATTACGACCTCTTTATCACGGCTACATCATTAACAACGTGCGTGCTGGACACGCCAGCATCTCTTTCTTTGGGTACATCAGTCCGTGATAAGAGGTGCATCATAAATGAACACCTCATACTGCGCAATTTTTATACAGCACTCAGGACTGATTAAATTTGAACAACGGTAACAGGTAGCGTTGCGCCTCCTGGGTGATAATGTCGAAATATTCTGGCTCCAGCGTTCGCCATAAACGTTGATACCAGACATCGTCACCTTCGCCACGTACCATCATGTTCCCTTCGTAGGCCTGCAAAAACTTGCTGCGCGCTTTCTGGAGCGAAGCCTCATCCGTTAACATGGCATCATTCTGCGCGTCGTAACAGGCTTTTATCCACGCCCCCCCACTTTCAGGCAGCAAAAGCAGAGGTTTGTTCATGCCCTGACGGTAACCTTCAATATAAAGCGACAGATACGTCAACGCCTGCTCAGGCTCCATCGGCGGGAAACGCCATTCGCCGTCCTTACGTACAAACAACCGGCTTTCACCTTCGTGACCACTCGCACTGTAGACAAGATGTTCGAGCCAGAGTTGCAGGCCATGTGAAACGCTGAGCATGGATGGCCGCCAGCGCAGCAGCCCGTCAGACTGCACGTGCGTGAGCCAGCCGCTGAGGTGCATACCGTTACAATCGAGATCGATTTCAATGCTGCTCGCCGGCTGCCGACACGCGATAACGCGGTCAGCAAGCGCTCGCATCTCCTTGCACTGGGCATCCCAGACGATTTCGCCGAATGCACCATACGGAAGTAATCCCGACGCCCTGTAACGTCGGAACAGTTTACTGGCGTCTTCTTCGTCAACCAGCGCATTCAGAAGCTGGGAATTAAGTTTAAAACGCTCCAGCCCATCAAGAATAAACGGTTCCGCATCGGGGATTTCGCTCTCTTCAGAGCGGAAATTCACCTGCAAGCGTTGCTGGAAAAAAGCCCGGACCGGGTGCGCCCAAAAACGCTGTAGCTGCTCAAACGAGAGGGTATCTATGACGCGCGGTTCGAGCGTCTGAATAAAATCGGTTTGCGGCGTCCCCGCTTTCTTCGCGGCGGGAAGCCACTCGCGGGCGTAGCTTTGCAGTTCATCAGGAACGTAATTGACAGGATCAAACGGCATACGGCTATGGTGACAGGTGATATGCGCTATCACCCGACGTTCGCTTTCGTCGCAGTTGCAGGCTTCATCCCCCGGCAGATAGTGGCTCTGTCCGATGTAATCCACCAGCTCCTGCACCAGCACAGACGGGAAACGCTCGCTGTTGTCCTGAATTGAACGACCGATATAGCTGATATACAGCCTGCTTTGCGCAGACATCAGCGCCTCAAGAAAGAGATAACGGTCATCATCGCGGCGGCTGCGGTCGCCCCGCTTCGGTTGTGCGCTCATGAGATCAAAACCCAGAGGTGGAAGCGCACGCGGATAAATACCGTCGTTCATGCCAAGCAGACAGACTACTTTGAACGGGATTGAACGCATTGGCATCAGGGTACAAATATTCACCGGCCCCGCAAGGAAGCGCTGGCTGATGCGCTCCTGATCGAGACGTTGCGTCAGCTCATCACGCAGAAGCGAAAGAGGAACCGCCTCGTGATAGTGCGAATTAACCCCCTCATCAACGATGGCCTGCCACTGCTTCTCGATAAGCGCCATGGCCGCTTCAGTTTCGCTGTCCGGCAGGAAGAAATCATTCAGCATTTCGCGGCAAATCGGCAGCCACTCTTCGAGCGGGCGGGGCTGCATCAACGCACGGCGCCAGCGGTTGAGCTGCATAAGCAGCGAGGCTAAGTGACCAACCAGTTCCGCGATTAACCCACTGGACTCATCGTACGGCAGCACGTCATTCCATTCGCCGTGGATGCTCTCCATCGCATACCCCAGCAGCATGCGCGTCAGGCCAAACTGCCAGGTATGCTGGCCGGTCGCAGGCAGTTCGAACTCCTGGACGTTATCATCGTCGATACCCCAGCGGACACCGGATTCGTTGACCCACTGGCGCAGATAGCGCAACCCCTCTTCGTTAATGTTGAAACGTGCGGCCAGAACTGGCACATCCAGCAGTGCCAGCACATCCTCAGAGATAAACCGGCTATCAGGCAGCGAAAGCAGGCTGATAAAGGCCTGTAGCGCCGGGTGTGACTGACGAGCGCGACGGTCAGAGATGGCGTAGGGCAGATAGCGGTCGCCCGTTGCGCTGCCAAATACCGCCTGAATAAACGGGCTGTAGCTGTCGATATCCGCCACCATCACCACGATATCGCGCGGCGTCAGGGTTGGGTCGTCCTGCAACATGGCCAGCAGGCGGTCATGAAGAATTTCAACTTCACGCTGTGGGCTGTGGCAAACGTGGATCGCGATACTGCGATCGTCAGGATCCAGTTTTCGCTTCTTATCGCTTCGCGCAAACTCTTCGGCAGTGATCCCGGCAACGGCACGGTTTTCTAAATCCAGAATATCAAGCTGAATATTGTGCAGCAGGCTGTCCGGCGTAATATCCGCAAACGCATCCACATCCCCTTCTCCCGAAGAGGTGATATCTGAAAGCAGATAAATATAGTCGCGTCCGAGCTTGCCCCACGAGGCAAGCAGCGGGTTCGGCAGGTTCTGAATCCCTTCTTCATCAAAAAGCTGCGCCGCGTTTTCACTGTCTTTAAACAGCGGCACGGCGCGCTCTTCAAAGAGGCGCTTTCTCTGGCGGGTGACCAGCCGTGAAAGCCAGCGCGGATCCTGAATATCCCCCCAATAGTGTCGACACGGGTTGGTAAAGAGGATATGGATATCAGTGTGCTTACCGAGCGCTTTTAGCGCGTTCAGGTAGACAGGCGGCAGCGCGGAGATACCGCAAATGAACACGCGTGACGGCAAACGGGCTGGCCGTTCTGCGCTGTTCTCAAGTATTGAGATAAAGCGATCGTACAGGTTAGCACGGTGCCACTTAGGCTGACCGAGTTTCCCGGTATGCTCGACCAGCGCTTTCCAGAGCGGCGCCTGCCAGATTTGCGCTTCCGGTAACCCATCGACTAATTCTCCCGCTTCCCAGCGAATCAGCCAGTCTGCACGGTAAACCAGATACTGGTCATAAAGGTCGGCAGTACGTGAGGCCAGCTGGAAAAGTTTACGCTTGTCGGTGTCGTCATTCAGATAGTGCCGCAGCATGGCAAACTCATCATGCGCCAGCATGTCCGGCAGCAGCGTCATCAGTTTCCAGGCCATGCTTTGTTTGTTGAAGGCGCTCTGCTCAGGGATATCCGGCAGGACGCGAACAAACATCTCCCAGATAAAGCTCGCGGGCAGCGGAAAATCGATGTTCGCCGCAATGCCAAATTTCTGTGAAAGGGACATTTGCAGCCACTGCGCCATACCGGTGCTCTGCACCAGCACCATTTCTGGCTCAAACGGATCGTCAAGACGCTCTTGCTCAACGATATACTCCATCAGTGCTTCCAGCACATCCAGACGATTTGAGTGGTAAACCCTTAGCATAAACGCTCCCGACTAGCGGCTAACCGGGCAATGCAGACGCGTCAACGCGCCCTGCCGCCCCATAGGAGAAATAAGTGTGACCGTGATGCTGACACATCCGGACTGTGTTGTCTGCCCCCGACTGACCTGCCAGCCCGGCGGGAGCGTTAATGTTGAGATCTGCGACTGATTCCACGCATGATGCCATAGCTGACGATACTGGCTAAGCGCCGCATACCGGGCTGCCAGCGCGCGATGATAGCCGGATAACGCCGTCACAACCACAACCAGCAACATCATTGCCAGCAAAACCTCAACCATGCTAAATCCTTTTTGTCTGCTCAGGGTAACTGACATAGCGTACTTTCCTTAAGGGGGCAGAAATCACTCCAGCCGTGGGCGGAAAAGCGTATCTGCCCTTCCGCGATGTCCCCGCCTCGCCATAGCAACAGATCGTCATTGCCGGCAATAAGCAACACACGCGCCCCAAACAGCCTTACACAGACCCGCAAACGTTGTGTCTGTTTGCACTGAACCTCTGGCTGTAAAGCCCATTTCTGAACGCGCCCCCACTCCAGTGCAGATTGCACGGCAGCCTGCTGGCGAACAGACAAACTCTCGCCACTTACCAGCGTGCTAAAGGTTTGCAGCTGCTGATTTAATCCGGTGAGGATCAGCGTGCCGAGCACCAGCAACAGCAGGACCAGCGCCAGCGATGACATGCCCCGCTGACGATTCACAGATTAAACCCTGTTACGGTATGGCGAGCCGAAAAGGGTGCGGTCAGTTCACCTTTACGGCGGGCACGCAGCTCGATACTGATGACCGGCGCAAAGCCAGGTCGATCGGTTTTAGTGACCATAAATTGCTCTATCAGGACCCGATCCGGGTCGGTGAGCTTATCCCATCCCTTACCGTCACAGGATGTGGCGCCCCGCAGCGTTTCAAGCGATCCGGACTCAAGCCGGAATCCCGTACTGTCGTTTTCTGACGCGGTGCTATCCCACTGGCCGTTGCTGTTCGCATCCCATTGCACAATCGCACATCGTCCTTGCCTGCCGATGATCATTCCCTGCCCCTGGCAATGCCCTGCACAGTATCCTGCCCTCTGAAACTGTTTACCGATCGCGAACAGACGTTGCCAGACCTCATCCTCCAGCTCCTGCTGTCCGGATTGCACTAAAACACCCCGCTGTAGCCCCGGTAAAAAACGTGACGTGCTGAGTAACAGAATGCTGCTTATCGTCATCGCAATAAGCACTTCCAGCAGGGAAAACCCTTTTCGATTTACTGGCATGCACCTTCTCCTGCGGCATTACACAGCCTGATACGTCCGCCATTTGAGACAATAATCCACCACCCACCAGCGCGGCTCTGCACGCGGATATGTCCGGCCCATGCGGTATCCCTTAAACCGTAAAATCCCAGCGCAGGGGTTATGTCGCTTATCGTGACCTCGGGCCACATCGGCTTCATCACGAACGGTCCGCCGCTGTCACAACCGGTCACCGCTGAACTGGCCAGACAGTTCTTTTCACCGTCGTTATACAGCGCGATCCTGTGCTCGCTGTTGTGACGGTTGGCGTCATTGCGCAAAAACACCAGGTAATCCCGCACCTGGCAGGCAGTTTGCCAAAGCCGCTGCCGCTGCCGCCAACTGTCCCAGCCATAGAGCCCTGTGGCGCTGAGGATCACTGCCAGCGAAACGGCGATAAGGGTTTCGATAAGCGTAAAGCCTTGTTCGTTTTTCATGGCGGGAGTGTGGCGGAATAGCAGAAACGGTACGAGCGTCAAACCAGAACTTTACGAGCCGCTTTCCGGAGATTTTCACCCGTTGCAACGCGTTGCATCATCTCTGGAAACAGGCTCGAAAAACAAAACGGGCGTGAAAAAAAACCGGCGCTAAAGAGCACCGGTTGTGTCAGGATTTGCCGTATCAGATGGCGACAGGAGCTTTAATGCCGGGATGCGGGTCGTAACCCTCAATCTCGAAATCATCAAAACGGTAATCGAAGATCGACTCCGGTTTACGTTTGATCACCAGCTTCGGCAATGCACGCGGTTCGCGGGTCAGTTGGAGGTGCGTCTGTTCCATATGATTGCTGTAGAGGTGGGTATCACCGCCCGTCCAGACAAAATCGCCCACTTCAAGATCGCACTGCTGCGCCATCATGTGCACCAATAGCGCGTAGCTGGCGATGTTAAACGGCAGGCCGAGGAACACGTCGCATGAGCGTTGATAGAGCTGGCAGGAGAGCTTGCCGTCCGCCACGTAGAACTGGAAAAACGCGTGGCAAGGCGCCAGCGCCATTTTATCCAGTTCACCCACGTTCCAGGCAGAAACAATGATACGGCGCGAGTCCGGATCATTTTTCAGCTGGTTCATGACGGTCGTGATCTGGTCAATATGGCGGCCGTCCGGGGTAGGCCACGCACGCCATTGCTTGCCGTAGACCGGCCCCAGGTCGCCGTTCTCATCTGCCCATTCGTCCCAGATGGAGACATTGTTTTCATGTAGATAAGCAACGTTGGTATCGCCTTGCAGGAACCAGAGCAGTTCATGAATGATCGAGCGCAGATGGCAGCGCTTCGTTGTCACCAGAGGAAAGCCTTCTTGCAGATTGAAGCGCATCTGGTGGCCAAAAATGGAGAGCGTACCGGTGCCGGTACGGTCGTTTTTCGGCGTGCCCTCGTCGAGCACTTTTTTCATCAATTCAAGATACTGTTTCATGATTCCTCAGGAAAGTTGTTGCTGTGGACGACGACGATACGCCCAAATCATCATAATGGCACCCGCGACAATCATCGGGATGGAGAGGATCTGCCCCATGCTGATGTACTGTACCCATTCACCGGTAAACTGCGCATCCGGCTGGCGGAAGAACTCGACGATGATACGAAACGCGCCGTAGCCAATCAGGAACAGACCAGAGACAGCCCCCATTGGACGCGGTTTGCGGATATACAGATTCAGGATGATGAACAGCACCACGCCTTCCAGCGCCAGCTCATAGAGCTGTGACATATGGCGCGGCAGAACGCCGTAGGTATCGAAAATGGACTGCCACTCAGGATGCGAAGGCAGCAGCGCGATATCCTCCGCGCGGGAGCCCGGGAACAGCATGGTAAACGGCACGCTCGGATCGACACGCCCCCACAGTTCACCGTTGATGAAGTTGCCCAAACGCCCTGCGCCCAGCCCAAACGGGATTAACGGCGCAATAAAATCAGCCACCTGGAAGAAGTTGCGTTTGGTGCGTCTGGCGAAGATCACCATGACCAGGATCACACCAATCAGCCCGCCGTGGAAAGACATGCCACCGTCCCAGACGCGGAACAGATAGAGCGGGTCGTTCAGGAATACCGGGAAATTATAGAACAGGACATAACCGATGCGACCGCCCAGGAACACGCCGAGGAAGCCGGCATAAAGCAGGTTTTCCACTTCGTTCTTCGTCCAGCCGCTGCCTGGACGACTGGCGCGACGGCCAGCAAGCCACATGGCAAAGACGAAGCCCACCAGGTACATCAGACCGTACCAGTGCAGCGCTACAGGTCCTATTGAGAAAATAACCGGATCGAATTCCGGAAAATGCAGATAACCACTGTTCATCTGTCACCACAAGATGTTGTTATTCCGCTGAAAGTGGACAGCGGGTGAATTGCATTCCCGCCGTTGGCAGGTGCTCCAAAGTTGCGAATCATAGCATAAGGCAGGCGTGGAGGATGCGCCTGAGATGTAAAAGATGTGTATAGGGTTTCATGCGCGCTGTTCCCCCTCACCCCATCCCTCTCCCTCAAGGGAGAGGGGGTCGTCGGAGCCGTCATTATTTTGTGGGGATCAGCGGCCGCCCCGGATCAAACCGCCCATGCCGCGTCGCTCCATAAACGCAGCCACCTGATGGCGCACTTCGGCTGCCAGCTGTGCTTCCAGGCTACGCGCGGCCAGTTCGCGCGCCTCATCTTGTTCGATGTGACGTAACAGGTATTTCACACGCGCAACGGAACGTCCGTTCATTGACAGGTGACGGAAACCGAGACCAATCAGGATCGCCACGCACATCGGATCGCCGGCCATTTCACCGCACAGGCGCAGGTCGATATTATGCTGCTCGGCTTCGCGGGCGATCATCGCCAGGGCACGAAGCATCGCCGGATGCAGGCTGTCGTAGATGCTGGCAACGCGCGTATTGTTGCGATCGACCGCCAGAATGTATTGCGTTAAGTCGTTGGTGCCAACGGAGATAAAATCAACGCGGGTCGCCAGCTGCGGCAACATAAAGACCATCGAAGGCACTTCAAGCATCACGCCAATACGGGGTTTAGGGATCGCATAGCCGATCATCTCTTCCACTTCGCGCCCTGCACGTTCTATCAACCGCCGCGCTTCGTCGATCTCGTCAATACTGGTGACCATCGGCAGCAAAATGCTGAGATTCCCCGTGGCCGCGTTGGCACGCAGCATCGCACGAACCTGGATAAGGAAGATTTCCGGCTGATCGAGGGTTATGCGGATCCCACGCCAGCCGAGGCAGGGATTCTCTTCACTGATGGGCATATAGGGCAGTTGCTTATCCGCGCCGACGTCCAGGGTGCGCAACGTGACGGGTTTATCGTTAAACATCTGCAACATGCCCTGATACTGCGCCACCTGCTCCTCTTCTGACGGGAAGCCGCTTTGCAGCATAAACGGTATTTCGGTGCGGTAGAGGCCGATGCCATCGATGCGGCTGCCGAGCTTCTCTTCATGCTCAGGGCTTAAGCCAGCATTGAGCATCACCTTCACACGCTCACCGCTCTTGAGCTGCGCGGGCAGGTTGACGTCATCTTCCGCCAGCTTGCTTAATTCATTCTCTTCGCTGATAAGACGCTGGTACTCCTGAAGGAGAACCGGCTCAGGATCCACCAGCAACTCACCGCGGTATCCGTCCACCACCAGCGTACGGCGGTGCAGTACGGAGGGCTGAATATCCGCCCCCATCACGGTCGGAATACCGAGCGCGCGCACCATAATGGCGGCATGGGAGTTAGCTGCGCCATCGCGCACCACTACGCCCGCCAGCCTGTCCTGCGGTAATTCCGCCAGCGTCGTCGCCGAGAGTTCATCGGCCACCAGTACAAACCGGCTCGGCCAGGCATTCGCCCCCTGAATAGTATCATCAAGGTGGAACAGCAGACGTTGCCCAAGCGCGCGTAAATCGCCGGCGCGCTCTTTCAGATAACCGTCAGTCAGCACCGCAAACTGCTCGGCAAATTTTTCAATGACCTTTTTAACCGCCCACTCTGCCACCGAACCTTTATCGACCTCGGCAAATAACTCACGACGCAAACGCGCATCGGAAAGCAGGTGTGAGTAGAGGTCGAAAATGGCCGCCGTCTCTTTTTGAGCGCCAGCGGCAAAGCGTTTGCTGTAGCGACGAAACTCATTCGCCGCCTCTTCCAGCGCAGCGGTAAGCCGTTCGCGCTCAAGCGCTTCATCCAGCGTCGAGGCTTCATAGACCTGCTCCATCAGGGGGAGCGTGGCATCCATCCAGCCTTCGGCAATCGCGACGCCCGGCGAGGCCGGAAGCGCGCGGATGCGGGTATGACGATACTGCCCAAAAAGGGCTGCCAGCTGAGACTGGGAGAGGATCGCAGCCATCTGCGTTGCCAGCGTGACGAGGAAAGACTCCTCGCTTTCGTCGTACTGCCGCAACTCTCGTTGCTGGACAACAAGCACGCCAAGCAGTTGACGGCGCTGAATAATCGGCACGCCAAGGAAAGCGCGGAACCGCTCCTCTTTGACGGAAGGGATATATTTGAAGCTGGGGTGTTTTTGCGCATCGGCAAGGTTGATTGGCTCCGCCAGTCGCCCGACCAGGCCAACAATACCTTCATCAAACGCGAGCGTGACGGTGCGTCCCCGTGGTTTTTTTAAACCGCGGGTTGCCATCAGGTAGTAGCAACGTCGGTCATGGTCGGCCAGGTAGACCGAACAGACCTCGGTTTCCATCGCAAGACAGATGTCCGTCACCAGAATATTCAGCGCCTCGTTGAGGCGAGGCGCACTGGCAACCTTTTCAACTATTTCTCGCAAGCGGGTGAGCATGATTTGCGTAGCTTAACCTCTTTTACGTCGCCAGGCAGGTGCGCTCTGTGGCTTCGGAGGCGTCTCCTGAAGCTGCATCACGACACTTGCGAACTCTTTCATCACCCTACGATATACATCGCGCTTAAATGACACGACCTGACGAACCGGATACCAGTAGCTTACCCAGCGCCAGCCATCAAACTCTGGCGTGCTGCTGGTTTGCATATTGATATCTGAATCGTTGCCCACCAACTGCAAAAGAAACCACTTCTGTTTCTGGCCGATACAAACCGGCTTTGTGTCCCAACGCACCAAACGTTTCGGTAACTTGTAACGCAACCAGTTGCGGGTCGAAGCCAGGATGCGAACATCTTTTCGGCTTAAACCAACCTCTTCAAACAGCTCCCGGTACATCGCTTGTTCTGGGGACTCTCCGGGATTGATCCCGCCTTGCGGGAATTGCCAGGAGTGCTGACCATATCGCCGGGCCCACATCACCTGGCCCTGACGATTACAAATTACTATTCCTACGTTTGGGCGGTAGCCATCGTCATCAATCACCGGACTACCCCAAACTAAATCTGATATATGAATGATTGTTTCACACTACAGGGAGGCGGTAAACCACTCTCTTACAGGCCTGCAACCTAATAACATTTGAATAACTCACAATTTAGTGCGGATTTATAAACAGATTCGGGCGACAGAGACCATTTTTATTCACCTTTTCTGTGGATATAGTTGTGAAGAAGTGCGGAATTACCGATGAACAACCTTGTAGCCCGACGAGCCGCCAATTTACCCCGCTTATAACAAATCATTTAAATTCATATGATTATATTGAAATTAAGGGTATCCAGGACGATAAACGTGACGATCATCACATCAAAGATCCTCCTGCTGATGAAAGATCGAACAGCGTCGGTTTTATCCACAGTTTGTGCCAATAAGTTAGGCACAATTTGTGTGAAAATTCGATTTTCATCGCACGTCAAGGCTGTAAATTGAAACAGTAGTGGCAGTTATTCCCAGTTATCCCATTTTTCTGTGGATAACATGGTGTAAGATCCTGTTTATTGTCAGTGACCAGAATTGCACAACCTGTTTTTTAGCCGCCGCGGGACGGATTGTATTCTAAAAAAGATGATATAAATCATCCACATGGAATAGGTGCACAGAAAAAGGTAAACTCTGTCCACAAGGGATAAAATATCAGCTCATTTTTTAATCAAAAGGTCGTTAGCATGCATTCTCTCGCCCCACTGCTCTCTCCTCCCGTCAGTGAAGCCCAGTTGCTCCAGCAGGCGCAACGTCTGGCAGGCTATTCACTGGGCGAGCTGGCCGTGATGGCGGGGTTGACGATACCCAACGATCTAAAGCGTGATAAGGGCTGGATCGGCGTGTTGCTGGAACGCTGGCTGGGCGCAAGCGCGGGCAGTAAACCCGAGCAAGATTTTGCGGCGCTGGGGGTGGAACTGAAGACGATCCCCATCGATAGCCAGGGGCGGCCGCTGGAAACCACCTTTGTCTGCGTTGCGCCGCTCACGGGTAACAGCGGAGTGACATGGGAAACCAGCCACGTCAGGCATAAGCTGAAGCGGGTGTTGTGGGTACCCGTTGAGGGCGACAGGCAGATCCCGCTGGCTGAGCGTCGCGTTGGCGCCCCGCTGCTCTGGAGCCCGAATGAAGAAGAGGAGAGACAGCTTTCCCAGGACTGGGAAGAGCTGATGGACATGATTGTGCTGGGACAGGTTGAGCGTATCACCGCCCGGCATGGCGAAGTGCTACAACTTCGTCCCAAAGCCGCCAACAGCAAAGCGCTCACTGAAGCGGTAGGCGCACAGGGCGAACCGATCCTGACGCTGCCGCGCGGTTTCTATCTTAAAAAGAATTTCACCGGGGCGCTGCTGGCACGCCACTTCCTGTTGAAAACATAGTTTTTTACTAATTTTGCGCTCCGGCTAACATAATCTCCTCCTTTTTAAGATTTCCCCCCTTTCACCTGTCGTAATATCAGGTTATTACTACACTATGATTTGATACGAGCCAGGTGAGGATGAGAACGATGAAAAAATGGGCAGTAATTATCTCAGCAGTCGGTTTAGCGTTTGCGGTATCGGGTTGCAGCAGCGACTATGTCATGTCAACGAAAGATGGTCGTATGATCCTGACCGATGGCAAACCCGAAGTCGACGACGATACCGGTCTGGTGAGTTACCGCGATCGCGAAGGCAATCAAATGCAGATTAATCGCGACGAAGTCTCCCAGATCATCGAGCGTTAAACAGATAAAGGTCAGTAGCTTGCTGGCCTTTTTGATTTTTTCCTTCCCCTTTTGCCTTCCCTCTGCCATGTTTATATTCCTTTGTCGGGAGGTTCCTGACGCAGTCTGTATGTCTAAAAAAGGAAACCGGCTATGCATTATCATCGTATCCCCCACAGCGCTCTGGAGATCAGCCAACTGGGGTTGGGCACCATGACATTTGGTGAACAAAACAGCGAAGCCGATGCCCATGCACAACTCGATTACGCCGTCAGCCAGGGCATTAACCTGATTGACGTTGCGGAGATGTACCCCGTTCCTCCCCGCCCGGAAACACAAGGTCTTACTGAAACGTATGTCGGCAACTGGCTGGCGAAACGCGGCAATCGCGAAAAGCTGGTCATCGCCTCCAAAGTCAGCGGCCCTTCCCGTAATAACGATGCCGGGATCCGCCCTAACCAGATCCTCGATCGCAAGAATATCCGTGCCGCGCTGGATGCCAGCCTCAAGCGCCTGCAAACCGACTATCTCGATCTTTATCAGGTGCACTGGCCGCAGCGTCCGACGAACTGCTTCGGTAAGCTTGGCTACACCTGGAACGAAAGTGCTCCGGCCGTTACCCTGCTGGAAACGCTGGAAGCGCTCACGGAGTGCCAGCGGGCGGGTAAGATCCGCTACATCGGCGTTTCCAACGAGACGGCGTTTGGCGTGATGCGCTATCTGCATCTGGCCGATAAACACGATCTGCCGCGCATCGTGACCATTCAGAACCCGTACAGCCTGCTGAACCGCAGTTATGAAGTGGGTCTGGCGGAGGTGACGCAGTACGAAGAGGTGGAGCTGCTCGCCTACTCCTGTCTGGGCTTCGGTACCCTGACGGGCAAATACCTGAACGGCGCGAAACCGGCTGGCGCGCGTAACACCCTTTTCAGCCGCTTCACCCGCTATAGCGGCGAGCAGACGCAAAAAGCCGTTGCGGCCTACGTGGATATCGCGAAACGCCACGGACTGGATCCGGCGCAGATGGCGCTGGCCTTCGTGCGTCGTCAGCCGTTTGTGGCGAGTACCCTGCTCGGCGCAACGACGATGGATCAGTTGAAAACCAATATTGAGAGTTTCCATCTGAACCTGAGTGAAGAGGTATTAGCGGAGATTGAAGCGGTGCATCAGGTTTATACCTACCCGGCACCGTAATAAAAGCAAAACGGCAACGTGCGTTGCCGTTTTTAGGGTTTTCACCCTCTCCCCGTGGGAGAAGGCCGGGGTGAGGGCATCAGGCCGCACAATTCAACGACGACGCTGCCAGACCCACAGACCGCTAATCGCCAGCGCGAACAGCGCGCCGAATCCTACCCCGATTGCCACGACCGGCGCACCTGCTTTTACCGCCAGCGAGTAAATCCCCAGCATCAGTAACATCGCCATGTTTTCACCAAGGTTTTGCACCGCAATGGCGTTACCCGCTCCAACGGTCTGCTTGCCGCGCTCCTGCAACAGCGCGTTTAGCGGCACCACAAAGAAACCGCCTAACATGCCGATCAGCAACAGCAGGGCATAGGCCGGCAATAGGGCATGTTGCAGGGAGAAGAACAGAACGCCGACGCCGATCAGGATCCCCGCAGGCATGCAGCGCGCGACGGTTTCCAGCGTCACCAGTTTTGCCGCAGCCCCGGCCCCGACAACAATCCCGACGGCGACCATGGCATTCAGGTAAGTCGGCGTGGCGTTGTCAGTAATGCCCAGCGCCACCGGCACCCACAGCACCAGCAGGAAACGCAGCGTAACGCCGGCCCCCCAGAACATGCTGGTGCCCATCAGCGAGAAGCGTGTTTCACCGTTACGCCACAGTACGCGGCAGGCGTTGAAGAAGCTGCCGGTCATGGGCCCGAAGCGCCAGGATTGCCCCGGACGCGCCACGGCCAGTTTGGGGATAAACAGGTTGGCGATCACCGCGCCACCGTACATCAGGGCGCAGATGCCAAGCGCGGCGAGCACATGCCAGTCTGCCAGTACGCCACCCGCCACCGAACCCAGCAGAATAGCCGCAATGGTGGAGGACTCCATCAGGCCGTTGGCCTTCACCAGCTTATCACCGGTGGTGAGCTCACCCAGAATACCGTACTTCGCCGGGGAGTAGGCTGCCGCACCAATGCCCACCAGCGTGTAGCCGACGAACGGGTTGATACCAAAGCAGATACTTGCCGCGCCCAGAAGCTTAAGGCTGTTGGCAAACATCATGACCCGACCTTTCGGGAAGCTGTCCGCCACCTGGCCGACAAACGGCGCAAATACGATGTAAGCACCCACAAACACCATCTGTAGGATCGGCTGGCTCCAGTCGGGATAAAACTCAGCTTTCAGCAATGCCAGCGTGGCAAACAGCAACGCGTTATCGCCGAACGCGGAAAGAAACTGGGCGGCGATAACCGCCATCATGCCTTTCGACCAGATTGAAGTGTTAGTGTGCACTGACTCACGCATTTTGCTGTTCTGCCTCTTCAACCATGCCCTTCAGGGTCACGAAATCGGGTTTACCGCTGCCCAGCACCGGTAACTGTTTGAGGTAACGAATATCGCGGGGGACCGCCAGCTCGGGGATACCGTGTTCGCGTGCATACCTGAGCAGCGCGTCACGCTTCAGTTCACCGTCTGTCGTGAAGAGCACCAGCGCCTCGCCTTTACTGGCATCACTTTTCACCACGGTCGCATGCATTTTCTCCGCCGAGACGGCGGTCGCCAGCGTTTCGACCATTTCAAGAGAGACCATCTCCCCGGCGATTTTGGCGAAGCGTTTTGCACGTCCCTGGATCTGCACGAAGCCCTGATCGTCGAAGCGCACGATATCGCCCGTGTCGTACCAGCCCGTTTCAACCTCGCCATTGACGTTCTCGGCCGTCGGCGCCTCAAGCACGCCCGGGTTTTCCACACGCAGATAGCCGTTCATGACGTTCGGCCCTTTCAGCTGAAGACGTCCGCCGTCTTCAATACCCGGCACCGCCAGCAGACGTGCGTCCAGCCCCGGCAGAATGCGGCCAACCGTTCCCGGTTTAGCCGCCATCGGAACGTTGATGGAGACCACCGGCGCGCACTCCGTCACGCCATAGCCTTCCAGAATGCGCAGGCCAAACTTGTCCTGCCAGATCTGGCGCGTGCTGTCCTGGAGTTTTTCCGCGCCCGCCACCACGTAGCGTACGCGGAAGAAATCATACGGGTTGGCGAAGCGCGCGTAGTTACCGAGGAAGGTGGACGTCCCGAACAGCACCGTGCAGTTACGGTCATAAACCAGTTCCGGCACAATGCGGTAGTGCAGCGGGCTTGGGTAGAGGAACACCTCGGCACCGGTCAGCAGCGGCGTAAAGAGACCCACGGTCAGACCAAATGAGTGGAACAGCGGCAGCGCTGACATAAAGCGATCGTTGGCGGTAAAGTCAGCAATAGTTTTAATCTGTTCGACGTTCGCCAGAATGCTTTTGTGGCTGTGAACCACACCTTTCGGGTTACCTTCAGAGCCAGAGGTAAAGAGGATAATGGCATCATCTTCCGGCTGCTGCTTAACCTGCGCCAGACGCGGCATCAGCAGGTGCGCGAAAATCCACAGCTTGTCGGCGGTCGTGACGTCTGCTTTCAGATCTTCCAGGAACACCCAGCGCACCTGCGTCAGCTGTTCCGGCAGGTGCCACAGCTTGCCTTTATCCAGGAACTGGCGGGAGGTAAAGACGGTGTTGATTTGTGCCGCGGTAATCGCGCTGGAGAGCCCTTTCACGCCCGCCGTGTAGTTCATCATCGCCGGAATGCGGCCCCGGGACACGGCACCAAAGATTACCGCCGCGCTGATACCCGCGTTTGGCAGCATCAGGCCGATCTTTTCGCCCTGTTTACTGTACTTTTCCAGAATACGCCCGACAAACAGCGTTTTGGTCAACAGCTTACGGTAGGTATCCGGCGTAAAATTGATGTCTTCGATGCAGTTTTTCTTCGCACCGTAGCGATACTGCGCCGACAGCAACGATTCATACAGCGTTTCGCGCGGGCGAACGGCCATGCGCGCTTCCATCATAATCTGGTGCAGCATTTCCCCGGCGATTTTACGGCGGTCGCGCGCACGCGGCGCCTCGGGCATCGGCAGTGACGTCGGCGGTAATATATGCAGGGTAATTTTCGGGAACAGACGCTGCTTCACCAGCCCTTTCAGACGGCTGAAAAAGGTCAGCTCAGCCCCGTCGATGCGTAGCGGCACGACGGTGGCCTGAGACTTCGCCGCGACAAAACCGGCCCCGTCGTAAATTTTCATCAGGGAGCCCGTCACTGAAATACGCCCTTCCGGGAAGATAACCACCGGGCGCCCCTGCCCAATCAGACGCACCAGATGCTTAATCATCATCGGTTTGGTTGGGTCGAGCGGGACAAAATCAATCAGCGGTTTGAGCCAGCGCATGTACCATTTTTCACTGATGGAGCTGTACACCGCGAAGACGGGGCGCACGGGCAAAAACAGCGCCAGCAATACGCCATCAAGAAAAGAGACGTGATTCGGTGTGATAAGCACACGCTCGCCATAGAGTGCCTGCGTATCGCCAGTCACGCGGATGCGAAACAGGACACGAAACAGTGTGCGGAAGAACCCAAAAAGCATTTCAACTCCCTTTGCCAGCCAGTGTGAAAGGTATAAATGGTGGCAGATTACACGAGAAGTAGTGAGGGAGCGATAGCAAAAACAGAGGCGAAAAAAAACCTGCGCATCCGCGCAGGTTGGTGCAAGAGAAGAGTACGAAAACGTACCAGGAATTCTCACCAATCAATACCTCTGGGATCTTGATTGTGGCCTCCGGCGACAGGCTTCGCCAGCGGGAAAACGCAAGGGAATGAGCCGAAGTGCAACCAGGTGTGAATATTCTCTTTTGCTGTTACAGGTTGAACTTACAGGCAAAAAAAACCTGCGTAAAACGCAGGTTGGTGTAAATCGTGTTAATCAACCGAAGTTGATTCCACCTATCAATACCTCTGGGATCTCGACTCTAGCAATTCACAACGCATCGTTGCTAACGGACAATCGCAACAGCCTGAGGCAAAGTGTAACTAAAGGTTCAGATTGACATTATTCAGACATGACTGGCCGTGTAACGATTACACCGCGAGGGATGTTCTGCTTCACGTTTGCAGAGGACGCTCACCCGCTCCCCTTGAATGCGCGCCGCTTTTCCGCAACACTAGTTAGTGTGTAAACGCTTACCCCAATAAGAAGGTATTGAATGGCGACAATTAAGGATGTGGCTCGTCTGGCCGGTGTTTCCGTCGCGACCGTCTCCCGCGTGATCAACAACTCCCCTAAAGCGAGTGATGCATCGCGCCAGGCCGTGCAGGACGCCATGGAAAACCTGAATTATCACCCTAACGCCAACGCGCGCGCCCTTGCCCAGCAGTCGACAGAAACCATCGGGCTGGTGGTCGGAGATGTATCCGATCCGTTTTTCGGTGCGATGGTCAAAGCCGTAGAACAAGTCTCTTATCACACCGGAAATTTCCTGCTGATTGGTAATGGCTACCACAATGAACAGAAAGAGCGCCAGGCCATTGAGCAGCTGATCCGTCATCGCTGTGCGGCGCTGGTGGTCCATGCAAAAATGATCCCCGACGCCGAGCTGATCCATCTGATGAAACAGATGCCGGGGATGGTGATTATCAACCGTATTATTCCCGGTTTTGAAACCCGCTGCGTGGCGCTCGACGACCGTTACGGCGCATGGCTCGCAACCCGTCATCTGATCCAGCAGGGCCATACCCGAATTGGTTATCTGTGCTCCAACCACCCAATTTCCGATGCGGAAGATCGCCTTCAGGGCTATTACGACGCGCTGCGCGAAGCCGGTCTGCCGTGCAACGATCGTCTTGTGGCGTACGGAGAACCGGATGAGAGTGGCGGCGAGCAGGCGATGACGGAGCTGCTGGGCCGCGGGCGGAATTTCACCGCCGTGGCCAGCTATAACGACTCCATGGCCGCCGGCGCAATGGGCGTGCTGAATGATAACGGGATTGACGTCCCGGCAGAAATTTCGCTGATTGGCTTTGATGATGTGCTGGTGTCGCGCTACGTGCGCCCTCGCCTGACCACCGTGCGCTACCCGATTGTGACCATGGCAACGCAGGCGGCAGAACTGGCGTTAGCGCTGGCCGAGCATCGCCCGCCACCAGAAATTACCCACCTGTTCAGCCCAACCTTAGTGCGCCGTCACTCGGTGGTATCGCCCGCGGAAGCCGTGAGCGAACAGCGATAGAGATGGACGGTTTTATCCGGGTATTCCAGCGCATCGCCGATGTAGTGCCAGCCGTAACGTTCGTAGAAGTCGCGGCAGGCAGACCAGAGATGCAGCTCGTGATACCCGGCGCGTCGCGCGTAGCCGATAACATGCTGCTGAAGTTTTCCCGCCAGCCCGTTTCCCCGGGCGGCTTCATCGACATACAGCGCAGCCAGCCAGGGGTGGAGATCCTGCCGGGAAATTAAATCGCAACGCCATAACCCAACGGTGCCCAGCAGCTGGTCATCCTCAACGGCAATAAAGGTGAGCGGTAACTCGCCCGGCATGAGGCTGTGCTCGACAATGCTCTGGAAAAAGGCACGCGGCATACCTTCACCAAACGCGTTCCAGATCCAGTCGATCACCCGCTGTGTAAACTGCGGCGCAGCGTGAAGCGGCAGTATATTCACACCAGTTTCCCCTGGAAAAGGGGGACCGATTCAAAGAGATAGCCGTCAAAATCGGGCGCGTCTTCGTCTGACAGCTCAAGCAGGCTCTTTTTGACGTTTTCAAGATGCTGGAACATCGCCTGCCACGCCCCCATCACGTCGCGGCGGCGGAGCGCAGCGAGAATGGTTTGCCTGTCGCCGAGCCATTTCAGCCGCCATGCGCGGCTGGCGATGTGGCCATTAAACTGCTGCCACAGCGGGCTGCTGTCCATGTGATGCCAGACGCTTTCAACGGTCGCCAGCAGCATCTGGTTTTGTGTGGCTCCCGCCAGCACCAGGTGGAACATTTTGTTGTTGTCCTGGCTGCGATCGTCGGCGGCAATCGCCCGTTGCTCCTGCTCGATGATGCGGCGCAGGTTGTCGATATCCGCCCGCGTCGCCATTTTTGCGGCAAAGGCGGCAATGTTGCTTTCAAGCAGCTGGCGCGCCTGAAGAATTTCAAACGGACCCACGTCACTGTTCAGAAAACGTTCTTCCTCGTTTTCATGCTCCTCCGGAATGCGCATCACGTACACGCCAGACCCCTGGCGAATATCCACCGTCCCCTGTAGCTCAAGCATCAGCAGCGCCTCGCGCACGATAGTGCGGCTCACGCCATACGTCTCGGCGATGTTGCGCTCCGGCGGCAGACGCGATCCCACGGGATAATGCCCCTGGATAATCTGCGCCCGTAAATCCTCGCCAATCTCCTGGTACTGTTTTTTTTCCGGCAGGATGACAGCCTTATCCACGTTTTCACCTGTGTTTTTCAGTTAATGCGCGGGCCGGACGTCCTCCCGGCCAGTTTGTGCGCTATTTTACCAGAAGGCTTACTTCCATTCATCGTCAACCCTGAGCGTCAGCACACGCTCATCGCGCAGCTGGCGAAACCAGGATGCCGATTTCTTTGCCCGCCGTGCGCGATGGTTTTCAAGGTCGATCTCAATAAGCCCGTAGCGGTTTTTAAACGCGTTCATCGGGGAGACGTTGTCGGTGAAGGCCCACAGCATATAGCCGTGGCAGTTAGCCCCCGCCTCCCGCGCCAGCAGCGTGTAATAAAGATGTTCGCTGAGAAACGCAATGCGGTACGCGTCATCGATAATGCCGTCGCGATTGCGAAATTGCGCTTCGTTCTCCACGCCCATCCCGCTTTCCGCTACAAACCAGTCAATGTTGCGATAGTCATTTTTAATCCGCATCGCCATGTCGTAAATAATGCGCGGGAAGATCTCCCAGCCGCGGGAGGTGTTCATCCTCCGCCCCGGCAGTTCGAACGGCTCGTAGTAGTACGCCGGGTGGAACGGCGTCTCCGGGTGCCAGGCGCGGGACGGGGCTTTGACGCGATGCGGGTAATAGAGGTTAATGCCCAGCTCGTCGACGGTGTTGTCGGCAATCAGCGCCAGCTCGTCAGCCGTGTAATCCCACTGCACCTGATGCTGCGCCAGCAGGGTAAAAAGCGCCTGCGGATAGCGCCCGTGCACCAGCGGGTCAAGAAAGACGCGGTTATAGAACAGATCGTACATCTCTGCCGCCCGCACGTCATGCGGCGCGCGCGAGCGCGGGTAGGTCACCTCCGGGTTGAGAATACAACCCACCGTGCCGTCATACCCTTTCTCGCGAAACAGCTTCACCACTTTCGCCGTCGCCAGCACCTTATGGTGGTTCCACTGCATCCAGGCGCTGGTGTTCTGCTCATAGGGCCAGCGCAGTGCGTCAAGGTAGACGCGCGTCTGGACCACAATCGGCTCGTTGAAGGTAAACCAGCGGGTGACTTTGCCGTGAAAGCGCTCAAACACCTTTTCCGCATAGCGAACGAACAGCTCAACGACGTGCTTCGACGCCCAGCCGCCGTAGGTCTCCAGCAGCACGCCCGGCAATTCGTAGTGTTCCAGGCAGATCATCGGCTCAATGCCCTGACGGTGCATTTCATCGAACAGCGCGTCGTAATAGGCGGCGTACTCTTCATCTACGGTGGCGTTTTCATAGTCGGTCAAAAAGCGCGACCAGTTGATCGAGGTGCGATAGTGCGTCAGTCCCGCCTGCTTCATCAGCGCCACGTCTTCGCGAAAGCGATTGATAAAGTCGGTTGCCACCGCCGGGCCGTAGCCGTTGTGCCAGACGTGACGATCGTTCTTGTACCAGAGATCGATCCACGAATCCTGCCCCGGCTTTTTGCCGCTCCAGCCCTCGGTCTGCCAGGCCGATGCCGCCGCGCCCAGCATAAAATCTGGCGGTATGGTTATCTGTTTTATGCTCATCCTGTCCTCATGCGTTATCGGTGGCTTGTTGCAGTGCGGCCTGCTCTGCGCGGCGTGAGGCGATTTTCACAAACGGCAGATAGATAATCACCGCGGTCACGATGCAGATAAACTGGGTGATCACCGCCCCCATGGAGCCCGCGGTTGACAGCCAGGCGTTGATCAGCGGCGGCGTGGTCCAGGGCACCATCACCACGGCTTTCCCGGCAAATCCGGTCACGGTGGCAAAGTAGCCAATCGAGCCCGTCACCAGCGGCGTGATGATGAACGGGATAGCCAGGATCGGGTTGAGCATGACTGGCATCCCGAAGATCACCGGCTCGTTGATGTTAAAAATACCCGGGCCGATGGAGAGCTTAGCGATCTCCTTCATCTCTTTACGTTTGGTGGCAATCATGACGGCTATCAGCAGGCCGATGGTCAGACCTGAGCCGCCGATGCTCATATAGACGTCCCAGAACGGCATGGTGATGATGTTTGGCACCTCTTTGCCCTGCTCGAACGCGCTCATGTTAACGGTGATTGCCCCCAGCAGCAGCGGCTCGCGGATCGGCTTGATCATCTGGTTGCCGTGAATACCAATCACCCAGAACAGCTGGGCGACAAACATCAGCAGCAGGATCCCCGGCAGGCTTTGCACCACGCGCTCCAGCGGCTGTTGCACCACCTGATAAACCGCGTCGTAGAGATACATACCGGTAATCTGATGAAACACGAAGCCAAAGGTGGCGATGGCGGTGGTGGTGATAATGGCCGGGAGCAACGCAGAGAACGACGCGGCGACGTTCGGCGGCACCGTGTCCGGCATCCTGATTTTCAGCCCCTTGCGGTTTTCCAGCCAGCAGTAAATCTCCACAGACAGGATGGCGATAAACATGCCGAGGAACAGGCTGCGGGTATCCGAGAACTGGCGCAGCAGCACGTCTTTCACCACGTGCATCTCGCCGTCCACCAGCATTTCCACCGTGGTCGGCGTCACGCAGATAAAGCAGATCACCGCCAGCAGGCCGGGGAACAGAGACTTAATGCCGTTAATACGCCCCAGTTCAATGCCGATTAAAAACACCGCGCCGATGTTAAGAAAGTTGAGCGTGGCATAGTTCAGCGCGCTGGTGATCGGCTTTAACGCCGCCAGAAACGACAGCGACTGAAAGCTCGCCAGGCCGTTTTTCGGATCCAGCACCATATTGGAGATCAGTACCGAGAACGCCCCCACAATGATGACCGGCATTAAGGTAATAAACGCAGACTTGATCGCCTGGATATAGCGATAGCTGTTGAAGGTGGTGGCAAAACTGCCCAGAGCGTCGATCAGTTTTTCCTGAAATGCCATAGGGTAATACCTCAGTAAAAGGGCTTTTATTGAATAAGATGGACAGCCGGATACTATTGGTATGCCAAAAATAGCGTCCACAGGCGCTTTATTCTGTGATTAAGCTCTCAATGAGGTAAGAGGTATTCCAGATTGCGATTTATCACCATTTTGGCATGCCAATGACAGGCATTTATCCCGCGGGCGAGGATCGTTACCGAAAAGCGTGATCGTTATGGGGTTTTGCCCTTCCCACGTCGCTTATGCGCCGGATGGTCTGTGTTAAACTGCAAACCATTACGTGGAAACAGGAATTTCGAATGGCAACAATGCTGGATGTCTCACTGCGTGCGGGCGTGTCGAAGGCCACCGTTTCGCGCGTGCTGAACGGCACAGGTCAGGTTAAAGAGAGCACGCGTCAGCAGGTATTTCGCGCGATGGAGGAGCTGGGCTATCGTCCGAACTTTCTCGCGCGTTCGCTGGCTAACCAGACCAGCAACAGCATTGGTCTGGTCGTCTCGACGTTCGACGGTTTTTACTTTGGTCGTTTGCTACAGCAGGCGTCACGGCAGACCGAAAAGCACGGAAAACAGCTGATTGTTACCGACGGTCACGACGCCCCTGAACAGGAAGAACAGGCGGTGCAGATGCTCGCCGATCGCAAGTGCGACGCCATCGTGCTGTATACGCGTTACATGAGCGAAAAGACGATCCTGAAGCTGATCAACAGCGTGCAGACGCCGCTGGTGATCATTAACCGTGAAGTGAGCCAGGCGGCGGATCGCTGCGTGTTCTTTGAACAGCAGGACGCGGCCTTCAAAGCGGTGGATTACCTGATAAGCCAGGGCCACCGGGAGATCGCCTGTATCACCGTCCCGATCCACACGCCAACGGGTAAAGCGCGACTGATGGGCTACCGTAAGGCGCTGGAGAAGCACGGTATTCGTCTCGACGAGCGGCGGATTAAATACGGCGATGCAGGCATGACGCGGGGTTACGAGCTGTGCAAGGAGCTGATTGCGGAAAAGACATCGTTCAGCGCCCTGTTTGCCTGTAACGATGATATGGCCCTGGGCGCCTCCAAAGCATTACACCAGGCCGGGCTGAAGATCCCGCAGGATATTTCGCTGTTTGGTTTTGACGATGCCCCCAGCGCAAAGTGGCTGGAGCCTGCCCTGTCGTCGGTGTATCTGCCGATCGACAACATGATCGTCACGGCGATCGACCAGGCGATCCGGCTGGCAAAAAACCAGCCGGTTGAAGCGATCCCGCCGTTCACCGGCACCCTGGTGTTACGCGATTCGGTGACAACAGGGCCCTGGTTTAATCAGACCAGCTCTAACGCCAGCAGCTCCTGAATGGTCTGGCGACGGCGAATCAGCCGCGCCACGCCGTTATCAAACAATACTTCCGGCAGCAGCGGGCGGCTATTGTAGTTGGAAGACATAGACGCCCCGTACGCGCCAGTATCATGCAGCACCAGATAATCTCCCGGTTTTACCTCTGGCAGCGAACGGGTTTCGACTTTCCCGCCTTCCTGCTGAGTAAAGACGTCACCGGATTCACACAGCGGGCCAGCAACAACGGTCTCGATGCGCGGGGCGTTGACCAGATCGCGGCCATCGGCGGCAAGCGCGGTGATGTGATGATAGCTGCCGTACATGGACGGGCGCATCAGATCGTTGAAGCCAGCATCAATCAGCACAAAGTGACGGCTTCCCATCTCCTTCACGCTCCGCACCTGCGCCACCAGCACGCCAGCTTCGGCGACCAGGAAACGACCCGGCTCAATCTCCAGCTTCACCGCATGACCCAGATGGGCGGCGATGCTGTCACGCGCGGCGCTCCACAGGCCGTAATAGTGATCCGTGTCGATCGCCTCTTCCCCTTCGCGGTAAGGAATCGAAAGCCCTCCCCCGGCGGAGATCGCCTCCAGATCCTGACCAAAATCGATAACCTGACGCACCATGGCGCCACAGACCTGTTCAAGATGGCCATAATCCACGCCGGACCCGATATGCATGTGAATGCCCACCAGCTTGAGGTTGTAGCGTTGTAAAACCTCCAGCGCCGCAGGCATATCGGCATACCAGATCCCGTGCTTGCTGTTTTCGCCCCCGGTGTTGGTTTTCTGACTGTGACCGTGACCAAAGCCCGGGTTGATGCGCAGCCAGACGCGATGGCCAGGAGAGACCTGCCCAAGCTGTTCCAGCATATCCACCGAACCGGCATTGACCGGGATTTGCAGCTCGTGCACGCGCGCCAGCGTGGCGTCGTCAATCAGGTCAGCGGTGAAGACGATCGCGTCGCTGTCGGCTTTCGGATCAAACCCGGCCGCCAGCGCACGTTCGATCTCACCCAGCGATACGGAGTCAACCTTCACGCCCTGCTCGCGCATCAGGCGCAGAATATGAATATTGGAGCAGGCCTTCTGCGCAAAACGCACCACATCAAACTGATGCAGCGCGGCGATCTTCTCGCGGACAATCTGCGCATCGTAGACCCACACCGGGCAGCCGAATTCAGCAGGCAGGCGCAGCAGGTTATCGGCGTTTAAATCGGTCTCAGTCTGGTTGAGTGGGCGTGGCATGGTCGTCTCCGGAAATCTGTTTTTTATCATTACGCCATAGCCTGAAGAGAATAAAAAATATCGTTTTATCTTGAGTCTATGCAAAAATGATATGGACTACGCTCAGCCATCAGGTGCCCTATGCCCGCCGTTAACCTACGCCATATCGAGATTTTTCATGCGGTAATGACCACCGGCAATCTCACTGAAGCCGCGCACATGCTGCACACCTCGCAGCCGACGGTCAGCCGCGAGCTGGCGCGTTTTGAGAAAGTGCTGGGGCTGAAGCTGTTTGAACGCGCCCGCGGCAGGCTGCATCCAACGGTGCAGGGTTTACGCCTGTTTGAGGAGGTTCAGCGCTCCTGGTACGGGCTGGACAGGATCGTGAGCGCGGCAGAGAGCCTGAGGGAGTTCCGCCAGGGCGAGCTGTCCATCGTCTGCCTGCCGGTCTTTTCCCAGTCATTCCTGCCGGTACTGTTACAGCCGTTTCTGGCCCGCTATCCGGAGGTCAGTCTGACCATCGTGCCGCAGGAGTCGCCGCTGCTGGAGGAGTGGCTTTCGGCCCAGCGCCACGATCTGGGTCTGACCGAAACCCTCGTCACGCCAGCGGGAACGGAACGCACGGAGCTGCTGTCGCTGGATGAGGTCTGCGTGCTGCCTGCCAGCCACACGCTTGCCCACAAAGCGGAGCTGACGCCGGCGGATTTTCACGGTGAGAACTATATCAGCCTGTCGCAGACCGACAGCTACCGGCAGCTTCTGGATGGCCTGTTTGCCGAACATCAGGTGAAGCGGCGGATGGTAATGGAAACGCACAGTGCGGCGTCAATTTGCGCGATGGTGCGCGCGGGCGTGGGTATTTCGGTGGTGAACCCGCTCACGGCCATGGACTACGCCAGCAGCGGCGTGGTTCTGCGCCGTTTTAGCGTTTCCGTTCCCTTTACCGTGAGCCTGATCCGCCCGCTGCACCGGCCCGCCTCAGCGCTGGTTGATGCCTTTAGTGAACACCTGATTGCGCACGCGCGTCAGGTGGCGCTTCGCTTACCTGACCTGCAAAAACCACTATGACAGCATGAACTCCACCGCATCCGCGGCATGGATGGCGGCGGTATCGAAGACCGTTATCGGGCTTTGGTCTGCCGGCACCAGCAGGCCAATTTCGGTACAGCCGAAGATAACCCCTTCCGCCCCCTGCTGCGCCAGTTTCTCAATCACGCTGACGTACCATGCGCGCGACGTTTCGCTGAAGGTGCCCAGACACAGCTCATCAAAAATAATCTTGTTAATGCGCGCCCGGTCAGCCTCTTCAGGGATCAGGCTTTCAATCCCGAACTGGCTGTTCAGCCGCCCGCGGTAAAAATCCTGCTCCATGGTGTAGCGCGTCCCCAGCAGCGCCACGCGCGTCATGCCGGCGGCACGTATGGCACGCCCGGTGGCATCCGCGATATGTAAGAATGGCAGCGAACAGCGGTCTTCAATGTGCGACGCCACCTTATGCATGGTGTTGGTACACAGCAGAATACCCTGCGCGCCCGCACGCTCCAGCCCGAGCGCGGCGTCCGCCAGCATCTGCCCGGCTTTGTCCCACTCCCCGCTCGACTGGCAGGCTTCTATTTCATGGAAATCCACGCTGTGCAGCAGCAGGCTAGCCGAATGCAGACCGCCCAGACGCTGTTTGACACCTTCATTAATCAGGCGGTAGTACGGGATCGTTGATTCCCAGCTCATGCCCCCTAACAGACCGATCGTTTTCATCTTTCCTCCTGTGCGTTTCACCCAGTGAAGCAAACTTGTGATCGCCTTTCCAGTTATTTGGCTAAACGTTTCCTTTTCGCCGCGGGTGAGATAAATTAATTGAAACAATGTTTCATTACATAACAGGGCGAAAATATGTTTATTTTCCATAAAGAGACCACGCTTGAGGATCTGGGCAACGGCGTGACGCGTCGTATTCTGGCGCACGACGGCAGGATGATGGCGGTGGAAGTGAATTTCGAGCAAGGCGCGATTGGCCCGATGCATAACCACCCGCATGAGCAGCTCACCTACGTTCTCTCGGGGGAATTTGAGTTCACCATTGGCGAGGAGAAGCATGTGGTGATGGCGGGCGACACCCTTTATAAAGCGCCGCACGTGATGCACGGCTGCGTTTGCCTGAAACCCGGCACCCTGCTGGATACCTTTACGCCGGTTCGCGAAGATTTCCTGCAATAAAAAAAGGCGCTCAGTTGAGCGCCTTTTTTGAAGTTATTCCGTAACCGGCTCAGGAAGTTGTTCCGGCAGCGGGTTGCGAGTGCTCATTGCCTCGCGCAGCAGCACGCTGCCACAGGCGAACAGACCACCCACAATACACGCCAGCAGCACGATCAGGGCTTTGCCCGGGCCATCTTTTTTCACCGGCATAGAAGGTGAAAGCTGGTATTTGAACGGCTCCAGGCTCACATCTTCGAAGGAAAGTTTTTGCAGCTGTGCCAGATAGTATTCGCGGTTCTGGAAATCGGCGTTCAGCTCAGAAACGTCCTTCAGATTTTTTTCAATCTGCAATTTCTGCGCAATCCCGTCCGCACCGAGGGCGACGGAATAATCCGGATCGTCTTTCACCGCCTGTCCATTGCTGTAGACCGGCTTTTTGATCCCCGCCGCGTTCGCCACTTCCAGCGAGTAGTTCAGGCGTTGCAGGTTGGTATTATGGATATTTGTCAGACGGACCCGATCCAGCTCCAGCTGCTGCTGAACCGTTTTGGTTCTCAGGATCAGCTGATCGCGAATGTTTTGCATGGTCTCCTGCTCGACGATGCGGGAGATGTACTGAATGTAACCATTCAACACTTTCTGCGCGTCCTCTGCCGTTGGGGCAGTGAAGCTTAACGTCCAGGAGAGGTACGGTGCTTTATCGGCATTTTTTTCCTGCGTGTTATCAACGGCTTTCATCTTTTCGGCAATATTGACCACCGCGCGGTGCAGCTCCAGCGGGTCAACCTGAGCGCCATCGAGCTGAGCCATCACGTAAGGTGAGCTCTTCATGTACTCTTCAAGCAGAGACTGGGACTGAAACTTTTTAACAAACAGATTAAACACATCCGCACGGGTAATTTTCACGTCGACATCAAGCACCTGGAGCGCCACCATCATCTGGCGTAGCGAACTCCACTGCGTCTGTTCCGCGGGCGTAATGACCGCTTTACTGGTCCATTTTTGCGGTATCAGAAAGGCGATTGCCAGGCCGACCAGTGCAAATGCAAAGACAATGGTGATGATGCGTTTTTTTGCTGCCAGCAGGACGTCCAGCAGACCCAGAAGATCTATTTCTTTAGCGCTGACCGCCGGGGGAGCATAGTGAGGAAAGTTGAGATCCGTATGTTTTTTGAAATCCATCGCTGACATAACTGTTCTTCTTTTAAGGATGCAGTGAAATTCTGCCTGACTGGTTCCGGTGTAACAAATCATACAAGAATGTAAGAATTATCTGAATGACGAATTGGTACATCTGTAGACCTGCTATCAGATCTGGTAGTTAGCCACGCTGCGTGACTATTCTTATTCCCGCTCCCTTTTTGCTTCGTTATCTCTTCCTCATGGCCGGCGGCAAAGCTTCGTGAAAAGTCAAAAATGCCACCTCCCTCACTATATTGAAACAGCGTTTCGACGCCGATCACATTTCCACCATTAAGCGAATGACGCAGAAATAAATCGCAATAATATAAAATAAAACGATGTTTTAGTACCCAAGAACGCCGGTTCAGCTCTTTTGAAACCAGAAGCGCTTACAGCACAAAGAAAGACAAAAAAGCGTTAAAAAACAAACGTAGATTTCGCCGTTGCCAGACGTTGCACCCTGAATTTCAGCTCTCATGCCGCGCATCGCAGGCCTGGGAAAATGTAACAAAGCAGATTTCGTATTAAACCATTGATTGCCAGGTAGGTATGTATGAATGAAAACAAGCTGCTGGGGCTCGCATGGATATCACCCTACATCATCGGGCTGATACTCTTTACGGCATTCCCCTTCGTCTCATCGTTTTTCCTCAGCTTTACGGATTACGATTTGATGAGTCCGCCGGTGTTTAACGGCATTGAAAACTATCGCTACATGTTTACCGAAGACACGCTCTTCTGGAAATCCATGGGCGTGACCTTTGCCTATGTATTTTTAACCATCCCGTTAAAGCTCGCCTTTGCATTAGGAATTGCCTTTGTCCTGAACTTTAAATTACGCGGCATCGGCTTTTTCCGAACGGCCTACTATATTCCGTCGATCCTCGGCAGCTCCGTCGCCATTGCCGTACTGTGGCGCGCCTTATTTGCCATTGATGGTCTGCTGAACAGCTTTATCGGTGTATTTGGCTTTGATCCGGTGAACTGGCTGGGCGAGCCGTCGCTGGCGCTGATGTCCGTTACCCTGCTGCGCGTCTGGCAGTTCGGTTCCGCGATGGTCATCTTCCTGGCCGCGCTGCAAAACGTACCGCAGTCCCAGTATGAAGCGGCAATGATCGATGGCGCATCGAAATGGCAGATGTTCATGAAGGTGACCGTGCCGCTGATTACGCCGGTGATCTTCTTCAACTTCATCATGCAGACCACGCAGGCGTTCCAGGAATTTACCGGGCCGTACGTCATTACCGGCGGCGGGCCAACCTATTCGACCTATCTGTTCTCGCTCTACATCTACGACACCGCGTTCAAGTATTTCGATATGGGCTATGGCGCGGCGCTGGCGTGGATCCTGTTCCTGGTGGTGGCCGTCTTCGCCGGTATCGCCTTTAAGTCGTCGAAATACTGGGTGTTCTACTCCGCCGATAAAGGAGGCAAAAATGGCTGATATTCAACAACTCTCCACGGCAAGAAGCGTCGCCGAACGCGAAGTGGCCCGCACGCTGCGCAGAGAGAAAATCAACGCCTCCGTTCGCTATGTGATCCTGCTGGTTGTCGGCCTGCTGATGCTTTACCCGCTGGTGTGGATGTTCTCCGCGTCGTTCAAACCGAACCACGAGATCTTCACCACACTGAGCCTGTGGCCAGCCCACGCCACCTGGGATGGTTTCGTGAACGGCTGGAAAACCGGGACCGAGTACAACTTCGGCCATTACATGCTGAATACCTTTAAGTATGTGATCCCGAAAGTGATCCTGACCATTATCTCCTCCACCATCGTGGCGTACGGCTTTGCCCGCTTCGAGATCCCGTGGAAGAAGTTCTGGTTCGCCACGCTCATCACCACCATGCTGCTGCCCAGCACCGTGCTGCTGATCCCGCAGTACCTCATGTTCCGTGAAATGGGCATGCTCAACAGCTATATGCCGCTGTACCTGCCGCTGGCCTTCGCCACTCAGGGGTTCTTCGTCTTCATGCTGATCCAGTTCCTGCGCGGCGTCCCGCGTGACATGGAAGAGGCGGCGCAGATTGACGGCTGTAACTCCTTCCAGGTGCTGTGGTACGTGGTGGTACCGATCCTGAAACCGGCCATTATCTCCGTCGCCCTGTTCCAGTTCATGTGGTCCATGAACGACTTTATCGGGCCGCTGATTTACGTCTACAGCGTGGATAAATACCCCATCGCACTGGCGCTGAAAATGTCCATCGACGTCACCGAAGGCGCGCCGTGGAACGAAATTCTGGCAATGGCGAGCATCTCCATTCTGCCATCCATCATTGTCTTCTTCCTGGCACAGCGCTACTTCGTACAGGGCGTCACCAGCAGCGGAATTAAAGGTTAAGAGGGAAATACCATGGCTGAAGTTATTTTCAACAAGCTGGAAAAGGTCTACTCCAACGGCTTTAAAGCGGTACACGCTATCGATCTTAAAATTGCTGAAGGGGAATTCATGGTGATCGTCGGCCCATCCGGCTGCGCCAAATCCACGACCCTGCGCATGCTGGCGGGGCTGGAAACCATCAGCGGCGGCGAGGTGCGCATCGGCGACAAGATCGTGAACAACCTCGCGCCGAAGGAGCGCGGTATTGCAATGGTGTTCCAGAACTACGCCCTCTATCCGCACATGACGGTGCGCGAGAATCTGGCCTTTGGTCTCAAGCTGAGCAAACTGCCGAAAGATCAGATTGAGTCTCAGGTGAATGAAGCCGCCAAAATTCTTGAGCTGGAAGAGCTGCTCGACCGCCTGCCGCGCCAGCTTTCCGGCGGCCAGGCGCAGCGCGTGGCGGTAGGCCGTGCGATTGTGAAAAAACCGGATGTGTTCCTGTTCGATGAGCCGCTTTCAAACCTCGACGCCAAACTGCGCGCTTCGATGCGTATCCGTATTTCTGACCTGCACAAGCAGTTGAAGAAGTCAGGAAAACCGGCGACCACCGTTTACGTGACCCACGACCAGACCGAAGCGATGACCATGGGCGACCGCATCTGCGTGATGAAGCTCGGCCATATCATGCAGGTGGACACGCCGGACAACCTCTACCACAAGCCGAAGAACATGTTCGTGGCGGGCTTTATCGGCGCGCCGGAGATGAATATACGCAAAAGCGTGCTGGTCGAAAAAGCGGGCCAACTGCACATCGCCATTGGCGATGAAACCATGCCGCTGAACGCGGAGAAGCAGGAGAAAGTCGCGGCTTACGCGGGTCAGGAGATCTTCTACGGCGTGCGCCCGGAATTTGTATCGCTCTCTGATGAGCCCTTCCCGGACGGCGGCTGTAGCGGGGAGATGGTGCGCGTGGAGAACATGGGCCACGAATTCTTTGTGTACCTGAAGGTCGCGGACTACGAACTGACCGCCCGAATCCCGTCCGATGAGGCTAAGCCAATGATTGATAAGGGGCTTCATCGTAAGGTGTATTTCACGTTTGAGATGAACAAGTGTCATATTTTTGACGCAAAAACTGAACAGAACCTCTCTCTCTGATGGAGTGATAAAAATGAAAAAAGTGCTTTTAAGCGCAGCAATCTCCGCGACCCTGGGCCTTACCGCTTTGCCATCGATGGCGCAGAATGTGGATTTACGGATGTCCTGGTGGGGCGGCAATGGCCGTCACCAGGTCACTCTGAAAGCGCTGGAAGAGTTCCATAAGCAGAACCCGGACATCAACGTAAAAGCGGAATACACCGGCTGGGACGGTCACCTCTCCCGTCTGACCACCCAGATTGCGGGCGGCACCGAGCCGGACGTGATGCAGACCAACTGGAACTGGCTGCCGATCTTCTCCAAAACCGGTGATGGCTTCTACGATCTGAACAAGATGAAGGACGTGATCGACCTGTCGCAGTTCGATCCCAAAGAGCTGCAAACCACCACCGTGGACGGCAAGCTGAACGGCATTCCGATCTCGGTGACGGCGCGCGTGTTCTACTTCAATGACGAAACCTGGAAAAAAGCGGGTATTGCGTACCCGAAAACCTGGGACGAGCTGATGGCGGCCGGTAAAACCTTCGAGAGCAAGCTCGGCAAGCAATACTATCCGGTGATCCTGGAGCACCAGGATACGCTGGCGCTGCTGAATTCGTACATGATCCAGAAGTACAACATTCCTGCGGTGGATGAGAAAACCAAAAAGTTCAGCTACACAAAGGAACAGTGGGTGGAGTTTTTCCAGACCTACAAAAAGCTGATCGACAGCCACGTCATGCCGGACACCAAATACTATGCCTCGTTCGGTAAGAGCAACATGTATGAGATGAAGCCGTGGATCCAGGGTGAATGGGGCGGCACCTACATGTGGAACTCCACCATCAACAAATATTCCGACAACCTGAAGCCACCGGCGAAACTGGAGCTGGGCAGCTACCCAATGCTGCCGGGCGCCACCGACGCGGGTCTGTTCTTCAAACCGGCGCAGATGCTGTCGATTGGTAAGACGACCAAAAACCCGGAAGCGGCAGCGAAGCTGATTAACTTCCTGCTCAACAGCAAAGAAGGGGTCGATACGCTGGGTCTTGAGCGCGGCGTGCCGTTGAGCAAAGTGGCGGTGCAGTATCTGACCGAAGACGGCACCATTAAAGAGGACGATCCATCCGTGGCGGGCCTGCGCCTGGCGCAGTCGCTGCCGGCGAAACTCACCGTCTCGCCATACTTTGACGACCCACAGATTGTGGCGCAGTTCGGTACTTCTTTGCAGTATATCGACTACGGGCAGAAAACCGTGGAAGAGACGGCCGCTGACTTCCAGCGTCAGGCGGAGCGTATTTTGAGACGTGCGATGCGGTAAACACAAAGCCGGGTGGCGGCTACGCCTTACCCGGCCTACAGGCTATCGTAGGCCCGGTAAGCGAAGCGCCACCGGGCAATGACATTACACGCCGATATTACGTAGTTTCTCCCCTCTCATCAGCTTGCGTTCAATATGCTCCAGGGTCACGCCTTTGGTTTCCGGAATCAGCCAGAAGGTCACGCCGATAAATGCCACGTTCAGCACTGTATAGAGCCAGAAGGTGCCTGCCGCGCCAATCGCATCCAGCAGCGTCAGGAAGGTCGCGCCAATGATCATGTTCGACACCCAGTTGGTGGTGGTGGAACAGGTGATACCAAAGTCACGGCATTTCAGCGGCTGAATTTCAGAGCACAGGATCCACACCACCGGCGCGGCGCTCATCGCGTAACCGGCGATGCACATCATGGTCATGCCGACGGAGAGCCAGGAGAGGCCGCTTGACGCCGTGCCGTTATCGAACTGCATCAGGCAGTAGCCGAGTATTAAGGTGCCGAGCGCCATCACGCTAAAGCCAATTTTCAGGGCCGGTTTACGTCCGGCCTTATCAACGGTGAACACCGCGATAAAGGTGGCGAACATAAAGGTCAGCCCTACCACCAGCGTGGCGATCATCTGCTGTTCGGTGGTGGTAAAACCGGCCATTTTAAAGATGCGTGGGGCGTAATACATGATGATGTTCATCCCCGTGAACTGCTGCATCGCCTGTAACAGCATGCCGAGGAACACCGCGCGGCGCACGTTGCGGTTTGCCTTAAACAGCGACCAGCCGCCCTGCTTCAGCTTCAGGCTCTCGCGGATTTCGTTCAGCTCTTCACGCGCTTTTTCAGACGTGTCGCGCAGCATTCGCAGCACCTCTTCCGCCTCCACGTGACGCCCTTTTTGCGCCAGCCAGCGCGGGCTGTTCGGCAGGAAAATGACTAACACAATCAGCAGCACCGCAGGCAGCGCCAACACGCCAAGCATTGCCCGCCAGTTGCCGCTGTAGCTGAAGTATGTATCCGACAGGAACGCCAGCACGATACCGAGCGTCACCATCAGCTGGTACATGCTGATCATCTTCCCGCGCACGTTTTCGCTCGCCATTTCGGAGAGGTAAAGCGGCGCGGTGTAGGACGCGATACCCACCGCCACGCCCAGCAGCACGCGGGAGAGCAGCAGCACCTCAACGTTGATGGCAAACGCCGAGCCAATGGAACCGGCAACAAACAGGATCGCCCCAACCATCAGGCTGTATTTGCGCCCGAGACGGAACGACAGCCAGCCATTAAACAGTGCGCCGATGGCCGCACCCAGCATCATGCTGCTCACCACCCACTCTTGCAGGCGGTTGCTTAACGTAAAGTGGTCGGTAATAAAGGGCAGTGCGCCAGCGATAACGCCGATATCCAGACCAAACAGTAAACCGGCTACGGCGGCCGCAACAGAAACAAACTGGTTCATGCGTCGGGTATCGCGCAGCGCAGCGGGCATAAGGGTAGAGTCATTTACAGATGTCATAGTTTCCTGCCTCAACAGCGAAATTCGTTAAGTGAAATTACGAGATACCGGAAGAAAGTGTCAGGCCGGAACTGGTGAAGATATGGATTATTTCGCTACGACATACCGATCTGTGATGGACATTACAATTTCAAATCAGGGTGGTTTAACCTTATTTTTTATTAATTAGTTAATATTTAAGGCAATAAATGTGTGATACCTGTCATTCATTCCTTTTCAGTATGGATTTTTCATCTTTAAGGATATGGATAAAGCCAATTTTGGCGCAAAAAAAACCTCCACCCGAGGGCAGAGGTTCTTTATTCGGGGTGAATTATCGTGCCAGCCAGCCGCCGTCAACGGCAACGGTGTAGCCGTTAATATAATCCGAAGCCGGGGACGCCAGGAACACAACCGGGCCCATCAGATCGCTCGGCAGACCCCAGCGACCCGCTGGAATACGCTCCAGGATTGCCGCGCTGCGCTCTTCATCCGCACGCAGCTGCTGGGTATTGTTGGTGGCCATGTAGCCCGGCGCAATCGCGTTGACGTTGATGTTGTGCTGCGCCCACTCGTTCGCCAGCAGACGGGTCACGCCCATCACGGCACTCTTCGATGCGGTGTAAGACGGCACGCGGATGCCGCCCTGGAAAGAGAGCATGGAGGCAATATTGATGATCTTGCCCCCTTTCCCCTGGGCGATGAAGTGCTTCGCAGCCGCCTGGGACATAAAGAACACGCTCTTGATGTTAAGATTCATCACGTCGTCCCAGTCCGTTTCGCTGAAGTTAATCGCGTCTTCACGACGGATCAGGCCGGCGTTGTTGACCAGAATATCGATATGCCCAAACTCCGCCACCGCGCGATCCAGCAGCTCAGGGATCGCATCGATTTTGCGCAGGTCCGCGGTCAGGCTCAGGAAACGGCGGCCCAGTGCGGTAACGCGCTCGATGGTTTCCGTTGGCTCAACGATGTTAATCCCGACGATATCGCAGCCCGCTTCAGCCAGACCTAACGCCATACCCTGCCCCAGCCCGGTGTCACAACCGGAAACCACAGCCACTTTACCTTGCAGAGAAAATGCATCCAGAATCATGTTTATTCCTTAATCGTTCAGCGCCTGTCAGCAACAGGCAGATATATACTTAACTGCCTGCGACTAGCGCAGATCCTTAACAGCGACGTGGTCCATGTCATCGAAGACCTGGTTTTCACCGACCATACCCCAGATAAAGGTATAGGCTTTCGTTCCCACGCCAGAGTGGATGGACCAGCTCGGCGAAATGACCGCCTGCTCGTTGTGCATAACGATATGGCGCGTCTCCTGCGGCTGTCCCATCATGTGGAACACGCAGGCGTCTTCATCCATGTTGAAATAGAAGTAGACCTCCATGCGGCGCTCGTGGGTATGGCACGGCATGGTGTTCCACAGGTTGCCCGGCGCAAGTTCGGTCAGCCCCATGCTGAGCTGACAGGTTTCCAGCACATCCGGAACAAAGTATTTGTTGATGGTGCGACGGTTGCTGGTGAGGTTATCGCCAAGGGTCACCGGGGCAACATCCGCTGGCGTGACTTTTTTGGTGGGGTAAGTCGTATGAGCCGGGGCGCAGTTGTAGTAAAACTTCGCCGGTTTGCTGCCATCAATGCTGGCGAACACCACTTCTTTCGCCCCTTTGCCGACGTACAGCGCGTCGCGGTGACCAATTTCGTAGCACTGGCCATCAACGGTAATGGTGCCCGGCCCGCCGATGTTAATCACGCCCAGTTCACGGCGTTCGAGGAAGTAGCTCACGCCCAGCTGTTTGCCCACTTCACCGCCCACGGAGACGGTTTTCGCCACCGGCATAATCCCGCCCACAATAATGCGGTCAATATGGCTGTAGACCATGGTGTACTTGTCGGCTTCGAACACTTGCTCAACTAAAAACTCACTGCGCAGCCCCTGAGTATCCAGCGTTTTAGCGTGCGCACTGTGGATGCTTTGTCTGACGTCCACGTAAACCTCCAGAATTGATCGTGCCCGAAGGCAAAGATAATTAACGAAACAACGTTCCGTTTTCGTGATGAACACATATTATCCCCTGATCACGGGGTTTTCAATTGCATTTAAAACAACGTTTCATTTTTTCTGCTTGTTTATGCCAGAAATGGTGTTTCGATCACGATAAATCTTTAAGACCCTCAATCTGGTTAATGAAACTGAGAAAGTGCGCTGTCAGTCACACATAATGAAACAACGTTTTGATAATTTATCACCTAGTTTTCAACCTACATTACGCGTTCAAAGGAGTGCATTATGGCTAAAGGTATGCGGGTCAAGCTGAACTATGAGGTCAGCCGCGATCCGGATACAGGCGTGGAAGTCACCCGCCTGACCCCACCGGAAGTAACCTGTCATCGCAACTACTTTTACCAGAAGTGCTTCTTTAACGATGGCAGCCACCTGCTGTTCGCCGGGGAGTTCGACGGTCACTGGAACTATTACCTGTTGGATCTGAAAAAAGCCGAAGCGGTACAGTTGACCGAAGGCGCGGGCGATAACACCTTTGGCGGTTTCCTCTCTCCGGATGATAAATCCCTCTACTATGTGAAGAACGATCGCACCCTGCTGGAGGTGAATTTACAGACGCTGGCAGAGCGCGAAGTGTACCGCGTCCCGGAAGAGTGGGTCGGCTACGGCACCTGGGTCGCGAACAGCGACTGCACCAAACTGGTGGGTATTGAGATTGCCAGACGTGACTGGACGCCACTCAACGACTGGAAAATTTTCCACGACTTCTTCCACAAAGGGCCGCACTGCCGCCTGCTGCGCGTTGATCTGAAAACGGGTGAAAGCACCACCATTCATGACGAGAAGATCTGGCTGGGACATCCGATATATCGCCCGTTCGATGACAATACCGTGGCCTTCTGTCATGAAGGGCCGCACGACCTGGTCGACGCCCGCATGTGGCTGGTCAACGAAGATGGCAGCAACGTGCGGAAAGTGAAAACGCACGCGGAAGGTGAAAGCTGTACACATGAATTTTGGGTGCCGGACGGGTCCGCGCTGATCTACGTTTCTTACCTGAAAGGTCAGCAAGGGCGCACAATCTCCCGCTTCAACCCGGACACCGGCGTGAATGAAGCGGTAATGAATATGCCCGCCTGTTCGCACCTGATGAGCAACGTCGACGGCACCCTGCTGGTTGGCGACGGCTCCGGTACGCCTGTCGATGTGAAAGACACCGGCGGCTACACCATTGATAACGATCCTTATCTGTATGCCTTTGACGTGGCAAAGAAAGCCTGTTACCGCATCGCCCGTCATGACACCTCATGGGCTACGGTGGCGAACAGCCGCCAGGTAACCCACCCGCATCCGTCCTTCACGCCGGACGAAAAAGCGGTGCTGTACAGTTCCGATAAAGACGGCAAACCGGCCCTCTATATCGCGAAACTCCCTGAGCAACCTGAAATGTTGCATGCCTGACTTGAGTTAGTGTTTCTGTAACTGGCCTTGCCCTCCGATTCGGAGGGCTTTTTTTTGGGTGATTGCGCGGCGCTTTTTGCCGGGTGGCGCTTCGCTTACCCGGCCTACGAAACGACGGATTGGAAGGAAGGTGTAGGTCGGATAAGAAGGTGTAGGCCGGGTAAGCGAAGCGCCACCCGGCGGTTTTAGCGAAGAAGATAAATTATCAGAAGGAGTACGCCACGCCTAAACGGAAACGGGTCTGGCGTTCGTCCGTGTCTTTAACCCCCACGTTGCCCACCTCCACATACGGCGCCCAGTTTTTATCCCATTTGTAGGCCAGCTTGGCGTTATATTCGTTGGAATAATCTTTATTGTTATTTCGGGCCACGCCTTCAGAACTTTTCGCGTAAACATAGTTCAGCTCGGTACGCCAGTCACCTAATACCCAACCGACCCACGCATCGCCACGGTTAACTTTATCATCGTCCTTATTTGAGCTTGACGGGTAGCGGGTATATTCGTAACGGTAACGCGCAGCCACGTAGAAGCCATTATCGAAGCTATATTGCACATGCAGATTCGGTTTATAAATGGTGCGACTGTCTGTGCTTTCAATCGTAAACGCAGGGGTCAGGGCAATATTGTCTGTCGCTTTCCAGCGCCAGCTAATCTGATCTTCGTGACCGTTCCCCACTACATCCGCGAATGGCTGATCTGCCTTGTCCCCGCCTGATTTCCACTTCGCCTCGACTGAAAAACCGAAGCCATTATCAAAGCGGTGCGAGACGGCAACACGGTCGGCATTCGAGCCGCTGTCAATATATTCGTGACGCAGATCGATGGTAACGGCGCTAGCCGCAAAAGAGGCACTAATAAGGGAAGCAAGGAGCAGAGATTTCTTAAACATGAAAAAATCCTCAATTAAAATAACGTTTCTTTTTTATGAAACTTGAGTTTATTTTTTATGCACCTTTATTTTAGTGACAAGGATCGAAATTATTTGTTTCATTTTTTTTGGCAAAGATTGACGTGAACCCCATCAACAAAAAAAGGGTATTAACCGTAAATTTCAGGCGTGAGATCACATTAAGCACTTCACAAAGCAAATAATTAACCGCGCAATAATTATTGCGGGCTTCAGAAAGAACGCATAAGTGTTAAAAAAGGATTCTGCGGACACAAAAAAACCTCCCGTGGGAGGTTTTCTGTGCGCAGAGGGAGAAATTACCGTTCGATAGCCAGGGCCACCCCCTGCCCCCCGCCAATACAGAGCGTTGCGATCCCTTTTCGGGCGTTACGCTTTTTCATTTCGTGGACCAGCGACACCAGAATGCGGCAGCCGGAGGCGCCAATGGGATGGCCCAGCGCGATGGCTCCGCCGTTGACGTTGACCCGCAGCGGATCCCATTCCAGCATTTTCCCGACCGAGATCGCCTGTGCAGCAAAAGCTTCGTTGACCTCAATCAGATCCACATCGTTCAACTCCCAGCCCGCCCGCTCCAGGCAGCGGCGCGTGGCATAGACCGGGGCGATCCCCATTAACGCGGGATCAACGCCCACGCTGGCAAACGCTTTGATCCGCGCCAGCACCGGCAGCGCCAGCTCCTGGGCTTTGCTTTCACTCATCATCATCACCGCCGCCGCACCGTCGTTAATGGATGAGGCGTTGCCTGCCGTTACGGAACCGAGCGTTTCAAAGGCCGGATCGAGTTTTGCCAGCCCTTCTGCGCTGGCATCGGTGCGCGGCTGCTCGTCGGTATCGACGATGAGCGCTTCACCGTTCTGGCGCTGGGTACTGACCGGGACAATTTCATCGCGAAAACGCCCGGAGTCGATCGCTGCACGCGCTTTTTGCTGTGAGCTGAGGGCATATGCATCCTGAAGCTCGCGGCTGATACCGTATTCCCGCGCCAGGTTTTCCGCCGTTACGCCCATATGGTAGTCGTTGAAGGCGTCCCACAGCCCGTCGTGAACCAGGCTGTCAAGCAGCTGACTATTCCCGAGCTGCGCGCCGGTCCGGCTGTCGGTCAGGACATGCGGGGCGCGGCTCATATTCTCCTGCCCGCCAGCAATGACCACGTCCGCTTCACCGCACTGGATGGCCTGCGTCGCAAGATGGAGCGCTTTCAAACCTGAACCACAGACGTCGTTGATGGTAATTGCCGAAACGGTATTAGGCAGGCCGCCCTTCAGCGCCGCCTGGCGCGCAGGGTTTTGTCCCGCGCCAGCGGTCAGCACCTGGCCCAGGATCACCTCATCAATTTCATGTGCGGCAATCCCGCTGCGTTCCACCAGCGCTCTTACCACCACGCTGCCAAGATCAACCGCAGAGTGACGCGCAAGCGCTCCCTGAAAACAGCCGATAGCCGTACGTAACGCACCCACTATAACGACATCTTTCATCACGACCTCTGTGCAAAATGACATGACGATAGTAGAGGATTGTTATCAACAATTGACCCAAATGTTTAAAAATAGTGAGTTTAGTCACAGGATTATCGTGCGTCCTGTAAGTACTGGCGCAGCCAGCTTCCGGCGACGCCGGGCGGGGTTCGTTTGTTCCATACCAGATCGATGGCAATCGACCTCGGCCAGCCCGGCACGTTCAGCTGAACCAGCGATTTCGACGCGGCAAATTCGTCGACCAGCGCGCAGGGTAACGCGCACCAGCCAAAGCCCTGTACCGCCATGCTCAGCAGTAACAGATAATTCGGCGCAGACCAGACCGGCCCGCGCGAAAGGGGCGCTTCCCGTTCAAGATAGGTGCTCAACCGCAGCTCGCGCCAGCCATGCAGCTCGTCCGCCTGCGTCTCATGTTGCCCTGCCAGAGGATGTCCGGCAGAAACGTAGATGGCCATCCGCGTCTGCATAGGCAGACGGGTCGCGCCAATATCGGTCGGGTAGCTGTCGCGCGCTTCCGTCAGGCCAATTTGCGCCCGCTCCTTTTGCAGCAGATCGATCACGTCCTCCTCTTCTCCAATCAGGCACTCAAATTCCGTGTGCGGAAAACGCTGGTCGAACTGGCTCATCATCTCTTCCAGCACGGCCGGGTTAAGCGTATCGGAGAGAACAAAGGTAAAACGCGCCTCCGTTTGCGCGGTTAACGATACGGCCAGCTCATCCAGGCGCGCGCTGGCGGCGAGTATCGACTGGACATAGCCCAGCACCTGTTCACCCTGGGCGGTTAATACCGGGTGACGCGCCGAGCGATCGAACAGCTCAAAGCCAAGGTCAGCTTCAAGGTTGGCGATGGAGGTGCTGATGGTGGACTGGCTTTTACGCAGCCGCCGTGCCGCAGCAGAAAACGAACCTGCGGCGACAGTTTCAACAAACGCGGTCAGTGCTTCGGGAGAGTAACGCATGATGTATCTACTTTATCGATGGATACCATCTTTTATATATCACCTTAAACGATAAGAATAGGCGGCATCAACGCCCATACTGGCGTCTATATGAGGTAAATATGCAATATCAGGATGCACTCCAACGTAAATTGCCGGAGCGGATCTTCCATGCCGTCTGTTTTGAAGGCATTGCTACGGCGATCCTCGCCCCGACGGCCGCGTGGCTAATGCAGCGCTCGGTGGTTGAAATGGGGGGGCTCACCATTATTCTGGCGACCACGGCAATGCTCTGGAACATTATCTATAACTTTGGCTTCGACCGTTTCTGGCCCGTCCAGCGGGTGAAGCGCACGGCGAAAGTGCGCGCCCTGCATGCCCTGGGTTTTGAATGCGGCTTTATTGTGATTGGCGTAACCATCGTTGCCGCCGTGCTGGGCGTGACGCTGCTCCAGGCTTTTACCCTGGAAATTGGTTTCTTTCTGTTCTTCCTGCCGTACACCATGCTCTACAACTGGGCGTACGACACCCTGCGGGAGAAAATCATCAAGCGCCGCCAGCAACGACGCGCCCTGGCAAGCGAATAACCTTCCGGCCGGAGACCTGCTCCGGCCCACCCCCTGCGAAGCAACGGCGACCTCAACGCATAATTATGGTAAATTGCACTCCTTTTTGTTCGTTTTATAGTTGATACGTTGCTCTAATGTCGAAAATTTGGTCAAAAGAAGAGACTCTCTGGAGTTTCGCCCTCTACGGCACTGCCGTGGGCGCAGGAACCCTGTTCTTGCCCATTCAGCTCGGCTCTGCTGGCGCGATTGTCCTGCTGATCACCGCCCTTGTGGCGTATCCCTTAACCTACTGGCCGCATAAAGCGCTGGCGCAATTTATTCTGTCGTCGAAGACGAAAGGCAACGAAGGGATCACCGGTGCCGTTTCGCATTACTACGGCAAAAAGATCGGCAACCTGATCACCACACTCTATTTTGTGGCCTTCTTTGTGGTAGTTCTGATTTACGCGGTGGCGATAACCAACTCACTCACTGAACAGCTGGCGAAACGGATGACGGTGGATACCGGCATGCGGATGCTGGTGAGCTTTGGCGTAGTGCTGATTTTGAATCTGATCTTCCTGATGGGGCGGCACATCACCATTAAGGTGATGGGTTTCCTTGTCTTTCCGCTGATCGCCTATTTCCTGTTTGTCTCGCTGTATCTGACGGGCAGCTGGCAGCCGTCGCTGCTGACCAGCCAGATGGCCTTCGACCAGCATACGCTGCACCAGGTGTGGATTTCGATCCCGGTGATGGTTTTCGCTTTTAGCCATACTCCGATCATCTCGACCTTCGCCGTAGACCGTCGCGAGAAATACGGTGAAGAGGCGATGGGTAAATGCAAAAAAATCATGAAAGTGGCGTACCTGATCATCTGCCTCAGCGTGCTGTTCTTTGTGTTCAGCTGCCTGCTTTCGATTCCACCGTCGTATATCGTGGCGGCAAAAGAGGAAGGGGTGACGATCCTGTCCGCGCTGTCGATGATGCCATCGTCCCCGGCATGGCTGGGCATTTCCGGCATTATCGTGGCGATTATTGCGATGTCGAAATCGTTCCTCGGCACCTATTTTGGCGTGATTGAAGGGGCAACGGAAATTGTGAAATCGTCGCTGAATCAGGTGGGTGTGAAGAAAAGCCGCGCCTTTAACCGCGCGATTTCGATTCTCGGCGTGTCGCTGATTACCTTTGCGGTCTGCTGCATCAACCCGAATGCGATCTCAATGATTTATGCCATCAGCGGTCCGCTTATCGCCATGATCCTGTTCATCATGCCGACGCTGTCGACGTACCTGATCCCGTCATTAAAACCGTACCGCTCCATCGGTAACCTGCTGACGCTGATTTTGGGTGTGCTGTGTGTGTCGGTGATGTTTGTGGGTTGAGTATGCTGCCCGGCGCAATGCCGGGCATCTGTTTTACGCCCGAATATCGTCATACTCCCGCGTATTATCAAACTCATGCTTCGCAAATGGACACAGCGGGATAATTTTACGATTCTCACCGCGCATCTTCTCTACCACCTTCGCCACCAGCTGTTTACCCACACCCTGCCCTTTCAGGCTCGGATCCACATCGGTGTGCTCAATGATGCTCAGATGCTCGCCGGTCGGGACAAAGACGATCTCCGCTACCTGATTGCCTTCGGCGTCGTTGACGTAAAACTTGTTATGGCCTTCAAGAATTTCCATGGTTCCTCGCTTATTTTTGGCGGTACTTCAGCGCACCGCTCGGGCAGGTATCAATTACGCGCATAACCGTTTCTGCATCTACTTCATCCGGCGCGATCCATGGTTTACGCTTCAGATCGAACAGCTTCGCGCTGCCGCGCACGCAGTTGCCCGAGTGTTTGCAGATCCCGGTGTTGAAGTAGACATCGATTTTCTCACTGGTATAGGCCCGGTACCCCGCATCCAGTAGCTCCTGATCCATGACATTGCCTCTGTAATTATTGTGGTGACAAAAGAAGCATACCCTCACCCGATCCGCCTGACCACGTCAAAAACGAGGTTTAGCCACACTCTTTTCAGCGCATGACTTCTTCACGTTCATAGGATTATTCCGAATACAAGAACACCCGTTGCGAAGATATATTTTTGCGCTGTGTCAATTCTTGTAATAATTCACGCCACGTTCACATTAGGATTATTAGCTAAGCGCAATCTTAACCTCCGGATTTATTTTCATCTAACTGATGGATTTCCCATCCGTTTTTAAAACTCGTAACGAAGCGGTATTTCTTCACTCCCTGCAAAATTACCGCAAAACAACCCAGACAAGAAATTTGACTCTTCTCACATAACGACTAATGTTAATTTCTGAACGACAACTGATACGAATTACTTATCGTATCTCCTGACATAAACGCAACATGAGGGTTGATATATGGCAGAGCAACATCGTGGTGGTTCCGGTAATTTCGCTGAAGACCGTGAAAAGGCATCAGAAGCTGGACGTAAAGGCGGCCAGCACAGCGGCGGTAATTTCAAAAACGATCCGCAACGCGCATCTGAAGCGGGTAAGAAAGGGGGTCAGAGTAGTCATGGCGGAGGCCGTAAATCTGATAACTCCTGATCTTATTTAAAGCTCTTATAAATATACCGAGAGCATGCTGCGGGCCCGTCGGCTCGCAGTACCTTCCCTTTATTTTACTGGAGCGAAAATATGAATATGAAAACTGTTGAAGATGTATTTATTCACCTGTTATCCGACACCTACAGCGCTGAGAAGCAGCTGACCCGCGCGCTAGGCAAATTAGCTCGCGCCGCATCCAGCGAGAAGCTAAGTGCCGCGTTCACGGCTCACCTCGAAGAGACGCAGGGACAGATCGAACGTATCGATCAGATTATTGAGCAGGAATCCGGTCTCAAACTGAAGCGCATGAAATGCGTTGCGATGGAAGGCTTAATTGAAGAAGCCAACGAAGTTATTGAGAGCACTGAGAAAAATGAAGTGCGTGACGCTGCATTAATTGCCGCAGCTCAGAAAGTTGAACATTACGAAATTGCCAGCTACGGCACCCTGGCCACCCTGGCTGAACAATTAGGCTATAAAAAAGCCGTTAAACTTCTTGCCGAAACGCTGGAAGAAGAAAAAGAAACCGATCTCAAATTAACCGATCTGGCTGTCGGTAATATTAATCAAAAAGCCCAGAAAGGATAAATAATAATTTGATGAGCATCAGCACCAAAAATTAACCAGAAAATAAATCACAGGAGTTAATTATGAATCATGTAGAACACTACCATGATTGGCTACGCGATGCCCATGCGATGGAAAAGCAAGCCGAATCCATGCTGGAATCAATGGCCAGCCGTATTGATAATTATCCCGACTTACGTGCACGAATTGAACAACACGTTAATGAGACTAAACACCAAATTACCGTGCTGGAAGAAATTCTCGACCGCAATGATATTTCCCGTTCGGTCATAAAAGATTCCATGAGTAAAATGGCGGCGCTCGGCCAGTCCATTGGCGGCATGTTCCCTTCCGACGAAATTGTTAAAGGCTCTATCAGCGGCTACGTTTTTGAGCAGTTTGAAATTGCCTGCTACACCTCTCTGCTGGCTGCGGCCAAACAAGCGGGCGATACCGCCTCCATTCCAGCCCTTGAATCCATTCTGGAAGAAGAGCGCCAGATGGCAGACTGGCTGCTCCAGCATATTCCACAGACGACGGAACAGTTCCTGCTGCGCTCCGACGCGGATGGCGTTGAAGCGAAAAAATAACAAAAGAGGGAGAATGTATGTTTCGACACGTAAAACAGCTGCAATACACGGTACGCGTAGCCGAACCGAATCCGGGCCTGGCCAATCTTCTGCTTGAGCAGTTTGGCGGGCCACAGGGCGAACTTGCCGCGGCATGTCGTTACTTTACGCAAGGATTGAGCGACGACGATCCCGGTCGTAAAGATATGCTGATGGATATCGCGACCGAGGAGTTAAGTCACCTGGAAATTATCGGCACCCTGGTGGGTATGCTGAATAAGGGTGCGAAAGGCGAACTGGCGGAAGGCGTTGAAAATGAAGCGGAACTGTACCGCTCCATGACCGAGAACGGCAACGACAGTCATATCACCTCGCTGCTCTACGGCGGCGGTACTCCGCTTACTAACTCCGCAGGCGTACCGTGGACGGCGGCGTACGTGGATACCATTGGCGAACCGACCGCGGATCTGCGCTCTAACATAGCGGCCGAGGCGCGCGCCAAAATTATCTACGAACGGCTTATTAACGTAACGGACGATCCGGGTGTTAAAGATGCGCTGGCGTTTTTAATGACGCGTGAGGCAGCACACCAGCTCTCGTTTGAGAAGGCGCTCCAGTCGATCCGTAACAATTTCCCACCGGGTAAATTGCCGCCAATCGAAGAGTACACCAACAAGTACTACAATATGTCTGAGGGGGGAGAAGTTCGCGGCAGCTGGAACAGCGATAAGCACTTCGACTACGTGGAATCTCCTCAGCCAGCGGTCGATGGCGGTGACGGCGGCGCAAGCGTAACGCTCACTACAGAGCAGGAAACGCTGGTCAAAGCGATGTGCGCACGCACGAAATCCGACCCTAATGCCGATCCGCTTACCGGTGCCGAGCTTGGTGCAGGTAAGAAAAAACCGTAACCGGTTTTGCCAGGCAGCCTGAGGCTGTCTGGCAATGCCTTGTGCGCTATCAGTTCCAGAGGTACGGAGCATGTTCGAGCTTGATGCGTTTCATCTGGCCAGGATACAGTTCGCCTTTACCGTCTCTTTTCATATTCTCTTCCCGGCGATCACCATCGGGCTTGCGAGCTATCTGGTGGTTCTCGAAGGCATGTGGCTTCGCACCAAAAATGATGTCTGGCGCTCGCTATACCATTTCTGGCTGAAAATTTTCGCCGTCAACTTTGGTATGGGCGTGGTTTCCGGGCTGGTCATGGCTTACCAGTTTGGGACTAACTGGAGCGGCTTTTCCCAGTTCGCAGGCAGCATAACCGGCCCTCTGCTCACCTATGAAGTACTAACCGCCTTCTTCCTGGAAGCTGGTTTCTTAGGCGTGATGCTGTTCGGCTGGAACAAGGTCGGCCCCGGCCTGCACTTCTTTGCCACCTGCATGGTGGCGCTGGGCACGCTGATGTCCACTTTCTGGATCCTCGCCTCCAACAGCTGGATGCACACCCCGCAGGGCTTCAGTATTCAGAACGGTCAGGTCATTCCCGAAGACTGGCTGGCCATTATCTTTAACCCCTCATTCCCTTACCGCCTGATCCATATGTCCATCGCCGCCTTCCTGTGCAGCGCCTTGTTTGTGGGCGCGTCCGGGGCATGGCATCTGCTGCGAGGTAACGATACGCCCGCTATTCGCACAATGTTCTCCATGGCCATGTGGATGGCGCTGCTGGTCGCGCCCATTCAGGCCGTGGTTGGGGATATGCACGGCCTGAATACGCTTGAGCACCAGCCTGCCAAAATCGCCGCGATTGAAGGCCACTGGGAAAACCCGCCCGGCGAGGCCACCCCGCTGCTGCTGTTTGGCGTACCGGATATGGAAGAGGAGCGCACCAAATACGGGCTTGAAATTCCCGCGCTCGGCAGCCTGATCCTGACGCACAGCCTGGATAAACAGGTCCCTGCGCTGAAGGATTTCCCGAAAGAGGACCGCCCTAACTCGCTCATCGTCTTCTGGTCCTTCCGCATTATGGTCGGCATGGGGCTGCTGATGATTACCCTTGGCGTGCTGAGTGTCTGGCTGCGCTATCGCCGTCGACTCTATCACTCGCGGCCATTCCACTGGTTTGCCCTCTGTATGGGGCCTGCCGGACTGCTCGCGCTGCTCGCCGGGTGGGTCACCACCGAAGTGGGCCGCCAGCCGTGGGTCGTTTACGGCTATCTGCGCACGATAGATGCGGTGTCTCTGCACAGCACGTTGCAGATGAGCATCAGCCTGCTGGCCTTTATCGTGGTCTACTGTTCGGTATTTGGCGTGGGTTATGTGTATCTCGCCCGGTTGATTAAGAAAGGTCCGCAGCCTGTGGGCACGCTAACGTCTAATACGTCGGGCACCCCTGCCCGTCCGCTGTCCGCCGCCGAGTCTGTTCCGGAAGAGGAGAAGATCTGATGGGCGTCGATATCCCGGTCATATGGTTTGCCATTATTGTCTTCGCCACGCTGATGTACATCATCATGGACGGTTTCGATCTCGGTATCGGCATGCTGTTCAGCTTTGTGGGCGATGCCAAAGAGCGCGACGTGATGGTGAACAGCGTCGCCCCGGTCTGGGACGGAAATGAAACCTGGCTGGTTCTCGGCGGCGCAGGGTTGTTCGGCGCGTTTCCGCTGGCCTACGCGGTAATAATCGATGCCCTGACCATCCCGCTGACGGCCATGCTGATCGGGCTTATTTTCCGCGGCGTGGCGTTTGAGTTTCGCTTTAAGGCGACCCCTTCCCACCGCAAATTCTGGGACTACTCATTTGCCGGCGGTTCCCTGCTGGCAACCTTCAGCCAGGGGATCGTGGTTGGCGCGATGATTAACGGCTTTGACGTGGAAGGGCGTCGCTTTGTGGGCTCCTCGCTGGACTGGTTCACCCCGTTTAATCTGTTCTGCGGGCTGGGCTTAATTGTCGCCTATACCCTGCTGGCTACCACGTGGCTGATCATGAAAAGCGAAGGCGCGCTGCAAAACCGGATGCGCGAGCTGACCCGCCATGTGCTGCTGGCGCTGATCGCCGTTATTGCGGTGGTAAGTATCTGGACCCCGCTCGGCTGGCAGTTTGTCGCCGAGCGCTGGTTTACTCTGCCTAACTTCTTCTGGTTCCTGCCGGTTCCGGTTCTGGTCGCGGTATTCAGCCTGTGGATCTGGCGGCTGACGCGCAATCCCGACAGCCATGCCCGTCCGTTCCTGTTAACGCTGGGCCTGATCTTCCTCGGCTTTAGCGGCCTGGGCATCAGCCTGTGGCCACACATTATTCCGCCGCACATCACCCTGTGGGAAGCCGCCGCGCCACCTGCCAGCCAGCTGTTTATGCTGATCGGTACGCTGTTAATCATCCCGGTGATCCTGGTTTATACCGCCTGGAGCTACTACGTCTTCCGGGGCAAAGTGTCTGATACCGAAGGTTATCATTAAGGATTGCTATGGCAGGCTGGCATACACGCGCCATTATTTACCAGATTGATACCGCCCTGTTTTACGATCTTAACGGCGATGGCTGTGGCGACATCGCCGGAATCACCGCGAAGCTGCGCTACATCCGCCGGATGGGCGCGACGGTCATCTGGATCACCCCGTTTTACCTCACGCCTTTTCTCGATGAAGGCTATGACGTGAGCGACCATTTGCAGGTCGATCCCCGCTTCGGCAAGCTCAACGATATCATCGCCTTTATTGAACAGGCGCGGGAGCTGGGGATGCAGGTCATTATTGAGCTGCTGATCCAGCATACCTCGGATGCGCATCCCTGGTTTCAGCAGGCCCGCCGCAACCCTCAGTCACCCTACCGGGACTATTATCTCTGGTCCGACACGGACGACGACGATACGCCACCGATGTTCCCCGGCGTGGAGAAGAGCATCTGGACATGGGACGACGAGGCGGGGCAATACTACCGGCATATGTTTTATCACCACGAGCCGGATCTCAATCTGGCCTCCCCTGCGGTGCTAAAGGAGATTGAGAACATCATCATCTTCTGGCTAAAGCTCGGGGTGTCGGGCTTTCGCCTGGATGCGGCATCGCACCTGACAAAACAGGCCGGACATGGGGATGAAAAACGCGGCCTGTGGATCCTGGAGCATCTGCGCCGTCTTATCGGGCAGCGTAACCCGGACGCGATCCTGCTCGGCGAAGTCGACGTGGAGGTCGAGGCCTACAAAGATTATTTTGGTCAGAACGACCGGCTCAACCTGGTGCTGAATTTCTGGCTCAATAAGTACTTTTACGTCAGCCTGGCAGAGAAGAGCGCACGACCGCTGCGCAACGCGGTGAAGAAGATGATTGTGCCGCCGGACTCCTGCTGCTTCGCCAACTGGCTGCGCAATCATGATGAGCTGGATCTGGAAGGGATAGGAAAAAAAGCGAAGCAGACCGTCATCGATACCTTTGCCCCTGACGAAGAGATGAGTGTGTATCAGCGAGGTATCCGCCGCCGTCTGGCGCCGATGCTTAATGGCGATCGAAAGCGGCTGGCCTTTTGCCATGCGGTCTTGTTTTCGCTGCCGGGCGTACCGGTCATGCGCTACGGGGATGAGATTGGCATGGGGGATGATTTGGATCTGGAGGAGCGTTACGCCGTACGCACCCCGATGCAGTGGGCCGGATCGCAAGGCGGCGGTTTCTCAGATGCCGACCCGGAAACTTTTGTCGCCCCGATGATTGACCACGGCCCGTACCGCTATCAAAAAATCAACGTGGCGGATTCGCTGTTGCACCGCAACTCACTCCTGCACTGCATTATCGATATCGCCAATACGCGCTCGGAGTTCCCTGAGATCGGCGTCGCGCCGTTTCGTCTTATTAATATCGACAGCGATGCGGTACTGGGGATCTATTACGAAACCGACACGCGCAGCATTCTGACCTTCGTTAACTTCAGCGATAAGCCCGTTAATTTTACCGCCAGAGGGATCCGGCATGCGACCTGGACCGCCTGCCTGGCGGACAAACGCTACAACGACGCGCTGGTGTGCGGCAAAACCGTCGCGCTTAACCTCAGCGGCTATGGCTACCGCTGGTTCTGGACCGATCGTACCGCACTGCGCTGATTATCGTCTCCGCGAGAGCAGCAGACGGGCCACGATCGCGCCCGTGACGGCAAGGGAGCCGAGCAGCACTTTCCCCGGCATGCCGGAGGTGACGCTGATAGCGCGCTCTTTTGCTTCGTCGGTGAAGTGCCCGTGGATTTTATGCAGGTCGTTAACCGGCTGATCCAGATAGTCCTGACGGTCATCCGCATTTAACGTATCGGTCATCTGCCCTTCCCAGGCCTTTTTAACCATCAGCCGCTCCAGAAAGCCGGGGAAAAGAAATTGCCCGACAATCGACTGGACGGTGCTGCTGCCCACCCACAGTTCCCGCACCGGTTTCTGCGCCACCTTAAAAATAGCGCTGGCAGCTACTTCCGGCTGAAAAACGGGAGGAACCGGGCGCATCGCCCAGGCAAATTTATTCCTCGCCCACTCGAACTGCGGCGTATTGAGGCCCGGCATCTGTACCATTGCGATCTGCACCCGGCTGTTTTCATGCATCAGTTCGGTGCGCACGGCATCGGTAAATCCGCGGATCGCGGCTTTCGCCCCGCAGTAGGCTGACTGCAAGGGAATGGAACGGTAGGCCAGCGCGGAGCCAACCTGAATAATCGTTCCACGATCGCGTGGGGTCATTAACTCCAGCGCGGCGCGGGTGCCGTTAACATAGCCCAGATAGGTCACCTCGGTGACGCGGCGAAACTCCTCAGGCGACATGGTGCGAAACGGCGCCAGCATCCCGCCCATGGCGTTATTCACCCACACATCGATGGCCCCAAGCCGGTATTCAATCTCGTTAGCAGCATCGGTCACCGCCTTGCTGTCGGCCACGTCGGCCTGAACGGCACGGGCGTTGATCCCAAAACGGCGCAACTCCTCTTCTGTGGAGCGCAGGCTCTGCTCGTCGCGGGCAATGATGCCCACATCGTAGCCCGCTTTGGCAAAGTGCAGCGCCGTGGCTTTCCCCACGCCCGCCGTACCGCCGGTAATAACGATCACAGCCATAGCCTTTCCCCTTGTTTCAGACGTTATCCCAGCCGGAGAGTATTTCGATCAGTTCAGAAAGGGAATAACGCACCGCTTTATCCACCACATCCTGACATTCACCGGAAAACAGCACGGTGCGGGTTTCGGTCTGTCCGCAAATATTCCAGCCGAAGCAGACCGTACCGGCTGCGGTGCCATCGTCTCCGCCTTCCGGTCCCGCATAGCCGCTGATGGCAAGGCCAATATCCGCCTCGGCAATTTCGCGAATTTTAGCGGCCATCTCGGTCACCGTTTGTTCACTGACGGCGGTGAAGCGCTCAATGGTTTCGTGCCGCACGCCGAGGATCCTCTCCTTCGCCGCATCGCTGAACACCACCATGCCAACGTCATAAAATTCCGCCGTGTTCTCTTCGGCACAAAGCGCAACAGCGAGATTGCCGCCGGTACAGGACTCTGCGGTGGTTAACCGCAAACCTCTGTCCGTAAGCTGAGTGGCGAGCTTTTTCGTCAGCTCGCTGATGGTGCTGTTGCTGTCGTGAATAAGGTTGCTCATCGCGTTGCCCCTTAATTTTCGTCCGGAATAATAGAAATATGACCATTACGCTCAAGAATAGCGTATTTAATCTCCTTCAATTCTGTAATACCGTGATTCTGGCGGGCTGATACCAATATATCATCACAGGACACATCGACCTTTTTCAGTTTATCGGCAAGGGGAACACCGTTCTCCACCAATATCACCGGCGTGCCATCAAGAATATTCTCAACAGTGGAAAAATATTTTTTCAGCAGGCCAAAAATAATATCCACAACCACCAGCGTCGTTATTGTAATCATCGCGCCGGTGACGGAGAAATCTTCGCCAAGCAGCGCCTGTTGTGTCGCCTCACTGATAATTAAGAGCAAAATAAGGTCAAAACTGGTCATTTGTAGCAGAGCGCGTCGCCCGGCAACTTTAAACACAATGACCAGAAACAGGTAAATTGCCAGGGCACGAAAAACCATGTCCATATTTGACTCCTAGGGGTAAATAAACTGCCAGAAACGGATATCTGGCTCGTTGTTTACGCGGATGCTGTTTGTCCACTTCCCTGCTTTTGACGGCGTGATGAATAACAAAACGGTAAATTTATCGGTCTGTTGTAAACGATCGTAGACGAGAAACAGGGTATTCCCCCGGCTGTACATGCTGTCCGGCTGTGGCCAGACGCTGCCGGGCTCATATGCGTCGCTGCTTTCGCTGGTCATGCTGAGGGTATATTTCCCCTCAGACGTCACCGGAAACGTCAGTGCCATCCGCGATTCGGTCTGGCGGCGACCGAAGCGCTCATAGCTCAGGGTCAGGGATTTTGCTTCGTTTGTTTTCTCCACGTCGCTGACCGCGCCGCTGGAAAACAGGCCGGCTATCGCGGCCACGATAATAGCTAACAGCACAATAAAACCCACCTGGCGAAATGCATACTCAAACGTCAGTAAACGGCTACTCTCTTTTATCCCAGGCACTTTTTCATTTTTTGGTTCCATGGCTGTGGTCACCGTTTCGCTTAATTGCCGAAATTTATGATTTTCCTGTGCAAATGCTTTTAAGACTTATCACATTTGCCACATAAAGGAATAGCAACAATACTTAATAAGTCAAGACATCCAAAATGAAGGATATCAGATGAAATTATCAGTGATTTCAGCCTTGTTAATATTAATTATCCCTACTGCATGGGCAGATAATAACGGCGGGTTACAAAAGGGTGACGCGCCGCCACCGCCGCATGCGCTGGACAGCGGTTATCGTGGTACCGATGATGCGCGCATTATGACCATTACTCAGGCGAAAGAGATGCATGATGGTGCCTCTATTTCATTGCGCGGCAATCTTATTGATGGCAATGGCGATAAATACGTTTTCCAGGATAAAACCGGGAAAATCGACGTTATTATCCCGAAAGCCGTATTTGACGACAGAACCGTGGAACCTGACAACATGATCAGTATTAGCGGCTCGCTCGATAAAAAATCATCCCCACCCGTAGTGCGGGTCAGCCACTTGCAAAAATAATTCAGCGAAGCGTTAACGCTGTAACTATCCATCAAATCTCACCCCTAACAAGGAGTTAGCTATGAGTGATAATGAACAACGTACGAACGCTCACCCAACGCCACCTTTCCCGGAGCAGCCCCAGACGCCACCGGGCCTGGCCTCTGAGATGGAACCCGTACCCGACCACGGCGAGAAGAGCTACAAAGGGCATGGTCGTCTTGCCGGTAAGAAGGCGCTAATTACCGGGGGCGATTCCGGCATAGGACGCGCGGTAGCCATTGCCTATGCCCGCGAAGGGGCAGATGTCGCGATTAACTATTTGCCGGAAGAGGAAGAAGACGCAGCGGAAGTCATCGCCCTGATTAAAGCGGAAGGACGGAATGCCGTCGCGCTTCCGGGCGATGTGCGGGACGAAACTTTTTGTCAGAGCCTTGTGGAGCAGGCCGTCTCAAAACTGGGCGGGCTGGATATCCTGGTGAATAACGCAGGCCGCCAGCAGTACCGTGAGTCGCTGGAAGAACTGACCACGGAAGATTTTGACGCGACCTTTAAGACCAACGTCTATGCGCCTTTCTGGATCACAAAGGCGGCGTTGCGCCACATGAAAGCCCCCGCCTCCATCATTAACACCTCATCTGTACAGGCGGTGAAACCGAGCGCCGTACTGCTTGACTATGCGCAGACCAAAGCCTGTCTCGCGGTGTTTACCAAAGCGCTGGCGAAACAGCTGGGACCGAAGGGGATCCGCGTGAACGCGGTAGCGCCGGGACCTTACTGGACCGTACTTCAGCCCAGCGGTGGGCAACCACAGGAAAAAGTGAAACATTTTGGCGAGAGTACCCCTCTGGGACGCCCGGGACAGCCCGTGGAGATCGCACCGCTGTATGTCACCCTGGCCTCGGATGAGTGTTCATACACCTCCGGGCAGGTGTGGTGTTCAGACGGCGGGGATGGCGTCATCTAGCGCTCAAGGCGCGCAGAGTGTAGGCCGGGTAAGGCGAAGCCGCCACCCGGCAAATTGTTGCAGGCGAATGCTAAAGGGCTGCGAAAGCAGCCTTTTTTACGTTTAAGGGGTGACGACAGGAAACCAGAAGCTGAAGCTCTCCATGCAGCGCAGCATTTCGTTTAGCTTCGCGGCATTGCCGACGATCGTCACCTCTCCTGCCTGTTGCGCCTTTTTCAACGTGGTCTCTTTGAGGATGATTTTATTCAGCGTTTCGCGGCTGAGCGTGATGGTTGCATCCGGATCTTCTGCCTGAGCGTTGGCGCTATGGTTCAGCACGCCATTCTCCAGCTCCAGCTTGTACCTGCCGCCCTCGCGACCCAGATCAACGTTAAAAATCCCTCTGGCATTCGCAGCTCTGACGCCGTTAAGGTGAACGCCGAAGTAGTCAAAAATCATCTCAGTCGACATGGCGCGGACCGCATCCGGGCTGGCGGTGTTGGGCGTCGGCATCCTCTTCACGCCGTTACGCAACGCCTGCGCACCGGTGAGGTAGGCGTTACGCCAGGGTCCTGACTCGGCCTGGTATCCCAGCTGTTCAACCGCGTCCGCTTCCAGTTCGCGCGCCGCCTTATTATTTGGATCGGCAAAAACGACTTTACTCACTACCTGCGCCACCCAGCGGTAATTTCCCCGGGCATAATCAACCCGGGCTTTTTCAAGGATCGCGCGGGCTCCGCCCATGTAATCGACATATTTTTTCGCTGCCTCGACCGGAGGCAGTTCATTGAGCGTCGCCGGATTTCCGTCGAACCAGCCAAGATAGTAGGCATAGGTGGCTTTGACATTGTTACTTACCGAGCCGTAATAGCCACGGCCTGCCCAGGATTTTGCCAGCCCGTAAGGCAGGGCGAAATTAGCGGCTATCTCATCCCTCGTCAGCCCTTTATTCGCCAGCCTCAGCGTCTGGTCGTTGATATAGCGGTAGATATCACGCTGGCTTTTCATCAGCTTCACCACTTTCTTATTACCCCATGTGGGCCAGTGGTGCTGCGCGATAATAATTTCCGCTTTATCCCCCCAACGATCGAGGGCGTTATTGATGTATTTTGACCATGCCAGCGGATCGTGTATCTTCGCCCCGCGCAGCGAGTAAGTATTGTGCAGGGTGTGAGTGACGTTCTCTGCTGCTTCAATCAGCTTTTTCTCTTCCACATACCAGAGCATTTCAGACGGCGCTTCCGACCCCGGCGCCAGCATAAAATCATAGGTGAGACCGTCGATGATCTCTTTCTGCCCGTCTTCGGTAATGGCGTGAGTGGGCGCGATAAGCGTGACCGTCCCGGCTGAGGTGGTCGTCCCCAGACCCGCCCCTACCTGACCTTTTACATTGGCCTTTAACAGGTTTCCGTAGATATAACTGGCACGGCGGCTCATGGCATTTCCGGCCATGATATTTTCCGATACCGCCTCTTCCATAAAACCTGCTGGAGCATAGACTTTCACTTTGCCGGTTATCACTCCCGCTTCATCGACTACGCCACGCACGCCGCCATAATGATCGACATGACTATGGGTATAAATAACGGCAACAACCGGGCGTTTGCCACGATGTTGAACGTAAAGATCCATGCCCGCTTTGGCCGTTTCCGCAGACACCAGCGGATCGATAACCGTGATCCCCTCTTTGCCCTCTATAATCGTCATATTCGACAGATCGAGGTTACGGATCTGGTAGACGCCTTCCGTGACCTCAAACAGACCGCCAATAGTATTCAGCTGCGCCTGACGCCACAGGCTCGGGTTGACGGTATCCGGCGCTTTTTGCCCTTCTTTGATAAAAGCGTATTTCTGGGGGTTCCAGATAACGGCGCCTTTTTCGCCTTTAATCACCGCGGGTGGCAGCGGGGCAATAAAGCCTTTGTGCGCATTTCGGAAATCCGTCTTATCGAAGAAGGGCAGTTGACCATAAAGTGCATCATTCATCTCTTTCGTATGGACAGTGGCTCCCTTCCCTTCCTTTTGTGCCAGGACAGGCAATGAGGTCAACGACACTAATAGCAGACCAGCAACGGCTATCGCACTAACGAGAGTTTTAAATTTCATACTTCCTCGAGGAGTTATATTCACGCTGGCGGTACATGGGGGGAAAGGAGGCTATCACCAGGCTTATCTTTAACCTATGGAAATAACGTTTATAAATAAATTAGTTTATTCTTTCGTCACTGCGTCCTTAAGGGATAATGCTGAGTCCAGTTATTTCCCCGGAGTGATTCGATGAAGAGCCTGCCGTTCTTTTTCGCTGTATTAACCCTCAGCACATTAACAGCCTGTAGTTCTCCCCAACCAGACAATGTTGAAAAAATTAATCATCTGCAAATTCCACTGGTGTTGCCGGGGGAAAAACCGCCGCAGGCACAGATATCGCATATCGCGTCTCTTTATCAGGAAAATAAACAGCAGATCGAGACCTTAACGCGCAGCGTAAAATCACAGTATCTACAGGACACCACCGCAAAAGAAATTTTTGTTGCGGACAGTGACGTTCAATGCGTCTATGCCTCGCTGACCAAACTGGAACAGTTAGATATGGTTAATCAGCAATACCTGAAAGATAATAATGTCACGGGCCTGCAAAATATTCATATCATTCTTGAACCGTTATTCACCAGCTGAAAATAAAAAACCCGGCAACATAAGCAGCCGGGTTTTTATTAATGGGCATATCACGGGCATCAGTCGTACTGACCAAAGCGATAGCTAAGCCCTGCGGTGACGGAACTCAGGTCGCTGCTCACGCCGATCTGGTTAACATTGCCCACGTTGCTTACCCACTGATATTCCAGGCGGCCCGCCCAGTTTTTATTGAAAGCGTATTCAGTACCCACGGCTGCAAGCGGGCGCACACCGGTTTCAAAACGATTGTGACCACTTACATCGGATTCAGCGCGATAGCCCATTGCGCCGGCACGGCCGTAAATATCCCAGTCACTGGTCAGGGCATAACTGGCCTTCAGAGACATTTGCAGGCCCTGCGTCTTCATTTGCGCCCCGGCGCCATGCTGACCTTTAATCTGCATGTTACCTAAATAATCATAACCACCTTCTACCGCAAGCCATGGGGTAATCTGATAACCCGTATAAACACCCCCGCCGACATTATCATGGTTAAAATCGAAGTGATCGGAATACGTGTTCTCAAACGCTTTTGAACCCATATTGGTATCAAAATAGTGAGACCAGCCGAATTTAGCCCCGCTATACCAGGTGCCCGCATCAGCGGCGGCGAACGCGGAAGTGGCGGTAAATGCATTAGCCATAATCAATGCGATAACTGTCTTTTTCATAAATATACCGTTTACTTGATAATGTTAAATCTGAGAAAGCAAACGATATAGAAAATTAACGGTAGCGTTAATTGCATTTCTGTTTAATTTTAAACTTCCGCTAGAATGACTCGGGTAAATGTCTGACCTCAAGCAGATATCCACCGCGCTTAAAGGCGATATATTCCCCCTGCTTAAGGGCAGATAATACATTGAGTATACTGCTGCGAGAGAGCAGCGTACGATCCTGGATATATTCCAGAATCGTGGTACGCAAACGCGTCTCTTCCGGGAGCAAAATCATTTCCTGAAGGTGGTTACGAATAACGGAATAGGTACGCTGCTGGAGTACCTGGGCATCACGGAATATTAAATAGGCCGTATGGTATGAGAGTAGCGCGGCGACATCCTCCCAGACGCCCTCGGCACGAAACAACTCAGCCGCCTTGTCCGCATCGAGACGTAAAATAGTCGACTCTCTTTCAGCACGGAGAAGGTGCCCCTGCGTAGGCTGGATCATCTCTGCAATACCAAACAAATGCGGCTCGTAAACGGTCACTACCACCAGTCCATCCGAAGCCCGCAGCAGGGACAGCTCTCCTTCCAGAAAGAGGTACATCTGCTGTTTCCCCTTCCGTAACCAGGTGAGTCGCTTACGCGGAACAACGTGCACTTTCTCCGCTATCGGCTCAAGGATGGCGGTCAGTCTTTCGATGGATTTTTCGGGTCGAACAGGCGGTAAAATATGCATGGTACAACCTTCTGACATTCAATATCTGCCATTATAGACCATATATTTTAAGCGGTTAGCCGATCAAAACTGATAGCTGTAGTTGACGCTGGCAAACCAAAGATAAGGATGATCGTAACTTCCGGCAAACGCCGTCGGGGATTTCACATGCGACGACTGAATATGAAGATACGACACGGCAATACCAATATTGCTGGCCGGGGTGATCTGATACTGGGCTCCCGTGCCAAATCGCCACTCATCCCCGGTGGGTAAAGTTAAGGCCACATCACTCTGACTCTCATACGGAGAGCTGTCGAACGCCACACCGGTATTCAGTCGCCACTGAGGTGTTGGACGATACTGCACGCCCACCGCGCCGTGCCACGTATCCTTCATGCGGCTGACGTTGTTCAGTTGCCGATCCCCAACGACGATTTGCGGGGCACCGAACTGGCTCCAGTCCTGCCAGCCGAGATCGCCCATAACCGACCACCGAGGGTTAATATCATGCACAAGACTGAGCATGATTTGCTGCGGCGCGCTGATTTGTGCCGACACCGGGAGGTCGTAGGCACCATTCTGTACTCGAGCTTTGCCGTTAACAGAGTAGCGATAGTTCGTCTCGCTGTTCCATGTAATACCGGCTCGCGTCTGGTCGGTCAGTTGCATGAGTAGCCCAAGCCGATAGCTCATGGCCCAGTCCTCATCATGCTGCCGATAGTCATTATCATTAACGTTGCGGGTCAGCGAGAAATAACCGTAATTAACGTTGGCGGACGCCCCTATTGAGAGTCGGTCGTTGAGCTTGTATGCCAGTGACGGACTGAGCGTCATTGCAACCAGGGTACTCTTTTTAATCAGCCTGTCGCCCGCCCAGCTACCGTAATCGATCCCCAGACCGTAATTACCGTAAAGCCCGATCCCGGCATAAAGATCATCGTTTATCTTCTGGCTATAAAAGGCGCTGGCATTCGGGATGGTTTTCATCACGTCGCCGGGGCTTTGATGGGCATGGTTATCCAGCTGGTTGTCGATGGAGCCATCCATAACCTGTAACCCGCCAGTGACCATATGATCCGGCAGGCGCGTCATGCCAGCAGGGTTGGTCATGATTGTCGAGGCATCCTGCGCACGAGCCGCCTGCCCTGCTCCGGCAAGCGCGGTATCTTCGGTGCCGGCTTCATAAAAATAGAGGGCGCTGGCATGGGCACTGGAGGCGGCAAATAAGCCCGCGCACAGGAGGAGTCGTGTTTTCATCTGCGATCCGGGAAATAAAAAATTTGCCGACAGATATAACAGGGGCGCCTGATGACGTAAAAAGGAAGAGGGTTTAATTTTAAATTATGCGCGGTTCAGCCCCTCTTAATATCTCTGACAATTCAGCGACGTCCGGAATAAGGCGCCGCTACGTCCTGCACCTGTAATACGTTCAGGTACAGGACGATAAAATCCAGGAATTTTGTTCAGGTTTATCCGGCCTTACTTATAATGCTCCAGATTGGTTTCCGGGCCCGTTCTGGCAATTTCCTGAGCTTTGCCGAAACTTTCAATCAGGCACTTATATTCCGGACAGACATGCTCTGCCAGGATCTCAGCAAAGCGAGAACCTTCCTCGCGGTTCCAGGTTCTCATTAATTCAGCGACAATGGCAAACGTATCGGTAGGGATCGCCCCCGCCTGAGTCACGCGCGCGATGGTGGTATCGGTCGCGATTTTGGACCAGTTCCCCGAGGCATCCACAACACAGTAAACCTTATACCCCTCCTGGACAGCGCTAACCGCAGGGAACGCCATGCAGACGCTGGTAAGCGTGCCGGCAATAATCAGGGTCTTTCTGCCCGTCTTTTCCACTTCCTTCACAAACGCCGGATTATCCCAGGTATTAATCTGCCCGGTGCGTGGAACATACACGGCATGGGGTGCATATTTGTGAATTTCCGGGATGAGCGGGCCATTGGGACCGTCAGGAACAGAGGCCGTGGTGATCACCGGGATATTTAAAAGCGTGGCAACTTTGGCTATCGCTGTCACATAATTACGAAGGTCTGGTACAGGCACATCACGTACCGTGTTGAATAAGCCACTCTGATGGTCGATGAGTAAAATTACAGCGTCATCAGTATCAATCATACCGTTTGTAGCAGCCATATTTCTTTCCTCATGATTTCTTTTACATTGCCGTCAACTTTCCGGCTCCGCGATTTTACATGCACATGGTTAGGGTATAATGCATTGATAAATCATAATGAATAGTAGTTCGATCCGGTCTGAATACCGCATCATTTCAGGACAATTTCTGGCACGGTACGCTGAGCCATCGACGCTGACGGAAAGCCCTCGTGAGGAGAAGAGATCTTTACAATGCCGTTATGCGGCCATTCGTATTCGTTCGGCTGAAGGCAAGCGTTACTCACTACTGGGATCGCCCTTATCCTCCCGCATGGATTCGATAAACTCCCGTTGCTCCTCTGTGAGTTCAAGCTCATCCAGCAAGCGATCTAACTCTTCTTCAGGTGATTCCTTTTGGTTCTTTCTCTTCCCGGTAGCCATACTCACCCTTGAGTTATTAGGATTAATCTCAGGGTATCCAGGGTACAGGAAATGTGCAACTTAGCGTGTTATGCCGACAACCGATCATAACAATGAACGAAAGGGGAAGCAGGTACGCCAGTACAGGAAAGACTGATAGGGGTATTCCTGTTCCGGCGATGAAAGATAGCCAATTGAAAGCCTTGCCAGATTACATACGGGCTTTGCAATAATCGAGAGGGTGCAATGCCTACCTTCCCTTTAGTTTAACTTAACTAAAATTTAATTACATTTAAATTAATGATTTTGTTAGATTTAATCGTTTATTGCCCTCTCACATATAGGTACACTTTCTCTATGGTTTTTTTTATAACAGCATGAGGAAAAAGTGAAAATGGCTATTCCAGCTTACCTATGGCTTAAAGATGACGGTGGCGCAGATATTAAAGGGTCTGTAGATGTTCAGGATCGTGAGGGCAGCATTGAGATCACTGGATTTTCCCATAATCTCAGCATTCCAACGGACTTAATGACTGGAAAGATCACAGGAACCCGCAAGCACTCTGCCGTGCTAATTCAAAAAGAGTTTGATAGCTCCTCCCCTTATCTTTATAAAGCTGTTGCTACTGGTCAGACGCTTAAATCTGCTGAGTTCAAATGGTATAAGATCAACGACGCAGGACAGGAAGCGGAATACTTCAACATCCTGCTTGAAAGTGTGAGAGTTGTCGGCGTTTCTCCAGTGATGCACGACACCAAAGATCCGACCAAAGAGAAGCACAACCACCTCGAGTGTGTAGAACTTCGCTATGAAAAAATCACGTGGAAATACTGCGATGGCAACGTTCAGTTTACCGATGCATGGAATGAGAGAGCGCAAGCGTGAGATACCCAACATTAGCAGCATCACCTCATCCGCCTTTTGATGTGTCATCTTTCGCCCCGCCAGGTGTGAATATCGTCAATAATATGATGATGGCTCGCTTTCACCGCGGCCCGTCAGCCCTTACCTATGCATGGTTTTATCAGCAGGTAAGAGGCCATGGTCCGTGGGATTACAAACAGCACGGGAGACAGTTCGAGAGCTTCGGAAACTTCCATTATGGTGCTGTTGGCCACGCTGCGGGGATTTCCGGCGAAGTATTACTTAGAGGCGCAGGATGGGCGCAAAGCCGCGCAGGAACAACGGATCCGGCTTTTGGTGATTGGTTTGGCTCAACGCCTTACGGTGATGATCCTAACGACCAGTACTGGATAAGAGCGGGTATCGACTATGCAAAACGCACAGGTTTTTAAGAAGCGGTATCTACTTCTGATCCTGTTGGCTGTTGTCGCCTATGGGATATACAACTTGCTGCACTTCTCACCACTTGAGCAAGTGATTATTAAGAAGGTGAAAGTTAACAATCTGGCTAATCTTTACATCACAGAAGCGAGTGCAGGAGCCACCACAGGCTTTTCCTACCGTTTCTATCTCTATGATGTAACCAAAGATGATAAAGCGTTTATGGCGAGTCTGGAGAACGATCACCAGCCTTTCATGATCACCACGGACAAAGATGCATTGAAGAAGGTCGAGAATAACGCGATCTACCTTTCCGTGAAGGGAACCATTTACACCTTTCACAGCCCTGCGGATTATCTGGCAGGTGGCTCGATCTACTCCGTCCCTGTCTATTTAACCGCATCACCATACTAAAAACATAGCCAGCTGCCACGCTGGCTCTTTCTCTTCTGGTTTTAGACAACAGAAACCATTAAGCCCCTTAGAGGTTAGAAGACAAGCGAAGCACAGCGATTTCATAAGACTGTCAGAGGGTTACCTGCATTTCGTGTGCAGGGAGGACGTCAATGCTCTACAGGACATAACGCCTAAACAAGTTAGTCAGCGCTACTGAGCAACCTACTGAAATAAAGAAAGTTTTTGAACGGTTCTACTTGGGGAAATTCTGGAGCGGGCGAAGGGAATCGAAACTCTGTTTCATAATTTCCGCAACGCGACGATCATCGAATCAACATAGTAACTATTATTGATACTTGATTGCGAGATTTTAGAGGATCAGTCTCATGACAATCAAGGGCCAGGAGTATCTTTATCTTTCACCGGACGGTGTATGGCAGTTTCAAATCTACATCCCGTCTTATATGCGTCACATGTTCGGCGGGAAGCGCCTGTATCGGAAAAGTACAGGGACAAGAGATATCTACAAGGCGCGTCACTTCCGTAACCACATGCTGGTAGAGTGGAACAACCTTAAAGAACAGTTCAAGCCTGATACTGAGGATAAGCGTATTCAGCTTGCGATCACTTCCCTGCACTCTCAAATCAGGAAGAACAAGAATAAACCATTGATTGAAGAGCGAGCCAGTTCGATTCCTCACCTGTGCTTCTTACGAGATGAATACGCTACTGCCTACCAGGATCGGAGATCATTCTCCACACTGAGCAAATCGGCGCGAGCCGTTGAGGTGTTTCTCCAGAGTATTGGGAAAGTTGATATCAGCCTGGATCAGATTGGACGCCGATTAGTTACAGACTTCATAGAAGAGCAGCAGAAACGCGATGTAGCGCCCCAGACCGTGCAAAACTGGCTTACATCGTTAGGTAGCCTCTACGAGTTCGCCAAACGCCGCTATGACGCTATAGCCCCCCTAAATCCGTTTCATGGTCACAACCTTGAAGCGCGGCGCACAATTGAAAGCTATCAGCCGTTTGAATGGCATCAGCTATCTACACTACTCAACGAAGCAGACGAAGAGCTACGAGCAGTTATTCTGATCGGTTTGTTCTCTGGTGCAAGGCTGGACGAAATAGCCAGCTTGAAGAAAGAAGAGATCGTTATGGTGGAAGGGATACGGACATTCTACATTAGCAAATCCAAGACGAAGGCAGGGATTAGACACATTCCTATCCATGCTTTTCTGATCGGCATGGTGGATTATTATCTGAGTTTGAACACTGGAGATTACCTGTTACCACAGGCTAACAAGATTGAACGCAAAGACGGTAAGAAAGGACCATTCTATTCCCAAGCATTCACCCGCTTACGGCGTCGCGTAGTGCCTATGGCTACAGACCGTCAATGCTTTCACAGTTTGAGGGGGCATTTTATCACGTGTCTCGACCGTGCCGGAGTACCCGAACAACGGATCGGCTACATCACGGGACACTCTTCCCAAGCCGCTGCCACAGAAGCATTCAAAACCTACAGCGCGGGGTGTTCCATGAAAGAGCTATCCGACTATGTGGAAATGGTGGCCTATCCAGAGATCACTTTCCCAGAATTAAACAAAGAGGAGCAAGCTCCCCACGCATAAATTTATAACTAATGTCAAATTATTTTTTTGATGCGCTGCTATTCACCTTGCTCATACCTGCGAGCTTAGCTCTCACAAAAAAAAACAACCAACCAATTGATAAATAATAAATAAAAGATAAAAAAGGATGACAGAATTTATTTACTCAAACAACTTTTAAAAAAATCAATCACCAAAAATTAATAGATTACAACGATCAAAAACAAATTATTGATCGCTTTTATTGATAAATGGTATTTTTTAGATGATAATCAGTACATAACTAAAATGGGCAATTAGTATGGAACACATTTATATTGCAGACCCAATAATGAATGTTGACGAGAGATTAATGGGCGTTGAACTTTTAACTCGTTTCATTTCCAATGATGGCCGTCCTTGTCATCCTGACTTTGTTATTTCATCTTGGGATTTAGATAGGAAGCGGCTCTTTCTATACGAACAATGCGGTATCATTTCCAGCAAACAAAAGTGGTTCGAACTAAATAAACTTTTTTGCACACTAAACATTGATCAACAAATGGCTTTTCTCGTTCGGCACGATCAAACATTGATAAAAGCATTTGAATCTATGCCATTCGTCAAACTTGAACTTTCTGAGCATTTCCCTGGTTTGGATAAGGGATTGAAAAGTCCCTTATTAAAATCGCTGAGCCAGGGTGTAAATGGGCTATGGCTCGATGACCTTGGCGCAGGAAACGCGAATGTAGTTAGTTTGATCGAAGGATACTTTGAGGTTGTAAAGGTAGATCGCTGCTTCTTTAATGAACAGGTGCAGAAACCAACCTTCAACCCGTTGATTGCATCAATCAAAAAACACTGCGACAAAATTATTATTGAAGGGATTGAGAATAGAGATCATATGGGGTTACTGCGTGAGGTGGGAATTTGGGGATTACAGGGCTATCTTTTTAAATCTGTCCCTTTTAAAAATGTGGATTCATTGCTTTAGTGTTGAAACCATCAAAAAAGGGGCATAAGCCCCTCATTTTTTAAACTCCGTCGTAACAGTGTCAGATTCAGTTTTCTTAGGTGCATTGTTCACCACCTTCTGTTTCACCGTACCGCCTACAGATTTATTTCCCTGCGTTTTAGTTGCAATCACATTAACTGTAGCTTTACTGACAAGCCTGATCTGTTCAAATTCAAGATCGAATTGCATCGCGTATTCAGATTTATAATCGTAGGAAATACCGTAGAGAATAACATTATCGTACACTTTGTGCTCTGTCACTAATGTGATGGGCTGGCGACTTTCAAACATCTTATCGAGGTATTCGATAGCTTGACTGATACGAGTGCCATTCACACCAGCGCTGTATAACAAATCCTTTTCCAGCCTCACCGGAGTTTCGGAAATAATCCCCGATAGCTTGAATGTATTATTCTTAATCTGAACGTGATCGCTCACCTCTGCCCCGCTCTCAACGGGATAGCTGGTAATATCAGCCTGTCTGCGTATTCCCGTATCCGTCACGGCATCAAACACTATCGCCTGATAGTTCTGAATATAGCTATCTGAGGACGAATTATATACAGATGCAAGGATGGTGAATCCGTTTTCACCTTTGGTGCGGGTAGCACTGCTATTATTACTATTCGAGGTTGAATTGATACGGGAGGCATCGCTGCCCCCGATTGTTAGACTTCCAGGTGTTGCCATTTAGCCTCCCGTCCCTTGTCCAGATGAAACAGCAAGCACCATACGCTGATTGTTATCATTGATACGCTGATCAACGGTAGCATTCAGCATGTTTCCGAATGTCGGATCAGGAGAAATAGTTAGATGGATAAGCCCTTCCGGTAGCTGATTCTGCAACACTACAGGCTGCATGATCGGTGCATTGGCTGGCTTAGCTGGCGCTGCTGCACTCTGTTTCAACATTGAAACAGGAGAGTAATCTCCGTTGGTGCTCTGCGCGTAGCTGCTCACGTCCTTAGCGTCGCTTGTCCCGTTCCACCATTCACGCATTGTGTCGAATACATTAGGCTCATGACCGTCTGCTTTAGGCTGGCTGGCTCCGTAAGTGTTAGCCACAGGGTTACTTCCTGGCTGTGCAGGTGCTGACGTAGTGCCGTAATGCTGGCTCACCGCTTCTTTAGAGGTGTTGTCACCGTTCAGAAGGTTTAGCTTGCCTGTGATCCAGTTAGTGAGTTTCAGCAATCCTACGGCAGCATCCCCCGCCGCCCGCCCGATCCCCTTGAAAAAGGGTAAAGCGTCTTGCATCGCTTCTTTAAACTCTCGCATGGTTTCAGGGTCAATCTCTGACATAAAACCTTCGAAGAATGCCAGCTTTTGGCTATCGGAGAGAATGCTAAGTTCCTGGTTAAACTTACGGTAGGCCACAAGCTGATCTTGCTGCTCCTGATTCAACCACTGACCGTTACGCTTGAGCACGTCCACTTGATCAGTGATCGCTTTTCCTTGATTAGAAAATGCCTTGTGATACAAGCCTAAATCGTCTGCAAGGTCTTCCAGGTTATGAAGGATTTGCTCTTGTGAATAGCCTTTCCCCTGCATGGTGTTGGTGTAAGCAGAGACGAAGCCAAACGGATTGGATTGGTAGGATTTCAGATCGTCTTTAGTGAATCCCATGTTCAGGGCTGTATCTACAGCAGCGTTCCCGCCTTTCCATTGTCCAGACTTCTTATCAAAGGTGCTGTTGGTGTAGCTGTCTGCCAGCTTTTCTGAGATATCTTTTCCCGAGTCCAGTAGCTTACGTTGTCCTTGCAGCCCCATACCGGAATCAATCCCGTTAGCCGTGGCATACTGGGAAAGTGCCTGGAGGACGTTATAATCTACACCGCCCAAGCGCGCCCTTGCGACGATTTCGCTACGCTCTTCCTGTGCTGTAACAGCCTCTTTCCCCCATGAATAAGCGCCATAAGCCGCCGCCCCGATACCAGCGCCAGCAAGCGCACCAGTGCCTAAGCCCATCAGAGAGCCAGAGATAGCCCCTGTAGCCTTACCACCGCCACCAAGAGCGTTAGCCCCTCCCGCCTTTGCTGCTGCCCTACGCTCTGCGTTAATGCGTCTGTAGCTCTGCTGGAGTCTTTTGATCTCGCTGTTTTGCCTGGCGAGGCTGATCGTTCCCTGAGAGTACGCCTTAGTTATGCGTGACGCTGCCAGTGCCGCCTGGGTCAATTCGACGTTGGTAAGGTGTTGCATACTTCTAAAGCTGCTGGCAGTGTCCAATAGCTTCAATTCAGCCCGTTCACGGCGCTGTGCGTTTCTTGCGGCCTCTTTCGCTGCCTGAGCCTCTACACGGGCTTGCGCCTTAGCTGCCCTTGCCTTTTCTCGTTCATCGCTATTACGAGGCTTTGACGCTTTCTTATTCAGCTTATTGAGTTCCCTTTCAGCAGATTTTAGCCCCTGGCTGAATCTTTTCATGTTCAACGTAGGGTCTTTAATGCCTTTGGCTTTCTTCTGAATTTGATCGAAAGCGTCCATAGCTTCCTTCATTGAATTACGATCCACCACGAATTCGACGGTATTACGGATCGTACTCGTATTAACGATTAGTCCACCTGACATTATTCACCGCCTTTCTGATCAAGGAAGTGATGAATTGCCGCTTCGACGGTATCACCACGGAAAATACGCGCTCTAACGCCCGTATACGAAATTTCTAATAGCTCGCAAAGCTGGCTCACCTTGAGCAGCCCTTCTGCATCGTCTGCACTCAGTCGGACGTGTAGGCCACGATTTGATTTAAGTATGAGTTCCACCTCTATTTTTCCTCTTGTTATGGGGGAAATAAAAAAAGGGATGCAACCAGAGCCACAATTGCGCTGTGGATTAGTGAGCATCCCTCATTAAAACGCCTGATTATTTCCAGCGGCAGGCTGCCGCTTGCTCATTAAGCAGTGATGGTGATTTTCACCTGCATACCTAACGCATGGTTCACACATAACGCCGAATTCTCGTGCATAACGTGGTAAGCATCTCCTCGTTCACTCAGGTAGCCCCAGGAGTAGTATTCAGCAGGTGCAGCATCGATCAGCGCGAAGTTGCCGCTGGCAGCGCCGTAGATGTTCTGATAAGCATTTGTGCCTTTGCTAAACACAGGCACCGCCACCATGTCGGCATCGTCCGGCATCTGTGCCAGGATCAGCGGATCTGTCACTTTAACAATGTCGATAGGCGCACCAGGCAAACTAAAGGTTGAAACACCAGGTAGAAGCTCGTGACGCTGATAGAACAGGTTACGTTCATCGTATGGCGCTACATACTGGAACACCTTAGACATACTGTCAGAGAAGCGAATCTGGCTAAATGCAGCAGGTTTAGCGAATACGATCACTCGTTCAATCTGACCAGCCAATCCACCTGCGGCAGCCTGAACTTTGTCTAAGATGGCATCAAAATCCTGTGCCGCTGTCGCTGCACTCACGCTGGCTGTCATTGGCACAACGCCAAACAATTCAGCATAAGAGATCAGCAGGTCATCAGTTGCAGGGGTGTACACTTCACCTTTGAACAGTGCTCGTGCAAGGTAAGATTCACGGGTACGAAGGTAAGCAATTTTATGTTTCCCAGTGTACTCGGTGTACAGGTCGGTAACGGTTTGTTCGTAATCAGTGCCTTGTACCCTTTTCCCTTGTACGTCTACTGGTTTGAAGGTGTCTTCCCTTGCAAACCAAGGAATCTCCACCAAATATTCTTTACCATTCTGACGCGCGGTAGTGTCGTGGTTTGATGAATAACGGCTCTGCGGAGTGTTAAACAGGCTGTAGTTATCATCCAGAAGCTGTGTTACCACCACTTTCGGATTCTGGACGCCTACCCCGTCGAATAGATCGAGGGCATTCATAAGGTAGTTACGTTCCGGCAGGGCCTGGAAGATTGGCGCTAAGTCCACCAGATCGCGCCCGATTGCGATTTTAGTCATTAATGATCATCCTTGATTAAGAGGTGAAGAATGGACGGCATACGAACCCTTTGGATTCGAGCGTGGTGATAGCTGCGGCGTGATTCGCTGCGTTCAGGTTGTCGGCTTTCAATGCTACGAAGCTGCCAACATTAGGCGCACGTAGGACATTTACCGTTTTACCGTCGCCAGCACTGACGGCATCGGACACCACCACAAAGGCATCATCGCCGGAGGTGTATAGAGCGCCATCAGCGCCGATAACATCGCCGCAATCAATATCTGCTGGCAGGTCGAAAACACGGCCTTCTACGGCTGCAAAAGAATCAGTGGCGTAGCTCACTACGTCAGTGAAACTCTTACGAATTGGGAAAAGTTCGGTTAGGTCTACAATCATTGTTGTTTGATTTCCTTGGATTTGATTGCGATCCGTTCCTGCATACTAAGTTGAGGTGTGTCCTCAGAAGGGAAATACTGTTCTACAGCTTTTTCTATTTCTTCAACGGTACATCCTGCCATTTCAGCCACTTTAGCTATTAACTCAGGATTAACTTGAATCACTTCGGATTTGTATTTTAGGATTCGGTCGCGATTGTTTAATAAGAACATTGTGTTGTTCCTTCGCGTTGTGTCTGCGTGCAGCATTTATGTTGTGCGCAGGGTAAAGAGAAGGGCTACCGAAGTAGCCCTGGAGAGTATGCCCTTGTTAGAAAGCATTTTTTAACGTCATCGTTTCGGAGGATTATGATGTTAAAGAATGGTTTCTTGAATAAAATGAAGGGCGCAACTGTTACGAATAACAGAAGAAGGTTTCGCCCGTCATTGCTCCTCATTTTTAAAAGCGTGTAGCAGCGCCCAGGAATAAAATGAGGCTTTCTTTATCTATCTACTACCAGACACTTTCGGGAGTGTATTAATAGAAGATTTGCCAGCCTGAACGTAACTACCGCTGACGGCGTTTATTCAGTATGACCGCTTATAATCCCTAACGGAGGTTATAAGGCTTAGAGCACGGAATATGCTCTCTGAAAGAGAATGTGCGCGGTGATTGTTCGTTATCACCCGACACAAGTGGGAACGCCCGCGCCACCCTTTGGAACTAAACACAACAAAGGAAAACAACCAGCTTTCAGAGAGAAAATTCAGATGGAAAGAGTGCCGCTATGGGAAACGGCATTCAGGAGGGTGAAGTGATTCGAATACTATCCCTACTTCTTATTCTATAACATTTCTGTTAATTTGTCAATACCCAAACCAACATTTTATTCACTTTTCTTGCATTTTTATTCAAATTCGCTTACTGCGTATTTCTCGGCAATGGCTCCTGCCAGTTCCGCAAGTTCGGCGGTGATGTATTGCAGGGAGCAAGCAAGCTCTTCAAGGTCATTGGCAATGCGCCACGCCTGATCCACGGTGACGGTATCCCCGTTCATCTGCACCAGGTGCTCTACAGCAGCGCTCCAGTGTTCAAGGGCGGTGATTGCCTGTTCTGTGTATTGTATCGCTTCCAGGAGCGCGGAGGGCGTTCTCTCACACCACGCCTTATTAACAAGCCGCAGGGCTGGTAAATGCCAGATATCGTGGAAAGAGTTAATAAGGGTGTTCACGATGTTCACGGTGTCCATAGTGTTAAGAGTCATAATGTTCCTTGGTATCAAATAGGGTGTCAAAGTCGCGGGTTAAATTGTTAAGGTGATTAACCGAAAGCCAGCCGCAATAATGTTCGTATGAGGAGAAATTAAGAATTTGCCATTTGTGGAGGTTTGAAGAATCCACATTGAAGATTTTCATCTTCCTGGGTTTCCAGAATGCACCAGGGCAGCTATTGAGAATATCCTGTAATGCGCCCATCTCGTCAGGAGACATTGCAGGGCTATTCTCTTCAATTATTGTTGTTTGCCATTCACCAGGAACAGAATTGTATTCCTTCGAAAGGCGAGATAGATTTTGAAAATCAGATGTTCGTAATAATGATTGTGCGTTTCGTTCAAATTTTGTAACTACGTTACGTTTTCTTTTTCCCATTCATTCCTCGTAGAGGGGGAAACTCCTTGTCTTGTCATAACGTATACGCCATAGAATATGGTGAACCACCATAAAGCAGTTATCATAAAAGTTTCCCTATTGTGTGTTTTAGAAATTAGAGTAGATAAATTCTACATTGTCTCGTTCGATGTGTTTCAGCGTGAATGATAGATAATGGCTTTCATCGTCGATATCAATCACACCAATGTTTCGCAGCGCACGAAGCCAGAACCTGATCCCGTTATCACTTACACCGGATTTATCAGATAGCTCGCCGTAGGAAATGCGTGTCCTACGTCCTCTCCAGAACCAAACCAAGGCATAGTAAACGCCCTTCCCGCTATCGTTGATCTGTATCTGGTTTGTGTTGTTTAGTTTTATATATTGTATCAATTAGGTCTCCGTTAAAATGGTGTTCCGAATCGTCCATAGAAGTGTGGATAACGATGTTCAAATCGCATTTCTAATTCCTCTTCGAATCTGGAAGGTAGTTTCATACTCTTGCGGTGCAATACGCGGCGAGCGTAGTTAATAAATGTGTCCCCCCTGTTTTGCTGCCGTAAACTTTCCGGTTTGGACAATAGATCGCACATTGCGTCTATTTTCATTTCATCGGTAATCGTTTCAGGCAGTCCTAAAGGCTCAGACTTTTCTGTCGCATCATCCTGCGTTTCCTCTGCCGTAGCTGGTTCAGGCACTAAGTTAGAAACGATAATGGGTGCTGCTGGTAATTGATCTGGTGGGATAACATGAGCATCAGTAAGTGGTAATGCAGTATAAAGCAGCGATGAAATATTGGGATCTGGGTGTTCGTCTGTTATCACCAGACCTAACTTCCTTAGGTCTTCAATACGTCTTTTTACCGTTGAAGATGATGTTTTATGTTTTCTCGCCAACGTAGCGTGGCTCTCGTAGCAATTACTATCGTTCGCTTGATAACTCAAAAAGCGGCAATACAAAGCGACGTGAAAACTGTCGATCACTTTACCATCGGGAAAATCGTTCGAATAAAGGCGTTCAATGTCTTCGAAGAAGGTAAATTCTTTAATAAAGGTATGCGATGTTACAGTTTTATCATCTTCATCTTGATAGTCTTGTTTATGTTTTGCCTGAATCTGGGCGAGGGTTTTTGCCATTGTTCTATGCTCCTATGTATGCTCAGTAAATTACGAATGCTCTTCATTTGGGTTTTCTCCGCTTCTCATTCGTGGGGGGATGTAAATGCTGTTTCGTAGTTGTTACGCGCCAGCTTTCGAATATTTAACCGCCAGGTTTTGACACTCTTCAAGAAGTAGTGCGCTTACGCTCATTTTTCGGCGCTTTGCTTCTTTGAATAGAATCTGAAATGTCGCATCAGGGATCATTAACGATGTGGACGGCGGTAGTTTGGTTTTCTTCTCGATCATTCTGGTTTCCTCCTTCTGGTTTATTCGTTGGTGGTCGAAGTGCGGATTTCATCCCAGCGCTTCAATACTTCTGTGAGAAAGGCTTCCCTCTCGTGGTATCCACGAGCGCGGCAAGCGTTGCGTAGTGCTCGGATGCGGTAACGGTTGGTGGTTCCGTCTTTCAATTGTTGAAGTGTGTCTTCAACGTCAAAGTATCTCAGTGTGGCCTCCTATGGTTGGCGTAAATAAAAAGACACCTTGCAGCCTGACGGCTCAAAGTGCATTAAGAGATTATGTGGATAAAGTTTTATGGTATATGGGTATTCTAACCTATTTCTAAACTTTTGTCAACCTCTCAACGGTGATTATTCGAAAATTTTTTGATCATTTTCAATGCGTTGTATTTCTGCTTTGCGATTTGTGCTCTTTATACACAAAATAAACAGTGGATGTCAATCTGTTTTTGTGGTAGAACGTGCCACCAGAGAAGACAGCCACAAGAACAACGAAAAACAGCCTGTAACGCTCTCTGCGGCGTTCTGACGCTTTCAGGCTACCATTGCATTCCCTACCCTGTTTAAATCGCTCTACGGGCTTCCTGTGCGCCCTGTGGCACTTACCGAAACCAATAGCACAACTACAGAGGGATAACGGTAGTTATCAGGATAGTAGGTGTTGGTATTGGATTGAGGCTGGATGAACTGGAGCTATCAGCGACCAGTGAAGCCTTAGCCACTGACTTACTGAAACCTTGCATGGGTGAACGTTAGTTCATGAATGTATGGTTGAAGTTAGTCAGCTTATCAGATGGAAAATCAACGGTAGTTGGTTGGTCAGATGGTAATTCCGCGCACAGCGCAATGGTATTCGCCCACGGCGAAATCATCGTGTGCAGCCGTTTTCACGGTGGCAACGCCATTGCACCATACAGAATGTATAGATAACGCTTTGCTGCGTCGTGAGCGGAACGAGGCCAGCCAACGTAGCCCGAAAGGAAGCGAAGTAAGGCTGCTTGCCAGGAGTGACGGCGAAGAGCCGCCAGCAAATGATCTTTGCGACAAGCGCAAAAGGCACTGATCTAATAACTGATCTTATTATTAGTATTATAGTTAATCTTATTATGTGTCACCGTGACCTACCCCCCAGGTCAGCCTGACCTACCCCGTATGTCACAGTGGACTAACCTACCGCCAAGATAGCAAAAAACGCCATTTCACCCAACGGTAGATCGTCGCCCTGCTCACTACGAATCGCACATGCAACAATCCTAAGAACAGCCAGAGGAAAATATTAGATTATCCCTATCAAATCCATACATTATTAACGTCAAAACCTATCTTAAATGTCAGGTAAAGATTGCCGTTGTTACAGGGATCAAGTTACCATAGCAATTAAGATAGTAACAATTGAAACTATCACTCACTTATACGAAAGCCTTGCGCCGTGAGGCTCACAGCGATCATTGTCCACAATGTACACTTTCATGGTAGGTGCAATGTGCTGAACGAGCTTTCTAAATTGAAACGATGTTTCTTTTTTCATGCCGAAACCCGCCAATTAATTAGCATTCTAATCATTTCTTGATGCAATCAACTCAGGTGAGAATTATTATCATCTATCGTGCGATATCGCCCCGCTTCGATACACATTAGTAAAGTGTATTCTGTAACTTGTTGATTTAACTTATTCAATACACTTTTACATCACTTCACCGTGCGAACAGGGGTAACACCCCACCATAGAAAATAAATTTCTTGACATAACCACAGTTTCATGAATCATTGATGAAATTTAATTTATTTTTATTTTTCAATTAGTTACAGATATTCGGTACTGACAGGCGGCAAAATTGGGGTGGCCTTGATCACGCCGTTAAGCAACTCAGGCAACCGCGCATACCTTTTGATCATTTCGTGCTATTCATAAACAAACGTATCGTGCAACATATTGAAAATGATCAATTTCTGATCAATTATGTTTTCAACGAAACGAACAAGAGGAAAAATAACGATGAAAGGAATTAGCCAGGCCCTAAAGAGTGCAGATGAAGTTAAGGCATTGGCGGCATCGCTACAGCGCAACACCACCACCAACCTGTTTTATTGCCTGTGGGTGTTTATGTATGAAAGCGGTCTACGTATCTCTGACGTGCTCAAACTCCGGTACGAAGATGTAGAAGGGCAATCTCACCTCAAGGTGAAGCAGGAGAAAACCGGAAACGTGGTGAGGCCAAAGGTGACAGCCGCGATGCTGTCAGTGGTGGCGCAACGCAAGGCAGAGCAAGCCGATATGCCAGTGAAGACAGATTTCATCTTTAGCAAGGGCGATCTCCGTAGCAAAGGCAACGCCGTAACCCGTAACACGGTATTCACTGAATTTGGGAAGATGGGACGTAGAGCAGGATTCTCTAACGTGGGATGCCATACACCACGTAAAAGCCGTGGCCGAATTTTATTCGAAAATGGGGTGGCTATAGAGACAATCGCCCATTTCCTGGGGCAGACAGATCCGCGCTCAACCATGTATTACATCGGGTACGGTCAGGACGTGCAGGACGATTTAACAGAGGAGTTTTCTTTAGAATGGTGATCACCATGAAAAGTTTGAATGTGCTGACATTGGCAGTCTTGCCATCCTTGGCGAATGTCAGACGACTATAAACAAATGTTACATAACGTCAGTTTGTCTTTGGGAATATTTCTGAAAATGAATGGGTACAATTGCAGAATGATAAGGGGAGTGATTAACTGCAAGCCTAATTTATTATCGATACTCACAGTAAGCTGAACATGAACAGCAAAAATAGAATTCAAAAAAAACTGCTGAAATATCATCACATTGACCTTAAGAACCCTCGTCACCAGTCGGATCTGGCAGGTTCGGACCTGCGGTTTATGGATCTTAGGAGGTTTAACTTGCGTAATATTAATTTATCGGGTTGCGATCTTTCGTTCAGCGATCTTCGGGGAGCCGATTTCTCATATGCCTCTCTGAAAGGGGCAAATCTCAGCCACTGTAAAACGGAAGGGGCGATTTTCAGTCACGCGAACTGTACCGGAGTGGACTTTTCAGGAAGTGACATACAAAAAGCTACTTTTACTGGGACACTGACAGAGCGTGTGGATATTAGCAGCGACACGCTGTCATCCCGACCGCTCATCTCCGTCTATATGCCTACTTGGAACCGTGAAACACTGACGATCAGGGCTATACAATCAGTATTGAAACAGGATTATACACACTGGGAACTCATTATTATCGATGATTTCTCATCGTCATTTGATAAGCTTCAGACTTATATCGCCGATCTGAATGACCCGCGCATTACCTACATCCGCAATGAATTTAATTCCGGAGCCTGTGCCGTCCGGAATCAGGCGATACGAATGGCCAAGGGATATCTGATAACGGGTCTGGATGATGATGATGAATGGCTGCCGACACGCCTGTCCTCCTTTCTTGCCTGCCAACATAAACTTCAACAGCACAGCTTCTTATACGCTGATGATTACCTTTGCGACAGCACCGGATACAAGCACCTTAATGAATTACAGGTTTACCCTAAACCTCCCTATAAAAAGAACCTGTTTGATAAGCGGAATATTATTGGCAACCAGATGCTTACTTTAACCAGCCGGATGCAGCAGGTTCTGTTTGATGAACACCTGACCGCCGCTCAGGATTATGATGCATTCTACCGGTTGGCTGAAACCTATGGCGATCCTTTCAAACTGGACGTGATAACTCAGGTGCTATATGTCAATCACGGTGAGGTCCGCATCACCTGCTCAGGACGTAAGTTTTCAGGTTATCTGGATTTTTACCGGAAGCACAAAGCCAAATTAGACGTATCGAGTAAAAAATATCAGCTTTTCACCCTATACTACATTCGAAATAAAAGGATGCGTCCACAAACGCTAATAAAGCTGATGACACTACGCAATCTGAAACGCTATCTGATGATGTATTCCAGCTTTCGGAACAGGAAGTTCTAACACGTACAAATGATGAGAGGATAGTCTTTAACACTCCAAGGGCGCAACGCCCCCTTTACAGCTATACGTCCCACGCAAAAGTTTTCTTTTTCCATCTTGGTTATCCTTTGCTGTGGGTAATCAAAGGTAGCGTAGCGCAGATTTTGGACAATACAAGCCTTATTTCCCGTTGTTATTTTCCCCGTCCTCTTGTCGCATGGACTCGATAAACTCCCGTTGCTCCTGTGTGATTTCAAGTTCTTCCAGCAAGCGATCTAACTCTTCTTTGAGTGATTCCTCTTGAATCTGTCTGTTCCCGATAGCCATGTTCACCCTTGGGAGATTAGGATTAATCTCAGGTTAACCAGGGTGCAGAAAATGCGCAACTAACAGAATTTGGACAATAAAAGCCTAATGCCCGTTGGTGGTAAGACAACGCGCTGAGCCGTTAGGCGAGAACATCAGGGTGTGTCAGACAGTGAAGTTTATCAGGATGACCATGTACCCAAAGGGAGCGAGGCCGAACCGCTGGCAGAGCTTGCATATGGTCTGCAAGTACCTTGCTCCGCTGCACTTCGCAAGGAGCGTTACCACCATAAAACCTGTTTATTCCCTGCAACGTCATCACGACGTGTGGCATGTGGGAGCATCGGCAAAAATGCGCTTCACTGAAAGGTTATGAGAAGTGCGATCCGTCGCTGCCTGGTGTAGGCTTTGCGTTCATTGTTGGGCTATCGCGGTAAGAACTTGAAACCACCGCCGACGATTGGCTACACTCTCATTTCACCGAGTAACCATTCGTGACAAGTGTCAAAGTAGTGAACTATGGTAGAACGCCTAAGCATGTTAGTAAGCACTACTGCGTAACATGCTGAAAGAACCGGAGATTTTCGAACGGTTCCACCTGGGGAAATTCTGGAGCGGGCGAAGGGAATCGAACCCTCGTATAGAGCTTGGGAAGCTCTCGTTCTACCATTGAACTACGCCCGCTTTGAGGTGCGTAAGGCATTATAGACCTTACGCCTCTTCATACAAGCCTTTACTCCACTAAGTGGCGATTAAATAATCACTTAGCACTTCGGCTTACTGCCCTGCGCCGGAAGATAACGCTGCGGATCGATGGCCGTGGCCTTATAGCGGATCTGGAAGTGCAGCTTGACCGTATCCGTCCCGGTACTGCCCATGGTCGCAATCTTCTGCCCCGCCTTCACGTTCTGCCCGTTATTGACCAACATCGTGTCGTTATGCGCATACGCCGTAATGTAGTCCTCACCATGCTTAATCATGATCAGGTTACCGTATCCACGAAGCTGGTTACCGACATAGACCACCTTCCCGGCCCCTGAAGCGTAAACCGGTGTGCCGCGTGCGGCAGCGATATCAATACCTTTATTGCCACCTTCCGAGAGCGAGTACGGCGCAACCACTTTTCCGCTTGCAGGCCAGATCCAGCAGCGCTGACCGACCGGCGGCCAGGATGATTTAGGCACCTGATAGGATGGCGTGACTTTGGCTGTTTTACGCGTTGAGGACTTTTTCCCTGAGGAGGAACCGCCGTTAACCTTGAGCTTCTGCCCTACCTCAATAGTATACGGTGGAGAAATATTATTCAGGCGCGCCAGCTCCTTCACGCTGGTTCCCGTGGCGCGTGAGATGCGGTAGAGCGTGTCCCCGCGCTTAACGGTATAGACTGCACCGGAATAACTGCCCATATCCGAAGATTTACTCCCCGAGCATCCTGCTACAAGTAGCGTCAGCGTCAGGCAGAAAACGGCAATGATCGGGTTTCTCGTCAGGCTTCCTGCAAACAAAACAGCTCCTCGGTCAGCGTGAATGGCGCACTATGATAGCAGCCCAAACTGATGCGGGTCATGCCCTTTTCCGCTCTGTGGGCCAAACCGTTCGCATAAGAATGCAGTATAATAATTCCGCTGATGGTGCTGAACCATTAAGCATTTTGGCACTGGAGCATCAATGAGTATTCAAGAACACGTTATTTTGGTAAATGACCAGGGAAAAGTGATTGGCACTCAGGAGAAGTACGCCGCTCACACGTCACACACCCCGCTACACCTGGCCTTCTCTTCATGGCTGTTTAACGCTAACGGAGAATGTCTGATCACCCGTCGCGCCTTAAGTAAAAAAGCCTGGCCCGGCGTATGGACCAACTCCGTTTGCGGTCATCCACAGGCCGACGAAGCGACAGAGCAGGCGATTATCCGCCGCTGCCGCTTTGAAGTCGGCGCCGAAATCACAGACATCACCCCCATTGCCCCGGAGTTCCGCTACCGTGAAGCCGACCCGTCAGGGATCGTTGAAAACGAAATCTGCCCGGTCTATGCCGCCCGCGTAACGAATACCCTCGCAATCAATGACGATGAAGTGATGGAGTATCAGTGGGTGGAGCTGGACGCGCTATTCCGCGCGCTGGACGCCACACCGTGGGCATTTAGCCCGTGGATGGTGCAGGAAGCGAACACCGCGCGTGAAAAACTCAGCGCCTTCGCGGCGCAATAAAAAAGCCCCGGCGATAAACGCACGGGGCTTTTTTTACGTCTTAACGGCTTATTTCACCGGACGCATCGCCGGGAACAGGATCACGTCGCGGATGGTGTGGCTGTTGGTGAACAGCATCACCATACGGTCGATACCAATACCCAGGCCAGCCGTCGGCGGCAGGCCGTGCTCCAGCGCGGTCACGTAGTCTTCGTCGAAGAACATCGCTTCGTCGTCGCCTGCCGCTTTCGCGTTAACCTGATCCTGGAAGCGCTGCGCCTGATCTTCTGCATCGTTCAGCTCGCTAAAGCCGTTACCGATTTCGCGGCCACCGATGAAGAATTCGAAGCGGTCAGTGATTTCCGGGTTCTCGTCATTACGACGCGCCAGGGGAGACACCTCCGCCGGGTATTCGGTGATGAAGGTCGGCTGAATCAGGTGCGCTTCGGCCACTTCTTCGAAGATCTCGGTCACGATACGACCCAGGCCCCAGCTCTTCTCAACCTTGATACCGATGCTTTCAGCGATCGCTTTCGCAGAGTCGAAGTTATCCAGATCCGCCATGTTGGTTTCCGGACGGTATTTCTTGATCGCTTCGCGCATGGTCAGTTTTTCGAACGGCTTGCCGAAGTCGAACACCTCTTCACCGTAAGGCACCTGGGTGGTGCCCAGAATGTCCTGCGCCAGGGTGCGGAACAAGGATTCAGTCAGCTCGATCAGATCTTTGTAATCCGCATACGCCATATAGAGTTCCATCATGGTGAACTCTGGGTTATGACGTACGGAGATACCTTCGTTACGGAAGTTACGGTTGATCTCAAACACACGGTCGAAACCGCCGACCACCAGACGCTTCAGATACAGTTCCGGCGCGATACGCAGGTACATGTCCAGGTCCAGGGCGTTGTGATGGGTGATGAACGGACGGGCAGAGGCACCGCCTGGGATCACCTGCATCATCGGGGTTTCTACTTCCATAAAGTCGCGGTTAACCATGAACTGGCGAATACCGGCCATGATCTGGGAGCGAATTTTGAAGGTCTTACGGGATTCATCGTTAGAGATGAGATCCAGGTAACGCTGACGATAGCGCGCTTCCTGATCCTGCAAACCGTGGAACTTGTCCGGCAGCGGGCGCAGGGCTTTGGTCAGCAGACGCAGTTCGGTGCAGTGGATAGACAGTTCACCGGTCTTGGTTTTGAACAGTTTACCTTTAGCGCCCAGGATATCGCCGAGGTCCCACTTTTTGAACTGCTCGTTGTAGATGCCTTCCGGCAGGTCGTCACGAGAGACGTACAGCTGAATGCGGCCGCCAACGTCCTGTAAGGTCACGAAGGACGCTTTACCCATGATACGACGGGTCATCATGCGGCCCGCCACGGACACTTCAACGTTCAGCGCTTCCAGCTCTTCGTTCTCTTTACCGTCGAAGTCTGCGTGCAGTTGGTCTGAGGTGTGGTCACGACGAAAATCGTTCGGGAACGGCACGCCCTGCTCGCGCAGCGCTGCCAGCTTCTCGCGGCGGGTTTTCAGTTCGTTGTTAAGATCGACTACCGCGTCAGCGCCCTGTGCTTGTTGTTCAGACATGTTGGTTCCTCATAACCCTGCTTTCAAACTTGCTTCGATAAATTGGTCCAGGCTGCCGTCCAGCACCGCCTGCGTGTTGCGGGTTTCAACCCCGGTACGCAGGTCTTTGATGCGGGAGTCATCAAGGACGTAAGAACGGATCTGGCTGCCCCAGCCGATATCGGACTTGTTGTCTTCCATCGCCTGCTTCTCAGCATTTTTCTTCTGCATCTCCAGCTCATAAAGCTTCGCTTTCATCTGCTTCATGGCCTGGTCTTTGTTCTTATGCTGGGAACGGTCGTTCTGGCACTGTGTTACCAGCCCGGTTGGAATGTGGGTAATACGCACCGCAGATTCCGTACGGTTAACGTGCTGACCACCCGCGCCGGATGCGCGGTAAACGTCGATACGCAGATCCGCCGGGTTGATGTCGATATCGATATCTTCATCGACTTCCGGGTAGACAAACGCGGAGCTGAAGGAGGTGTGACGACGGCCGCCGGAATCGAACGGGCTCTTACGCACCAGGCGGTGAACGCCGGTCTCGGTACGCAGCCAGCCGTAAGCGTAATCGCCAATAATCTTGATGGTGACGGATTTGATACCCGCCACTTCACCTTCGGACTCTTCGATAATCTCGGTTTTGAAACCGCGCGCTTCCGCCCAGCGCAGGTACATGCGCATCAGCATGCTCGCCCAGTCCTGCGCTTCGGTACCGCCAGAACCTGCCTGAATATCGAGATAGCAGTCAGCGCTATCGTATTCGCCGGAGAACATGCGACGGAATTCCAGCTGCGCCAGCTTCTCTTCCAGCACGTCGAGCTCTGCCACGGCTTCGTTAAAGGTTTCTTCGTCGTCGGCTTCGACAGCCAGCTCCAGCAGCCCAGAAACATCTTCCAGACCCTGCGCCATTTGATCCAGCGTATCTACGATGGCTTCGAGGGAGGAACGCTCTTTACCCAGCGCCTGAGCGCGCTCAGGTTCGTTCCAGACGTCCGGCTGTTCCAGCTCGGCGTTTACTTCTTCGAGACGCTCTTTCTTGGCATCGTAGTCAAAGATACCCCCTAAGAACGTCAGAGCGCTCCGTGAGGTCCTGAATGCGGTTTTTTACCGGATTAATTTCAAACATGGTCTGTTTTCTTTTATGAGCTTGTCAAAATGCGGTGATAAGAGCGGGATTGTACCGAATCCACGCCCTTTTTTATAGAGATTACTGACGCTAAATTGGCCAGATATTGTCGATGATGATCTGAAGGGAGCGGTTACCGCGGAACTCGTTAATATCCAGCTTATAGGCCAGCTCAACCTCGCGCACGCCGTTGTCCGGCCAGATGGAGGTATCAACGTTAAAGGCGATGCCGTCGAGCAGCGGTCCGCCGCCGACCGGTTCCACCATCACTTTGAGATGGCGTTCGCCCACGATGCGCTGTTGCAGCAAACGAAAACGTCCGTCGAAAAGCGGCTCCGGGCACATCTGCCCCCACGGGCCGGCATCGCGCAGCATCTGCGCCACCTCCATGGTCATTTCAGCCGGTGAAAGCTCACCGTCAGAAACCACTTCACCCTGCAACAGAGCCGGATCGATCCACTCGGTGACCAGTTCGCCAAACAGACGCTGGAATTCGTCGAACTTCGCCTCTTCCAGCGACAGGCCTGCCGCCATCGCGTGACCGCCGAACTTGATCATCAACCCCGGATGCAGCGTATCCAGACGCTCCAGCGCGTCGCGCATATGCAGTCCCTGAATGGAACGACCGGAGCCTTTCAGCGTGCCGTCCCCGGCGGGGGCGAACGCAATCACCGGGCGGTGGAAACGCTCTTTAATACGCGACGCCAGAATGCCCACCACGCCCTGGTGCCATTCGGGGTGATACATCGCCAGCCCGCCCGGCAGGGTATCGCCGCTGCGCTCCAGCTTTTCGCACAGGGTCAGCGCTTCAGCCTGCATCCCCTGCTCAATCTCTTTACGGGTCTGGTTGAGTGCGTCCAGCTCACTGGCCAGCACACGCGCTTCGCCGATGTTGTCGCACAGCAGCAGCGCGACGCCAACCGACATATCATCCAGCCGCCCCGCCGCGTTCAGGCGCGGGCCGAGGGCAAAGCCTAAATCGCTTGCCGCAAGCTTCAGCGGATCGCGGTTGGCAATTTCCAGCAGCGCCTTAATCCCCGGACGGCATTTACCTGCCCGAATGCGGCTTAAGCCCTGCCAGGTGAGAATACGGTTATTGGTATCGAGCGGCACCACGTCCGCCACGGTTCCCAGCGCCACCAGATCGAGATACTCCGCGAGGTTCGGCACGGCAATCCCACGCGATTCGAACCAGCCCTTATCTCGCAGCAACGTGCGTAACGCCAGCATCAGATAAAACGCCACCCCTACTCCGGCCAGCGATTTCGACGGGAAATCGCAGTCGCGCAGGTTCGGGTTAATGATGGCTTCGGCGGCAGGCAGGGTTTCGCCTGGCAGGTGGTGATCGGTGACCAGTACCGGGATCCCCAGCGCATGGGCATGATCAACCCCCGCATGAGAAGAGATCCCGTTATCCACGGTCATGATCATCTGTGCGCCACGGGCGTGGGCCTGATCGACCACTTCCGGGCTGAGGCCGTAGCCGTCTTCAAACCGGTTCGGCACCAGGTAAGTCACGTTATCGCAGCCCAGCGCACGCAGGCTGAGCACGCTCAACGCGGTACTGGTTGCGCCGTCTGCATCGAAATCGCCCACCACGACAATCCGCGTGCCTTCCCGGAACGCGTCGTAGAGCATTTCAGTCGCTTTTTCGATGCCACTCAGCGCTTGCCAGGGCAGCATGCCTTTGACGCTGCGCTCAAGATCGCTTGCCGTACGCACGCCACGGCTGGCATACAGCCGCTTTAGCAGCAGCGGAAGCGTGTCTGGTAAATCCGCGGTTTCACCCGCATCGCGGCGGCGCAGTTTTATCGGGGCTTTCACGCGAATTATTTACCACCCATCTGTTTCTGGTGCTCGTCGAGGAACGCTTTCATCTCTTTTGGACCCTGGTAGCCCGGCACCACGTAGCCGTTACTCAGCACAATGGCTGGCGTACCGCTCACGCCAAACTGCACGCCCAGCGCGTAGTGGTTAGCGATGTCGATATCGCAGGACGCGGGCTTCACGCCTTTGCCGTTCATCGCGTCATCAAAGGCCTTGTTGCGGTCTTTCGCACACCAGATCGCTTTCATATCCTGCTCAGGCTGGCTCTGCACGCCAGCGCGTGGGAAAGCCAGGTAACGCACGGTAATGCCCAGTGCGTTGTAGTCTTTCATCTCTTCATGCAGCTTGTGGCAATAGCCGCAGGTGATGTCGGTGAAGACGGTAATAACGTGCTTTTCCTGCGCCGCCTTGTAGACAATCATCTCTTTTTCGAGCGCGTTCAGGTTTTTCATCAGCAGCTGGTTGGTGACGTTCACCGGCTGCGCGCCGCTCACGTCGTACATAGGCCCCTGAATGATGTGCTTGCCGTCTTCGGTCACGTACAGCACGCCGCTGTTGGTCAGCACCGTTTTCATGCCAGCCACCGGCGCTGGCTGGATCTCGCTGCTGGCGACGCCGAGTTTCGTCAGAGACTGTTTAATGGCGGCATCATCCGCATGGGCAAAACCGGAAACCGAAGCTGCCAGCAGGGTGAACAGCGCTAAAGACTTTTTCATATTTGTTCCTGTAACAATTCGTCGGCACTCACGCGCGAGGGTGGTGCTGTTGGTGTAGCTGCCGCAGGCGTTCCGTCGCGACATGGGTGTATATTTGCGTCGTTGAAAGATCGCTGTGTCCAAGCAACATCTGCACCACGCGTAAATCAGCGCCGTGGTTTAACAGATGCGTCGCGAAGGCGTGACGCAAAACGTGCGGCGACAGCTTCTCACTGTCAATACCCGCCAGTGTGGCGTAATGTTTAATGCGATGCCAGAACGTTTGTCGCGTCATCTGCTGCGCGCGCTGGCTCGGGAACAATACATCTATGGAGACGCCGTTCAGCAGCCACGGACGCCCGTGTTCCAGATACGTCTCCAGCCAGTAGACCGCCTCTTCACCCAGCGGCACCAGCCGTTCTTTGTTCCCTTTACCGATAACGCGCACCACGCCCTGACGCAGGCTGATATCGCTCATCGTCAGGCCCACCAGCTCGGAAACGCGCAAGCCCGTGGCATACAATAGTTCAAGCATGGCTTTATCGCGTAACTCCAGCGGAAGGTCAACTGCGGGCGACTGTAATAATCTCTCAACTTGTGCTTCGCTGAGATCTTTTGGCAGCCGCTGAGGCAGTTTAGGCGATGCCAGCAGTGCGCTGGGGTCATCCGCGCGGATCTTCTCGCGGTACAGGTGCTGGAACAGGCGGCGCATGGCGCTCAGCAGACGTGCAGAGCTGGTGGCTTTGTACCCCCCTTCCATCCGCTCAGCCAGTAACCCTTGCAGGTCATCGCTTTGCGCGCTTTCAAGCGTCAGCCCACGATGTGCCAGCCACTCGACCAGCAGCGTGAGATCCCGACGATAGGCGCTGAGCGTATTTTCAGCGAGGTTTTTCTCCAGCCACAGCGCGTCGAGAAACTGTTCGATGAGTGCGAGATCCTTTTCCACATCAGCCCCTTTGGTTCTGCAATCTGGCCATTATGCCTGATTGCCATCGGTTTCTGGTACACTACGCGCAAAGTCATAGCAAGAATTGAGATAGTTACGCGATGAATATTGGTCTGTTCTATGGTTCCAGCACCTGCTACACCGAAATGGCGGCGGAGAAAATTCGTGACATCATTGGCCCGGAACTGGTGACGTTGCATAACCTGAAAGATGACGCGGTCGCCTTGATGGAGCAGTACGATGTGCTCATTCTGGGTATCCCTACCTGGGACTTTGGTGAGATTCAGGAAGACTGGGAAGCCATCTGGGATCAGCTCGATTCAGTCAATTTTGAAGGCAAAATCATTGCGATGTACGGCATGGGCGACCAGCTGGGCTACGGGGAGTGGTTCCTTGACGCACTCGGCATGCTGCACGACAAACTGGCGCCAAAGGGCGCGACCTTTATCGGCTACTGGCCTACGGAAGGCTATGAGTTCACCAGTCAAAAACCGATTATTGCCGACGGTCAGCTGTTTGTCGGGCTCGCGCTGGATGAAACCAACCAGTACGATCTTAGCGACGAGCGCCTCCAGAGCTGGTGCGAGCAGATTCTGGGTGAGATGGCCGAGCAGTTCAGCTGATTTACTCCTGCGTCGGCTGTTGCACGATCAACCGGCGCAGATCTCGCCACTCCGCAGGATCCATACTGTCTGCGGCCAGCCACAGGTGCTGGCGACGGTTATCCTCGACCCGACGCAGCCGTAGCATCATCCCGGTATTAAGCATCCACGGCGTCCCCATCATCTCCCACTCTTTTCCCTGCCAGCGCAGGCGAGAATCCATCAGCAGCTTAATTTCACCCTGACGGGCGTTGATTCGACGCTGGCTGCGCACGCTGTCAAACACCACAAACGACAGCAATAGCAACCACAGAGGGGTATAGCTAAGCGGCCACGGCACCAATAACACCAGTGCCGCCACCAGCCCGTGGAGCAGTAAGGACATCCACTGTGAGCGCCACGAGACGCGAAGATCAGATTGCCACAGGACCACGTTCCTGATTCCGTGTTTGAATTAATTGCACCATCCGTTGCAACTCGGTGTCGGCGGGCTTGCCGTGATTCATCAGCCAGTTGAATAAATCCGGATCGTCAGACTCAAGCAGACGGACAAACAGGCGCTTATCGTCATCGCTTAAGCTGTCGTACTCATACTCGAAGAAAGGCATGATGGAGATATCAAGTTCACGCATGCCGCGACGGCACGCCCAGTGAATACGGGCCTTGTTGTTAATATCCATGTTCTGTTTCCTGCATTACGTTTGGCACAGTCGGTATCCCGTTTGGTATTCATTATTGCTCTCCGGGAACACCTGCTAGTGTAACGTGTTTTTGACCGTTTCTTTACTGGAATATTGCGAACCTCGAGCAGGCTCCCTGAATAATCCTTATAAAGACAGCGGATTACACTATTTTGCGTAGCGCCACGCATAACCGCGTAATGGCACGAATGGCCTGCTGAAAGCGCTTGCATTGAATACAGTCTCTTTTACCATTAGGTATTATCAAAGCGTTAAGCAATTCAGGACATCACTATGGCATTTACACCATTTTCTCCTCGCCAGCCCGCCGCCTCTGCGCGTCTGCCGCTGACGCTGATTACTCTTGATGACTGGGCACTGGCGACACTGACTGGTGCGGACAGTGAAAAATACCTGCAAGGCCAGGTCACGGCGGACGTGGCGCAGTTGACTGAGCACCAGCATCTGCTGGCCGCGCATTGCGATCCAAAAGGCAAAATGTGGAGCAACCTGCGTCTGTTCCGCCGTCAGGACGGATTCGCCTTTATTGAGCGCCGCAGCCTGCGTGACGCCCAGCTTAAAGAGCTGAAAAAATACGCGGTCTTTTCTAAAGTCACCATCGCCCCGGACGATGAACACGTTCTGCTGGGGGTCGCGGGTTTCCAGGCGCGTGCAGCGCTGAAAAACCTGTTTGCCCAGCTGCCGGATGCTGAAAAACAGCTGGTCAGCGAGGGAGCGACCTCCATTCTGTGGTTCGAACACCCGGCGGAGCGCTTCCTGCTGGTAACCGACGAAGCAACGGCGGAACGCGTCACTGACGCCCTGCGCGGTGAAGCACAGCTCAACAACAGCCAGCAGTGGCTGGCGCTGAATATCGAAGCGGGTCTGCCGGTCATTGACGCGGCAAACAGCGCGCAGTTTATCCCGCAGGCGACAAACATCCAGGCGCTGGGCGGTATCAGCTTTAAGAAGGGCTGCTACACCGGTCAGGAAATGGTGGCGCGTGCGAAATTCCGCGGCGCGAACAAACGCGCCCTGTGGACGCTGGCTGGTCACGCCAGCCGTGTGCCGGAAGCGGGTGAAGATCTTGAGATGAAGATGGGCGAAAACTGGCGCCGTACCGGCACCGTGTTAGCCGCCGTCCAGCTCGATGATGGCCGCCTGCTGGTGCAGGTTGTCATGAATAATGATATGGAGCCCGACAGCGTATTCCGCGTGCGGGATGATGCAAACACGCTCAGCATTGAGCCGCTACCGTATTCTCTGGAAGATTGATGCTGTATCGCCCGGTGGCGCTGCGCTTACCGGGCCTACGGTGTTGATATTCTCCCTCTCCCTGTGGGAGAGGGTCGGGGTGAGGGCATCAGACCGCACCTTACAAAAAAACTACACCTGCCCAACATACAGATAAATTGCCAGGAAGTGGCACACGCTGCCGCCCAGCACAAAGCCGTGCCAGATGGCATGGTTGTACGGAATACGCTTGCAGACGTAGAAAATCACGCCCAGCGAGTAGACCACCCCGCCCACCGCCAGAAGCGTCACGCCCCCCACCGCCAGCTTAATAGCTAACTGATACACCACAATCAGCGACAGCCAGCCCATTGTCAGATAGGTAACCAGCGACAACACTTTAAACCGGTGCGCAATAGTCAGCTTAAACAGGATCCCCAGCAGCGCCAGGCTCCAGATCACAATCATCAGGCCACGCGACAGCGGTGAGTTGAGCCCCACCAGCAAAAACGGCGTATAGGTACCCGCAATAAGAAGATAGATAGCGCAGTGGTCAAATTTCTTGAGCCATATCTTCGCCCGTTGATGCGGAATAGCGTGATACAGCGTTGAGGCCAGGAAAAGCAGGATCATACTCCCGCCATACAGACTGTAGCTGGTAATGGCCATCGCGCTGGCGTTGGTATCCACTGCCTGTACCAGCAATAACACTAAGCCGACAATCCCAAAAACCAGGCCAATGCCGTGGCTTATACTGTTGGCTACTTCCTCAGCCAGCGAATATCCCTGTGCGATTAATGGTCTGCTCACCATACTTAACTCCGGGAAAACAAAAGATGATTATTCATCGCCAGTCTATGCTAACTGAGAATGATTCCAGTGAACACCTGTTAGCTAAAATAAATCCACACTCAAGATTTATTCTTATAAATCAGCAAAATGTAAAAACAATCCACCGCACAGGTGTAAATGATTTCATTAACATCTAAGTAATCAAGGAGATAAATCCGTCTCCCGCCCTTCGTCATCATGGTATGCTTCAGGAATAGTGTCCGACAGCGAGTTTAGCCATTGTGAGTATGTTCAGCCATTCCGCCATTGCCAGCCTCAACAATCTGGAAATGATGGTCTACAACTATGTCATTAAGAACCGCGATAAAGTGATGTACATGACCATCCGCGAGCTGGCGGATGCGGCGGGCGTTTCCACTACTACCATCCTGCGCTTCTGCCGCAAGCTTAACTGCGATGGCTACTCGGAATTTCGGGTGCGCTTTAAACTCTATCTGGAGCAGAACGAGCCGCAGCAGGCGAATTTTGGTGCCAGTGAAATCATCAGCTTCTTTAAAAGCGTAAATAACGAAGAGTTTGATGCGCTATTAGATAACGCCGTCGATATTATTTTATCATCTGAACGAATTATTTTTGTCGGTGCGGGCACCTCCGGATCGCTGGCAAAATATGGCGCACGTTTCTTTTCAAATATCGGGAAATTCAGCAACCATATCGACGATCCTTATTTCCCGGTCACTAACGATATGGCTAAAAATGCGCTGGCTATTGTACTCTCCGTCTCCGGCGAAACCGAGGAGATCCTGCGCTTCGCCAGCCAGTTCAGCCTGCACCACTGCAAGGTGCTCTCAGTCACCAGCCACGAACATTCACGTCTCGCAAAGCTGGCGGACTTTAACCTCTCCTGGCATGTCCCGCAAACGCGCATTGGCGGCGTTTACGATATCACCACGCAAATTCCCGTCATCTATATTCTGGAATCATTAGGCCGGAAACTGGCGAAGAAATTAACAGAATAAAACATCCTGTTTTTTTGATGTGACAAATTACAATTTCCGCAAAATGTTATATCGTGACATTTAATTCCGCTTTGCTAGACTCGAAATCAATAAGTCCTGAATTGAGAATAGCAAAGATGAAAAAACTCACCTTACCGAAAGATTTTTTATGGGGCGGCGCGGTAGCGGCGCACCAGGTTGAAGGCGGCTGGAACAAAGGCGGCAAAGGGCCAAGCATCTGCGACGTGCTCACCGGCGGCGCACACGGCGTTCCGCGAGAAATCACGCAGGAAGTGATTGAAGGCAAATATTACCCGAACCACGAAGCCGTCGACTTCTACGGCCATTACAAAGAAGACATCAGGCTGTTTGCCGAGATGGGCTTCAAATGTTTCCGTACCTCCATCGCCTGGACGCGCATCTTCCCGAAAGGCGACGAAACTCAGCCAAACGAAGAGGGGCTGAAGTTTTACGACGACATGTTCGATGAACTGCTGAAGTACAACATCGAGCCGGTTATCACCCTCTCCCACTTTGAAATGCCGCTGCACCTCGTTCAGGAATATGGCGGATGGACCAACCGTAAAGTGGTCGATTTCTTTGTGCGCTTCTCGGAAGTGGTATTTGAGCGCTACAAAAATAAGGTCAAATACTGGATGACCTTCAACGAAATCAACAACCAGCGCAACTGGCGTGCGCCGCTGTTCGGCTACTGCTGCTCTGGCGTGGTCTATACCGAGCACGACAACCCGGAAGAGACCATGTACCAGGTGCTGCACCACCAGTTCGTGGCCAGCGCGCTGGCGGTGAAAGCCGCACGCCGCATTAACCCGGAAATGAAAGTCGGCTGCATGCTGGCGATGGTGGCGCTCTATCCATACTCCTGCAAGCCAGAAGATGTCATGTTCGCTCAGGAATCCATGCGCGAGCGCTACGTCTTTACCGACGTACAGCTGCGCGGCTACTACCCGTCTTACGTGCTGAACGAGTGGGAGCGCCGTGGCTTCTCCATCAAAATGGAAGCGGGCGACGAGCAGATCCTGCGTGAAGGCACCTGCGATTACTTAGGTTTCAGCTACTACATGACCAACGCGGTCAAAGCGGAAGGCGGTACCGGTGACGCCATTTCCGGCTTCGAGGGCAGCGTGCCGAACCCACACGTCAAGGCGTCCGACTGGGGCTGGCAGATTGATCCGGTAGGCCTGCGCTATTCGCTGTGTGAACTGTACGAACGTTATCAGAAGCCGCTGTTTATCGTGGAAAATGGTTTCGGGGCCTACGACACCGTGGAAGAGGACGGCAGTATCAACGATGACTATCGCATCGACTACCTGCGCGCCCACGTGGAAGAGATGATGAAGGCGGTGACCTGGGATGGCGTGGATCTGATGGGCTACACGCCGTGGGGCTGCATCGACTGCGTCTCCTTCACCACCGGCCAGTACAGTAAGCGCTACGGCTTTATCTACGTCAACAAGCACGACGACGGTACCGGTGACATGTCCCGCTCCCGTAAGAAGAGCTTTGAGTGGTATAAAACCGTCATTGCCAGCAACGGCGAAACGCTGTAATGGCTCGCCCTCTCTGCAAGCGGAGAGGGCAAACCGCTTATCTTCCAGACACTTCTTTACAGCTTTTGCGTTGCCAAAATATGTTCGCCCGATAATATAGGCGTCCTGAATATTTGAGGCGAACATGATCAAGCGACAACGCAACGCTATCCTGCTTGTAGCCCTGGCCTGCCTGGTGGTGCTGATATGCACCGCCCAGCGGATGGCCGGGATGCACGCGCTTGTCATGAACGTCACCGCCACGAGCCAGTCTGTCCAGCAGGGGCAGGAGAGTACCGACGCACCGGTAACCCCGTGTGAGCTTAGCGCCAAGTCGCTGATGTCGGTCCCGCCTGTTTTGTTTGAAGGCGCCCTGATTGCCGTCACCCTGCTGCTGGCGTTGCTGGCAGCCAGTCCACCGCGCCGCGAACGGCAGTGGCCTCCCCGCGTTATCTCCCCGCCCCGGTTAAGGGTGCATCTGCGATTATGCGTCTTCCGTGAATGAGCCTTCGCCTGTTACTTCAGGTTAATTCATTATTTACGGAGAAAATTTATGTTTACTGTATTCAGGCGACTGCTGGTCTGCCTGCTTTGGCTATGGCTGCCCCTCAGCCAGGCTGCCGACAGCGGCTGGCTGCGCGCCGCCGATAATCAGCACGCCAGCGTCAGGCTGCGTGCGCAACCCGAAAGCACTGGCGAAACCCGCCTGCTGCTGGACGTCGCCCTGCAAAAAGGCTGGAAAACCTACTGGCGCTCGCCGGGCGAAGGCGGCGTCGCACCCGCGATTAAATGGCATCAGCCCGTCGAGGCGATCTGGCGCTGGCCTGTGCCGCAGCGTTTCGACGTCGCGGGCATCACCACGCAGGGCTACCACGGCGATGTCAGCTTTCCCATCACTCTGCGGGGCGACGTCCCGAAGATCCTGAGCGGCGTACTGACGCTCTCCACCTGTAGCAACGTCTGTATTCTTACCGACTACCCGTTTTCGCTGAACATGACCGCATCCGCAGGCGCCGGTTTTGATTACGATTTCAGTCGGGCCATGGGCACCCTTCCGCTCAGCGGCGGGTTGACCTCAACGCTTAACGCCACCTATGCCCCCGGCAAGCTGACCGTAACGGCGCAGCGTGACGCAGGCTGGCAGGCGCCGTCCCTGTTTATCGACGGTATGGATGATGTTGATTTCGGCAAACCGGCCCTCACCGTGCGCGGTGACTCGCTGGTCGCCACCGTGCCCGTGACGGACAGCTGGGGCGAGGCCGCGCCCAACCTCAGCGGCAAAACCCTGTCGCTGGTTCTGGCCGATAGCGGGCAGGCGCAGGAGTCCAGCCTGAGCATTCAGCCGGGGAACGCCGCGCCGACGCTCTCGTTAGGCTGGGTGCTGCTGATGGCGCTGGCGGGCGGTCTGATCCTTAACGTCATGCCCTGCGTACTGCCCGTGCTGGCCATGAAGCTGGGCACGCTGATGCAAACCGAACGGCAGGCGCGGAGTCAGGTACGCCGACAGTTTCTTGCGTCGGTAGCCGGGATCGTGATCTCGTTCCTCGCGCTGGCGCTGATGATGACGGTTTTACGCTTAGGCAATCAGGCGCTCGGCTGGGGGATCCAGTTCCAGAATCCGTGGTTTATTGGCGCGATGGCGCTGGTGATGGTGCTTTTCAGCGCCAGCCTGCTGGGGTTGTTTGAAATCCGTCTCCCTTCCGGCGCCAGCACCTTCCTCGCCACGCGCGGCGGCAACGGGCTTGCGGGTCATTTCTGGCAAGGCGCGTTTGCCACGCTGCTGGCGACACCCTGCACCGCGCCGTTCCTGGGTACGGCGGTCTCGGTCGCGCTGGCGGCACCGCTTCCCCTGCTGTGGGGGATCTTCCTGGCGATGGGTATCGGCATGAGCCTGCCGTGGCTGCTGGTGGCGGCCTGGCCGGGGCTGGCCCAGCGGTTGCCGCGTCCGGGACGCTGGATGAACGTCGTACGCGTAGTGCTGGGAATGATGATGCTCGGCTCATCGCTGTGGCTGCTGAGCCTGTTGACGGTGCACATTGGCAGCCTGCCCGTCATCACGCTGGGCGTGTTCCTGATCCTTACGCTGCTGCTGGTCACCGCCTGGCGCTACCGCTGGCAAACGGCACTGCGCGCCGGGGTATTAGCTGTAGTGGTGGCCGGGGCGGTCGCGTTTGTATCCGGTTCCGGCGGCGAGGGTTCCCGCCGCGATCGTATTCACTGGCAGCCGCTCAGCGAGCAGGCCATTGCCCGCGCGCTGGCGGAGAACAAACGGGTGTTCGTCGACGTGACCGCCGACTGGTGCGTGACCTGTAAAGCCAATAAATACAACGTGCTGCTACGCGACGACGTGCAGGATGCGCTCTCCGCCCCGGACGTTGTCGCCCTGCGCGGCGACTGGAGCCGCCCCTCAGATACCATCAGCCAGTTCTTAACCACGCGCGGCAGCGCCGCCGTGCCGTTTAACCAGATCTACGGACCGGGATTACCGCAGGGCCACGTGCTGCCTGCGTTGTTAAGCCGCGAAGCGGTGCTGAGCACCCTGTCCGATGCAAAAGGAAAATAACATGAGAGCCTTCGTTGCCTTACTTCTGCTGTCGTTATCAACGTTCGGTTTCGCCGCACCTTCTGATGACGCTTCCAGCGACCAGCTGGCAAAACTGCTGTTTAACGACCCCAACAGCCCGCGAACCGGCGCGACATCGCCGAAGCTGACCATCGTCTCCTTCACTGACTACAACTGCCCGTATTGCAAGCAGTTCGACCCAATGCTTGAGAAAATCGTGCAGGAAAATCCCGACGTGCAGCTCATCGTCAAACTGCTGCCGTTCAAGGGACAAAGCTCGGTAAATGCCGCGAAAGCGGCACTCTCAACGTGGCAGCAGGCGCCGGATAAATTCTGGGCGCTGCACCAGCGGCTGATGATGAAAAAGGGCTATCACGATGACGCCAGCATCGCCGCCGCGAAGGTAAAGACCGGAACGGACAGCATTAAAACGGATGATAAAACCATGGACAGCCTAAAGATGAACCTCATCCTGGCGCAGGTGCTGAATATTCAGGGTACCCCGGCGACCATTATCGGCGACCAGATGGTGGCGGGCGCAATTCCGTATGACGACCTGGAGGGGCTGGTCAAAGAACAGCTGGCAAACGCCCGTGGCAAGTAAGCTTCCGCGCCTGCTGCGCGAGCTGGGCGTGTGGCTGCTGATTGGCGTTGCCGTGAGCCTGGCGGTGGACTATTTCCGCCAGCCCGCGCTGCCGCAGAATTTCTCCGCGACGGCACTGCACACCCTCGACGGTCAGCCCGTCGATCTTATCGCCATGAGTAAGGAGCGACCGCTGCTGGTCTACGTCTGGGCGACATGGTGCGGCGTCTGCCGCTACACCACGCCGTCGGTGGCGGCGCTTGCCGCGGACGGGGGTAACGTGATATCGGTTGCGCTGCGCTCGGGCGATAACGCGACGCTCGAAACCTGGATGAGGAAGAAGAAGGCGACGATGCCCACGGTCAACGACGCCAGCGGAGAACTGGCGCGTGAGTGGGACGTTAAGGTTACGCCAACGCTGGTGGTGATCTCTCACGGTGAAGTGAAGTCGATCACCACCGGCTGGACCAGCGGCTGGGGAATGCGCCTGCGGCTGTGGCTGGCGTCGTAGCGTTACTTCCCGCCAGCCAGCTCCAGGAAGCTACCGGTGACATAGGAGGCTTTGTCGCTCAGCAGCCAGACAATGGCCTGGGCGACCTCCTCCGGCTGACCGCCACGCTGCATCGGTAACATCGACTTCACCCGATCCACACGCCCCGGCTCGCCGCCGGAGGCGTGAATATCGGTATAAATCAGGCCTGGCCGCACGCCGTTAACGCGAATGCCCTGCGCCGCCACCTCCAGCGCGAGGCCGGTAGTCAGGGAATCCACCGCCCCTTTTGAGGCGGCATAATCCACATATTCCCCCGGCGCGCCCAGCCGGGAGGCCGCCGAGGAGACATTGACAATCGCGCCGCCCTTGCCGCCGTGTTTATGCGACATGCGCTTAACCGCTTCACGGCAGCAGAGAAAATAGCCGGTGACGTTGGTAGCCAGCACGCGGTTAATACGTTCAGCGGAGAGGTTTTCGATGGTGGATTGTTCAAACAAAATTCCGGCGTTGTTCACCAGCGCGGCGAGCGGCTCACCTTCGCGATCGATGCTGTCGAACATCGCCATCACCTGCGCTTCATCGCTGATGTCCGCGCGTACGGCAAAGGCTTTACCGCCCGCGTCCACGATCTGATTAATGACGTCCGTCGCGGCTTTGATGTTGTGATGAAAATTCACCACAACGGTGTAGCCTTCGCTTGCCAGCTGTAGCGCGGTGGCTTTACCAATACCCCGGCTGGCGCCGGTGACCAGTGCAATTGCCATTCTTTTCTCCCAATAAAAAAGCCGGGTAGCGGCTTCGCCTTACCCGGCCTACGTTACTACAGGAACAACGTTACTGATATTCGCTCATCGGTACGCAGGAGCAGAACAGGTTACGGTCGCCGTAAACATCATCAAGACGTTTCACGGTTGGCCAGTATTTGTTTGCCACACCTGCCGGGAAGACAGCCAGCTCGCGGGTATAACCGTGGTTCCACTCTGCCACCAGTTCGTTCTGTGTATGCGGCGCGTTCACCAGCGGGTTATCTTCCAGCGTCCACTCCGCGCCTTTCACGCGGTCGATTTCGCTGCGGATCGCCAGCATGGCGTCGATAAAGCGATCCAGCTCCACCTTGCTTTCAGATTCGGTCGGCTCAACCATCAGCGTACCCGCTACCGGGAACGACATGGTTGGCGCGTGGAAGCCGTAGTCGATCAGACGCTTGGCGATATCCAGCTCGCTGATGCCCGTCTCTTCTTTCAGAGGACGAATATCGAGGATGCATTCGTGCGCCACGCGACCGTCGCGACCGGTATAGAGCACCGGATAGGCGTCCTTCAGACGCGTTGCGATGTAGTTGGCGTTGAGGATCGCCACCTGGCTGGCCTGCTTCAGCCCTTCCGCGCCCATCATGCGGATGTACATCCAGCTGATTGGCAGGATAGAGGCGCTGCCGAACGGTGCCGCGGAGACCGCGCCCTGACGGGTCAGCATGCCTTCGATCTGCACCACGCTGTGGCCTGGGACAAACGGCGCCAGGTGCGCCTTCACGCCGATAGGACCCATGCCCGGGCCGCCACCGCCGTGCGGAATGCAGAACGTTTTATGCAGGTTCAGGTGCGACACATCCGCGCCAATAAAGCCCGGAGAGGTGATGCCCACCTGGGCGTTCATGTTTGCGCCGTCGAGGTAAACCTGGCCACCGAACTGATGCACCACATCACACACTTCACGGATAGTTTCTTCGTACACGCCGTGGGTGGATGGGTAGGTCACCATGATGCAGGAGAGTTTGTCGCCCGCCTGCTCGGCTTTGGCACGCAGGTCGGCCAGATCGATGTTGCCGTTTTTGTCGCACGCCACAACCACCACTTCCATTCCTGCCATCTGGGCAGAAGCCGGGTTGGTACCGTGGGCAGAGCTTGGGATCAGGCAGATATCACGGTGGCCTTCATTGCGGCTTTCGTGATAGTGACGGATCGCCAGCAGACCAGCGTATTCACCCTGCGCACCGGAGTTCGGCTGCATGCAGAGCGCGTCGTACCCGGTCAGCTTCACCAGCCAGTCGGAGAGCTGGTTGATCATCATGTGATAACCTTCCGCCTGCTCAGCCGGGCAGAACGGGTGCAGCTCAGAGAATTCAGGCCAGGTAATTGGGATCATCTCAGCCGCGGCGTTCAGCTTCATGGTGCAGGAGCCCAGCGGGATCATCGCCTGGTTCAGCGCCAGATCTTTACGTTCCAGAGAGTGCATGTAACGCATCATCTCGGTTTCGCTGTGATAGCGGTTGAACACCGGGTGAGTCAGGATCGCGTCGTCGCGCAGCATGCTTTCCTGAATGGAGCGGCTGTCGAGCGCAACCTCTTTGTCGAGCGTATCAACGTCCAGACCGTGTGCTTCACCCAGCAATACGTTGAACAGGGTCAGGATATCGTCACGGGTGGTGCTTTCGTCCAGCGTAATGCCGACCGCATTGTGAATGTCGCTGCGCAGGTTGATTTGCGCTGCCTCGGCGCGCGCCAGCACGGCCGCTTTGTCTGCCACCTCGACGCACAGGGTATCGAAATAGTGTTCATGACGCAGTCTGAGACCTTTCTGTTGCAGACCGCAGGCCAGGATATCGGCCAGACGGTGGATGCGGCTGGCAATACGTTTCAGGCCAGCCGGACCGTGGAACACCGCGTACAGGCTGGCAATGTTAGCCAGCAGCACCTGCGAGGTACAGATGTTGGAGTTCGCTTTCTCGCGGCGGATATGCTGCTCGCGGGTCTGCATCGCCATGCGCAGCGCGGTGTTACCGGCGGCATCTTTCGATACGCCGATAATACGGCCTGGCATGGAACGTTTAAATTCATCTTTCGCGCCAAAGAACGCCGCGTGCGGGCCGCCGTAGCCCATCGGCACGCCGAAACGCTGGGCTGAGCCGAAGACAATATCCGCGCCCTGTTTGCCTGGCGCCGTCAGCAGCACCAGCGCCATAATATCAGCGGCGACGCTAACAATAACCTTACGGGATTTCAGCTCGGCGATCAGTGCGCCGTAGTCGTGCACTTCCCCGGTGGTGCCCACCTGCTGCAACAGCACGCCGAAGACGTCCTGGTGATCCAGCACTTTTTCAGCGTCGTCGACAATCACCTCAAAGCCGAAGGTTTCCGCACGGGTGCGCACCACGTCCAGCGTCTGGGGATGCACGTCCGCCGCCACGAAGAAGCGGTTGGCGTTTTTCAGCTTGCTCACGCGCTTCGCCATCGCCATCGCTTCGGCGGCGGCGGTCGCTTCATCCAGCAGCGAGGCAGAGGCGATATCCATACCGGTCAGATCCAGCGTCACCTGCTGGAAGTTCAGCAGCGCTTCCAGACGGCCCTGGGAGACTTCTGGCTGATACGGGGTATAAGCGGTATACCAGCCCGGGTTTTCCAGCATGTTACGCAGGATCACGGGCGGTAACTGCACGTTGGTGTAGCCCATGCCAATGTAAGACTTATAGCGCTTGTTAAGGCCGGCGATGGCCTTCAGCTCCGCCAGCGCGGCGAACTCCGTCGTGGACTCGCCTACCTGCGGCGGCGTGGCAAGCTGGATGTCTTTTGGCACGATCTGGCCGATCAGTGCGTTTAATGAATCCGCGCCAACTGTCTTCAGCATCTCCTGCTGTTGCTGAGCATCCGGCCCAATGTGACGTTCAATGAAGGCGCCACGGTTTTCAAGCTGGCTTAAAGTCTGTGTCATGAGCGATGGTTCCTGAAACGTGCAGTGAATCGTAGTTATCTGTAACGCTGTTGCCCGGTGGCGCTAACGCTTACCGGGCCTACGTTGACCTGTAGGCCGGATAAGCGCAGCGCCATCCGGCACAACGTTATTCGTCTTCCAGTAGTGCTTCGTACGCGGTCGCATCCAGCAGCGCGGCAACCTGCGCTTCGTCGCTGGCTTTGATCTTGAAGATCCAGCCGCCTTCATACGGTTCGCTGTTGACCAGCTCCGGGGAGTCGCTCAGCGCGTCGTTCACGGCAACAATTTCACCGCTCACCGGGGCGTAGATGTCAGAGGCCGCTTTAACGGATTCCGCCACCGCACAGTCGTCGCCTGCGCTCACGGTTGCGCCCACTTCCGGCAGGTCAACAAACACCATGTCGCCCAGCAGCTCCTGCGCGTGCTCGGTGATCCCAACGGTGTAAGTGCCGTCCGCCTCTTTGCGCAGCCACTCGTGTTCTTTGCTGTATTTCAGTTCTGCTGGCACATTGCTCATTGAAGTTCTCCTGATAAAAATAGTTAGGCGACCGGCTTACCGGCGCGAACAAAAATCGGTTTGGTCACGTTGACCGGCATTTCGCGGTTGCGGATCTGCACCACCGCCGTTTCGCCAATCCCCGCCGGCACGCGTGCCAGGGCAATACTGTAGCCGAGCGTCGGGGAGAACGTTCCGCTGGTGATCACGCCTTCGCGATGATTGCCATCGGCATCGGTGAAGCGCACCGGCAGCTCGCCGCGCAGCACGCCTTTTTCTTTCATCACCAGGCCAACCAGCTGTTCAGTGCCCTTCTCGCGCTGCATCTCCAGCGCTTCACGACCAATAAAATCACGGTCAGCCGGTTCCCACGCGATGGTCCAGCCCATGTTGGCCGCCAGCGGAGAGACGCCTTCGTCCATCTCCTGACCGTAGAGGTTCATCCCCGCTTCCAGACGCAGCGTATCGCGCGCGCCCAGGCCCGCAGGCTTCACGCCCGCCTCCACCAGCGCACGCCAGAAATCAGCGGCCTTATCGTTTGGCATGGCAATTTCGTAGCCCGCTTCACCGGTGTAGCCGGTGGTGGCGATAAACAGATCGCCCGCCTGCACGCCGAAGAACGGCTTCATGCCTTCGGTGGCTTTGCGCTGCTCGTCGCTGAACAGAGACGCGGCTTTCGCCTGCGCGTTCGGCCCCTGCACGGCGATCAGTGACAGATCGTCACGGACGGTGATGTCGATGGCATAAGGTTCGGCGTGTTGGGTGATCCAGGAGAGGTCTTTTTCGCGGGTGGCGGAGTTTACAACGAGGCGGAAGAAATCTTCAGTGAAGTAATAGACGATAAGGTCATCAATCACGCCGCCCGAGGCATTCAGCATGCCGGTATAGAGCGCTTTGCCCGGCGTCTTCAGTTTGGCGACGTCATTTGCCAGCAGATAACGCAAAAACTCCCGGGTGCGGCTACCGCGCAGGTCGACAATCGTCATATGAGACACGTCGAACATACCGGCATCGGTGCGCACCGCGTGGTGCTCATCAATCTGCGAGCCGTAGTGCAGCGGCATCATCCAGCCGTGGAAGTCCACCATGCGGGCGCCGCACAACACGTGCTGTTCGTACAAAGGAGTCTGTTGAGCCATCTTTTCCTCGTTGAAAAATTCACCGTGAAACCCGGTGTCGGCCTCGCGATCGGGGGCCGACGCAAACGTTCTCTTTTACCTGAACTTACCACCGAAACCGGCGGTTAACCATAAGGTAAAACGGGTCATCACATTAGCTTATGACCAAAAATCGCTGAAAAGCCTACAGAGTTATTCACTGGGAAAATGCGATTAAACCCGCATAAAATTAACAATGATCTAACAGAATTTAGCAGATGGTGATATTTCGTGCGGAAAAACGGGCCGAATTTCCGTAACATAAAAATAGTAAGATTAGATTTTCTAATGCGAAAAATGACGTGAAATTAGATTATTTCAAACGAGGAAATTTCCCCGGCGCGGAGGCCGGGAAAATAAAGTGTGACGGGGATCGAGATTAACGTAACCAGTCGGGAAGATCGTTGAGGCCCATTGCCTGACGAAGAAGCTGCGGTTTTACGCCGGGAAGGGTGTCGGCCAGCTTGAGGCCAATATCGCGCAGCAGTTTTTTCGCCGGATTCGCTCCGGCAAACAGCTCGCGGAAGCCCTGCATACCCGCCAGCATCATCGCCGCACTGTGTTTGCGGCTGCGCTCGTAGCGACGCAGATACAGATGCTGACCAATATCTTTGCCTTCCCGATGCAGGCGACGCAGCTCTTCAACCAGCTCAGCCGCGTCCATAAAGCCGAGGTTCACCCCCTGCCCGGCCAGCGGATGAATGGTATGCGCCGCATCCCCCACCAGCGCCAGACGGTGCGCGGCAAACTGACGCGCGTAGCGACCGGTTAACGGAAACGTCTGGCGTTCGCTTTCAAGCGTGCACAGACCCAGACGGTTATCAAACGCCACGCATAGCGCCTGGCTGAAGGCATCCGGCGTCGCCTCCTGCATCTGCTGCGCTTTCTCCGGCTCTAAGGACCAGACGATGGAGCAGAGATGCGGATCGGCAAGCGGCAGGAAGGCCAGAATGCCGTCATTATGGAAAATCTGGCGCGCCACGCCGCCGTGCGGCTCTTCGGTGCGGATTGTGGCCACTAACGCGTGATGGCGGTAATCCCAGAAGGTCAGCGGAATATCCGCTTTGTTACGCAGCCAGGAATTGGCGCCGTCGGCACCCACCACCAGACGCGCGGTCAGCATGTCGCCACTTTCAAGAGTGATAAACGCGTCGTTTTCGCCCCACGCCACCTGCTGGAGTTTCGCCGGTGCGATCAGCGTGACGTCGCTGCACTGCTGTGCTTTCTGCCACAGCGCGTGGTGGATCACCGCGTTTTCAACGATGTGTCCAAGGTGGCTGTAACCCATGCTTTCATCGTCAAACGCGATATGGCCGAAGCTGTCTTTATCCCACACTTCCATGCCATGGTAACAGCTGGCACGCAGCGCCACGATTTCAGACCAGACGCCAAGGTGCGTCAGTAGCTTTTCGCTGGCGGCATTGATCGCCGAGACGCGCAGCTCCGGCGGTGCATCCTGCGCCACAGGCTGCGGCGCTTTTTGCTCAAGCACGGCCACGCGCAGGCCGCTGCCCTGTAAACCACAGGCCAGCGCCAGTCCTACCATTCCGCCGCCCACAATGGCGACATCAACATTTTGCACGGTCAATACTCCTTAACGCGCGACCCAACCCAGGGTCCGCTGCGCCAGCACGTCACGTGCCGGAATGAACAGTTCCATCGCCATCAGCCCAAGGTTGCGACCCGCAACCAGCGGTGCCCAGCGATTGGCAAACAGGTGGACTAAACCGTCGGTGACGCCAATGGTCGCCGCTTTGTCCGCCTGGCGTCGTTTCTGGTAATGGCTCAGCACTGAGTATGCGCCACAATCCTGTTGTTCGCTCCACGTCCGGGCCAGGAGCTCTGCCAGACTCATTACGTCACGGAGGCCAAGGTTGAAGCCTTGCCCGGCGATGGGGTGCAGCGTCTGCGCGGCGTTGCCGACCAGGGCGACGCGATGGGAGACAGTCTGCGATGCGGTCGTCAGCGCGAGCGGATAGGCCACGCGTTTTCCGGCGTGGGTGATGCGCCCAAGCCGCCAGCCGAAGGCCTTTTGCAGCTCGGAACAAAAACGTTCGTCGGACCAGGAGAGAACCTCATCGGCCCGACCCTGCGCATGGCACCATACCAGCGAGCAGCGCCCGTTCGACATCGGCAGCATGGCCAGCGGGCCGTGCTCCGTGAAGCGCTCAAATGCCCTGCCGTTATGCGCGCCAGCCGTGGAGACGTTAGCGATGACCGCCGCCTGCCCATAGGGTTCAGAGCGCCATTCGACGCCGCACTGCGTGGCGATCGCGGAGCGTGAACCATCTGCCGCCACCAGCAGTTGCCCCTCCAGCGTGGTGCCGTTGTCCAGCGTCACGCTGACGGCCTCGTCACAGCGGCTGAAGCTGGCGACGCGCGCCGGACAGTGCAGCGTGACGCCAGGCGCGTCCTGTAACAGACGGAACAGCCGCAGCCCTACGTCATGTAGCTCGACAACCTGCCCCAGCGCCTCGATCCGGTAATCGTGGGCATCCAGCGTCACAAACCCGGCATGCCCGCGATCGCTGACGTGAACGGTGCCGATCGCCGTCGCGCAATCCGCTATCGCCTGCCAGATCCCAATACGCGCAAGCTGCTGACAGGTTCCCTGCGCCAGCGCGATAGCGCGGGCGTCGAAACCGGGATGATCGGCCGCCTGCGGCGCGACCGCCTCGACGAGATGCACCGGAAGCTGGCCCTGGGTTAACTGCGAAATAGCCAGCGCCAGAGTAGCGCCGGTCATGCCTCCGCCAACGATGATTACGCTCATCCGCGTGCCGCCGCCATCAGCGCCTCGATGTCGTCGGCTTTTTTAACCACGGTCGCGGTCAGGTTTTCGTTACCGGTTTCGGTGATGACGATATCATCTTCAATACGAATGCCGATCCCGCGGTACTGTTCCGGCACGTCGGCATCCGGCGCGATGTACAGCCCCGGCTCAACGGTCAGCACCATGCCAGGCTCCAGCACGCGCGAACGTTCCGGACCGTATGCCCCGACGTCATGCACATCCAGCCCCAGCCAGTGGCTCAGGCCGTGCATAAAGTACGGACGATGGGCGTTTTCGGTTATAAGGGTGTCCACATCGCCTTTCAGAATGCCGAGCTTCACCAGCCCGGTAATCATGATGCGTACCACCTCGCCCGTAACCTCCTGAATGGAGGTGCCAGGGCGGAACAGCGTCAGCGCGGTCTCCAGAGACTCAAGCACGATGTCATAGATTTCACGCTGCGCGGTGGTGAATTTACCGTTCACCGGGAAGGTACGGGTGATGTCGCCCGCGTAACCCTGATATTCACAGCCGGCGTCAATCAGCACCAGATCGCCGTCGCGCAGTTCACTTTCGTTTTCGGTGTAGTGCAGAATGCAGCCGTTTTCACCGCCGCCTACGATGGTGTTATAGGACGGGAAGCGCGCGCCGTGACGGTTAAATTCATGGTGAATTTCGCCTTCAAGCTGGTACTCGAACATACCGGGACGGCACTTTTCCATGGCGCGGGTATGCGCCAGGGCGCTGATTTCGCCCGCGCGGCGCATCACGTTCAGCTCTTCTTCAGACTTGAACAGGCGCATCTCATGCACCATCGGTCGCCAGTCCGTCAGGGTGGCGGGTGCAGACAAATTCTGACGTGAGCCTTTACGCAGCTTATCCAGCGCGGTGAAAACAATGTCATCCGCATACGCGTATTCGCCCTGCGCGTGATAGAGCACGTCCAGACCGTTCAGCAGTTGGTAGAGCTGCTGGTTGATTTCGCTGTAGGCCAGCGCGCGGTCCACACCCAGTTTTTCTGGCGCCGCCTCCTGCCCTAAGCGGCGACCAAACCAGATTTCCGCGGTCAGATCGCGCACGCGGTTAAAAATCACGCTGTGGTTGTGGGTGTCATTGCTTTTAATCAGCACCAGTACCGCTTCCGGCTCGTTAAACCCGGTGAAGTACCAGAAATCACTGCTCTGGCGATAGGGGTATTCGCTGTCGGCGCTGCGCGTCACTTCCGGCGCGGCGAAAATCAGGGCAGCGCTTCCCGGCTGCATTTTTGCCAGCAGCGCCTGACGACGGCGAGAATACTCTTGACTGGAGATAACCATGACACCCTCCTGTGCGTTATTTTTCTTAGTGTAATGTTGGCTTGCGAACTTCCGGCGCGGTCGGCTGCGAGCGCGTAAAGTTGTCGTGGCACAGCAGAGACGCCACGCGTACGTACTCGATAATCTCTTCGAGAGACATCTCCAGCTCTTCCTGGTCTTCGTCTTCATCGTAGCCGAGCTGGGCGATGTTGCGCAGATCGTCGATCGCTTCACCCGCTTCGCCGGTCACTTTATCCAGTTTAGGCTGGGTTACGCCCAGGCCAAGAAGATAGTGGTTTACCCAACCCGCGAGCGCATCAGCGCGATCGAAGACGCTGACATCGTCGCCTTCAGGCAGATAAAGCTGAAAAAGAAAGCCATCGTCTTCCAGGGAATCGCTGGTTGCGGCGTGCATTTTACGCAGCGCTTCCGCCAGTTCGTGGCCAAACGCCAGCCCTTCGTTGGTGAGGTCGTGGATCAGCGGCTGCCATGAGCTGTCGCTGTTTCCGCCGCACAGTATGCCGCTGATCAGACCGTGCATTTCGGCAGGGGTCAGACCGACTCCCTGCTGGTTCAGTAACTGGTTTAAATCCTTGTAACCAGGCATTTCGTTCTGTATAGACATACGCATTCGTCATCAAAGGGAGGATATTCATGATATGCTACCACTTTGGACCCTGGTGATACCAGAAAAGGGCTTGTATCTTCACATCAGGGTAGCTATAGTGTCGCCCCTTCGCAGCCCCCGGGGCAGTATGCGAAGGCAGCGCAGTCAATCAGCAGGAAGGTGGCATGTCTGCACAACCCGTCGATCTCCAGATTTTTGGCCGTTCACTGCGAGTGAATTGTCCGCCTGAACAAAGGGATGCCTTGAATCAGGCTGCGGACGATTTGAATCAGCGGTTGCAAGATCTAAAAGAACGCACTAGAGTCACAAATACTGAGCAGCTGGTTTTCATCGCCGCGTTGAACATCAGCTATGAACTGACTCAGGAAAAAGCGAAGACCCGCGATTACGCGGCAAGCATGGAGCAGCGCATTAAAATGCTCCAGCAGACCATAGAACAGGCATTGCTTGATCAAGGTCGCAGTCCCGAAAGACCGGGACCAAAGTTTGAATAACACTTCTCAGTTGACTATGGTAGAGTAACTGTGAAGACAAAATTTCTCTGAGATGTTCGCAAGCGGGCCAGTCCCCTGAGCCGATATTTCATACCACAAGAATGTGGCGCTCCATGGTTGGTGAGCATGCTCGGTTCGTCCGAGAAGCCTTAAAACTATGACGACACATTCACCTTGAACCAAGGGTTCAAGGGTTACAGCCTGCGGCGGCATCTCGGAGATTCCCTCTCTTTTCTTCTACCGACTACCATGACTCAACTCCCTGAAGTTTCTGCTTCACGCCAGGACATCCGTCAGCTTATTCGCCAGCGTCGTCGCGCCCTAAGCGCCGAGCAACAGGCACAGTTTGCTCAGCAGGCCGCCGCCCGCATGATGGCCTATCCGCCTGTGGTGATGGCAAACACCGTCGCCCTGTTTCTCTCGTTTGATGGTGAGCTGGATACCCAACCGCTTATCGACCAGCTCTGGCGCGCCGGGAAAAAAGTTTATCTGCCGGTTCTGCATCCTTTTAGCCCGGGCAATCTGCTGTTTCTGCACTACCATCCGCACAGCGAGCTGGTGGTGAATCGTCTGAAAATCACCGAACCCAAACTCGACGTGCGCGACGTGCTCCCGCTTTCCGGGCTGGATGTGCTGATTACGCCGCTGGTGGCGTTTGACGAGCAGGGCCAGCGGTTAGGCATGGGCGGGGGGTTCTACGACAGGACGCTGCAAAACTGGCAGCAGTACGGGTTGCAGCCGGTGGGGTATGCGCATGATTGCCAGGGCGTGGAGGCATTACCCGTAGAGAAATGGGATGTGCCGTTGCCGGCGGTGGTGACGCCATCGAAGTTGTGGGAGTGGTGAACCAAGCGTGCGGCCAGATGCCCTCACCCCAGCCCTCTCCCACAGGGAGAGGGTGAAAACATAAAAAACGGTAACTATCGTTACCGTTTTGCATTTACCTCGCACCATCAGTACAACAGGCGCGCGCGAATCGTCCCCGGAATGGCCTTCATGCTCTGCAATGCTTTCTCGGCGATGTCTTCATCCGCTTCGATATCAATCACCACATAACCCATCTGCGAGTTAGTTTGCAGATACTGCGCGGCAATGTTAACACCCTGCTCAGCAAAAATCTGGTTGATGGCGGTCAGCACGCCAGGACGGTTTTCGTGGATGTGCAGCAGACGACGCCCACCGTGCAGCGGCAGAGACACCTCCGGGAAGTTCACCGCAGAGAGCGTTGAACCGTTGTCGGAATATTTGCTCAGTTTACCCGCCACTTCCAGGCCGATATTTTCCTGCGCTTCCTGAGTAGAACCGCCGATGTGCGGCGTCAGGATCACGTTGTCGAACTCGCACAACGGAGAAGTGAACGGATCGCTGTTGGTGGCCGGTTCCGTCGGGAATACGTCAATCGCCGCACCCGCCAGATGCTTACGCTTCAGCGCATCGCACAGCGCAGGAATGTCAACCACAGTGCCGCGCGCGGCGTTGATCAGCAGAGCGCCCGGCTTCATCAGCGCCAGCTCTTCCGCCCCCATCATGTTTTTGGTGGACGCATTTTCCGGCACGTGCAGGCTGACCACGTCGCTCATGTTCAGCAGGTCTGAAAGATGCTGCACCTGCGTCGCGTTACCCAGCGGCAGCTTGCTTTCGATATCGTAGAAAAACACGTGCATGCCGAGGGATTCCGCCAGAATACCGAGCTGCGTACCGATGTGGCCGTAACCGATAATCCCGAGCTTTTTACCACGCGCTTCGTAGGAGCCCGCAGCCAGCTTATTCCACACGCCGCGGTGCGCTTTGGCGTTAGCTTCCGGAATGCCGCGAAGGAGCAGCAGCAGCTCGCCAATCACCAGCTCCGCCACGGAACGGGTGTTAGAGAACGGCGCGTTAAAGACCGGGATACCACGTTTTGCGGCGGCATTCAGATCAACCTGATTGGTGCCGATGCAGAAACAGCCAATCGCCACCAGCTTTTCCGCCGCAGCAATAACGTCTTCAGTCAGTTGGGTACGGGATCGCAGGCCAATGAAATGGGCATCACGGATGGACGCTTTCAGCTCTTCAGTGTCCAGCGCGCCTTTGTGAAATTCGATGTTGGTGTAGCCTGCTGCGCGAAGGCTATCGAGCGCTTTCTGGTGCACGCCTTCAACCAGCAGGAATTTAATCTTGTCTTTCTCCAGTGATACCTTTGCCATTTACCCGACCCTGTTTTTATCTGAACTGATGTTGTGCTGGATATAAATCCCGTGCAGCCAACATATCAAAAAAAACTATTGCAGCAATATGAACGTTTGCGTCGGCACTCTGAAGAAAAGTCATACAGAGCAAAATGGCAGAGGAAAATGCTGCGGAAAATTACGAACGCGGCAGGATCGGCAAAAGAGGCGGAAAAACGTGACACAAGTCACCGAATTTAGCTTTTCAAAAATTTTTTAGCGGGGGGAGCGTTCCCCCCGTCAGATCATTTTACGATGGTTTTTACACCGTCAGCCGTGCCGATCAGCGCCACATCCGCGCCACGGTTGGCAAATAACCCTACGGTAACGACGCCTGGAATGCCGTTGATCGCATTTTCCAGCGCAATGGCATCGAGGATCTCAAGGCCGTGAACATCGAGGATCACGTTGCCGTTGTCGGTCACCACACCCTGACGGTATTCCGGACGACCACCCAGCTTCACCAGTTGACGTGCCACGGCGCTGCGCGCCATCGGGATCACTTCGACCGGCAGCGGGAAATTCCCCAGAATGTCGACCTGCTTGGAGGCGTCCGCGATGCAGATGAACTTATCCGCCACGGAAGCGATGATCTTCTCGCGCGTCAGCGCCGCGCCGCCGCCTTTGATCATCTGCATATGGCCGTTGATTTCATCCGCGCCATCAACGTAAATGCCCAGACGGTCCACTTCGTTAAGGTCGAAAACGGTGATGCCGAGACTTTTCAGCTTTTCCGTGGAAGCATCGGAGCTGGAAACCGCGCCCTCGATCTGCCCCTTCATCGTGCCCAGCGCATCGATAAAGTGCGCCGCCGTCGACCCCGTACCAACACCGACAATGGTACCCGGCTGTACGTACTGGAGAGCGGCCCATCCTACTGCTTTTTTCAGTTCATCCTGCGTCATGATCGTTTTGCCTGTGGTGTGAAAACTCAGGGCGCATTATAGAACACGTCGAATGGATTTCGTCTGCCACGAAGGGAAAATTGTGTCATAGTGCAGATTAAGCAAAATTAAGGAGTCAGCCAGAGCAATGAAACGTCCGGACTACAGAACACTACAGGCACTTGATGCAGTTATTCGTGAACGCGGTTTTGAGCGCGCGGCGCAAAAGCTGTGCATCACCCAGTCCGCCGTATCACAGCGTATCAAACAGCTTGAAAACATGTTCGGGCAGCCGCTGCTGGTGCGTACCGTACCGCCGCGTCCGACGGAGCAAGGACAAAAGCTCCTCGCCCTGCTGCGGCAGGTTGAACTGCTGGAAGATGAGTGGCTGGGCGATGAACAGACCGGCTCCACGCCGCTGCTGCTGTCGCTGGCGGTGAACGCCGACAGTCTGGCAACGTGGCTGCTGCCGGCCCTTGCGCCGGTGCTGGCCGACTCCCCTATCCGCCTGAATCTCCAGGTTGAAGACGAGACCCGCACCCAGGAGCGCCTGCGCCGTGGCGAAGTGGTTGGGGCGGTCAGTATTCAGCCTCAGGCGCTGCCAAGCTGTCTGGTGGATCAGCTGGGCGCGCTGGATTACCTGTTTGTCGGTTCAAAAGCCTTTGCCGAGCGTTACTTCCCGAACGGTGTGACCCGCGCCGCGCTGCTGAAAGCGCCTGCCGTCGCTTTCGACCATCTGGACGATATGCATCAGGCCTTCCTGCAACAAAACTTCGATCTGCCGCCGGGCAGCGTACCGTGTCATATCGTTAACTCGTCCGAAGCCTTCGTACAGCTCGCGCGTCAGGGAACCACCTGCTGCATGATCCCGCATTTGCAGATTGAGAAAGAGTTGAAAAGCGGTGAGCTGATTGATTTAACCCCGGGGCTGTATCAGCGCCGGATGCTGTACTGGCACCGTTTTGCCCCGGAAAGCCGCATGATGCGCAACGTCACCGACGCGCTGCTGGCGTTTGGGCATAAGGTGTTAAGACAGGATTGAAAAACTAGCCGGGTGGCGGCTTCGCCTTACCCGGCCTACGGGTTACTGAGCGGGCTTTTCAGTCGGCTCCAGCTGGAACACCACATCAACCTGATCGTCGAACTGAATGGTTGGCTGCTCATAGGTTTCCTGAGCAGAAACCGGCGCGGCGTCCGCCTTCATCATCCGCACCATCGGGCTTGGCTGGTAGTTTGAAACGTGGTAGCGCACGCTGTAAACCGGACCGAGCTTGGTCTTGAATCCGGATGCCAGCTGCTGCGCCTGATGAATGGCATCATCAATCGCCGCTTTACGCGCTTCGTCTTTATATTTCTCCGGTTGCGCAACGCCCAGCGAGACGGAACGAATTTCGTTCAGCCCAGCCTTCAGCGCACCATCCAGCAATCCGTTGAGCTTATCAAGCTGGCGTACAGTCACTTCCACAGTACGCACGGCGCGATAGCCTTTCAGGATGCTTTTGCCGTTCTGGTAGTCGTAATCCGGTTGGGTACGCAGGTTCGCAGAGCTGATGTCTTTTTTCGCGACACCGTTCTGTTCCAGGAAAGAGAGGTATTGCGCAACACGATCGTCTGCCTGTTTCTTGGCGGAAGCAGCATCTTTCGCCGCCACGTTCACTTCAATTGCCAGGGTTGCAACATCCGGTACCGCATCCACGCTTGCCGTGCCTGAAGTGACAATGTGCGGGCCGTTTGGCAGTTCATTCGCCTGCACCGACACCGTACCTAAACTTACTAATGCCGCCAGGGCCATCACCTTAAACTTCACTGTCATTCCTCCATGTTGCGAAGAGTGCCCTGTTAACAGGGCTCATGCCAGCAAGCTTAGCGGGTCTTGTTCAGATGTCCATAAGACAACGCTTAGTTGAACAGTCCCTGTACGTGATGAATCCCCTCTTTCGCCAGCTGGAAGGCAATAAACCACATCACCAGCCCAACCAGGGTATTGATAATGCGCTGCGCTTTAGCGGTGCGCAGACGTGGCGCCAGCCATGCCGCCAGGATCGCAAGACCAAAGAACCAGAGGAAGGAGGCGCTGACCGTACCGAGCGCAAACCAGCGCTTGGGCTCAACGTCCAGCTGTCCACCCAGGCTGCCGAGCACCACGAACGTATCAAGATAAACGTGCGGGTTAAGCCACGTCACGGCGAGCATGGTGACGATAATCTTCCAGCGCCCCTGCTTCATCACTTCGGCGCTCGCCAGCTCAAGATTGCTGCTCATGGCCGTTTTCAGGGCGCCAAACCCGTACCACAGCAGAAACGCTACGCCGCCCCAGGTAACCAGCGCCAGCAGCCACGGCGACTGCATCAGCAAGGCGCTGCCGCCAAAAATCCCGGCGCAAATCAGTAGCAAATCGCTCACCGCGCACAGCAGGGCAATCATCAGATGATACTGACGGCGAATGCCCTGGTTCATCACAAACGCATTTTGTGGACCAAGGGGAAGGATCATGGCCGCACCTAATGCAAGCCCTTGAAAATAATAAGATAACATGACGTAATTCTCGCAGAGTTGTCCTGGAGGCAGACTATACTGCGGGAACGGCATTAGAGGAAATTGATAATATTAATTGGGGATTAGCCGGGCTAATAAAAGAAAAGCCCGGTGTCGCTGACGCTTACCGGGCCTACGAGAGACGTTACTCTGCTTCTTTGATTTTTTTGACGTTTACGTCCATCTGCGGGTACGGGAAGCTGATGCCGTTGGCATCGAAATCACGCTTAATGCGCTCCAGCACGTCCCAGTAAACGTTTTGCAGATCGCCGCTTTTACTCCAGATGCGCACCACAAAATTAATGGATGACGCGCCCAACTCGTTCAGGCGAACGGTCATTTCGCGATCTTTAAGAATGCGGTCATCTGATTCGATGATATCGGTAATCAGCTTTTTCACCAACTCAGTATCTGAATCATAGCCAACCCCGATAATGAGTTCATTACGGCGAACCGGCTCACGAGAGAAGTTAGTAATGTTGCCATCAATCACTTTCTTGTTTGGCACAATGACGATTTTGCCGTCTGCCGAACGCAGCGTGGTAGAAAAAATCTGCACGTTCAGCACGGTGCCCGCAGTGCCACCGAGATCAACATACTCTCCGGCACGGAAAGGACGGAACGTCACTAACAGTACGCCAGCTGCAAGGTTAGCCAGCGAGCCCTGAAGAGCGAGACCTACGGCCAGACCAGCGGCACCAAGTACGGCAATGACCGAAGCGGTCTGTACACCGACCCGCCCCATTGCCGCAATGAGGGTAAACGCAATAATCCCGTAACGCACCAGCGCAGAAAGGAAATCAGCAACGGTTGCATCGATATGACGGGATAGCATTACGCGATTAACGCCCCGGGAAACCGTGCGGGCAATAATCATCCCCACGACAATGATGGCAATTGCCGCCGCAATATTCACAGCGTAACTAATCAGGAGCGCCTGGTTGCGCACCAGCCAGGAGCCAGCGTTATTGATGCTATCTACAACACCGAGATCTTCCATTTATCTTTCCTTATGCTCATAAAAACCACAAAATCTATCCCACACGGAGACAGGCAGGTCAGTAAAGGGTAAACAAAAAGCCATGATATTGCCAAACAGATCACAAAAACAGAGGCATCAGGCTATTGAAAAGGCATAAAAAAAGGCCCGCATATGCGGACCTTCTTGACGCTATGAACAGCTCAAATTACAGAACGTCAACCGCGTTCAGTTCTTTGAATGCCTGCTCCAGACGAGTAATCATAGAAGTCTGGGCAGCGCGCAGCCATACGCGTGGATCGTAGTATTTCTTGTTCGGCTGGTCTTCGCCTTTCGGGTTGCCCAGCTGACCTTGCAGGTAAGCTTCGTTGGTTTTGTAGTATTGCAGGATACCGTCCCAGGTTGCCCACTGGGTGTCGGTATCGATGTTCATTTTCACTACGCCGTAGCTTACGGAGTCTTTGATTTCCTGAGCAGAAGAACCGGAACCGCCGTGGAAGACGAAGTTCAGGCTGTTGTGCGGCAGGTTGTGTTTCTTAGACACGTATTCCTGAGAATCACGCAGGATGGTCGGGGTCAGAACCACGTTACCTGGTTTGTATACGCCGTGTACGTTACCGAAGGACGCTGCGATGGTGAAGCGTGGGCTGATTTTGCTCAGCTCGGTGTAAGCGTAATCAACGTCTTCTGGCTGAGTGTACAGAGCAGAAGCGTCCATGTGGCTGTTGTCCACACCGTCTTCTTCACCGCCGGTGCAACCCAGTTCGATTTCCAGGGTCATGCCCATTTTGGACATACGCGCCAGGTACTTAGAGCAGATCTCGATGTTTTCTTCCAGAGACTCTTCGGACAGGTCGATCATGTGAGAAGAGAACAGTGGCTTACCGGTTGCTGCGAAGTGTTTTTCACCTGCGTCCAGCAGACCGTCGATCCATGGCAGCAGTTTCTTCGCGCAGTGGTCAGTGTGCAGGATAACCGGAACACCGTAGTGCTCAGCCATCTGGTGAACGTGATGTGCGCCAGAGATAGCACCCAGGATAGCAGCGCCCTGAGGGATGTCAGTTTTCACGCCTTTACCTGCGATGAACGCAGCGCCGCCGTTAGAGAACTGAACGATAACCGGTGCTTTAACTTTAGCAGCAGTTTCCAGTACGGCGTTGATGGAGTCGGTACCTACGCAGTTAACTGCTGGCAGAGCGAAGTTGTTTTCTTTAGCTACCTGGAACACTTTCTGTACGTCATCACCAGTGATAACGCCAGGTTTTACGAAATCAAAAATTTTAGACATGTTGCTTAGTCCTGTATCTTCGGCCGTTAGAAAAGGTGCGAGCTCTGATAAGCGCGCTGAAAATTGGGCAGGTTTCCCTGCCCCTGAATGGCTTACTTCTTAGCGCGCTCTTCGAGCATTGCTACTGCTGGCAGGACTTTACCTTCCACGAATTCGAGGAATGCGCCGCCACCAGTGGAGATGTAGGAGATCTTGTCAGCGATACCGAACAGATCGATAGCTGCCAGGGTGTCACCACCGCCTGCGATAGAGAACGCTTCGCTGTCTGCGATAGCGTTAGCCACGATCTCAGTCCCTTTGCGGAAGTTCGGGAATTCGAACACGCCGACAGGACCGTTCCACAGGATAGTTTTTGCGTTTTTCAGGATTTCAGCCAGTTTCTGTGCAGAAACGTCGCCCAGATCCAGAATCTGCTCTTCATCTTTGATGTCGTTAACAGATTTCAGGGTTGCGGTAGCGGTTTCGGAGAACTCAGTTGCCACGCGAACATCAGTTGGAACCGGGATATCACAGGTGCCCAGCAGACGTTTGGCTTCGTCAACCAGATCCGCTTCGTACAGGGATTTACCTACGTTGTGGCCTTGCGCAGCAACGAAGGTGTTCGCGATACCACCGCCAACGATCAGCTGGTCAGCGATTTTGGACAGGGAATCCAGTACGGTCAGTTTGGTAGACACTTTAGAACCACCAACGATAGCGACCATTGGACGAGCAGGTTCTTTCAGTGCTTTACCCAGCGCTTCCAGTTCGTCAGCCAGCAGCGGACCTGCACAGGCGACATCTGCGAATTTACCGATACCGTGGGTAGATGCCTGCGCACGGTGAGCCGTACCGAATGCATCCATCACGAATACGTCGCACAGCGCAGCGTATTTTTTGGACAGGGTTTCGTCGTCTTTCTTTTCGCCTTTGTTGAAGCGAACGTTTTCCAGAACAACCAGCTCACCTTCGGCAACTTCCACGCCGTCCAGGTAATCTTTCACCAGGCGAACCGGGCTGGACAGTTTGTCTTTCAGGTAATTAACAACCGGCAGCAGAGAGAACTCTTCGTTGTACTCGCCTTCAGTTGGACGGCCCAGGTGGGAGGTGACCATCACTTTAGCGCCCTGCTTCAGAGCCAGTTCAATGGTTGGCAGAGATGCACGGATACGCGCGTCGCTGGTCACTTTGCCATCTTTAACCGGTACGTTCAGATCGGCACGGATGAAAACGCGTTTACCTGCCAGATCCAGATCGGTCATCTTAATTACAGACATGGTGAATCCTCTCGTTGATTCTTAAAGTTTTGCAAGCGCAAGGTGCGCTCTACCTGAAACCTTTTGCGGCCATGGCTAACGTGGTGTCGAGCATTCGGTTAGCAAAGCCCCATTCGTTATCACACCAGACCAGCGTCTTGATAAGGTGCGCACCACTGACTCGCGTCTGCGTGCCATCCACGATGGCGCTGTGCGGGTCGTGGTTAAAATCTACTGAGACCAACGGTAATTCCGTATAGTCAACTATACCATGAAATGCTCCCTGTGCCGCTTTTTGCAGCAACAGGTTGACTTCACAGGCTTTTACCGGTTTTTTCACCGTCACGCTAAGATCGATTGCGGTGACGTTTATCGTCGGCACGCGCACGGCAATCGCTTCGAAACGGTCGTTAAACTGCGGGAAAATACGGGTGATCCCGGCAGCCAGTTTCGTATCCACCGGAATGATGGACTGGCTCGCCGCGCGAGTGCGCCGTAAATCCGGATGGTAGGCGTCGATGACCTGCTGATCGTGCATGGCGGAGTGAATCGTGGTCACGGTACCGGATTCAATGCCATACGCATCGTCTAACAGTTTAATGACCGGAATAATGCAGTTGGTGGTGCAGGAGGCGTTGGAGACAATGCGGTGTTCAGCTTGCAGCTCGTGCTGGTTGACGCCAAACACGACGGTGGCGTCGAGGTCGTTACTGCCGGGATGGGAGAACAGCACTTTTTTCGCGCCAGCATTCAGATGCGCTTCGCCATGTTCACGGTTACCGTACACGCCGGTACAGTCCAGCACCACATCCACACCCAGTTCGCGCCAGGGCAGCCCTTCAATACTGTTCTCATGCAGCACGCGGATGGCATCGTCACCGACGAACAGCTGTTCCCTTTCCTGGCGAACGTCCCAGGCAAAGCGACCGTGGCTGGTGTCATATTTCAACAAATGCGCCATGCCCGCAGCATCCGCCAGTTCATTGATTGCCACCACGGTGATTTCCGCACGACGCCCGGATTCATATAAAGCACGAACCACGTTGCGCCCGATGCGACCGAAGCCATTAATCGCTACGCGTACGGTCATAGATCTCCTGCAAAGCTATCCCTGAGTTTGAGGTGGCTGAAAGAGTAATCCAGCGACGCCCGAAGGGGAATCCTTGCTGTCACAAACTGCGATTGATTGGTCAATTGTCGAACATTTAATCGACTGAAACGCTTCAGCAAGAATAAGCGAATCGGGGAATAAAAGGAATCTCTGTCCAGATGAATAAGCGAGCTATATGACTTGCATCACATTTTCGGTGGAATAATTTACAGAGCAGTTACATGTCTGAGGAATCGTGCATACAAAAAAGCCGGGTGGCGCTAACGCTTACCCGGCCTACATTTTATGCCATTTGTAGGCCCGGTAAGCGTTAGCGCCACCGGGCAAAACGGCAATTACAGCAGTTCTTTCGCCTTAGCGACAACGTTCTCAACGGTGAAGCCGAACTCTTCAAACAGCTGTTCAGCTGGCGCAGACTCACCGAACGTGGTCATACCGACGATAGCGCCGTTCAGGCCAACGTATTTGAACCAGTAGTCAGCGATACCCGCTTCCACTGCCACGCGAGCGGAGACCGCTTTAGGCAGTACGGATTCGCGGTACGCGGCATCCTGCTTGTCGAACGCATCGGTAGATGGCATAGAAACCACACGCGCTTTCACGCCTTCAGCAGTCAGTTTTTCCCATGCGGCAACGGCCAGTTCAACTTCAGAACCGGTCGCGATGAAGATCAGCTCAGGCTGGCCTGCGCAATCTTTCAGCACGTAACCACCGCGCGCGATGTTTGCCAGCTGCTCTGGGGTACGCTCCTGCTGCGCCAGGTTCTGACGGGAGAGGATCAGTGCGGTCGGGCCATCATGACGCTCAACGCCGTATTTCCACGCCACCGCAGATTCAACCTGGTCACATGGACGCCATGTGCTCATGTTCGGGGTCACGCGCAGGGAAGCCACCTGCTCTACCGGCTGGTGGGTTGGACCATCTTCGCCCAGACCGATGGAGTCGTGGGTGTAGACCATCACCTGACGCTGTTTCATCAGCGCAGCCATACGTACGGCGTTACGTGCATATTCCACAAACATCAGGAAGGTAGAGGTGTACGGCAGGAAGCCACCGTGCAGAGCGATACCGTTGGCAATCGCGGTCATACCGAATTCACGTACACCGTAATGGATGTAGTTACCGGCAGTATCTTCGTTGATTGGCTTAGATCCGGACCACAGGGTCAGGTTTGATGGCGCCAGGTCAGCGGAGCCGCCGAGGAATTCTGGAAGCAGAGGGCCAAACGCTTCGATCGCATTCTGAGATGCTTTACGGCTGGCGATCTTAGATGGGTTCGCCTGCAACTTCGCGATGAACTCGTTCGCTTTCGCGTCGAAGTCAGACGGCATGTCACCTTTCATACGACGGGTGAATTCAGCCGCTTCCTGAGGGAAGGCTTTCGCGTATGCCGCGAACTTCTCGTTCCAGGCCGCTTCTTTCGCCTGGCCCACTTCTTTCGCATCCCACTGAGCGTAGATTTCAGACGGGATTTCGAAGGCAGGGTGTTTCCAGCCAAGCTGCTCACGGGTCAGCGCGATTTCCGCGTCGCCCAGCGGTGCGCCGTGGGAATCGTGAGTGCCCGCTTTGTTCGGCGAACCGAAGCCGATGATGGTTTTGCACATCAGCAGGGACGGTTTGTCGGTCACGGCGCGCGCTTCTTCTACGGCACGTTTAATCGAGTCAGCATCGTGACCATCAACGCCGCGCACAACGTGCCAGCCGTAGGCTTCGAAACGTGCTGCGGTGTCGTCAGTGAACCAGCCTTCAACGTGACCGTCGATGGAGATGCCGTTGTCGTCGTAGAACGCAACCAGTTTGCCCAGCTTCAGGGTACCTGCCAGGGAGCACACTTCGTGAGAAATGCCTTCCATCATGCAGCCGTCGCCCATGAACGCGTAGGTGAAGTGGTCAACAATGTCGTGACCAGGACGGTTGAACTGCGCCGCCAGGGTCTTCTCTGCAATCGCCATCCCTACGGCGTTAGCGATGCCCTGACCCAGCGGACCGGTAGTGGTTTCAACGCCAGCGGTGTAGCCCACTTCCGGGTGACCTGGAGTTTTGGAGTGCAGCTGACGGAAGTTTTTCAGCTCTTCGATTGGCAGATCGTAGCCAGTGAGGTGCAGCAGGCTGTAGATCAGCATAGAGCCGTGGCCGTTAGACAGCACGAAACGGTCGCGGTCTGCCCATGCCGGGTTCTGCGGGTTGTGGTTAAGGAAATCACGCCACAGGACTTCGGCGATGTCAGCCATGCCCATAGGGGCGCCCGGGTGGCCGGATTTGGCTTTCTGTACTGCGTCCATGCTCAGCGCACGAATAGCATTAGCAAGCTCTTTACGTGAGGACATTTTAACTCCAGATCGGACTGTTAAAGGCCATGCCCTTGACGACAGCGCGTTTTGGGCTACGCCGGAAAAAAGTGCCAACAATGTAACCCAAGCCGCAGGGCATGTACATGGACCATTCTTTTGCAGCTTAAGAAATCTCTGGATCATGCTCGCATGTTGCGCAATCTGCTCGCCCGCCTCTGTCGATATTCCTTATACTTAGCCCGACACCGGCTTCGTTGACGGTGCATTTTTCGGAATTAATTCAGATTAACGAGTACGGAAGCAACATCATGAAAATGCGTGCAATCGGGCTGGCTGTGGGAACAACGCTCCTGCTAAGCGGCTGTCAGAATATGGATTCTAACGGCCTGATGACCTCAGGCGCAGAAGCTTTTCAGGCCTACTCATTGAGCGATGCGCAGGTGAAAGCGTTGAGCGACGAGGCCTGTAAGGATATGGATGGAAAAGCTACGCTTGCCCCGGCAAACAGCACCTACACGCAGCGTCTGAACAAGATTGCTTCCGCGCTGGGCGACAACATTAACGGTCAGCCGGTGAACTATAAGGTGTATATGGCGAAAGACGTCAACGCCTTTGCGATGGCGAACGGCTGTATCCGCGTTTACAGCGGCCTGATGGACATGATGACCGACAACGAAGTGGAAGCGGTGATCGGCCATGAAATGGGTCACGTTGCACTGGGTCACGTGAAGAAAGGGATGCAGGTTGCGCTGGGCACCAATGCCGTGCGCGCAGCGGCGGCCTCTGCGGGCGGCATCGTCGGCAGCCTGTCCCAGTCGCAGCTGGGCGACGTGGGCGAAAAACTGGTGAACTCGCAGTTCTCCCAGCGTCAGGAGTCGGAAGCGGATGACTACTCTTACGATCTGTTGCGCAAACGCGGCATCAATCCATCGGGTTTAGCTACCAGCTTCGAAAAACTGGCGAAACTGGAGGAGGGCCGTCAAAGCTCCATGTTTGACGATCACCCGGCTTCGGAAGAGCGTGCACAGCATATTCGCGACCGTATGGCGGCAGACGGAATTAAATAATTTCAGAAGGAGGCAGTTTTGCCTCCTTTTTATTTCGCATGAATTGTTAACTTAAAAGCACGTATCGATAACCCCCCTGAAAGCCCCGCCAAATCTACCCTGCCACTCTGAAATGTCTGGTCACATAATTATTGCAAAGGTTACTTTTTCCGGTAATTATCTCTTCCGCAGTTATTCAAATTAATATATCCAGACAGAGACGTTCCCTCCGTGAAAAAAGAATTATCATTAATTGCTTTAAGTTTATTTGCCGCATTACCTGCCGCCGCAAGCCAGCAATCCGACAGCAAGGGTTTTATTGACGACAGCCATCTGGATCTGTTTTTACGCAATGCGTATATCAGCCGCGACTACCATCAGGGCCAGCAGGACAAAGCCGAATGGGGTCAGGGGATCATCGCCACGTTTGCATCCGGCTATACCGAAGGGCTGGTGGGCTTCGGCGTGGACGGTATTGCGCAGTATGGCGTGCGTCTGGACGGTGGCCGCGGCAAGAGCGGCGCGGGCGGCATCGACTTCTTTAAGCAGGAAGACGACGGCCGGGCAAAATCCGATCTGGCAAAGTTTGGCGCAACCGCCAAAATGCGCATCTCCAATACCGTACTGAGCTACGGGAATCAGCGCCCTGAGCTGCCCATCGTGAATGCCGACAGCTCCCGCCTGCTGTTTGAAAGCTACACCGGCACCATGCTGACCTCGAAAGAGATCGACGGTCTGGAAGTCAACGCCGGTTACTTCACCGACGAGCAGCGTAAAAGCGATGACCGCCACGACAGCGGACTGAAGAGCCTCTCCTTCGGCGGTGCGAGCTATCAGTTTAACGACCAGTTCAGCGGCGCGCTGTACGCCTCTCATAACGAAGAGGTGATGAACAAGCAGTACCTGGGCATGAACTTCAAACAGCCGTTCAGTACCGGGCAGCAGCTGGTGCTCGACTTCAACGGCTATAACTCCCGTCTCGACCAGCATTACGCGGACAGCCTCAACACGGGCCGCAGCAACACCATCTGGAGCCTGGCAGCGAGCTATATCTGGGACATTCACACGTTCAAAGTGGCGTACCAGCAGAGCAGCGGCAGTACCGGCTACAACTACGGCGGCTATCGCGACAAAGGCGGCGTGGGTGACGGCGGTAACACCATCTGGCTGGCGAACTCCTACTGGTCTGATTTCAACGGCGAAGATGAACGTTCCTGGCAGGCATCCTACGGTCTGGACTTTGGCGGCCTTGGTTTACCGGGCCTGAGCTGGACCACCGCCTACGTGCGCGGCGATAACATCAAAACCTCTGAAACCAGCAATGGCAAAGAGCACGAGTGGTTTAACCAGATCCAGTACCAGGTGCAGGATGGCCCGGCGAAAGATCTGAAGCTGAAGCTGCGCTACTCCGTACTGCGCGTCTCCAGCAACGCCAGCGAGTACAACGTGGGCGGGGACGAGATCCGCGCTTACGTGGAATACCCGTTTAACGTGTTCTGATTTACCCCCTCACCCTAACCCTCTCCCAAAGGGAGAGGGAACGCTGTCACCCTCTCCCTTTGGGAGAGGGCTGGGGTGAGGGCTTCAGACCGCACTGCACTGCTAGTAAAGCGTCTTCTGCGGCGGCCCCGCAAACTTAAGGGCGCCAATCTGCCCCATCCGCACTTCCACAACCGACGGCCCCGGCATCGCCAGCGCCTCCGTCATCACCGCATCAAAATCCTCTGCCCGCTCAACGCTCCACGCCTGTAGGCCAATCGCCTGCGCCAGCAGGGTAAAGTCCGGCGTATGCAGCGCGTTATAATACTGACGCCCGCCGAAATACTTATCCTGAATACCGCGCATCACCCCGTAGCCGCCGTCGTTCATGACCAGCAGCGTCACGTTGGCTTTCTCCTGCGCCAGCGTCGCCAGCTCGCCTAAATTGAGGCTCAGGCCGCCGTCGCCCACCAGCCCCACCACCTTGCGCTGCGGGTTGGCAATCGCGGTGCCGATGGCCATCGGCAGCCCCATACCAATCGCCCCGGCGAGGGAGTGAATGTTCATCATCGGACCGTTAGCCCTGAACAGGCGGCTACCCCACAGGCTGCCGGACACGGTGATATCGCGCACCAGCAGGCCGTCTGTCGGCAGGGCTTTTGCTATGGCGTCGTTAAGCTTCGCATAGGCGCCGCACTGCTCGCGCAGCCCCTGTTCGGCTTGCCCGACCGCCTGCTGCACCTGCATATCCCACTGTGCGTTGCCCCACTCGCGGCCCTGAATTTTGTCTGCAAGCGCGCCAAGCACCGCTGAACAATCGGCTATCAACGTGCTATCCATCAGATAGTTACGGCTTGCTGCCGCCGGGTCGATATCGATCTGCACCCGCGGGGAAGGCAGCTCAAGCGTCCAGGAACGGGTTTCGTTGCTGCGCAGGCGAGAACCGGCCACCAGCGTAAAATCGCACTGCGCGATCAGCGCCTCCACCGACGGCGAGTTGTGAAACGCCCGCAGGCTGGCGCGGTGGCTGTCCGGCAGCACGCCGCGCGCATGGGTGCTGGAAATCACGGTGATGCCCGCATCCGCCAGCGTTTTAACCGCGTCTGCGCTGCCCAGCGCCCCGCCCCCCAGCCACAGCAGCGGCTGTTTCGCCTGTTTTAGCTGCGCCCACAGCGCGTCAACCATTCCGGTATCCACGGCTGGAACCGATGCCGGTTTAACCGGTTTAGTCACCAGCGATAGCGGAATCTTGGCGCCCTGAATATCAATCGGGATTTCCACCGAGACCGGTCCGCACGGCGGGGTCTGCGCGTCCTGGATAGCTTTATGCAGAATCGCTATCGCCTGATTCGCATTGCTGATGCGGTACGCCCGTTTTGAGCTGGCCTTCAGGAAGGTCAGCTGGTCACGGGTTTCATGGATAAACCCGGTGTCGGCGTCCAGCCAGGCTTTCTCAACCTGCCCGGTTAAATGCAGCAGCGGCGTGCAGGCATTCATGGCTTCCACCAGCGCGCCTACCGCATTACCCGCCCCCGCGCCGGTGCTGGTCAGCGCCACGCCGAGGCCGGAAAAGCGCCCGTGGGCATCGGCCATGGTGACGGAACCGGCTTCACCGCGGGCGGGCACAAAGCGGATATTGCCCCGCTGCCCAACCGCATCCGCGATCGGCAGGTTGTGAATAGAGATGACGCCGTAGATGGCCTCAACCTGATACTGCTCCAGCGTTCTGGCGATGGCGTCGCCGACGGTTATCATTTCGCTCATTGCTCACCCTTTCTCAGTCGCACCAGTGGTTGACGCTGTTACCCGTCGCCAGATAAATGCTCTTTTGTTGCATCCAGGCTTTCAGCCCCTGAATACCCTTCTCGCGGCCCAGACCGCTCTCTTTAAAGCCCCCGAACGGGGTCGAAATCGCAAAGACTTTGTAGGTGTTGATCCACACCGTGCCTGCCTCCAGCTGCTCGCTGAGACGCAGGGCGCGCCCGGTATCGCGCGTCCAGATCCCCGCCGCCAGGCCGTAAACCGAGTCGTTCGCCTCGCGGATAAGCGTGGCTTCATCGGCAAACGACATCGCCACCAGCACCGGGCCGAAGATCTCCTCCTGACAGGCGCGGGCGCTGTTGCTCAGCCCTTCGATAATCGTGGGCTGGAAAAAGCTGCCGTTTGCCAGAGCGGGATCGGCGGGGATCTCGCCGCCGCACAGCACGCGGCCCCCTTCACGCTTCGCCAGTTCGACGTACTCGATCACGCTCTGGCGATGTTTTTCGCCGATCAGCGGTCCGACATGCACGCCGTCGGTAAACGGGTGTCCGACGCGCAGCCCGCGAGTTAATTCCAGCAGCCTCGCCATCAGCAGGGCGTAAATGCTCTCGTGGATAAACAGCCGCGACCCGGCGATACACGCCTGCCCCGCCGAGCTGAAAATGCCATAGCAGATCCCGCGCGCGGCCTGTTCGATATCAGCATCCTCCAGCACAATGGTCGGCGATTTGCCGCCCAGCTCCAGCGAGGCCGGGATCAGTTTTTCCGCCGCCACGTGCGCCAGATGACGGCCCGTGGTGGTACCGCCGGTAAAGGAAATTTTGCGCACGCGAGGATGGCGCGCCAGCGCATCGCCAATCACCGCCCCTTTGCCCGGCAGCACGCTCAGCAGCCCGGCGGGCAGCCCGGCCTGTTCAAAAATCCGCGCCAGCTCCAGCGCCATCAGCGGCGTGGCTTCGGCGGGCTTGAGGATCATCGCGTTCCCGGCGGCAATCGCCGGTGCGACCTTCTGCATTTCGCTGGCAATCGGCGAGTTCCACGGCGTGATGGCCGCCACCACGCCGAGCGGCTCATAGCGGCTCAGCGTCAGCAGATCCGGCTGGCGCGGCGTGGGCAGTTCCCCTTCCAGCAGCTCGCAGGCGGCGGCAAAGTAGCGCGCCGTTCCCGCCGCGCTCATCACCAGCCCGCGCGCTTCCGCCAGCGGCTTGCCGTTATCACGGCTCTGCATCTGCGCCAGCGCGTCGACGCGGGATTCAATGAGATCGGCAACCTTATGCAGGATCTTCGCGCGCATATGCGGCAGGCTGTTACGCCATGCGGGATCGCGCCAGGCGCGCTCTCCGGCGTCTACCGCCTCCTCCAGGTCATACAGACTGGCGGCATTCAGCGTCGCGTTGATCGACCCGTCTGCCGGGAAGTGGCTCTGCATCGGGTTGCCGCCGCCGTGTCGCCACTGGCCGCCGATAAAAATCTTCAGATCGTCCATCGTCTCTCCTCAGCTCAGGGCCAGCTCGCGGCAGGCGCGCACCGCGCTCAGTGCCGCCAGGGTGGAGGTTTTAGGATTAGAAGCCAGCGGCAGTCCGCTCAGCTCCAGATGAAACTCGCCGAACAATCCTTCCACATGGAGCGTGTGGGTGTTACGTTTCGTTGCCGGGTCAACCATCAGCTGCACGCGGGTGTCGTCCATCCCGACGCCGCCGAGCGCCACGGTCGCCGCCACGTTGGCGTTCGCCGGGAACAGCCGCGCCGCCTCGCGGGCGCTGCCTTCAAAAAAGACCTTTGCCTCTGACACCGCATTCAGATCGATAAGCTGCTCGGCATAGCTGCCGCGCCAGCTGGCCGGGCTTTTGCGCGACTGATAGGTAACGCGCTCAAGGCCGCCCTCTTTCGCCGCCGCCAGCCCGTCGATACCGGCCACCGCACCGGAAAGCAGGGTGAGTTTTCCGCCCGCAGCGAGCAGACGCTGCTCCAGCGCGCTGTCCGCCAGCGCGCCGGTGGAAATGACGGCCAGATGCCAGCCGCGACGCAGGATCTCTTCCCCGTACTGGGCCACCGCCTGCTGGCTGGCGCATTCCAGCACCAGATCCGGCGTTTGTGCGCACGCCATCGGCGACGTCAGCGCCTCAACCGCATCGCCAAACTGGTCGTGAATGGCGGCATGGTGAGACGCGCGCGCCACGATCCAGCCGATAGCCACGCCGGCGGGCAGGCGCTCAATCACCGCCTGTGCCATGGCGCCAAAACCAATCAACATTACCTTTTTCATGATGTGTCCTTACAAATGGCGGCAGAAGCCGCCGGAAACGTCCAGCGCCGCGCCGGTGGTAAACGAGGCCAGCGGCGAAGCGAGGAACAGCAGCGCCTGCGCGGGCTCCTGCGGCTTGCCGAGGCGCGCCATCGGAATGCCGCGCTTGCGCGCGATATCCGCCGTCCACTCCGGCCAGCTCTGGCTTTTGTCCGCCCGGTTTTCAAAGCGGCGCTGCCACTGGCCGGATTCCACCATGCCGAGCAGAATGGAATTGACGCGAATACCTTTGCCCACCAGCTCTTTCGACAGCGTCAGCGTCATGTTCAGCAGCGCGGCACGAGCGGCAGAGGTGGCGATCATGTGCTCCTCCGGCTGTAGCGCCAGCAGGGAGTTCACGCAGGTAACAGAGGCAATGTCGGACTGCTCCAGCAGAGGCTGAAACGCCTGCACCGGGTTAATCACCCCGAACAGTTTGAGTTCGGCTTCGTGCAGCCACGCCTCGCGCGGGGTGTCATGGAAGTGCGCCACGTAGCCCTGCCCGGCGTTGTTGATCAGCATATCCGCCGCGCCAAAACGCGCCTGCACCGCATCCGCAAAGGCCTGAACTTCGTCGGCGTTCAGCACGTCGCAGCGGTAAGCGAAAATCTCCCCGTGGGGAAATTCGTTTTGCAGCGTCGCATGGGCGCTGGCGAGCCGGTCCGGGTCACGGCCGCAGAAGGCGACTTTCGCCCCTTCACCCAGCAGCAGGCGCAGCGTTTCAAAGCCAATGCCGGAAGAACCGCCGGTAACGACCGCTACGCGCCCGTCAATGTGTGCATTCATCGCGCACCTCTTCGTTAATGCGTAAAAGCTGTTGGTTGAAAAACGCGTCGTTATCGAGATAGCTGGCGTGCCCGGCCTGCGGAATGGCGATAAACGGCATGCCGTAGCGCAGCGCCAGACCCTGAACCAGTTCCGGCTGGGTGATGGCATCCTGCTCGCCGCACCAGACTTCAAACGTGCCGGAGTAGCGTTTAAGCCAGCCGTGAATGTCGTCATGTGCCAGCATCCACGCGGCAGCGAGATAGCCTTCCGGGCGCAGCGCCCGCATGCCCGACGCGACGGTGGCGATATCTTCCGCGCGCGCGCCGGGGCGCAGCAGCTTCGCGGCGCGGGTCTGGGCGAGGATGTCGCCCCCCAGCGCCATCTGCTGCTCGCGGTTGCGCCAGACCTGCTCCCGCTGCTCCGGCGCGGCATTGCCGTACCCCTGCGCGGCGTCGGCCAGCACCAGATGAATGACGCGATCCGGGAACTTTGCCGCAAAGGCGCTGGCCACCAGCGCCCCCAGGGAATGGCCGACCAGCACTGCCTGCCAGACACCGGCGCGATCCAGCATGGCCGCCAGCGCGTCGGCGTAATCCCCCGCGTTTGCCCGCGCTACGGCCAGCATCGGGCTTTCGCCGTAACCGGGCATGTCCCACGCCAGCACGCGAAAACCGTTCAGCGCCATCTGCTTGTGCCAGGAAGCGGCGCCGGAGCTGATCCCGTGCAGCAGCATCAGCGGAATGCCGCTTCCCTGTTCACGAAAACCCGTCATCATGCCCCCCTTAGTTCCGCTTCACTTTGGAAAGCGGATGGTCGGACGGATAGGTTGGGATTTCCGGCTTGTTGGTCCCCAGCATGACGCACATCAGCGCTTCTTCTTCGCCGTGGTTAAACAGGCCGCGATAGATGCCCGGCGGAACGGAGATCAGGTCACGCTCACGCAGCACGGTTTCGGTGTAGTTGTCGCCGTCCTGGATCATCAGCGTGATTTGCCCTTTAAGCATGAAGAACACCTCTTCCACGTCGTCGTGCAGGTGCAGCGGCCCTTCGCACTTCGACGGCAGCACCATGGTGGAGAAGGTAAAATGGTCCGCCTGCACGGTGTTGGTGTCGTTCGCGACGCCCGTTGCGCCGGTGCCGATATAGCGCATCTGCGCCCGGCGGTATTTCGGGTCAAAATCGGCCTGGAACTTCAGCGCGTTCCAGTCGTATTTGCGCCCTTCGAAGCGCGCGATGCGCGACTCGACCCACTCTTCCATCGTCAGATGGTCAGGTTTGATGCTTGTTGTGTTGGTTACGGTTGAATCAGTCATGACACTCTCCTCAGTAACGTCTCAGCAGCGGCAGTAACAGGACGCAGCCCACCGCCGCCATCACCGCCAGAAAAATCAGCCCGGAATCCATGCTGTGGGTGAAGGCGATAAGCGCGCCCATCACCGCCGGCGACAGCGCGCCCGCAAAGTTTCCCAGCCCGTTGAAGATACCGCCCGCCGTGGCGCTCACCCGGGGATGGGTGGCCTTCGCCAGCAGGGCGAAAATGTTGGGCGCGCCGGTGCCCCACATAAAGGTGCTGAAGCTCATCGCCGCGATGACGGCCAGCGGGGTATCAAGGTGCATCACCGCCGCCAGCCCGACGGCCGCCCCCGCCATGGAGATAAAGCATGCCGCCGCGCGCTTATCGACCCTGTCCGAGAGCCACGCGCCAATCACTTCCCCTGCCAGCATGGCGATGAACGGCATCGACGACAGCCAGCCCGCGTGCTCCAGATGAATGCCTTTGCCTTTGATCAGGTAGCCCGGCAGCCAGCCGTTGATGCCCCACAGATAGGTCAGGAAAGCGATGTTAAAGATGCAGATGATCCAGAAGTGCGGGCTGACGAACAGCTCACGCCGCGCCGCGCGCCGCTCGTCCCGGGACGCCTGCGAGGTGCCGGGTTTTGCCTCCAGGCGGATCCCGCGCAGACCAATGCGCACAAAGATAAGCACCGGCACGGTAAGCATGGCCATCACAAAGAAAGTGCTCTGCCAGCCAAAGGTGTTCAGCAGCCAGAGGGAAAGCGGGAAACCAATCGCCGCGCCCACCGGGGTCCCCAGCAGCCACAGCATGGTGGCGCGCGCCTGCAAATGCTGGGGGAAGTTGTGACGTACGATGGCGAAGGCCAGCGGGAACAGCGGTCCTTCCGCCACGCCCAGCAGAATACGCAGGACGATCATCAGCGTGTAGTTATGGGTAAAGCCCATCGCCACCATCAGCACGCACCACACCGCCATCATCCCGGTGAGCAGGCGCAGCGGCGCGATTTTGTCGCCTAAACCGCTTAAAAACACCGATGAGAAGCCATAGCTCAGCAGGAAAGCGCTCATCAAAATGCCGAGACGCGTGGTGTCGAAATCAATGCCCATCGCCTGCTGGAAATGGGTATCCGAAAAGAGCGCCGCGATGCTGATTTTGTCGAAAAACGCCAGCAGCACGCAGGCCAGCAGCGACAGCGGGATGGCCCAGCGCACCGCTTTTTCGGGCGTGCGGGTCCCCTCACCGCTCGCCTCAACCGGTGCGGTGTTAGTCTCTAGTGTGGTCATCTCTCCCCCTACGGGTGCGGGTTAGCTATCGCAGTGACATCAGTGAAAAGGTCGGGTCGGCGAGCGGCACGTCGGACAGATCCCGCCCCGCCGCCATCCAGCGCTTCGCCAGCTTGACGGTACGCGCATCGTCGAACGCCACCAGCTGCGTCAGCCTCCCGTTGTCGTCCAGCGAGAAGTACAGCGTCTCTTCACGCACGACCGTTCTGCTGCCCGGCTGCGGAATGCCGAGGATCTGGATGTTGTGCTGGTATTGATCCGACCATAGCCACGGCGCGTCGTCATAGCCCGGCGCATCGGGGTTGAGCATCGCTTTCGCCGTCGCCGCAGCCTGATTCTGGGCGAAGGCCCAGGACTGGATGCACAGCCCGTAGTGATGGTGCTGGGCGACATCTCCTGCGGCAAAGATGAACGGATCCGACGTGCGTCCCTGGGCATCCACCACGATCCCGCGCCCGGTTTTCAGCCCCGCATCGCGCGCCAGCTCCAGATTGAGATCGACGCCGATCCCAACCACGACCGCATCAAAGGTTTCACGCTGGCCGTCGCAGTGTATGACCGGCAGGCCGCCGTCGTCCTCCAGCTCCAGCGCACCGCAGCCGGTACGGATCTCCACCCCCTGCTCGCGGTGGATGGCCTCCAGGCGCTGCGACACCTCGCCGCTCACCGAGCGCATGCAGAGCGCGGGCTGCTGCTCGAACAGGGTGACCGCCACGCCGCTTTTCCGCGCCGAGGCAGCAATCTCCAGTCCGATCCAGCCGCCGCCGACGATCGCCAGTTTTTTACTTTCCGCCAGACGACTTTTCAGGCGCTGCGCGTCCTGCCAGTGGCGCAGGGTATAGACCTGCGGATGGCTGGCCCACGCCTGCGAAGGCAGGCGCGCCCGACCGCCGGTAGCGATTAAAAGGATGTTGTAACTAAGCCGCTCGCCGTTGCTAAGAACGACTTTTTTCTCATCGCGATCGACAGATTCAGCGCGCAGCGGCCGGTACCAAGCCAGGTTCAGCGCCTGCTGCACCTCGTCGGTAAACAGCCTTGGGAGCGCCGCGTCCGGCTCCAGCAAAGACGCTTTCGACAGCGGCGGGCGCTCGTAGAAATCCCACTCTTCTTCCGCTACCACGCAAATCTCGCCGTCGAAACCCTCATCGCGCAGGGTTTTCGCCGCCCAGCCGCCCGCCTGACCGCCGCCGATAATGACAATGCGCGATGTCATACCGCCTCCGGCTTTTTCTGCTGACGGCGCGTGTCGTGGTCAATCCCGCCTTCCACCGCCCACTCGGTAAAGGAGACCAGCGAATGCTCCAGCTCACGCGGCTGCCAGTTTTCCGTCAGATAATCATCGTTGGTGTAATACTCAAACGCCCCGCCGGTCGGGCTGTTGACGTACCAGAAGTACGCCGACGACACCGGATGACGGCCCGGCCCGATAAAGGTGCTCCAGTCATGTTTATTCATCGCGATACCGCCGCCGATCACCTCGTGGATGTCGCGCACGGTGAAGGCCACGTGGTTGAGGCCGCGCTTGCGGTTCGGCAGTTGCAGCAGGAACAGGTTGTGATGGCCGCCGCGCACGCCGCAGCGCAGGAACACGGCGCGGTTGATATAGCGGTCCGAGACCTGGAAGCCGAGCACCTCGCGGTAGAATTTCTCCACTGCCGCCAGCTCTTCCACGAAGAACACCACATGCCCCACGTTGATCGGCTGGGCGCGATCGTAAACCGGGCTGGGGGTGTCGATACGGCGGGCATCGCCCCACTGGTTAATCGGCTCGACGTTCAGCTCCACGTCAGTTTGCTGGGTCACCTGCACGCGCAGCGTCATGCCGTTCGGGTCCAGGCACTCCAGCGCGTCGCCCACTTCACGAAAACCTGGCTGTTGCGCCAGCTTCGGGCGCAGCGCGTCCAGATCAGACTGGCTGGCAACCGCCCAGGTCATGCGGCGCAGGGTGTTGCCCGCTTCAAACGCGGGCGGCAGGTCGGGGCTGTCGATCGGGTTAAGCTCCACGCGCGCGCCGCTCAGGGTGGTGAAACGCTGGCCGCTGGCATCGCCCGTCAGGCCAAAATCACGCATAAATTTGGCGCAGTGCGTCAGGTCTTCCACACCAAATTCCAGCTTTTCAATTCCGGTTACACTCATCGTTCGTTGCCTCATCTGGCCCAGATTGGGCGTAAAACATGCCCGACGCAGTCAAGCGCCTGACGTTAACTCACTGATTTAACTGGCCTGTGATAAATACCCTAAGAAGCCAGAAATTTTATCCGCCGCGAGGCGAACCTCGTTTTGCAGGCGCTCGCGGTCGCTCTGCGGGATCTCCTCCGACGGCACCAGAATGCTGACCACCGCCGCCACGCGGCCGCTTCGGTCATACACCGGGTAGACGATGGAGGAGATGCCGTGGCGGAAGAAGGATTCGCCGATGACATACCCGCGGGCTTTGTCCTGCTGCACCATCTGCCACAGGGCTTCACGGTCGTGAAGCTGCCCCGGCGTGTTGCCCGGCAGACGCTCATGCGGGAACAGCTGTTCGAAATCAGCGCGGGAAATATCGGTCAACAGCATGCGGCCGAGCGAGGTGCAGTGCACCGGCAGGCGGGTACCAATGCTGACCTGGTTGATGCGCGACCCGGCGGCGCTGACGCGGGCGATGTAGATAATGTCGCGCCCGTCGCGGATCGCCAGATGGCTGCTGCACTGGCTCACGTCGCGCAATTGCTCGATCACCGGCTGGCCGACCTGCGCCACGTCCAGCGAGGCGATGTACTCAAAGCCAAGACGCAGCACGTTCATGCCCAGCGAAAAGGTATTGGTGCGCGTGTTGCGCTCCAGAAATCCCATGTACTCCAGCGTCTGGACCACGCGATAGGCGGTAGCCTTCGGCATATCCACCAGCCGGTGCAGTTCGGCAAAGGTCAGATCGCGATGCTGTTCGCCAAAGGCCAACAGCAGCTGTAAACCGCGCTCCAGCCCCGGCACCAGATACTTCACTTCCCGATCGTTTGCCATCATCGCCCTACCTCAATTAAAGACAAAACCGCCGTTGACCGGGATCAGCTGTCCGGTGATGAATCGCGACAGATCGCTAAGCAGCCAGACCACGCTGCCGGTGACATCCTCCGGCTGCTGCGCCCCCGTTAATGCGCGACCGTTTTCGTAAAGCTGATGCCGCTCGGCCGGCACATATTCGGTTGCCTCGACGCGGGTTAATCCCGGGGCGATGGCGTTGATTCGAATGCGCTTTTCGCCAAGCTCGCGCGCCATTGAGCGGGTCATGGCAATCACCGCGCCCTTGCTGGCGACGTAGGCTATCAGGCGCGGCGCGCCCCACAGCGCGGTGTCGGACGCCACGTTCACAATGCCTGCCCCTTCGCGCAGCAGCGGCACGGCGACGCGCGTCACCAGCCAGGTGCCTTTGACGTTCACGCTCATCACGCGGTCCCACAGGTCAGGATCGTAATCGAGCATGTTTTTGCCGCCCACGCCCGTCGCCATCGCCGCGTTGTTCACCAGGCCGTCAATCTGCCCCTGCTCGCCAATGGCGCTGAACACCTGGTCGATAGAGTGCTGATCGGCCAGATCGATAACGTGCGATTCGATCGCATAGCCCTGCTCGCGCAGCCGGTGGACGCTCTCGGCCAGCTCGCCTTTGAGTATGTCGCACATCACCACCGCCGCGCCCTGCTCCGCGCAGGCCTGGGCAAAGTGGTAGCCCAGCCCGCGCGCGGCGCCGGTCACCACGATGCGCTTGCCGCTCAGCAGCCCATTCATCAGGCGGCTCCCTGCTGTGCTTCACGCATCGCCAGCTGCTCTTTGGCGGCCTTTTGCATCATGCGACGCAGGCGGGAAAGGCCGACGTCGTGCTGATACAGGTACTCATGATCGCGCGCGTTTGGCGCCAGGCTCTCCAGCACCACGCGGTCCTGCTCCAGCACTTCCCAGTGCAGTTTTTCCAGCCGGTTGCGGTACATGAAGCGCCACATATCGCGCTGCCAGCCCTGTACGCGGCGGATGCGCCAGAAGAAGACGCGGCAGTTGTCGTTATCTTCCGGCACCACCATGCCGACGATAAAGAAGTGGCCGCCCGGTCCGAAGCGCTTCTTGTACGGAATGGAGAGGCGCATCCAGCAGGTGCCGCTGTTGCCGAGCTCAACCCAGTCGAAATTGACGCCGCTCTGCCCTTTCTTCTCGAAAATAAAACCGGTTTTGGTCGGCTGGAGCACCATGTCGGCCTTGCGGTCCCCTTCCGCCATCGAGTGCGACGAGGAGTGCAGATAGGTGCCGTGCATCGGGTCCATCACGTTTTCCAGCGCGTACTGGTAATTGCATTTCCACGCGGCGGTGCAGAGGAAGTTGCTGAAGTTTTCCGTGTCGGCGAGTTCATCCGGGAAGGTCAGTTCGTCCGGCTGCTGGTCCGCGGTGACGCCAAACCACAGGAAGATGGCGCCGTGCGCCTCCTGCACGTTATAGCTGCGCACGCACTGCTGGCCGACCAGCGGACATTTATCCACGGCGGGCACGTCTTTCACCTCGCCGTTGCCCGCCACCTCTACGCCGTGATACCAGCAGGCAATGCGGTCCCCGAGGTTCCAGCCCATCGACAGGCGCGCACCGCGATGCGGACAGCGGTCCTCCAGCGCCTGAACCTGTCCATCTTTATTGCGCCAGACCACAATCTGCTCGCCCAGGCGGGTGATGCCCACCGGCGCAGACTGCACTTCCCAGCTCGCCAGCACCGGATACCAGAGGCCGCGCAGGCCTTTATCAAGATAGTTTTGTACGGTCGTCGTCATCGCGTTGCCCTCAGTAGCCGTTAACCTGTAAGAATGCCTGGAAGCTGGCGTCGCTCCACGGCTCGCCCTGCTGGTCGTGCATACGCACCGCGTTCAGCCCGCTTACCAGCTCCGGCAAGGTTTCAACGCCCTGCTCGAAGAGATCTTCCAGCGTCGCAATCAGCTTCACTTCCCAGCTTTCCGGCTCGCGGCTGCGGGTCTGCCAGATCAGGTTGGTGTAATCACCCGGCTTATGAATGGCGCCATTACCGCCCTCTGCCGGCGGGGTAAACTGGCGGCTTTCCGGCAGCGCCGGGTTGTAGTTCAGCGTGTCGCTCATGCCACGGTCTCCTCAACGAAGGTAATCTGAATCTGGTTTTCAAAAACCCGAACCGGGTAACGATTGAGGTTGCGTCCTCCGGGGCCGTGCAGACACTGGCCGGTTTTGACGTCGAACACCGCCTCGTGCAGCGGGCATTCCACCTTGCCGTCTTCCACGAAGCCCTGACTCAGCAGGGCATAGGCGTGCGGGCATACGTCCTCCAGCGCGTAATATTCACCGTCGATCAGGTAAACGCCGATCTCTTTACCGTCGACGTTGCCGCTAAAAGGGAAATCTTCCTGTACTTGTTCTGCGTCACATACGCCTATCCAGCTCATCACGATCCTCCAGGCTTTTGTTTCATATATGAAACTCTGTTTCTTATTTAATACGGTCAATATAAAAGCGATGAATGTTTCGTCAAGCGACAATGTGACGAATTTGTTAATCGATCGGCAATTAATTAACTAAGTGTGCAAGGGATCACGAAAAAATGCAGCGATATGAAATTTTCATTATTGCAGCGTGAGAAATAGGTTTTTTTAATGGTCTCTTATTTTCAATAAAAGATATTGACTTCTTTTCTTTTTACTCTCTAAAAATAAATGAACGTCACCTCTTTCGCGTTTCACCTGTGAAACGAATTTTTAATTTATCTTTAATAAACAAAGAGTTTCACAGGTGAATCATTTTAGCTCCGTGACAATCACATTGATGAAAAATATAAGTTACAAAAAACGTAAGGCGGACATGATGACGGCAAGATGGCAAGGCACGATTGCGCTTTTATTACTCATTATTATTTCCTACGTCGATCGGGTAAATATCTCGGTAATGATTTTAAACCCGGAATTTGCCGAACATTTTCAGTTAAATGAAAACAGAATGTTACAGGGCCTGCTCATGACCTGCTTTCTTCTGGGTTATGGGTTTTCCGCTTTATTATTAACGCCAGTTATTGAAAGCAAACTTCATTATCGGCAAGGATTATTAAGCAGCATTGCGATTTGGGCCGCGGTCTGCGCGGCTTCACCTTTGCTCGGCTCGCTGACGGGAATGCTCATCGCCCGCGTGATTCTGGGGATCGCGGAGGGACCGCTTTTTTCACTGAAAACGCGCTTTATCAGCGATAACTTTAGCGCGCAAGAGATCGGCAAACCCAACGCCGTGACCGCGCTGGGCGTCTCGCTCGGGCTGGCCGTGGGCTTTCCGCTGGTGACCTGGCTGATGTCGCATCTGGGCTGGGCCGGGTCGTTTTACGCCCTGGCGGTGATGAATCTGGTGTTGGGCGGCGGGCTCATCTGGCGTTTTCTGCCCGCGCCACACAGCCCGGTGAAGATGAAAAAACCGGGGTTTGTTCACACCTTCACGCTGGCCTGGCAGACGCCGCTGCTGGGCTGGATCCTGCTGGTTGAAATCGCCACGCTGAGCTATCTGTGGGGCAGCAGCGCGTGGCTGCCCGCATGGCTGCGTGACGAGCACCACTTCTCGCTGCACGCGACGGGCATGCTTGCGGCGGTCCCCTTCCTGCTGAGCCTGGGGTCAAAGTTTCTGGGCGGCGTGCTGCTCGACAAAATGCGGCCGGAACAGGCGCCGGTACTGTTTGTGGTGGGCGGTACGTTGACGGCACTCTCCGTGATCGCACTGATGCTCAGCCATCAACCCGCATGGCTGGCGCTCTTTATGCTTTCGGCTAACGTCTTCTGGGGGCTACAGGGAGCGGCTATTCCGGCGGTGATCCAGCATCACGCCGCGCGGGAAGCGGTGGGCAGCGCTTACGGCATAATCAATGGGATCGGCAATATCTGCGCGGCGTTTATTCCGCTGCTGATGGGGATGGTGATGAGATCGGTGGGGTCGGTCAGTTCAGGCTTTTCGGTGCTGGTCGTCTCGCAGGTTGTCACCCTGCTTGCCGGGGGAATGTTGCTGCTGCGCATGCGGCGCGCAGCAGCAATCAGCGCGTAAGGCTTATTCGCCTTTTTTCGCCGCCTGGATGTAGAGCATTTCCAGCGCCAGGGTCGCCGCGGCCAGCGCGGTGATCTCGGACTGGTCATAGGCCGGAGCTACTTCCACCACGTCCATCCCGACGATGTTCAGATCCTTCAGGCCGCGCACCAGCTTGATGGCGCGGTCTGATGTCAGGCCGCCGATCACCGGCGTACCGGTACCCGGTGCGAATGCCGGATCAAGGCAGTCGATGTCGAAGGTCAGGTAGACAGGCATATCGCCGACGATCTGCTTAACCTGAGACAGAATATCGTCCACGCCGCGATCGTTCACCTGGCCCGCGTCGAGTACGGTGAAGCCGTTGTCTTTGTCGAACTCGGTGCGGATGCCGATCTGCACGGAGTGGTTTGGATCGATCAGGCCTTCTTTCGGCGCGGTATAGAACATGGTGCCGTGGTCGAATTCACAGCCGTTCGCGTAGGTGTCGGTGTGCGCATCGAAGTGCACCAGCGCCATTTTGCCGAAGTGCTTCGCGTGGGCGCGCAGCAGCGGCAGGGTCACGAAGTGGTCACCGCCGAAGGAGAGCATGCGTTTACCGGCCGCCAGCAGCTTCTCGGCGTGCGCCTGCAATTTTTCGCTCATTTCACGCGCGTCACCGAAGGCGTACACCAGATCGCCGCAGTCCACCACGTTCAGGCGCTCGCGCATGTCGAAGTTCCACGGGAAGCGGTTGTGCTCCCAGGCCAGGTTGGTGGAAACCTGACGGATCGCCGCCGGGCCATGACGTCCACCCGCGCGACCGGACGTTGCCATGTCGAACGGTACGCCGGTGATCACCCAGTCCGCATCGCTGTCGTACGGCTGGAAGTTCATCGGAAGGCGTAAAAAACCAAACGCGTTAGATACCAGAGAGTTATCGTACTGATGACCTAAAGTGCTCATGTCCTGACCTCTTATAAAGTCGATACATTAAAAACAGATGAAAAAAAATCCCCTCCGCGTCGTTAAACCCGACGAGGAAGGGATTGATTCGTAAATCGCATATTGGGGCGAATTATCGCCGTTAATCCATATGGGTTCAAGTGAGTATAGCATTCTGCCGGATGGCGGCTTCGCCTTCTCCGGCCTACATTCGTAGGCCCGGTAAGCGCAGCGCCACCGGGCATCGGCGGCACAGCGGCCTGATGCCCTCACCCCGCCCCTCTCCCACAGGGAGAGGGAGGTTTTCTTACTCGTCTTCCAGATACGTATACCCGTACAGACCCGCTTCAAACTCTTCCAGGAACTGCTGCTGCAAGGCATCGTCCAGACCGGTGTTTTTCACCTGATCGCGGAACTGGGTGAGCAGTTTTTTCGGATCCAGCTGAACGTATTCGAGCATGTCCGCCACGGTGTCCCCTTCGTCGGACAGCTCAACCTCCACGCTGCCGTCAGGGAAGACAAACACGTCAACCGCTTCGGTATCACCGAACAGGTTGTGCATGTTACCGAGGATCTCCTGATACGCCCCCACCATAAAGAAGCCCAGCATTGGCGGGTTCTCCGGATCGTACTCCGGCATTGGCATCGTCGTTGCGATACCGTCGCCGTCGACGTAGTGGTCGATTGCGCCGTCGGAGTCACAGGTGATGTCCAGCAGCACGGCGCGGCGTTCCGGGGCGTGGTTCAGCCCTTCCAGCGGCAGAACCGGGAACAGCTGGTCGATACCCCAGGCATCCGGCATCGACTGGAACAGGGAGAAGTTGACGTACATTTTGTCCGCCATACGCTCCTGCAACTCGTCGATAATTGGACGGTGCGCGCGGTTGCTCGGATCGAGCTGTTTCTGCACTTCGTGGCACATATTCAGATAGAGCTGCTCCGCCCACGCGCGCTCTTGCAGGCTGAAGGTGCCTGACGAGTAGCCGACGTGAATATCGTGCAGGTCCATCTGGCTGTCGTGCAGCCATTCGCGCAGGGAACGACGCGTGCCCGGCTCGTGCATCTCCTGCCAGGTTTCCCACATGCTTTGCAGGGAACGTGGAGCATCGTCTGCCGGAGGCGTGGCTTCGGTGATTTCGCTACGCTCAACGCCGATGATGTTAGAGACCAGCACCGTATGGTGTGCAGTGACCGCGCGGCCGGATTCGGTGATTACCGTCGGGTGCGGCAGGCCGTGCTCTTCGCAGGCATCGCCAATCGCCCAGATGATGTTGTTGGCATATTCGTTCAGGCCATAGTTTACCGAGCAGTCAGACTGCGAGCGGGTCCCTTCGTAGTCCACGCCCAGGCCGCCGCCCACGTCAAAGCACTGAATATTCACGCCGAGCTTATGCAGCTCAACGTAGAAACGCGCGGATTCACGCACACCAGTGGCGATGTCGCGAATATTGGCCATCTGCGAGCCGAGGTGGAAGTGCAGCAACTGAATGCTGTCCAGACGACCGCGCTCGCGCAGAATTTCCACCAGCTGAAGCACCTGGTTCGCCGCGAGGCCAAACTTGGATTTTTCACCGCCGGAAGACTGCCATTTACCGGAACCCTGCGACGCCAGTCGCGCACGCACGCCAAGGCGTGGGATCACGTTCAGACGCTCGGCCTCTTCCAGCACGATCGCGATTTCGGTCATCTTCTCGATCACCAGATAGACCTTGTGGCCCATCTTCTCGCCAATCAGCGCCAGACGAATGTATTCGCGGTCTTTATAGCCGTTACAGACGATCACCGACCGGGTCATGCCCGCGTGCGCCAGAACCGCCATCAGCTCCGCTTTAGAGCCTGCTTCCAGGCCCAGCGGCTCGCCGGAGTGGATCAGGGACTCAATCACGCGACGGTGCTGATTGACCTTGATCGGGTAAACGAGGAAATAGTCGCCGTTATAACCATACGATTCCCGCGCGCGTTTGAACGCGGCATTAATAGAACGCAGGCGATGTTGCAGGATCTGCGGGAAGCAGAACAGTGCAGGCAAGCGCTGACCCTGCGCTTCACGGGTTTTCACCAGTTTAGCGAGATCCACGCGCGCTTCCGGGACGTCCGGATCCGGGCAGACACTGATGTGGCCCAGCTCGTTAACGTCGTAGTAGTTATTGCCCCACCAGGCAATATTGTAAGTGCGCAGCATCTTGCTGGCTTCCTGGGAGCTCATCGCAACCTCCTGCATAGAACGTAGTACACCCTGTTCGCCTGCTGACGAAGGCGAAAGCGAAGACATGTCGTCAGACATAGCGAACCTCAACTCTTTGTATTAAGTGTAAAACAGTTGACTACTATCGCAGCGTTATACGGCGATAACAACCCATTAACGGCTCCATTTCCCAGCAGAGTATGCTGAAATCCAGACCGTGCGACCGGTTTCTTATTCATATCATTGTAAAACACGTATCCGAACTCTGTATGACAAGGTTCGGCGAAACCACGAGAAAACTCCTGTATTAACAAGAGCGCCCTTGTTCAGTTTTCACAAAGCGTGACCGGCTCTGGAATCCTGAGAAGCACCGAGATGGGTATAACATCGGCAGGTGTTTAGACCAGAAGTGCGGGTGGGAATCAAATGCGCGCCAGAACGGCTGCGCTGAATGAGCGGAAAACGATGGTTCATTATCTGGTATCACCTCCACGGCCGCCTCTGCTGAAACGGACCACAAGCCAAAGCTAAAAGTTCACTGCTTAACCCGGCTGGAAGTGGCGACACGATGTGTTCATCGAGCGCTTATTTTATATGAGCCGCGCGCCGCGTTTTATACCGAGAAGGTCGCTAAAAAGCAAAACAAAAATGCGCATGTTGCCAGCGTCGTCAGGAAAAATTTCCAGCAGCGTTTTCAACACAGTGAGAGGTGAGTCAAAAAAAACTGGAAATCAGGTGAAGAAGTGACCTAAAATAGACGTCCAGATGTTAATCCATCCATACCGATTAACACTCAGACTGCCAGTGTCAAAATCCTGTAGGCCTTGGTAGAATTATCTCCTATGGCTATTCCACACAGCAGCTTGAGCTAACCAAATTCCTCTTAGGTGAAATAAAACATGGCAAAACACCTGTTTACGTCCGAGTCCGTATCAGAAGGACATCCTGATAAAATTGCTGACCAAATCTCCGATGCGGTGCTGGATGCGATCCTCGCGCAGGATCCAAAGGCGCGCGTAGCGTGTGAAACCTATGTCAAAACCGGCATGGTTCTGGTTGGCGGTGAGATCACCACCAGCGCATGGGTTGATATCGAAGAGATCACCCGTAACACGGTGCGTGAGATTGGCTATGTACATTCTGATATGGGCTTTGATGCCAACTCCTGCGCCGTACTGAGCGCGATTGGCAAACAGTCTCCGGATATCAACCAGGGCGTTGACCGTGCCGATCCGCTGGAACAGGGCGCGGGTGACCAGGGCCTGATGTTCGGCTACGCAACCAACGAAACCGACGTGCTGATGCCAGCGCCGGTAACCTACGCCCATCGTCTGGTGCAGCGTCAGGCTGAAGTGCGTAAAAACGGCACCCTGCCGTGGCTGCGTCCGGATGCGAAAAGCCAGGTGACCTTCCAGTATGACGACGGGAAAATCGTCGGTATCGATGCAGTGGTTCTTTCCACGCAGCATGCGGAAGAGATTGACCAGAAATCCCTGCAAGAAGCGGTGATGGAAGAGATCATCAAGCCGGTTCTGCCAACTGAATGGCTGAGCTCTGCGACCAAATTCTTCATCAACCCAACCGGACGCTTTGTTATCGGCGGCCCAATGGGTGACTGCGGTCTGACCGGTCGTAAAATCATCGTAGATACCTACGGCGGCATGGCACGTCACGGCGGCGGCGCATTCTCCGGTAAAGATCCGTCTAAAGTTGACCGTTCTGCGGCGTACGCTGCACGTTATGTGGCGAAAAACATCGTTGCTGCCGGTCTGGCTGACCGCTGTGAGATCCAGGTTTCCTACGCTATCGGCGTGGCTGAGCCAACCTCCATCATGGTGGAAACCTTCGGTACTGAAAAAGTGCCTTCTGAACAGCTGACCCTGCTGGTGCGTGAGTTCTTCGACCTGCGTCCATACGGTCTGATTCAGATGCTGGATCTGCTGCACCCAATCTACCAGGAAACCGCAGCGTACGGTCACTTTGGCCGCGAACATTTCCCATGGGAAAAAACCGACAAAGCCGCCCTGCTGCGTGATGCTGCCGGTCTGAAATAATCGACTGCCAGTAGCTTAAACAGGCCAGCCTTTGTGCTGGCCTTTTTTATGTCGGGTGGCGGCTATGCCTTACCCGACCTACGGGTAGTGAGTTTTTGTAGGCCGGGTAAGGCGCAGCCGCCACCCGGCAATGTTTGGAACCGTTTACACCTCACTCTCTATACCCCGCTTTCAGAATATTCTCTTTGCATGATCGCATTTCTTCTGCTGTTACATTCCCTTTCAGTTAAGTCTGAAATTTGTGCAAACGCGATGCACATCAATTAATTTACCTCTATATTTTCAAAGATTTAATTATTTTTACGGTTACAAGCCAGTGTAACCGATTACACCGTTGTGATTTGACTCACATATTTTTATGAGCCGCTCACCTACTCTTAATATCGTAAAAACTGATAACCCAACTGGAGGGCATAATGCCTGACAATAATAAACAGGGGCGTACGTCCAATAAGGCAATGACGTTCTTCGTCTGCTTCCTCGCCGCTCTGGCAGGATTACTCTTTGGCCTGGATATTGGCGTAATTGCCGGTGCATTACCTTTCATCACCGATGAGTTCCAGATTAGCGCGCACACTCAGGAATGGGTGGTTAGCTCCATGATGTTCGGTGCCGCCGTCGGCGCGGTCGGCAGCGGCTGGCTCTCCTTTAAGCTCGGGCGTAAAAAGAGCCTGATGATCGGCGCGATCCTGTTCGTTGCCGGCTCACTGTTCTCTGCCGCTGCACCTAACGTTGAAGTGCTGATCATCTCCCGCGTGCTGCTCGGTCTGGCAGTGGGCGTGGCGTCTTATACTGCCCCGCTGTACCTGTCTGAAATCGCTCCGGAAAAAATCCGCGGCAGCATGATTTCCATGTATCAGCTGATGATCACCATCGGTATTCTGGGGGCTTATCTCTCGGATACCGCATTCAGCTACAGCGGCGCATGGCGCTGGATGCTGGGCGTAATCATCATTCCAGCCATCCTGCTGCTGATTGGCGTCTTCTTCCTGCCGGACAGTCCGCGCTGGTTCGCCGCCAAACGCCGCTTCCATGATGCCGAACGCGTGCTCTTACGCCTGCGTGATACCAGCGCCGAAGCCAAAAACGAGCTGGAAGAGATCCGCGAAAGCCTGAAGGTCAAACAGTCCGGCTGGGCGCTGTTCAAAGAGAACAGCAACTTCCGCCGCGCGGTGTTCCTCGGTGTGCTGTTACAGATCATGCAACAGTTCACCGGGATGAACGTCATCATGTATTACGCGCCGAAAATCTTCGAACTGGCGGGCTACACCAACACCACCGAGCAGATGTGGGGCACCGTGATCGTCGGCCTGACCAACGTGCTGGCGACCTTTATCGCTATCGGTCTGGTGGACCGCTGGGGACGTAAGCCAACCCTGACGCTGGGCTTCCTGGTGATGGCCGTCGGGATGGGCGTGCTGGGTACCATGATGCACATGGGCATTCATTCCCCAACGGCACAGTACTTCGCCGTGGCGATGCTGCTGATGTTTATCATTGGGTTTGCGATGAGCGCCGGTCCGCTGATTTGGGTGCTGTGCTCTGAGATCCAGCCGCTGAAAGGGCGTGATTTTGGTATCACCTGTTCTACCGCGACCAACTGGATTGCCAACATGATCGTCGGCGCAACGTTCCTGACCATGCTCAATACCCTGGGTAACGCCAATACCTTCTGGGTCTACGCCGGTCTGAACCTGTTCTTTATCGTTCTCACTATCTGGCTGGTTCCTGAAACCAAACATGTTTCACTGGAACACATTGAACGTAACCTGATGAAAGGTCGTCCTCTGCGCGAAATCGGCGCACACGACTGATCCTCCTGCGGGAGGCGCCTCTTGCGCCTCCCCGCTTCCCGCTTTATGCTCTGCCCCTATGAAAGCTCCCCGTCTCCCCATCGCCATTCAGCAAGCCGTCATGCGCAGCCTGCGGGAAAAACTCGCCCAGGCCAACCTGAAGCTCGGCCGCAATTATCCTGAACCGAAGCTGGTCTATCAGCAGCGTGGCACCGCGGCAGGCACCGCCTGGCTGGAATCGTATGAGATCCGCCTGAATCCGGTGCTGATGATGGAAAACCAGCAGGCGTTTATCGACGAAGTCGTCCCGCACGAACTGGCGCACCTGCTGGTGTGGAAACACTTTGGCCGCGTCGCGCCGCACGGCAAAGAGTGGAAATGGATGATGGAGGCGGTGCTCGGGGTTCCGGCTCGCCGCACCCATCAGTTCGAGCTGGAATCGGTACGCCGCAATACCTTCCCTTACCGCTGCCAGTGTCAGCAGCACCAGCTTACCGTCCGCCGCCATAACCGCGTGGTGCGCGGCGAGGCGACCTATCGCTGCGTTAAATGCGGCGAACCGCTGGTTGCGGAATAATCACTCGAACTTTCAGGAACTTTCCTGATCTGACTGATTGCATACGGGAACAACATTCGTTACGTTGCGGGCTCGTTTTGACACGGAGTGTAAGATGTCCCGTAATGTTTCTCTCGCGGTCGCTTTTCTGGCGACAGCGCTCTCCGGCCATGCTCTGGCCGACGGTATTCACAGTTTCTCTCAGGCAAAAACCGCGGGCGTAAAGATTAACGCCGACGTACCGGGTGATTTCTACTGCGGCTGTAAAATTAACTGGCAGGGTAAGAAAGGGGTCGTGGATCTTGGATCCTGCGGCTATAAGGTGCGCAAGAACGAGAATCGCGCCAGCCGAATCGAATGGGAACACGTTGTTCCGGCCTGGCAGTTTGGCCACCAGCGCCAGTGCTGGCAGGACGGTGGACGTAAAAATTGCGCAAAAGATCCGGTCTACCGCCAGATGGAAAGCGATATGCACAACCTGCAACCCGCCGTGGGTGAGGTCAATGGCGACCGCGGAAACTTCATGTACAGCCAGTGGAACGGTGGCGAAGGCCAGTACGGTCAGTGCGCCATGAAGGTCGATTTCAAAGAGAAAGTCGCCGAACCACCTGCCCGCGCGCGCGGCAGCATCGCCCGCACTTATTTTTATATGCGCGACCGCTACGATCTCAATCTTTCCCGCCAGCAGACGCAGCTCTTCAATGCCTGGGACAAGCTCTACCCGGTGACGGACTGGGAATGCCAGCGCGATGAACGTATCGCCAAAGTCCAGGGGAATCACAACCCTTACGTCCAGCGGGCTTGCCAGGCGCAAAAGAGCTAACCTACACTACGGCAATTCGCTTATATCGCATGACACATGGAATTTCTGACTATGCGCATCCCTCGCATCTATCACCCTGAACTGATTACCCCAGGCGGCGAAATCGCCCTGTCTGATGATGCCGCAAACCATGTAGGTCGCGTGCTGCGCATGGGGGCAGGCCAGGCGATTCAGCTCTTTGACGGCTCTAATCAGGTTTTCGACGCTGAAATTACGCGCGCCGATAAAAAAAGCGTGCACGTGAAGGTGCTGCGTGGCGACGTGGACGACCGGGAATCCCCGCTGCACATTCACCTGGGCCAGGTGATGTCGCGTGGGGAAAAGATGGAGTTCACCATTCAGAAATCCATTGAACTGGGTGTAAGCCTCATTACGCCACTTTTTTCTGAGCGCTGCGGCGTTAAACTGGATGCGGAACGTCTGAACAAAAAGATCCAGCAGTGGCAAAAAATTGCCATTGCGGCCTGCGAACAGAGCGGCCGCAACCGTATCCCGGAGATCCGCCCGGCGATGGATCTGGAGGACTGGTGTGCAGAAGAGGAAAGCGGGCTTAAGCTCAATCTTCATCCGCGCGCCAGCGCCAGCATCAATACGCTGCCGCTGCCCGTTGAGCGTGTACGCCTGCTGATTGGCCCGGAAGGCGGCCTGTCGGCTGACGAAATTGCCATGACGGCGCGTTACCAGTTTACTGATATTCTGTTGGGACCTCGCGTTCTGCGCACTGAGACAACGGCACTCACCGCCATTACCGCGCTACAGGTGCGATTTGGCGATCTGGGTTGAAGCAAAGCCTGACCCATAACCGGAGAAGAAGATGATTAAGCTCGGCATCGTGATGGACCCCATCGCAAACATTAACATCAAGAAAGACTCCAGCTTCGCTATGCTGCTGGAAGCGCAGCGTCGCGGCTATGAACTCCACTATATGGAGATGAACGATCTTTACCTGATCAACGGTGAAGCCCGCGCACGCACCCGCATCGTTAACGTCGAGCAGAACTACGAAAAATGGTACGAATTCGGTACCGAGCAGGATATTGCCCTGGCCGACCTTAACGTGATCCTGATGCGTAAAGATCCGCCGTTCGACACCGAATACATTTACGCCACCTATATCCTTGAGCGTGCCGAAGAGAAAGGAACGCTGATCGTCAACAAGCCGCAGAGCCTGCGCGACTGCAACGAGAAGCTCTATACCGCATGGTTCTCTGACCTGACGCCGGAAACGCTCGTCACCCGCAGCAAAACGCAGCTGAAAGAATTCTGGCAGAAGCACGGCGACATCATCATGAAGCCGCTGGACGGCATGGGTGGCGCGTCGATCTTCCGCGTGAAAGAGGGCGATCCGAACATTGGCGTGATTGCCGAAACGCTGACCGAGCTGGGAACCCGCTACTGCATGGCGCAGAACTATCTGCCGGCCATTAAAGACGGCGACAAGCGTGTGCTGGTCGTAGACGGCGAGCCGGTGCCTTACTGCCTGGCGCGTATCCCGCAGGGAGGGGAAACCCGTGGCAACCTGGCGGCTGGCGGCCGTGGCGAACCGCGTCTGTTAAGCGAAAGCGACTGGGAAATTGCCCGCCGCGTCGGCCCTACGCTGAAAGCCAAAGGCCTGATCTTCGTCGGCCTCGATATCATCGGCGATCGCCTGACCGAAGTGAACGTCACCAGCCCGACCTGCATTCGTGAAATCGAAGCGGAATTCCCGATCTCGATCACCGGAATGCTGATGGACGCTATCGAAAAACGTTTACAGAAATAACCTGTGACAGCGCCTGTGTTTATCCCCATACTGGGCGCTGTCGCTTTTTAAACCAGGAAACAGTACCTCTGACAATGAATTTACAGCATCACTTTCTTATTGCCATGCCTGCTCTCCAGGATCCGATTTTCCGCCGCTCCGTGGTCTATATTTGCGAATACAACGAAGACGGCGCGATGGGGATTATCATCAATAAGCCGCTGGAAAACCTCCAGGTGGAAGGCATTCTGGACAAGCTGAAAATCCCTGCTGAAGCGCGGCTGCCGGAAATCCGTCTCGATAAACCGGTGATGCTCGGCGGCCCGCTTGCAGAAGATCGTGGCTTTATCCTGCATACCCCGCCGGTTTTCTCGTCCAGCATTCGTATCTCCGATAACACCGTCGTCACCACCTCTCGCGATGTGCTTGAAACGCTAGGCACTGCCAGTCAGCCTTCTGAGGTGCTGGTTGCGCTCGGCTACGCCTCCTGGGAAAAAGGGCAGCTGGAACAAGAAATTCTGGACAACGCCTGGCTGACAGCCCCTGCGGATATGAATATCCTGTTTAAAACCCCTATCGCCGATCGCTGGCGTGACGCGGCAAAACTGATTGGCATTGATATTCTGACCATGCCTGGCGTTGCGGGGCACGCGTAATGAGCGGCACCCTTCTCGCCTTCGACTTCGGCACCAAAAGCATCGGCGTCGCTGTGGGTCAACGGATCACCGGCACCGCTCGCCCGCTCACGGCGCTGAAAGCTAACGACGGCACGCCGGACTGGAACCTTATTGAGCGCTTGCTCAAAGAGTGGCAGCCGGACGACGTGATTGTCGGCCTGCCGCTAAACATGGACGGCACCGAGCAACCGCTTACCGCCCGCGCGCGCAAATTCGCGAACAAAATCCATGGCCGCTTTGGCGTCTCCGTTAAGCTGCACGATGAACGTTTGAGCACCGTCGAGGCACGCGCTGGCCTGTTCGAGCACGGTGGCTTCCGGGCGCTGAACAAAGGCAGCGTGGATTCAGCTTCAGCCGTCATTATCCTCGAAAGCTATTTCGAACAGGGTTACTGAGCGCCGGGGCTACAGCCGCCCCTGCGCCCGTCGCTCCGCCAGACTCTGCTCAAAGTTCTGCATTCCCGCCTGCTGCCCCGTTTGAATAATGCCCGGCAGTTGCCAGGTTTTGCCTTCGCGGATCAGGTTTGCCGCCGCCGAGGTATTCACCAGTAGCTCATACAGCGCCACGCGCCCGCCCTGGACATCCTGACGTAGCTTCTGCGCCAGGACCGCACGCAGGCTTCCCGCCAGCTGATTACGCACCGGATCTTTCTCCTGCGCCGGAAAGGTGTCGACCAGGCGCTCGATCGCCTGCGCCGCGCCGCGCGTGTGCAGCGTGGCTAACACCAGATGGCCGGTTTCCGCCGCCGTCAGCGCCAGGCGTATCGTCTCGCTGTCGCGCAGCTCACCAAGCAGAATCACATCCGGATCTTCACGCAGCGCGCTGCGCAGCGCCTCGGCAAAGGACGGGCTGTGCTGGCCTATCTCCCGCTGCTGGATCAGGCAACGTTCGCTCTGGTACATAAACTCCACCGGATCTTCCAGGGTCAGAATATGCCCGTCCGTCTGGTGATTGAGGAAATCGACCATAGCGGCCAGGGTGGTCGATTTCCCACTGCCGGTGGCGCCGGTGACCAGAATCAGGCCATTGTCATTGGACAGTAGTTCCGGGATCGCTCGCGGCACACCTAGCGCAGAGAGCTGCGGGCACGTCAGCGGCAACAGCCGCAGCGCAATCGAAACGCCGAGCATATGCTTAAACGCACTGCCGCGCAGCCGCTGACGGCCTGCGAGGGTAACGGCAAAATCCACCTGCCCGTTTGCCCACCATGCGCCCTGCTGTTCGTCGTTGAGCCACGCTTTTAATAACGCCTCCACATCCGGGGGCGGAAACGGCGCAGGTTCAAGACGGCCTGACCTGCGCCAGCGCGGTGGCGAATCACTGCACAGGTGTAGATCGGAGACGTTATGCTTTACACTAAGGGCCACAATTTCTTCCACATCCATAGACTACTCCTCGGAAAATGAACGACATTGCGCATAACCTGGCACAGGTCCGGGACAAAATCTCAGCCGCGGCAACGCGTTGCGGCCGTGCTCCAGAAGAAATTACGTTGCTTGCAGTCAGCAAAACTAAGCCTGCGAGCGCCATCGCAGAAGCGATAGCCGCCGGTCATCGTGCCTTTGGTGAAAACTATGTGCAGGAAGGCGTGGATAAAATTCGTGCTTTCCGGGAACGGGGAAATACAGACCTGCAATGGCACTTTATCGGTCCGCTACAGTCGAACAAAAGCCGTCTGGTAGCAGAGCACTTTGACTGGTGCCACACCATCGATCGTCTGCGCATCGCTACCCGTCTGAGCGACCAGCGCCCTATGGAGATGCCAGCGCTTAACGTGCTGATTCAAATCAACATCAGTGATGAAAACAGCAAGTCCGGCATTACGCTGGGCGAACTGGATGCGCTGGCGGCGGACGTGGCGGCGCTGCCGCGTTTAACCCTGCGCGGGCTGATGGCTATCCCGGCGCCAGAGTCAAGTTATGAAAGGCAGTTTGCCGTGGCACAGCAAATGGCTGTAGCATTTGAGGCGCTTAAAGCGCGCTATGACACGGTAGACACGCTTTCTCTGGGCATGTCGGACGATATGGAAGCCGCCATCGCGGCAGGCAGCACCATGGTGCGCATCGGCACGGCAATTTTCGGTGCGCGCGATTACACCCAATAATAAGGAAACCTGAGGAACGCCATGAAGACGTTGACTTTCCTGCTTTCAACGGTCATTGAACTGTATACGATGGCGCTGCTGTTGCGCGTCTGGATGCAGTGGGCCCGTTGTGATTTTTACAATCCATTCTCACAATTTATCGTGAAAATCACGCAGCCCGTTGTGGGGCCGCTTCGCCGCGTCATTCCGGCAATGGGGCCAATTGACAGTTCATCTCTGCTGATGGCGTTTATTCTGAGCGTTATCAAAGCGATCGTGCTGTTTATGGTCATCACTTTCCAGCCGATTATCTGGATTTCAGCCGTTCTGATCCTGGTTAAAACCGTCGGCTCGCTGATCTTCTGGGTCCTGCTGGTGATGGCGATCATGAGCTGGGTAAGCCGGGGCCGTAGCCCGGTGGAGTACGCGTTGATTCAGCTGACTGAACCGTTGCTGCGCCCGATTCGTAGCCTGCTGCCTGCAATGGGCGGAATCGACTTCTCCCCGATGCTTCTCGTTCTGCTGCTGTACGTGCTGAATATGGGTATCGCGGAACTGTTACAGGCGACGGGTAATATGCTGCTGCCGGGGCTGTGGATGGCGTTATGAGTGCAGTTAGCCCCTGCGCCGACGGGCTGGTTTTGCGGCTGTACATTCAGCCGAAAGCCAGCCGCGACAGTATTGTTGGGCTGCATGGCGACGAGCTAAAAGTCGCCATCACTGCCCCGCCGGTTGACGGCCAGGCGAATGCGCATCTGACCAAATATCTGGCTAAACAGTTTCGCGTCGCTAAAAGCCAGGTCATCATTGAGAAAGGTGAACTTGGCCGGCATAAACAGGTAAAAATCCTTAACCCGCAATCTATCCCGACGGAAGTCGCGGCTCTGAAAGAACAGGACTAAACCATGCAGAAAGTTGTTCTCGCCACCGGTAACGCCGGTAAAGTGCGCGAGCTGGCCTCGCTATTAAATGATTTTGGGCTGGACGTGGTGGCCCAGACCGGGCTGGGCGTGGACTCCGCCGAAGAGACCGGCCTGACGTTTATCGAAAACGCCATTCTGAAAGCGCGCCATGCGGCGCAGATCACCGGACTGCCCGCGATAGCCGATGACTCCGGTCTGGCCGTGGATTTTCTGGGCGGTGCGCCGGGGATTTACTCCGCCCGCTATTCCGGGGTGGACGCCACCGACCAGCAGAATCTGGAAAAGCTGCTTGTGGCCCTGAAAGACGTCCCTGACGAACAGCGTACCGCGCAGTTCCACTGCGTGCTGGTCTACATGCGTCACGCGGAAGATCCCACGCCGATTGTCTGTCACGGCAGCTGGCCGGGCGTGATCACCCGTGAAGCGGCGGGCAACGGCGGCTTTGGTTACGACCCGATTTTCTTTGTCCCGACCGAGGGAAAAACCGCTGCGGAACTCACCCGCGAAGAGAAAAGCGCGATCTCCCACCGTGGACGCGCCCTGAAACTGTTACTGGAAGCACTGCGTAATGGCTAATTTGCCGCCTCTGAGTCTTTATATTCACATCCCATGGTGCGTGCAGAAATGCCCGTACTGCGATTTCAACTCGCACGCGCTGAAGGGCGAAGTGCCGCACGATGATTACGTCGCGCATCTGCTGGCCGATCTGGATGCTGATGTATCGTACGCACAGGGACGTGAAGTGAAGACCATTTTTATTGGTGGCGGTACACCGAGCCTGCTTTCAGGCCCGGCGATGCAGACGCTGCTGGATGGCGTGCGCGCACGCCTGAACCTGGCAGTGGATGCTGAAATTACGATGGAAGCCAACCCCGGTACCGTTGAGGCCGACCGTTTTGTCGAGTATCAGCGTGCGGGCGTGAACCGTATCTCTATCGGCGTGCAGAGCTTTAGCGAGCCAAAGCTGAAGCGTCTGGGGCGTATCCACGGCCCGGAAGAGGCAAAACGCGCGGCAAACCTGGCAACGGGGCTTGGGCTGCGCAGCTTTAACCTCGACCTGATGCATGGCCTGCCGGATCAGTCGCTCGAAGAAGCGCTGGACGATTTGCGTCAGGCGATTGAACTGAATCCGCCGCATCTGTCGTGGTATCAGCTGACCATTGAGCCGAACACCCTGTTTGGTTCCCGTCCTCCGGTGCTGCCGGACGATGACGCGCTGTGGGATATCTTCGAGCAGGGCCACCAGCTTTTGACCGCGGCGGGGTATCAGCAATACGAAACGTCGGCGTATGCGAAGCCGGGCTATCAGTGTCAGCACAATCTGAACTACTGGCGTTTTGGTGATTATCTGGGAATTGGCTGCGGCGCACATGGCAAAGTGACCTTCCCGGACGGACGCATTCTGCGTACCGCTAAAACGCGTCATCCGCGCGGGTATATGGAAGGCCGCTACCTGGAGCGTCAGCACGACGTCGAGGCGGCGGATAAGCCGTTTGAGTTCTTTATGAACCGCTTCCGTCTGCTGGAAGCCGCACCGCGCGCGGAGTTTGCGCTGTACACCGGGCTGCCGGAATCGGTGATTCGCCCGCAGATCGACGAGGCGCTGGCGCAGGGGTATCTGACCGAGTGTGATGAGTCCTGGCAGATCACCGAGCACGGCAAGCTGTTCTTAAACTCCCTTCTTGAGCTGTTCCTCGCTGAAAATCCTGAAGGCTGATTCAGAATTTTACATCCCGTTCTGCTGGCTGAGGGAAAGGCTGGCAGAGTGTGGGGATGGAAATTACTCGTTCTTATGCAAAACAGCTCAGACGCGAGCTGACACAGGAAGAAAGGCGGCTTTGGTATTTACTGCGCAGCCGCCGTTTCGAAAATTATAAATTTCGCCGACAGCACCCGGTAGGTCACTACATTCTGGATTTCGCCTGTTGCGCGGCTCGGCTGGCCGTTGAGCTAGATGGCGGACAACATGATGAAAAGCTGGAATACGATCGACAAAGGACATTGTGGTTAAACCATAAGGGCTGGCACGTTATTCGATTCTGGAACAACGAACTCTGGAATAACGAAGAGGCGGTGTTAGAAAGGATCCTTGAAACGCTGCAAGCGCTGCAACCCTCACCCCGGCCCTCTCCCTGAAAGGGAGAGGGGGCAAACCATCCCCTCGCCCCTTTAGGAAAAGGGTTAATGTGAGGGCGCAAACTATTCCCTCGCCCCTTTAGGGAAAGGGTTAAAGTGAGGGAGCAAACTATTCCCTCGCCCCTTTGGGGAGAGGGTTAGGGTGAGGGGCTAAGTGAATTACTTCAGCGTCCCCACCAGCGCCTTCCGGCTGTCTTCCAGCGACACCACGCGTTTACACACGTCTTTGCCGAACTGCTGGAAATCGGCTTCCTGATTCTTCCACTCGTTCTGAATCGAGGTTTGCAGTCCGCCCAGGCTACCCAGTACACCCTGCAACGGATTACCGCCACCCTTCAGCACCGCTTTGGCGCCCATCTCGTTGATGCTGTCTTGGAGAATGCCGCCCATCGCCTGGTTCACCAGCTGCTGACCGTCGGCACGCACCTGATCGATCGCCTTATAGTGGAACGTCAGGCCATCAGAGCGCGTCTCGATAATACGGTTCATCTGCTCTTTCAGCTGTTTATCCAGCTTCGTCAGGCGGGTGCGCATATTGCTGCTCTCCCCCACCTCTTTGGTGATGATTTTATCCAGCGCCACGCGGCTCTTTTCAACGCGGGTCAGCGCGCCATCGTTGATCCAGGGCAGCGCGGTACGCAACTCGGCCTGGTAGTCCATCGCCTGCTCGCGCTGGGCGGCCGTCAGGTTTTGCGGTTTGCCGTTAAAGGTCACGTTGCCATCCGGCGTAATCACCAGATTGCCATTCTCGCCCTTAACCTGCACGGTTTGCGGACTCAGCACCACGTCATCACGCGGGGTGACGCTACATTTATACTCCGCATGGGCGGTGGTTCCGATTGCCAGTAAAGCAACAGCCAGCAACGTTTTGCGCATCTTTAACACTCCCTCAGACAAAATGGGCCAGCTAAGGCTGGCCCGTTCTTGCTTTATTAGTCCCACCAAACGTCGAAAAGTTCGCTAACGCGGACATCTTCCAGTTTGTGGTCTTCAAGCCATTTGCGTACCAGCGCCTGATGCTCTTCGGTGCATTTCCCCACTTCCTGGGTGCAAATCAGACCTTCCCACGCCAGATAGCCGCTACCGTCGAAGGCCAGCTTGTTTGGCTCGATCACCTCGTTGATGAACGCATCAACGTCCTGATCGATCTGCTCAACGCTGGTGCCTTCCGGGAAGCGCCAGGCAACGGAGAAGCCCACTTCCTGGAATTCTTCGATGTGCATCTTTTTACGCAGACGACGGCTACGATTCTTTGCCATTATTTCACCCTCTCGAACATTAAGTCCCATACGCCGTGACCAAGACGATGGCCACGCTGTTCAAATTTTGTCACCGGACGTGAATCCGGACGCGGTACGTAGTCGTTGCTTTCAGACTGATTTTTATACCCGTCCAGGGACGACATCACTTCCAGCATATGTTCCGCATAAGGTTCCCAGTCGGTTGCCATGTGGAAAACGCCGCCCAGCTTGAGCTTACTTTTCACCAGCTCGGCAAACGGCGCCTGAACGATACGGCGTTTATTATGACGCGCTTTGTGCCATGGGTCAGGGAAAAAGAGCTGAACCATGTTCAAAGAATTGTCAGGAATCATTTTGTGCAGCACTTCCACCGCGTCGTGACACATGACGCGCAGGTTCTCAACGCCCTCTTCGTGGGCCGTTGCCAGGCATGCACCGACGCCCGGCGAGTGCACCTCGATACCGAGGAAGTTCTGCTCCGGTCGCGCTTTCGCCATGGTCACCAGCGAGGTGCCCATACCAAAACCGATCTCCAGGGTCACAGGCGCCTCTCGGCCAAACAGGTCGGCGAAGTCGAGCGGTTGCTCGCTGAACTCAACGCCCATCACCGGCCAGTAGTTGTCCAGCGCGTGTTGCTGCCCTTTTGTCAGGCGCCCCTGACGGCGGACAAAGCTGCGAATACGGCGCAGCGGGCGACCGTTTTCATCAAATTCCGGTGAAATGACGTCGTTTTTCATAAAAGAGTTGTCTGCTTGTGAGAATGTTCGGGAAACGGGCATTATCCAAAGTTAAGGCTTCTATGCAAGCATGGGAAAGATCCGGTTTACAGCAGATTGACGCTGTGCTGCAATCTGCGTCCCTGATTAAGCGAATCGATGACCATGCAAGCCTCTCAATTTTCAGCCCAGGTGCTGGACTGGTACGACAAATACGGGCGTAAAACCCTGCCCTGGCAAATTGAAAAAACGCCTTACAAAGTATGGCTCTCCGAGGTGATGTTGCAACAAACGCAGGTCGCGACGGTCATTCCTTACTTCGAGCGTTTTATGGCGCGCTTCCCGACAATCACCGATCTGGCCAACGCGCCGCTGGACGAGGTACTGCACCTGTGGACAGGCCTCGGCTATTACGCCCGCGCGCGCAACCTGCACAAAGCCGCACAGCAGGTCGCCACCCGCCACAACGGTAAATTCCCGGAGACCTTTGACGAGGTGGCGGATTTGCCCGGCGTCGGGCGTTCAACCGCAGGCGCAATCCTCTCCCTCTCTTTAGGCAAACATTTCCCTATTCTCGACGGCAACGTCAAGCGCGTGCTCGCACGCTGCTACGCCGTAGATGGCTGGCCGGGCAAGAAAGAGGTTGAGAAACGCCTGTGGGAGATCAGTGAAGCGGTCACTCCGGCGAAAGGAGTGGAGCGTTTTAACCAGGCGATGATGGATCTGGGCGCGATGGTCTGCACCCGTTCAAAACCGAAGTGCGAACTTTGCCCGGTAAACAACCTCTGCGTGGCGTATGCGAACCACACCTGGGCGCAGTATCCGGGGAAAAAACCGAAGCAGACGCTGCCTGAACGCACCGGGTACATGCTGCTGATGCAGTATGGCGACGAGGTGTTTCTCGCTCAGCGCCCGCCGAGTGGCCTGTGGGGTGGTCTATACTGCTTCCCACAGTTTGAGGATGAAGCCTCGCTTCGGGCATGGCTTGAACAGCGCGGCATTGCGGCCGATACCCTGACGCAACTCAACGCGTTCCGTCATACCTTCAGCCATTTCCATCTGGATATTGTGCCGATGTGGCTTCCCGTGTCCTCATTCACGTCGTGCATGGATGAAGGCACCGCTCTCTGGTATAACTTAGCGCAACCGCCATCAGTCGGGCTGGCGGCTCCCGTGGAGCGCCTGTTACAGCAATTACGTGTCGGTGCAATGGTTTAGCATCGGCAAGACAAAGAGGAATGAGTATGGCCAGAACCATTTTTTGTACTTTCCTACAGCGCGACGCTGAAGGCCAGGATTTCCAGCTCTACCCGGGCGACCTGGGTAAGCGCATTTACAACGAGATCTCCAAAGAAGCCTGGGGACAGTGGCAGAAGAAGCAGACCATGCTGATCAACGAGAAAAAGCTCAGCATGATGAACCCGGAACACCGCAAACTGCTGGAGCAGGAGATGGTGAACTTCCTGTTCGAGGGTAAAGACGTCCATATCGAAGGCTATACGCCACCGGAAAAATAATACTCTGCGGCTGCTGCCCGGCGGCGCTGCGCTTGCACGGGCCTACGGTTTTGTAGGCCGGGTAAGCGCAGCGCCACCCGGCAACAGCAACCCCAAAGCAAACACAACACGCACTCCCGGAATGATGAAAAAACTTTTAGCGCTAGCCCTTGTTGCGCCGTTGCTTGTGTCTTGTTCTTCCAAAAAAGGCGATGAATACAACGAAGCCTGGGTCAAGGACACCAACGGTTTTGACATTTTGATGGGGCAGTTTGCCCACAACATCGAGAACATATGGGGATTTAACGAAGTTCTTATTGCCGGACCGAAGGACTACGTTAAGTACACCGACGCCTATCAGACCCGTAGCCACATCAACTTCGATGACGGTACGATTACGGTTGAAACCATCGCAGGGACTGAACCTGCGGCGCATTTACGTCAGGCCATCATCAAAACCCTGCTGATGGGCGACGATCCGGGGTCTATCGACCTCTACTCTGATGCCGATGACATCACCATCTCCAAAGAGCCGTTTCTGTATGGCCAGGTCGTTGACCAGACCGGTCAGCCGATCCGCTGGGAAGGCCGCGCCACGAAATTTGCCGACTACCTGCTGCAAACGCGCCTGAAAAGCCGCACCAACGGCCTGAAAGTGATCTACAGCGTCACGATCAACCTGGTGCCGAACCACCTCGACAAGCGTGCGCATAAGTATCTGGGCATGGTGCGTCAGGCGTCGCGTAAGTATGGCGTGGATGAGTCGCTGATCCTGGCGATTATGCAGACCGAGTCCTCGTTCAACCCCTACGCGGTAAGCCGTTCCGACGCGCTGGGGCTGATGCAGGTTGTACAGCACAGCGCCGGTAAAGACGTGTTCCGCGCACAGGGGAAATCCGGCACGCCGAGCCGCAGCTACCTGTTCGATCCGCAAAGCAACATTGATACCGGTACGGCCTACCTGGCGATGCTGAACAATGTCTACCTGGGCGGGATTGATAACCCAACCTCACGCCGCTATGCGGTGATCACCGCCTATAACGGTGGCGCGGGCAGCGTGCTGCGCGTCTTCTCAAATGACAAAGTGCAGGCCGCGAACATCATCAACAGCATGGCGCCGGGGGATGTCTACTCAACCCTCACCACCCGCCACCCGTCTGCGGAATCACGCCGCTATCTGTATAAGGTGAATACGGCGCAGAAGAACTACCGTCGCCGCTAATCAACACACCTTCTCCTGCAATGAGAAGGTGTTCTGCTTCCCCTCTCCCTGTGGGAGAGGGCCAGGGTAAGGGCATCAGACCGCACCCATCTCATCCCCCCCATACGAAAATGCTATTTGCATCACAATCCAGACTGCAAATTAATGTGGATTGCATTTTTTTGCGGGAGGTAACAAAACATATCGTTGCCAACTGATAGAATTGCATCAAATAACAACCCTGAATGTTCCCAAAACAACATATCTCCCGCTCACTTGTGAGGAAAGTAACATGAACCTTAAGCTGCAGCTTAAAATCTTGTCGTTTCTGCAGTTCTGCCTGTGGGGTAGCTGGCTGACTACACTCGGCTCCTATATGTTTGTGACGCTCAAGTTCGATGGTGCGTCGATCGGTGCCGTTTACAGCTCGCTGGGTATTGCGGCTGTCTTCATGCCAACGCTGCTCGGTATCGTGGCGGATAAATGGCTAAGCGCGAAATGGCTGTATATGCTTTGCCACCTGGTGGGTGCGGGGACGCTGTTTATGGCGGCCGAAGTGACCACGCCGGGGGCGATGTTCATGGTGATCCTGCTTAACTCGCTGGCCTATATGCCAACGCTTGGCCTGATCAACACCATCTCCTACTATCGCCTGAAATCTGCCGGTCTGGATATCGTCACCGACTTCCCGCCAATCCGTATCTGGGGCACCATCGGCTTTATCATGGCGATGTGGGGCGTGAGCTTCGCGGGCTTCGAGCTGAGCCATATGCAGCTCTACATCGGCGCGGCACTCTCCGTACTGCTGGCGCTGTTCACCCTGACACTGCCCACCATTCCGGTATCTAATCAGCAGAAAAACCAGAGCTGGAGCACCATGCTTGGCCTGGACGCCTTCGCACTGTTCAAAAACAAGCGCATGGCGATCTTCTTTATCTTCTCCATGCTGCTGGGCGCGGAACTGCAAATCACCAACATGTTCGGTAATACCTTCCTGCACAGCTTCGATAACGATCCGCTGTTTGCCGGGAGCTTTATCGTCGAACACGCGTCGGTGATGATGTCCATCTCGCAGATCTCCGAGACGCTGTTCATCCTGACTATCCCGTTCTTCCTGAGCCGCTACGGTATCAAGAACGTCATGCTGATCAGTATCGCCGCCTGGATGTTGCGCTTCGGTCTGTTCGCCTATGGCGACCCAAGCGCGTTCGGCACCGTGCTGCTGGTTCTGTCGATGATTGTTTACGGCTGTGCCTTCGACTTCTTCAACATCTCCGGCTCGGTGTTTGTGGAAAAAGAGGTGAAACCTGAAATCCGCGCCAGTGCGCAGGGCATGTTCCTGATGATGACCAACGGCTTCGGCTGTATTCTGGGCGGCGTGGTGAGCGGCAAAGTGGTTGAGATGTATACCACTAACGGCATCACCAACTGGCAACCAGTGTGGCTGATCTTCGCCGGGTACTCGCTGGTGCTGTTCTTCGCGTTCATCGCGCTGTTCAAGTACAAGCACGTGCGCGAGCCGCACGGTGCACAGCCGATCGCGCATTGATTGTTGTGCCCGGTGGCGCTGCGCTTACCGGGCCTGGAAAACCAGACCGTAGGCCGGGTAAGGCGTAGCCGCCACCCGGCTATTTTATTCCAGAAAGCACCCACCCCACCGACAGCAAATCCGCGCTGCCGCCCGGGCTCAGGTTGCGTTCAATCAATGCCTTATCCATCTTCAGCAACGCCTCGCAGTCCCAGCCGTTAGCCAGCAGTTCCCGCGCATAGCCCTGAACGTAGCGCAGCCCTTCAATGCCGCCGCGCGACACGAGATTACTGTCCTGATTGACCGCCATCAGGCGCAGCAGCAGGCCGTGAAGCGACTGACCGTTCCACGCATCCAAAGCCTTACGCACCGTCGCAAAGCCGCTTTCCGCCTCGCCGCGCGCGCCGGTTAAACCGTACAGCTGAAACTGCCGCTCCCCCGCCGTTGCCTGCCCGCTGCGCCCGACCAGCTCCCGCGCCACCAGCCCACGACAGATGTTACTTACCTCACAACAGAGGCTATCCGCAGAGATATTTTTCACACGCCCGGCGGCGAAGCAGAGCAAACCGAGGGCAAAAATACCGCCCTTGTGGGTATTTACCCCGCCCGTGGCGGCGTACATTGCCTGCTCGCAGGCCATTCCCATCGGGCGGAGAATCCGCAACTGCCGATCGGCAGGTTTGGCCGCATGTGCTTCACCCAGTTCCGCAAACCGGGCAAACCACGGCGTAATCGCCATAATGCTGCGGACAAACAAGGCATGGTCCATATCGCAATGGGAGCCGTTATTGAGCCTGTCCACCAGACCCGGTTTTGGCGTCAGCTCCAGCTCCTGCCACAGCGCCTCTGCGGCAAGCGCAGGCACGTCAACCGGGCGCGGTTCAGTCGCGAGCAAACCAGTCATCGATCATCTTCTCCACGCGGGAAACAACCTGCTCAGCGGGGTGATTGCGCGAACGGGAACAGGCATGAGCGGGCTCGTCACAGATCAGGCAGCGTCTGAGATTCGCCCCCAGCGACTGACGCCCGACGTGGCCGTGCTGAGGGCAGATCACATCCAGATCCCACAGCCTGCCGAGCGGGTGCGTCTGCTCCAGTTCTGCACAGTGCGCTTTAATTTCCGCCGCCGGATGGGCTACGCACCACAAGGCTTCAGGTCCGGTGGGTAGCCACAGCACCCGGCGGTCCAGCACCTGCCAGCGGTTTTCCCACAGCAGCTGGTCGCACATCTGTAACGCCACACCCATGGTGTTGCGATAGCGCAGGCTGTCTTTGATCTCCCCGGGCGTAACCAGCGTGAGGGAGATCACCGGTTGTTGATAGTGCGCAAGCATGTCAGCCTGGCGCGCTGCGCGGCGCTCTTTCGCCGCCAGCAGTTCGTCCAGGCTGACACCCGTCCGCACGGGTGTCGCAATCGTCACACTTCCTCCTTTACCTGTCGCACGGTGTCGATCACGCTGCCGTCGCGGTAGCGGATCACCCCGACGATTTTGTCGGTGAACTCAATCGGTTTCGGTACGCCTGTCAACGAAATCGCTCGTTCATACAGCGCGTTGATATCTACAACCTTCAGCCCTGCTTCCATGAGTCGTTCGCGGATCTCCGGGCGCGCCGGGTTGACCGCAATACCGTGGTCGGTGACCAGCACGTCAATGCTCTCCCCCGGCGTGAGGCGGGTGGTAACGCGCTTCACGACGGTCGAGATGCGGCTTCGCAGCAGCGGCGCGACCACAATGGTCAGGTTGGCTGCCGCCGCCACGTCGCAGTGTCCGCCGGATGCGCCGCGCATCACGCCATCGGAGCCGGTGATGACATTGACGTTAAAGTCGACGTCGATTTCCAGGGCGCTGAGGATCACCACGTCGAGCTGGTCGCAGCTTGCCGCCTTGCTGCCGGGGTTGGCGTAGACGTTGGTGGAGATCTCCACGTGGTTCGGGTTGCGCGCCAGCGAGGCCGCTGCCTGGCCGTCAAAGCACTGGGTGTCGAGCAGCGTTTCGATGAGTCCCTTCTCGTGCAGATCCACCAGGCTGCCGGTGATGCCGCCAAGGGCGAAGCGCGCCTTCACGCCGCTGCGCTCCATCTTCTCTTCCATAAAACGGGTGCAGGCGGTGGCCGCTGCGCCGGAACCGGTCTGCATCGAGAAGCCTGGTTTGAAATAGCCAGAGTGTTCAATCACGTCCGCCGCATAGCGGGCGATCATCAGCTCGCGCGGGTTGCTGGTGACGCGCGCCGCGCCGACGCTGATTTTCGCCGGGTCGCCCACGCTCTCCACCTGCACGATGTAGTCCACCTGGTCCTGCACCAGGCTGGCGGGCATATTGGGGAATGGCACCAGTTCTTCCGTCAGCAGCACCACCTTACGGGCAAAGTGCGCGTCCACCATGGCGTAGCCCAGCGAACCGCAGCACGATTTGCCGTGCGTCCCGTTGGCGTTGCCAAACTCATCGCTGCACGGCACGCCGAGAAACGCCACGTCGATATTCAGCTCGCCGTCCTGGAGCAGCTTCACGCGCCCGCCGTGGGAGTGAATTTGTACCGGCTCGTCCATTAGCCCGTGGGAGATGGCATCCGCCAGCCTGCCGCGCATGCCGGAGGTGTAAATCCGGGTGATGACGCCACTCTCGATATGCTCGATCAGCGCGTCATTGCAGGTCATCAGCGAGCTGGAAGCCAGCGTCAGATTTTTGAAGCCCATCCGCGCCAGCAGCGCCACGACGGTGTTGATCACCCGGTCGCCTTCGCGAAACGCATGGTGGAAGGAGATGGTCATCCCGTCCTGCAGGCCGCAGCGCTTAACCGCCTCTTCAACAGAGGCGCAGAGCTTGCGGCTGTGCTTCGCCTCGCTGTCCGCCAGCCACGGCGTGGTGCTGTGGGCGGTATCAAAGGGTTTCAGAGCCCGCAGATGGGGGAAATTTACATGCAGAAGTTCTGTCTGATTCATTATGTCATCCTTACCGACGCACGCCGGAAGCCGCCGCGCGCTCCAGCACCACCTGCGCGTGGTTAATAATCGGTGCATCCACCATTTTGCCGTTGAGCGAGACCACGCCCAGGCCGTTACGCTCGCCCTCTTCTGCCGCCTCAATCACCCTTTTGGCGTGATCCACCTCTTCCTGCGTCGGGGCGTAGGCGTTGTGCAGCAGGTCTATCTGGCGCGGGTTAATCAGCGATTTGCCGTTGAAGCCCATCTTGCGGATCAGGTCGACCTCGCGCAGGAACCCGGCTTCGTCGTTAACGTCGGACCACACCACGTCGAAGGCGTCGATACCGGCGGCGCGTGCGGCGTGCAGCACGGCGCAGCGGGCATAGAACAGCTCGGTGCCGTCGCCGCGCTCGGTCTGCATGTCCATCACGTAGTCAAAGGCGGCCAGCGCGATGCCGATCAGGCGCGGGGAGCTGCGGGCAATCGCCACGGCGTTGATAACGCCAATGGCCGATTCAATCGCCGCCATCACGCGGGTGGAACCCACTTCGCGCCCGCACTCCTGCTCAATGCGCTCGAGGTGGCCTTCCAGCTCGTAAATATCGTCCGGGGTGTCGGTTTTCGGCAGGCGAATCACGTCCACGCCCGCGCGCACGGCGGCCTCCAGATCCAGCAGGCCAAACGGCGTGCTCAGCGGGTTAATGCGCACCACGGTTTCGATATCCTGATACATTGGGTGCTGCAACGCGTGGAACACCAGCATGCGTGCGGTGTCTTTCTCGCGCAGGGCCACGGCGTCCTCAAGGTCAAACATGATGGAGTCGGGGCGGTAGATAAAGGCGGTAGAGAGCATGGCGGCATTGGCGCCTGGCAGGAACAGCATACTGCGGCGGAGTTTGCTCATTTCAGCGCCCCCCAGTTGATGGCCTGTTCATCGGCGGCACGCAGAAGCGCGCTTTGCAGGCGAGCGCGGATTACACAGTCCAGCGCCCCTTTGTCTTCAATAATGATTAATCCCTGGTGCACGTTCATGGCGCGCAATGTGTCGTTGACCACCTGGCGTATTTGCTCGCCAAACTGCTTAATCACTTCACTGCGGATGACAATCTCCAGCTCACCGTGAGCGGGGGCGATTTTCACCATCAGGTCGCTGGACTCCTGCGTTCCGGCCAGCGCCTCCCTTACAATATTCATGATAAATTCCTGATAGTTATGCGACTTCCGCACTCGCACGATAATGTGCTTCGAGGTGCGCGAAGGTGGAGTCCGGGACAATCTCCCGGATCCGGGAAAACTGCTGTGTCTTGAGTAAACGGCGCACTTCCGAGGCCGAAATGGCGTTGCCGGTGGCCTTGATGCGCGGCATCTCCACCACCTCAATATGCGAGGCCAGAAGGTCGTGCAGCGTCTGGTTGTACTGGCGGGTGATGTCGCAGAACGGCTCCGAGCCGATGAAGCGGTGCGTGATGCCCAGCGCCGGGGCGATATAGTCCCGGAAGATCAGCACGTCGATCTCGCTCCACGCCTGCTGCACTTTGCCGGTCTCCTTCAGGAAGTAGGCCGGGAAGGTGGCGCGGGAGATGATGTACTGCGAGCCTTCATGCACCACCACGTTCGGCAGATGCGCCACGCCCGCACGCACCATCTCAAGGCGCGCGCTGAACGGGAAGAACGAGGCGTCTTCACGCACCACAAACAGATGCAGGGCATCGCACTGCGTCGCCGCCTGCTCCACCAGATGACGATGGCCGAGGGTGAAGGGATTGGCGTTCATCACGATCGCGCCCGTTTTTTCCCCACACCGGCGCTTCGCGCGCAGGGATCGGCAGTAGCGCGCGATCCCCTGCGGAGTGTTCTCCATTAGCACCGCGTTGTTCCCGCTCTGGGCAATCGGCCAGAAACCGCTGCGGCCAAAGCGCTCCTTATTGCACGGACGGGTGCAGAGGAAGAGGTGAAAATGGCCGCGCTCCAGCGCCGCGTTTTCCACCTCTGCAAGCAGACGCGCGCTGAGGTTTTCCCCACGAAGCTGCTCGTTGACCGCCACGCATTTGATGACGTTGGCAGCCAGCCCGGCGCAACCCACCAGCTGCGCGCCGGACCAGGCTTCGACAAACAGCGTGATGTCGTTGTCCAGGCCAAGGCCGCTGTCTGCCAGCAGGTAGCGGATCTGGCTTAAGCGTTCTGGGTGTTTCGCCACAACGGTGTGCCGAAAATCAATGGGTTGCGATTGCATGCTGCCGCCTTACTCAGTGCGCTGCCGCGAGCCCGACGGCTGGCGCTTCCACGATCACGTTGCTCAGATGACCGATATGCTCGATCTCCACCTCAATGCGATCCCCCTCCTTCATAAACAGCGGCGGGTTGCGCTTTTTACCCACGCCACCAGGCGAGCCGGTGATGATCACGTCGCCCGGGCTGAGACGGGTGAAGGTGCTGATGTACTCGATCAGCTCCGCCACCTTGTGGATCATGCTGCTGGTGTTGTCTTCCTGCACCATGCGGCCGTTCAGCCAGGTGCGGATCGCCAGGCTGTGCGGGTCCGGGATCTCATCCGCCGTCGCCATCCACGGGCCGAACGCCCCGGTCTGGCGCCAGTTTTTCCCGGCGGTGAACCAGGTGTGCTGCCAGTCGCGGGCGGAGCCGTCCATGTAACAGCTGTAGCCCGCCACGTGGCGCAGGGCGTCGTCGCGGCTGATGTTCTCCCCGCCTTTGCCGATGATCACCGCCAGCTCGCCTTCGTAGTCGAACTCGCTGGAGTGGCGCGGCTTCAGCACCGGCTCGTTGTGGCCGGTCTGTGAATCCGGGAAGCGGACAAACAGCGTCGGGGCCGGGTTGTGCTGGTCAAACTCCTTGCGCTTGTCGGCATAGTTCATGCCCACGCAGAGGATTTTTTCCGGCTGGACAATCACCGGTAAGAAGGTGATGGCGTTCAGCGGTACATCCACCGCGTCGTTCAGAAAACGGGTGGCCTGCGCCAGCCCGTTCCCCTGCAACAGCGCTTTAAGGTCGCCATAGCGGTCGCCCAGGCGGCGGCCCAAATCAATCACGCCTTCGGCCTGTACGATGCCGTAGCTGCGTTTTCCCTGGTATAAAAAGCTTGCGAGTTTCATTGTTCTTTCCTGAAAACTTAAACGAGGAAGTTGCCCAGAATCAGCAGTGAGACAGAGACGTTAATCGCGCCGCCGATACGGGTAGCAATCTGGGCGAATGGCATCAGGCTCATGCGGTTGCCTGCGGTCAGGATCGCCACGTCACCGGTGCCACCCTGCCCGCTCTGACAGCAGGAGACGATGGCGACATCAATCGGGTGCATACCAATCTTTTTGCCAACGAAGAATCCGGTCGCCACCAGCGCGGAAACGGTGCTGACAATCACCAGCAGGTTGCTGACGGTGAACGCCGCCACCAGTTCATGCCATGGGGTAATCGCCACGCCGACAGCGAAGAGGATTGGGTAGGTCACGGAGGTCTGGAAGAATTTGTACACCACCTGGGAACCCTCCAGCAGACGCGGAGAGGCGCCGTTGCAGAGCTTCACCAGCACCGCCATAAACAACATGCCCACCGGCGCTGGCAGACCAATCAGCTTGTGACCGAGCATGCCCAGCATGTACAGCAGCACCGCCAGCAGCGCGCCCGAGGCGATGGTCGTCACGTCCGCTTTGCCGGAGAACGCAGGTTGGGAAACAGTGGCATCAGCGTTGGCGCGATTCGGCATCAGCTGGCCTTCACCGGTCAGGTGCGGGTAGCGTTTACCGAGCTGGTTGAGGCAACCGGAGATAATGATCGCCGTCAGGCCGCCGAGCATCACCATCGGCAGCACGCGGCCGAGCGCCACGCCCTGATCCATATGCAGCAGGGTGGCATAGCCGATAGAGAGCGGGATCGCCCCTTCCCCGACGCCGCCCGCCATGATCGGCAGAATGATAAAGAAGAAGATCTGGAACGGCTCGAGGCCCAGCGCCAGCCCAACACCCATGCCGACAATCATGCCGACGATTTCACCGCACAGCATCGGGAAGAAGATGCGCAGGAAGCCCTGGATCAGCACGGTGCGGTTCATACTCATGATGCTGCCGACGATAATGCAGCAGATATAGAGGTAGAGAATATTGGTGGATTTATAGAATTTGGTCGTGGACTCAACCACCACGTCCGGCAGCAGGCCGTAATAGACCAGCGCGGAAGGGATAAAGGTGGCGCAAATTGCCGCCGCACCGAGCTTGCCGACAATCGGCAGGCGTTTGCCGAATTCACCGCAGGCAAAGCCGAAGAAGGCCAGCGTGGCCACCATGACCACAATGTCGCTCGGCAGTTTTCCGCCCAGGCAATCAATCGCAATCAGCGCGCCCGCCAGAACGAACAGCGGCAGAGGAATAATGCCGATTTTCCAGGTATCCATAATATGCCACCAGCGCTCTTTGAGCGATGGCCGCTGAATATCAATCGGGTCGTGGGTAACAGAGAATGAATCGTCAGTTGTGCTCATAATAAGCCCCTTAGTTATTTTGTGCGTTCAGCTTAGAGTCACAAAGGCTTACTTTATGTGAGGGATGGCATATTAAAAGCGAAGTTTTAATGGACGCTATGGTTTTAATGGTTTCTTTTATTTAATGTGATTTACGCCTTATTTATTGCCGTGGTTTTTATGGTTTCTTTTCTTAACTGAACAAAGAAATAACATTTATTCATTTAACCTTAAGAGGATGAGACTTTCGGAAAAATCTTTTACAGGCTGCGCTGTGCAAGGGATCACAAGTTTTCGGCAAAGCGGGCATCCTGGCCTTAAAAGATGATATATTCAGCCGACCTGTTGATATCTCGCGTGATAGTTATGAAAGTATCGTTTCAGATCAAGCTGTTTATTTCGCTGGTCGCCTTTTTCTCAGTGCTGTTCGCATTACTGGGCGGATATTATTATGTCGATGTCGGCAGGCAGCTTTATCAGGAAATGAGCGCGCGCGCAAAAATACAGGCCGAAGAAATTGCGCTTATTCCTACCCTGCGAAAAGAAGTCGAACAAAAGGATATCCTGGGTATCCATGACTTTATGCAGAAAATAGCCGCCCGCAGCGACGCCAGTTTTATTGTGATTGGTGACAATAAAGGGCTGCATCTTTTCCACTCCGTGTTTGCCGACCGGGTAGGCAAAACGCTGGTTGGCGGAGATAACGACGAGGTATTACACGGCAAAAGCACCATCACCATCCGCAAGGGCGGGTTAGGCATTTCGCTGCGCAGCAAAGCGCCCATTTTTAATGATGCCGGGCAGGTGGTGGGGATTGTTTCGGTAGGCTATCTCACGAGCTATCTGGACACCATCACCGTCAACAAGGTGGTTAATATCCTGATTGCCGCCGTGCTGCTGCTTATCGCCCTGTTTATTTTCTCCTGGTTCTTCACCCGCAGCATCAAGAAGCAGATATTCTCTCTGGAGCCGCGCGAAATCGGCCTGCTGGTGCGCCAGCAAAAGGCGATGATGGAATCCATTTATGAAGGGGTGATTGCCATCGACGACGATCTCCGCATTGAGGTGATCAACCAGGCGGCGCGTAAATTATTAGACTTACGCCAGCCCGCCCGCGAACTGCGAGGTCAACTCATCAGCCAGGTGATCGCGCCCGTCCCGTTCTTCAACGCGCAAACCATGCTTGCGAAAGACACCCACGATGAGATCTGTCGCTTTAACGATCTCACGGTCATTGCCAGCCGGGTGCGGATCATGCTGGAAGATGCGTTGCAGGGCTGGGTGATCACCTTTCGCGATCGCAACGAGATCGACTCGCTCAGCGCCCAGCTCAGCCAGGTGAAGCGCTACGTTGATAACCTGCGCATCATGCGCCATGAACAGCTGAACCGCATGACTACGCTGTCCGGCCTGCTGCATATGGGCCGTTATGACGAAGCGATTCGCTACATACAGGCGCAGTCGGAACACGCTCAGGAGCTGCTGGACTTTATCTCGTCCCGCTTTAGCTCTCCGACGCTGTGTGGTTTGCTGCTTGGAAAGGCCGCCCGCGCGCGTGAAAAAGGCGTTGAGCTGAGTTTCGACCCGGCCTGCCGGGTGGATAAACCGTTCCTGCCGCTGCTCGAATCGGAACTTATCTCGATCATCGGGAACTTGCTGGATAACGCCATTGAAGCGACCCAGCGTGCACCGCTCCCGCATGCCCCGGTGGACGTGCTGATAAAGCTGAACGAGCAGGAACTGATTATTGAAGTCGCCGACCAGGGCGTCGGCATCACACCGGAGATCCGCGACCGGATCTTTGAGCGCGGCATCACCACCAAAACGCGCGGCGATCATGGTATTGGCCTGTATCTGATTGAAAGCTATGTCACACAGGCTGGCGGTGCAATTGAAGTTGCCGATAACACCCCACGCGGTGCCATTTTCTCACTGTTTATTCCCGCCACGGGAACGGCCCGGCACCCCGTACAGGAACTGGAAGATACCGACTATGCAACATGAACTTATCGACGTACTGATTGTTGAAGACGAGAACGAACTGGCGCAACTGCACGCGGAGCTTATCGGTAAACATCCGCGCCTGAGGCTGGTGGGGATTGCCGCGTCGCTGGCCGACGCGCAGGTACAACTGGAGAGCAAACAGCCGAAGCTGATGCTGCTGGATAACTACCTGCCGGACGGCAAAGGCATCACCCTTATCAGCAACCCGATGCTCACCCGCGCCAACTGCTCGGTGATTTTCATCACCGCCGCCAGCGATATGGACACCTGTAGCCAGGCAATTCGTAACGGCGCGTTCGACTACATCCTCAAGCCGGTTTCCTGGAAGCGCCTGAGCCAGTCGCTGGAACGTTTTGTGCAGTTTGCCGAACAGCAGCGCGTCTGGAAGATTGTCGACCAGCAGAACGTAGATTCACTCTATCAATTGCAGGCGAAAAACTATCGCCTGGACAACGGCAGCAAAGGGATAGAGGAGAACACGCTGGCGCGGGTGCAAATGCTGTTTAACAACAAGGCGGCGCACTGTTTTACGGTGGATGAGGTGGTGAGCGAGACGGGCCTGAGTAAAACCACCACCCGGCGCTATCTGGAACACTGCGTGGAGGTGGGTTTTCTGACGGTGGAGATGCTGTACGGAAAGATCGGGCATCCGAGAAGGATGTACCGCCGCGCAGAAGCCTGACGCAGTATTGTAGGTCCGGTAAGCTTGCGCCACCGGGCAACTCGCCGGGTGGCGCTAACGCTTACCCGGCCTACGTTCAGACATTCAATACGTATCCATACAGCCGCTTAATCCCGTCCGCATCTTTCTCGCTGTAAACGCCCTGCAACTCCGGCGAGAAGCCCGGCAGCATATTAATGCCCTCTTCCAGCGCCAGGAAATAGCGCTGTACTGCTCCACCCCAGACTTCCCCGGGCACCACACACAGCACGCCCGGCGGGTATGGCAGCGCACCTTCGGCGGCAATGCGTCCTTCGGCGTCACGAATACGCACCAGTTCGACGTTCCCGCGAATGTACTCCTGGTTGGCATCCTGCGGGTTCATCACCACGGCAGGCAGGCTCTCCTGACGGAACATCGCCTTCTGTAAATCCTTCACGTTAAAGCTGACGTAGAGATCGTGCATCTCCTGGCACAGCTGACGGATCGTGTAGTCGCGGTAACGCACCGGGTATTTCTGATAGATAGTCGGAAGCACATCCGCGAGCGGTGTGTCGTCTTCAATATGCTGTTCAAACTGCCCCAGCATTGCCACGAGCTGCATTAGCTTCTCCGCGCTCTCGGCTGGCGTCAGCAGGAACAGGATGGAGTTGAGATCGCATTTCTCCGGCACAATGCCGTTCTCGCGCAGGTAGTGGGCGAGAATGGTCGCAGGAATGCCGAAATCGGTATAGTGCCCTGTTTCAGCATCAATGCCCGGCGTGGTCAGCAGCAGCTTGCACGGATCGACGGAATACTGCTCGCGGGCATAGCCTTCAAAACCGTGCCATTTTGCACCCGGTTCAAAACTAAAGAAGCGACGCTCGCTGGCGATAGCCAGCGTGGGGTGATCCTGCCATGGCCGCCCCGCCACCACCGGCGGGATAAACGGTTTGATCATATTGCAGTTGGCGATGATGGCCTTGCGTGCTTCAATGCCCAGCTCGACGCACTCCGCCCACAGCCTGCGTCCGCTCTCGCCCTCGTGGATCTTGGCGTTCACGTCCAGCGCAGCAAACAGCGGATAAAACGGGCTGGTGGAGGCATGCAGCATGAACGCATTGTTCAACCGCTTGTGCGGGCAGAAGCGCGACTGACCGCGAATATGGTTATCCTTTTTATGGATCTGCGACGTTTGCGAGAACCCGGCCTGCTGCTTGTGGACCGACTGGGTCACGAAAATTCCCGGATCGTTCTCGTTCAGTTCCAGCAGAAGCGGAGACGTTTCCGCCATCATCGGGATAAATTGCTCGTACCCGACCCAGGCGGAGTCAAAGAGGATGTAGTCGCAAAGGTGACCGATCTTGTCGATCACCTGACGGGCGTTGTAGATCGTGCCATCGTAGGTGCCGAGCTGAATGATCGCCAGACGGAACGGGCGCGGCTCGGCGGCTTTCTGCGGCGCGACGTCACGGATCAGTTCCCGCAGCCAGGCCTCATCAAAGCAGTGCTCATCAATCCCGCCGATAAAACCAAACGGATTACGGGCTGCCTCAAGATAGACAGGCGTTGCCCCGGCCTGGATCAGCGCCCCATGATGGTTGGACTTGTGGTTGTTGCGGTCGAACAGTACCAGGTCGCCGCGGGTCAGCAGCGCGTTGGTCACCACCTTGTTGGCCGCCGACGTGCCGTTCAGCACGAAGTAGGTTTTATCCGCGTTGAACACTTTCGCCGCGAACTTTTGCGCGTGCTTGGCGGAGCCTTCGTGGATCAGCAGATCGCCCAGCTTAACGTCGGCGTTGCACATGTCGGCGCGAAAAACGTTCTCACCGAAGAAATCATAGAACTGCCGCCCCGCCGGGTGTTTTTTGAAAAAGGCACCGTGCTGGTGACCCGGACAGGCAAAGGTGCTGTTTCCCATCGCCACATACTGGCTCAGGGTGTCAAAAAAGGGTGGCAGCAGGTTCTCTTCATACCGGCAGGCGGCAGATTCCAGTTCCAGCAATTCCTGTGCTTTACCTGAGATGATCGCCGTGACACCCTCTGGCACCTCTCCTGGCTCTGTTGAGAACATAAATACCGGTAGCTGAAAGCCCGTACGCTTCAGCAATGCGAGAATGCCGCTGTAGCTTTCAACAACCGTAATGACGACTGCCGCCACATCGGTGAAATCGGTGTTATCCAGCATAACTTTTTCGCGATGCGTAGAAACTTTGGATACCAGCTCACGGCTGACGGCAATTTTCATGGTTTTCATAGGCGCAAATACCCTCACCGAACGGCGAGACAGGAAGGAGAAAATTCGCGCAATCATGTCACCTTTTATTTTCAGGTGCAAGAAGGAATCAGTATGCGTTACGCCCCCCAAAGCTAAGCGTAATCAGGGACGGTCGTGTCATAATCATGCAATGCCAGTGCTTAAATAACAGGAGTTAAACGTGGTAATTGGACCCTTTATCAATGCGGGAGCCGTATTGCTGGGCGGTGTACTTGGGGCAGTATTAAGTCAGCGCCTGCCGGAGCGTATTCGCGTCTCCATGCCTTCTATTTTTGGCCTGGCGTCGTTAGGGATTGGTATCCTTTTAGTGGTGAAATGCGCCAACCTGCCGGTGATGGTACTGGCGACGCTGCTCGGCGCGCTCATCGGCGAGTTTTGCTATCTGGAAAAAGGTATTAATCACGCAGTAGGCAAAGCCAAAAATCTGATTGCCCGACCAGGCAAGGCAAAGCACGGCACACACGAGTCGTTTATTCAGAACTACGTTGCGATCATTATTCTGTTCTGCGCCAGCGGCACGGGGATATTCGGTTCGATGCAGGAAGGGATGACCGGCGATCCCAGCATATTGATTGCGAAAGCGTTTCTGGATTTCTTTACTGCCACCATTTTTGCCACCACCCTCGGCATCGCCGTCGCCGCGATTTGTGTGCCGATGTTGCTTATTCAGCTGGCGCTGGCCACCTGCGCCACGCTGATCCTGCCGCTGACAACGCCAGCGATGATGGCAGACTTTACCGCCGTCGGCGGCCTGTTGCTGCTGGCGACAGGGCTGCGCATCTGTGGCATTAAGATGTTTGCAGTGGTGAACATGCTCCCTGCCCTGCTGCTCGCGATGCCGCTTTCCGCGCTCTGGACGCACTTTTTCGCTTAAGTTTGCGACGAAATGGTGAGAGAGTGTGCAGTCTGCACCGAAAGCAACAAATTTCGTTGACGCAGGAGGGAGGATCGGGTTTAATGCGCCCCGTTGCCCGGATAGCTCAGTCGGTAGAGCAGGGGATTGAAAATCCCCGTGTCCTTGGTTCGATTCCGAGTCCGGGCACCAAATTTATATTAACGGACCTCCACGGAGGTCCGTTTTTGCATTCTGAACCCGCCAGAATCGACACTTCTGCATTCCCTTAACGACACCCTGACCACTGCGTCAGCAGCGCATGCAGTTTAGCCGGCTCCAGAGGCTTGCGCAGCACCAGGTACCCCTCCTGCTCCGCCTCCAGCAGAACCGGAGAATTAAATTCGCCGCTGACTATCGCGCCGCTCATATCCGGCAGACGGTCAAAAAGCGCTTTCAGGATGTCGAAGCCGCTTTCGCCCGATCGCAGGCGCTGGTCGCACAGCACGGCGAACGGCGTAAAGCCGTCGTCGATTATGGCAAACGCTTCTTCAGCCGAGGCCGCACAGCGTACATCGATTCCCCAGACGCTCATCAGGCTCTCCCAGGCAGACGTCACCAGCGGGTCGTCATCAACGACCAGGCAGGAACCGTGCAGCGGCGCATAGCGTACCGGCGTGGCGTTGTTGTCAGCGGCGGGCGGGGTGTCCAGCACGCTATCTTCGCCAGCATATTGGATAAAGCGCATCCAGAAGCGTGAGCCTTTACCTTCAATGGATTGCATTCCGTATTTCACCTTCATCAGCTTGGCACAACGGGCAACGACGGCCAGTCCCAGCCCGTGCCCGGCGCTGTCGATCTTCCATGCCAGCTCGGGGCGGTAGTAAGGTGAGAAGATTTTGCCCTTCTCTTCATCGGCGATACCGACTCCCGTGTCCCACACCTCCACCATACACTCGTCACCGCGCGGCCGGATGGCGACCAGCACCCCGCCCTGGAGCGTGTAGCGAAGGGCGTTTTGAATCAGGTTAATCAGGGACTGTCGCACCAGCAGCGGATCGCCCATCACGTCGATACGGCGTTTAGGCCGCCGGATGCACAGCCTAAGCGCGCGGCTGTTGGCCTCTTCACGAAACAGCGTGATGACCGAGTCGAGCAGAGCACCGATATCCACTTTGGTCGGGGCAGAGAGGACATTCCCGGATTCTATTTTGCTCAGATCGAGCAGAGAATTGAGCATTAAATGCACCGAGCGAACGCTCTGCTGAAGGTCAAGGAGTTGCGGCGTCAGGCTGTCGTCCCGGTTTCGGTGGAGGATGGCTTCGATCAGAAAGCCCATTGCGTGTACGGGCTGGCGCAGATCGTGGCTGGCGGTGGTCAGAAACTGATTTTTATCCAGCAGTGCCTGCTCCGCGTCCTCTTTGGCCTGACGAAACTGTTCCGCAAGGCGTGAGCTTTTTTCCTCAAGCAGCGCTTGCTGAATAAAGAACGCATGGGAAGTTAACGCATGGCGGTAAATCGCGAAGCCGTAAAGCAGATTCAGCATGAGCACGATGAACATCAACTCATCCAGCCGCCAGATAATACCGAGGTTCAGCACCCCCCAGGAGGCGAAGAAAAAACGCGTAAAGGTACTGATGACAGGCGTCAGATGCGTCGCATTGGCGGCGACGATGGCGGCGATGCTGATATTAAGTAACAGGAAAAAGTCAAAATTCTGCGTCTGTGGCGTAATTAAATAGAGTGATGAAATTCCCAGCCCGTGAATAAAGGCGATATTATTAATACGCGGAAGCCAGCGTCGCAGAACGTCCCTTTCACCGTTTTCTTTCGTTTCACGCTGATAGCGTCGGTGCAATAGTCGTATCGCCACGGCACATAGCAGATAAATAATTATCCAGATAATCGTTGGGCCGAGTTCGTCCCCAAGCATATAAATCCAGATGGCGAAAGGAATACCAACAAAGGGCACCGCGCTAAAGCTAAATACCAGCCGCAGAAAGGTGTTGTTTAGCAAACGGATCTGCGCCGGAGCAGAGATACCATCATTTTGTAAGCTCTGAAAAAACCTCATTCCGACGGTTCCTGCTTGCCATGCAGAAGCGTGATGGCTTCGACCCGGCTGTTAACGCCTATCTTTTTCAATATATTGCTGATGTGTTCTTTGACCGTGGGCTCAGAAATTGAAAGCTGGGCGGCGATGCGTTTATTTGGCAGGCCGCGCATAATCATATTTAACACGTCTATTTGTCGCGGCGTTAAGTTAAATTTACTTAACTTCTCATTATTCGTCTTAACGGAAATTTCGTTTCCCTCAGGAAACCATGTCTGATTATCAGTGAGTGCGAAAACGGCCCGCGAGAACATCTCAGGTGGCTCGCTTTTCAATACAAAACCGTGTCCCCCGGCGGCATTAACTTTGCGCCAGATATCATTATTGTCATCCCCGCTGACCACCAGGAGTCGTACCTGTGGGTAAAGTTGCTTTACTTCTTTGAGTAATTTCAGGGCCGTTCCGGAAGAGAGCCAAAAATCGATTACGAGCAAACGTGGCGGGCCATGATCCCTAATTTGGCGGTAGCAATCATCCTCATTCGTCACCACACACGCCTGCTTAAACTGGCAATGTGTAATCAGAAAATTGGCGATGCCGCTTGCTACCAATGGATGGTCATCAACGACTAACGCATAATTCTGTCCCAAAGGAGCCTCCTTTTACCTTCGCATATCTTAGAGTACAGATGAATTATTATCTACCCACCCTACTTTAGGAGGGTTTTTTCGATTAGGAAAGAGAAATATATTATTCGCTGATTTGGGTAAAAGAAAACATAAATACAATCAGTGAAATTAACTGGTTGGATATCAAGGATAATTTATGAAAAAACCACTAATCGTTTTAACCGTTACGTTGATGCTAGCCGGTTGTTCCACGTTGAAAACCGATCAGGCTATTCCACTCCTACAGGCGGAGACCGCTAAAATGCTGGGACTGGGCTCATCGGATGAAATAACCGTATCCAACGTTAATGGCGCCCAACCGGACGCACTGGGAGGACAAAAACTCTCTTATCGCGCCACGACAGAAAAAGGGCGTATTTTCGATTGTTCATCGATGATGATGCCGGGAATTTTAGGATCTGCACCGACGCTGAGCGCGCCAACCTGTACACCAGTTGTCACACATAAATAATTAGCACCGCATTAAAAGGCGTACTGAAATAACGCCTTTTACGTTATCTGACGTATCTGAGTTTTCATATAAAAACGATGTTCCTGACATCATGCTAATGAGTACGGAGATAGCCCGTGAATAACTCTACATCACATTCTTTAGCGGTTAAGACACCGCTTTCCAGACTTTACCTCGCTCTATTTTCCGCGCCGCTGTTACTTTTTTTACCTGCCGATGTCGCGCGTGCAGCCGATGCCTTTTTTGATGGCGAGTCGCGTATTACCGAAACGCTGGGTTACACCGGAGATGTTTATGTTGGACGTAACCAACGCGGAAACCTGCTGATCGATAATGGCAAAATCACCGCCTATAACATCAATATCGGTCGGCTGTTCGACGGCAAAATTTATGAAAGCGTGGTCACGGTCCGTGGGCCAGACGCTGAGCTTAACGCGGTGAACGATCGGTACGTCCTGCGCGGCGACCTGAATCTTGGCCTCGGCACCCTGCGAGTCGAAGAGGGCGCGCTGGCGAGCGCAAAGGAGATCGTTGTCGGCACCACCCGCGGCTACGACAGCCACCTAATCGCCACGGGTGCCGGCTCTCGTGTGACCAGTAATTTTCTCAGTGTAGGCACCGATCTGGGCGCACGCTCCACGCTTGCGATTGAAGACGGCGCGTCGCTCAGCACCGCTTACGATGCGCGCATCGGCAACGGTACCGGGCCGGGTGAAACCGACACGCTGAGCCCAAAAGCCATCGTCACGGGGAGCGGGTCACAGTGGAACGTTGGCCGTACGTTGACGCTTTATGGCGACCTGGACGTGCTGAACGGCGGGGTGGTTAACGTTGGCGGCGTGCAGGTGGCGGGCGTCTCCGGCGCAGGGAAAACTGCCGAACTGGTTATTGCGGGCAAGGACTCGCGCTTTACCAGCGGCAGCAGCGTGAGCGTGGGCGATTACGGCAATGGCGTGCTGTCTGTGATTGACGGCGGTTCATTTTCCGCTGGCAGCAATGCGCTGATCGTGGGGACATCGGGTTCCGGCTCGAACCGGGGTGCGCTCATCATCGGCAGCCGCGGCAATATGGACACCGGCACGGGTTTAACTGAGCCAACGCTTGGCACGGCGGGCGGCGCAGGTACCCTCGATGCGAAGACGGCAATCAGCCTGCGTGGCGGACTGTTCGGCAGCTATGTCTACTTCAACCATACCGAAGGAAATTACCTCTTCAGCAACACGATGAGCGGTGAAGGTGATGTGATCAACACCTCCGGGCAGACGACGCTGAACGGCGATCTTTCCGCACTCAAGGCGAACGTAACCGCGCGGGGCGGTAAAGTCATTATTGCCAGCAATATTAATACCCAGCCAGAAGACGATATCTTTGACGTCCAGACCCTTAGCGCGGAGAACGGCGGTACGCTGATCCTCAACGCGACGGCGGGTTCAGACGTCAGCAACGGGGTGGGTTACAGCAGCGCCGCGTCAATCAAGTCCGGCGGCACGCTGGGCGGCAACGGGACGCTGGGCCAGACCGAGATCCTGTCCGGCGGACATATCTCGCCCGGCGACGGCAATATCGGTACGTTGACGCTGAAACGCTATCTGAACTTTATCGGCGAATCCTTCTATGACGTGGATATCGCAGGAGATGGCCGTAGCGACCAGCTACTGGTATCGGGCAAAACTACCATCAGCAATCAGGCTAAGGTACAGGTCACCGCGCTGGATCCGCAAACCAGCTATAAAACGGGCCAAAGCTACCGCATTTTGACCTCCGACGGGGGAATCGACGGTGAGTTCGCCGGAGCGATCTCCAAATCCGCCTTCCTCGACGTGGCGCTTAAGCAAAGCACCAACGCCGTCGATCTGACCATCGCGCAGAAAGAGACCGGTGGCGAGAATCCTGGAGGAGAAAACCCCGGAGGCGAAAACCCTGGCGGTGAGAATCCTGGCGGTGAAAACCCCGGAGGCGAAAATCCTGGCGGTGAGAATCCTGGTGGTGAAAACCCGGGCGGTGAGAATCCTGGCGGTGAAAACCCGGGCAGCGGCAAGCCGGGCATTTTCCAGACCGTGGCCCAAAGCAGCAACCAGTGGAATACCGCTGGCGCGCTCTCCACGCTGACGCAAAGCGGCCCGTCGCTGGCGCTGTATAACTCGCTGCTTCTGCTAAGCGCACCGGAAGCGCGCGAGGCGTTCAACCAGCTTTCTGGTGAAGTTTATCCGTCAATGCAGTCCAACCTGATCGCTGGCAGCACGCAGGTGTTTAACGTGTTAAACCAGCGGATGCAGCGCGCGTTTGATAACGACAGCCTGCCGATACCACCGTTAGCCATGTCGCTGGTGCAGCAGCCGGAGCCGCAAAACAATGGCGTCTGGGGCCAGACCTTCAGCTCCTGGAGCCGAAACAGCGGCGACGGTAACGTGGGCAAGCTGGACGGCAACACCACCGGCTTCCTGCTGGGGGCAGATCGCAAACTGGCGGACCATAACGTGCGTGTCGGCGGCTACTTCGGCTACAGCCGGGGTGATTATGACGTCGACAGCCGTCGCTCTTCAACGGATACCGACAACTATCACCTTGGTCTGTATGCGGCGGGTCAACAGGATGCGTTCTCCCTTCGCGGCGCGCTGGGTTACACCTGGCACAAGATCGAAGGCGAGCGCAATGTTGATTTCAGCGGCTTCTCGGATCGGCTGAAGTCAGATTACGACGCGAACTCCCTGCTGGCGTTCACCGAAGCGGGCTACCGTTTCGGCCAGCCAGACAGGAATATTGAGCCGTTCGTCAATTTATCGTACATCCGGCTGCATACCGACAGCTTCAGGGAAGACGGCGGTGCCGCTGCGCTGAGCGTCCGTAACGAAACGATGAACACCTTCTATACGACACTCGGGTTGCGCGGTGTGACCGAGTTGCCGAAGCACGTTAACCTCTACGGTTCGTTGGGCTGGCAGCACGCCTATGGCGATAAGAATACCTCTTCGCGCATGGCGTTTGCGGGCAGCGACGCGTTCATTACTCAGGGACAGGCCGTGGATGAGGATGTGATGGTCGGTGATATCGGCGTGAGCGTACAGCTGTCGCGTGCTGCGACGCTGGATGTGGGTTACCAGGGACAATATGGTGCGGATACCCGCGTCAACTCTGTTAACGCCAATCTGCGCTGGTCGTTCTGAATTATTTCCATTAAAAGAACCCGCCCTCGTGGCGGGTTTCTGCTTTTGGCTTCTGACAAAGCTAGGGATCGTTCCCAACCACGTCCAGCAGTTTGTTTTTAAAGATAAACAAACACGCCTCGTTGAAGTTCCCTGCCCCTAACCGCTCCGACAGCACCGTTCGCTTGCGATAGATGCTTTTAACCGACATATTCAGCTTATCTGCAATCTCTTCCATTGACCTCCCTGCCTTCAGCAACCGGATCATTATCGCTTCGTGTCGACTCAGCCGTAAGTTAAGCAGCCATTTGGTTGTCAGACGCCTGCCTTTCATATCAAGCACCAGATTGAATAACGACGCCATATCCGGAGCCGTAAGCGACGTGTTCATAAACAGCTTCATACTGAGAAGATCCTCCTCTCGAGGACGCATATCCAGCATAACGCAGCAGATCGTTTTTCTCGTTCTGGCCGGATGGCGTATCAGGTAATCATATAAACGGAGCGGCGTACGGCTATCAATCAGTACAGTATATTCATTTGCGTCGGTATCAAATATGTTTCTGTCTATCGAACTGAGGCAAATTATATCCGGGAAAAATAGCCGCATCCCCCTGACAAGGAAACAATCCTGAGTCACTAACACTATTGAAGTCGCCACTAACCATCCCTTTTAGATTAAAGCAAGCCCGCCTCTTAAGAAACAAGAACGCTTTCGTTTATAGCGTTTTACATTAACGGCAAATGTTTTCTGGCTTTGATCATCCCTCAATATGACATTGGTGAGCTAGACTTTTTGCAGACTATCACTCAATGCCTGGCGTTAATTATAAATAAAAAAGAATTTCAGAAAAGTCACTTCTCTGAACATTAAGAATTTTTGTCATGAAACTTCCCAAACATGCACCAGAAAGTACTTTAATTAACTCAGCAGAACTTCATTTCTAATATAAAAAAACAGGAAGCAGCAAAAGAAAAAACATTTAACATCAATCAGTTAAAAAGAACAATCCTGCACTGAATTATCTAAAAAACTTACTTCTTCCAGAATTATCTCAAAACCTCCCAGCCGCTTTTCAACTTATTTATCCCCCAACATATCGGGTGTACATTAAGCCCAATCAGACCACTGAGATGAGGGCTCACAATTACCTTTAAGTAAGTACCCCATAACGTAGCATCATTCAGATTTAATGTTCTCCTTTATGCCCTTTAACACAGAGTTAAAAGGCGGCCGTGTTATGCAATGGATTCACGATAAACAAATGGCAAATAGATATGGAAAGATCGCTTAGCTTCACTACGTTATTCTTTTATCGCACCACAATATTATTGCTCCTGCTTTTACTCTTTCCTGTTCTGGTTCAGGCTGATGAATCCGTTTATGAGCATCAGATACAACAGGCACGTAACGGTAATTACGCTCTGTTTCTTGATTACCTACAGCGCTATGAGCAACAGCATGCTTTAACACCCGGACAGGTTGCGGACTGGTTACAGGTAGCCTCTTGGGCAGGACGCGATGATGAGGTTATCCGGGTCTGGCAGCGTTATGGTATTTATATGCCGCTGCCCGCTCGCGCCATCGCTGCTGTCGCCCAGTCCAGAAGAAACCAAAAAGCCTGGCCATCCGCCTTATCGCTGTGGAAAGAGGCGCTCAGCCTTGCGCCAGATAACGACGATTACCGCATCGGCTATGTTAAGACCCTGGCCGATGCCCGCAGAGATCGCCTCGCGCTTTCGGAAGCCCGGCGGCTGGTTAAGGACAATCCTTCTCCCGCGCACCTTGAGACGCTCTCCTATGTCTGGATGCGCCAGGGAAAAAACGGGGACCGGCTGCTGGCGGACATGCGTGCACTGAACGCCGCTCCCGGGAATAATGCCCTTCTTCGCGAGACGATCGATGCGTTAACGGAAAATCGGGTAAGCACGCCTGCACTCTGGCTGTCGCAAAGCGCGGCGATGTCTCCCGCGGAGCGCCGCCGCCTTGAGCGTAACGCCGCGGCTGAAAGGGTACGCCTGGCGGATGTGCCTGGCAGAACGGAGAAAGAGCGCCTGCGGCTGGCACAAAACGCGTTAGATCGCTATCACGCCCTGCTTTCCCGCTGGCAAAACGAACCGCAGGCGGCTGAAGACGTCGTCCTTGCACGTATCGATCGGCTTGGCGCCCTGTATGCGCAGGGTAATTACCGGCAGGTCATTAGCGAATATGAGGCGCTGACGGCCGCACAGCATCCGGTACCGGACTGGGCCATCGGCTGGGTGATCTCGGCATATTTGCAGGAGAAAAACACCGTCGCCGCCTTCTCGCTTGTGCAACGCTATCCACACTACGCCTCCGATCCGCAGGATGAGGAGCATGCGCTTTTCTACGCCTGGCTGGATACGGGGCAGTATCAGACCGCCCGCCACTACGTTGAGCGCGAGACCCGCAGCGTTCCCTGGACCCGCTACGATTTCGGATCCCCGACCGCTCAGCCGAACGATCGGTGGCTCACCGGACAGTCTCTCAAACTTAACTATTTGCTGGCGACCAACGCCCTGCCGGAGGCCGAAAAGCTGTCGTATCGTCTGGCATCAACGGCGCCGGGAAATCAGGGGTTACAGATTGATTATGCCGCCCTGCTTCAGGCCAGAGGCCTGCCGCGCGCGGCCGAGCAAAAGCTTAAACGAGCAGAGGCGCTTGAACCCGCGAATCTGGAGCTTGAAAAACAGCAGGCTTACGTCGCAATGGACCTTCAGGAGTGGCGCCAGATGGATTTACTGGCTGCTGACGTAATTGCTCGCGCCCCCGCCGATCGCAGCGCCCGTCGCCTGGACAGACTCAGTGCGGTCCACCATATGTCTGAGCTGCGTCTGAACGCGGGTAAAGGATTGCACTCAGATAACCCCGTCAGCGGTAGCCACGACATGAGCTGGGACGCCACGCTCTATGGCCCGCCCGTGGCGGATAACTGGCGGCTGTTTGCTGGCGCCCGCTATGCCCAGGGGAATTTCGACGAAGGTAAAGGCATCAGCCGCCACCTGCTGGGCGGCGTTGAGTGGCGCCCCCGTGACCTCACGCTCGAAGCCGAGCTCTCCAGCAACCGCTATCACGGTACAAACAGGCCGGGCGCACGGCTCTCAACAACCTACAGCCTGAGTGATAACTGGCAGGTCAGCGGTAACCTCGAACGCTTGTCACGCGCCACACCCTTACGGGCATTACGCAATGGGATCAGCGCCAACCGGGGTGAAGGTGGGGTGCGCTGGTATCAAAACGAGCGACGTGAATACCAGTTCAACGCCGCCGTCAGCCGCTTCTCAGACCACAATCGCCGTCAGGAATACACCCTCTCCGGGAAAGAGCGTCTCTGGCAGACCCCGACCCTGACGCTGGATCTCGAACCGGGGATCGCCGCCAGTAAAAACAGCCTGCGGAATACGCTCTATTACAACCCGGCACGGGATCTGTCCGTGACGGCTGCCCTGTCCGTTGACCATGAGATGTACCGCCACTACGACACCCTCTGGAGCCAGCAGTTCGTGGCAGGAGGGGGCAGCTACTGGCAGAAAAATCAGTCCGCGGGTGCCGTTACCCTGCTGGGTTACGGGCAACGCATCCAGTGGAACAACGTTGTCGATACTGGCGTGATGCTGAACTGGGATAAGCGCCCTTACGACGGCAAACGCGAGAGCAATCTCTCCGTCACGTTAGATGCGACTTTACGCTTTTAAGGATGAATATGCTGAACACACGTTTTTCTGTAAGCCTGATCGTCATCGGCTGGCTCTGCCTCAGCGCGAGCCTCTGCGCGCAGCCGCTCTCCTTTATGGCCCCTGAAGAGAGGCCGCAGCTGGAGGCCAGCAAACCCTGGCCGGAGAATCAGTTTCTGGTCCTGGCCTACCACGACGTTGAAGATGATGCCGCCGATCAGCGCTACCTCTCCGTTCGCACCAGCGCGTTAAACGAGCAGATAAGCTGGCTTTTGCACAACGGCTATCACGCCATCAGCGTGCAGGACATTCTGGATGCGCATGAAGGGAAAAAAGCGCTGCCGCCGAAAGCCGTTTTGCTCAGCTTTGACGACGGCTACAGCAGCTTTTACACCCGGGTCTGGCCCCTGCTTCAGGCCTGGAACGTTCCTGCGCTGTGGGCGCCGGTGGGCAGCTGGGTGGATACGCCGGAAAATCAAAAAGTTAACTTCGGCGGTCTGATGACGCCCCGCGATCGCTTTGCCACCTGGGATATGGTACGCGAGCTCAGCCAGTCCCCGCTGGTTGAGATTGGCTCGCATACCTGGGCCTCGCATTACGGCATTCCGGCCAACCCGCAGGGAAGCCGTGAACCCGCCATCGCCAGCCGTTTTTATGATAACGCGACGGGGCATTACGAAACCGATGAACACTTCAACCAGCGGATCGCCGCAGACGTACGCAAAGTCACCGATAAAATCACCCAGGTGACGGGAAAAGCGCCGCGTGCCTGGGTGTGGCCCTATGGGGCTGCCAACGGTACGTCGCTCGCTATCGCCCAAAAACAGGGCTATCAGTTGGCCTTTACCCTGGAGGACGGGCTGGGAAACGTGCGCGACCTCGGCAACATCCCGCGCCTGCTGATCGCCGGAAATCCGTCGATAAAAACCTTTGCCAACACGGTTAGCCGCGTTCAGGAGTTTGACCCGGTGCGCGTCATGCATGTCGATCTCGATTACGTCTACGATCCCGATCCGGCCCAGCAGACGAAAAACATCAACAAACTCGTCCAGCGGGTCTACGACATGAAAATCAGCCATGTGTTTCTCCAGGCGTTTTCGGATCCGCGGGGCGACGGCAGGATCGATGCGCTCTATTTCCCCAACCGTCGGCTCCCGGTCCGGGCCGATCTCTTTAATTTTGTCGCCTGGCAGCTACAAACCCGCGCGGGAGTGAAAGTCTTCGCGTGGATGCCGGTTCTCTCTTTCGATCTCAGTCCAGCCTTGCCGCGCGTGCAGCGCCGGGATCGTCAAACGGGAGCGTTGACCGTGGCCGCCGAGCCCTATATCAGGCTCTCCCCCTGGAGTCCGCAGGTTCGCCAGCAGGTAACGGAGATCTATGAAGATCTGGCCCGCTATGCCAGCTTCAATGGGATCTTATTTCATGACGACGCGGTGCTGACGGACGTTGACGATGCCGGACAGGACACGACCCGGCAGAAGAGTCAGCGGCTTATCGGCTTTACCCGCACCCTGAGCCAGGCGGTGAAAAAAATCCGTGGCCCGCAGATCAAAACCGCGCGGAACATGTTCGTGTTACCCATTCTCGAGCCGGAAAGCGAGGCATGGTTTGCGCAAAATCTCGATGATTTTCTGGCGGCCTACGACTGGACGGTGCCGATGGCAATGCCGCTGATGGAGTCCGTCCCGGCAGAAGAGAGCAATGCCTGGCTGACGCGTTTAGTCAAAGCCGTCGCCGCACGCCCCGGCGCGCTGAATAAAACGATTTTTGAGCTACAGGCCAGGGACTGGGCGCAGAAACCGCAGCGTGCCGTAGCCGATGAACGTCTGGTGGAGTGGATGCGGGTGCTCCAACTGAACGGCATCAAAAATTACGGTTATTACCCCGACGACTTCCTCAACAACCAACCTGATATTTCGCGTATCAGGCCTGAATTTTCTTCGTACTGGTATCCTGACAATGACTGATCGCATTATCGCCTTCTCTATTTTGTGTCTGGTATTCGGGTTGCCGTTAGGCGTAGCCGCGCTGTTTACCGGCGAACTGATTCTGGACTTTGTCTTTTTCTGGCCGCTGTTTATGTCCGTGCTCTGGGTAACCGGCGGCCTCTATTTCTGGTTTCAGCTTGAACGGCACTGGTCGTGGGATAACGCAACACCCGCCCCCGCCTTAGCCGGTGAGCCGTTAATCTCGATTCTTATTCCCTGCTTCAATGAGGAACGCAACGCACGGGAGACCATTAGCGCCGCGCTGGATCAGCGGTACTGGAATGTGGAAGTTATCGCCATCAACGACGGTTCTTCTGATAACACGGCGGAGGTACTGCAACAGCTGGCGCGAGAGCAACCGCGCCTGCGGGTGATTAATCTCGCGGAGAACCAGGGGAAAGCCGTGGCGCTCAAGGCCGGCGCTGCGGCGGCCCGGGGCGATTTGCTGGTCTGCATTGACGGCGACGCCCTGCTCGACCGCGACACCGCGGCGTATCTGGTGGCACCGCTGATTCAGTATCCCCACGTTGGGGCCGTCACCGGGAATCCGCGTATTCGCACGCGCTCAACGCTGATTGGCCGCATTCAGGTGGGCGAGTTTTCTTCCATTATTGGCCTTATCAAGCGAACGCAGCGGATCTATGGCCGGGTCTTTACCGTCTCCGGCGTCATCGCCGCCTTTCGCCGACAGGCGCTGGCGGATGTCGGGTACTGGAGCCCGGACATGATCACAGAGGATATCGACATAAGCTGGAAGCTTCAGCTTCGCCACTGGGATATCTTTTTCGAGCCGCGGGCGCTGTGCTGGATCCTGATGCCGGAGACGCTAAAGGGGCTGTGGAAACAGCGTCTGCGCTGGGCGCAGGGGGGTGCAGAGGTGTTTCTGGTTAACCTGCGCAAGATGGCCCGCTGGGAGCATCATCGCATGTGGCCCCTGTTTCTTGAGTACGCGCTATCAACGCTGTGGGCGTTTGCCTATGGGGCGACCGTGGTGTTGTTCATTCTCAGCCATATTATCCCTCTTCCCGCGAACCTGGCCGTTGCGAGCCTGTTTCCCCCGGCGTTTACCGGGCTGCTGCTGGGCGTGATGTGCCTGCTGCAATTCCTCGTCAGTTTGTATATCGAGCGGCGCTACGAGCGGAAAGTGGCAGGCTCGCTGTTCTGGGTAATCTGGTTCCCGATGGTGTACTGGATGATTGGCCTGTTTACCACCCTCGTGGCATTTCCGAAAGTCATGCTTAAACGTAAACGCGCCCGCGCGCGCTGGATCAGTCCGGACCGGGGTAAAGGGAGCATCCAATGAACGAGAATACGTTAATTTTGACTGAACATCGGCTGGCGCCGCGTCTTTTCGATGCCGCATTAACGCTGATAGCCTGGGGAGGATTCCTGTTTTTTCTGTACGCCAGGCTGTGGATGCAGTTAACCGAGGAGGGCGATCACCGCTGGAGCGTGATTATCGCCTCCTTTAATACGGTGCTGGTCTATCTGCTGATTGCCGCGTTCAACGGCTGGCTGCTGATCCTGTGGTATCAGTACAATCGCCGCCGCGCGCATGTGAGGCGGCGTCATCCGGAAATGTTGCGCCATGACGAGCTTGCCCAAAGTTTTAACGTCACGCCGCAAATTATGTCCGAGATGAGCCAGTACAACCTGCTGACGGTTTACCATGACCAGATTGGCCGGATCATTGATTTGAAGATCAGCGAGCAGCAGGAAGAGGAAGAGCAGTAATGAAACGCCCCCGCAACATGCCCTGCGGGGGCGTTTTTATAACAGGGAGACGCTATTTATCTTTCACCACAATCAGCGGTTCAATATCGCTCTCTTTCTTCACCACCAGCGAGTCATCCCCGCGCAGACAGGTTCCGCCATAGTTCCCGCCCACGGTAAAAGTGCAGACCTGAATGTATCTGCCGTCAACTTTCGGCAGGCACCATAGCTGCTGGTAGATGTTTTTACGGTCGACAAACTTGCCGCTGGACTGGTCCAGCAGTTCGTCCTGGGCGCCGATCAGATCGATATTGCTCCCGCAGCGTCCGGCGATCGGTTTAACGGCATAACCGGTCCGTTTGAGCAGATCGTTGACCTCAAAATCGGTATCCAGCAGGTAACGGTGGTTCGGGAACAGCTGCCACAGCACCGGCAGGATCGCCTTGTTACCTGGGATCACCGTCCACAGCGGTTCAAAGACCAGCACTTCCGGGCGCAGCAGGACGTCAATCAGGCGCACTTCACCTTGCGGGTGACCGGTGCGGATAGGCACGGCGGCGTACTCGGTTTCGCTCACCTCGCGGATCTGCTCAATCGCCGTTTCCCACGCCCAGGTTTTCCATACGCAGTTGACGTGACGGCCTTCATCATCAATCAGTTGCCCGGCGGCATCCCAGCTCAGCGCCCCCAGTCCGTGCAGGATTTTGGTTTCAAACCCGGCCTGGATCAGCGAGCGCTGAATAAAGAGCGCGTGGTAATCCTCTTCGATATCGTTGTCCTGCATGATATGGACGAACGGCCGAGCGTGGCTGTGCTTCCATGCGCCGGTCAGCTCCTCCAGCAAGCCTTCCGCCGGATTGTGGCCGGTGCCGCGATAGCCGTTTTTCACCCACTCTTCAAGAATGAGCCCGCCCTCGGTATGGCAGGAGGCGGAATCCGCGTTGTACTCGTAAACCTTGATGCCGCGTTCATCCATGCAGAAATCCATACGACCGGTGATCATATGGTGACGACGCCACTGCCAGGAGAGGCGCAGACGCGGCCAGAGAATTTTCGGGATGTCGAAAAGCGCGAGTAAGCTGTCGTCTTTCAGCACCTTGTCGGTGGCATGAAGGTACATCAGGTGCAGTTCGTTGGTGGCTTTGATCAGCTCCTGCTCGGCGCTTTCGGTAATGGTGAAGTACTGGCAGGGATCGTTGTTGATAACGTGGCCGTTGGCGCGAACGTACGCCTGTTGCAGGGCGTCGTTTTCATTGAGCCATTTTCCGTCGAACTGACGGTTGTTCTTCAATCGCGCGCCGCTGATTTTCAGCAGTTCACCGTCGATCTCCGGCTGAGGAATACTGTGTTCCGTCTCCTCCGTCTGGATCATCCAGCCGAGGATCTCGGTATCGTTGAACGTGTCATGAAGCGTATAGCAACCGTCCTCCACGCTCAGACGCAGCTCGCGCGTCCACTGCTGCCCCATCGGCAGCGGGGAGTGAATAACGTTCTGCTCGGCAATGCGCACTCTGTCATCCAGCAGCTGGGTAATAACGGCGACGTGGCCGGTCTCATGAAACTCACCGCCCTTTTGCCAGATGAGCAGCGCACCGGCCTGCGGCGCGCGTTTTGAGCCATTGGCAAAGGCCTGTAGCGGCAGAATATTGTCGTTTACCACCTGGCGCAAAAAACGCAGGGAGAAGATCTCCCACGCCATCCCGACGTCGGTAAAGACAAACCCGTGATTGAGAAACAGGAAACGGCGCGCAAATTCAACGCACTGCCATTTATGACCCATGTATTCGTTGCCGATATAGCTGCGGAATTCCGCGTCTTCCGGGTAGTGACGCGGATCGAGACTGCCGTAGTTTGAAGAGTAAATCGCCACGCCACCCGGCGCATAACCTAATAACGTCCCGAAGGGTGCGTCACTGCTTAACGTTCCTTTACGCATGTGTCCAACCTAAAACAGGCAGGCGGCAATTTTTTTGTGGGGTTGTCGTCGTCTGCACGTTGTAATTAACTGACAGAGGTGGCGTTATCATACACCCGCCCTGCCCATTACGCTCGCATCGTTAAACGGTTCCTGCATCTCCTGCTACACTGCCTCAACACAACACCAAAAAGGCAGGCCAACATGTCAGATAACACCTATCAGCCACCGAAAGTGTGGGAATGGAAACAGAATAATGGCGGCGCGTTCGCCAATATCAACCGTCCCGTCTCGGGCGCGACGCACGAGAAAGAGCTACCTGTGGGCGCGCACCCGCTCCAGCTGTACTCTCTCGGTACGCCGAATGGACAGAAAGTTACCATCATGCTGGAAGAGCTGCTGGCGCTGGGCGTGACGGGCGCGGAATACGACGCATGGTTGATCCGCATTGGTGAGGGCGATCAGTTCTCCAGCGGTTTTGTCGACGTGAACCCGAACTCGAAGATCCCGGCCCTGCGTGACCACTCCACCACCCCGCCGACGCGCGTCTTTGAATCCGGCAATATCCTGCTCTACCTGGCCGAGAAATTTGGTCACTTCCTGCCAAAAGATCCGGCAGGACGAACGGAAACCCTGAACTGGCTGTTCTGGTTACAGGGCGCGGCCCCGTTCCTCGGCGGCGGTTTTGGCCACTTCTATAACTACGCACCAGTGAAGATTGAGTACGCTATCGATCGCTTCACCATGGAAGCTAAACGCCTGTTCGACGTGCTGGACAAACAGCTGGCGCGCGGTCGTTACGTAGCGGGTGAGGAATATACCATTGCGGATATGGCAGTCTGGCCATGGTTTGGCTGCGTGGCGCTGGGCAGCGTGTATAACGCCGCCGAGTTCCTGGATGCCGGGAAGTACACCAACGTGCAGCGCTGGGCAAAAGATGTGGCGAATCGTCCGGCTGTTAAACGCGGGCGCATTGTTAACCGTACCAACGGCGAGCTGAACGAGCAGTTGCATGAGCGTCATTCAGCAAGCGACTTCGATACCCAGACGGAAGATAAACGTCAGGGTTGATCCATGACCGGGCGGTTCGCCGCCCTTCTTCCGCGATGAGAAAAATGCGTCAGCACGCGTGCGCAAGGAGCCTCGTATGTCAGACCAGACGCTAAAAGCGACCCGACAGCAGAGTCTTATCACCTTGCTGAGTAAAAGCGACTGGCTGACTACCGATGTGCTGGCTGAAAAGCTCTCCGTCAGCAAAGAGACCATCCGCCGGGATCTGAAGTCGTTGCAGCAGCAGGGGAAGCTTCTGCGCCAGCACGGGCGCGCGCGTCTGATTCATCCGGACAGCCGCGACAGCGGTGAACCCTTTGGCGCACGCCTGAAAAGCCATTATGCCGACAAAGCCGATATTGCCCGCCACGCGCTGGGCTGGATCAGCGAAGGGATGACCATCGCCCTCGACGCCAGCTCAACCTGCTTTCATCTGGCGCGCCAGTTGCCGGACATCGACCTCACCGTATTTACCAACAGTCTGCCTATCTGCCACGAGATGGCAAAGCGCGAGCGGATCACGCTTATCTGCTCCGGCGGAACGCTTGAGCGTAAGTATCGCTGCTATGTTAACCCGGCGCTGGTGACGCAGCTAAAAGGGCTGGAGATCGATCTGTTCATCTTCTCGTGTGAAGGGGTCGATGAGCATGGCATCCTTTGGGATCCGTCCGAGCACAACGCGGGCTTTAAGGCGCTGCTGTTAAACCGCGCCAGCCAGTCGCTGCTGCTGATCGACAAAAGTAAATTTATGCGGGCAAGTGAAGTGAAAATTGGTCAGCTGTCACAGGTGACACAGATTATTCAGAGCGATAAACGTCAGGCCGCCAGAGACGGCCTGACACGAGAGGTTACGCGGTGAGACGGAATTTCTGCACTGAGCGCTGGAGTTCTTCGGTCTGCCGTTCAAGTGCGGCGGCGGCGGCGGAAACCTGCTCCACCAGCGAGGCGTTCTGCTGGGTCACGCCGTCCATCTGCGTGATGGCAACGCCGACCTGAGAAATACCTTTGCTCTGCTCCTCTGACGCGGTGGCGATCTGCTTCATAATGACGGTCACTTCCGTCACGTCGCGCAGGATCGCTTCCATCGTGGTGCCGGTATCGTTCACCAGCTGCGCCCCCTGCTCCACGCGGGCAACGGAATCTGCAATCAGCCCTTCGATCTCTTTTGCCGCATTCGCGCTGCGGCTGGCCAGATTACGCACCTCACCCGCCACGACCGCAAAGCCCCGCCCCTGCTCCCCGGCCCGGGCCGCTTCCACCGCGGCGTTCAGCGCCAGAATATTGGTCTGGAAGGCGATGCTGTTGATGACGGTAGTGATTTCAGCGATTTTTTTCGAGCTGTCCGAAATGCCGCTCATGGTTGTGACCACATCTTCCACCAGCGAGCCGCCGCGGCTGGCCGTACTGGAGGCGACATCCGCAAGCTGGCTGGCCTGCCGCGCGCTTTCGGCGTTCAGCTTCACCGTTGCGGTTAGCTGCTCCATGCTGGCCGCGGTCTATTCCAGCGCGGCGGCCTGCTCTTCGGTACGCGAAGAGAGATCGTTATTCCCGCTGGAGATCTCCGTTGCCCCGCGCCAGATATTCTCGCTGCCGGAACGAATCGTGCTGACCGCTTCCCGCAGGCTGTCCTGCATGGCGCTCAGCAGCGGCACCAGTTGCCCCACGCAGTTGCGGCCAAAGGATTCAATCGGCTGGCTGAGATCGCCCTGCGCAATCTGGCGGAACTGCTGACGGATACGATCCAGCGGTTTTACCAGTATCGCCACCAGGTAGCGGTCGGTGAACAGCAGGATCAACAGACCCACGATCGTGGCGGTGATAATCACCGTCCGGGTCATGCTGGTGAGGCCGTCGACCACCACGCGCGTGCTGTCGAGCGCCTTCGCCGCGGTGTTGTTAAAGTTCTCAGCCGCTGACCCGAATGCACGGCTTAGCGGCGGCGTGACGTTGTTGGCATGCTGACGATAGCCTTCGAGCGTCGCCTGCTTCGCCTGCGCCATCTGCGGCGTCACGCCACGATCGAGCAGCGCCTGCCAGGTGGAAATCACCTGCGCAGACACCTTTTCATCCATCGGGCCCGGAGAGATAGCTTTCATCTCTGCCAGCTTTTTACTCATGTTATCCAGCGCCTGCTGAGCAGAAGCCAGGTCCGGCGTGCCGCCCGCCGCTTTAACTTCCATCGCCCGGCTCAGGCGGGTGACGAAACGGAAATACTGATCGTTGCCCTGGCTCAGCACCGTCATTTGCCGGACCAGCTGGCGGTCAACATCATTACCATCAGAAACACGAGACAGAGACCAGGTGCTGTAAAGCCCCACGCCTGCCCACATGACACAAAAGATCCCCAGTATCGTCAGCATGACGAAACGGATGGTGAAATTACGAAGCATCTTCATTGAGTATTCCTTGCCGTGAGGGTGAATTCGCCCAGAGGCGAGTACTACCCTCTTTATCGGCAGATACCGCAGAAAATATACTTTTTTGTTATCGAGTCGGCATAGAATGAAAACGTTGTTTCGAAAATTCACCGACAAGAAAGGAGACATCATGTCCTGGCACCCTTACACCGGCCGATACGAAAACATGCAGTACCGATACTGCGGCAAAAGCGGCCTGCGCTTACCGGCACTGTCGCTGGGCCTGTGGCACAGCTTCGGTCACGTTCAGCCGCTCGATTCCCAGCGCGCGCTGCTGCGTAAGGCCTTCGATCTCGGTATTACCCACTTTGACCTTGCCAACAACTACGGCCCCCCACCAGGCAGCGCTGAAGAGAATTTTGGCCGTCTGCTGCGGGAGGATTTTGCCGGGTATCGCGACGAGCTGATCATCTCCACCAAAGCGGGCTACGACATGTGGCCAGGGCCGTATGGTTCGGGCGGTTCACGTAAATACCTGCTCGCCAGCCTCGACCAGAGCCTGAAACGCATGGGTGTGGAGTATGTGGATATTTTCTATTCTCACCGCGTAGACGAAAACACGCCAATGGAAGAGACCGCCGCCGCGCTGGCACACGCGGTGCAGAGCGGAAAAGCGCTGTACGTCGGCATTTCGTCCTACTCCACGGAACGCACGGCGGTAATGGCCGAATTGCTGCGCGAGTGGAAGATCCCGCTTTTGATCCACCAGCCGTCTTACAACCTGCTTAACCGCTGGGTCGACAAGACCGGCCTGCTGGACGCGCTGGAGAAAAACGGAACGGGCTGTATCGCCTTTACCCCGCTGGCACAGGGCCTGCTCACCGGAAAATACCTGAACGGTATTCCGGACGGTTCACGTATGCAACGCGAAGGGAAAAAAGTGCGCGGCCTGACGGAGAAAATGCTGACGGAAGCCAACCTGAGCAGCCTTCGTTTGCTGAACGAGATGGCGCACGCGCGCGGGCAGACGATGGCGCAGATGGCGCTAAGCTGGCTGTTGAAAGATGAGCGTGTAACGTCGGTGCTGATTGGCGCGAGCCGCCCGGAGCAGCTGGAAGAGAACGTTCAGGCGCTGAATAACCTGCGCTTTAGCGAAGATGAACTGACGCGGATTGACCAGCACGTTGCGGATGGTGAGCTGAATTTGTGGCAGGCGTCGTCGGATAAATAGTGCAGTCCGATGCTTTCGCCCCTCACCCTAACCCTCTCCCCAGAGGGGAGAGGGAACATGAACACCCTCTCCCCTCTGGGGAGAGGGCAGGGTGAGGGGCATGGTGGATTTATTTCTTACTGATCTTATCCAGATACCCCATCACAAACGCCGACAGCACAAACGTCAGGTGGATAATCACATACCACATCAGCTTATTATCCGGGACGTTTTTCGCGTCCATAAAGACGCGTAACAGGTGTATAGACGAAATCGCCACAATCGACGCCGCGACTTTATTCTTCAGCGATGAGGCATCCATTTTCCCCAGCCAGTTGAGCTTTTCTTTGTGCTCGGCGATATCAAGCTGAGAGACGAAATTCTCATAACCGGAGAACATCACCATCACCAGTAACCCCCCCACCAGCGTCATATCCACCAGCGACAGCAGAACCAGAATCAAATCGGCTTCTGCCACGGAGAAAATGTTTGGCAGGACGTGAAATATCTCCTGGAAGAACTTGATCGTCAGGGCGACCAACGCCAGGGAGAGACCAAAATAGACGGGTGCGAGCAGCCAGCGAGAGGCATACATTGCGTTTTCAAAGAAGCGTTCCATAAAATCCTGTCTGCAAACGAAACCAGCGCTCAGTATATCTCAACTATACCTCGTTGGGATCCACATCCGGACGCGCATACTCCGGCCAGACCAGCGCGACCAGTTCCGGGTAGGCTTCCAGGCTAAACTCGCGAAAACACTGGCGCAGATTTAATACGTCTAAATCGGAGTACGACACCTTCTCGCCATTCAGACAGCGCTTTTTGATATTGTCGTAATATTTATAAACCGCCGAATTAAGGTCGCTACAACGGCGTTGCGCGTCGAACAGGCCGGGCGTATCATTAATTTCAGCCATTTTCATTCGCTTAATTGTCGCATGGAGAAAATCGATATATTCGTGATTTACCCGCCAGTACCAGACCGGCGTCACGGTGTTCATCAATACGGAGAAATGATCTTCCCCCTCCTCTTTCGACATCAATTCAGGCTGCGGCGGTTCACTGACGTCTTTTGACGCTTTCGTTTTATTTAACTCTTGCATCAATAAAAGCACGCCAGCGGTCAGTAATAGTAACGTTATGACCGTAAAGAAAATGCTGTTCATGGGTAGGCTCCATTTTTTTTGATTTTAAAATTGCCTCATGTTATTGTCAACGAATCTCACCCTTTTTCCACCCCCACCTTTTTTGAAATTAAAGGAAATTAAAATGCTGCCCGACAATCTTGTCCCGGCAAAGTACCACATTACGCCTGTGGAACAGCCTTCGACGGAAGCAGATAAAGAGGCGAATTTCACTCAAGGAAAAAGAAAACTCTCCGACTATGAAGCCGACATATTAATTGGTGTTTCACGCACCGGCAAATCCCGTAATATGGTGCTGGAAGAGCACGATCGCCATTTAAAAGAGCGTTTATTTCGCGCCATCAAGATTGAAGCCTTAGTTCATCTGCTGAATGATTTACAGGCCGAAGGGGAAATAGACGCCCAGAGGCTCAGTCAAATAATGACCGAGAAAACGCAGCAAATAAATGAGGCCGGCAATGAAATTTGGCTTAATTTAATTACGCGTGAAAAAAACAATCCCATTTTTTATAACCTGGGGGAAGATTAACGTGAATGATGACAGCGGTAATAACGTTTATTTGACTTTAGATGATAAGAAAAGCGATGAATTTATCTTAAAGCAGAATCTCGACGCCCTGAAAAAGATAAAAAATGACGAGATGACGCGAATTACGCAGGATTTGGTTTCGATTCCGGCCACGCTGGTGCGCCTGAAATGGCAGAATCGTCGGGAGATTTACGCCTTGCAGGCCAAGGAGGAGATTTACGGCGCGGTGATGAACGCCATTATTGAACAGCGCCCTGAGCTTAAGGAGAAGATCCTCGGGCGACTGGAGGCGAACTATCAGTACCTGCTGGCACGCGAGACAGCCACCCTGCGCCTGACCCGAAAACTCTCGGAAGGTCATTACCGAACTTCAAACGTGACCTGTGTAGCGCTTGATGAAGAGGCGCCGACGGCGCCTTCAGTGTGAGTCAACAATGATTGTTGCGGAATGCAGGCCGGGTAAGGCGGCGCCGCCACCCGGAAGGGAAGGCTGCAAAAGCCTTCGTTTTACTTCGCGGCCGCTTTCTCTTCGCCGACCAGACCAATCTTCAGGTATCCCGCCTGATGCAGCGTGTCCATTACCTTCATCATGGTTTCATAATCGACGGTTTTATCCGCGCGGAAGAAGACGGTGGTGTCTTTCTTGCCGCCGGTCAGCTGGTCCAGCGCCGGAATAACCGAGGCATCCGTTACCGGATCGTTGCCCAGGAACATGGACTTATCGGCCTTCACGGACAGGTAAATAGGCTTTTCCGGACGCGGCTGCGGCTGGCTGGAGGACGCAGGCAGATTCACCTTCACGTCCACCGTCGCCAGCGGTGCGGCAACCATAAAGATAATCAGCAGAACCAGCATGACGTCGATAAACGGCGTCACGTTGATCTCATGCATTTCACCGTTATCGTCCAGATTTTCATTAAGACGCATTGCCATACAATCAACCTACGCGCAGTTTGGACGCCGCATGTACCGGTTTAACGGCGCTGGCGTTCAGGTCCAGATCGCGGCTTTGCAGCAGCAGAACCTGCGCGGCAACGTCACCCAATGTGGCTTTGTAACTGCCAATCATGCGCGCGAAGATGTTATAGATAACAACCGCCGGGATAGCGGCAACCAGACCGATAGCCGTGGCCAGCAGCGCTTCTGCGATACCCGGCGCGACGACCGCAAGGTTAGTGGTCTGCGTCTGGGCGATACCGATAAAGCTGTTCATGATGCCCCAGACGGTACCGAACAGGCCGACGAACGGGGAGATGGCGCCGATAGTCGCCAGGTAGCCGTTACCGCGGCCCATATGACGACCCACGGCCGCAACGCGACGCTCCAGACGGAAGCCGGTACGCTCTTTAATGCCTTCATTATCTTCACTGCCTGCGGAGAGTTCCAGCTCGTTCTGCGCTTCGTTCACTAACAGGGTAGTCAGGCTTTTCGCATGGAAGGATGAGGTGATATCAGAAGCCTGATCCAGAGAGCGGGCTTCCGCCAGCTGCTTCTGCTCACGCTTGAGGCGGCGTTTTTGTGAAAGAAGTTCGGCGCTCTTGCTGAAGAAGATAGCCCAGGTGATCACGGACGCCAGAATCAGGCCGATCATCACAATCTTAACTACGATGTCAGCATGTTGATACATGCCCCAAACGGAGAGATCCGTCTGCATCAAATTATTACCCACTCTGTATCTCCAGGACGCAAATCACAAAATCTGAACGTAATAATATCAAAACGTCGTCGAATTGATAGTAGTTCTCATTAGTATTTACATAGTGCCGTAATTTTCGCTCACTTTCCTTGCGCTTACGCAGTAAAAATTTCTTATGCGAATTTTTGATAATATTTTCTGCTTATTCGATAAGCATCCGGATGCACATTCTGACAATCGTGGTAGTCTGGACGTCCAGACGTATAAAAATAGGGTTAGCGAACATGACTAAAAAGCAGCTTGAGACCACGCTGGTGCAGGCAGGACGCAGTAAAAAATACACTCAGGGCTCGGTCAACAGCGTGATCCAGCGCGCCTCCTCGCTGGTGTTTGATACCGTTGAAGATAAAAAAATCGCTACGCGTAATCGCGCGAAGGGCGGGCTGTTTTACGGTCGTCGTGGCACGTTAACCCATTTCTCGTTGCAGGAAGCCATGTGCGAACTGGAGGGCGGCGCGGGCTGCGCGCTTTTCCCGTGCGGCGCGGCGGCGGTCGCCAATACCATTCTGGCGTTTGTGGAACAGGGTGACCACGTCCTGATGACCAATACCGCCTACGAGCCAAGCCAGGACTTCTGCACCAAAATACTCAGCAAGCTCGGCGTCACCACCAGCTGGTTCGATCCGCTGATTGGGGCCGGTATTGCCGGGCTTATTCAGCCCAACACGCGCGTTGTGTTCCTGGAATCTCCCGGCTCCATCACCATGGAAGTGCATGATGTTCCGGCTATCGTGAAGGCGGTGCGCAGCATAGCGCCGGAAGCGATCATCATGATCGACAACACCTGGGCGGCAGGTGTGCTGTTTAAAGCCCTGGAATTTGACATCGATATCTCCATTCAGGCGGCGACCAAATACCTGATTGGCCATTCCGACGGCATGATCGGTACGGCGGTGTCTAACGCCCGCTGCTGGGATCAATTGCGTGAAAACGCCTACCTGATGGGCCAGATGGTGGATGCCGATACCGCCTACATGACCAGCCGGGGCATCCGTACGCTCGGCGTGCGTTTGCGTCAGCATCACGAAAGCAGCCTGCAAATTGCACAGTGGCTGGCGCTGCATCCGCAGGTGGAGCGCGTTAACCATCCGGCGCTGCCGGGTAGCAAGGGCCACGAATACTGGCAACGTGACTTTACGGGCAGCAGCGGGTTGTTCTCATTTGTTCTTAAAAAGCGCCTGAATGACGCCGAACTGGCAAGCTATCTGGATAACTTTACCCTCTTCAGCATGGCCTATTCATGGGGTGGGTTTGAATCGCTGCTCCTGCCCAACCAGCCGGAGCAGATTGCGGCCCTGCGCCCGGGCGGCGAGGTGGACTTCGAGGGGACCTTAATCCGCCTGCATATCGGGCTGGAAAATGTGGACGATTTAATTGCGGATTTATCGGCAGGATTTGAGCGCATCGTGTAAAGTGCTGGCTGAAATGTACTCCCCGGACGCTATTCTGAACACCGCAAGCAGAAAAGTCTGTATGAGATGCGCCTGCGATCAACCCCGACAGGCAAAATTGGGAGTACAATAGCGTTATATCTGCTGTTCCACAGGAAAGTCCATGGCTGTTATTCAAAATATCATCACGGCGCTCTGGCAACACGATTTTGCCGCGCTGGCGGACCCGCATGTCGTCGGGATTGTCTATTTCGTGATGTTCGCGACGCTGTTTCTGGAAAATGGATTACTGCCAGCCTCATTTTTACCCGGTGACAGCCTGCTCTTGCTCGCAGGGGCGTTAATCGGCAAGGGCGTGATGGACTTCGCACCGACAATGGTGATCCTCACCTCTGCGGCCAGTCTCGGCTGTTGGCTGAGCTACCTGCAAGGGCGCTGGCTTGGAAACACTCGCGTGGTGAAAGGCTGGCTGGCGCAGCTGCCGCATAAATATCACCAGCGCGCGACCTGCATGTTTGACCGTCACGGCCTGCTGGCGTTACTTGCCGGGCGTTTTCTGGCGTTTGTTCGTACCCTGTTGCCTACCATGGCGGGTATTTCAGGCCTCTCTAACCGCCGCTTCCAGTTCTTCAACTGGCTGAGCGCCCTGCTCTGGGTAGGCGTGGTCACCACGCTCGGCTACGCGCTGAATATGATCCCCTTTGTTAAGCGCCATGAAGACCAGGTGATGACCTTCCTGATGATCCTGCCGATTTTCCTGCTGGTTGCAGGGCTGGTGGGTACCATTGCGGTAGTGATTAAGAAAAAGTATTGCAGCGCATAAATAAAAGCCGGGTGGCGCTACCGCTTACCCGGCCTCCGTTTCCCCTCAGGCTCCCTGCATGGTTCTTATACGTGACGCATCTTCCCCCGGCGTGACGCCGAAGTAGCGCTTAAACTCCCGACTAAACTGCGACGCGCTTTCATACCCGACCCGCATCGCCGCGGCGCTGGCCTTCATGCCATCGTGGATCATCAGCATCCGCGCCTTATGCAGACGGTAGGTTTTGAGGTACTGCAACGGCGACGTGCTGGTGACGGATTTAAAGTTATGGTGAAACGCCGAGACGCTCATATTGGCTTCCGCCGCCAGCTGGTCAACGCTGAGGTTTTCCGTGTACTGGCTCTCGATGCGCTTCAGCACGCGGCTAATCAGGCTGAAGTGCGTTTGCCGGCTTACCAGCGCCAGCAGCGCCCCGCCGCCCGGTCCCAGCAGCACATGGTAAAGAATTTCGCGGATAATCTGCTTTCCGAGAATACGCGCATCCAGCGGCCTTTCCATCACGTCTAACAGGCGTTCAATCGCGCAGAGAATTTCCTCCGACAGGGTCGCGGAGTTGATACCGCTTGCCGCCATTGACGGCCGGAAAAGTTCGTCCTCCCCAATCTCCATCAGCAGCTCCTGCAACTGGAGGATGTCGACGTTGACGCGGATCCCGGCCAGCGGTACCTCCTCTGTCGCGAAAGTTTCACATTCGAAGGGTAAAGGTACTGTCAGAAGCAGATATTCATTGGTGTCGTAACGGAACACGCGCTCATTGATATAGCCAATCTTATGGCCAGAAAAGAGAAACACGATGCCGGGCTGATACATCACCGGGGTGCGCGTCCCGGGCTGGGTACCGTACAGCAATCGGATATCCGGCAGCAGCTCAGCCGAATCATTTCCGTTATCTATCAGTCTTTTAATCTGCGACGTTAGCTGGCGGCAGATGGCATCACGGTTCATTTTCAGTTACTCCGGGTACGGTTTCCGACGCTGACAGTGTGCGCATTTTCTTACCGTTTCTCCAGCGCGCTGTAGAAATGGGCAAGACATCGGCAGGAATGTGCATTGAGAGGATAGCGCCTGCCCGCCACAATGAGCAGCATCAGGTTGCCTTCTGCGCCACCACGATTTTTTACCCACTACAGGGAACAAGCCATGAACAACTTTAATCTTCACACCCCAACCCGCATTCTGTTTGGTAAAAACGCTATCGCTGACCTGCGCGCGCAAATCCCGACGGACGCCCGCGTCCTGATTACCTACGGCGGCGGCAGCGTGAAAAAAACCGGCGTACTGGATCAGGTGTACAGCGCTCTGGAAGGCCTGGACGTGCGCGAGTTCGGCGGTATCGAGCCTAACCCGTCTTATGAAACGCTGATGAACGCGGTAAAAATCGCCCGCGAGGAGCAGATCACCTTCCTGCTGGCGGTGGGCGGCGGTTCCGTGCTGGACGGCACCAAATTCATCGCGGCGGCGGCGCATTACGCTGACGGCATCGACCCGTGGCATATTCTGGAAACGGGCGGCAGCGACATCAGCAGTGCGATCCCGATGGGCTCCGTGCTGACGCTGCCGGCCACCGGTTCTGAGTCCAACAAAGGCGCGGTCATCTCCCGTAAAACCACCGGTGACAAGCAGGCCTTTATGAACGAACACGTTCAGCCCGTGTTCGCGATCCTCGATCCGGTTTACACCTATACCCTGCCTGCGCGTCAGGTGGCGAACGGCGTGGTCGACGCCTTTGTTCACACCGTTGAGCAGTACGTTACTTACCCGGTAAACGCCAAAATTCAGGATCGTTTCGCGGAAGGCATTCTGCTGACGCTGATTGAAGAAGGTCCAAAAGCGCTGAAAGAGCCTGAAAATTACGACGTGCGTGCCAACGTGATGTGGGCTGCCACCCAGGCGCTGAACGGCCTGATCGGCGCAGGCGTGCCGCAGGACTGGGCTACTCATATGCTCGGTCACGAGCTAACGGCGATGCACGGCCTGGATCACGCCCAGACGCTGGCGGTGGTTCTGCCTGCGCTGTGGAACGAAAAACGTGACGCTAAACGCGCCAAACTGCTCCAGTACGCCGAACGCGTGTGGAACATCACCGACGGTTCCGACGATGCGCGTATCGATGCCGCGATTGAAGCCACCCGTCACTTCTTTGAAAGCCTGGGCGTGCCAACGCGTCTCTCTGGCTACGGCCTGGACGGCAGTTCCATCCCTGCCCTGCTGGCGAAACTGGAAGCACACGGTATGACGCAGATCGGCGAGCATGGCGACATCACCCTGGACGTCAGCCGTCGTATTTACGAAGCGGCACGCTAAGCGTTTTTAGGATCCTGACTTTCGTTTTTTGACATTTCGTCCAGACTTAATGCACATCACATCGTCGGAGGTTCCCTCCGGCGATGAGCACCTGAAGGAGGAAAAATGGCAAACCAAACCGTAATCAAGCTACAGGACGGCAACGTGATGCCCCAGCTGGGGCTAGGTGTATGGAAAGCCGGTAACGACGAGGTCGTCTCCGCCATTCATAAAGCCCTGGAAGTCGGCTATCGGTCCATCGATACCGCCGCCGCCTATAAAAACGAGGACGGCGTGGGAAAAGCGCTTGCCAGCGCCGGCGTTCCCCGGGATGAGCTTTTCATCACCACCAAGCTGTGGAACGACGATCAAAAGCGTCCCCGCGAAGCGTTGCAGGAGAGTCTGGAGAAACTCCAGCTCGATTTCGTCGATCTTTATCTCATGCACTGGCCGGTACCGGCTATCGACCATTACGTTGATGCCTGGAAAGGGATGATTGAACTGCAAAAAGAGGGGCTGATAAAAAGCATCGGCGTCTGTAATTTCCAGGTTCATCATCTGCAACGCCTGATTGATGAAACGGGCGTCGCGCCGGTGATTAACCAGATTGAGCTGCACCCGCTGATGCAGCAGCGCCAGCTTCATTCATGGAACGCCACGCACAAGATCCAGACCGAATCCTGGAGCCCGTTGGCCCAGGGCGGCGAAGGGGTGTTTGACCAGAAAATCATCCGTGAACTGGCGGATAAGTACGGTAAAACCCCGGCGCAGATCGTCATTCGCTGGCATCTGGATAGCGGTCTGGTGGTGATCCCGAAATCGGTCACGCCATCGCGTATCGCCGAGAACTTCGACGTCTGGGATTTCCGCCTGGATAAAGACGAGCTGGGTGAAATTGCGAAGCTGGATCAGGGCAAACGGCTTGGGCCGGACCCGGATCAGTTTGGCGGGTGATCCCCTCACCCTGCCCTCTCCCCGGAGGGGAGAGGGTTAGACCTGTAGGCCCGGTAAGCGCAGCGCCACCGGGCATTGTTACAGGTTTAACCGGTCTTACGTTTTACGTTCTTCTTCGTTCCCGCAACACCGTTCGAACGCTGATGCACAATCGGCGTGTGCTTGGTCAGCGCCGGGCGCGTGTTGCGGTTCTGGCGGCGCGCTTCGCGCATCTCTTCCAGCGTTGGCGCTGGCACCAGGCAATCACGACGCGAGCCGATCAGGTGCTTTTTCCCCATCTCTTCCAGCGCCTGACGGATCAGCGGCCAGTTTTTCGGATCGTGATAACGCAGCAGCGCTTTATGCAGACGGCGCTGTTTATCCCCTTTCGGCACCACCACGTCTTCGCTCTTATAACCAATCTTACTCAGCGGGTTTTTGCCGGTGTAATACATGGTCGTCGAGTTGGCGAGCGGCGACGGGTAGAAGTTCTGCACCTGATCCAGACGGAATCGACGCTGCTTCAGCCACAGCGCCAGGTTCACCATGTCTTCATCCCGGGTGCCGGGGTGTGCGGAGATGAAGTATGGGATCAGATACTGCTCTTTCCCCGCCTGTTTTGAATAAGTATCAAACAGCTGTTTAAAGCGGTCATAGCTGCCCATGCCCGGCTTCATCATTTTGGACAGCGGGCCTTCTTCGGTGTGCTCCGGGGCGATCTTCAGATAACCGCCAACGTGGTGCGTCGCCAGCTCTTTGATGTAGCGCGGATCTTCCACCGCAATGTCGTAACGCACGCCGGAGGCGATCAGGATCTTCTTGATGCCTTTCAGATCGCGGGCGCGACGGTAAAGATTGATCGTCGGCTCGTGGTTGGTGTCCATATGCTCGCAAATGCTCGGATAGACGCAGGAGAGACGACGGCAGGTCTGCTCGGCGCGCGGCGATTTACAGCGCAGCATATACATGTTGGCCGTTGGACCACCCAGATCGGAGATCACGCCGGTAAAGCCCGGCACCGTGTCGCGAATCGCTTCGATCTCGTTAACAATCGACTCTTCGGAACGGCTCTGAATAATACGGCCTTCGTGTTCGGTGATCGAACAGAAGGAGCACCCGCCGAAGCAGCCGCGCATGATGTTGATTGAGAAACGAATCATCTCGTACGCCGGAATGCGGCTGTTGCCATATGACGGATGCGGCACACGCTTGTACGGCAGGGCAAACACGCTGTCCATCTCTTCGGTAGAGAGCGGGATCGCCGGCGGGTTAACCCAGATATAGCGCTCGCCGTGCTTTTGCATCAGCGCTCGCGCGCAGCCGGGGTTGGTTTCATGGTGTAAGATGCGCGACGCGTGGGCGTAGAGTACTTTATCGCTTTTTACTTTTTCGTAGGACGGCAGCAGCACATAGGTTTTTTCCCACGGCTTCGGACGCGGCGGCTGCACCACCACGGCCTTTGCTTCCGCTCTCTTCGGCTCAACCGGTTTATTATCCGCGCACGGCAAATCGTCACCGTACGGATGCGGGATAGGGTCGATTTTGCCCGGCATATCGATAATGCGGGAATCCACCCCACTCCAGCCCGGCAGCGCCTCTTTCACCATGATCGCGGTGTTGCGCACGTCGCGGATCTCGCTGACCGCTTCACCCTGCGCCAGGCGATGCGCCACTTCCACCAGCGGACGCTCGCCGTTGCCGAAGATCAGCATGTCGGCTTTTGAATCCACCAGCACCGAACGGCGCACGGTGTCAGACCAGTAGTCGTAGTGCGCGGTGCGGCGCAGGCTCGCCTCGATGCCGCCCAGGATCACCGGCACGTCTTTCCATGCTTCTTTGCATCGCTGGGTGTAGACGAGGGTCGCGCGATCGGGACGTTTACCCGCCACGTTGTCAGCCGTATAAGCGTCGTCATGGCGCAGCTTACGGTCGGCGGTGTAGCGGTTGATCATCGAGTCCATGTTGCCCGCGGTCACGCCGAAGAACAGGTTAGGCTTGCCCAGACGCATAAAGTCGTCTTTGCTGTTCCAGTCAGGCTGGGAGATGATCCCCACGCGGAAGCCCTGAGCTTCAAGCATACGGCCACAGATCGCCATGCCAAAGCTCGGGTGATCGACATACGCATCGCCCGTCACCAGAATGATATCGCAGCTGTCCCAGCCCAGTTGATCCATCTCTTCCCGGGACATCGGCAGGAACGGCGCCGGTCCAAAGCAGGCTGCCCAGTACTGGGGCCAGGAGAAGAGGTCGCGATCCGGCTGGATCAGGGAAATAGCGCTCATAATGCTTCCGAAGAAAAAATAGACAAAAGGAGCGGGATTATACGCTGGTTTACCGGGGGAAATGAAGGGGTATTTATTGCCCGGTGACGCTACGCTTACCGGGCCTACGGGCCTGTAGGTCGGGTAAGGCGAAGCCGCCACCCGACTCGTTTTACGGTGCCGGATTCACCAGCATCTGCCCTACCGATCCCCTGTCCATCATCTCCAGCGTCTGGCTGTGGAACAGGAACGGGAAGTGCGGCCAGGAAGGCTGGCCGTAGTAGACGAGCAGTTCGACCTGGCCATCCACCCAGACGGTATCTTTCCAGCCCCTGTCTTCCGGGAACGGCATCGCCCCGTTGACGTTGCGGATCAGGAATGACACCCCTTCAATATGGAACGACTGCGGCATCTCCGAGCGGACGGTCCAGCGCTCCCAGGTTCCCTGCTGGGCGGTGATATCAATGCGGTTTACGTCCCACAGCGCGCCGTTGATGCCCGGATCGTCGCCAAGGCTGATATCGCGACTGCGTACTGCCGGGCCGGTCACAATCTCCTGCGGCAGCAGGCGCATCGGCAGACTGTCGGTCACCAGCGGCAACAGGCCGGTCGGGCGCAGCGTCAGCACCAGCGTGGAGACCAGCACGCTCGATGGTTCAAAGAAGCCACGAATACGGTCAACAATGCTTGCCGCTTCGCCGCAGGTCACGGACACTTCATCCCCGTTGGTCATATCCACGAGGATCTCACGACGTTCGCCCGGTGCCAGCGCCAGCTGTTTTACCGATACCGGCGCAGGTAATAACCCCTGATCGCCTGAAATCACATGCAGCGCGCGGCCGTCGCTCATCTGCAACTGGTAGCGGCGCGAGTTAGAGGCATTCAGCAGACGCAGGCGCACCCAGCCACGAGACACTTCGACATACGGGCTTTGCGCGCCGTTAACCAGCAGCGTATCGCCCACAAAACCACCGCTGCCCGGCTCGCTGTACTCCGGCGTGCCGAAGTTATCCAGCCGCTTGTCCTGAATAATGATCGGGAAATCATCAACGCCGTAGTGATTCGGGATCGGCAGCGTTTTGCTGACCTCATCTTCAATCAGCCACATTCCGGCCAGGCCGTTGTAGACCTGCTGGGCGGTGCGGTTCGGGGTGTTGGCGTGATACCACAATGTCGCCGCGCTCTGACGAATCGGGAGGACGGGCGCCCAGTCGGCATTCGGCGACATCATGCGTGCCGCGCCGCCAATCAGCGGCCCCGGCACCTGCAAACCACTGACGGTCATCGCGACATTTTCCGTCGTACGGTTACTGTAGATGAGCTTAACGTCATCGCCATTCCACACGCGAATGGTCGGCCCGAGGTAGCGTCCGTTAATGCCCCATACCTGCGCGCGCGTTCCCTGGGTAAAGGACCAGTGGCTACGCTGAAGCGTGAGGAATAGCGGCTGCCCGCGACGGGATTCAATCAACGGCGGAATAGGCAGCGGCTGTTGCTGCCCGGCGGCGCTGGCTGTCCGCGGCATCGCACCCGCACAAAGGGCGATACCCGAAGCCTGAATAAACTGACGCCGACTGAGTGACATATAAGCTCCATCTGAAACGACTAACAACGCGGGAATTCGTTTTCCCTTACACGACACCGGGTCAAATCTTACCGGCGGCTTCTCGCTCTGCAACTTCTTTATCGAGCTGCGCAATATGCTGAGCCATCAGCTCGCGGCAGTGCGTGGCCAGCTCGCGCACCTGGTCTTTACCGTATTTTGAGGTATCTACCGGCGGCAGCATTTCGACAATGACCAGTCCGTTATTCAGACGGTTAAGATTAATCTTATTCGATGTATTGGAAACACACACGGGAATAATTGGAACGCCTGCCGCAATTGCAGCATGAAACGCGCCGGTCTTAAACGGCAGCAGGCCGCGACCACGGCTGCGCGTCCCTTCCGGGAACATCCAGATGGAAATCCGGCGCTTTTTAAACTGATCCACCACTTCCGCAATGGTACCATGCGCTTTGGCGCGGTTGTTACGGTCAATCAGTAAGTTACCGGTGAGCCAGTACAGCTGACCGAAAAACGGGATCCACAGCAGGCTTTTTTTACCCACGGTTACGGTCGGCGGAAGAACAATATTTGAGGCCGTCACCATATCGTAGTTGTTCTGATGGTTAGCGATATAGATGGCGTTACCGAAATTCTCCGCCCCTTCAGGCAGACGCTTTTCAACCTTCAGGCCAAATAGCGGCGCAAGACGACCAAACATGTGGCCAAACGTCGCGACATGCTTTGGGTTACGCGGGCTGAACAGGCAATAAATCGATCCGAAAATACAGACCAGAATGCAATAAATAACGGTAAGAATGAGACGAACAATGTATAGCATAGCGACCTCTGAAGCCCTGACAGCTGACAATTATACTTCACCTGTGGCCAGGTAAGGACTTTATTACGAGCGCGTATTGTTAATCGCAACGCACGAATTAACAACGTTTTTACGGGAAATTTTATGGTAATTCCCCCTCCGGAAAGAGGGGGGATGAAACAGGTTACTCTTCGCTGTCGTCCGCTTTGCTGCGCGCCGGCGAGTCGATCTCCACGCGGTCAATTCGCTGGAGGCCGCGCATCAGTGAGCCGCGACGTCCACGCTCACCCACCACCTTCTGCAACTCTTCCGGACGCAGTTTGATTTTACGCTTGCCGACATGAATGGTCAGGGTGCTCTGCGGCGGCAGCAGGAAGAGATGCGCGAGGCCATCGACGCCTTTTGCCGCTTCCGCTGACGGGATACTGATGATCTTGTTGCCCTTCCCTTTCGACAGCTCCGGCAGATCGCTGACCGGGAACATCAGCATGCGTCCGGCAGCGGTGATCGCCAGCAGCATGTCGCTTTCGTTCTCGATGATCAGCGGCGGCATGACGTGTGCGTTATCCGGCAGGCTAATCAGCGCCTTACCAGCACGGTTACGCGACACCAGATCGTTGAAGGTACAGATAAAGCCGTAGCCCGCATCAGACGCCATCAGCAGTTTTTGATCGTCGGCCTCCATCAGCATATGGTCCACCGTGGCGCCCGGCGGCAGCGTCAGCTTGCCGGTTAGCGGTTCGCCCTGGCCGCGCGCAGACGGCAGCGTGATCGGGTCGATGGCGTAGCTGCGGCCCGTGGAGTCGATGAACGCCACCGGCTGGTTACTCTTGCCCTTCACCGCCGCCTTGAAGCTGTCACCGGATTTGTAGCTCAGACCCGGCGCGTCGATATCGTGGCCTTTGGCGCTACGTACCCAGCCACTCTGGGAAAGCACGATGGTCACCGGCTCGGACGGCAGCATGTCGTGCTCGTTCATCGCCTTCGCCTCTTCGCGCTCGTGCAGCGGAGAACGACGGTCGTCGCCAAAGGCGTCGGCATCGGCCTGCAACTCTTTCTTCAGCAGGGTGTTCATCTTGCGCTCGGACGCCAGAATCGCCTGAAGCTGATCGCGCTCTTTTTCCAGCTCGTTCTGCTCGCCGCGGATCTTCATCTCTTCCAGTCTGGCGAGATGGCGCAATTTCAGTTCGAGGATCGCTTCGGCCTGGGTTTCGCTGATGCCAAAGCGCGACATCAGGGCAGGCTTAGGTTCGTCCTCGGTACGAATGATCTCGATCACTTCGTCAATGTTGAGGAACGCCACCAGCAAACCTTCGAGGATATGCAGGCGCTTAAGCACTTTTTCCAGACGATGGTTCAGACGACGGCGCACCGTATCGCGGCGGAAGGCCAGCCATTCGGTGAGGATCTCCAGCAGGTTTTTCACCGCCGGACGACCGTCCAGACCAATCATGTTCAGGTTGATGCGGTAGCTTTTTTCCAGATCGGTAGTGGCGAACAGGTGGTTCATCACCTGCTCCATGTCCACGCGGTTAGAGCGCGGCACGATCACCAGACGGGTCGGGTTTTCGTGGTCCGATTCGTCGCGCAGGTCGTCCACCATCGGCAGCTTTTTATTGCGCATCTGGGAGGCGATCTGCTCCAGCACCTTCGCACCGGACACCTGGTGCGGCAGCGCGGTGATCACCACGGCCCCGTCTTCTTTGGTCCACACCGCGCGCATGCGCACGGAGCCACGGCCGTTCTGGTAGATTTTGCGGATTTCCGCGCGCGAGGTGATGATCTCGGCTTCGGTCGGATAGTCCGGCCCCTGCACAATATCCAGCAGATCGTCCAGCGAGGTTTTCGGCTGCTCAATCAGGGTGATGGCGGCTTTTGCCACTTCACGCAGGTTGTGCGGCGGAATGTCCGTCGCCATGCCCACGGCGATACCGGTCGTGCCGTTCAGCAGGATGTTCGGCAGACGCGCAGGCAGCATCTTCGGCTCCTGCATCGTACCGTCGAAGTTTGGCACCCAGTCGACCGTCCCCTGCCCCAGCTCGCCCAACAGCACTTCGGCATATTTAGACAGGCGGGATTCGGTATAACGCATTGCCGCGAAGGATTTCGGATCGTCCGGTGCCCCCCAGTTCCCCTGGCCATCCACCAGCGGATAGCGATAAGAGAACGGCTGGGCCATCAGCACCATCGCTTCATAGCAGGCGCTGTCGCCGTGCGGATGGTATTTACCCAGCACGTCGCCGACGGTACGGGCGGATTTCTTAAACTTGGCGGTAGCATTCAGCCCCAGTTCGGACATCGCATAGACGATGCGGCGCTGAACGGGCTTCAGGCCATCCCCGATAAACGGCAACGCCCTGTCCATGATGACGTACATGGAGTAGTTCAGGTAGGCGTTTTCCGTGAATTCATGTAGCGCGAGGCGCTCTGCCATATCGCTCATTACGTGTGATTCCTCAACTCAGAAACCGATGGGTTTCAGGCAATATTGCCGCAGATACTACCTCATCTGGCGAGTTGAGTCACAAAGAAAAAGGGCCGCATAAGCGGCCCTTTCCGGGTTATTTGTTCAGCTTGATAACCTGCTTCACGTCGATTTCAAACTCGTTCCAGTCTTTATCGATTTTACCCTGGACTTCGACTTTATCCTGCGGGCTGACGGTCACGCCGTTCCAGCGCTTGTGGTCGATCTCCACCACCACCGTGCCGGTTTCATCGCGGAAGGTGTAGCGGTCATCGGACAGGCGCTCGGTAATGTTCCCGCGCAGCTTCACCCAGGCATCGTCCTTCAGGTCTTTCACTTTAGCCGCGGTGGTGAGGTTGGCGTTGTTATCGACAAAGCCACCCTGCTGGGTTTGCGTCTGGTTCTGTGTCGCAGATGGGCCAGAGAAGCCACCCTGTGCAGCAAAGACAGGGGCCGTGGTCATCATCATGATGGCAGCAATTGCAGCGAATTTTTTCATCTTTATCTCTCCCTTTAATCTCGTTTCACAATCCATTAAACAGGGTAAACCTTAACAACTTCTTAAGGGGAAAATTTATTTATTTTTACTGTACAGCAGGCGCTTGCAGAAGGTTTACTGACGGCATCAAGGAGGAAATATGCGCATTTTACTGGTAGAAGACGACAAGCTCATCGGCGACGGCATCAAAGCGGGCTTAAGCAAAATGGGCTTTAACGTGGACTGGTTTACCGACGGTAAAACCGGGCAGGCGGCCCTGTACACCGCGCCGTATGATGCCGTGGTGCTGGACCTGACGCTGCCAGAAATCGACGGGCTTGAGATCCTGCGCGCCTGGCGCGAAAGCGGTAAGAGCGAACCGGTGCTGATCCTGACCGCGCGGGATGCGCTGAATCAGCGCGTCGAAGGGTTACGCCTGGGGGCGGATGATTACCTGTGTAAGCCGTTCGCGCTGATTGAAGTGGTGGCCCGCCTTGAAGCGCTGGTGCGCCGCAGCCACGGTCAGGCGCGCAGCGAGCTGCGTCACGGCAAGGTCACGCTCGATCCGGCAAGCCTTGTCGCCACGCTGGAGGGCGAAACGCTGGTGCTCAAACCCAAAGAGTTCGCCCTGCTGGAGCTGCTGATGCGCAACGCGGGCCGCGTGCTGCCGCGCAAGGCCATCGAAGAGAAGCTCTACAACTGGGATGATGACGTCTCCAGCAACGCCGTCGAAGTCCACGTTCATCATTTACGCCGCAAGCTCGGCAGCGAATTTATCCGCACCGTGCACGGCATCGGTTATACCCTGGGTGACGCATGAAACTGACCCAACGCCTGAGCCTGAAACTGCGCCTGACGCTCCTCTTTTTGCTGCTGTCCCTGGCAGCCTGGTTTGCCGCAAGCGTGGTGGCCTGGCACCAGACGACCGACAAGCTCGATAAGCTGTTCGATACCCAGCAGATGCTGTTTGCCAAACGGCTGCTGACGATGGACGTGGACGAACTTCGCGCCCCGGAACGCATGCGCGAGGTGCCCAAAAAAGCCAAACACGGGCATCTGGACGATGACGCGCTGGCCTTCGCCATCTTCAGCGCCGACGGCAGCATGATCCTCAACGACGGTGAAAACGGGCGCGATATTCCGTACCACTACCGCCGGGACGGGTTTGATGACGGTCGGTTGCAGGATGACAACGACGAATGGCGTTTCCTGTGGCTGACTTCTCCGGACGGGAAATACCGCGTGGTGGTTGGCCAGGAGTGGGAGTACCGACAGGATATGGCGCTGGACGTGGTCAGCTCGCAGCTGACGCCGTGGCTGGTGGCGCTGCCCGTCATGCTTTTGTTGCTGATTGTTCTGCTGAGCCGGGAACTGAAACCGCTGAAAAATCTGGCGCGGACCCTGCGCTCGCGCTCGCCGGATGCGACCGATACGCTGCCCACCCACGGCGTGCCGACGGAGGTTCGCCCGCTGCTTGATGCGCTTAACCATCTTTTCGCCCGTACGCAGGAGATGATGGCCCGCGAGCGCCGCTTCACCTCGGATGCCGCCCATGAGTTGCGCAGTCCGCTGGCCGCGCTGAAGGTGCAAACCGACGTGGCGCGGCTTTCCCTTGACGATCCCGGGGCGCAGTCTAAAGCGCTGGGGCAGCTGCATGCGGGTATCGACCGCGCCTCCCGGCTGGTGGACCAGCTTCTCACCCTGTCGCGCCTGGATTCACTGGATAATCTTGATGACGTCGAACCCGTGATGATGGCCGATTTGCTGCAATCCGCGGTGCTGGATATCTGGCATCCGGCGCAGCAGGCGGGCATTGATATTCGGCTCAACGTCAACGCGCCCGAGGTGATGCGTCACGGACAGCCGCTACTGCTGAGCCTTCTGGCGCGTAACCTGCTGGACAACGCCGTTCGTTACAGCCCGCGCGGCAGCGTGGTGGACGTGACGCTGAATACCCAAAGCTTTACCGTGCGCGACAACGGCCCGGGCATTTCATCCGATGCGCTGGCGCGTCTCGGCGAGCGCTTTTATCGTCCACCGGGCCAGGACGCCACCGGCAGCGGTCTGGGGTTGTCTATCGTCAAGCGTATCGCGACGTTACATGGGATGAGCGTCTCGCTGGGCAATGCGCCGGAAGGGGGCTTTGAGGTGACCGTCAGCTGGTAGCCATTATTGCGCTGAGCGCAAAAGACTTTGCACATTCTGCTTATTTTTCCGCTCCGTCCTCGCGCGTAGAATACCCGGCATACTCTCAGCATCGAGGACAAATAATGAGCAACATTCTGATTATCAACGGCGCGAAAGAATTTGCGCACTCTAAAGGCCAGCTCAATGACACCCTGACCGAGGTCGCGGATGGTTTCCTGCGCGACGCCGGACATGATGTTAAGGTCGTGCGCGCGGACAGCGATTACGACGTGAAGGCCGAAGTGCAGAACTTCCTGTGGGCCAACGTGGTTATCTGGCAGATGCCGGGCTGGTGGATGGGCGCACCGTGGACCGTGAAAAAATACATGGACGATGTGTTTACTGAAGGTCACGGTTCGCTGTATGCCAGCGACGGCCGCACCCGCTCAGACGCGTCTAAAAAATACGGTTCCGGCGGCCTGATTCAGGGCAAGAAATACATGCTCTCCCTGACCTGGAATGCCCCGCTAGAAGCGTTCACTGAGCAAGATCAGTTCTTCGAAGGCGTGGGCGTAGACGGCGCGTATCTGCCGTTCCACAAGGCGAATCAGTTCCTGGGTATGGAGCCGCTGCCGACCTTTATCGTCAACGACGTGATTAAAATGCCGGACGTCCCGCGCTATATCGCAGAATATCGCAAGCATCTCGCGGAAATTTTTGCTTAACTGGTAGCCTGGAATTAGAAGGAGTTAATTATGCTTACCGTTATTGCTGAAATCCGTACGCGTCCTGGCCAACATCACCGCCAGGCGGTACTGGATGAGTTCGCGAAGATTATCCCGACCGTACTGAAAGAAGAAGGCTGCCACGGCTACGCGCCGATGGTGGACGCCGCCACCAGCGCAAGCTTCCAGGCGACCGCGCCAGACTCCATCATCATGGTTGAGCAGTGGGAAACCGTCGCGCACCTTGAAGCCCATTTGCAGACCGCGCATATGAAAGCGTGGAGCGACGCGGTGAAAGGGGACGTTCTGGAAACCCACATCCGTATTCTGGAGCAAGGGGTTTAAGTTCTGTGAAATTTGCCGGGTGGCACTGCGTTTACCCGGCCTACAACTTCCCTCCCGGGCCCGGTAAGCGTTAACGCCACCGGGCTTTTTTTATCACCTTAACACTCAACTGCTATGCTTATTCTGACTTCATGTTTAACAGGAGGATGGAATGGGACTTTTTAACTTCGTAAAAGAAGCAGGCGAAAAGCTGTGGGATAACCTGACCGATCATAAAGGCCAGAGCGACAAAATCACCGAGCACCTCAAGAAACTCAACATTCCCGGTTCAGATAAGGTTCAGGTTAACGTCACTGACGGCAAGGCCAGCGTGACGGGCGACGGGCTGACGCAGGAGCAGAAAGAAAAAATCCAGGTCGCCGTCGGCAACATCGCGGGCGTCAGCGAAGTGGAGAACAATATCACCGCGACAGATGCCAAAGATGAAGCCACCTACTATACGGTGAAATCCGGCGATACCCTGAGCGCAATCTCTAAAACCGTGTACGGCGACGCCAACCAGTACAACAAGATTTTTGAGGCTAACCGCCCAATGCTCTCCAGCCCGGATAAAATCTATCCCGGCCAGACGCTGCGTATTCCGAAAGCGTGATCGATAAGTCGGGGGTTACCCCCCGACTGTTTTTACCAGTACAGTTTCCAGCTCTGCGTAAAACGCACCAGTGCCTCCACGTAGAAGTAATCGCCCCAGCTCGCGCACTCATCCACGCCTTTATTGCTCGCCAGGTGATACACCGAGTGCTTAAGCAGCCCGTTGCCCTTCTCTTCTTTGCCCATCAGATAGTGCTTTGTCAGCGAAGACATAATCCCTTTCGCCCATTCGAGGTAACGTTCGCGATCCGGATCTGTGACCGGCAGATGTTTCACCAGCTCCAGCAGTCCACACACCGCAATTGCCGCCGAGGAAGAGTCACGCAGTGCGTCGGTGCCCACCAGCGCCAGATCCCAGTGGCAGACGTAGTCTTCCGGCAGGCGATTGAGGAAGTAGTTCGCCAGCCGCTTTGACAGGGCGATCATCGTTTCGTCGCCGGTATAGATATAGCTCAGCAGGAAACCGTAAATGCCCCAAGCCTGCCCGCGCGACCAGCAGGAGTCGTCGGCGTAGCCCTGCTGGGTGTTGCCGTAGCGCGGTGCGCCGGTTGCCACATCCATATAGTAGGTGTGGAAGGTGGAGGCATCGTCACGAATGAGGTACGTCGCGGCCTGCATGACGTGCGCTTTTGCGGCGTCGGCAAAGCGCGGATCGCCCGTCTGCTCCGTTGCCCAGTAGAGCAGCGGCAGGTTCATGTTGCAGTCGATGATCATCCGCCCGGCCTGCTCCGGATCGGAGAGATCGCCCCACGCCTGGATGATTTTCGCCTTCTCGTGGAAGCGTTCCAGCAGGGCTTCCGCCGCCAGTAGCGAGAAGCCGCGCGCCTCGCGGTTTCCGGTCAGCCGCCACGCGGCTACGCAGGAGAGCGTGTAGAGGAAGCCTAAATCGTGGGTGTTGGTGTCGTTGCGCCCGGCGATGCGCAGGCCAAACGAGCGCACGTGTTTTTCCGCCATCGCGCGGAATTTTTCCTCGCCGCTCATCTCCCATGCCAGCCACAGCTGCCCGGTCCAGAAGCTGGTGGTCCACTCCACGTTGTCAGTCAGCGGATAAAAACCGTTCTGGCAGGTTTCCGCCGGGAATTTGTCGCCGAACTCCGTTAAATGACGGCTAATCAGGTCGAGAACGTGGCTGCGCGCCGAATTCAGTTCATCGCTGAATGCGCGGGAGTCAACGGGCGCAGCGATAACAGGCAGACGTTCTTCTTTGATACGACTTAACATATTTCGGTTCCTTCTTTGACGGCGTAATTTATCGAGTTGACGTTTCTACTACGTTCAGCGCACGAGCCCCGCGCCATTTGCTCTGACAGGCGGATAACGTAAAAGCAGAAATAAGGGTAAAGGTCAGCGCCGTTGCGCCCATGATGATATAGGTGTGCTCAAAGCCAATACGGTCATACATATAGCCGGCAGGGGAAGAGACCACCACGTTGCCAACGTAGAGCATCGCCTGATAGCCGAGTAAATACATGGTGGCATTGACGCGCTTGTCGAAATGCTCGGCGATATATTTAAATACCGACACCAGCAGGAGACAAATTTCCAGACCGTACAGCGGCTTAAGCACTGAAATTAACAGGTGTGAATCACACATGCCGGAAATAATCAGACGCGCCCCAACCACCAGCCCGACAATTAACAGCCCGCGTTTGGCGCCAATAAAGTTCACCAACAACGGGACCACCATATACATGACAAATTCCATGCCCGACTGTACGGTCCCGAGATAGCCGAATACGGCGTTGCCCTCATGAATATCATCGAAGAAGGTGACGAAATAGCGCGAGAATTGCTGCTCGGCGATAAACATCATCCATGCCACGCCCGCCACGTACAGGCAGAAGGCCCAGAATTTGCGGTTACGCAGCAGGGCGTAAACGTCGGACGGGGCAATTTTCTCTTTCGTCAGCACCTCGCCTGCGTGAGCGGAGTTAGTGTTCACTTTCAGGCTCAGAAGGACAATCAGCATCACCACCGACGCCACGCTGCCGAGAATAAAGTTATACGCCGGTGAGAGGTTGAACAGCAGGCCGGAGAAAGATGACGCCACCGCCCAGCCGAGCGATCCCCACATACGGATCTGCCCGAACTCCATGCCATTCAAACGGCTAAAGCGGTCGGAATAAGATTCACACGCCGCCACGCCCGCGTACCAGGCAAAGCTTAAATAGAGCGCGCCGATAATAATCCCCAGCAGGGTATTAGACATTAACAGCGGCTGGTAAACATAAATAAAGAATGGCGCCATCAGGGCCGACATGATCACCACAAAATAGAGCAGATATTTGCTCATGCCGATCTTATCGAGAATATAGCCGTAGATCGGCTTGAGAATAACGGAGAATATCCCGTTCACCGCAAAGACGGTTCCAATCACCGATCCGCTCAGGTTGGCTTTCTGACCGAGCCAGATTGCCAGCAGACCAATACTGGCAGACCAGGTAAAGAAATAGAGAAAGATAAAGCTGCTGATTTTGTAATATTCAGTTCTGTTGGTTGTCGATGTGCTTTTCATATCATCCTCGCCGGGGTGTAGGGCCAGATTTTTATAATGTGAACGACAGCTTACGTTCGCTTCCGGGTTCGCTAATCACGACCTGGTTATGGGTTATATTCAGCTGCGGCGTCGCCGCAGCGGGCTGTTTTCCGCCAGCCAGAACGGCGCAACAGAGCCAGCTTTCCCCTTGCGGGAGGTCAGCTTTCAACAGCGGAATGGAGGCGCACTCCGCAAACATAATGCTGCTGTTCGGCGGCGTGACGATGCTGTCTGGCTGGCGCTGAATGATCGGCGAAAGATCGACAATGACGCTGCTGCCGTTTTCAGCCAACAGATAACAACCGCGTTCGCGCACCTGGTGGGCGGTTTTCATCACCGCAAAGCCGCCCTCGACGGTTTGCAGAGTGCGCGCGCTGTTGATACGGTGCAGGCGCAGGTGCCACTCCCCGAACGGGATCTGCCAAGTCGCAATCTGCACGTCGCGCCACGGCGACCAGCGCGAGAAAATGTAATTTTCATCCACCCGAACCTCGTCGCACTCGCGACGACCGCGGAAATAGTCATCTCCGTCCGCCAGCAGCAGCATGGAATCGCAGGCGGCATGCTTCAGGCCAAAACGCCCGCGCTCAAGGGTGAATCCGAAGCGGCTGGAGTAGGCAAATTTGGTGTATTTCGCTTCGGTGTTGACGTAGTTGTTCAGCTCCAGCTGACCGGCGGTGAGCATGACGACGTGCTGCGAATCTTTCGAATGCATCAGGATCTGCTGCGCATGCGGAATCACATGTTTTTCAGCAAGCGCGGGCAGCGGTTGTTCTTCCGCCTGCCAGAACGGGTGTGCTTCCGGCAACGCCAGGATCAGATAGGTTTTCAGCGCCCAGTACGGTGAACCGGGGGAGTTGTAATCCTCGCACATCGCCAGGTTCGGATACGCAAACCCCAGGGTAAGAATACCGTCGCGATCGACAATCGACTGCTGCTGCCACCAGCGCAGATGCCGCAGCACAATGCCCTTCACGATCCCCGGGGTGAAGACGTCCAGTTGAGAAAAGGCCACCGCGCTCCAGAAGGCAACCATGGCAAAGCGGTAGGTCAGGCTGCGGCCAAACGGCACCGAGGCGCCATCGGCGGCGGACCAGTAGATAAAGTCTTCCGCGAACAGACGCGAGCGCTCGCGCAGCACCTTCGCCCTCGCCTCGTCGTCACTCAGGGTGGCGTAAATCAGGCCGTAGAAATGGAAAGTCATGGAGATGTAGTAATCTTTCGGGCGGCCGGGACCGTCGGAATACCAGCCGTCGCCGAGGTAGTAGGCGTCCATCAGCGCAAAGCGGTGGTCAATGGCGGCCCGATCGTACGGCAGGCCGGCGCGCTTAAAGCCGAGCTGGACCATAATGGCAAAATAGTTCCAGTTGCTGTCCGGCATCTGCGCGTCGGTGATTTGGTTGAGCCACGCGTGCAGGTTCATCACCTCGCGCCCGGTAAAGTGCGCGGTGAGTTTATCCCCCAGCAGAGCGAGCCCCAGACCGTAGGCCGCCATCTCCACCAGACGTTGATCGTACGGGCCGGTTTCACCCCAGTAGCCGCTGCTTTGCGGGTCGGTACCAAGCTTAATGGCAGTAAGGTACTTCTCGCTGAACGGCGTGCTTTCGCCAGATGCCATCAGCGGAAACAGCCCCCAGAGCGCGCGAGAAAGTCCCTCCATCTGCGCAATATCCGCTGTGTAATGGGCGCAGGTGTCGCCCAGCGGGAATCGTGAACGGTTCGCCGGAAATTGCGTGTCCAGCGCCTGTAAAAGTGCATTCAACGACGCCACTACCTCCTGGCGTGAAGACAACGGATTTGATTTTTCTTTGTTTGCCGCCCACATCGGTTCGCCCTCGTAATCAACTGCGGCAAAGCATAGTGAATCCGCAAGGGGCAGAAATGTTAGCCATGTCACAGGCATGAACGATGAATAAACCTCCAGTTGAGAAAATTTAAAAAGGTGGTTTATAAAGACGATCAGACGGGAAAAAGTTGAGTTTTATTGCACTATGCGCGACACGCCGACATCCGACCTTCTGGAACTGATCGCCCTGAACGATACCGTGGCCTCGTTCAGCCGCCTGTTTGCCAATACGGTGCGCTACCATCACTGGCATCAGTGTCTGGAGATCCTCTATGTGGAAGAGGGCTTTGGCGTGGCGATTGTCGATAATCGTCACTACACCATGCGCCCCGGACGACTGTTTTTCTTCCCGCCTTTTACGCTGCACAAGGTCATGGTGGACGAACAGGCGGAGGCAATTTACCGCCGCACCATTATTCATCTCGACCAGCACGCGGTGCTGAAGATCCTGCGGGATTTTCCCCAGACCCGGCAGCGCCTGGAGCGGCTGTCACGCCGTGGCGGCGAAGCGTGGGTCGCCGATTTAGCCCACTGTCACCACCATATCCACCATCTGTTTAGCTGCTATAAACCGCCGATGAACGGCGAGAGCATCGCCAGCCTGCTGATCGGTCTGTTCGCGATGCTCCCCGACGATCGCGACGGTGAGCCGGGCAACAGCCAGGGGATCGCCAGCCAGGTAATGTTCTGGCTCGACGAGCATTATCAGGAGAAATTTCGTCTGGATGCGCTGGCCGAAGAGCTGGGTAAATCACGCAGTTACGTATCGCGAAGATTCCATGCGGAAACGGGCGAAAAAATTCACGACTACCTGAACACGCTAAGGTTGCGTAAGGCGTGCGAGTGTTTACTCAACACGGATTCGAGCGTGCGTGACATTGCCGCACAGGCGGGATTTTCCGACGTGACGTGGTTTATCAGCGCGTTTAAAAAGGGGATTGGCGAGACGCCGTTGCAGTACAGGAAGAACCATCGTGCGGTTTGACGCCCTCACCCCAACCCTCTCCCACGGAGAGAGGGGGAAGATCATCCGCTCTTCTTCCCCGGCTTTAATCCGCGGTGTAACTCGTTGATGCGCTTCATCGACTTGATGGTGCGCTGCGGCTCGGTGGAGGCGACGGACAGAATAATCATCTCCAGGCACAGCAGCACCGTGCCGTGCAGCGGGATTTTGCCCTTCTCGCCGCCGCGCGGGACGTGGATCACTACGCTTGCCTCTTTGCTAAAGCGCGAGTCCGTGGCGTTGGTCAGCAAAATGGTGGGAATACCCAGGCGCTTCGCTTCGCGCAGCGTGGTCTGCCCCTCCCGGTGCGCGGATTTTTGCGCCATCATTACCAGCACGTCACCGCGCTGTAGGGCAATCAGCTGTTCGGCGAGGCCAATACCGGTGCGGTTGAGCGGGATCGCAGGCAGGCCTATACGGCTAAACAGTCGCGAGGTGTACTCGGCCAGAATGCCGGATGCGCCAATGCCAAAAATAGCGACCTGTCTCGCCTGCGCCAGCAGCGACACGGCCTGCGCCATCGCGTAGCGGTTGCCCGGTTCGGACAACACCGCGCAGGTGTGCTGATGGCCTTCCAGCACAAAATCGATGCTCGCGTCGACGTCGCTGGTAAGCGTGTTTACCGTGGTGGACATCTTCTCGCTGGAGGTGACCACCGGGCCAAACCACTGCTCCAGGGTCTGCTTGAGATCCCGCAGCCCGCCAAACCCAAGCGCCTGAATGGCACGCACCACGGTGGCGTCCGAGGTGTGTAGCACAGCGGCAATCTCCATTGCCGTCTGCTCCATAACCGCTTCACGGTTTTCATTGATATAGCTCGCCACCTGCAGCAGACGCGGCGTCAGCTGGTGCGCCCGCGAGCGGAGGCGGTCGCCGTAGACATCAATTTTTCGGATCATCGTGCGGCCTCCGGCAGCGGACGGCCCGCTATCTGCGACTGCACCTGCGCGGCCATCAGCCCCAGCGAGGCAAATGAATTTGAGATCGCTTCCTCGCGGGAGATGAGCACGTAATGCCCGGTTCGGCAGGCGTTGAGAAACTGACACCAGCCCGGCATCACCGCATCCATCGCCGCCAGCTCGTCCTGCGGTTTTCCGCCGGTGTCCCCGCGCCAGGTGGCAAAGACAAAATCAGCATCCAGCTCCGGCAGGCGCTCGGCGCTGACGTCGATGCGCCCGCCCTCCGGGATGCTCTCAATCAGCGGCGGGAACCTGAACCCTGCGTCGCGCAGCACGCGCCCAAGCGAGTGGTAGCTGTGCATGGCGTTGATTTTGCCCTGATTGGCCTGAATCACCGAGACGGTCAGTTTGCTCGTATCGATGGTCGCCTTTAGCGCCTCGATCTGCTCCTGATAGCGACGCTCCAGAATCTTCAGCCGCGCCTCTGTCCCGGTAAGCTGCGCCAGCTTGCGGTAGATCTCCGGCGCACCGCCGTCGAGGTGATCGATACTCACCGTCGGGGCAATTTTTTCCAGCTGTTCGACCGGCGTGTTGCGGGTCGGCTCGGTGATGATAAGATCCGGCTTCGCCGCGGCGATGGCTTCAATATCGATATCCGCGGTGCCGATGAATGTGATGTCGGAATTATCAAAATCGATGCCCGTCAGCATACCGCTGGAACGCAGAAAATGGCTGCCGTCCGGTCGGGTGCGGCCATGGCTGGCAACCGGCGGTACGCCAAGCTCGATCAGCGGAATGGTGATATCCAGGTCGTGCAGGGACACAATCCGCTTCGGGTTAACCGGCACCACCACGTTGCGGTTCAGGTCGTCAGTAAACGTCTGCGTTGGCTCTGCGGCTCCTACAGCAAAACCCACCAGCACCAGCATTGCAAAAAATACGCGCATTTTTATCCCCTAAAATCGATCCCGACGCTGCCAGAGCAGCAGCAGGAAAAACGGTCCGCCAATCAGTGAAATGACAATTCCCGCCGGCAGCTGCAACGGGAGAAATGCCAGCCGCCCGACGTTATCCGCCAGCAGCACCAGCAGCGCGCCCAGTACGGCACTTCCCGTCAGCAGTGCCGTTTGCCCTCCGCGCAGCAGCAGGCGCGCCATGTGCGGGGCAATCAGCCCGACAAAGCCGATACTCCCCACGCAGGAGACGCAGGCCGCGGTGAGCACCACGGGGGCAAACACGCGCAGCAGAGCGAGGCGTGAAGTCCGCACGCCCAGCCCCGTCGCAGTGTGGTTGCCGAGCAAGGCTACGTCTGCGGCGCGTGCGGTAAAGAGCAGCAGCGCAAACGCTGGCACTGTCCAGGCAGCAGCGATGCTGACCAGCGTCCAGCTTGCTGCATGCAGGCTCCCCGCCAGCCACAGCATCGCCGTCTGGACGTCGCGCACGTCGGCGGTCGTCATAAAGACCCCCATCGCGGCGGCAAACGCCCATGACACGCCGATGCCGATCAGGATGAATCGCGGGCGCGAGATATCACGCGCCAGCGCCACTACCAGCAGCGCGGTCAGCAGCCCACCGGCCATGCCGATAAGTGGACGCCAGTACGGCCCCAATCCCGGAAACTGAAAAATCAGCAGCAGCATCGCCGCGCTACAGCCCTCTTTCACGCCGATAAGACCGGGGTCAGCAAGGCCGTTGCGGGTAATGGACTGCATGGCCGCCCCCGCCATGCCGAGCATCGCGCCGCACAGCACCGCCATCAGCAGGCGCGGCAGGCGGATATCCATCACAATGTAATGCGCATCCGCCGTCAGACGTTCAGGATAAAACAGCGCACGTCCGATGGCGGAAGCAGGAATGGGCAGCGAACCGTGCGTCAGGCCAAAACTTAGCAGCAGGAGAGCGGCAAGCGATAATACGGCCAGATACAGCAGCGCTCTCAGGCGAACCAGCGCCGAGAAGGAGAAAAATCGTACTGCCCTCAATCCAGCCCGGTTCATTTGAACATCCTTGACGCCATAAGGATAAAGACCGGCGCGCCGACCAGCGCAGTCATCACGCCGGTTGCCAGCTCATACGGCGTAAACAGCGTACGGGCGGCGATATCCGCCATCAGCAGAACCAGCGCCCCGCAGAGGGCTGAAAGCGGCACCATCACGCGCAGGTCCACCGATACCAGACGGCGAATCAGCTGCGGCACCACGAGTCCGATAAACCCGATCGGTCCGGCAACTGAAACCGCCGCGCCGCACAGCAGGGCGATGGCCAGCAGCGCGAGCAGGCGCGTTTTCAGCAGCGACACGCCAAGCCCCTGCGCCATTCTCTCGCCCAGCGCCAGCATGTTCAGCGACGGCGACAGCCAGAGCGCCAGCGCAAAACCCACGGCAGCGGCCCCCGCGGCGCTAGCGATCGTCTCGCCGATGACTCCCGCCACATCCCCCGCAAGCCAGGTCCGCATGGCCAGCAGCGTCTGTTCATCCAGAATCAACACCGTGGCGGTTATCGATGAGGCAAATGCCGACATCGCCACGCCGCACAGCGTGACCTTCATCGGCGTGAGACCGGTACGCCCGGATGAGGAGAACGTTAGCACCAGCAAAAAGAGCGCGGCGGCGCCAGCTGCGGCTATCAGAGGGCGGCCAAACGGCAGCGACAGCCCGAGGGCACTCGTCAGCACCACCGCCAGCGCCGCCCCTGCATTCAGCCCCAGGATATGCGGCTCGCCGAGCGGGTTGCGGATCACTGATTGCAGCAGCACGCCCGCGACGCCGAGCGCCGCGCCCGCCACCAGGGCGGCGCACAGCCGCATCAAGCGCAGCCTGACGATCACGCTATGCTCAAAATTGCGCGGGTCGAAGTGGAAAAATGCGTCTACTACCGTCCGGGGGGCGATAACGCGCGCCCCGATGCTCAGATGCGCAATCGCGCCTGCCAGAAGCAGCAGCGTAAAGAGAATAAAGGCCACAGATGTGCGCATCATGGTTTGTCGTCAGCCTGACGGAACGGCATAAAGAACGGCTTGCCGGTCAGCGGGTTAACCGACATATGCACGTCGACGTCAAACACCGCTTTGATCAGCTCCGGCGTGCAGGCGTCACCCTCATGCAGTACCCCCTCAACCTTTCCCTGACGTAAAAAGACCAGCGAATCACCGTAATTCACGGCGAAGTTGAGATCGTGCAGAACCACCACCACGGTGCGCCCGTGCCGGCGCGTCAGCGTGTGCAGCAGTTCGAGGATCTCCACCTGGTAGCGAAGATCGAGGTACGTCGTGGGTTCATCCAGCAGGATATAGGGCGTTTGCTGCGCCAGCACCATAGCGATCCAGCAGCGCTGGCGCTGGCCGCCGGACAGGCTTTCAACCAGATGATGGGCAAACTCTGCCGTTCCGGTCAGGCGTAACGCCTCTTCCACGGCCCGCTCGTCTTCCTCGCTCCACTGGCGCATCACGTTCTGCCAGGGGAAACGTCCGCGCGAGACCAGCTCAAATACGGTTAACCCTTCTGGAAGCAGCGGAGACTGCGGCAGGATCCCGAGCTGGCGGGCGACCGCTTTGGTTGGTTGCGAGTGGATGGCTTTGCCGTCCAGCACCGCGCTGCCGCCGAGCGGCTGAAGCAGCCGTGCGAGGGTACTTAACAGCGTCGATTTTCCGCAGCCGTTTGCGCCCACCAGAACAGTCATTTTCTGCTGGGGGATCGCAAGGGAGATATCATCAACGATGATTTTTTTCTGGTAACCCGCGGAGAGGTTCTCAAGAACCAGTCCCGGCTTTTTGATGTAGTGAGCCACGTGAACGCCAACGTAAGAAAAAAAACCAACAAATAAAAATAAAACTCATTCTCTTTTGTGAGTTTGCCGCCGCTCCATGTAGTAGTCAAGCGAAGATACATCCTGTAAATCCCAGGGATAATTGAGCGTCACCGCACAAATTAAAATTCTTTTTTATTAATTATTTTCAATACCTTAAACAAGAAACCGAAGCGTTTTAGCCAGAGAGAAACCTCTGTAGCGAAATTTTTATTTATTCCATTTACTACTACATGCCCTCATGCTTGAATGATTCTCAATTACAAGTCCGATGCCGTAGAGGCTAACGGACAGAGCGTAAGGGCAATGACTCACACATTCTTCCGCGAGCATTTCATCGCAGGATATTTTGGGAAAACAGATGTAATGGCTAAGTTCACACCTTCATTCGCCGGGGTAAAAGGGCGCGCGCTCTTTTCACTCCTGTTCATGGCGCCTCTGGTGCACGCAGCAGCAAAAGACGGTGAGACGCTTACCGTCACTGCCGATCCTTACGCTTCCACCGACGCCACCAGCGGCTATCAGCCCCTGAACACCTCCACCGCCACGCTGACCAACATGCCGATGCTGGACATCCCGCAGGTGGTCAATACCGTCAGCGATAAAGTGCTGGAAGACCAAAACGCGACCACGCTAGACGAGGCGCTGTATAACGTCAGCAACGTGGTGCAGACCAACACCCTGGGCGGCACGCAGGATGCCTTCGTGCGCCGTGGCTTCGGCGCAAACCGCGATGGCTCGATCATGACCAACGGCCTGCGCACCGTGCTGCCGCGCAGCTTCAATGCCGCAACCGAGCGCGTGGAGGTGCTAAAAGGCCCGGCCTCGACCCTTTACGGTATTCTCGACCCCGGCGGCCTGATTAACGTGGTGACCAAACGCCCGGAGAAAACCTTCGGCGGCTCGATTTCTGCCACATCAACCAGCTTTGGCGGCGGTAGCGGACAGTTTGACGTCACCGGTCCAATTGAAGGTACGCGTCTGGCCTATCGCCTGACGGGGGAGTATCAGGACGAGGATTACTGGCGTAATTTCGGCACCGAACGCAGCACCTTTATCGCCCCGTCTTTGACCTGGTTCGGCGATGATGCCACCGTGACCGTGCTCTATTCGCATCGCGACTATAAAACGCCGTTCGATCGCGGAACGATCTTCGATCTCAACACCAAAAAGGCCGTCGACGTCGATCGCAAAACCCGCTTTGATGAGCCATTTAACGTGACCGACGGTCAGTCCGACCTCGCTCAGCTTAACGCGGAGTATCGGCTCAACAGCCAGTGGACCGCGAAGTTCGACTACAGCTACAGCCAGGATAAGTACAGCGATAACCAGGCTCGCGTGATGGCCTACGATTCAAAAACCGGCAACCTGACCCGCCGCGTGGATGCGACCCAGGGTTCGACCCAACGTATGCACACAACGCGGGCAGATTTGCAGGGGAACGTGGACATCGCGGGCTTTTACAATGAGATACTGACCGGCGTGTCGTATGAAAATTACGATCTGCTGCGCACGGACATGATCCGTTGTAAGAACGTTAAGGATTTCAATATTTACAACCCGAGCTACGGCAGCCTCGGCAAGTGCACCACCGTCTCGGCAGCCGACAGCGATCAAACCATCAAGCAGGAGAGCTACTCCGCCTACGCGCAGGACGCGCTGTACCTGACCGATAAATGGATCGCCGTTGCCGGACTGCGCTACCAGTATTACACCCAGTACGCGGGCAAAGGCCGTCCGTTTAACGTCAACACCGACAGCCGCGACGACCAGTGGACGCCGAAGCTGGGCCTGGTATACAAGCTCACGCCGGCAGTCTCCCTGTTTGCCAACTATTCCCAGACGTTTATGCCGCAGTCGTCCATTGCGAGCTACATCGGCGACCTGCCGCCGGAAACGTCGAACGCGTATGAAATAGGCGCTAAGTTCGACCTGTTCGACGGCATTACCGCCAACATCGCGCTGTTTGATATCCACAAGCGCAACGTGCTGTACACCGAGAGCGTCGGTGATGAAACCGTCGCCAAAACCGCGGGCCGCGTGCGCTCGCAGGGTGTCGAAGTGGATCTCGCCGGATCGCTGACCGAGAACACCAACATTATCGCCAGCTACGGCTATACCGATGCGAAGGTGCTGGAAGACCCGGACTACGCGGGCAAACCGCTGCCGAACGTACCGCGCCATACCGGCTCCCTGTTCCTGACGTACGATATTCACAATGCGTCTGCCGGGAATACGCTGACAATTGGCGGCGGCGGGCACGGCGTAAGCCGCCGCTCAGCGACTAACGGTGCGGATTATTATCTGCCGGGCTATTTCGTGGCGGATGCATTTGCGGCGTACAAAATGAAGCTGCAATATCCGGTGACGCTACAGGTGAACGTGAAGAATCTGTTCGATAAGACCTACTACACGTCGTCGATTGCGACCAACAACCTGGGCAACCAGATTGGCGACCCGCGTGAAGTGCAGTTTACGGTGAAGATGGAGTTTTGACGTAAAAAAGCCCGGTGGCGCTAACGCTTACCGGGCCTACGATCCTAACCCCCTCCCTGTGGGAGAGGGTTAGGGTGAGGGGACATCAGGCCTCAATATCCGCCATATCGCCTTTCTCCTGGAGCCAGTTACGTCGGTCTTCAGAACGTTTCTTGGCCAGCAGCATATCCATCACGGCGTTGGTTTGTTGTTCGTCTTCATCGCTGATGGTCAGCTGCACCAGACGGCGGGTGTTCGGATCCAGCGTGGTTTCACGCAGCTGCATCGGGTTCATCTCGCCCAGCCCTTTAAAGCGCTGAACGTTCGGTTTGCCCTTCTTGCGTTTGAGCTGCTCCAGCACGCCCGCTTTCTCTTCTTCCGTCAGCGCATAGTAGACTTCTTTGCCAAGGTCGATACGGTACAGCGGCGGCAGCGCCACGTGGACGTGACCGTTTTTCACCAGCGTGCGGAAGTGCTTCACGAACAGCGCACAGAGCAGCGTGGCGATGTGCAGACCATCGGAGTCCGCATCCGCGAGGATACAGATCTTGCCGTAGCGCAGCTGGCTCAGATCGTCGCTGTCCGGATCGATGCCGATCGCCACGGAGATGTCGTGTACTTCCTGCGAGGCCAGCACTTCATCAGACGAGACCTCCCAGGTGTTGAGGATCTTACCCTTGAGCGGCATGATCGCCTGATATTCACGATCGCGCGCCTGCTTGGCCGATCCGCCTGCCGAGTCCCCTTCCACCAGGAACAGCTCGGTGCGGTTGAGATCCTGGGCGGTACAGTCCGCCAGCTTGCCCGGCAGCGCGGGGCCGCTGGTCAGCTTTTTACGCACCACTTTCTTCGCCGCGCGCAGGCGACGCTGGGCGCTGGAGATGGCCATTTCAGCCAGCATTTCTGCGGCCTGAACGTTCTGGTTCAGCCACAGGGTAAACGCATCTTTCACCACGCCGGAGACGAACGCCGCACACTGGCGTGACGACAGGCGCTCTTTAGTCTGACCGGCAAACTGCGGATCCTGCATCTTCACGGAGAGCACGTAGGCGCAGCGGTCCCAGATATCTTCTGCGGAAAGCTTCACGCCGCGCGGCAGAATGTTGCGGTATTCGCAGAACTCGCGCATCGCATCCAGCAGCCCCTGACGCAGGCCGTTGACGTGCGTCCCGCCGAGCAGCGTTGGGATCAGGTTGACGTAGCTTTCCGTCAGCAGCTCACCGCCTTCCGGCAGCCACAGCAGCGCCCAGTCCACCGCTTCGGTGTCACCTTCGAAATTCCCGACGAACGGTTTTTCCGGCAGGGTCGGCAGGCCGTTAACCGCTTCGCACAGGTAGTCGTTCAGACCCTTTTCGTAGCGCCAGCTCTGTTCGGTGTTGTTTACGTGATCTTTAAAGGTGATTTCCACGCCCGGGCACAGCACCGCTTTGGCTTTCAGCAGGTGCGTCAGGCGAGAAACGGAAAAGCGTGGGCTGTCGAAGAAGCTTTCGTCAGGCCAGAAATGGACGCTGGTGCCGGTGTTGCGTTTACCGCACGTCCCGACGACCTGCAAATCCTGCACTTTTTCGCCGTTTTCAAACGCGATGTTATACACCTGGCCATCGCGACGAACGTTCACTTCCACGCGCTTTGACAGGGCGTTAACCACGGAGATCCCCACGCCGTGCAAGCCGCCGGAGAACTGGTAGTTTTTGTTGGAGAACTTACCGCCCGCGTGCAGACGACAGAGGATCAGCTCAACGGCGGGAACACCCTCTTCCGGGTGGATATCTACCGGCATGCCGCGGCCGTCGTCGATAACTTCCAGCGACTGATCGGCGTGCAGGATAACGTCCACGCGTCTGGCATGGCCTGCCAGCGCTTCGTCCACACTGTTATCAATTACTTCCTGGCCCAGGTGGTTTGGGCGCGTCGTATCGGTGTACATCCCCGGGCGGCGGCGAACCGGCTCAAGCCCGGTGAGTACCTCAATGGCATCAGCGTTATAGGTTTGCGTCATGATTTAAGCTAGCAATTCGCATTGATTGTCAGTGGCTGTGCAGTCCAAGAAAATCGACAATCTGGGTGAAATGATCTTCAAAGCCCGTGAAAGCATGGTTACCGCCCTCTTCTACAGTCTGGCGGCAGGATGCGTAATACGCCACTGCCTGGCGGTAATCCAGCACTTCATCTCCCGTCTGTTGCAGCAGCCAGATAAGATCGGGCGCTTCAAGCGGGTCGACCTGCATAACTTTGAGATCGTAAATATGGCGTGACTCTAGCACATATTGTTGGCCGGTGTAGGGGTTCTCGTTTTCGCCAAGAAAGTCCCTTAACAGCTCAAATGGCCGGACCGCCGGGTTGACGACGACAGCGGGTAACATAAAGCACTGCGACAGCCAGGTGGCGTAGTAGCCGCCGAGCGACGACCCGACAACGCCAAACGATTCGCCGCCGTGTTCAAGCACGATCGATTCCAGCATCTCTGCCGCATCCGCCGGATAAGGGGGCAACTGCGGAATAATCATCTCCACGTGGGGATGATTCGCGCTCAGCCACTGGCGAAGCTGCGTCGCTTTCGCCGATCGTGGTGAGCTGTTAAACCCATGCAGATAGAGAAGCGTCGACATCAATAGCCTTCCGAAGCGGTATCCGGGCGGAATTGAGCCCCGGTCAGACGGCAAACTTCGGTGGTCAGCGAGCCATCGGCATGCAGCTCCAGCCAGCGCCAGCCCGGTGCGATGGTATCCAGCGTAAAGTTGGCGCAGTGCGGCTTAAACTGCACGCAGGTAGAGGGCGTCGCGAGCAGGCGGCGACCATTCCAGTCGAGATCCTGTTCCTGGTGAATGTGCCCGCACAGCAAATTTTTCACGCGCGGAAATTTCGCCAGTACGCCGTCCAGCGCCGCAGAGTTGCGTAAGCTGTGCTGATCGAGCCAGCTACAGCCCGCCGGCAGCGGGTGATGATGCAGCAACAGCAGCGTATTGCGATTCGGTTCGGCGGCCAGTTTTGTCTCCAGCCAGTCAAGCTGATAGTCGCTCAACTCACCGTGCGGAACGCCAAACACCTGACTGTCGAGGAGCAGAATTTGCCACTGGTCCCCCGCAAAGACACATTTTGCCGGTGAAATCCCCGCATCCTGAAGCGAACTGTACATAGCGGGTTGAAAATCGTGATTGCCCGGTAGCCAGACGCAAGGCACGCTAAAGCTCGCAATCCCTTCAGCAAAATGCTGATAGGCTGCGGAGGATTGATCCTGCGCCAGATCGCCCGTCGCGACGATCAGATCGCATGGCCGCTTTTCAGCATGGATCGCGTCAAGAACCGCCTGATAACTCTCCCAGGTGTTCACGCCCAGAAGCGTCTCATGCTTTTCGGCAAAAAGGTGGGTGTCGGTGATTTGTAATATCCTGACTGGCGCCCCACCAGCAACAGTCAGGTTCAACAGGCTTTCCAAATGGTGTCCTTAGGTAGGTTTATGACGCTAACAAACCGGAATCGCCATTGCTCCATGTGCTAAACAATATCTTAGCCAGTCGGCTAAAAACTGGTTAATTTGATGCTTTTCGTCGCGTTGATGCAACTTTTTATTCGGGTAATCATACCGCGCTTTAAAGCGAAAGATCTGCTGGCTTGAACACACTTCAGCGACCATCGCGTCATGATAAAGACGTACCGTCATCGACGGCAGGCTCCAGTAGCTGATGCTCGGCGCCGTTTGCTCAATCTCCACCAGCGTAGTGTAGCGCGTTGATTCTGTTATCGTTAACCGATACTGCGCGTTGCTCACCTGATAGCTCACCGTTTCGCCGGGCGCGTCGTTTCGCGGCAGCAGGCGGCGCAGCTGGGCGAAATTGGTTTCGCACAGGCGCATCATTTCTGGGAAGTCAGGTGTATAACGCTTCATTTTTTCCACTCGTGTCGTAATGTCTGATAATGCAGCTGTAGCCATTGCAGGGCGATGACAGACGCTGCGTTGTCGATTTTCCCCTCTTCTACCCACTGGTAAGCCTGCTCCCGACTCACCACATGAACCCGAATATCTTCGTTTTCATCTGCCAGACCGTGGATCCCTTCCGCTGTCCTGGCGTCCACTTCGCCCACCATAATAGATGAACGTTCCGTTGTCCCACCCGGGCTTGCCAGGTAGCTCAACACCGGTTTCGTCCGGCCGATCGCCAGGCCCGCCTCTTCCAGCGCCTCGCGGCGAGCGACGTCTTCAACCGACTCACCTTCTTCGATCATCCCGGCCACCATCTCCAGCAACCACGGCGTATCGCTGGTATCATAAGCCGCAATACGCACCTGTTCGACCAGCACCACTTCATCACGCACTGGGTCATAGGGTAGCAACACAGCCGCATGCCCGCGCTCAAAAATTTCGCGTTTGATTTCACCGCTCATCTCACCGTTAAACAGACGATGCCTGAAACGGTAAAGTTCCATTGAAAAAAAACCGCTATAAAGCGTTTCTCGTGCAATAATTTCTACATCGTTTTTGGCGAAGGTGACAGGCACGTTTTCTGGTTTTTGCATCGGTCGAGTCCTGGTAGCAATGGTGATGAAATTGTGAATTTTAAGGCTGTTTGGCTGCCGTTTGTATGGCTATATGGTAGATTGGAGCAAATTACCGCCAGATGGCACGTTACGCCAACCTTTTGGTGTGGATGATTCTGTTAGAATCGGCAATTATTTTTAATTAGATCAGCGCTAATACTGCTTCACAACAAGGAATGCAAATGAAGAAATTGCTCCCCATCCTTATCGGCCTGAGCCTGACGGGCTTCAGTGCAATGAGCCAGGCAGAAAACCTGTTACAGGTCTACCAGCAGGCACGTCTGGGCAACCCTGATTTACGTAAATCAGCGGCCGATCGTGATGCTGCGTTTGAAAAGATTAACGAAGCACGTAGTCCACTGCTGCCGCAGTTAGGCTTAGGTGCAGATTATACCTACACTAACGGTTTTCGCGATAACAATGGCATCGATTCGAATGCCACCAGCGCCTCTTTACAGCTTACACAAACCCTGTTCGACATGTCCAAATGGCGTGAACTGAGCTTGCAGGAAAAGAGCGCCGGCATTCAGGATGTCACCTATCAAACCGATCAGCAGACGCTGATCCTGAATACCGCGACCGCCTATTTCCAGGTTCTGAGCGCGATTGACGCCCTCTCCTACACCGAAGCGCAGAAACAGGCGGTTTACCGTCAGTTAGATCAAACCACCCAGCGTTTTAACGTGGGCCTGGTCGCCATTACTGACGTGCAGAACGCCCGTTCACAGTACGATACCGTACTGGCTAACGAAGTGACCGCACGTAACAACCTCGACAACGCCCTGGAAGCACTGCGTCAGGTCACCGGTAACTACTATCCTGAGCTGGCCTCTCTGAACGTGGACAGTTTCAAAACGGACAAACCGCAGGCGGTTAACGCCCTGCTGAAAGAAGCGGAAAACCGCAACCTGACCTTGTTGCAGGCACGCCTGAGCCAGGATCTGGCGCGCGAGCAGATCCGTCTTGCACAGGATGGTCACCTGCCAACTCTGAGCCTGAGCGCCTCTACCGGCGTATCGGACACCAGCTACAGCGGGTCTAAAACGACCTCTCAGGCCTATGACGACAGCAACGTTGGCCAGAACAAAGTGGGTCTCAGCTTCTCTCTGCCGCTGTACCAGGGCGGGATGGTTAACTCTCAGGTGAAACAGGCGCAGTACAACTTTGTGGGCGCCAGTGAGCAGCTGGAAAGTGCACACCGCAACGTGGTGCAGACCGTGCGTTCTTCCTACAACAACGTAAATGCCTCTATCAGCAGCATCAACGCCTATAAACAGGCCGTCGTCTCTGCCCAGAGCTCACTGGATGCGAACGAAGCGGGTTACTCCGTAGGTACGCGTACCATCGTGGACGTGTTAGACGCAACGACCACGCTGTATAACGCGAAACAGCAGCTCTCCAGCGCACGTTATCAGTATCTGATTAACCAGCTGAACATCAAGCAGGCGCTGGGGACGCTGAACGAGCAGGATCTGCAAATGCTGAACAGCACGCTAGGCAAACCGGTCCCTACGTCGCCTGACAGCGTCGCGCCGGAAAATCCACAGCAGGATGCCGCCGTTGATAATTTCACCCCTAACAGCAGCGCCCCGCTTGCGCAGCCAGCGGCAGCGCGTAGCACCGCACCTGCCAGCAGCGGTACGAATCCGTTCCGTCATTAAGCCTTGCCCGATGGCGCTGAGCTTATCGGGCCTACTTAACCGTAGGCCGGGTAAGCACAGCGCCACCCGGCGCAAAATCACACCTGAACGTAAGCCAACGTAAAGATCCCCCGCATTTCGCCCCTCTTCGCTTCATTTTCAACCACTCATCCTCTATCCTGAGCGTTATTACCACTGGGTCCTGGAAGACAAATATGAAACGGACAAAAACGATGAACCACGCGTCGTTCCGCAAAAGCTGGAACGCACGCCACCTGACACCTGTCGCGCTGGCGGTCACCGCCGTCTTTATGCTGGCAGGCTGTGAGCAAAACGACGAAACGGTTTCGCTGTATCAAAACGCCGACGACTGCGCGAACGCAACCGGTAAAGCCGCTGAGTGTACGACGGCCTATAACAACGCCCTCAAAGAAGCGGAACGTACCGCGCCGAAATATGCCTCTCGCGAAGACTGTGTAGCCGAATTCGGTGAAGGCCAGTGCCAGCAGGCACCTGCTCAGGCGGGTATGGCACCGGAAAACCAGGCGCAGGCACAGTCCAGCGGCAGCTTCTGGATGCCGCTGATGGCGGGTTATATGATGGGCCGTTTGATGAGCGGCGGTGCGGGCTACCAGCAGCAGCCGCTGTTTAGCTCCAAAAACCCGAACAGCCCGGCCTACGGTAAATACACCGATGCCACCGGCAAGGGTTACGGTGCTGCAACGCCAGGCCGTACGATGACCGTACCGAAAACCGCAATGGCGCCGAAACCAGCCACCACCAGCACCATTACCCGTGGCGGCTTTGGTGAGTCTGTTGCCAAACAAACCACCATGCAGCGTAGTGCGACCGGCTCCTCAACTCGCTCAATGGGCGGCTGATCATGGAACGAGTCAGTATTGTTGAGCGTCCGGACTGGCGCGAAAAAGCCACCGAATACGGTTTCAACTTTCACACCATGTACGGCGAGCCGTACTGGTGTGAAGATGCTTACTATAAGCTCACGCTCGCTCAGGTCGAAAAGCTTGAAGAGGTAACCGCAGAGCTGCACCAGATGTGCCTGAAGGTAGTAGAAAAAGTCATCGACAGCGATGAGCTGATGACCAAATTCCGCATTCCGAAGCACACCTGGAGTTTTGTTCGTCAGTCCTGGAAAACGAACCAGCCTTCGCTCTACTCTCGCCTCGATCTGGCATGGGATGGCGTGGGTGAACCGAAGCTTTTAGAAAACAACGCGGATACACCAACCTCTCTGTACGAAGCCGCGTTCTTCCAGTGGATCTGGCTGGAAGATCAGGCGAATGCCGGAAACTTGCCCGAAGGCAGCGACCAGTTCAACAGCCTTCAGGAAAAGCTGATTGAGCGTTTCGTCGAACTGCGTGAACAGCACGGTTTCAACCTGTTGCACCTCGCCTGCTGCCGCGATACCGAAGAAGATCGCGGTACGGTTCAGTATTTGCAGGACTGCGCAGCCGAAGCGGAAGTGGCGACGGAATTCCTCTATATCGAAGATATCGGTTTAGGTGAAAAAGGTCAGTTTACGGACATGCAGGATCAGGTCATCAGCAACCTGTTCAAGCTCTATCCGTGGGAATACATGCTGCGGGAAATGTTCTCTACCAAACTGGAAGACGCCGGCGTGCGCTGGCTGGAACCGGCCTGGAAGAGCATTATCTCCAATAAAGCCCTGCTGCCGATGCTGTGGGAGATGTTCCCGAATCACCCGAACCTGCTGCCTGCTTACTTTGCTGAAGATGATTTCCCACCGATGGAGAAATACGTCGTTAAGCCAATCTTCTCCCGAGAAGGGGCAAACGTCTCGATTATCGAAAACGGTAAAACGCTGGAAGCGGTTGAAGGGCCGTACGGTGAAGAAGGGATGATCGTCCAGGCGTTTTATCAACTGCCGAAGTTTGGCGACAGCTATACGTTGATCGGCAGCTGGCTTATTAACGATCAGCCTGCCGGGATTGGCATTCGCGAAGATCGCGCGCTGATTACGCAGGATCTGTCGCGTTTCTACCCGCATATTTTCGTCGAGTAAGACTTGCCCGGTGGCGCTACGCTTACCGGGCCTACGCTCAATATGTAGGTCGGGTAAGGCGAAGCCGCCACCCGACATGTGTTTACCCCACCTGCACCGACAGCATACTCAAACTTCCCATCTCAATACCGTCGACCGGGATTGTAATAACCTCCTGACCATCCCACGCGCCTAATACATACAGCAATGGCAAGAAGTGTTCCGGCGTCGGGTTAGAGAGCGAACCGCCGTCGTGATCCAGATAGTTCACCAAAGGGTGTCGTTCGGCCGGCCCTTGCCAGGTCAGGTTGTCTTTTACATAGTCATTAAAGGCTGTTGCCCAGGGGTACGGCGTATTTTCACCGTGCCAGCGTACCGTACGCAGATTGTGTACCACGTTGCCACTGGCAATCAGCATGATGCCCTCATCACGAAGCGAAGCCAGCTTACGCCCCATCTCCATGTGCCAGGCAGCCGGTTTGGTGCTGTCGATACTCAGTTGCACCATCGGGATATCGGCATCCGGATACATTTTGATCAACACCCCCCATGAGCCGTGGTCAAAGCCCCAGGCTTCTTTGTCCAGCGCAACCGGAACAGGGGCGAGCAGATCAACCAGCCGCTGCGCCAGCTCGGGGGAGCCCGGAGCAGGATAATGCGTGTCATACAGCGCCTGCGGAAAGCCGCCAAAATCATGAATCGTTTTTGGCGCTTCCATGGCCGTCACACCGGTACCCCGGGTAAACCAGTGCGCAGAGACCACCACAATTGCCTTCGGACGCGGTAACGTCTCACCCAGCTGACGCCAGGCACGGGTATAGACGTTATCTTCCAGGACGTTCATTGGGCTGCCATGGCCTAAAAACAGTGCTGGCATACGAGAAGAAGACATGGTGATATCCTTAGAGGAGGTGTCAATGTGATGGGCCTACATTACGCGCATTCAGGTGAAGATGAACGCAGATAACCGTGAAGATCATCATCAGGAAATTTGAATGTCAGATATCGCTTAAGGAGAATGCATGTCAGTACCGTTGATTTTGACCTTACTCGCGGGCGCCGCAACCTTTATCGGTGCGTTCCTCGGGGTACTCGGGCAAAAACCCTCTAATCGCCTTCTGGCCTTCTCGCTGGGTTTCGCCGCCGGGATCATGCTGCTTATCTCGCTGATGGAGATGCTGCCCGCCGCGCTTCACACCGAAGGTATGTCGCCTGTTCTGGGCTATGGCATGTTTATCATTGGACTGCTGGGTTATTTTGCGCTCGACCGTATTCTTCCTCACGCGCACCCGCAGGATTTAATGCAAAAAAGCGTTACCCCCATCCCGGGCAATATCAAACGCACGGCCATTCTGCTGACGCTGGGTATCAGCCTGCATAACTTTCCGGAAGGTATCGCCACCTATGTCACGGCCAGCAGCAACCTGGAAATGGGTTTTGGTGTGGCGCTGGCCGTGGCTTTGCACAATATTCCTGAAGGACTTGCCGTTGCCGGGCCCGTTTATGCCGCCACGGGTTCAAAACGTACGGCGGTCTTTTGGGCGGGTATCTCCGGGATGGCTGAAATTCTCGGCGGCGTGCTGGCGTGGCTGATCCTCGGTAGTCTCGTCTCCCCGATTGTGATGGCTGCAATTATGGCTGCCGTGGCCGGGATTATGGTCGCGCTCTCTGTCGATGAGCTGATGCCGCTGGCGAAAGAGATCGATCCCAACAATAACCCCAGCTACGGCGTACTGTGTGGAATGTCAGTGATGGGGATGAGTCTGGTACTGCTGCAAACGGCCGGTATTGGCTAAGAATTTATGCCTCCGTTTTATACGGAGGCTATATATTATTCAAAAAAACAATCCTATATATTTCACCTATAATAACCTGAAAAATATAGACCTGTTAAAATCCCGAAAAACCACGCCTCTTAAGATAGCCTGCAAATATTAATTAAAACCATCTAAAAATATATTTAAGTCATGTTAATCGCGTCTCCCCACCCCAATTCGTATACTTCGCGAGTATTCTGAAATTAATATTCACATTATGAATCACTCTGAAAAAGGATATTTTCATGTATATGGGTAAAAAACTACTGTTAGCGACGGCTATGGCAGTCATTGTATCGGGTGCTGCTTTTGCAGATGATCAAGGCTCAGGAAAAATCACATTCAAAGGTATTGTTATTGACGCACCGTGCAGTATCGCACCAGACAGCGTTGATAAAGAAGTCGATCTGGGTGAGGTGACCACGGCTGTTATCAACGCCAACAAAAAATCCACGCCGGTTCCGGTCGATATCAATCTGGAAAACTGCCAGCTTGACGATCCGGCAGACGAGACCGACACGCCAATTACCAAAGTGGATGTGACCTTTACCAGCGCAGCGACAGACGCGGCGGATACCAGCCTGATGAGCAACACCTATGCAAGCGGTGCGCAGAACGTGGGGGTGCGTCTGCTGGATAACGCGGAGTCTGCTATCACACTGGGAGAAGCCAACGAGGTTGAGTTGCTGGCGGGTTCAACCACCCAGACGCTGCATTTCAAAGCGGTTATGGAAGTCCCTACAGGTAAAACTGCGACGGCAGGCCAGGTTGAAGCCACGGCTAACTACGTCCTGATGTACAAATAATTCTGTTACGTCACGGCACCAGCCGACTGGTAATTCATACCGGTCGGCACTCTCTATTTACTCGAGTAACAGGATGATGACATACAAATTACAATGGATAATCATCATTGCGTCCCTGTTAATGACGAAAGTTGCCTCTGCCACCGAGTTTAATATAAACGCCATCGATAAAGATCAGCGCGGCAGCGTCGATTTATCACTGTTTAAAGATCAAATATCGGTTACGCCGGGAAGCTATTTCGTTACGGTTGCCGTCAATGATATTCCGCTGGCAAATGGCTGGCAGCTTCGCTGGCGAGAAATAAATAACGCCGTTCAGGTCTGTATTCCCCCCGAGCTGGTCGATACCTTTGCGTTGCAGGATGACGTTCGCCACGCTTTGCCTGAGAAAGAGGGATGCGTTGATTTCGCCGCCAGACCAGACATCAAATTTACTTTTGAGCAAGGCAGCCAGACCCTGAAAGTGACCATCCCCCAGGCGTGGCTGCAATACCGTGCGGTTGACTGGATGCCGCCATCCACCTGGGACATCGGCGTGCCGGGCGTACTGCTGGATTACAATCTTTTTGCCAGCCATTATCAGCCCAATAGCGGCAGCAACAATGACAACGCCAATACCTATGGCACCGCCGGTGCGAACATGGGCGCGTGGCGGCTACGCAGCGATTACCAGTACACGCAAAGCCATACTGACGCAGGCTCGGAGCATAATGGACGTTTTTCACGCGTGTATATGTTCCGCCCTCTGCCCTCGATCGGTGCGAAACTGACGTTGGGTGAAACGGATTTCCAGTCCGCAATTTTTGACGCCTTTACCTACACCGGCGCATCGCTAATCAGCGATGAACGTATGCTGCCATGGTCGCTGCGCGGCTATGCCCCGCAGATTACCGGGATAGCGCAAACCAACGCCACGGTAACCGTAAGCCTTGCCGATCGCGTGATTTACCAGAGTAAAGTGCCGCCAGGTCCTTTTGTTATTCAGGATCTTAACCAGTCGGTTCAGGGCACGCTGGACGTCAAAGTCACGGAAGAGGATGGACGCGACAGCACCTTCCAGGTCTCGGCCGAATCCGTACCATTTTTAACGCGCAAGGGTCAGGTGCGCTACAAGCTCGCGGCGGGTAAAGCGCGCCAGGGTGCCTCCCATGACGTTGAAGATAACGCCTTCATGAGCGGCGAATTTTCCTGGGGCATGCTGTCGCACACCTCCCTGTATGGCGGTACGCTGGCCGATGGCGACCGCTATCGTTCCGTCGCTGCCGGAATCGGCCAGAATATGGCCTGGCTGGGGGCGCTCTCTTTTGACGTCACGCAGGCCACCAGCCAACTGCCACACCAGCGCAGCCAGACGGGATACAGCTATCGCATTAACTACAGCAAGCGTTTCGATACCACCGGCAGTCAGCTTACGCTCGCCAGCTACCGCTACTCAGATCCACAGTTTTTGAGCTACGCCCGCTACCTTGATTATGACGACGGTGACCGCCAGTCGGAAAAACAAACCCTGAGCGTGACGGCAAGCCAGTACATTTCGGCGTTATCCCTGAACCTGTACGTCAATATGCTGCGTCAGACATGGTGGAATAATTCACCCTCCACGACCGGCAGTATCACGGCGGGCTACAACTTTGATATGGGCCACTGGAAGAACCTTGGCGTAACCCTGTCCTGGAGTAAAACGCATTACGATGAGAAAGACGAAAGTGACGATACTCAGTTCTATCTCTCGCTCAGCGTACCGCTCGATCCCGATCATCGACTTAACTATGACCTGCGTAACCGCGACACGCTGACCCATAACGTGTCGTGGTACGACACGTCGGATCGCAATAACACCTGGGGCGTTTCCGCGGGCGCGGAGAGCGGGAAGCCAGATTCCGGGGCGCAGTTCAGCGGGAATTATCAGCATTATTCTGCGTACGGCGATCTTAATCTCTCCGGCAGCTATAAAGCTGACGAATATAACTCCCTTAGCGCGAGCTGGAGCGGTTCCTTCACCTCAACGGTGAAAGGCGCCGCGCTGCACCGGCGCAGCTACGGTAATGAACCCCGCGTAATGGTCAGCACCGACGGGGTAGGCAATATCCTGCTGAACATGTCGCGAGATGAGACCAACCGTTTTGGCATCGGCGTTTTACCGTCATTCTCCAGCTATTCCCCCTCCAGCGTGCAGATCAATATGAACAACCTTCCGGATGGCGTGGACGTGGACAACCGCGTCGTGACCTCAACCTGGACTGAGGGGGCCATTGGTTTTCGTCAGATTGCCACGCGTGCAGGTCAGGACGTGGCAGGCGTTCTGCGGATGTCATCAGGAACGCCACCGCTCGGGGCGATTGTTCGCCTGGAAGCAAACGATTTGCAGGTTGGGATGGTGGCCGATGAAGGCCACGTCTGGCTGGGCGCCGTTGAGCCAGAACAGCAGTTTCGCGTGACATGGGGCGACAACCAACAGTGTCGCTTCTCGTTACCTTCTCACTTAGAAAACAGTATGCAGTTGATACTGCCGTGTCAGTAAGAAATCATCATGAAATTAACGCCGATTAAAAGCCTGTGCCTGATGCTAATCAGCACAGCATTTACCACCCATGCGGCCATTAACCTGGACCGCACGCGCATTGTTTTTCCAGAAAGCGACAAGGCCAGCAGCCTGAAAGTGGACAACCAGAGCAAGGCGCTGCCTTATCTGGCGCTCTCCTGGATTGAAGATGAAAAGGGGCAAAAAGAAGATATGCACTTTATGGCGCTTCCCCCTATTCAACGTATCGAAGCAGGCGCCTCGTCGCAGGTAAGAATTGTTAAACAAGCCGCTACCCGCCAGCTGCCAAAAGACAGGGAATCGCTGTTTTATTTCAACCTGCGTGAAGTACCGCCAAAAAGCACCAGCACCAGCGAGGAGCGCAGCGTGATGCAGGTTGCCATGCAGAGCCGAATCAAGCTGTTCTGGCGTCCGGAAGCGATTCGCAAAAAACCTGGCGAACTGACTGAAATGCGCATGGAAATTACCGCCAGCGCGAAAGGACTCACGATCCACAACCCTACGCCGTACTACATCACGCTGGCGTGGCTGAGCAAAAATGCCAAAACCATGCTGCCGGGTTTTGACAGTCTGATGATTGCGCCTTTCGCCACGGCAACCGCCTCTACCGGCGATTACCACGGTAGTTATTACAGCATCGGCTATATCGACGATTACGGCGCCCTAAAAAAAGTCGACTTGCAGTGCACCGGAACGGCGCTATGTAAACTTACCGAACGGAAAATCGATAAAGATGCAAAAGCTCGCTAGTTTCCTGTTTATACTGCTGCTTTCAGCGCTGCCTTTGAAAGATGCGCTGGCGCTTAACTGCTATCTGGGTGGATCTGGCGGCCCCGTCGAGGAGACAAAAACGATCACCCCTTTTGCGATACCCAGCAACGCTCAGGTTGGTCAAAAAATATGGGAGTCTGATGACATTAAAATTCCGGTGACGTGTGATAACAACGTCACGAGCAATTTTGAGCTGGAAGATGTCTTTGCATGGGTGAACCCTTATCCTGCCGCAACCGATCCCTATTATGAACTGGGCGTCACCTATGAAGGCATAGATTACGATGCCACGGGCCAGCCCAACGGCGTGGATACCCGCCAGTGCCTGGACAACGATAACATCACCATTTACACCGCGGATCAAATCCGCCAGATGGGTTGGGAGAATCGCATCTGCTCCGGCAATCCGGATGATATCCATATTTCACGCACGTTCGTCGCCCGATTACGACTTTTCGTGCGAATTAAGGCTATGCCGCCACATGGTTATATCAGTTCGCTCAGCGATTACATCGTTGTGCAGTTTGACGGTAAGGGTGGCGTTAATCAGATGGCCGACGCGAAGAACCTCAAGTATCACATCAACGGACTGCAAAACATTACGGTGCTTGATTGTGGAGCGACGTTTAGCATTTTCCCTGAAAATCAGGAGATCGACTTCGGCGCCTTCAGCGCGCGCGACATTGTGAATCAGCAGACGCGTATGCGCACGTTTTCAATACGAACCACCAAAGTGCAGGATGCCCAGTGCTCGGACGGATTTAAGATGGACTCGTCGTTTTACACAACCGAAACGCTTAGCGCAGACGACACCGCGGTACTGATAGGGAATGGGTTAAAGCTGCGTATTCTTAACGGAACGGAGCCTTACACCTTCAACCAGTACAAGGAGTACGCCGATTTTACAGGCGATACGATGAATGTTGAGCAAAACTACACGGCTGAGCTTTCACGGGAAGAAGGGAAAGCGATTCAGTCCGGGCCGTTTGAAACCGTGGTACTGTTCAAAATTAACTACCACTAGAAACAAAAAAGCCGGGTTTCCCCGGCTTTTTCACATCAGCATGTTTAGCTGGCTTTGCGCTCGTGCGCCCGGCGGTACTCAACCAGATCTTCAATCGTCACCACTGGCATATTGTGCAGTCGCGCAAAGGTGATGCACTCCGGCGCGCGCGCCATGGTGCCATCATCGTTGGTCAGTTCGCACAGCACGCCTGCGGGTTTGAAGCCAGCCAGCGTCACCAGATCGATGGTCGCTTCGGTATGACCACCACGGGTCAGCACGCCGCCCGGCTGCGCGCGCAGCGGGAAGACGTGACCAGGGCGGTGCAGATCGGATGGTTTCGCACCATCAGCAATCGCTGCACGCACGGTAGTCAGGCGGTCAGCCGCCGACACACCGGTGGTTACGCCATGCGCTGCTTCAATGGTCACGGTGAAGCCGGTACCAAAGGCGCTGGTGTTGTTTTCAACCATCATCGGCAGATCAAGCTGCTTGCGACGGTCTTCGGTGATGCACAGGCATACGATGCCGCTACCGTGACGGATGGTCAGCGCCATCTGCTCAACGGTCATGTTCTCGGCGGCAAAAATCATGTCGCCTTCGTTTTCACGGTTTTCATCGTCAAGCACCATCACACCGCGGCCTTCGCGCAGTGCATCCAGTGCATGTTCAACACGTTGAGTTGAAGTGCCAAAAGAGGAAAGTAGCGTCTGATTCATGGTAAAAAAACCTCATTAACTTTATGGTTACCAGAATCAGGGCAGTCTTAGGAGCGCCGTACTAGCGGCAAAAAAATAACGTGAGCGGGCCATGCCCGACTGGATCGTTACTCTCTCCCATCCGGACTCTAACCGTCGGCCCCGGAATTACACCGGATCTGCTGACCTTTGAGAATTCACCCAAAGCGCTCGCGGGCTTTCAGCGTTAAGCTGATTTACCGCCGGTGGGGAATTTCGCCCCGCCCTGAGAATAAGCGAGATAACTATAACGCTATTGATTACCCTGGGCAATGCATAAGCTTCAAACAATTTTGTTTAACCCACGGCATGACGCGCTACAATAGGCACTAACACCTTTTCATCAAGGGAAACGACAATGATTGACCCAAAGAAAATTGAGCAGATCGCGCGTCAGGTTCATGAGTCCATGCCGAAAGGTATTCGTGAGTTTGGTGATGACGTTGAGAAGAAAATCCGCCAGACGTTGCAGGCACAGTTGGTTCGCCTTGATTTAGTCAGTCGCGAAGAGTTTGACGTGCAGACGCAGGTGCTGCTGCGCACCCGCGAGAAGCTGGCGCTGCTGGAACAGCGTCTGAGCGAGCTGGAGAGCCGCAATGCGCCGGAAGAAGTGAAGCCAGCGCCAGCTATTCCACCGGTGGATGACCAGGCATAAGTGCGGCCTGTTGTGCCCGGTGGCGGCTACGCCTTACCGGGCCTGGATGAACGCGTAGGTCGGGTAAGGCGCAGCCGCCACCCGACATAAAAAAACGGGCCTGTTGGCCCGTTTTTTACTGACTGTCTTTCTGGATCTTCTTAATGATGTTGGTGGTTGAACACCCGTCCTCAAAGTTGAGCACCATCACTTCACCGCCATTCGCCCAGACCTCTTCGCTACCTGCGATTTGCTCTGGTTTGTAATCGCCGCCCTTCACCAGCAGGTCAGGCAGGATCCCGGCAATCAGGCGCTGCGGGGTGTCTTCTTCAAATGAGACCACCCAGTCCACCGCTTCCAGCGCGCCGAGCACTATCATGCGCTGCTCCAGCGGGTTCACCGGACGCGTTTCACCCTTCAGACGTTTGGTTGAGGCATCGCTGTTGACCGCCACAATCAGGCGATCGCCCAGCTTACGCGCGTTCGCCAGATACGACACATGACCCGCGTGCAGGATGTCGAACACGCCGTTGGTCATCACCACTTTTTCACCGCGTTTGCGCGCGGCAGCAACGGCCACTTTCAGCTCGTCTTCGGTCATGACGCCAAAGCCGGTATCCGCACGCCCACGCACCGCGTTTTCCAGCTCGATTGGCGAAACGGTGGAGGTCCCGAGTTTACCAACGACCACGCCCGCCGCGGCGTTCGCGAAGTAGCATGCTTCTTCCAGGGAGTTACCCGCCGCCAGCGTCGCCGCCAGCACGCCAATCACCGTATCACCGGCACCGGTCACGTCGTACACTTCCTGCGCCTGGGTTGGCATATGCAGCGGCGCCTTGCCCGGTTGCAGCAGCGTCATGCCCTGCTCGGAACGGGTCACCAGCAGCGCAGACAGCTCGAAATCAGCGATGATTTTCATGCCGCGCTCAACCAGCTCTTCTTCAGTTTTGCACTTGCCCGCCACCGCTTCGAATTCAGAGAGGTTTGGCGTCAGCAGGGTTGCGCCGCGATAGCGCTCAAAATCGGTGCCTTTCGGATCGATCAGCACCGGTACGCTGGCTTTACGCGCCAGCTGGATCATGGTCTGCACGCTCGCCAGCGCGCCTTTGGCATAATCAGACAGCACCAGCGCGCCGATATTGCCCAGCGCCTGGCTAATACGCTCGTGCAGCGGCTCAGGATCAACGCCTTCGAATCCTTCTTCGAAATCGAGGCGGATCAGCTGCTGGTTACGCGACAGGACGCGCAGCTTGGTGATGGTTGGGTGGGTCGGAACAGAAACGAAGTCGCACTTCACGTTCACGTCCGCCAGCGACTGACTCAGGGCACGCGCCGCATCGTCAATGCCGGTCAGGCCCACCAGACGCGAATGCGCGCCCAGCGAGGCTATGTTCATCGCCACGTTTGCCGCGCCGCCTGGACGCTCTTCAATGGTGTCGACCTTAACTACCGGCACCGGCGCTTCCGGAGAGATACGGCTGGTCGGCCCATACCAGTAGCGATCCAGCATCACATCACCGACAACCATAACTCCAGCACGTTCAAACTCTGGCAGTGTTACTTTCATTCCTGACTCCAGAAAGATTCACAATTTGCGCGCGATAATATCACACTTGTTTTGTTACGCACGGTTCCACCAGCCACTTCTGCCAGCTTGTGGTCACCTGCGCGCGTTCATCGGCGAAACAGTCCAGCGCCACATGGCCCGGCTGTTCCTGTAAGGCCAGATGGTGCAACTCATCACGCAGCGTGGTGTAGGCGCGGGTTAATGCCTGCGCCTCCTGCTCATCCATAATGTCGTTCTGCGCCAGCAGTTCCAGTATGCGCACGTTATCCGACCAGCGGGTCAGCTTCGGCTTATCGTGCGCGTGCAGCAGCACCAGGTACTGAGTGATAAACTCGATATCGGTAATGCCGCCTTCATCGGCTTTAATATCAAAGCGATCGCGATGTTTGTTGCCAAGGTGCGCGCGCATCTTCTCCCGCATTTCCCGCACTTCGGTTTGCAGCGTACTGCCCTCGCGCGGGGTCGTCATGACCGCCTTGCGGATCGCATCGAACTGCGTTTTGAGCTGCGGATCGCCGTATACCACGCGGGCGCGCACCAGCGCCTGATGCTCCCACGTCCAGGCTTCGTTCTTCTGATAGTCGGCGAAAGCCTCCGTCGAGGTGACCAGCATGCCTGCCGCGCCGGACGGGCGCAGACGCGCATCCACTTCATACAGAATGCCGGATGAGGTGCGGGTGCTGAACAGGTGCATAATGCGCTGGGCCAGACGCAGGTAGAACTGCCGCCCGTCAATCTCACGTTCGCCGTCGGTCATGACGTCTGCCGGACAGTCGTGGAGGAAAATCAGATCCAGATCGGAGCTGTAGCCCAGCTCCCAGCCGCCCAGCTTGCCGTAACCCACCACCGCAAAACCGCGGCCTTCGCGCTCTGCAAGGTGTTTCGGCTGCCCGTAGCGGGCCACCATCTGCACCCACGCCTGATGGACAACCGCGTCGATGATCGCTTCCGCCAGCCAGGTTAAGTGATCGCTCACTTTCATTACCGGCAGGGTGCCGGCGATATCTGCCGCCGCCACGCGCAGCATCTGCGCCTGCTTAAACTGACGAAGCGCCTCAAGCTGTTGCTCTTCGTCCTCTTCCGGTACGCGCAGCAGATACTGACGCAGCTCGTCGCGGTAGGCATCCGTCGCCGTCGGCTGATACAGCGTATTCGGGTCGAGCAGTTCGTCCAGCAGCAGCGGATAACGCGCCAGCTTGTTCGCCACCATCGGCGAGGCGGCGCAGAGAGAAATCAGGTGCTTCAGCGCGCCGGGAAACTCGCTTAACAGTTCAAGGTAAGTGGTACGCGTGACGATCCCGCTCAGCAGCGGCATCATGCGCGACAGCGGCACCGGCGCATCCTCGCGGGAGCAGACATCGCTCAGCAGATGCGGCATCAGATGATCCAGCACCTGACGACCACGTGGGCCAATGGCGCGTTTGTTCAGTTCGAAGCGGAAATCGGCAATCAGCGCCACCACGCGATGGCGGGCATCGTCGCTTAAGTGCGCCAGCACCGGCGTGGTGTCATCTTCCTGGAGCGCGTCCTGCCACAGCTCGCGCCAGTGCTCGGAGAGCGCATCGTCCTGCGATTCGCTTTCGTCGTCGCCGATCAGATCGTTAAAGATGCGGCGCACGCCCGCCATATGCGCTTCCAGCCGTTGCGTCAGCGCCGCCCAGTCATCCACCCGCATCCCCCAGGCCAGACGCGCCCGGTTCAGCTCGTCGCCCGGTAACGTCTGGGTCTGTTCGTCGTTGATACTTTGCAGCAAATTTTCCAGACGACGCAGGAAGAGGTAAGAGTCACGCAGCGTTTGCGCATCGCCTTCCGGCAGCAGATGCAGCTGTTCGATAGCGCTCAGGGTCGGCAGCAGCGAGCGGGATTGCAGAGAAGGTTCACGCCCGCCGCGTATCAGCTGGAAGACCTGGACGATAAATTCGATCTCACGAATACCGCCCGCGCCGAGCTTGATGTTGTCTTTCAGGCCACGGCGACGCACCTCGCGGGCAATCATCCCTTTCATATTTCGCAGGGACTGGATCACGCTGAAGTCGATGTAGCGGCGGAACACAAACGGGCGCAGCATGGCGCGCAGCTCGTTGGCCCAGGCATCGTCGCTGTCACCCATGATCCGAGCTTTGACCATCGCGTAACGCTCCCAGTCGCGCCCCTGCTCCTGGTAATAATCTTCCAGCGCGGCAAAGCTCAGCACCAGCGGACCGCTGTCGCCAAACGGACGCAAACGCATGTCCACGCGGTAGACAAAACCATCCTGGGTGGGCTGATCCAGTGCCTTAATCAGCCGCTGCCCCAGGCGAGTAAAGAACTGGGCGTTGTCCAGCTCGCGACGACCGCCGCGCGTGGAGCCGTTCTCCGGCCAGGCAAAAATCAGATCGATGTCTGAGGAGAAATTGAGCTCGCAGCCGCCCAGCTTGCCCATCCCCAGAATCAACAGCGGTTGCGGAACCCCGTCTTCGCTGCACGGCGTGCCCCACTCTTTACAGCAGGCGGCGTAGAGCCAGTCCCGCGCGGCGACAATCAACGTCTGCGCCAGCTCGCTCAACTGCTGCAAGGTACTCTCTTCGCTCACCAGCTCCAGCGCCTGCGCCCAGGCAATGCGTACCATCACCCGGCGGCGGAACTGACGCAGTACGCGCATCAGCGTGGCTTCGTCTGCCACCTCTGCCAGCGCGGTTTGCAGCCAGCCAGCATAATGCCGCCACTCGTCAGCCTGCGGCGGCGCGCTTTCCAGCTCTGCCAGCCAGTCCGGGTTGGCGCTGACGCTCTCCTGCACAAAATCACTGAACGTGAGCACGCTTTTCGCCTGCTCGCTTAACGATGACGCGGGTAACGACTCAGGCAGGCGTTCGCAAACGGTCTGCCAGTGCTGCTGTAACTGCGAAGAAAGCGGCATATCAGGGGTTCCTTGCCAGAATTAACGTTTTCCGCTGTGCAGCCAGTACGGATCCTGCGAAATGGCCTCGTTGCGGAAATGCTCGATCTCGATCTGCTGACGGGTCTCGATGGCATGCTTCAGCCCCTGCCAGTTCTCCAGCCAGGCCTGCGCCTTCACGCCCTCATACGCACCTGACAGCAGCAACATGCTGTCGATGTTACGCGCCAGGCGGGGAAGCTGATCGCCATACTGGTCGCCCAGCGGATGCGCAAAGGTGGTTCTCAGCTCGGCCGCGTGACGGGAGAGGTGGATATCCGCAAAACGTTTGAAGTTTTCCGCAATTTTGGTCTGCCCTTTCGCATCGAGGAACGTGCGCCAGCCGCGCGTCACCAGAAACTCGGTCAGCGCCAGTTTCGCGCCGGCGTTTTGCGGGCTGTAGATCACCGTTTGTGCCGACACGTCGGAAAGCATCAGCGTTTCGGTTTGAGTGAGCAAATCACGTAAGTGAGTGCTGGCTTTACGCGGTACAATGCCGCCAAAGAGCGTCAGGGTATGACGCACCAGCCCCATAGCGGCCAGCACCTGTTTTTTGGCATTTTTCACGTTACGCGCCCACAGCTCCTCGTGGTACTGCCACTGAGAGAGCGCCAGCTCCAGCGCCGCTTCCATGCCCTGCTCAACGGAGGCTTTCGGCACAACGCGCAGAATCGGGGTTTCTCGCAGCACGCGCGGCGCATTCCCGGCGGCCAGGTGATAGCCGCGTGCCGCTTTACTCAGGCTGCCCTGACGCAGGCCAGGCTGGTTCACCAGCTTGTGCGCCAGCTTCAGCACGTCGCTCGCCTCGCCTTCCAGCAGTTCGAGTTCCAATTCGCAGATCGGCTCCTGCTCTTCACCCGCCTTAATTTCACCCCGATCAAACGCGATCTCAATGCGGCTCTTGCCTTCCGTCACCAGCCATTTTTCGCGCCAGAAATCGGTGCTGAACAGCGGTTGCGCCTCTGCCGACAGCGTTGCGGGCAGCGTCCCTTCCGGCCACACTTCCGCCGGAAAACGATCCAGCTCAAGTTCTGGCTTACTGATGTCGATATTGTATTCCGGACGCTGGTGCAAACCGCCCACCACGCGACCGCCGATTTTCATCGTCATCTCGTAGCGCCCATTCGCACCCCGGATGCGCAGGCCCATATCGTGGTTGCGCAGCCAGTTGTCCGGCGTTTCGTAATAGATGTTGAGCAGCTGTACGGGTTCATGGTGCTCGCCGGACAGCGTATTCAGATGCTGGCGGAGCGCGTCAGCGCTGTCTTTTTCGACGATAAACTTTAATTCGATCTCTTGTGCCATAGCCTTGTACTTTTGCGTGCGTCACAGACGCGTCGATGAAGGCGAACTTCCTCGCCATTTGTTTGTCAGTACATAGTATTTTGCGCCAAATTGCCACGCAATGAGCAATTTGACGGGCGTAAAAGTTTAAAGCGGTGGAAATCATGACACAGATGATTCCGATTGATGATGAATCCTTTGCGTAGCGACACTGATACCACTACTATCGTTCCACTTTTTATGAAAATAACGACTGATATGCTTAAATTACGCCTGATTGGACTTACTTTACTCGCTTTTAGCGCCGCAACCGCGGTCCACGCTGAAGAGAAACGTTACGTTTCTGATGAACTGAATACCTGGGTACGCAGCGGCCCTGGAGACAATTATCGCCTCGTGGGTACGGTAAATGCCGGCGAGGAAGTGACTCTGCTGCAAACCAATGCAGACACCAATTACGGTCAGGTTCGTGACAGCTCTGGCCGCACCTCATGGATCCCGCTGAAAGAGCTGAGCACGGTGCCAAGCCTGCGCACCCGCGTGCCGGATCTGGAAAATCAGGTGAAAACCCTGACCGATAAGCTGAACAACATTGACGGCACCTGGAACCAGCGCACCGCAGAGATGCAGCAGAAAGTGGCGCAAAGCGACAGCGTGATCGCCGGTCTGAAAGACGAAAATCAGAAGCTGAAAAATGAGCTCATCGTCGCGCAGAAGAAAGTGAACGCCGCGAATCTACAGCTGGATGACAAACAACGCACCATCATCATGCAGTGGTTTATGTATGGCGGCGGGGTGCTGGGCGTCGGTCTGGTGCTGGGTCTGGTGCTTCCTCACCTTATCCCAAGCCGTAAACGTAAAGACCGCTGGATGAACTAACTCGTCTTCTCTGCCACACTTACGTATCATCTTGCGAAAAGAGAAAACGGGAGTGTTGGCGTGAAGAGTTATCTGGTCGGTGGTGCGGTACGTGATGCGTTATTAGGTCTGCCGGTCAAAGATAAAGACTGGGTCGTGGTCGGTGCCACGCCCGAAGCGATGATTGACGCGGGCTACCAGCAGGTAGGCCGCGATTTTCCTGTGTTCCTCCATCCGAAAAGCCGGGAAGAGTACGCCCTGGCGCGTACCGAACGGAAATCCGGTTCCGGTTATACCGGCTTCACCTGCTATGCCGCGCCGGATGTGACGCTGGAGCAGGACTTACTGCGCCGCGATCTCACCATTAATGCCCTGGCGCAGGACGAAAACGGCCATATTATCGATGTCTACGGCGGCCAGAACGATCTGCGTGACCGTCTTTTACGCCATATCTCCCCCGCCTTTTCTGAAGATCCATTACGCGTACTGCGCGTGGCGCGTTTTGCCGCCCGTTATGCCCATCTCAGCTTCCGCATCGCCGACGAGACGATGGCGCTGATGACGGCCATGACCGACGCGGGCGAGCTGGAACACCTGACGCCAGAACGCGTCTGGAAAGAGACCGAAAACGCCCTGACTACCCGTAATCCGCAGGTCTTTTTCCAGGTTCTGCGCGACTGCGGGGCGCTGAAAGTGCTGTTCCCGGAAATAGATGCGCTGTTTGGCGTGCCCGCCCCGGCGAAATGGCACCCGGAAATTGATACCGGCATTCACACCCTGATGACGCTGAGCATGGCCGCCATGCTCAGCCCGGAGGTGGACGTGCGCTTTTCTACCCTCTGCCATGACCTCGGCAAGGGGTTAACGCCAAAGGCGTTGTGGCCACGCCATCACGGGCACGGTCCGGCTGGCGTGAAGCTGGTTGAAGGGCTTTGTCAGCGCCTGCGCGTGCCGAATGACATTCGCGATCTGGCAAAACTGGTCGCCGAGTTTCACGACCTGATCCACACCTTCCCGATCCTGAAACCCGCCACCATCGTCAGGCTGTTTGATAACATCGACGCCTGGCGCAAACCGCAGCGCGTGGAGCAAATTGCGCTGACCAGCGAAGCCGACGTGCGCGGCCGCACCGGGTTTGAAGCGTCCGATTATCCGCAGGGACGTTTGCTGCGTGAGGCGTGGGACGTGGCGAAAGCGGTGCCAACGAAAGAGGTGGTGGAGGCAGGATTTAAAGGCCCGGCGATCCGCGAAGAGCTGACGAAGCGGCGGATTGATGCGGTTGCAGCGTGGAAGGAAAAACGTTGCCCTCAGCCGAAAGACTGAGGGCGGTCGGTCATCAGAAGAAGACCACGTACACGGCAGCCGCGACGATAAAGCGGTAGATCGCGAACGGAATAAACGAAATACGCTTAATCAGTTGCAGGAAGGTTTTGATGGCGATCAACGCCACAATAAAGGCGGTGATAAAGCCCACGGCGAACATCGGAATGTCGCCCACGGTCAGGAAGCCGATGCTTTTGTAGAGATCCAGCGCGGTGGCGCCCATCATCATCGGCACCGCCAGCAGGAACGAGAACTCAGACGCCGCGTAACGGCTCACGCCCATCAGCATCCCGCCGGAAATGGTTGCCCCTGAACGGGAGAAGCCCGGCCACAGCGCCAGACACTGGAAGCAGCCAATCATAAACGCCTGGCGATACGTCATATCGTCCAGACCTTCCGCACGCGGGGTTTTTGGCTTCAGCACTTCGGCGGCAATCAGCAGGAAGCCGCCGACAACCAGCGCGTACATCACGTTAATCGGGTTGAAGAGCGATTTAATGGTGTCGTGGAACACCAGCCCCAGCACCACCGCCGGGATCATCCCGAGCAGAATATGAATCAGCGTCAGGCGCCCTTTGCCCTCTCCTTCACGCTGCGGCAAACGCCCGAAGTGGATACCGATCAGACCAAACAGACGACGCCAGAACATCACGACCACCGCCAGGATAGAGCCCAGCTGGATCACCACCTCAAACGTCTTTGCGGTATCGCCTTCAAAGCCCAGGAGATGGCCAACGATAATCATATGGCCCGTACTGGACACCGGCAAAAACTCCGTCAATCCTTCGACCACACCCAGTATTGCCGCCACCAGCAGCGAGTGCATATCGCTCATCTATAAACCCCTAAAAAGATATAAAAAAACGGTGTCCCACGCGGACAACCGTGAAAGATACAGCTTTAAGACCGATATAACCTAAAATGGTTTAGCTATTATGACGTTAAATCTTTCCTTTCAGATTTGTGCCACGCTCGATAATCACGCCCACATTGGCGGCGCGCGCCACCGCTCCCGGCTTGCTTAGCTTAATGCGCACCCATGGGGAGTTAAATTTGCTCAGCAGCAGGTCTGCTACCTCTTCCGCCACGCGTTCTACCAGCGCAAAACGTTGCCCTTCAACATGGGCGATGACCGTTTCACTGATGTCGGCGTAGCTCAGACAGTCATTCACATCATCGCTTTTTGCTGACTTGCGGTTGTCCCAGCCCATTTCGATATCGAACACCAGTTTCTGCTCGATGGTCTGTTCCCAGTCGTAAACACCAATTGTGGTGATTACCGAAAGTTGCTCTATAAATACAATATCCATCACGACCTGCCTGCTTTTTGGCTAAACCGGATACCACTTCCGGCGAATTATGCGTATTATCCACAGATGCTGAGAATACAGATACATTTTCAAAACGGAACAGCGTTATGAGTGCAATCGCGCCTGGAATGATTATCCTCGCCTACCTTTGCGGCTCAATCTCCAGCGCCATTCTGGTCTGCCGCATCGCCGGGTTGCCTGACCCGCGTGAAAGTGGTTCCGGGAATCCGGGGGCGACCAATGTACTACGAATTGGCGGCAAGGGAGCAGCCGTAGCGGTTTTGATTTTTGATGTTCTGAAAGGAATGCTTCCCGTCTGGGGCGCGTATGCGCTCGGCGTCACACCCTTCTGGCTGGGGCTGATTGCCATCGCCGCCTGCGTCGGCCACATCTGGCCCGTTTTCTTTGGTTTTAAAGGCGGTAAAGGCGTTGCCACCGCGTTTGGCGCGATTGCGCCGATCGGCTGGGATCTCACCGGCGTGATGGCGGGCACCTGGCTGCTGACCATCCTGCTGAGCGGTTATTCGTCGCTGGGCGCCATCGTCAGCGCACTGATCGCCCCGTTTTATGTCTGGTGGTTTAAACCGCAGTTTACCTTCCCGGTGTCGATGCTCTCGTGTCTGATCCTGTTGCGCCACCACGACAACATTCAGCGCCTGTGGCGGCGTAAGGAAACGAAGATCTGGACGAAGCTCAGGCGTAAAAAGAAAGACGCTCAGTAAACCGTTCGTTATGCCTTATAACCAAATGTGATTTTTGTCACCTTCTGCCTGTGGTAACTGTTAGAGACACAACACAACCACACAAAAAGAAAATGGCAGAAATCACAGATTCAACTCCCCTTCCAACGGCAGGAAATACCCCGGATGGCGACATCAAGTGGGTACGTAGCGCATCGGACGTTTCACGTCTCGTTAATGACGGCTCTCAGGGCCGGGCCAATGCCCGCATCGTGGTCGGTATCGCGCTCGGGGGAATTTTCCTCGATGCCTACGATCTCGGCGCGCTGGCATTCGGCATCAAAGACATCACCCGCGAATTTAACCTGACGCCCGCCGGTACCGGCATGGTGGCCTCGGCGATTACCTTTGGCGCGATTGTCGGGGCGCTGCTCGGCGGCTATCTTACGGATAAAATCGGGCGCTACCGCGTCTTTATGGCCGACATGGTGTTCTTTGTCGTTGCCGCTATCGCCTGTGCGCTGGCCCCGAACGAATATGTGCTTGCGGGCGCGCGCTTTGTGATGGGTCTTGGCGTTGGGATCGACCTTCCCGTCGCGATGGCGTTTCTCAGCGAGTTCGCCAGGCTGAAAGGCCCGGGGAATAAAGCCTCCAGCGTCGCAATGTGGTGCCCCACCTGGTACGCGGCCATCAGCATCTCTTATCTTCTGGTGCTCTTCTTTTACGCCGTGCTGCCGGAAAGCCACAGCGACTGGCTCTGGCGTCTGATCCTTGGCTTTGGCGCGGTGCCCGCGCTGGTGATTATCGCCATCCGCAGCCGCTATATGAGCGAATCCCCGGTCTGGGCGGCGAATCAGGGCAATCTGAAGGAGGCGGCGTCCATCCTGCGGCAGTCTTACAATATTAATGCCCACGTACCGCAGGATGCGCTCGACCAGCCCGCGCCTGTCGTGAACAAGGCAAAATGGTCGAACTACCTGAACCTGTTCCGCGGTATCTATCTGCGGCGTACCACGCTCGCCACGCTGCTGTCAGTGGTCTCCTCGTTCGCCTATAACGCCGTAGCCTTTGGCCTGCCGGTGATCATCTCCAGCTTCTTTGTGCAGTCGATGCTGACCACCATTCTGATCTCGCTGGCGCTTAACCTGCTGTTCGCCTTTGTCGGCGGGCTGCTGGCGGTGCGCTATGTTCCGCGCTTCGGCGCATGGCGGATGTCTCTGGCGGGTTATGCGTGCCAGCTTGCGGCACTGCTCGGCCTGGCGTTGATTGGCCGGCCTGACGGGGCCACGGAAGGCGTGTTCGCCGTCGCGATGCTGGCGCTGTTCCTGTTTGGTCAGGGTTTTGGTCCAGGTGCGCATACCATGACGTTTGCCTCCCTGAGCTACCCGACCTCGCTGCGCGGCGTGGGCGTGGGGCTTAACCAGACGCTGATGCGCAGCAGTTCAACGCTGTCACTGTTTCTGTTCCCGCTGCTGGTCGCCTCGCTGGATACCGCCGTGTTCTGGGTGATTGCGCTGGCGCCGTTTATCGGTCTGGCGTCGCTGCTGGCGATCCGCTGGGAGCCGTCGGGGTATGATGTGGATGCAGAGGATTATCGGTAGCCTTTCTTGCCGGGTGGCGCTGCGCTTACCCGGCCTACATTACTGAAACCGGCTCACATGAGCCGTTTTTTTATCCATAAGCGACTCATATGACAGCCTTCATTTCCGCCAGGGCATACTGAAACGTACCCCGATAGTGTGGAAATGGAAGCACCATGTTAGCAACTCAGGTCACTGATAATTCATACAAAGGCTGGCAGGCCTCGCTTGCCCTCCAGTTTTGTCATACCCCTGAGAAAACCCTCCTCCATTCCGCGCGTCACAGCGGGCCGCTCACCGTTCAGCGTCCGTTTTATCCCGAAGGGGAAACCTGCCACCTTTACCTGCTGCACCCGCCAGGCGGAATTGTGGGCGGAGATACGCTGGATATTTCCGTGCGGCTCGACGCCAAAAGCCATGCCCTCATCACCATGCCCGGCGCCAGTAAGTTCTATCGCAGCAACGGCCCGCTGGCCTGCCTCAGTCAGCATTTTTACCTCGACGAAGAGGCCACGCTGGAGTGGCTGCCGCAGGACACCATTATTTTCCCCGGCGCTAACGCCGCGCTGCGTTCCGTCTTTCACCTGCACGCCACCAGCACGCTGCTGGCGTGGGAGCTGTACTGTCTGGGCCGTCCGGTGATAAACGAAACCTTCAGCCACGGCACGCTGGAGAACCGCCTTGAGGTGTGGGTGGATGGCGAGCCGCGTCTGATTGAGCGACTGCATCTCAGCGGTGGCGATCTGACGCCCGTCGCGGACCATCCGTGGGTCGGCACGCTGCTGTTCTATCCGGCCCGGGAAGCACTTCTCGACGCGGTGCGTGCGCTTCTCGCCCCGCTGGAAAACGTTGGCGGGGCGACGCTCACCGACGATCTGCTGTCGGTGCGTTTTCTCTCCCACGACAACCTGATTTGTCAGCGGGTGATGCGCGATATCTGGCAGTCGCTTCGCCCGCTTTTAACTCCCAAAACCGCCTGTTCGCCGCGCATCTGGCAGACATAAGAGAAACGCTATGGAACTGACTCCCAGAGAAAAAGACAAGCTGTTGCTGTTCACCGCCGCGCTGGTTGCCGAACGCCGCCTCGCGCGCGGGGTAAAGCTCAACTACCCGGAATCGGTCGCGCTGATCAGCGCCTTTATTATGGAAGGCGCGCGCGATGGCGAAACCGTCGCCTCGCTGATGGAAGCCGGCCGCCACGTCCTGACGCGCGATCAGGTGATGGAAGGCGTGCCGGAGATGATCCCGGATATCCAGGTGGAAGCCACCTTTCCGGACGGATCCAAGCTCGTCACCGTCCACAACCCGATCGTGTAAGGAGCGCGTGATGATCCCAGGCGAATACCGGATCCAGTCCGGAAACATTGCTCTCAACGTCGGGCGCGAAACCCGAAGTGTGATCGTGGAAAACCACGGCGACAGGCCGATCCAGGTCGGATCGCACTACCACTTTTACGAGGTCAACCCGGCGCTGAAGTTCGATCGCGAAGCCACCCGAGGTTACCGGCTGAACATCCCGGCCGGCACTGCCGTGCGCTTCGAGCCCGGCCAGAAGCGGGAAGTGACGCTGGTGCAGGTGACGGGCGCACAGCGCATTTTCGGCTTTCGCGGCGAGGTCATGGGCGAGGTGAAACATGGCTGAGATTTCACGCCAGGCGTATGCCGATATGTTCGGCCCCACTACCGGGGATAAAGTGCGGCTGGCCGACAGCGAGCTGTGGATCGAAGTGGAAGACGATCTCACGATCTACGGCGAAGAGGTTAAATTCGGCGGCGGAAAAGTGATCCGCGACGGTATGGGACAGGGGCAGATGACCGCCGACGACTGCGTGGATCTGGTGCTCACCAACGCGCTAATCGTCGATCACTGGGGGATCGTGAAAGCGGATATCGGCGTAAAAGATGGGCGGATCTTCGCCATCGGCAAAGCCGGAAACCCGGACATTCAGCCCGGCGTGACGATCCCGATTGGCGCGGCAACGGAGGTGATCGCCGCCGAAGGGAGGATTGTCACCGCCGGCGGGATCGACACCCACATCCACTGGATCTGTCCGCAGCAGGCGGAAGAGGCGCTGGTGTCTGGCGTCACCACCATGATCGGCGGCGGCACCGGGCCTGCGGCAGGCACAAACGCCACCACCTGCACACCGGGGCCGTGGTATATCGCCCGCATGTTGCAGGCAGCCGATACGCTACCGGTGAATATTGGCCTGCTGGGTAAAGGGAACGGCTCCAACCCGGACGCGCTGCGCGAGCAGATCGCGGCAGGTGCCATCGGGCTTAAGATCCACGAAGACTGGGGCGCGACGCCTGCGGCCATCAACTGTTCGCTGGAGGTCGCTGAAGAGATGGATATTCAGGTGGCGCTGCACAGCGACACGCTGAACGAGTCCGGTTTTGTCGAAGACACGCTGGCCGCCATCGCCGGGCGCACCATCCACACCTTCCACACCGAAGGGGCGGGCGGCGGCCATGCGCCGGATATCATCACCGCCTGCGCGCACCCGAATATTCTGCCCTCCTCCACCAACCCGACGCTGCCCTACACGGTCAACACCATCGACGAGCACCTGGACATGCTGATGGTTTGCCATCACCTCGACCCGGATATCGCCGAGGACGTGGCGTTTGCCGAATCCCGCATTCGCCGGGAGACCATCGCCGCCGAAGACGTGCTGCACGATATCGGCGCGTTCTCGCTCACCTCGTCAGATTCACAGGCAATGGGCCGCGTGGGGGAAGTGATTATCCGCACCTGGCAGGTGGCGCACCGCATGAAGGTGCAGCGCGGCGCACTGCCGGAAGAGACCGGCGATAACGATAACTTCCGCGTGAAGCGCTATGTCGCCAAATACACCATCAACCCGGCGCTGACCCACGGCATCGCCCATGAGGTCGGTTCTATTGAGGCGGGCAAGCTGGCGGATCTGGTGGTCTGGTCCCCCGCCTTCTTTGGCGTCAAACCCGCCACCATCGTCAAAGGCGGGATGATCGCCTGCGCGCCGATGGGCGACATCAACGCCTCGATCCCCACGCCGCAGCCGGTACATTACCGCCCGATGTTTGGTGCCCTTGGTGCCGCACGCCACGCCACGCGGCTGACGTTTGTCTCTCAGGCTGCTGATGCCAGCGGCATTCCGCAACGGCTCGGACTGCAAAGCGCCACCGCGGTGGTGAGAGGCTGCCGGTCGGTGAAAAAGGCCGACATGATCCACAACGATTTACAGCCGAATATCACCGTTGACGCGCAAACCTATGAGGTACGCGTCGACGGCGAATTGATCACCAGCGAACCGGCAGAGGTTTTGCCGATGGCGCAACGCTATTTTCTGTTTTGAGGAGTCATGATGATCTATTTAACCCAACGCCTGGACCATGCGCATCCGATTACCGCCAGCGTCACGCTACCGATTGATGTGAGGGTAAAAAGCCGCGCCCGCGTGGCGCTGAACGACGGCCGCGAAGCCGGGCTAATGCTGCCGCGCGGCCTGCTGCTGCGCGGGGGCGACCTGCTGACTACCGACGATGGCAGCGAGGTGATCGAAGTGATCGCCGCCCCGGAGTCGGTTTCCGTGGTGCGCTGCGCCGACCCGTTCCTGCTCGCCCGCGCCTGTTATCACCTGGGCAATCGTCACGTACCGCTGCAAATAATGCCTGGCGAACTGCGCTACCACCACGACCACGTCCTCGACGATATGCTGCGTCAGTTCGGGCTGGAGGTGACCTTCGCCAGCCTGCCATTTGAACCGGAAGCGGGCGCTTACACCAGCGATGCCCACAGCCATAGCCACTCTCACGCTCATTCACATTAAGGACTCATCATGCGCAAGTACTTACCGCTGTTACTGCTGGCTTTTTCCGTTCCGGCGCTTGCCCATCCCGGCCACGGGACCGACAGCTTCCAGGCAGGATTTCTCCATCCGCTGACCGGGCTGGATCACCTGCTGATGCTGACGGGGGCTGGCGTGCTCTCCGCCCTGAGCGGCCGCAAGCTGCTGTTGCCGTTAGCGACGCTCGGCATGATGCTTGCTGGTGCCGTTGCGGGCAGCCTGCTCGGCGGCTTTAGCGGCATGGAGATGCTGATTATCGCCTCGCTGGCGCTCTGCGGCGTGATGATGTTTAAGACCGAAAATCGCCTGCTGCTGGCGGTACCAGCCCTGGCGATGTTCCACGGCTGGGCGCACGGCGTGGAGATGTCCGGCCACAGCTTCTGGCTCTTCACCAGCGGGTTTATGTTAGCCAGCGCCACGGTGCTGTGTGCCAGCTTCGCGGCAGGGCTGCTGCTGCGCCGTCACGACGGCCTGCGTAAAACCTTCGGCGGCGGGCTGATCGTCTCCGCCCTGCTGGCGCTGATGAGCTGATGGAGCACGCCCGCCAGCGGCTGCGCCTGATGCAGCTCTCCAGCAGTAGCCTGCCGGTCGGATCGTTTACCTGGTCGCAGGGGCTGGAGTGGGCCGTTGAGGCCGGGTGGGTCACGGACGCTGAGGCCTTCAGGCGCTGGCAGATCCAGCAGATGGAGCAGAGCTTTTTCTGTGTCGACCTGCCGCTGTTTATCCGCCTGTATCGTGCCTGCGAGAAGCAGGACGTCGCGACAGCAAAACGCTGGACGGCATACCTGCTCGCCTGTCGGGAAACGCGCGAGCTGCGCGATGAAGAACGCAACCGTGGGGCGGCCTTTACGCGCCTGATTAAAAGCTGGGAACCCGCCTGCCCGCCAGAATGGCTGCCGCTGTTGATGCGAAGCCAGCTCGGCGGCATGGCGTGGCTCGGCGTGCGCTGGGGCATTAGCGCGCGCGAGCTGGCGCTGAGCCTCGGCTACAGCTGGATTGAGAGCGCGGTGATGGCGGGCGTCAAGCTGGTGCCGTTTGGGCAGCAGGCAGCACAACAGCTGATTATCGACCTGAGCGACCATTTTGCCGCCGGGTTTGAACAGGCATTTTTACGTGGCGACGACGCGCTGGGGGCCGCTACGCCGCTGTCGGCCATCGCCTCCGCGCGCCATGAAACCCAATATTCACGACTATTCCGTTCCTGAGGAGTCAACATGGCTGATTACAAACATCCCCTGCGCGTGGGCGTGGGCGGCCCGGTAGGGTCGGGCAAAACCGCCCTGCTGGAAGCGCTCTGCAAGGCGATGCGCGACACCTATCACCTGGCGGTGGTGACCAACGATATCTACACCAAAGAGGATCAGCGCATCCTGACCGAGGCGGGTGCGCTGGAGCCAGAGCGCATCGTGGGCGTGGAAACGGGCGGCTGCCCGCATACCGCCATCCGCGAAGATGCCTCAATGAACCTGGCGGCGGTGGAAGCGTTGAGCGAGAAGTTCGGCAACCTGGATCTGATCTTCGTGGAAAGCGGCGGGGATAACCTGAGCGCGACCTTCAGCCCGGAGCTGGCGGACCTCACCATCTACGTCATCGACGTGGCCGAAGGGGAAAAAATCCCGCGCAAGGGCGGGCCGGGGATCACCAAATCCGATTTTCTGGTGATCAACAAAACCGACCTTGCGCCGTACGTCGGTGCGTCGCTGGAGGTAATGGAACGCGACACTAATCGCATGCGCGGCGAGCGTCCGTGGACGTTTACCAACCTGAAAGCGGGTGACGGTTTAGCGACGATTATTGCGTTTCTGGAAGAGAAAGGAATGTTGCGGGTGTAGGGTGGTTTATTGCACGTTAGCACACGTGGATCTTGTAGGCCCGGTAAGCGCAGCGCCACCGGGCAAAGAAACTCACGCCTCAGGCAGTTCCGCCAGCGGCCAGCGCGGACGCACAGACACGCTCAGGTCAGCCGTTGCGCCGGCGTTCAGACGCACCATCCCGGCGTAGGCGATCATCGCCCCGTTATCGGTGCAAAATTCAGGACGCGCGTAGAACACTTCCCCGCGACGCTTTTGCATCATTTCGGCAAGCTTCGCGCGCAGCGTGCGGTTAGCGCTGACGCCACCGGCCATCACCAGACGCTTAAAGCCGGTCTGATCCAGCGCGCGCTTGCACTTGATCATCAGCGTATCCACCACCGCGTCTTCGAACGCACGGGCGATATCGGCACGGGTCTGCTCACTGTCGTCATTATTGCGGATAGTATTGGCCGCGAAAGTTTTCAGGCCAGAGAAGCTGAAATCCAGCCCCGGACGGTCGGTCATCGGGCGCGGGAAGACAAAGCGCCCTTCCGTTCCCTGCGACGCCATTTTCGACAGCATCGGGCCGCCCGGGTAATCCAGCCCCAGCAGCTTGGCGGTTTTGTCGAAGGCTTCACCGGCAGCATCGTCGATCGACTCGCCCAGCAGCGCGTACTTGCCAATGCCCGTTACGCTAATCAGCTGGGTATGCCCACCGGAAACCAGGAGCGCCACAAACGGGAACTCTGGCGGATTGTCTTCCAGCATCGGCGCCAGAAGATGCCCTTCCATATGGTGAACCGGAATGGCCGGAACATCCCACGCGAAGGCCAGCGAACGCCCTACCGTTGCGCCGACCAGCAGCGCGCCGACCAGGCCCGGCCCTGCGGTATAGGCCACGGCATCAATATCTTTTGCACTCAACCCGGCCTCTTTAAGCGCCGCCTGAATCAGGGGAACCGTTTTACGCACGTGGTCACGAGAGGCCAGTTCAGGCACGACGCCGCCGTAATCAGCGTGCAATTTCACCTGACTATACAGCTGGTTGGCCAGAAGCCCTTTTTCGTCGTCGTAAATCGCGATGCCGGTTTCATCGCAGGATGTTTCAATACCCAGTACACGCATGACTTGTTTTACCTCGTTTCAATACCGCGCAGTGTAGAGCCTGGGCGGATTGTTGTAAAACTTTGTTCGCCCCAGGAAGAAGCCTCGTGTATACTCCTCACCCTTATTAAAGTCCCTTTCAAAATCGCATCGGTGCTTTACAAAGCAGCAGCATTTGCAGTAAAATTCCGCACCATTTTGAAATAAGCTGGCGTTGATGCCAGCGGCAAACCGAATTTATTAAAGGTGAGAGTTACATGCCGGTAATTAAAGTACGTGAAAACGAGCCGTTCGACGTAGCACTGCGTCGCTTCAAACGTTCATGCGAGAAAGCAGGTGTTCTGGCTGAAGTTCGTCGTCGTGAGTTTTATGAAAAACCAACGACCGAACGTAAGCGCGCTAAAGCTTCCGCTGTGAAACGTCACGCGAAGAAACTGGCTCGCGAAAACGCACGCCGTACTCGTCTGTACTAATCTGTTGAGGGCCACAGCCCTCAATTGACAGACAGAGTTGTAGTCGTAAGGCCGTGCTTCCGGAAGGAATGCGCGGCTTGTTTTCGTTTATAAGTCGCTTAAATTTTTGGGGCATATGGCCGGAAGAATCCCACGCGTTTTCATCAATGACCTGCTTGCCAGAACCGACATCGTCGATCTCATCGACGCGCGGGTGAAGCTAAAAAAGCAGGGCAAGAACTACCATGCGTGCTGTCCGTTCCATAACGAAAAAACCCCCTCTTTCACCGTAAACGGTGAAAAACAGTTCTACCATTGCTTCGGCTGTGGCGCACACGGTAATGCCGTCGATTTTTTGATGAACTACGACAAGCTCGAGTTCGTTGAAACCGTCGAAGAGCTGGCGGCGATGCATAACCTTGAAGTGCCGTATGAAGCAGGCAGTGGGCCAAGTCAGATCGAGCGCCATCAGCGGCAAACGCTGTACCAACTGATGGATGGCCTGAATTCGTTTTACCAACAGTCTCTTAAGCACTCTGCGGCTGAGCCTGCGCGTCAGTATCTGAACAAGCGCGGACTGAGTGACGATGTGATTGCGCGTTTCGCTATTGGTTACGCCCCGCCCGGCTGGGACAACGTGTTAAAGCGTTTTGGCGGCAATAGCGAAGATCGTAAATCCCTCATCGACGCAGGCATGCTGGTCACCAACGACCAGGGACGAAGCTACGACCGCTTCCGTGAACGGGTGATGTTCCCGATCCGCGACAAGCGTGGCCGGGTGATAGGTTTTGGTGGTCGCGTGCTGGGTGATGCCCTGCCGAAATACCTTAACTCCCCGGAAACCGATATTTTCCATAAGGGCCGCCAGCTTTACGGTCTTTATGAGGCACAGCAGGATAATGCGGAACCTCCGCGTCTTCTGGTCGTCGAAGGCTATATGGATGTTGTTGCGCTGGCGCAGTACGACATTAATTATGCCGTTGCGTCGCTGGGAACGTCCACCACGGCGGACCATATCCAGCTGCTGTTCCGCGTCACCAACAACGTGATTTGCTGTTACGACGGTGACCGCGCAGGACGCGACGCCGCCTGGCGAGCGCTGGAAACCGCGTTGCCGTATATGACCGACGGGCGTCAGCTACGCTTTATGTTCCTGCCCGACGGTGAAGACCCGGATACGCTGGTGCGTAAAGAGGGTAAAGCGGCGTTTGAAGCGCGGATGGAGCAGGCACAGCCGCTCTCCACGTTTCTGTTTAACAGCCTGATGCCGCAGGTTGATTTGAGTACCCCTGACGGGCGCGCGCAACTCAGCACGCTGGCGCTGCCGTTAATCAGCCAGGTGCCCGGCGAAACGCTGCGCATCTATCTGCGTCAGGAGTTAGGCAACAAGCTCGGCATTCTGGATGACAGCCAGCTTGAACGTTTAATGCCGAAACAGGCTGAAAACGGCACGGTACGCCCCGCGCCTCAGCTAAAACGCACAACCATGCGTATACTGATAGGGTTGCTGGTGCAAAACCCCGAACTTGCTCCGCAAGTGCCGTCGCTGGCGGGTTTGAACCACGAAAAATTGCCCGGGCTTGGCTTATTTTCAGAATTGGTCAACACTTGTTTGTCTCAGCCAGGTCTGACCACCGGACAACTTTTAGAGCATTATCGCGGCACAAAAGAGGCCGCTACCCTTGAAAAACTGTCGATGTGGGACGATATAGCAGATAAGGATATCGCAGAAAAAACGTTCACCGACTCGCTCAACCATATGTTTGATTCGATGCTTGAGTTGCGCCAGGAAGAGTTGATAGCTCGCGAGCGCACCCATGGCCTGAGCAGCGAAGAACGCCGGGAGCTCTGGATGATTAACCAGGAACTGGCGAAGAAATAAAAAATTTAACGGCTTAAGTGCCGAATATCGATCGGGAAGCCCCCGGCAGCCGCACTGAGAGGCAGCGGCAAAAATATAAGTACGCCCTCGCTTTAAAGGTTGGCAGCCCATCGCCGACACCAATCAAACGAATTAAGTGTGGATACCGTCTTATGGAGCAAAACCCGCAGTCACAGCTGAAACTTCTTGTCCAACGCGGTAAGGAGCAAGGCTATCTGACCTATGCCGAGGTCAATGACCATCTGCCGGAAGATATCGTCGATTCAGATCAGATCGAAGATATCATCCAAATGATCAATGACATGGGCATTCAGGTGATGGAAGAAGCACCGGATGCCGATGATCTGTTGCTGGCTGAAACCTCCAACAACACTGACGAAGATGCGGAAGAAGCTGCTGCACAGGTCCTGTCCAGCGTGGAATCTGAAATCGGGCGTACCACTGACCCGGTCCGCATGTACATGCGCGAAATGGGTACCGTTGAACTGTTGACCCGCGAAGGCGAAATTGACATCGCAAAACGCATCGAAGACGGGATCAACCAGGTTCAGTGCTCTGTTGCCGAATACCCGGAAGCGATTACCTATCTGCTGGAGCAGTACGATCGCGTCGAAGCGGAAGAAGCGCGTCTGTCCGATCTGATCACTGGCTTTGTCGACCCGAACGCTGAAGAAGATATGGCGCCAACCGCCACTCACGTCGGTTCTGAGCTGTCTCAGGAAGAGATGGATGACGACGAAGACGAAGATGAAGAAGAAGAGGACGACAGCAGCGACGATGACAACAGCATCGACCCTGAACTGGCGCGTGAGAAGTTTGCCGAGCTGCGTACCCAGTACGAAGTGACGCGTGACACCATCAAAGCGAAAGGCCGCAGCCATGCCGCCGCTCAGGAAGAGATCCTGAAGCTGTCTGAAGTGTTCAAACAGTTCCGCCTGGTGCCAAAACAGTTCGACTACCTGGTGAACAGCATGCGCGTGATGATGGATCGCGTACGTACCCAGGAACGTATCATCATGAAGCTGTGCGTTGAACAGTGCAAAATGCCGAAGAAGAACTTCATTACCCTCTTCACCGGCAATGAAACCAGCGAAACCTGGTTCAACGCCGCTATCGCGATGAACAAGCCGTGGTCTGAAAAGCTGCACGACGTGAAAGAAGACGTACAGCGCGGCCTGCAAAAACTGCATCAGATTGAAGAAGAGACCGGCCTGACCATCGAGCAGGTGAAAGACATCAACCGTCGTATGTCCATCGGTGAAGCGAAAGCCCGCCGTGCTAAGAAAGAGATGGTTGAAGCGAACTTACGTCTGGTTATCTCTATCGCCAAGAAATACACCAATCGTGGCCTGCAATTCCTGGATCTGATTCAGGAAGGCAACATCGGTCTAATGAAAGCGGTAGATAAGTTTGAATACCGTCGTGGTTACAAGTTCTCCACCTATGCTACCTGGTGGATCCGTCAGGCGATCACCCGCTCTATCGCAGACCAGGCGCGCACCATCCGTATTCCGGTGCATATGATTGAGACCATCAACAAACTCAACCGTATCTCTCGCCAGATGTTGCAGGAGATGGGCCGCGAGCCGACGCCGGAAGAGCTGGCTGAACGCATGTTGATGCCGGAAGACAAGATCCGTAAAGTGCTGAAAATCGCTAAAGAGCCAATCTCCATGGAAACGCCAATCGGTGATGATGAAGATTCGCATCTGGGTGATTTCATCGAGGATACCACCCTCGAGCTGCCGCTGGACTCTGCCACCACCGAGAGCCTGCGTGCCGCTACGCACGACGTGCTGGCTGGCCTGACCGCCCGTGAAGCCAAAGTGCTGCGTATGCGTTTCGGTATCGACATGAACACCGACCACACGCTGGAAGAAGTGGGTAAACAGTTTGACGTTACCCGCGAACGTATCCGTCAGATCGAAGCGAAGGCGCTGCGTAAGCTGCGCCATCCGAGCCGCTCTGAAGTGCTGCGTAGCTTCCTGGACGATTAATCGGTCCTGAAATGAAAAAGCTCCCAATCGGGAGCTTTTTTTGTTTATTCCCTCTACCTGTGGGAGAGGGTCAGGATGAGGGCATCAAACCGCAGAGGAGCTAAAGCCCCCTCACCACCAGCGCCTCATCCAGTTCCCGATACGCCTCCACCAGCTTGTCCAGCGTCGCCCTGTTCAGCCCACTCGGGTTCGGCAGCACCCACACCTGCGTTACGCCAATGGTAATGTTCTGCTTACCCCAGCTGGCGCCGCGCTGGCTGAACGCCTGCTCGTAGGCCTGCTTGCCGAGGATCGCCAGCGCCGCGGGCTGATAGTCTTCAATTTTCGCGATCAGCTCACGTCCGCCAGCGCGCAGCTCATGCAGATTCACTTCGCTCGCCTGCACCGTGGGTCGCTCGACCAGCATGGTGATGCCACAGCGCGTATCCAGCAGCTGCTGCTCTTCTTCCGGCTTAAGCTGTTTGTCGGTAAATCCGGCCTGGTGGATCACCTTCCAGAAGCGATTTCCCGGATGAGCAAAGTGAAAACCGGTGTGCGCCGATGACTTACCCGGATTGATACCGCAGAACACCACCCGCAGGCCAGGGGCCAGAATATCGTTGATCATCTCTACTCCTGTCTATGCATCTTAAGATAAGTATAAAGGATTGATTATGCGTTGTTTATAAAAACAGCAGGCAGGTGTGAATGGCTGGATTGCTGAGGGGAGTTACTTTATAATTCACCGCCACGGCCCCTTAGCTCAGTGGTTAGAGCAGGCGACTCATAATCGCTTGGTCGCTGGTTCAAGTCCAGCAGGGGCCACCAAATTTTAGCTTTATAATCATCCAGTTAAGCCACTCGATTGAGTGGCTTTTTTGTAAGTAATCCACCACACGTAGCCCGGCCTGCCGCTTCCCCTCACAAACCCTAAAAACTAAAGAAATCCCCCATCGCGCCGATCATCATCCGTGTGTATTATTTCCTGTAGCTTTTACAACAACTAACCTTAACTCAAATACTTAAGCTCCAGAGCGAAAGGCATCATGAGCACACCGATCAAACGGCTAGAAATCATTAAAAATGCCATTGAGCTGGAAGATGACGACATCATCCGGAGCCAGCTGAAACGTCTCAAAGAGGAAGCCTTTGACGATGAACTCCTGTCCATCGTCGCGGCGCTTGAGCAGAAAAATTATACCGCAGCCCTTCGCGCTATCACCGCCTGGCTGCAAAGCCAGCGCGCCGTTACCCCGTGGCGTGACCCACAGCTGGCGGCCAGCAAGCTGGAGCTGAAAGCCCTGGAAGAGCGTCTGCGCGATCTGATTGATCGCCGTAACGCCCGGGTACAGCAGCTAGATGAGTTCAACGATCTCTATTTCTCCCGCCTCGGGCCGTTGATGCAGCAGATCCTCGCCCTGCGTAAAACGCTGGCGGAGCTTAACCTGCGTCGTCAGCAGGCGGAGACGCGTCGTCGGGAAGAGGATTACCGCCGCTGCCAGGACTATATGGCGCAGGCCGTAGAGGTTCTGACAACGCTCACCCGGCGCTGGCGAGATCTGCCTGCGGATTCCGTTCAGGCGGCAGAGGCGCGCAAACATCTTCAGCAGCAAAGCAATCTGATTGCCAACCTGCTGGCCGAAGCAATGGAGCTGGAGACCGGTTTAACGCGTGAAGAAGAGCCGGCACGTCAGGCGCGCGATGAGGCCAACGAAGAGTACAAGAAGTATCGCGAACAGCATCATGATGCCGAAGTTCGCCTGCGTAAAGGCAAGGATCTCTCTGAAGAGGATCGGAACGAGCTGAAGCGGCTCTGGCGTCAGGCGAGCAAGCTATGCCACCCGGATCTGGTTGCCGATGATTTAAAAGAGGAAGCCAACAGGATGATGGTGCAACTCAACCAGGCCAAACAACGCGGCGACGTGAAGGCCATTCGCTCGCTGGTCGCCCGTCTGCAACAAGGATTCGAACCGATGATGGCAAGCGACAGGCTGAACGACCTGGAACGTATTCGTAAAAAGATGGCGCAGGTGCGTGAGCAAATCGACACCCTGGTGAACGAGCTGGCAGAGCTGGAGAAGGAAGAGTCCTGGCTGCTCGTCTCGTCGCTCAGCAATATGGAAGCCTACTTTGCCCAGCAGGAGAAAGCGCTGAAAGAGGTATGCGCCTCGCTCGAACATCAGGTGAGCGAAGCGCAGCTGGATCCCGCTGCCTGATTATTTGGCGTGCCAGTACGCGCTGGCACGCACCAGCTGCGGGTCAATTGCGTCGTTTTCAAACTGACGGCTCAGGCGTTTCACCACCTTCCCCTCCCCGGTCAGCCAGATAAAGTAATCCTCTTCCGGCACAGCCAGCGCGGCAAGATGGTCGGCCACCGCCTGCTCGTTGTGGCCGATAACCCAGGTGATGTTGAACCCGCTCAGGTGCGCCAGATAGTCCTCATACGCCGCATCGCCCACGGTGACAATGGCGTGGATCGCCGGGCGAACAGGCAGTTTTGCGATGCCTTCTAAACGGCGGCGCAGCGCGGGCATCCCCGACTCGTCGCACACGTACAGCTGCCAGGCGTAATCTTCCGGCACCACCAGCGAACCGCGCGGCCCGCCGATGGTCAGCTTGTCGCCCACCTTAGCCTCCACCGCCCAGTTGCTGGCAATGCCGCCATCATGAACGAAGAAATCGAGCGCCAGCTCATGTTTTTCGTCATCGTACAGCGGGGTATAGTCACGCGCCTGCGGACGCACGCCGTCGCCCCAGTCGATGCCTTCATCGGTCACCACAGGCGGCACGAAAGTGGTGCCCGGTGCCGGGAAAAAGACTTTGGTATGGTCGTCAAAGCCGCGAGAGCTAAAGCCCTCCAGCGCCTCGCCGCCTAGCACAATGCGCTGAAATCCTGCGCTGACTCGCTCAGTGCGCAGCACGTTCAGCTCACGAAAACGCAGGTCATTGCGGACACGTTGAGGGTAACGGGTAGATGCCATGTTGATGCCCTTCTCAGGTGAATACGATATATCGGAATGAATTCTTAATGATAATGATTGCTATTAACTAAGAAATCAAGATTTTTTAGATTGCATCTGAATATATCTTAGATATAGTTTAGATATATCAAATTGAGGGAAAAACATGCGACACGAACACGACGGCGGCGGACGCCGGCCACGATTTTTTGGTCATGGCGATTTGCGGCTGGTGATCCTGGATATCCTGACCCGCAACGCGAGCCATGGTTACGAACTGATCAAAGAGATCGAAAACCTGACGCAGGGACATTACACGCCAAGCCCTGGCGTGATCTATCCGACGCTGGATTACTTGCAGGATCAGGCGCTTATCACCATTACCGAAGAAGAGAACGGCCGTAAGCGGATTGCGATTAACGCCGCCGGAGAACAGTGGCTGGATGACAACCGGGAACAGCTGGAGCAGATCCAGACGCGTATCAAGGCGCGCTCCGTCGGTTTCCAGCTGCGCAAAAACCCGCAGATGAAGCGGGCGCTGGATAACTTCAAAGCGGTACTGGATCTGAAGGTTAATCAGGGAGAGCTCAGCGACGCGCAGTTGAAACAGATTATCGGCGTGATTGACCGCGCGGCGCTGGAGATCTCCCAGCTGGATTAAGCCAGCACGCCGTCGCTCACGCGGAACACGCGGACCAGCTCTTTCAGGTGCATGGCCTGTTCGTTAAGGGATGCCGCCGCCGCAACGGACTCCTCCACCAGCGCGGAGTTCTGCTGGGTGGTGGCGTCTATCAGGCCAATCGCGCTGTTGATCTGCGAGATGCCTTCCGTCTGTTCGTGGCTGGCCTGGCGAATCTCACGCAGGATTACGTCCATCTCCTCTACGTTGCCGACCATGCCGTTGATAAGCCCGCTGGCCTTCTCCACAAGGTTCATGCCGTCCTGCGTCTGGCTTGTGGAGCTTTCAATCAGCTGGCGGATCTCACTCGCAGATGTTGCACTTTTCTGCGCGAGCTGGCGTACCTCGCCCGCCACCACCGCAAAGCCACGACCATGCTCACCCGCGCGCGCCGCTTCGACCGCCGCATTCAGCGCCAGAATATTAGTCTGGAAGGCAATGGCGTCGATCAGGTCGATAATGTCGGACATCCTGTTCGATGTTTCGTTAATCAGGCGCATCTTGCTGGTGACCTGCTTCATCATCTCGCCGTTGTTTTTGACCACGGCAGCCGCATCGGCAGACAGGTTCGTCGCTTCTCCGGTGTGGGACGCGGTGTTCTTCACCGTAGCGGTGATCTGCTCCATCGACGCAGCTGTTTGTTCAACGGAACTGGCCTGCTCCTCCGTGCGGGCAGCCAGATCCTGGTTGCCCGCGACAATTTGCGCGGCGGCGCTGGAGATGTTTTCCGATCCGGTTTGCACCTGCTGCACAATCTCCAGCAGGCGCGTTTTCATCTCCATCAGTGCGGTGAGTAGCAGTCCGGTTTCATCTTTACCGTGCGAGGTAATGCTGCCGGTGAGATCGCCATCGGCAATGGCCTCCGCAAAATTCACCGCGTCGTTCAGCGGTCGGGTAATGGATCGCACAATGAACCAGCCAGTCAGGCTGGCTGCCGCGACGCTGAAAAGCGTAATCAGGACCAGCAGGAGACGATTGGTGCGGAAATCGCCTTCCACCTGCTCGCCCGCACTCTGCATTTCATGGTCCTGGATCGCAATCAGCGCCTGCACTTTCGCTTTGTAGGACTGTTGCAGATTCAGGGTGTTGGTCATCATTTCGTTTATCGCGCCCGCACGGTCGTTATTCTGCACGGCCTGCAAAATGCGGTAGCGCGAGTCAAGATATTGCTGGCGTACGCCGTGGATATCGGCCAGCACCTGTTGGGATTTTTTATCCTTGAGAGCGTTGTCCAGCTCGCTCAGGATTGCGGAGATGTGCTCGCTGATCGCCTTCAGACGCTGCTCTGATTGCGCCGTGTACGTCCCCTGTTCGTCCAGCAGCATGAGCTGCTGCGTGCTTATAAATTCCTGGAAGTTGTCGATTAACTGGTTCGCTTTTACCGTCGTTGGATAGTCGCTGGTAAGGATGGTTTGCATTCCATTGTTTGCCCGATTCAGGCTCATCAGAGACAAGCTTGCGCTGACGACCATCAGGACAATAAATAATCCAAACGCCAGAAATAATTTCGTGCCGATCTTTACGTCATGTATGAACATATTTACCCCATCGATGTGATTATTTCTCAGACGATCGCTGTTATCGACAGGAAACACGCTAACTTTATGACTTTGATCGTTTTTTTATTTTTCACTCTCAATGAATCTGGATCGTAACAATTAAAAACCGGGCGCTTTTTTTAGTTACTTAATATTTCATTAACAACATAACTTATTCTGAAAAACAAAAAAGCCGTTTACCCAGGAGGAATAAACGGCTTTATCGAAGCATGCATTTCTTAATGCAGCACGGTAACCGCATCTTCAAGGCGTCCGGCCCGGTGCTTAACCATCGCGGAAATCTGCGCGCTCTCTTCGACCAGGTCAGCATTTTTCTGCGTAATGCTGTCCAGCTCTGCCACGGCACGGGTCAGCTCTGTCAGGCCTGTCGCCTGCTCTGAGGTGGCGTGACTGATCTGCGCGATGAGCTGCGTGACGTTTTTCACCTGCTCGACAATATCATCCATAGTACGTCCCGCGGCGTGGACCTGCTCGGCGCCCGACTGCACTTTGCTGGCGCTGGCGTCGATCAGCTTGCGAATATCGTTAGCCGCGTTCGCGCTGCGGCTGGCAAGATGACGCACTTCGCCCGCCACCACCGCAAAGCCTTTACCCTGCTCGCCTGCGCGTGCCGCCTCAACCGCGGCGTTCAGCGCCAGAATATTGGTCTGGAAGGCGATGTCATTGATAAGCGAGGTAATAGAGCCAATGCGCTGGGTACTGTCGGCAATGTCATCCATGGTTTTCACCACGGTCTGCATCACGGTGCCCCCCTGCGTGGCCGCGCTGCTGGCGGCCATCGATAGCTTGTCGACTTCGGCTGCGGTCTCAGAGTTACTCTGCACCGACGCCGCCATCTGATTCATTGTTGCCACGGTCTGCTGCACGTTAGCCACGGTCTGGCGCGTGCGGTCGTTGAGATCTTCATTGCCCTGCGCCAGCCTGTCGCTACCGTCGCGCACGCTCACCACCTGGCTGGAGACGTCGTTGATCAGCCAGCGGCACATCAGCCCCAGCTGTCCGACGGCCCGCAGCGTCAGCCCCAGTTCATCGCTGCGGTTAAGATGCTGCACGCTGTTACGCTCTCCGGTAGCGACCCTGAGCGCCTGCCGTGCGACGTTTTCCACCGGGCGGACAATCTGTTGCTCAAACACCAGGGTGCCAAGCAGCATCACCACGGCTGCCGCCGCCAGCGAAGCCCAGCCCGCGGCACTGGCAACCAGCGTTGCGGCCATCACCGCGAAAAGTACCGCCATTACGCTACGCACGCGCCAGCGCAGCGGCATCGCCGGTAATTTGCCGAGCCAGCCTTTGCGCACCACCAGCCCTTTATGAATGCGTTTTTTGCAGCGTCCTTCGTTGAGCGCCTTATAAAGCGGCTCCACCGCGGCGACCTCGTCCTGCGTGGCGCGGGTACGAATGGACATATAGCCCGTCATCTGGCCGTTACGCACCATTGGTACCGCATTGGCACGTACCCAATAGTGATCGCCATTTTTACGTCGGTTTTTGACAATCCCGCTCCAGGGTTCGCCCTTTTGCAGCGTGTACCACATGTCGGCAAAAGCCGCTTTCGGCATATCCGGGTGGCGCACAATGTTGTGCGGTTGCCCGAGCAGCTCCTGGAGCGTAAAGCCGCTCACTTGCACAAAGGTGTCGTTAGTGTGGGTCATGTAGCTGTGGAGGTCGGTGGTCGACATAAGCGTGGTGTCATCGTCCAGCGGATATTCATTCTGGGTGACATAGTCAGGAGAGGACATAGTGAGCATCCCTTGCAGGTTATTTGAATGTTAATTTTGTGGCTTATGTTTTTTCGGCGATAAAAAATTTATCTTTAGTTGTTAAATATGATTGAGATCGCAAATCTCGGTTAAACCGCACTTTTCGTGCGTTTTTCTAATTAATTGATTTAAAATACTTTCGGCATGAAACTACCTACAAAGCATGATACCCCGGTGCACACTTAAGGCGCATTCCCTGCCCTGGAGCAGTGCAATTGACGACACCCCATCCCCGGCTCGTTATCCCTTATCCCGTGCGGCGCGCGATGGCATGATTAAATATTGTGCAACTTTGATTTCACCTGGCGTTTATCCCGATTTTTGTTAAGGCATCTGAGGTGGCGTAATCCCTGCAATACTTAACTCAGTATCATGTGATACGCGATCCCCGGGAGCATATTTTGAACAGGTTACCTTCCAGCGCCTCGGCTCTTGCCTGTACCGCGCACGCACTGAATCTCATTGAGAAGCGAACGCTTGATCATGAGGAGATGAAACAACTTAACCGTGAGGTCATTGATTACTTTAAGGAGCATGTGAATCCAGGTTTTCTGGAGTATCGCAAATCTGTTACCGCCGGCGGGGATTACGGAGCCGTAGAGTGGCAAGCGGGCAGTCTGAATACGCTTGTCGACACCCAGGGACAGGAGTTTATCGATTGCCTGGGGGGTTTTGGTATTTTCAACGTGGGGCACCGTAATCCAGTTGTGGTTTCCGCCGTACAGAATCAACTTGCGAAACAACCTCTCCATAGCCAGGAACTGCTCGATCCGCTTCGCGCCATGCTCGCGAAAACGCTGGCAGCCTTAACGCCCGGTAAGCTGAAATACAGCTTCTTCAGCAACAGCGGCACCGAATCGGTCGAAGCGGCGATTAAACTCGCCAAAGCGTACCAGTCGCCGCGCGGGAAATTTACCTTTATCGCCACCAGCGGCGCGTTCCACGGGAAATCCCTGGGCGCTCTGTCGGCGACCGCTAAATCTACCTTCCGCAAGCCGTTTATGCCGCTGCTGCCGGGCTTCCGCCACGTGCCGTTTGGCGACATCAACGCCATGCGCATCGTGCTGAGTGAATGCCGTAAAACCGGCGACGACGTGGCGGCGGTGATCCTGGAGCCGATTCAGGGTGAAGGCGGCGTGATCCTCCCGCCGCAGGGCTATCTGCCCGCCGTGCGTCAGCTGTGCGATGAGTTTGGCGCGCTGCTGATCTTCGACGAAGTGCAGACCGGGATGGGGCGCACCGGCAAGATGTTCGCCTGCGAGCACGAGAACGTTCAGCCGGACATTCTGTGCCTGGCGAAAGCGCTCGGTGGCGGCGTGATGCCGATTGGCGCAACGGTCGCCACTGAGGAGGTCTTCTCGGTGCTGTTCGATAACCCGTTCTTACATACCACCACCTTTGGCGGTAACCCGCTGGCCTGTGCGGCGGCGCTGGCCACCATCAACGTGCTGCTGGAGCAAAACCTGCCCGCGCAAGCGGAGCAGAAAGGCGACATGCTGCTGGACGGCTTCCGTCAGTTGGGCCGGGAATATCCGGATCTGGTACAGGATGCGCGCGGGAAAGGGATGCTGATGGCGATTGAGTTCGTTGATAACGAAACCGGTTATAGCTTCGCAAGCGAGATGTTCCGCCAGCGGGTACTGGTGGCGGGAACGCTTAACAACTCGAAAACCATCCGCATTGAGCCACCGTTGACGCTTACCATTGAGCAGTGTGAGCAAGTGCTGAAGGCGGCGCGTAAAGCGCTGGCGGCATTACGTATTGCCGTAACATCCGCCTGAACATTTATTTTTCCTGCCCTTTTAGCAGTATCAGGGCGATATGCAAAGAAATCCCTGGGATACGCCAGGGATTTCTTTATGCAGTCAGACTGAGGAATAATGTGCATAAGTGCAAACACGGTTCATCATATAAATTTAAAATATTTCTTTATGTAATATCAGATTGTAAAAGCAGCCGGATAATAACACCACCGCATTCCCAACGCATGTCCGAATAATGACAGCCGTAACGTCTTGCATTATTAACAAAACCACGATGACATTCATCGCAGACATTAATAAAACCGACCAGCGAATAGAAATGCGGTTCTGACGGCGTGCAATATCATTCAAACAAATAAATTATGAGTTAATTTTATATTTAGTAAAACTAATAAAACATCAACCCATTATCACATTGATATAATATTATTTAATCCGTAGAATCCCCTCATTCATCAGCGCAGTGGCGGATGATATAAAACCAGTAACAACGCCCTGGGTAAAAATAATATATTAATCTAAAAACATATCCTATACCACTGCCTCGAAAAAAGATTCACGTGACATTGTGAATATATTATTTCAATTGACAGCATGATGTTTATCTAAAAAGGATTTGTATGAAAAAGCAAGTTATAGCAATGGCTGTTGCCGGCGCGCTGGCTGGTGGCATGGCAATTAATGCGCAGGCCGATACCGTTACCGTTTCCGGCGGGACCGTCAACTTTGTCGGCCAGGTGGTAAACGCCGCCTGTTCCGTCGCGGCTGACTCCGTAGACCAGACCGTTACCCTGAGCCAGGTGCGTACCGTCAAGCTGACAACGGTCGGCATGCAGGCCAACCAGAAAGAAGATTTTAAAATCGTTCTGGAAGATTGCGACGCCACCGTTAGCCAGAATGCCGCCGTGATCTTTAACGGCCAGCAGGACCCTGCTGTAGAAGGCAGCCTGGCGAACACCGCTGGCGCAGGCTCGGCCAAAAACGTTGCGCTGCAACTGTTCGGGCCGGACGGCCAGGCGCTGAACATTGGCGATACCTCCTCCAACGTTAAGCTGATCAACGGCGAAAACATCATCCCGCTGAGCGTGGATTACGTGGCCACAGGCGCGGCCGAGCCGGGCAACGTCTCCTCCGTCGCAACGTTCCAGATGGTTTATTCCTGATTCGTTAGCCGATCTCGCTTCTTCGCCTGCGGGCGGAGAAGCGTTGTCCGGCAAGCGTTAGAGAGTTCGCAATGCAGCAATCCATAAATCGGGCGCTGCTGATAGCCGGCACTGCGCTTTTTGCCGTATTGCCAGCCGCGGCAAAGGACGATGGAAGCGTGACCTTTCAGGGTCAGGTCGTCAATGCGGCCTGTTCCGTCAGCATGGATTCCCAGGATCAAATCGTGCATATGGGACAGGTACGCAATAGCCAGTTCATCGCCGCCGGTGACTGGGCCAAACCGGTACCCTTCTTCATCACGCTGGAAGCATGCGACACCAGCGTAAGCCAGCGCGCCGGGGTGCTGTTTAGCGGCGAGTCTGACGGCAACGATCCCCAGGTTTTTCGCGCGGGCTATGGGCCTGGCGCCGCCACCGGGATTGGTATCGGTCTATTCGATGCGATGGGGAACCTGGTAAAGCCAGACACCGCACCCCCCTGGTACAGACCTTTGCAGGACGGTGAAAACCGGCTGAGCTATATCGCCAGGTATCGCGCCACCGAAGATAGCGTCAACGCTGGTACCGCGAACGCGCAGGTCTGGTTCATCGTTTTTTACCAATAACTGACTCACAGGCAAGAAGCCTGACACATGAGAAACTGAGGGAACAATGCGTATCATTACATCACGCTGTAAACTGACTCGTCTGATAGCTGGCGCACTAACGGCTCTGTTCGCGATGGGGATGGCCGGTTCTGCCAGCGCAGGCGGTATCGCGCTCGGGGGAACCCGGGTGATTTATCCCCAGGGTGATAAGCAGGCTTCATTAGCCATTATTAACTCTTCAACGAATACCACTTTTTTAATTCAGAGCTGGGTGTCCAACGCCGAAGGGGCAAAATCAGCGGATTTTGTCATTACGCCGCCGCTGTTTGTTATCCATCCTAAAAAAGAGAATACCCTGCGTATTATGTACGTGGGCCCCGATCTGCCTGTCGATCGTGAAAGCGTTTTTTATCTGAACAGCAAAGCCATTCCTTCCGTCGAGAAAAATAAGCTTTCCGGTAATACGCTACAAATTGCCACCCAGAGCGTTATTAAACTTTTTATCCGGCCGAAAAAATTGCCGTCGCTCTCTATTGATGCGCCCAAAACATTAACCTGCTCAGTCACCAATGGAAAAGTCACTATTACCAATCCATCGCCTTATTACGTTTCGTTGGTTCAGTTTTTCGTCGGCAGCACGCAACTGGCAAATAACATGGTAGCGCCCAAAAATAACCTGGTGGTGGAGATCCCCGGTGGCGGCACTGGCAGCGTGAGGTTTCAGACCGTTAATGACTTTGGTGCCAACACGCCCGTTCAGTCATGCGCGAAATAAGTCGTATACGGCGTTACGTATGACGTTTTGTCATTAAAAGCCTCGCAGGTAAGGGAAGACATGAAGCGTGTTCAGCCACGAAGATTTAACGCGCTCGTCAGAGCGTCGCTAACGCCGCTGGCGTTGACGATTGCGGGACTCCTTTCGTCCATCACCGTGCGCGCGGAGTATTTTTTTAACCCGGCATTTTTGTCGAGCGATCCTTCCGCCGTGGCGGATCTCTCCCGTTTTTCAACAAATGGCCAGGCGCCGGGCGTCTATCGCGTGGATCTCTGGCTGAATGGAACATTTGTCACCACCCGCGATATCAACTTTATCGCCAGAGCCGTAACGGACGGAGCCGTACAGGGCGACGACACGGGGCTAATGGCCTGCCTGACGCCCAAAGCGTATGAAAACCTGGGCGTCAACGTTCAGGCATTCCCGGCGCTGGCCGCCGCGAAAGCCGACAGCTGCGTGGACATTGCCGCCATTATTCCGGCCGCTGCCACTCTCTTTAATTTCGAACAGCAGCGTCTGGAAATCAGCATTCCGCAGGCCGCATTACGCAACAACGCGCGCGGCTATATCCCGCCAGAGCAGTGGGATGAAGGTATTAACGCTCTGCTGCTGAACTATAACTTTAGCGGCTCATACAGCCGCGATCGCAGCGAAAACGGCACAACCCACAAAAGCTATTTCCTCGGCCTGAACAGCGGGGTGAATCTTGGTGCGTGGCGTCTGCGGGACTACTCGACGTGGAACTACTATAACAGCGACGAGAACCGCCATAGCGAATGGGAACATATCAACACCTATCTTGAGCGGACGGTGATTCCGCTAAAGGGCAGACTGACGGTGGGCGATAGCTATACCTCGTCGGAAATTTTCGACAGCCTTCCCTTTCGCGGCGCGCAGATCGCCTCGGACGACAACATGCTGCCAGACAGCATGAAAGGCTTTGCGCCCACAATTCGCGGAATTGCCAAAAGCAACGCGCAGGTCACCATCAAGCAGAACGGCTATAGTCTTTACCAGAGCTACGTTCCGCCCGGCGCCTTCGCCATTAACGATCTCTTCCCAACCTCCTCCAGCGGCGACCTCACGGTAGAAGTGAAGGAGACGGACGGCAGTATCTCCCGCTATTCCGTTCCTTACTCCGCCGTACCGCTCCTCCAGCGCGAAGGGCGGGTGAAGTATGCCCTGACGGCGGCACAGTACCGCAGCAATAACGGTCAGCAGGACGAGGTGAATTTTGCCCAGGGCACGCTGATTTGGGGGCTACCGCAGGGCGTAACCGTCTATGGCGGCTCACAGCTTTCCGGCGATTATCACGCGCTGGCTCTTGGCGCTGGCCTCAATATGGGCAACTTTGGCGCCGTCTCTCTCGACGTTACCCACGCGCGCAGTACGCTGGCCGACGACACCAGCCATACGGGGCAGTCTCTTCGTTTCCTGTATGCCAAATCCCTCAACAAGATGGGTACGAACTTCCAGCTGCTGGGCTACCGCTACTCCACGTCCGGGTTCTATAACCTGGATGAGACAACCTACACCCATATGCAGGGCTATACGGGCGATGCGGAGCAGGATGACGCGAATGAGGCCACGAACTGGCTGGACTACTACAACCTCAACTGGACTAAACGCGGCAAGCTTCAATTCAATATTTCGCAGCAGCTAGGCGGGCTCGGCTCGCTGTTCGTGACCGGAAGCCAGCAGAGCTACTGGCACACGGACGACAAAAACACGCTCGTCCAGGTGGGATACAGCGGTACCTGGGCCGGGATCTCATACAGCCTGACCTACAACTACAACAAATCGCCGGGCATGTCGGATAGCGATGAGATTTATGCGATTAACCTTTCCTTCCCGCTTAGCCAGTGGCTTTCACCTGCCAATGACGTCAGCCAGAAGCGGAACTACGCCTATGCCACCTACGGCATGAGCGCCAATAAACATGGAGAAACATCTCAGAACGCGGGGATTAACGGCACGCTGCTGGCGGAGAACAACCTTAACTACAGCGTGCAGGAAGGTTATGCCAGCCAGGGGGCTGGCTCGCAAGGTTCCGCCAGTCTGGAATACGATGCCGCCTACGGCAACGCCAGCCTGGGCTACAACTACAGCGATAACGGCGATTATCGGGAAGTGACCTACGGCCTGAGCGGAGGCGTGGTAGCCCACCGCAACGGCATCACCTTAAGCCAGCCACTGGGTGATACCAACGTGCTGATTGCCGTACCGGGCGCAGCGGACGTCAGCGTCGAGAATGAACCCGGTATCCATACCGACGGACGCGGCTATGCGGTGGTGCCTTACGCCTCGGCCTACCATCTGAACAGGATGGCGCTGGACATTAACTCCCTCTCAGACGCCATGGATATCGATGATGCCGTCACCAGCGTGGTGCCGACCCACGGCGCCATCGTGCGCGCCACGTTTAACGCCCGTCTGGGCGCACGCGCGCTGGTAACGCTGCGCTACCACGGCAAGCCGGTGCCGTTTGGCGCCATGGTTTCCCGCGACGATAACGGCAGCGACACCATCGTAGGCGAAGAAGGCGAAACCTACCTCTCCGGCCTGAGCCAAAAGGGAGTGTTGAAGGCGCAATGGGGAGAAGGGGCGGATAAGCGCTGTACGGCCAACTACCACTTACCTGAAAGCAAACAGCCGCTGCTGCGGATCACCATGGAGTGTTCATAAATGAAATTAAGGATGATGCTTCTCTCTGCCGCTGGGCTACTTTTTTCGCTGAGCAGCCTGGCCGCAACGTGCAAAAACGCTAACGGCGGAATTTCCATGGTGAATTACGATCTGACCACCACGCTCACCACGGATCAAAACATCAAGGGCAACGGTACAGAGCTGAACCGAACCCAGGATATCCACGTCAACGCCACCTGTCCCCCAGGCAACTGGGAGAAGCGCACCTATCGTACCTATATCTCACCTTTCCCCGTGGTCAAAACGGAAGGCGAGTGGAAATATTTACAGCTTGATCCGGATTATATTATCGGTGCGATGAAAATCCATGATGCCACCATCGGCGATTTTTATCCGCCGGTGGAGTATGTCCACATGGGGGGGCACGAAGAGGTGGATACGGGCGGCGTCTTCCCGGTGAACGACAGCAATCTGACCTTCAAAATACAGATTGTCAGGCCGTTCATCGGCTCGGTCGTGATCCCGCCGAAACTGATGTTTAACGTCTATGTCACCACGACGGAAAATGACCGGCCCACCGTAATCGTTTATCAGATCACCTACAGCGGCGTAATAACCGTCCCGCAAAACTGCGTGATTAACGCCGGGCAAACCGTCACCGTCGATTTTGGGGCACTCTACCACGGCGATTTCACCCAGGCCGGACAGCGACCCGACAGCGTAGCGCCAAAAACCTTTACCGTGCCGATCGAATGCAACGCTGATGTCAACTCACCGGCGCAGCTCACCCTACGGGTACAGGGGACGGCAGACGCTCGTTTCGCCAACGCGCTGGCGACGGATAACCCGGACGTGGCCGTCGTCGTGACCAGCCCGCAGGGCGAGATCCTGCGGCCAAACGTGTTCTCAAGCAGCGTCCCCTTTACCACGGATATGTCAGGACGCGCGGACGTGACGCTGCAAGCCTACCCCATCAGCACCACCGGGCAGTCGCCAGAGCTGGGCGTCTTCAGGGCGCTGGCGCTGTTACGCATTGATTTCGCCTGAGGAAGCGTAATGACCATTTCATGGAAAAACACCGTATGGCTGAGCGTGGCCCTGTTAAACCCGCCGCTGGTGAAGGCTGACGACACAAGCTTTAACGTGCAGTTTATCGGCACCATCGTTGGGGAATCCTGTAACGTCGATACTAACAGCGCAGAGCAAACGATCGACCTGGGTGAATTTACGACAGAGGAATTTCCGCGCGTGGGCGCCACGACACCGGAAAAGCAGTTTGCCATCACGCTCAAAAACTGCACCCGCGCAATCGGCGGCACGACCGTCTGGTTTACCGGCGACGCGGACGCCAACGATCCCACGCTGCTTGCCTTATCAGATACGGGAAAAGGGACGCAGCACATGATGGCGACCGGACTGGCAGTCGAGCTGCTCGACAGCGCGCGGGCGTCTGTCCCGATCAATAATACCGAGTCGCCGCTATATCCCCTGCTGCCGGGCGATAACACGCTGACCTTCTTCCTGCGCTATAAATCTACGCTGCCGACGGTCACCACCGGCAACGCCACCGCCGTGATGTATTTCGATCTGCTTTACCAGTAAGGAGACAGAATGACGATCCTGAACAGGTTATTTATCTGTTGCGCGCTGCTGTTGTCAGGCAAGACGCTCGCCCATGACGGCACGGTCTATATTACCGGCGTGGTGAAAGGCAAAACCTGTATTGTCTCCCCCGGCTCGGAACAGCTGGTAGTGGAGATGCATGATGTGGCGGCCCGCCAGCTGGCCGGGCAAAAAAACGAAACGCCCTATGAGCCGTTCACTATTAACCTTGAAGCCTGCGGCGCCGGGTTATCCGCCGTCAGCACCCATTTTGAAGGCACGCCGGACGGTAACAATAGCGATCTGCTGGCCCTGACCGGCGGGCCGGACTATGCAACCGGCGTGGCTATCGGCCTCTATAATCCTGATAAATCGCTGATCGCCATGGGGGATGAAAGCCTGCCGTTCGCGCTAAGCAATGACCAGACCACCCTGGCGCTGCATTTTTACGCCCGCTACCTCGCCGTGACGAACGCCGTTACGCCGGGGGTGGCTAACGCTGCCGCCACCTTTGTGCTGACCTATGCGTGAGGCCAGCCTGCTGAAAAAAGCGGAGATAGCCCTGCTGACCGCCGCGTCTTTCTGGCTCTTGCCCACTCAGGCCGGGGTGGTGATTGGCGGCACGCGGTTTGTTTATCCTCAGGATCAGCGCGCTATCAGCGTCACCGTGCGCAATAAGTCCTCGCTGCCGTATCTGATTGGCACAAAAATTTATCGCGGCGGCCGATGGCCGGGGGCGCAGCAGCCCCCCGAAGCGGCCACCGCGTGGTTTACCGCGACGCCGCCACTTTTTGCACTCCAGCCCGGACGTGAGAATAAGATCCGTCTGTTTCGCGCCGATGCGCCGCTTCCTGCCGATCGCGAAACGCTTTTCACGCTAAGCATTGCCTCCATTCCGGCCAGCCAGCGTCACAGCGATAACGTTCAGATGGCGGTACGTTCCAGCATGAAGTTTATCTATCGCCCGGAGGGGCTTCAGGGCGAACCGGCGCTGGCCTATCGTCAGCTACGCTGGCAGCTGACCGCCGACGGGCTGACGGTTGAAAACCCGTCGCCTTATTACGTTACGCTGTATCAGCTTTCCGTTAACGGAACGCGGGTGGATAACGCCGGCGTTGTCGCCCCTCTGAGCCAGCGACGAACGGACTGGTGTAAAGGGACTGCCAGGTGCCAGCTCACCTGGCAGTCGCTGAGCGACGAGGGGCGGATATTGCCCTCGATCGCCCGCACGGTGAAATAATTGCTCGCGGGGGTATCCTGGCAGCGGACCGACACTAGCGGTGAAACTCCGCTACCGTCATGGTAAAGCGCAGCACTTTTTCTCCCTCATTGGCATAGCCGTGCGCCGCTTCCGTTTTCGCTACCGCCGACGCGCCAGCATTAACCTGTACCACCGTCTCGTCCACCGTCAGGGTTAATACGCCTTCGTTCACGTGCAGCAGTTCAAACGTTCCCGCCGGATGTCCCGGAGAGGTGAAAGTCTCTCCAGGATGCATCTCCCACTGCCACAGCTCAATCATATCCGGGCCTGCGGTGCCTGCCAGCAATCTGGCATAACCGCCCTGTGCGCCCTGCCACAGAACCGGGATCGCCTCTTCCTGAATAATGTGTACCTGCGGCTCGCTGGAGACGTTAACGATGTCTGCCACCGAGACGCCAAGCGCGGCGGCCAGTTTGCACAGAATGGCAATGCTGGGGTTGGCAGCCCCTTTTTCGATCTCCACCAGCATGCCTTTGCTGACGCTGGCGCGGCGGGAAAGCTCGTCCAGCGACAGCTTTTTCTCTTTCCGCCAGCTGCGGATACGGTTCGCCACGGCCAGGCTTACCTGGGCAACATCGGCGCCCGCATCGGTCATTATATTGACTTTATCAGTCATTGGTCACTACCATGGTATAAAACAGTCAATACAGGATTATTTATGTCTCTTCTAACACCGTCAATAGATTCGCGACTTGTCGGGATCGCGCCCGGCTTTCGGGCACTGAGCATTCTGGTTGAAGCTGCCCCGATTACCCAACCGGAGGTTGCGCCCGCTGCGCTGGCGCAGGCCTGCCAGCAGATGCTCAATGATGATGTGCCCTGGGCAGAAAATCATCTCGCCGCCTGGGATGAGGTGTTTAAAGCCTTTGGTGCAAAACCCAAACGTACGCCCTGCTCGGCCTCGGCCCTGCGCAAGCGCGTGATGAGAGACGGTTCGCTGCCGCCGCTCGACCCGGTGGTGGATGTCTATAATGCCATCAGTATCCGCTACGCTATTCCGGTAGGGGGAGAAAATCTGGCGGCTTACTCGGGAGCGCCGCGCCTGACGCTGGCCGACGGCAGCGAGCCGTTTGATACCTTTAAAGAAGGTGAGCCGGTTGTAGAAAATCCGGAGCCAGGCGAAGTTATCTGGCGTGACGATCTCGGCGTCACCTGCCGCCGCTGGAACTGGCGACAGGGGGTACGCACGCGTCTGGACAGTCAGGCGCAGTCCATGTGGTTTATTCTCGAAAGCCTGCCGTCGATGCCGCTGGCGGCATTACAGGAAGCTGGCGATGAGCTGGTGAGCAATCTGCAAAAGCTGATGCCGGGCGCGACGGCGCGTATTCAGTTGCTGGAGCTGGCGTGAACAACGCCGGGTGGCGCTTCGCTTACCCGGCCTACAAATACTGCATATGTAGGCCCGGTAAGCGCAGCGCCACCGGGCAAACATCGCACCATCCCCCGTAGGCCCGGTAAGCGCAGCGCCACCGGGCAAACACCGCACCATCCCCCGTAGGCCCGGTAAGCGCAGCGCCACCGGGCAAAGCCGCTACTCCGGCAACAACCCCACAAAACAGCGTTTTTTGCGCGGCTCTGACATCAGCTCTTCAAGCTTATCCACGCACGCCAGATAGTGTGGCGTTTGCTTATGCGCCAGCACCGCCGCTTCGTCTTTATAGGCTTCGTAGATAAAGAAGCGGGTTTTCACCCGCGGGTCCTGCAAGACATCAAAGCGCAGGTTGCCCGGCTCCTTGATCGCCCCCTCGTGGTTGGCGCGAAATACCTCCAGAAACTCGTCCACCCGCTCGGGCTTGATGTTGATCTCCACTAACGTCACGTTCATTTTGCTTCTCCCTGTTTCTCTTCCTGCCAGAACTGAAACGCCTCCCGGGCGCTCATGTTCTCGTGAACCACTTTCTTCACCGCTTTCAGCATGGCGAGTGGCGCGCTGGACTGGAAGATATTCCGCCCCATGTCCACGCCGGACGCCCCCTGGTCAATCGCCCGCCAGCACATCTCCAGCGCCTCGTGCTCGGGCAGCTTTTTGCCCCCGGCGATCACAATCGGCACCGGGCAGCTGGCGGTCACTTTTTCAAAGCCCTCGTCCACGTAGTAGGTTTTGACGAACTGCGCCCCCATTTCGGCCGCGATGCGGCTGGCCAGCGAGAAATAGCGCGCGTCGCGCGCCATCTCCTTGCCGACGCCCGTCACCGCCAGCGTCGGCATGCCGTAGCGCGCCCCCGCGTCCACCAGCTTGATGATGTTGTTGATCGACTGATGTTCAAATTCGCTGCCGATATACACCTGCGCCGCCACCGCGCAGACGTTCAGGCGCAGGGCGTCCTCCATCGCCACCGCCACGCACTCGTTGGACAGCTCGCCCAGAATCGAGTTACCGCCGGAGGCGCGCAGCACCACCGGTTTGTTCGTCGCGGCAGGTACCTGGCTCCTGAGGATGCCGCGGGTACACATCAGCACGTCGGTCTCACCAAACAGCGGCGCGATGGAGAGGTCGATACGCTCAAGACCGGTGGTCGGCCCCTGAAAGTAGCCGTGGTCAAAGGCCAGCATCACCGTGCGGTTGCTCTGCGGATTGAAGATGCGCGAAAGCCTCGACTGCATTCCCCAGTCCAGCGAGCCGCAGCCCTTCAGGGTGTACGGCACATTTTGCTGCGGCGTGCCGATGCCAAAATCCTTGCCGTCTTTGATGTCGTCTAAATCAGCCATTTGCTCCCCCGTCAGAAATCGTATTTGTTGATGTTCTCTTTGGTGAACACCACCCGCTCCGGCAGCAGCACAATGCCATTGCCCTTCGCCTCATACTGGTAGCCCTGCACGCTGTTCGGCTCGACCTTCAGCGTTCCGATATCTTTCACGTCGACGCTGTCGCCAGGGTTAAGATCGCCTTTTTTCAGTAAACGATCGGCGACATTGACCGCAATTTTGCCCTGTTGCACCACGTCCCACAGGCCGAAGGCTTTCACCGTGCCGCGCTCAACATATGGACGCATCACGTTCGGCGTGCTGAAGCCGACAATCGCCACCCCTTCCCGCTTCAGGTTTTCCGCCGCCTGTGCCGCGGCTGGCAGGGCGTTGGCGTCCGGGGCGATAATCGCATCCAGATCCGGATACGCTTTTAAGATCCCCTCGGCGGTTTGCAGGGATTTGGTGGCGTCGTTATAACCAAACTGGGTGGTGACGATCTGCCATTGGGGATGATCTTTCTCGATTTTTGCCTTCGCCTCTTTCACCCACTGGTTCTGGTCGGTGACTGTCGGGCTGGAGTAGAAGAACGCCACTTTCGCGTTCGGTTTGGTGACCTGCTTGCCTGCCATCTCCACCAGCAGGCCGCCGAGCTGTTCCGGCGTGCCCTGGTTGATATAGATGCTGCGGCATTCCGGTTTGGTGTCGGAGTCCCAGGTCAGGACCTTCACGCCACGCTGCATCGCGCGCTTCAGCGCCGGGCAGAGACCGTCCGGCGACACGGCAGAGACGATGATGGCGTTATAACCCTGGTTGACGAAGTTATTGATGAGCTGCACCTGGCCGGAGACGCTCGGCTCGGTCGGGCCGTCGTAGGTGACGTCCACGCCAAGATCTTTCCCCGCCTCTTTCGCGCCGTTGCCGCCGCTGGTGAAGAATCCCACGCCTACCAGTTTCGGGATAAAGGCAATGCGGTCCGCCGCCTGCGCCGAAGCGAAGCTGAGGGCCATTGCCAGGACGAATAGTTTTGTTTTCATCTTACGCTCCGGATAGTTTTCTGAAGAGAGAACGCACCCATTCGCGGTGCAGACTCAGCGAACGTCCCATCACCACCACAACCAGCAGCGCCCCTGACAGCGCGCTCGACACCTGGTTGGGGATGCCGACCATCTGTAAACCCTGTTGCAGGTACCCCACCAGCAACGCCGCCAGCGCCGTACCGACAACCGAACCTGACCCGCCGTAGATATTGGCCCCGCCGAGTACGGCGGCGGTGAGCGCGGGCATGAGTAAATCGCGCCCCAGATCCGAGCGCGCGGAACCGAAATAGGAAACCATCACCAGGGCGGCAACCGCCGAGGCTACCCCCACCAGGCCGTACAGCGCATACGGCATGCCGTTCACCGACAGCGCCGCATAGCGCGCCGCGCGCGGGTTCTGCCCAATCAAAAACAGATGCCGACCAAAGCGCCCGCGGTGGGTAATCAGCCAGAAGAAAGCGGTAATCACCGCGAACAGCACCAGCGGGATCGGCAGGCCCACCACCGTGAGGTTAGCGAACGCCGTGAAGCCATCCGGGAAGCCGCCGATCCCCTCGTAGCCCGTCGCCCCCGCCATGCCGGAGAGCAGCAGCGCCCCGCCGCCGTAGAGGTAGAGCGTGCCGAGGGTAATGACCAACGGGCTGATGCCGGTGTAGTGGATCAGCGCCGCATTCACCAGCCCGCACAGCAGGCCGAGCAGCAGCGTCAGAGGGATGGCAACCGCCATCGGCCACCCTGCCTGCATCATCACCCCCAGCGCGATGGCGCACAGGCCGATGGTTGAGCCGAGGGAAATATCGATCCCGCCGCTGATAATCACCAGCGTAAGCGGCAGCGCCACAATGCCAATGCAGATAAAGTCGCTGGTGCTGAACAGCAGCATGTTGATATCAAGCATGCGCGGGTTGATGGCGCCGAAGAGCAGGATCTCCAGCACCAGTAAAATCAGCAGCGCGCTTTCCCAGTTAAGCCTCATTTACGCCACCTCTTTTTTGCGTTTCGGAAACGGGGTAACGTGCTTTCCCCCTTTGTTACCCGGCTGGAAACGGCTGTATTTCAGCGCCCGCTGATGCCGTGAGAGCGCCTGACGCAGCCGCCCGTCGAGCACCAGCACACCCAGCAGCACCAGCCCGGCGATAAAGTCGTTCCACCACGCCGGGAGCCTGAACAGCACCAGCACGGTATCGATTTGGGTGAGGAAGAACGCGCCGAGTAAGGCGCCGACCAGCGTGCCGGTGCCGCCCAGCAGCGAGATGCCACCGAGCACGCAGGCGGCGATGGCTTTCATCTCCAGCCCGCTGCCGGTCTGGTTGGGCACGAAGCCAATCTGTGAGGCAAACACAATCCCGGCGCAGGCCGCCAGCATGCCGTTGAGGGTAAAGGCGATCATGCGGGTGCGGTTCACCGCCACGCCCAGCTGGCGCGCGGCGGCGAGGTTATCCCCCACGGCGTAAAAATCACGTCCAAAGGCGGTGCGCGACAGCGTCCACGCGCCGATGGCCGCGATAATCAACACCAGTATGCCGAGCGGCGAAATGCCGACGGCGGCGGGCTCAGAGAGAGATTTCAGCCCCGGCAGCAGCCCTTCTATCCACTTCCCGCCGGTCCACAGCAGCATCGCCCCACGATACAGCCCCAGCGTGCCGAGGGTGGCGACAATCGCCGGAATGCGCAGGCCCACCACCAGAAAACCGTTGAACGCCCCCGCCAGCGCGCCGAGCGACAGCGCGAAGAGAATGGAAACGGGCAGGCTGTAGCCGCCGTTCAGCGCCACGCCGACGGCAATAGCGGAAAGCCCGACGGTGGAGCCGACGGAGACGTCAATATTGCGGGTCAGCATCACCAGCGCCGCGCCGATAGCCAGCAGGATCAAGATCTGCGAGCTGGCGAATATCATCCCCAGCGTCTGTAAGCTCAGGTAGGACGGGTTCAGCGCCACCAGCACGGCAAAGAGCGCCAGAATGGCGAGAAATGCGCTCAGCTCGCGGTTTTTCAGTAAGATCTTCATGATTGCCCTCCAAACGCCAGCGCCATCATCCGGTCGAGGCTGACGGCCTGGCGCGGCAGCTCGCCGCTGAGTACGCCCTGGTGCATTACCAGCACCCGATCCGCGAGGCCGGGAAACTCATCGAGATCGCTTGAGATCATCAGCACCGCCACGTTCTGCGCCGCCACGCTTTTCAGCAGCTGATAAATATCAGCGCGCGCCGATACGTCCACGCCGCGCGTCGGTTCATCGACGATCAGCAGCAGCGGATTGGCCTCAAGACAGCGCGCCAGCAGCACCTTCTGCTGATTACCACCGGAGAGCGTGCGCACGGTTTGATCCGCATGGTTGAGCTTGATCCCCAGCGCCCGGTGATAGCGTTCCACTACCGCAGACTCCCGCTTTCGCTGCTGCCAGAGCGACGGCTCGTTCAGCGCCACGGTGTTCCAACGGATCGGCGCGTCGAGAAACAGGCCGGACACCTGCCTGTCTTCCGGCAGATAGACCAGCCCTTTTTGCAGGCGTGAACTGACCGGATCGGCGGTGATCTCCTGGCTCTCCAGCCACACCCGCCCGCCGCGAACCGGACGCAGGCCGTAGAGCGTTTCGGCAAACTCGGTGCGCCCGGACCCCACCAGCCCGGCCAGACCGACAATCTCCCCGGCGTAAATCTCAAGGCTGAGATCGATAAAGCCCTCCCCGGTGAGCGCTTCCACGCGCAGCACGGGAAAATCCTGCGCCTGGGTGCGGCGGTTGCCCGGCAGCGCCAGCCACAGCTTTTGCGTATCGCTCAGGGATGCTTCCCGGCTTACAGGCGTCATGGCGGCGATCAGGGCGTTATCGTCAAAATGCGCAGTTTCGCCGCTGAGCACCACCGCGCCGTCGCGCATCACTGAGACGTGACTCGCCAGCTGTCGAATCTCCGGCAGCTTATGCGAGATAAAAACAATCCCGACGCCAAGATCCTGCAAGGCGCGGATCTGGCGAAACAGCCGTTCGGTTTCACCGGGCGTCAGCGAGGCCGTGGGTTCATCAAGGATCAGAATTCTGGCGTTGCGCATCAGCCCGCGCAGGATCTCCACCATCTGCTGGTCCGCCACCTCGAGGGTGCTGGCGGTAGCGTCGAGGTTAAGTTGGCATTGCAGCTGCCGGAGTTTTTCCGCCAGGCGTTTTTCCCGATCGCGCTCTCGCGGCAGACGAAACAGGATGTTTTCCCGCACCGTCAGGTTGGGAAATAGCAGCGGCTCCTGCGGCACCAGATAAATGCCTAACCTGTGCGCCTGCGCCGGGGTAAGCCGTGCAAAAGACTCACCCGCCACCGAAAGTTCACCGCTATCCGGGGTTTCTACCCCGGCGATGATCTTCATCAGCGTCGATTTTCCCGCGCCGTTACCGCCCATCAGCGCATGCACCTGCCCCGCAAGCAGCGTGAAATCAATGCCTTTTAAGACCGGTACGCCTGAAAACTGCTTGCTGATATCACGCGCGTCGAGAAGTGGTGTCATCATCGCTCCGCTATTGAACAAATGATTTTTAGATTTAATAATGTTCAAAAGCGTAGACGGTGAACTATATTTACAACCGTGCAGGGATCACAGTTTTATCGATTGAGATTCAGATAAAGCGGAAACGATCGAAAAGATCCGTTTTGTCGCGTGGCTCACATTTTCACGTCGCACCATCACGAACATATGATCTAAATTTTTATAAGAGTTCAATTATGAGCGATAAACGCACTGCGGAAGAAGGACGGTTTGCCGGGCTGGCACTGGCGGAAGAGGAGCTGGTGGCGCGCGTGGCCTGGTGCTACTACCACGACGGGCTGACCCAGAACGACATCGGCGAACGGCTCGGGCTGCCGCGTCTGAAGATCTCCCGCCTGCTGGAGAAAGGCCGTCAGTCCGGGGTGATCCGCGTGCAGATCAACTCCCGCTACGAGGGCTGCCTGGCGCTGGAAACCGAGCTGCAACAACGATTTGGCCTGAAGCTGGTGCGCGTGATGCCCGCCCTGAATACGCCGCCGATGAACGTGCGGCTGGGCATTGGCGCGGCACAGTCGCTGATGGGCGTACTGCAACCCGGCCAGCTGTTAGCGGTGGGCTTCGGTGAAACCACCATGAGCAGTCTGCAACACTTAAGCGGCTTTATCAGCTCGCAGCAGATCCGCCTGGTGACGCTCTCCGGCGGCGTCGGGCCGTATATGACCGGTATCGGCCAGCTGGATGCAGCCTGTAGCGTCAGCATGATCCCCGCCCCGCTTCGCGTGTCATCCGCTGAAGTCGCCGGGATCTTAAAGCGCGAAACCAGCGTGCGGGACGTGATCCTCGCCGCCACCGCGGCTGACGTGGCGGTGGTCGGGATTGGCTCGGTAAACCAGCGCCGTGACGCGACGATACTGCGCTCCGGCTATATCAGCGAAGGTGAACAGCTGATGTACGCCCGTAAAGGCGCGGTGGGCGATATCCTTGGCTATTTCCTCAATGCCGAAGGGGAATGCGTTGAGGAGCTGGAGATCCACAAAGAATTACTGGGCGTCACGCTCGATGAACTGGCGCAGCTGCCCACCATCGTAGGCGTGGCCGGAGGGGAAGAGAAAGCCGATGCGATTTATGCCGCACTGAAAGGTCGCCGTATTAATGGCCTGGTGACGGAAGAGACGACAGCCCGCGCGGTGCTGGCTCTGGCCGGATAAGAGCAGCCCTGCGCCTGACACGAGGCAAGCTCATGAGTTACCTTTTAGCGTTAGATGCAGGGACAGGCAGCGTTCGCGCCGTGATTTTTGATTTACAGGGCAACCAGATTGCCGTTGGCCAGGCCGAGTGGAAGCACCTGAGCGTGGAGAACGTGCCGGGCTCGATGGAGTTCGACCTCGACACCAACTGGCGGCTGGCCTGCCGGTGTATTCATCAGGCGCTGGAGCGCGCACGCCTGAGCGCGGCGGATATTCAGTCCGTCGCCTGCTGCTCGATGCGCGAAGGGATTGTGCTGTACGACCGCAACGGCGAGGCTATCTGGGCCTGCGCCAACGTCGACGCCCGCGCCAGCCGCGAGGTGGCTGAACTCAAAGAGATCCACGACTACCGGTTTGAATCCGAAGTGTATGATGTTTCCGGCCAGACGCTTGCCCTCAGCGCCATGCCGCGCCTGCTGTGGCTGGCGCACCATCGTCCGGATATTTATCGTAAAGCCGCCACCATCACCATGATCAGCGACTGGCTGGCGGCGAAGCTCTCCGGTGAGCTGGCGGTCGATCCGTCCAATGCGGGCACCACCGGCATGCTGGATCTCTTCTCCCGCGACTGGCGTCCGGCGCTGCTCGACATGGCCGGGCTGCGCGCCGATATCCTCTCCCCGGTGAAAGAGACCGGCACCGTGCTGGGCGCTGTCACCAAAGAGGCCGCGCAGCAGAGCGGCCTGCGCGAAGGCACACCGGTGGTGATGGGCGGCGGCGACGTGCAGCTGGGCTGTCTGGGGCTGGGCGTGGTCCGCGCCGGACAAACGGCGGTTCTCGGCGGCACCTTCTGGCAGCAGGTGGTGAATCTGCCGCAGGTGCGCACCGACCCTGAGATGAACATCCGCGTAAACCCGCACGTCATTCCCGGCATGGCGCAGGCGGAGTCGATCAGCTTCTTTACCGGGCTAACCATGCGCTGGTTCCGCGACGCCTTCTGCGCCGAAGAGAAGCTGATTGCCGAACGAATGGGAATGGACACCTACTCCCTGCTCGAAGAGATGGCGAGCCGCGTCCCGGCGGGCTCCCACGGCGTAATGCCGATCTTCTCCGACGCGATGCATTTTAAGCAGTGGTATCACGCAGCGCCGTCGTTTATTAACCTCTCCATCGACCCGGAAAAGTGCAACAAAGCGACGCTGTTCCGCGCGCTGGAAGAGAACGCGGCCATCGTCTCGGCCTGCAACCTGGCGCAGATTTCCCACTTCTCCGGCGTGACGTTTGAGAGCCTGGTGTTTGCGGGCGGCGGGGCCAAAGGCGCCCTGTGGAGCCAGATTTTAAGCGACGTTACCGGGCTGCCGGTGCGCGTGCCGGAAGTCAAAGAGGCAACGGCGCTGGGTTGCGCGATTGCGGCAGGTGCTGGCGCGGGGTTGTTTGCGGATATGGCTTCGACGGGCGAGCGGCTGGTGAAGTGGAGCCGCGAGTTCACGCCGAACCCGCAGCACCGCGAGCTGTACGACGGCATGATGCAGAAATGGCAGGCGGTGTATGCCGACCAGCTCGGGCTGGTGGACAGCGGGCTGACCACGTCGATGTGGCAGGCGCCGGGGCTGGTGCGGGCAGCGGCGCCGTAAAATACGCCGGATGGCGCTGCGCTTATCCGGCCTACGGTTTGTAGCCCCGGTAAGCGCAGCGCAACCGGGGAAGTTCTTTGAGATCTATCACAATCATTCGATCCCGCTTTTACCTTTCCGCTGCCGCTGGCTAAATTAGTAACTCATCCGACCACATAACAATAATTTTACACTGGAAGAAACTATGAGCCGCTACCCGTCGTTATTCGCCCCTCTCGATCTGGGGTTCACCACCCTCAAAAACCGCGTGCTGATGGGCTCGATGCACACCGGGCTGGAGGAGCGTCCGGACGGGGCTGAACGTCTGGCAGCCTTCTATGCCGAGCGCGCGCGCCACGGGGTGGCGCTGATTGTCACCGGCGGCGTAGCCCCTGCCCCTTCCGGGGTGACGATGGAGGGCGGCGCAGTGTTGAACGATGCGTCACAGCTGCCGCATCACCGCATTGTGACCGACGCGGTCCATAGCGAGGGCGGCAAAATCGCCCTGCAAATTCTGCATACCGGACGCTACAGCTATCAGCCGAACCTGGTTGCACCCTCGGCTATTCAGGCGCCGATTAACCGCTTTACTCCCCATGCCCTCAGCCACGACGAGATCCTGGCGCTGATAGACGATTTTGCCCGCTGCGCGGCGCTGGCGCGGGAAGCGGGCTACGACGGCGTTGAGGTGATGGGCTCGGAAGGGTATCTGATCAACGAATTCCTCGCCGCCCGCACCAACCAGCGCGACGACGAATGGGGTGGCGACTATGCCCGCCGGATGCGTTTTGCCGTGGAGGTGGTGCGCGCGGTGCGTGAACGTGCGGGTACGGATTTTATTATCATCTTCCGCCTGTCGATGCTCGACCTGGTGGAAGGCGGCGGCACCTTCGACGAAACCGTGCAGCTGGCGCAGGCGATTGAAGCCGCTGGCGCCACCATCATCAACACCGGTATTGGCTGGCACGAAGCGCGCATCCCGACCATCGCCACGCCGGTGCCGCGCGCGGCGTTCAGCTGGGTAACGCGCAAGCTGAAAGGGAAAGTCTCCGTTCCACTGGTGACCACCAACCGCATTAACGATCCGCAGGTGGCGGACGATGTGATCTCCCGCGGCGATGCCGATATGGTATCGATGGCACGCCCGTTCCTCGCGGATGCCGAACTGCTCTCCAAAGCGCAAAGTGGCCGTGCGGATGAGATCAACACCTGCATCGGCTGTAACCAGGCGTGTCTGGATCAGATCTTCGTCGGCAAGGTCACCTCATGCCTGGTGAACCCCCGCGCCTGCCATGAAACCAAAATGCCGATCGTTCCTGCGGTCAATAAAAAACGCCTGGCCGTGGTGGGCGCAGGCCCGGCGGGCCTGGCGTTTGCGGTCAATGCCGCCTCGCGCGGGCACAGCGTGACGCTGTTTGATGCCGCAGGCGAGATCGGCGGGCAGTTTACTATCGCCAGACAGATCCCCGGCAAAGAGGAGTTCTATGAAACCCTGCGCTATTACCGCCGGATGATCGACCTGACGGGTGTTGATTTACGGCTTAACCAGCTTGTCAGCGCGGCGGATCTGATCGGTTTCGACGAGGTGATCCTGGCGAGTGGGATTGCCCCGCGCACGCCTGCGATCGAAGGCATCGATCATCCGAAGGTATTGAGCTATCTGGATGTATTAAGGGACAAAGCGCCGGTTGGCGAGAAGGTGGCGATCATCGGCTGCGGCGGGATCGGTTTTGATACTGCGATGTATTTAAGCCAGCCGGGCGAAGCCACCAGCCAGAACATCGCTGAGTTCTGCGTGGAATGGGGCATTGATACCAGCCTCAGTCAGTCCGGTGGTTTACGCCCGGAAGGTCCGCAGCTGCCGAAAAGCCCGCGTCAGATGGTGATGCTCCAGCGTAAAGCCAGCAAGCCGGGTGAAGGTCTGGGAAAAACCACGGGCTGGATCCACCGCGCCACCCTGCTCTCGCGCGGGGTGAAGATGATCCCGGGGGTGAGCTACCAGAAGATTGACGACGACGGGCTGCACGTGCTGATCGGCGGCGAACCGCAACTGCTGCGCGTGGATCATGTGATTTTGTGCGCCGGGCAGGAGCCGAAGCGGGATCTGGCGGATCCGCTGCGTGAGGCGGGGAAAACGGTGCATTTGATCGGCGGGTGCGATGTGGCGATGGAGCTGGATGCGCGGCGGGCAATTGCGCAGGGGACGAAGTTGGCGCTGAGTATTTAACTGCATCGCCCGGTGGCGCTTCGCTTACCGGGCCTACGAGTCCGAGGCCATTGTAGGCCCGGTAAGCGAAGCGCCACCGGGCATCAGACCGCACACTACGTAGGCCTGTGCAAGCGAAGCGCCGCCAGGCAAAGCGATCTTACCGACGACGCCCCAGCTTCACCGATTTCAGCACCACGAATTTGTTATTGGTGGCAATGGTGACACAGTTGCCGAAAATCTTCTTCAGCTTGTGGAAGTAGTCCAGGTGGCGGTTCGCCACGATATACAGCTCGCCGTTGATTTTCAGGCAGCGGCGCGCGTGGTGGAACATCTCCCACGCGACGTTATCCGTCAGGGCGTGCTTCTGGTGGAATGGCGGGTTACAGAATACCGCGTTGAAGCGGAAAGGCTCTACGCCCGACAGCGCGTTATTGATCATAAACTCGCAGCGATCCAGTGCCTCCGGCAGGTTGGTTTCCACGTTCAGACGGCTGGAGGCCACCGCCATTGGCGATTCGTCGCTGAACACCACGCTGGCCTCCGGGTTCTTCGCCAGCAGCGTCAGGCCAATCACGCCATTACCGCAGCCGAGATCAACGATTTCCCCTTCCAGGTTTTCCGGCAGATGTTCCATAAAGAAGCGTGCGCCGATATCCAGACCGGTACGGGAGAAAACGTTCGCGTGGTTGTGGATGGTCCAGTCGGTGCCTTCCAGCTTCCAGCTCAGCGTCTCCGGCGCGTCGGCCAGCGCCGGTGCGCTGAAGGTACAGTTGATCAGGCGCGCTTTTTTCCAGGCAAGCGTAGTGGTGGTCGGGCCGAGCACTTTCTCGAACAATTCCAGCGTCGAGGTGTGAATATCGCGCGCTTTGGCACCCGCGATAATACGCGTATCCGGCGTCACGACCTTACGCAGCGCGCGAAGCTGCTGCTCCAGCAGCGCCATGGTTTTGGGCACTTTAATCAGCACCACGCCCGGCGCCTGCGGGTAGTCCGCGGTGCTGTCGAGGAACTTCACGCTGGATTCTTCGATATCGTTGTGACGCAGGTTTTCACGCGTCGCCAGCTCGCTTAAGTAAGAATCGCCGATACTGTAAGGCGCATGTTCCGCCAGCGCGCAGGCCAGCGCGCCAAACGCGTCATTCAGGATCAGAACCGGGCCGCTGATTTCAGTCCCATCCAACTGTTGCAGCAGATATTCATCCGCCGCTTCCCACGCCTGAAGCGGGTTAACGTCGTCCGTTTCCGGGAAACGTTTAAGGTTGAGTGAACGGAAACCGTTGTCTAAGTGGCTCATCGGCCCTCCTGAATGGTAAAATTTGGCGTATCCCTGAAAAGGGTGCGTGAGTATACCCGTTTTCACACTATTTTGGGGTTTTGATGAACCAGCTGACTTATCTCCAGGGCTATCCGGAGCATTTACTTTCCCAGGTTCGTGACCTGATTGCCGCGGGAAAGCTCGGCGCGGTGCTGGAAAAACGCTACCCGGGCACGCATGATTTCGCGACTGACAAAGCCCTCTGGCAGTATACGCAGGATCTGAAAAACCAGTATCTTAAGAGCGCCCCGCCGATCAACAAGGTGATGTACGACAATAAGATCCACGTGCTGAAAAACGCGCTCGGCCTGCATACCGCCATCTCCCGCGTACAGGGCGGCAAGCTGAAGGCCAAAGCGGAGATCCGCGTCGCGACCGCCTTTCGCAATGCGCCGGAAGCCTTTCTGCGGATGATCGTGGTGCACGAGCTGGCGCACCTGAAAGAGAAAGAGCACGACAAAGCGTTCTACTCACTGTGCTGCCATATGGAGCCGCAGTACCACCAGCTGGAGTTTGATACCCGTTTGTGGCTGACGCATTTATCGTTAAAGAGTAATGCGCAGTAGCGCACGCGAAATGTCATGATGACGTGCTACAGTGGCTTTAGGTTCCCTGCTACGGAGTACGTAAACGTTTATGATACGTTTCGCAGTCATCGGTACGAACTGGATCACGCGCCAGTTCGTCGACGCCGCCCACGAAACCGGCAAATATAAGCTCACCGCAGTCTATTCCCGCAGCCTTGAGCAGGCGCAGAGTTTTGCGAATGACTACCTGGTTGAACATCTGTTCACCTCGCTCGATGAGATGGCGCAAAGCGACGCCATTGACGCGGTCTATATCGCCAGCCCGAATTCTCTGCACTTCCCGCAAACGAAGCTGTTCCTCAGCCACAAAAAGCATGTGATCTGCGAGAAGCCGCTCGCCTCGAATATTGAGGAAGTGGAAGCCGCCATTGCGCTTGCCCGCGAAAACCAGGTGGTGCTGTTTGAAGCGTTCAAAACCGCCAGCCTGCCGAACTTCCTGCTGTTGCAGCAATCGCTGCCGAAAATTGGCAAAGTGCGTAAAGCCTTTATCAACTACTGCCAGTATTCCTCGCGCTACCAGCGCTACCTGGACGGCGAAAACCCGAACACCTTTAACCCGGCATTCTCGAATGGCTCGATTATGGATATCGGTTTTTACTGCCTGGCCTCTGCGGTCGCCCTGTGGGGTGAACCGCACGGCGTAACCGCCACCGCCAGCCTGCTGGAAAGCGGCGTGGATGCACACGGCGTTGTGGTGCTGGATTACGGTGATTTTAGCGTGACGTTGCAGCACTCGAAGGTCAGTGACTCCGTACTGCCAAGCGAAATTCAGGGCGAAGACGGCTCGCTGGTGATCGAAAAAATCTCCGAATGCCAGAAGCTAAGCATCGTTCCCCGCGGCGGCAAAGCGCAGGAGCTGACGCAGCCTCAGCATATTAACACTATGCTCTATGAGGCAGAGGTCTTCGCCCGTCTGGTAGAAGACAACGAAGTGAACCACCCGGGGCTGGCGATCAGCCGCACCACGGCGAAGCTGCAAACGGAGATCCGCCGACAGACTGGCGTGATCTTCCCCGCAGACGGCGTGAATGTGGAAGCCGTCGCGTAAAACTGTGTAATGAAATCGTGCAGACCATTGACGAAACCGATGGTCTGACATAATTTGTTACCTGCAAAGGGGAGTAACTTCTTCGCCGGTGGATCGTCATTACGATGCGTGCAAAACCGCATCCGGTCGCCGGGCAACCTTCGTGGTTGTAAGTGAGACCTTGCCGGAAGGCGAGGTCTATGCATAAAAAGCTAACGGCTATCGTCTTCTGACCATGGCCGTTTTTGTTTTTTATGTGTAAGGAAAATAGTATGCATTCTGTCGGCACTCCAATGCTGTGGGGCGGATTCGCGGTTGTCGTGCTCATCATGCTGGCAATCGACCTCTTTTTGCAGGGCCGTCGCGGCGAGCACGGCATGAGCGTCAAGCAAGCCGCCGTCTGGTCGCTGGTATGGGTTACCCTCTCACTCCTCTTCTGCGCCGCCTTCTGGTGGTATCTGGCCTCAACCGAAGGCCGCGCGGTGGCCGATCCTCAGGCACTCGCCTTCCTCACCGGCTATCTGATTGAAAAAGCGCTGGCGGTTGATAACGTCTTCGTCTGGCTGATGCTGTTCAGCTACTTCGCCGTACCTGCGGCTCTGCAACGTCGCGTGCTGGTGTACGGCGTGCTGGGCGCTATTGTCCTGCGTACCATCATGATCTTCGCCGGTAGCTGGCTGATTACCCAGTTCGAATGGCTGCTGTATGTGTTTGGCGCGTTCCTGCTGTTCACCGGGGTAAAAATGGCGCTGGCGAAAGAAGACGATACCGGTATCGGTGATAAGCCGCTGGTGAAGTGGATCCGGGGTCATCTGCGCATGACGGACAAGATCGAGAGCGAGCATTTCTTCGTGCGTAAGAACGGCCTGCTGTTCGCCACCCCGCTGCTGCTGGTGCTGATTCTGGTCGAACTGAGCGACGTGATTTTCGCGGTGGACAGTATCCCGGCTATCTTTGCGGTCACTACCGACCCGTTCATCGTGCTGACCTCTAACCTGTTCGCCATCCTCGGCCTGCGTGCGATGTACTTCCTGCTGGCGGGTGCGGCAGAGCGCTTCTCAATGCTGAAGTACGGTCTGTCGGTGATTCTGGTGTTTATCGGTATCAAGATGCTGATCGTCGATTTCTACCATATTCCTATCGCCATTTCGCTCGGCGTGGTGTTTGGCATTCTGCTGGTGACGCTGATTATCAATACCTGGGTTAACCGCCAGCACGATAAGAAGCAGCAGGCTTAGTGCAACGTTCGGTGCGGGCTGATGCCCTCACCCCAACCCTCTCCCACAGGGAGAGGGGGAAATGCAATGTAGGCCGGGTAAGCGTAGCGCCACCCGGCACTTTCGTTAACCAATAGTTAAAAAACATGACGCAACACGTAAAATCCAGCATTTTACGCTTCCGCCTTTCGCTGCTTTCCCTGATACTCAACCAGGCAAACAAATACTTACATCCGGACACAAATGTGACTTAGAGCACATCAGGATGGAACGCAATTTCACTCAGGAATAACGTATGAGCACACAATCACGCGGTCTGTTCGCGCGCCTGGCGCAGGGCAGTCTTGTAAAACAAATTCTGGTCGGGTTGGTACTGGGTATTCTGCTGGCGATGGTGTCAAAACCTGCCGCGGAAGCGACGGGGCTGCTCGGCACCCTTTTCGTTGGCGCACTGAAGGCCGTCGCCCCGGTACTGGTGCTGATGCTGGTGATGGCGTCGATTGCCAACCACCAGCACGGACAAAAAACCAACATTCGCCCTATTCTGTTCCTGTATCTGCTGGGAACCTTCTCTGCTGCCTTAACGGCCGTGGTGTTTAGCTTCCTGTTCCCGTCCACGCTGCACCTGACCAGCGCGGCCGGTGATATCACCCCGCCGTCCGGGATTGTGGAAGTGCTTCGCGGTCTGCTGATGAGCATGGTCTCTAACCCCGTCACCGCGCTGATGAACGCGAACTACATCGGCATCCTGGTCTGGGCGATCGGTCTGGGCTTCGCGCTGCGTCATGGTAACGAGACCACGAAAAACCTGGTGAACGATATGTCCAACGCTGTCACCTTTATGGTGAAGCTGGTGATTCGCTTTGCGCCAGTCGGGATCTTTGGTCTGGTTTCTTCGACGCTGGCCACCACCGGTTTCGATGCACTGTGGGGCTACGCGCAGCTGCTGGTCGTCCTGGTCGGCTGTATGCTGCTGGTGGCGCTGGTGATCAACCCGCTGCTGGTGTTCTGGCAGATCCGCCGCAACCCGTATCCGCTGGTGCTGACCTGCTTGCGTGAAAGCGGCGTGTATGCCTTCTTCACCCGCAGCTCGGCGGCAAACATTCCGGTCAACATGGCGCTGGCGGAGAAGCTGAATCTGGATCGCGATACCTATTCGGTGTCGATTCCTCTGGGTGCAACCGTGAACATGGCAGGTGCGGCGATCACCATCACCGTGCTGACGCTGGCGGCGGTGCATACGCTGGGCATTCCGGTGGATCTGCCAACCGCGCTGCTGCTGAGCGTCGTTGCATCACTGTGTGCCTGTGGCGCATCCGGCGTGGCGGGCGGCTCGCTGCTGCTGATCCCGCTGGCCTGTAACATGTTCGGTATTCCGAACGAGATTGCCATGCAGGTTGTCGCGGTCGGCTTCATTATCGGCGTATTGCAGGATTCCTGCGAAACCGCGCTGAACTCCTCTACCGACGTGCTGTTTACCGCAGCGGCCTGTCAGGCGGAAGACGCGCGTTTAGCGAAGAACGCCCTGCGCAGTTAAAAAGAAAAGCCCGGTGGCGGCTACGCCTTACCGGGCCTACAGGGTAAATGCAAAACGGCAACCCTGAGGTTGCCGTTTTTAGTGTTTGCACCCTCTCCCTGTGGGAGAGGGCCGGGGTGAGGGCACCAGCCCGCACCCGACTTATAGCGTCACACCACTCTTAAAGATCGCCAGCTCGCGGAAGTCGTTCTTCTCGTTGCAGGTCTGCCTGCCGCTGGCAAATTCCACAATCGTGTCCACGAATTCGCTCAGCAGCTGCGGCATCGCTTTGCCGTGAATCAGCTGGCCGGCATCAAAGTCGATCCAGTGTTTTTTCTTCGCCGCCAGCTCGCTGTTAGTGGCGATTTTCACCGTTGGCACAAATCCGCCGTACGGCGTGCCGCGCCCGGTACTGAACAGCACCATGTGACAGCCCGCTCCCGCCAGCGCACTGGTGGCGACCGCATCGTTGCCCGGTGCGCTCAGCAGGTTCAGACCGTGCGTTTTCAGCCGTTCACCGTAGCGCAGCACGTCCACTACCTGGCTGGCGCCCGCTTTCTGGGTGCAGCCCAGGGATTTCTCTTCCAGCGTGGTGATCCCACCCGCCTTGTTACCCGGCGACGGGTTCTCATAAATCGGCTGGTTATGGGCGATGAAGTACTGTTTGAAATCGTTGACCATGGTGACGGTCTTCTCAAAGGTCTCTTCGTCGCGGCAGTGGCTCATCAGAATGCGCTCTGCGCCGAACATCTCCGGCACTTCGGTCAGCACCGTGGTGCCACCGTTGGCAATCACGTAATCTGAGAAGCGGCCCAGCATCGGGTTAGCGGTAATGCCGGAAAGCCCGTCAGATCCGCCGCACTCCAGGCCAAACTTCAGTTCACTCAGCTTGCCCGGCTCGCGCTTGTCGTGACGCATCACCTCATACAGCTGGTGCAGCTGTTCAACGCCCGCTTCCACTTCGTCGTCCTGGTGCTGACACACCATAAAGTGCACGCGCTCAGGATCGAACTCGCCCAGCGTGTCGCGGAAGGCGTCGACCTGATTGTTTTCACAGCCGAGGCCAATCACCAGCACCGCCCCCGCGTTCGGGTGACGCACCATATTTTGCAGCATGGTGCGGGTATTGATGTGGTCGTCGCCCAGCTGGGAACAACCGTAGGTATGGCTGAACAGATGCACGCCGTCGGTGCCTTCAGCATTGTTGGTCTCTTTCAGGAAACGCGTCTGAATTTGACGCGCGATCCCGTTCACGCAGCCGACGGTCGGGAGGATCCACAGTTCATTGCGGATCCCCACCTCCCCGCTGGCGCGGCGGTAGATCTGCACCTCACGATCGGCCGCCTGTCCTTCTTCTGCCTGGAAGTCAGGTTGATAGCTGTACTCGTCCAGATCGCTGAGATTGGTGCGGGTATTGTGGGAATGAATGTATTCACCCGGCGCAATATCCGCCAGCGCATGACCGATGGGCAAACCGTACTTCACCACGTTCTCCCCTTTCGCGATGGGGATCAGGGCAAACTTATGTCCACGTCCAATGGCCTGGCGTAACGTCACCGACTGGTTGTCGAAGGTCACTTCCGTCCCTTCGGCTAAATCGGCCAGCGCGACGGCAACGTTATCCAGCGAATGGATTTTGATGTATTGCATATCAACCTCAAACGGCCTTAGTTCAGTTCAATGGCGAAGTAGTCACGCGCATTGTTAAAGCAGATGTTTCTCACCATTTCGCCCAGCAGCTGGATATCCGCTGGCGCTTCGCCCGCGTGCACCCAGCGGCCAATCATCTGGCACAGAATGCGGCGGAAATATTCATGGCGGGTATAGGAGAGGAAACTGCGGCTGTCGGTCAGCATGCCAACGAAGCGGCTCAGCAGGCCGAGCTGCGCCAGCTGCGTCATCTGACGCTCCATGCCGTCTTTCTGATCGTTAAACCACCAGCCGGAACCGAACTGCATCTTGCCCGGCATCCCTTCGCCCTGGAAGTTGCCGATCATAGTGCCCAGCACTTCGTTATCGCGCGGGTTCAGGCAGTACAGAATGGTTTTTGGCAGCAGGTTTTGCTCGTTCTGTTTGCTCAGCAGTTTTGACAGCTCTTCCGCCAGCGGACGGTCGTTGATGGAGTCAAAGCCTACGTCCGCGCCCAGCAGTTTGAACTGACGCTGGTTGTTATTACGCAGCGCGCCGATGTGATACTGCTGAACCCAGCCGCGACGGGCATATTCCGCACCGAGGAACACCAGCACCGCGGTTTTAAACTGCGCCACTTCGTGCTCGCTCAGGGCTTCGCCGGAGAGACGACGCGCCAGAATACTGTCCAGCTCAGCTTCACTGGATTCCGCGAACAGCACTACGTCCAGCGCGTGGTCAGACACTTTACAGCCGTGTGCGGCAAAGTGATCCAGACGTTTGGTCAGCGCGGTTTGCAGATCGTCAAAGCGACGAATGTCGGTATCCGAAACTTCCGCCAGCTTCGCCATGTAGTCGTTAAAGGTCGGCAGCTCGATGTTGAAGGCTTTATCCGGGCGCCAGCTTGGCAGCACTTTGATGTCAAACGTGCTGTCCTTCGCGACAACCGCGTGATGTTCCAGAGAGTCGACCGGATCGTCGGTGGTGCCCACCATCTTCACGTTCATCTGCTGCATGATGCCGCGCGCCGAGAAGCTATCCTGCGCCAGCAGTTCGTTGCACTGATCCCAGATTTCATCCGCCGTGGCGGGAGAGAGCAGCTTGCCGGTGATACCAAACGGACGACGCAGTTCGAGGTGCGTCCAGTGGTATAACGGGTTACCGATGGTGTGAGGAACGGTAGCGGCCCAGGCGTCAAACTTCTCGCGATCGGTCGCGTCGCCGGTACACAGGCGCTCGGCCACGCCGTTGGTGCGCATTGCGCGCCACTTATAGTGGTCACCCTTCAGCCAGATATCATACAGGTTTTTGAAACGGTAATTTTCGGCAACCTGCTGCGGCGGTAAATGGCAGTGGTAGTCGAAAATTGGCTGGTCTTTTGCGTAGTCGTGGTACAGGCGGCGAGCAAATTCGGTATCTAGCAGAAAATCGTCGGTCATAAACGGTGTCATTATCGTCTTCCTCATTACGGGAGCGTCAGAAAGCTTATGTTCAGATGCTGCAAAGTTATCACACCAATTTCCAGAGTCCGACGTTTTTTTCGTGAGTTAGATCAATAAACGTCGACAAATAAATTACCCTCAAAGGGGTAAACCCTCTCGCAGACCGCGCCAGTTCTGGCTTTGCGCACGCCGCATAATGTCCCTACAAAGATTCACACTTTTGTGATGTCACTCACCTTTTAAAGTTGTATGACAAGTTATCTTTTCGCCGTCGCAAACTATAAGCCGACGGAATGCATTACCGGTGTTTGATACATCGGATTTAACGGTACGGAAGCCGACTTAGCACGATTACTTATGGCAAGGTTCGGGCCGTTCCGGGACAGGTTCCCGGTTACGCCCCTCCCGTTACAGAACAACTCCCGGCAACGGTTGAGTTGTTGCCGTGTCCCGACACGGAAATAACATAACGATGAGGTTTTACATGCGTAAAATTAAAGGGTTACGTTGGTACATGATCGCACTGGTGACGCTCGGCACCGTGCTGGGCTACCTGACACGTAACACCGTGGCAGCAGCGGCGCCAACGTTGATGGAAGAGTTACATATCTCCACGCAGCAATACTCTTACATCATTGCGGCTTACTCTGCCGCTTACACCGTAATGCAGCCTGTAGCAGGTTATGTTCTTGATATTCTGGGTACAAAAATTGGTTATGCCTTCTTCGCTGTAGCCTGGGCCGTCTTCTGTGGGGCGACCGCGCTGGCCGGCAGTTGGGGCGGACTGGCGCTGGCGCGTGGTGCGGTAGGTGCTGCCGAAGCAGCGATGATCCCCGCGGGTCTGAAAGCCAGCTCTGAATGGTTCCCGGCAAAAGAGCGTTCTATCGCTGTCGGTTACTTCAACGTGGGCTCCTCCATCGGGGCGATGATTGCTCCGCCACTGGTGGTGTGGGCGATTGTGATGCACAGCTGGCAGATGGCGTTCATCATCTCCGGTGTGCTGAGCTTTGCCTGGGCCATGGCGTGGCTGATCTTCTATAAACACCCACGCGATCAGAAAAAGCTGTCTGACGAAGAACGTGACTACATTATCAATGGTCAGGAATCTCAGCATCAGACCGACAACGGCAAAAAGATGTCCGTCTGGCAGATCCTGGGCACCCGTCAGTTCTGGGGTATCGCTCTGCCACGCTTCCTGGCAGAACCGGCCTGGGGGACATTTAACGCCTGGATCCCGCTGTTCATGTTTAAAGTTTACGGCTTTAACCTGAAAGAGATCGCGATGTTCGCCTGGATGCCAATGCTGTTTGCAGACCTGGGCTGTATCGTCGGCGGCTACCTGCCACCGCTGTTCCAGCGCTGGTTTGGCGTGAACCTGATTGTGTCCCGTAAGATGGTGGTCACCATGGGCGCCCTGCTGATGATCGGCCCGGGCATGATCGGCCTGTTCACCAGCCCTTACGTGGCTATCGCCCTGCTGTGTATCGGGGGCTTTGCTCACCAGTCTCTGTCCGGTGCGCTGATTACGCTCTCGTCCGACGTGTTTGGTCGTAACGAAGTCGCTACCGCCAACGGCCTGACCGGGATGGCCGCCTGGACCGCAAGTACCCTGTTTGCGCTGGTGGTCGGCGCGCTGGCAGATACCATTGGTTTCAGCCCGCTGTTCGCGGTACTGGCTATCTTCGACCTGATGGGTGCGGTGGTTATCTGGACGGTGCTGAAGAGCAAATCCGCCGATGAACTAGCGAAAGAGTCCCTTGGGGGACCGGCGACGCAGAGTTAGCGTTGTTGTGCCGGGTGGCGGCTACGCCTTACCCGGCCTACAAAACCCATAGGCCCGCGCAAGCGAAGCGCACCCGGCAAAATCTTCTCAAAAGCCGCCTACGGGCGGCTTTTTTCATGGTGAAATCTGGAGAGTGGCACGCAAAAGTGGTATAACAAATCATTCGCCGTACCCTGCCTGGAGCGCATATGGAAATCACCGAATCACGTCGTTTATATCAACAACTTGCCGCCGAGCTGAAAGATCGCATCGAGCAAGGGGTCTATCTTGTCGGTGATAAACTTCCCGCAGAGCGTTTCATTGCGGATGAAAAAAGCGTCAGCCGCACGGTGGTCCGCGAAGCCATCATCATGCTGGAAGTGGAAGGGTATGTTGAGGTACGCAAAGGTTCCGGCATTCATGTGATTTCCAGCCAGGCGAAACACTCCCCCACCCCGGACGAAAGTCTGGAGTTTGCTAGCTACGGTCCGTTTGAGCTTCTCCAGGCTCGCCAGCTGATTGAAAGCAACATTGCGGAATTTGCTGCGACGCAGGTGACCAAGCAGGACATCATGAAGCTGATGGAAATCCAGGATCATGCGCGTAAAGAAAAATGTTTCCGCGATTCCGAATGGGACCTGCAATTCCACGTCCAGGTCGCCCTTGCGACTCAGAATACGGCGCTGGCGGCAATCGTTGAAAAAATGTGGACTCAGCGCGTTCACAACCCGTACTGGAAGAAATTACACGATCACATTGATTCCCGCACGGTAGACAACTGGTGTGACGACCACGACCAGATTCTTAAGGCTCTGATTCGTAAAGATCCGCATGCGGCGAAACTGGCAATGTGGCAGCACCTGGAGAACACCAAACAGATGCTGTTTAATGAAACAAGTGATGACTTTGAATTTAACGCTGACCGCTATCTTTTTGCCGATAATCCGGTCGTTCACCTCGATACCGCGACTAATCCCGCAAAATAACTCCCCGAACTGCTGGCAGGCGCACCGCCGCGCCTTCCGGCCAGACAGGGTAAGAAAACCTCTATAGTGTCAGCCTTTGTAAAATTTCTCGCTCCCCTCCGTGGCTTACGCCAAAATCGTGTTTCCCCTCAAATTCTGTGACGCAGAACGTCGGGCTTTGTTACAATTGGATTCACTTCGTTATTTTGTAAGTTAGTGCTTGCTAACCAGCCAATTAACAGGGAACAGTGTTGGCCACACATCAATGTGTCCGCGAGCGACCATAATGAAATCATAACAATGTCGCCGTGCTGTTTTCCCGAATGACAGGCGTGACGTTAACCGATTTCCAGGAACACTGAATGGAACTTTTGACCCAACTACTGAACGCCCTCTGGGCTCAGGATTTCGAAACGCTGGCCAACCCGTCCATGATTGGCATGCTCTACTTTGTGTTATTTATGATCCTGTTCCTTGAGAACGGTCTGCTGCCTGCTGCCTTTTTACCCGGCGACAGCCTGCTGGTGCTGGTCGGGGTGCTCTGTGCAAAAGGGGCGATGGCTTTCCCGCAAACGGTCCTGCTTTTGACCATTGCCGCCAGCCTGGGCTGCTGGGTGAGTTACATTCAGGGGCGATGGCTGGGTAACACGCGAATCGTTCAGAACTGGCTTTCGCACCTTCCGGCCCATTACCACCAGCGAGCGCACCACCTTTTCCATAAGCATGGACTTTCCGCCTTACTGATCGGCCGCTTTATCGCATTCGTACGCACCCTGCTGCCCACCATTGCGGGCCTGTCCGGCCTGAGCAGCACGCGCTTCCAGTTCTTTAACTGGATGAGCGGCTTGCTGTGGGTTCTGATCCTGACCACGCTCGGCTACGCGCTGGGCAAAACGCCGGTCTTTATGAAATATGAAGACCAGCTGATGTCTTGCCTGATGCTGCTGCCCGTCGTTTTGCTGGTGTTTGGCCTGGTCGGGTCCCTGGTCGTACTGTGGAAGAAGAAATACGGAGCCAGGGGTTAACGATGGTTATCTCCCCGCTCGCGCTGCGCCGCTTCTCTTACGCTATCGTCGCGCTGATGATGTTCAGCGCTCTTATCCTGCTGTGGTCTGCGCTACAGCATCAGGAGTCGACGCTGGCTATCCGTCCTGTGAGCCAGGGAACCAGCGTGCCGGATGGTTTTTCCATCTGGCATCATCTGGACGCAAACGGGATCCGCTTTAAGAGCATCACGCCGCAAGACGATGTGCTGCTGATAAAATTTGACTCCAGTGCGCAAAGCGCCGCGGCGAAAGCCGTGCTGGACCGCACGCTGCCGCAGGGTTACATCATTGCGCAACAGGATGATGACAGCCACGTAGCATCCTGGATGTCACGGTTACGCGACACGTCGCATCGATTTGGTTAACGACTAAGATTCCGAATATTTTCACCTACTTTGGTGAAACTCCCGTTTACTTACTATGCTTAAGTACGCGGAGCACCCCTCAGATGTTCTCCGCATAGTTCTGGAACACGGCTTACGCCGTAACACAATGGAAGGTTTCTATAATGAAATACCGCATCACTCTGGCTCTGGCCCTTTTTTCTTTAAGCACAGCTTCCTTCGCTATGTCTCTTTGTCAGGAGAAAGAACAGGATATCCAACGCGAAATCAGTTATGCCGAAAAGCATAACAATCAGCACCGGATCGACGGGCTGAAAAAAGCGTTGAGCGAAGTGAAAGACAACTGTACGGACAGCAAGCTGCGTGCCGATCATCAGGAAAAAATCGCTGAACAGAAGGACGAGATAGCCGAGCGCCGTCAAGACCTACAGGAAGCGAAAGAGAAAGGTGATGCGGAAAAAATTGCCAAGCGCGAGAGGAAGTTGCAAGAGGCGCAGGACGAACTGAAAGCGCTGGAAGCTCGCGATTATTGAGTTAACGGAAATCTCAACAGGAGAGAATCATGTCAAAAGATACAACTTCAGAAAATCTGCGCGCTGAACTGAAATCCCTGGCGGACACCCTGGAAGAGGTGCTGAACTCTTCTGCGGATAAATCGAAAGAAGAAGTAAGTAAACTGCGCAGCAAAGCGGAGCAGGCACTGAAAGAGAGCCGTTACCGTCTGGGCGAAACCGGTGATGCGCTGGCGAAACAGACCCGCGAAGCGGCAGCGCGCGCAGACGAATATGTACGTGATAATCCATGGACGGGTGTAGGTATTGGCGCCGCAGTGGGTGTGGTGCTGGGTGTCCTGCTGACGCGTCGTTGATTATGGAAGATCCACGTCACGCACAAGGGCCTGCTAAAAACGTCCTCGGCATCGGCCAGCGTATTCTTACGACGCTGGTCGGGATTGCCGAAACGCGCGTCCGGCTTGCGGTAGTGGAGCTGGAAGAGGAGAAAGCCAACCTCTTCCAGATGCTGCTCATGCTTGGGCTTACGATGCTCTTTGCCGCGTTTGGTCTGATGAGCCTGATGGTGTTAATCATCTGGGCTATCGATCCACAGTATCGTCTGAACGCGATGATTGCGACTACCGTGGTTCTGCTGGTGGCGGCGCTGATAGGCGGTATCTGGACCCTGCATAAAGCGCGCACGTCGACCTTCCTGCGCCATACGCGCCAGGAGCTGGCCAACGACCGCGCCCTGCTGGAGGATGATAAGTCGTGAGCGACAAAGCCGAACGTCAAAAGCGGAAAGCGTATCTGTTGAGCCAAATCCAGCAGCAGCGGCTGGATTTGTCTGCCAGCCGTCGAGACTGGGTTGAAGCCACGCATCGGTTTGACCGCGGCTGGAACACGGTCCTGAGCCTGCGCTCATGGGCGCTGGTCGGCAGCAGCGTGATGGCGATCTGGTCGGTTCGGCATCCTAACATGCTGATCCGCTGGGCACGCCGCGGCTTTGGCGCCTGGAGCGCCTGGCGTCTGGTGAAAACCACGCTGCGACAGCAGCAGTTGCGCTAGCCTTCTTGCCGGGTGACGCTGCGCTTACCCGGCCTACGATTGCGTGTAGGCCGGGTAAGGCGTAGCCGCCACCCGGCAAAACCCCCTCCCTTACTCAATATCTTTGAAGAAGATTAACAGTTTTCCTTGCTAACATTTGCCATCCGCCCCGTTTACACTCCTCTCCATCGACAGCAAAGACGCGGTATCTACCCGAATTTGCACGCAAATAACGTTTAGCCGCTGATGTGGTTTCCTGGAGAGTAAAATGAAAAAATTAGAAGATGTTGGTGTACTGGTAGCGCGTATTCTGATGCCTGTTCTGTTCATCACCGCAGGCTGGGGCAAAATTACCGGCTATGCGGGCACTCAGCAGTATATGGAAGCGATGGGCGTGCCGGGGTTCCTGCTGCCACTGACCATTCTGCTTGAGTTCGGCGGCGGCCTGGCAGTGCTGTTCGGTTTCCTGACCCGCACCACGGCGCTGTTCACCGCAGGCTTTACCCTGCTGACCGCGTTCATCTTCCACAGCAACTTTGCGGAAGGCGTGAACTCCCTGATGTTCATGAAAAACCTGACCATCGCGGGCGGCTTCCTGCTGCTGGCTATCATGGGTCCGGGCGCCTACAGCATCGACCGTCTTCTGAATAAGAAGTGGTAAGCAGGCTATACTGATTACATTCAAAGCGAGGAGAAATCTCCTCGCTTTTGCTATCTGACGGAGGAGTAAAAAATGGGACAACTCGTAGACGGCGTCTGGCAGGATGTCTGGTATGACACCAAATCCACCGGTGGACGCTTTAAGCGCTCTGTTTCGGCCTTCCGTAACTGGCTGACCGCCGACGGCGCACCCGGCCCGAGTGGCGAAGGGGGCTTTGCGGCGGAAAAAGATCGTTATCATCTGTATGTTTCTCTCGCCTGTCCGTGGGCGCACCGCACGCTGATTGTGCGCAAACTTAAAGGTCTCGAATCGTTAATTCCGGTTTCGGTGGTCAACCCGCTGATGCTGGAAAACGGCTGGACGTTCGACAGTGGCTTCCCGACCGCGACGGGTGATGAGCTTTATCATCACGATTTCCTGTATCAGCTCTATCTGCGCGCCGATCCGCACTACACCGGACGCGTAACGGTGCCTGTGCTGTGGGACAAGAAAAACCAGACGATCGTCAGCAATGAATCCGCTGAAATCATTCGCATGTTCAATACCGCGTTTGACGCTCACGGTGCACGCGCCGGGGATTACTACCCGGTTGAGCTGCGCGAGAAAATTGACGAGCTGAACGGCTGGATCTACGACAACGTTAACAACGGCGTCTACAAAGCGGGCTTTGCCACCAGTCAGGAAGCGTACGACGAAGCGGTCGGCAACGTGTTTGGATCCCTGGAGCGCCTGGAGCAGATCCTCGGCCAGCATCGTTATTTAACGGGCGATCGCCTCACCGAAGCAGACATCCGCCTGTGGACGACGCTGATCCGCTTTGATCCGGTATATGTCACCCACTTCAAGTGCGACAAGCATCGCATCAGTGATTACCTGAACCTACACGGTTTCCTGCGCGACATCTATCAGATGCCGGGGATTGCGGAGACGGTCAATTTTGACCATATTCGCACCCACTATTTCCGCAGTCATAAGACCATCAACCCAACGGGCATTATCTCCATTGGCCCGTGGCAGGACCTGGATGAACCGCACGGGCGCGACGTGCGTTTCGGATAATTATTTAGGGAATCAATTGATTCCCTTTTTTAATTCACAGCATACATCTATCCTTACCTCGATCGCTTAGAAAACAAGTGATTGACTGATTAAGAGGCAAGGAAAAATGGACTGGTATTTAAAGGTACTGCGCAACTACGTTGGATTTGGTGGCCGTGCCCGCCGTAAAGAGTACTGGATGTTCGTTCTGGTGAACTTCGTCCTGATTATGGTGCTGGGCATTGTGGACAACATCCTCGGCTGGGAACGCGAGGGGGGTGAAGGCATTCTCACCACCATTTATGGTGTGTTAGTTCTGCTGCCTTCATGGGCCGTACTGTTTCGTCGTCTCCACGACACAGATCGTTCGGCGTGGTGGCTGCTGTTGCTGTTGATCCCGCTTATCGGCTGGATCGTGATTTTGATTTTCAACTGTCAGAGCGGAACGCCGGGCGAAAACCGCTTTGGTCCGGATCCTAAAGCAAGCGCGTAAATTCTGCCCGGTGGCGCATACGCTTACCGGGCCTACGCTTATTTGTTGTGGTGGGCAAAGAGCTTGGGAATTTCACGCAAACACCACGATTTGGCTTCGCCCATGCTGTCGCGACGCCACGCCATAATGATATCCACTTCGCTGGTGTATTCCGGGCTGACGACGCGCAGCCGCCCTTCTGCAATGTCCTTTTCGACAAACGGATACGGCATAGTCGCCACGCCCAGCCCCGCCAGGAGCGCCTGTCGCTTATCTTCCAGCGACGTTACCGTCAGTCGCGGCTGTTTATCCAGCAACTGTACCGTTAACACCGGGCGCTCTCGGGCGGTATCCGCGACCGCCACACCGCGGTATTTCACGCGCGTGACCTCAGAGAGCGGCTCCGGCTCCTGATGGATCGGGTGATCCGGGGCGGCGACGTAGACGTTCATCACGCTGTACAGTTTGCGCGAATTGATTTCTGACGATGAGCGGAAATGCATGTCCGGCGCAATCACGATATCCGCCCTGCCCGTCTCAAGACGCTCCCACGCCCCGGCCAGCACCTCAGTGATGATCGACAGCTGGGTATTGGCTTTCGCGGCGAGTCTGTCCACCAGCGGGAACAGCGCCTCGGTGGGCACCAGCGCTTCGGTCACCAGCGTCAGATGGGTTTCCCAGCCGCGGGCCAGCGCTTCGGCATCCGTCGTCAGCTTATCCGCCGCTTCCAGCAATACGCGGCCGCGCTCCAGCAGCATCCGCCCAACGTTGGTGAATTTTGTTCGATGACCGGAACGGTCAAAGAGCACAACATCCAGCTCCTCTTCCAGCTTTTGCATGGTATAGCTCAGGGCAGACGGAACGCGCCCCAGTTCATCTGCCGCCGCGGCAAAACTGCCGCGCCTGTCAATCGCGTCCATGACGCGAAGCGCCTCAAGCGTCAATGCTCTCTCTTTAGCCATCTCGTTCTCATTCAGTAAATTTGAACATACCAGGCAGAATATCTGGCTAACAATGCAGCGTCCATACCTTTACCATTGATTTAGTGTAAAGAGAGGTCAAGTTTATGATTACGACAAGAACAGCGAAACAGTGCGGACAAGCCGATTTCGGTTGGTTGCAGGCCCGCTACACCTTTTCCTTTGGACACTACTTTGACCCTAAACTCCTCGGTTACGCTTCACTGCGCGTATTGAATCAGGAAGTGCTCGCCCCGGGCGCGTCCTTCCAGCCGCGCACGTACCCTAAAGTCGATATCCTGAACCTGATCCTGGAAGGCGAGGCAGAATACCGCGATAGCGAGGGCAATCATGTCCAGGCGAAGGCTGGCGAGGCGCTGTTAATTTCCACGCAGCCAGGTATTAGCTACAGCGAGCATAACCTCAGCAAAGATAAAACGCTGACCCGCATGCAGCTGTGGCTGGATGCCTGTCCGGAGCGGGAAAATCCGCTGGTGCAAAAAATCGATCTGAAGGGCGGTAAACAGCAGCTGATTGCCTCGCCAGACGGCAGCAAAGGCAGCTTGCAGTTGCGCCAGCAGGTGTGGTTGCACCATATCGAACTGAAAAAAGGTGAACAGGCGAGCTTCCAGCTTCATGGCCCGCGTGCCTATTTGCAGTCCATTCACGGAACGGTGCATGCGGTCACGCATACGGAAGAGAAAGAAGCGCTCACCTGCGGTGACGGGGCGTTTATTCGTGACGAAGCGAATATCACCCTGGTTGCCGATACGCCGCTGCGCGCGCTGCTGATTGATTTGCCGGTTTAAGATCAACACGCCCCCTCGCTCGATCGGTTCCCTCTCCCTATGGGAGAGGGTTAGGGTCAGGGGTAACGGGTTGGATTAAATCACAACATCTTACTCGCCATAATCTCAATGATCTGCCGGTCCGTCGCCTGCATTGAGCGGCACGCCAGAGCGCACAGGTTAGAGATAGACTGTTCCACGTCGTGCGCCACAATCCCCTCGTTACCCGTCACCGCAGTATCATCCAGCGCCATCATCACGGCTTTCCAGGCGCTGGTGACGCTGGTCGAGACCTTCATTGCGCAGCTGTTAGAGGCCCCATCGCAGATCATCCCGCTCACGTCGCCGATCATACTGCCGATCGCCATGGCAATGGTCTGGTAAGATCCGCCCATCAGCCACGCCATCCCCGCCGCAGCCCCCATTCCGGCCGTTGTCGCTGCGCACAACGCGGACAAGCGCGGAAGCTGGTAGTGGATATAGATAGCCGACAGATGCGAGAGCATCAGCGCCCGCGCCAGCCGTTCGTCATCGGCCTGAACGTGCTCAGCCACCACCACTACCGGCATGGTGGCGGTGATGCCCTGATTCCCGGAACCCGAGTTGCTCATCGCCGGCAGCGTCGCGCCTCCCATGCGGGCATCCGAGGCTGCGCTGGTGCGGATAATAATGTCTGAACCCAGATCCTGCGCCATCCAGCCGCGTGCGCGCTGTTTATTGAGCGTCGCGCCAATATGTAGCCCCCAGTTGCCACGCAAACCTTCGCGGGAGAGCGCATCGTTCAGCCGCCCCGCATCGAGGATAAAGCGGATCGCATCAAACGGCACCTGCTCTACAAACTCAAGGATCTGCGACAGCGTGGTGGTCGAGAGCACCGCCAGCGGATCGTCGTTGTTATGGCTCTGACGATCGTCAAGCCTGAAGCGCGTTTCGCCCTGACAAACCACCTCCACCACGCGAGTGTGCTCGCCAGCGATGGTCACCATCGCCGAGGACTCACCGGCGTAAACGCAGGCGCGTGAATAGAGGATCTCCTCGCACGGCTCCTGCAATTTCACCTGCACCAGACCCGCGTTCAGCAGTGCTTTGGCGCGCGTTAGCGCCTCGGCCGACGCGTCTTTCAACACCTCCAGCCCGGCGTGTGCATTACCGCCTGTCGCCCCCAGCGCGGCTGCGATGGGTAAACCGACCATACCGGTGCCGGGCACCGTTACGCCAAGCCCGTTTTTCATCAGGTTCGGCGATACCCACGCCTCGATACGCGTTACCTCACCGGAAAGCTGTCCGGCAGCCATCGCGCACGCCAGCGCCAGCGAGACGGGTTCGGTACAGCCCAGCGCAGGCTTTACCTCTTCCTGCACAGCGCGAATAAAATGGTTCCATAAAGGATTAATTTGCTCAGACATCGTTACGACCTTATTTAACCTCATGAGAAGGCGAGGAAAGGAGAAACACAAAGCAGCAGCCCGGTAATCACAATAATCACCAGCGATACGCCTTTATATTTATGAAGTGCGGGCACTTTGTAGACCAGCCACGCCGGAATTAAGCAGCCCACCATCCCGAAAATAGGGCTACAGATGGAGGTGAAGCTCAGCACCGGCGCGTTTAACACAATCGCGCTCCAGGCCAGCAGGATAGCGAACAGCATAATCCCGCGCTGGACGGTGCTTTCATTGATTTTCTCCGCCGGCATTTTGCGGCGCAGGATGTTCATCACGATGCCCTGCGTCGCCTCACGAAAGCCGAGATAGACGCCAAAGAACGCGGTCATCACGGCAAAAATGTTGAGGATCACGCTGACGATTTTGACCCAGCCCGCACCGTCACCGCTGATGAACTGTGCTGCGATTGCCAGGGCGGAAATATTCTGCTCGTAGGCTTTTACCGCCTCGTCGTGCCCCATCGCCAGCGTAAAGGAGACCGCGTAGAAAAAGACCGTCACAAACAGCACGCCAAAGGCGATATTCATTGCCCGCAGCGCTTTATGACGCGCCACCTCAACGGATTTTTCCCGTGAACGATAGGAAATCACCATCGGGCTTAATGTCTGAATAAACAGAATGGAGGTTAAGGTGAAAGGCAGCGTAATAATGGCGTTTTTAATCAGCAGGCCCATCGGCGGCAGCATACCGACGTTGGCTAAATGCCAGAGGCCAATCATCGAAAGCCCCAGCGCCGCCACCACAAATAATTTGGTCAGCACCATCAGGCTGGAGACTTTAAACAGCAATTTTTCACCGCGCGACGAAATGGCGACCAGAATGCAGATCAGGAATAAGCCGTAGAACGGATTTTCCGACAGCAAACCGTCGGTTACGCCGAAGGTGTGTAGGTAGGATGCGCTGTCGTTGGTGATAGCCGTGGAATAGACAAACATCCAGATCACCAGCATCACGAAATAAAGCGCACCCAATAAGATGCCCCAGTTTTTACCTAAATAACCGCTAATGACGCTCGGGTAATCTTTGCATTCCGGTGATTCCGCCAGCGTATTAATAAACAGGCGCTGGAACAGGTACATAGCCGGATAACCAATTATCGACGAGAGTAAAAACACCCACAGCCCCATTAACCCGACCTGCACAGGAAGAAAAACGATGCCCGCGCCGATAGCCATCCCGATACTCATGATGACCCAGCCCGTATCGGTGCTGTCGAATTTGATCGCCTCTCGCCATTCGCTTTCGCTCATTCCCGCCCGCCTTGCCGCAGGGGAATCACTCACAATCACACTGCTGTTTGTTGCCATATTCATTGGGCACTCGCTTATTTTGTAGGGTAACTGGTTGTTTTTATAAGGTTCCGATCGCCAGCGATTGCGAGTCAGAGAGTGCAGGTGTGAGTTATTGATATGGGAAGATCATATCCGGAGCGCGGGAGAAAAAAGTCACAACTTTTATAGGGATTTTCTAAAGCGAGAGAATAATATTACTTCGGGATAGCAAAAAGGAGAGTAAGTTTTCTAAAATTGACGACGTTCACAAAATTAAAAGCCTCCCCATTTGAGGAGGCTGAAGATGAAGCCTGTATTACATCGCCTGCGTAAACGTCCTCGAAATCACGTCCTGCTGCTGCTCGCGCGTCAGGGCGTTAAACCGCACCGCATAACCTGAAACGCGGATCGTCAGGTTCGGATAGTTCTCCGGATGGGCGACGGCATCCAGCAGCATCTCCCGGTTCATCACGTTGACGTTCAGGTGTTGCCCGCCCTCAATGGTCGCTTCGTGGTGGAAGTATCCGTCCAGCAGCCCGACAAGGTTGGTTTTGCGCACCGGCTCGTCCTTGCCCAGTGCCTGCGGCACGATGGAGAAGGTGTAGGAGATCCCGTCTTTGGCGTAGGTGAACGGCAGCTTGGCGACCGAGGTTAACGACGCCACCGCCCCTTTTCTGTCGCGCCCGTGCATCGGGTTGGCGCCAGGCGCAAACGGCGTGCCGCCGCGACGTCCGTCCGGCGTGTTGCCGGTCTTCTGCCCGTAAACCACGTTGGAGGTGATGGTAAGGATCGACTGCGTCGGTACCGCGTTGCGGTACGTCGGCAGCGCCTGGATTTTCTTCATAAAGCGCTCAACCAGATCGCAGGCGATACTGTCCACGCGATCGTCGTTGTTGCCGTACTGCGGATAGTCGCCTTCGATGACGAAATCGACCGCCAGACCAGTGTGGTCGCGCACCGGTTTTACCGTGGCGTATTTGATGGCCGACAGGGAATCCGCCGCCACCGACAGCCCGGCAATGCCGCAGGCCATGGTGCGGTAGACGTCCCGGTCGTGCAGCGCCATCAGCGAGGCTTCGTAGCTGTATTTATCATGCATATAGTGAATGAGATTCAGCGCGCTGATGTACTGCACCGCCAGCCAGTCCATGAAGTGATCGAGGCTCGCCATTACGGTGTCGTAATCCAGTACCTCATCCAGCAGCGGCTCGGTTTTCGGCCCCACCTGGATCTTCAGCTTCTCATCCACCCCGCCGTTGATTGCATACAGCAGCGTTTTCGCCAGGTTGGCGCGTGCGCCGAAGAACTGCATCTGCTTGCCGATCACCATCGGGCTGACGCAGCAGGCAATGGCGTAGTCGTCGCTGTTGAAGTCGGCGCGCATCAGATCGTCGTTCTCGTATTGCAGCGAGGAGGTGACGATCGACACCTGCGCGGCGTATTTCTTGAACGCGATCGGCAGTTGTTCGGACCAGAGGATCGTCAGGTTTGGCTCCGGCGCAGGCCCCATGGTGTGCAGGGTATGCAGGTAGCGGAAGCTGTTTTTGGTCACCAGCGTACGGCCATCCAGCCCCATGCCGCCAATCACTTCCGTGGCCCAGATCGGATCGCCGGAGAAGAGCGTGTCGAACTCCGGCGTGCGCAGGAAGCGCACCATGCGGATCTTCATGATGAAGTGGTCGATCAGCTCCTGGGCCTGCACCTCATTCAGCCTTCCTGCCTGCATGTCGCGTTCAATGTAGATATCGAGGAACGAGGCCGTGCGCCCCAGCGACATCGCCCCGCCGTTCTGGGATTTCACTGCGGCAAGGTAGGCAAAGTAGACCCACTGCACCGCTTCCTGCGCATTCATCGCCGGACGTGAAATATCAAAGCCATAGTTCGCCGCCATCTGCTGGATCTGGAGCAACGCACGTTTATGCTCCGCCAGCTCCTCGCGCAGGCGGATCGTGGCCTCCAGATCTTCTCCGCGCTCCAGTTTCCCCTGGAGATCGGCGAACTGAAGTTCACGCTCGCGCACCAGATAGCTGATGCCGTACAGCGCCACGCGACGGTAGTCGCCGATGATGCGTCCGCGCCCGTAGCCGTCCGGCAGACCGGTCAGCACCCCCGATTTGCGGCAGCGCATCATCTCCGGGGAGTAAACGTCAAACACGCCCTGGTTGTGGGTTTTGCGCAGGTCTGTGAAGAGATATTCAAACTGCGGATCCATCTCGCGACCGTAGGCTTCGAACGAGCTGCGGATCATGTTGATCCCGCCGTACGGATGCAGGGCGCGCTTGAGCGGCTTGTCGGTTTGCAGGCCAACGATCGTCTCCAGCTCCTGATCAATATAGCCCGGCCCGTGCGCGGTAATAGTAGTGGCGATGTTGGTGTCAAAATCCACCGGGGCGTGAGTAGCATTCTCCTGACGAATGCCGACCATCACCTTCTGCCACAGCGCCGTCGTTGCTGGCGTCGCCTGCGCGAGGAAAGCTTCATCGCCTTCATAAGGGGTGTAGTTATGCTGAATAAAATCGCGCACGTTAATGGCGTTTTTCCATTCTTCACCGCGAAACCCGGCCCATGCGTCGCTGTAAGGCGCGACGCCCGTATCGATTGTTACTTTCATCAGACTCTCGCTTTATCAGCCGTAAGCCGCAGCCGGAGTAACCTTCCCAAGACGGAGGGCGTCCAGTGCGATCATTTTTTCTTCATTGGTAGGGATCACCGCGCAGGCCGCGCGGGACGACTCGGTGGAGATCACGCGCTCGCCCGCGCTGCCCGGCAGGGCATTTTTGGACTCGTCGAGGATGATGCCAAACACCTTCAGGTGGTCCACCACCAGCGCGCGGATAAGCACGGAGTTCTCACCGATCCCGCCGGTAAACACCACGCCATCCAGACGGTGCAGGGACGCGGCATGACCGGCGATATGTCGCGCAATCCGGTGGACAAAGGTCTTTATTGCCAGCCGCGCCCGCTCGTTGCCGTCATGCCAGGCTTTCTCCAGCGCGCGCAAATCGGAGGAGATGCCAGAGATCCCCAGCAGCCCGGACTCTTTGTTGACCACGCGCTCCAGATCCTCGAACGACTGGCCGGTCTGCCGGGCAATCCACGCCATCGCGCCAAAATCCACGTCGCCGCAGCGCGTGCCCATCACCAGTCCTTCAAGCGGCGTCATCCCCATGGACGTGTCCACGCTTACGCCGTTACGCACCGCGCAGATGGACGCCCCGTTGCCGAGATGGGCAATCACCAGGCCGCTGTCATCGGGAGAGAGCCCGAGAAGCGCGTGCGCCTGCGCCGACACGTAGCGGTGAGAGGTGCCGTGGAAACCGTAGCGGCGCACGCCCAGCTCTTCAAAATAGCGGTACGGCAAGCCGTACAGATACGCCTGCGGCGCCATGGTCTGGTGGAAGCTGGTATCAAATACCGCCACCTGCTGCACGCCGGGGAACAGGCGCCCGGCGGCTTCCACGCCGCTCAGGTTGGCGTAGTTATGCAGCGGCGCCAGCGGGGAGACCTCGCGGATCTGCGCCATCACCTCTTCCGTGATCAGGGTCGACTCGCTGAAGAGGTCGCCGCCGTGGGCAATGCGATGGCCAATCAAGGCCACGCTGACCATCAGGTTGCGTTTCTCCAGCTCCAGGGCGATGGCGGCCAGCGCCCCTTCGTAGTCCTGGTGAGCCAGTCTGACCGGCTCACCCCCATTCACGGAAATAAAGGCTTTTTCTGTGTTGATGCCGTCCGCAATGCCCGTCATCAGGGCATCGCAGCCTGCGGCGTCCAGCACCGAGAACTTAACAGAGGACGATCCGCAGTTAATGACCAGTACTACCGGAAACTCAATCATGGTATGGCTCCGCTCTTCCTGAGCTTTGGTTTAAAACAGTTTGTACACGATGTTCAGAATGGTCAGCAGTCCGACCACGGTTACGAAGATGTTCTCGGTCCGGCCTTTGTATTTCGCCAGCGCAGGCGCCTTGCGGATGGCGTACATCGGCAGCAGGCACAGCAGAGAGGCGATAATTGGCGCACCCATGGCTTCAATAAGGTCCAGGATGTTCGGGTTGGCGTAGGCCACAATCCAGGTGGAGCCCATGATGAAGACCATGCTGATGGTGTTCAGCTTGCCCACGGAGACTTTCTTCTTGTCGCCCTTGTAACCGAACTTGAGGATCAGACCGTTCAGCCCCTCCAGCGTGCCCAGATAGTGGCCGAAGAAGGATTTAAAGATAGCGACCAGCGCGATGATGGAGGCGCCGTATTCCAGCACCGTGGCGAACGTGGATTTACTGCCTGACATCGACGCGAAGTGGTTCGCCAGGTAAGAGAGCACCGGAATGTTCTGCGCTTTGGCGTCCGCCATGTTCTGCGGAGAGAGCGTAAACAGGCAGCTAAAGGCGAAGAACATCACCACCGCCACCATCAGCAGGCTGGCGCGACCAATGATTTTGGAACATTTCTGCTCGGTAAACTCTTTCCCGAACTCCGGTTCGTACTCTTCGCGTTTGGAGACCACAAACGAGGAGACGATAGGCGAGAAGTTGAAGGAGAAGACCATGATGGAGATCCCCAGCCATACCGTGACCAGAATGCCGTCATGACCGGTGAAGGCGATATCGCTCAGGTTAACCTGGTCGATCACCGCCGAGTTCCAGTACGGGATCAGCGAGAGAGAAATCAACACCAGGCTGGCGATGAACGGGAACACAAGGTAGCTCATCACTTTCACCATCAGGTCTTTACCGAACCAGATAACAAAAGCCATCAGCAGCAGCAGGAACAGCGCCACCACGCCGCGGTTCAGGGCGGGCATCTGGAGCTGGTTTTCCCAGAAGGTCATAAAGGTGTTGGTAATGGTGACGCCGTAAATCCACAGCAGCGGGCAAATGGCAAAGAAGTAGAGGAAGGTGATCACCACCCCGCCGGTCTTACCAAAATGTTCCTCCACCGTTTCGGTGATGTTGCCGGAGACGTTACTGCCGGACAAACACAGACGCGCCAGCGCGCGGTGGCAGTAAAACGCAATCGGAAACGCGAGTACCAGCATCAGCAGGATAGGGATCAGGCCGCCAAAGCCTGCACGGATAGGGAAGAACAGCACGCCTGCGCCAATGGCTGTACCAAACAGGCCGAGCGTCCAGGTAGTATCCGATTTACGCCAGGTGGACGTTTTAGTCTGGCCAACGATAATGCTTTCTGTGTTGCTCATAAGTCATCCTTTATGCGTCAACGAAGCCGGTAATTTGGGAAACACGGGAGAGATCGATATTGCCGCCGGAAATAATGCAGACGGTTTTTCGGCCCTGAATATAGTGGTCCAGCTTGCCGCTTAATAACGCCGCGCACGCCAGCGCACCGGCACCTTCCGTGACCACCTTATTTCGCTGAATAAGCGCGATCATGCTGTTGCGAATCTCGTCTTCACTGACCAGCACAATGTCATCGACTAATTCACGAACAATTTCGAAGGTTAAATTACCTGGGCGAGACACGTCGCAGCCGTCAGCTAATGTGCCGGTAACACGATGACTGGTTATTTCTCCGGCCTGATACGATGCGGCCATTCCGTGCACATTTTCAGACTGCACGCCGATAATATTGATAGTTGGGTTGATGGATTTAATTGCTGTCGCAATACCGGCAATTAAACCGCCGCCGCCGATGGGGACAATCACGTTATCCACGTCATATAAATCTTCGAGGATTTCCAGGCCGATGGTGCCCTGGCCGGCAATGACTTTCGGATCGTCGTAAGGCGGGATAAAAATGCGCCCTTCCATCTCGACGATTTCGCTCACTTTGGCGATGGTGTCGTTAAAGTTTTCGCCGTGCAGCACCACTTCGGCGGAGTAGTCGCGCGTGGCGGCAACCTTGGATTTCGGCGCGCCCATCGGCATGACCACTTTGCCGTCGATGCCGAGCATGGCGCAGGAGAGAGAGACCCCCTGCGCGTGGTTCCCTGCGGAACAGGCCACCACGCCCTTGCGTTTTTCCGCATCAGTCAGCGAGCTTAATTTATTAAATGCCCCACGTATTTTAAACGAACCGGTACGCTGCATATTTTCAAATTTCAGGAATATCTCACCCTTACACCGTTCGCTCAGATAATTCGAGCGCGGCATACCGGTTTTATAGATCTTTCCCGCCAGTCTTTTTCTGGCGTCCTGAATATCTTCAATGGTCACCGGGAGATCATAAGTAATGTGCATAATATCCTCGTTATAATAATTCATTGTTTTCAGGCAAAGTCAGGGTATCAGAGCGTTAAAAAGCGTCGCTCCGGGTGTTTTAAATCATCATTATTTCTATCGTCGTTTTTCGATATTCATCGACGAATATTGTTTTGCCAGTTCAACTAATACTGACGCCGATTTTTTAATACTGTAATTTTTTGACCACACGGCGGCATAACGCGCCACGGGTAATTCATCTTCCACCGGCAGAACAATAAACTGGTCCGAGCCGAATGGCGCAATCATGTCACGGGGGATCACCGTCAGGTAATCGGCATTGAGGACAAGGTTATAGATGGTGACGACGGAATCGGTCTGGACGATGTTTTCAATGCTTATGTGGTTGTCTTGCAGGGTGGTCAGGAGTTCGTTGTAGTAGCCCATATCGGTTTGCGGCATCACCCACTGCTCGTGCGTGAGCGATGCCAGTCTGGTCGGGCCGGTGCACGTTCGTGATTTACTCGCCACCAGCACAAACTCGGATTCAAACAGTGGCTCAACGTGAAGATCCTGAAGCTGCATCCCGTCGCTCAGCGTGCCGATGGCGAAATCCAGCCGGCCATCGCGAATGGCGGGCAGGAATGAAGAGAGCTGCGCTTCATACATTGAGACGCGCGCTTTCGGGAACACTTCCTTGAATTTTTTGATCATCCCGGACAGGAAGGTGAAGCCAATCAGCGACGGATAGCCAAAAGAGACGTCCATGACGGTACTGAAACTGAGGCTGTTAATCTCGCTCACCATGTTTTTCATTTCGCGGGTGATCGACTCAGCGTAGGACAGCAGCACCTGACCGGCGGCAGTGAGTTTTACGCCGGTGTTCTTACGCACCATCACTTCCACCCCAAAGTAGGATTCGATGTCGCTGATGATTTTGCTGACGGCAGGTTGCGTCAGCCCCAGTTGTCTTGCAGCAGAACCTATGGAGCCACTTTTGATGACTTCCTGAAATACCACGAGGTGCTGTGTTTTCGGTAGAATAATAGTATTCATAATATTCTGCGCTTATTTCCCTATGACGCAGCGGATTCTACCCAATATTGTTTCAGGGGGTATGTGCTGTTACTCACAATTTGCCAGGACGCTCTGTTTTCAATCGCACCAGAAATCTATTTATGTCTTTATAAATCAAATACTTATCACAATAAAAATACGCATTTACGCTGATATTGATCAATAAAAAACGCGGTAATAAATTTATTTTATGGCAATAACCAGCGTGAATTTTTTTGCCTTAAAAATATTAATAAAGGCTATCTTTCAGGCAATTAAAGGTTAATAAAACACCATTATTCCTTTAAAACATTTTTGTGGTTTATCAACTTTACCAGGAATATTTATTCACTTTCCGGTTAAAGAGTGGGATATATCACACATTCACCAGAAGAATGTTTTTAGATTCAATATTAAATTATCAAATGAATAACATTCGGCATCACTGACTAAACATTTACAACATCTTATCAACACTAAAATTTTCTAATTTTATAGCGTTAAATTTTGTGATTACGATCATGCGCAGCAGATGAGAGGAACACACAGTCAGGCAAATAGTGAAATGTGCTTAGCATCGCAAAATTGAGAATTGATGTCGTTTGGCGCTTCGCTTACCCGGCCTGCAACCTTCTGAAAGCAAAAACCCCGCCGAAGCGGGGTTTCGTAAGAAGTTGAAGCTGACCGATAAGCCGGGTTCTGTCGTGGACAGTCATTCATCTAGGCCAGCAATCGCTCACTGGCTCAAGCAGCCTACCCGGGTTCAGTACGGGCCGTACCATGTGAACCCCTATTTGGCCTTGCTCCGGGTGGAGTTTACCGTGCCACGGACTGTTACCAGCCGCGCGGTGCGCTCTTACCGCACCCTTTCACCCTTACCTGATCCCGCTTGCGCGGGCCATCGGCGGTTTGCTCTCTGTTGCACTGGTCGTGGGTTTCCCCCCCAGGCGTTACCTGGCACCCTGCCCTGTGGAGCCCGGACTTTCCTCCCCTCCGCCCGTCTCCCCCGAAAGGGACGACGACGAAGCGGCGACTGTCTGGTCAGCTTCGGCGCGCAGTATAGAGGGTTTGCGCGCCGCTGTCACCCCTGGCTACGCATGCCTACCTGCAATGTGGCCGCGATATTCCGCGAGGCGCGGTAAATGTTGTCATACGCTCCCTGGAACGCCTCTTCCAGTGAACCGATGCGGGTCAGTACGCTGAACACCGCGTCGATGCCGTACTGATGCACCACACCCACATCCTGCGTCAGACTTCCGGCAATCCCGATCACCGGCTTATGGTATTTTTTGGCGACGCTCGCCACACCGACGGGCACTTTGCCATTAATGCTCTGGCTGTCGATGCGCCCTTCCCCGGTCAGCACCCACGTGCAGTCGTGAATATGTTCTTCAAGATTGAGCGCCTGAGTGACAATCTCGATGCCGCTTTTCAGCTCAGCGCCCAGGAAGGCCATCAGCGCTGCGCCCATGCCGCCCGCGGCGCCAGCCCCCGGAACCCGGTTGACGTCAATGCGCAGCGATTTTTTGATCACCCCGGCGTAGTGGCTAAGATTGGCGTCGAGTTCGAGGATCATCTCCTCCGTGGCGCCTTTTTGCGGGCCAAAGATACGCGACGCGCCGCTTTCACCGACCAGCGGATTCGTCACGTCACAGGCGACGCGGATTGCGCATCCCTGAAGACGCGGATCGAGATCGGAAATATCAATCCGGTTAAGCGCCATCAGGCTGCCGCCGCCGTAGCCGATCTCCGTCCCGTTCGCATCCGTAAACTTCGCGCCCAGCGCCTGCATCATACCCGCGCCCCCATCGTTGGTTGCGCTCCCGCCGATACCGATAATGATGTTGCGCGCGCCTTTATCCAGCGCGCTGAGGATCAGCTCCCCCGTCCCGCGCGACGTCGTGACCAGCGGGTTACGCTGCGCGGGAGGAACAAGCACCAGGCCGCTGGCGGCGGCCATCTCGATAAACGCGGTGGTACCGTCGCCCGAGATCCCCCAACTGGCCTTCACCTTTTCCCCTAACGGGCCGGTGACGACAGCCTGCTGCCAGGTGCCCTGCGTCGCAGCGATCATCGCTTCAACCGTACCTTCTCCGCCGTCAGCAACGGGAACAGACACGTAATGAGCATCGGGGAAAATTTCCCGAAATCCTTTTTCTATCGCCTGCGCCACCTCGGTGGCAGACAGGCTTTCTTTATAAGAGTCTGGCGCGATTACGATTTTCATAGTTGTATGCCTGAGCCGTAGGCCCGGTAAGCGTAACGCCACCGGGCGGGACGTCATTAGCGAGCAATTTCAACCTTCGCCAGTTTTTCGTAATAGCACGCTAACGCGCTGTGATCGGCGGTGCCCAGACCGTCCGCACGCAGCGCCTGCATCATCTCCATGACGGCGGCAGTCAGCGGCAGCTGCGCGCCCACGCCGTGGGAGGTATCCAGCGCATTCGCCAGATCCTTAATGTGCAGATCGATGCGGAAACCCGGCCTGAAGTTACGATCCATCACCATCGGCGCCTTGGCATCCAGCACGGTGCTGCCCGCCAGACCACCGCGAATGGCCTGATAGACCAGATCCGGATTAACGCCCGCTTTGGTGGCCAGCGTCAGCGCTTCGGACATGGCCGCGATGTTCAACGCCACAATCACCTGGTTTGCCAGCTTGGTGACGTTGCCTGCACCAATTTCACCGGTGTGCACCACGGAGCCAGCCATGGCTTTCATCAGGTCGTAGTATTTGTCGAACACAGCTTTATCGCCCCCCACCATCACCGACAGGGTGCCGTCGATGGCTTTCGGTTCGCCGCCGCTGACCGGCGCATCCAGCATTTCCACGCCTTTCACTTTCAGCGCCTCGCTGATTTCGCGGCTTGCCAGCGGTGCGATAGAACTCATGTCGATCACCACCAGACCCGGCTTCGCGCCGTCGATAATGCCGTTCTCACCCAGCGCCACCTCTTTCACGTGCGGGGAGTTTGGCAGCATGGTGATAATCACGTCGCACTGCTCAGCAATCGCTTTTGCGGTTGTCGCCGTTTCTGCGCCAGCCGCAATCACCTCTGCCACCGCGTCTGAATTACGATCTAAAACCACCAGTGAGTAACCTGCTTTGATGAGGTTTTTGCTCATTGGTTTGCCCATGATACCCAGGCCAATAAAACCCACTTTCAGCGTCATAATCTGTTTCCTCAATGATGGTTATTTTTTAAAAGCGTCCGCTAATTTCTGCGTGGCGGCGCGGAATACGCCGAGATCGCTGCCGACGGCGACAAACGTTGCGCCCCACTCCAGGTAGCGGCGGGCATCGGCTTCCACTGGCGCCAGAATGCCGCACGGTTTACCGTGCGCTTTGGCACGGGCAAAAATGTGCTGAATTGCGCGCTGCACGTCCGGATGGCTGGCGTTGCCCAGATGACCAAAGGCGGCCGCCAGATCGCTCGGGCCGACGAAAATGCCGTCTACCCCCTCCGTCGCGGCAATAGCGTCGACGTTATCGACCCCCTGCTGGCTCTCGATCTGAACCAGAATGGTGATGTTCTTGTTGGACTGAGCGAAATAGTCCGGCACGGTGCCAAACATGTTGGCGCGGTGCGAGACGGACACGCCGCGGATCCCTTCCGGTGGATAGCGGGTCGCCGCCACGGCCAGCACCGCTTCTTCTTCCGTTTCAACAAACGGGATCAGGAAGTTGTAGAAGCCGACATCCAGCAGACGCTTGATGATCACCGGCTCGTTGGTGGGCACACGCACCACCGGCGCGCTGTGGCTGCCTTTCAGCGCCATCAGCTGCGGAATAAACGTGTTGATATCGTTTGGCGCATGTTCGCCGTCCAGCACCAGCCAGTCGAACCCGGCCAGGCCCAGCACTTCGGTGCTGATGGGGTTGGCCAGCGCAGACCAGCAGCCAATCTGAATCTGGTGCGCCGCGAGGGCCGCTTTAAATTTATTCGGGAAGATGTCGTTACTCATTACTTATACCTTTTTTAATTCCGCAGTTTTAGCCAGTAGCTTTTCTTATTTATTCCGACTCAGCGTCAGCGTTATATTTATTTTCCTGACTGAATTTTGGCGTTATAAAATCGTCATTCAGTATAATCGTCACCACCCGGCAGCACATTGTATCAATGCTCAATTATCCAACGGGAGTGGCACGCTATTTTGAGCATATGCCCAACACAGTGGGCGCTGATGCACAGAATCAACGATTAGTGGTTCGGGAGCGATCGCGATCACATTCTCACCTTTCCTCTCCTGGCATTCTTTATTTCCTCAATAAGAAACAATTAACCATCTGGCTATATTTAGTATCAGATATTTTGCTGGAGAAGAGTGAACAATGGCCGATATTGAAATTCGACAGGCGTCGCCGACGGCGTTCTATATAAAAGTGCACGATACCGATAACGTGGCGATTATTGTCAACGACAATGGCTTAAAAGCTGGCACCCGCTTTCCGGATGGCCTGGAGCTGATTGAGCACATTCCGCAGGGGCATAAAGTCGCACTGGTCGATATCCCGGCGCAGGGCGAAATCGTGCGCTACGGCGAAGTCATCGGCTATGCGGTGCGCGCTATCCCGCAGGGTAGCTGGATTGAGGAGTCGCTGGTTGAGCTGCCCACCGCCCCGCCGCTGGAGTCGTTGCCGCTGGCTACCCGCGTCCCTGAGCCGTTGCCTCCGCTGGAGGGTTATACCTTCGAGGGTTACCGCAACGCGGATGGCAGCGTGGGAACCAAAAACCTGCTTGGCATCACCACCAGCGTGCATTGCGTGGCGGGCGTAGTGGATTATGTGGTGAAAATTATTGAGCGCGATCTGTTGCCGAAATACCCCAACGTTGACGGCGTGGTGGGTCTTAACCACCTGTACGGCTGCGGCGTGGCGATCAACGCGCCCGCAGCGGTCGTGCCGATCCGCACGATTCACAATATCGCCCTTAACCCAAACTTTGGCGGTGAGGTCATGGTGATTGGTCTCGGCTGTGAAAAATTGCAGCCAGAACGCCTGTTGCAGGGTACTGAGGATGTGAAAGCCATTCCGGTTGACGATGCCAGTGTTGTGCGACTTCAGGATGAACACCATGTCGGCTTCAGATCGATGGTCGACGACATTTTACAGGTGGCAGAGCACCATCTGGAGAAGCTGAACAAACGCCAGCGTGAAACCTGCCCGGCCTCTGAACTGGTCGTTGGGACACAGTGTGGCGGCAGCGATGCGTTTTCCGGCGTCACCGCCAACCCGGCAGTCGGTTATGCCTCCGATCTGTTCGTGCGCTGCGGCGCCACGGTGATGTTCTCCGAAGTCACCGAAGTACGTGATGCTATCCACCTGCTCACGCCGCGCGCCGTCAACGAAGAGGTGGGCAAACGCCTGCTGGAGGAGATGGCCTGGTACGATAACTATCTCGACATGGGCAAAACCGACCGCAGCGCCAACCCGTCTCCGGGTAACAAGAAAGGCGGTCTGGCCAACGTGGTGGAAAAGGCCCTCGGGTCGATTGCCAAATCCGGCCAGAGCGCGATTGTGGAAGTGCTCTCCCCTGGCCAGCGACCAACCAAACGCGGTCTGATCTACGCGGCAACGCCTGCCAGTGATTTCGTGTGCGGTACCCAGCAGGTGGCGTCCGGCATTACGGTACAGGTCTTTACCACCGGGCGCGGCACGCCGTACGGCCTGATGGCGGTACCGGTGATCAAAATGGCGACCCGCACCGAGCTGGCAAACCGCTGGTATGACTTAATGGATATCAACGCGGGCACCATCGCCACCGGGGAAGAGAGTATTGAAGAAGTGGGCTGGAAGCTGTTCCACTTCATTCTGGATGTGGCAAGCGGGCGGAAGAAAACCTTCTCCGATCAATGGGGATTGCATAACTCGCTGGCGGTGTTTAACCCGGCTCCGGTGACCTGATGGCCCCTCACCCTGCCCTCTCCCCACCGGGGAGAGGGTAAAAAACCGCACCGGGCAGTCCCCTCTCCCCTATGGAGCTGAGGGTTCCCCACAAAATAATGCCTGCACAGACGGCCCCCTCTCCCTTGAGGGAGAGGGCTGGGGTGAGGGGGAACATACGGCTCTGGTGGTCATTCCGTTCACTTTATGTTCCTTGCTACTCTGTCACGACATGACCGGTGAACGTGCCAGGGTGGCTCAGTCGCCACCACCCTGGCGACCCGGGCTTCCAGCGGTAAATCGCCGCTTCGCGGTGCCTTCGGCTTATTCCTTCCGGCTTATCGGGGACGGGCGGAGGTAACATCCCTGTAAAGCCCGCCCTCTCGGCGCATCCCTGCGCCTCGCCCCGGCCTACAGGAAACGCCTCAGCGATTTACAGCCGGACCGAGGCATCGCTGAAAGCCCTCAGTTATTCTGAGGCAACGTTATAGCGTTTGCTTTCAAATTACTGGGGGACCCTCTCCCTATGGGGAGAGGGGAAAAGCCCCTTTAGACCAGCACCACATCGATCCCGCTTTTGCGTAATCCTTCAAGGCTTTCCGCCGGAATGCCTTCATCAACGATAATCATGTCGATCCGCTGGGTATCAATAATTTTATGCAGGCTTGAACGATTAAACTTGCTGGAGTCCGTGACAACGATAATACGCTCCGCCACCTCGCACATTTTGCGGTTCAGACGGGCTTCATCCTCGTTATGCGTACTCACCCCCCGGTCGAGATCGATGGCATCGACACCCAGGAACAGCAGGTCAAAATGGTAATTCTGTAAGGACTGCTCCGCCTGGTCGCCGTAGAAGGACTGCGACTGACGGCGCAAGTGCCCGCCGGTCATCAGCAGCTCTACGCCCTCCGCTTCCAGCAGCGCGTTTGCCACGTTCATCCCGTTGGTCATGGCAATGACATCGGTGTGCTGGCGCAGCATGCGGGCAATTTCAAAGGTTGTGGTGCCGGAGTCCAGAATAATGCGGTGACCCGGCTTCACCAGTTCAGCCGCCGCCTGCGCGATGCTGCGCTTCACTGCCGTATTAAGGGAACTTTTGTCCTCAACGGACGGCTCCACGCCGGGGGCATTGCCTTCGCAAATCAGCGCGCCGCCGTAAGCGCGAACGGCAATCCCCTGCTTTTCCAGAAAGGCCAGATCGTTACGGATCGTCACCGTCGACACGCCGAATAAAAGAGAAAGATCGTTAACCTGCACGCTTCCCTGCGCCCGCAACCGCTGAATGATCTGCTCTCGCCTTTCACTGGTGCCGGTGATGCGCTTCTCTGCGGACGAATCGGTGCTGCTCATACGAGCTCCTTAGTAAATACACTTTCGTTTCATTTCGTTTTGCTTATTAACGCCTTTCTTTTGAGGGAATGCAAGCCCTGTATGGTGTGCGGACGCAAGCTTAATCGCCGCTGAAACCTTTCATTATGTTTCTTTTGTGAAACAGATCGGAAAACTATTATCTTTCGTTTTATTTTTACCTCACCATAATGCAGTATCAAATGAAACAAAACGAAAGATGAATACCAACACCATCCGAAATGGAGAGGAAAGTGAAACATCTGACAGAAATGGTGGAACAACATAAACGGGGGAATACAAACGGGATTTATGCCGTCTGTTCCGCACATCCACTGGTACTTGAAGCTGCACTACGTTACGCCCATTCACAACAGACGCCCCTGCTGATAGAAGCCACCTCAAACCAGGTGGATCAGTTTGGCGGTTATACCGGTATGACGCCCGCCGATTTTTATGGGTTTGTCTGCAAGCTGGCGGGATCTCTTGGTTTCCCCACCTCGCAGCTGATCCTTGGCGGCGATCATTTAGGTCCAAACCGCTGGCAAAACCTGCCGGCTTCGCAGGCGATGGCGAACGCCGACGATCTGATCAGAAGCTACGTGGCGGCCGGATTTAAAAAAATTCACCTCGATTGCAGCATGTCCTGCGAAGACGACCCGGTTCCGTTAACCGATGCAATCGTTGCCGGGCGTGCCGCTCGGCTGGCTAAAATTGCCGAAACCACCTGTCTCGAGCAATTTGGCGTAGCCGATCTGGTCTACGTTATCGGCACGGAAGTTCCGGTTCCCGGTGGGGCACACGAGACGCTGACCGAGCTTGAGGTCACCACGCCAGAGGCGGCACGCGCCACGCTTGAGGCACACCGCCACGCATTCGAGAAGGAAGGGTTAAGCGACATCTGGCCGCGCATTATTGGCCTGGTGGTTCAGCCTGGCGTTGAGTTCGACCATGCGCAGGTTTGTGACTATCAACCGCATAAAGCCGTCGCGCTGAGCGAGATGGTTGAAGCCTACGACACGCTTGTATTTGAAGCACACTCTACCGATTACCAGACGCCGCAGGCGCTGCGCCAGTTGGTGAAAGATCACTTCGCCATTCTGAAAGTCGGCCCTGCGCTAACCTTCGCGCTGCGCGAAGCGCTGTTCTCACTGGCAGCAATTGAAGAAGAGCTGCTGCCGGCAAAAGCCTGCTCAGGGCTGCGTCACGTCCTGGAAAACGTGATGCTCGATCGCCCGGAATACTGGCAAAGCCACTATCACGGCGACGGCAATGCCCGTCGCCTGGCGCGCGGTTACAGCTATTCCGACCGCGTGCGCTATTACTGGCCAGACAGCCAGATTGACGACGCCTTTGAGCGGCTGGTACGCAACCTGGCGGATGAACCGATCCCGCTGCCGCTGATCAGCCAGTATCTGCCGTTGCAGTACAGCAAAGTTCGCGATGGCGCTCTCAGGTCCACACCACGGGAACTCATCCTCGACCACATTCAGGACATACTCCAGCAGTACCATGCCGCCTGCGAAGGCGTAACGACTCAACACGCATAATTAAAAAGAGGAAAACGCTATGCCAAACATTGTCTTATGCCGCATTGATGAACGCCTGATCCACGGTCAGGTGGGCGTACAGTGGGTGGGGTTTGCGGGGGCGAACCTGGTGCTGGTGGCAAATGACGAGGTTGCAGACGATCCGGTTCAGCAAAACCTGATGGAGATGGTGCTTGCGGAAGGCATCGCCGTGCGTTTCTGGTCCCTGCAAAAAGTGATCGACAACATTCATCGCGCCGCCGACCGGCAGAAAATTCTGCTGGTCTGTAAAATACCGGCTGATTTTTTAACGCTGGTCGAGGGCGGCGTGCCCATCACCCGTATTAACGTCGGAAATATGCATTACGCCAGTGGCAAACAGCAAATTGCCAAAACGGTATCTGTAGACGCGAACGATATCGCCGCGTTTAACGGCCTGAAGGCGGCCGGAGTGGAATGCTTCGTTCAGGGCGTTCCAACAGAGACTGCTTTGGATCTCTTTAAACTGCTCTGAGGGATTCACAATGGAAATCAGTCTGTTGCAGGCTTTCGCGCTGGGGCTTCTCGCCTTTATAGCGGGCCTGGATATGTTTAACGGCTTAACACACATGCACCGTCCAGTGGTGCTCGGGCCACTGGTTGGCCTGATTCTGGGCGATTTGCACACCGGAATTCTGACCGGCGGTACGTTAGAACTGGTCTGGATGGGACTCGCGCCGCTGGCGGGCGCGCAGCCGCCAAACGTGATTATCGGCACCATCGTTGGCACCACATTTGCCATTACTACAGGCGTGAAGCCGGATGTCGCCGTTGGGGTCGCCATGCCGTTTGCCGTGGCGGTTCAGATGGGGATCACTTTCCTCTTCTCGGTGATGTCCGGCGTGATGTCCCGTTGCGATCGCATGGCGGCTAACGCAGACACCCGTGGTATTGAACGGGTCAACTATCTGGCACTGCTGGCGCTCGGCGTCTTCTACTTCCTGTGCGCGTTTCTGCCCATCTACTTCGGGGCTGAACATGCGAAAACCGCCATTGACGTGCTGCCGGAACGTCTGATCGACGGTCTCGGCGTCGCGGGCGGCATCATGCCAGCGATCGGCTTCGCCGTGCTGCTGAAGATCATGATGAAAAACGTTTACATCCCTTACTTCATTATCGGCTTTGTCGCCGCGGCCTGGCTGAAACTCCCGGTGCTGGCGATTGCCGCGGCTGCGCTGGCGATGGCGCTGATCGACCTGCTGCGCAAATCGCCTGAACCCACGGCGCCTGCGGCCCAGAAAGAGGAATTTGAAGATGGCATCTAATCACACCACCCTGCCGGGCGTGTCTGAAAGTGAAGAGACACTGCTGACCGGCGTGAATGAAAACGTCTACGAAGACCAGAGTATTGGCGCTGAGCTAACGAAAAAGGATATTAACCGTGTCGCCTGGCGTTCCATGCTGCTACAGGCCTCGTTTAACTACGAGCGTATGCAGGCCTCCGGCTGGCTGTATGGGCTACTGCCCGCGCTGAAAAAGATCCACACCAATAAGCGGGACCTGGCGCGCGCCATGAAAGGCCATATGGGTTTCTTTAACACCCACCCGTTCCTGGTGACCTTCGTCATCGGCATTATTCTGGCAATGGAGCGTTCCAAGCAGGATGTGAACAGCATCCAGAGCACTAAAATTGCCGTCGGCGCACCGCTCGGTGGCATTGGTGACGCCATGTTCTGGCTGACCCTGCTGCCCATCTGCGGGGGGATTGGCGCCAGCCTGGCGCTACAGGGATCCATTCTTGGCGCGGTGGTCTTTATCGTGCTGTTTAACGTGGTGCATCTCGGCCTGCGTTTTGGTCTGGCGCACTATGCCTACCGAATGGGTGTCGCCGCGATCCCGCTGATCAAGGCCAACACCAAAAAGGTTGGTCATGCTGCGTCCATTGTCGGGATGACAGTGATTGGTGCGCTGGTGGCAACCTATGTGCGCCTGAATACCACACTCGAGATTAAAGCCGGGGATGCGGTCGTCAAACTGCAAACCGATGTGATCGACAAACTGATGCCCGCCTTTCTGCCACTGGTCTATACCCTGACCATGTTCTGGCTGGTACGCCGTGGCTGGAGCCCGCTGCGCCTGATTGGTATCACCGTGGTGCTGGGCGTTGTCGGTAAATTCTGTCACTTCCTGTAATAAGCAAAGAGGTTGCGATGTTAGGCATTATTTTGACGGGTCACGGCGGTTTTGCCAGCGGGCTGGAACAGGCGATGAAGCAAATCCTCGGCGAACAGCCGCAGTTTATCGCCATCGATTTTCCGGAAAGCTCCACCACTGCGCGGCTGACCGCGCAGCTTGAGCAGGCAGTGAATGAACTGGATGCAGAGCACGATATCGTGTTTCTTACCGATCTTCTCGGCGGTACGCCGTTTCGTGTGGCCTCTACCCTCGCGATGCAGCGCCCCGGCAGCGAAGTGATCACCGGCACCAATCTCCAGCTTTTGCTGGAGATGGTTCTGGAGCGCGACGGATTAAGCAGTGAAGCCTTTCGTTTGCAGGCGCTGGAGTGCGGCCATCGCGGCCTGACCAGCCTGGTGGATGAACTTGCACGCTGTCGCGAGGAAGCGCCCGCCGAGGAAGGGATATGAGGCAACTGCTGCGCGCGCGTCGTCTGCTTACCGGGCAGGGCTGGCTGGATGACCATCAGCTGCGTATGGATAGAGGCGTCATCACCGCCATCGAGCCGATTCCAGCAGGGGTTAATACCCGCGAGGCAGACCTGCTTTGCCCGGCATACATTGATATCCACGTCCACGGCGGCGCGGGTGTGGATGTGATGGATGATGCGCCCGACGTGCTGGACCGGTTAGCCATGCACAAAGCGCGTGAAGGCGTGGGGGCGTTTCTGCCTACCACCGTCACCGCTCCGCTGGAGGCGATCTATGGCGCGTTACGGCGCATTGCCCGGCGCTGTCATGCCGGTGGCCCCGGCGCGCAGATCCTGGGCAGCTATCTGGAAGGCCCGTACTTTACACCGCAGAACAAAGGGGCGCACCCGCCAGAACTGTTTCGCGAACTGGATCTCGCGGAACTTGATGAGCTGATTGCGGTTTCGCAGAACACGCTGCGGGTGGTGGCGCTTGCTCCGGAAAAAGTGGATGCCCTGAAGGCGATCCATCACCTCAAGCAAAAAGGGATACGCGTCATGCTGGGCCACAGCGCCGCTACATACGCGCAAACCCTGGCCGCATTTGATGCAGGCGCAGCCGGGCTGGTGCACTGCTACAACGGCATGACGGGGTTACACCACCGGGAGCCCGGCATGGTTGGCGCCGGGCTTACGGACCCACGCGCGTGGCTGGAGCTTATTGCCGACGGGCATCACGTTCATCCTGGAGCCATGCGGCTATGTTGTTGCTGCGCGAAGGATCGTACGGTGCTGATTACCGATGCCATGCAGGCGGCGGGTATGCCTGATGGGCGCTATACGTTGTGTGGTGAAAATGTCGAGATGCAGGGCGGCGTTGTCCGCACGGCCTCAGGCGGGCTGGCGGGCAGCACGCTCGCGCTGGATGCCGCCGTGCGAAATATGGTGGAGCATACGGGGATCGCCCCAGAAAACGCAATCCATATGGCCTCGCTGCATCCTGCTCGTCTGCTCGGTATGGATCACCTGCTGGGAACGTTAGCGCCAGGCAAACGCGCCAATGTTCTTGCGCTGGATGCGGGTTTACACCTCCGGCAGATCTGGATCCAGGGTCAGGCTCTTTCCCTGTAGCCCCTTCACAGTGTGCCCTGTTGGCCTTACGGAAGACGATCGTAAGGCCTTTCTTTTCCTTTCCTTGATTTTCGCCTTTCCTTTCGCGATCACACTTTTCGTTTTATTTCTTTTTCGCCATTGAACTTTCGATTTCTTTTCTATAGATTTTCTTCAACTGCTAAAGTGAACAAGTGAAACGAAACGAAAGATAGCGACACATTTGCCAGCGTCTGATGTGGAATTCACACGACTAAGGACTGAGTTATGCCACAAACCACTATCGCCACCACCGGCACCTGGACCGAAAAAGAGATCCGCCAGCAGCCAGCCAGCTGGCTTCGCTCGCTCAACAATATTGATAATCTGCGCGCGTCGATCGACAGTTTTCTGACGCCACTGTTGCGCAAGCCCGATCTGCGGATCGTTCTGACCGGCGCGGGTACGTCTGCTTTTATCGGCGACATCATTGCGCCATGGCTTGCCAGCCACACGGGGAAAAACATCACCGCGATACCTACGACCGATCTGGTCACCAACCCGATGGATTATTTCAGCCCTTCGCACCCGCTGCTGCTGGTCTCTTTCGCCCGTTCAGGCAATAGCCCGGAGAGCGTCGCCGCCGTTGAGCTGGCGAATCAGTTTGTACCGGAGTGCTACCACCTGTCGATCACCTGTAATGAAGCAGGCAGCCTGTACCAGAATGCCGTCGACAGCGATAACGCCTGCGCTCTGCTCATGCCAGCCGAAACGCACGATCGCGGGTTCGCGATGACAAGCAGCATCACCACCATGATGGCGAGCTGCCTGGCGGTATTCGCACCGGAAACGATCAACAGCAAAACGTTCCGCGACGTGTCCGATCGCTGTCAGGCGATCCTCACATCGCTTGGCGATTTCAGTCCCGGCGTCTTTGGTAACGAACCGTGGAAACGCATTGTTTATCTGGGCAGCGGTGGATTACAGGGCGCCGCACGGGAGTCTGCGCTGAAGGTGCTGGAGCTGACCGCCGGCAAGCTGGCGGCATTCTACGATTCGCCAACGGGTTTCCGTCACGGGCCTAAGTCGCTGGTGGACAACGAAACGCTGGTCGTCGTGTTTGTCTCCAGCCATCCGTATACGCGTCAGTACGATCGGGATCTGCTCGCCGAACTGCGACGCGATCGTCAGGCCATGCGCGTGGTAGCCATTGCAGCCGAAACGGATCCGGTCATTGAAGCTGGCCCGCATATCCTGCTGCCGCCTTCCCGTTCATTTAACGATATGGAGCAGGCGTTCTGCTTCCTGATGTACGCCCAGGTCTTCGCACTGACCCAGTCTCTGCACGTTGGCAATACGCCGGATACGCCATCCGCCAGCGGTACGGTTAACCGTGTGGTCCAGGGCGTCGTTATTCATCCGTGGCAGGCTTAAGAGGACAGGCTCATGAGTATTATTTCTACCAAATATCTTTTGCAGGACGCACAGGCGAAGGGCTATGCCGTTCCGGCCTTTAACATCCATAACGCCGAGACGATCCAGGCGATCCTCGAAGTCTGTAGCGAAATGCGATCGCCGGTGATCCTCGCGGGTACGCCGGGGACGTTTAAACATATTGCGCTGGAAGAGATCTACGCCTTGTGCAGCGCATATTCTCTGACTTATGACATGCCGCTGGCGCTACACCTCGATCACCACGAATCGCTGGACGACATTCGCCGCAAAGTCCATGCCGGCGTACGTAGCGCAATGATCGACGGTAGCCATTACCCCTTCGAACAAAACGTCAAGCTGGTGAAATCGGTCGTCGATTTCTGCCACCTCAACGACTGTAGCGTCGAGGCCGAACTGGGCCGACTGGGCGGAGTGGAAGATGACATGAGCGTCGACGCCGAAAGCGCGTTCCTGACCGACCCGCAGGAAGCAAAACGCTTTGTCGAACTAACAGGCGTGGACAGCCTCGCCGTTGCCATCGGTACCGCGCACGGTCTTTATACCAAACGCCCAAAAATCGACTTCCAGCGGCTGGCCGAGATCCGCGAGGTAGTGACAGTGCCGCTGGTGCTGCACGGTGCGAGTGATGTGCCGGATGAGGATGTGCGCCGCACCATTGAGCTGGGCGTCTGCAAAGTTAACGTCGCAACAGAGCTGAAAATCGCCTTCTCTGACGCAGTCAAAGCCTGGTTTGCCGAGAACCCACAGGGCAACGATCCGCGCTTCTACATGCGCGTCGGCATGGATGCCATGAAAGAGGTGGTCAGAAGCAAAATCACCGTTTGCGGCTCGGCGAACCGGCTGCTGCTTGCGACTGAAGCCTGAACCCATCGCGCATAACGTTAGTACCTAAAAAAATAACTATAAGCCTCGCAAATATGAAGGCGCGTCCTTAAGCCGGACAGCGCCTTCCATTATCCTAAAAATCCGAGGAGTCCCTACATGACACAGGAAAAGTCGTTTAAATCGAAAGCGTGGGAGTTTTTCCAGAGCCTGGGAAAGACGTTTATGTTCCCGGTCTCACTGTTGGCCTTTATGGGGTTGTTGTTAGGTATCGGTAGTTCTGTCACCAGCCCTTCCACCATCAAAAGTTTTCCCTTTCTGGGCGGCGAGTTAACGCAGCTCACCTTTGGTTTTATCGCCATGGTCGGCGGCTTTGCTTTTACCTATCTGCCGCTGATGTTTGCCATGGCGATCCCGATGGGCCTTGCCAGACGTAATAAAGCGGTGGGCGCTTTTGCCGGATTCGTTGGCTACATGCTGATGAACATGAGCATCAACTACTACCTGACCGCCACCCACCAGCTTGCGGATGCCGCCACCATGAGACAGGTGGGACAATCCATTGTGCTTGGCATTCAAACGCTGGAGATGGGCGTGCTCGGCGGCATTGTGGTAGGGGTGATCACCTACTTCCTGCACGAACGTTTCCAGGACACGGTGCTGCACGACGCGTTTGCCTTCTTTAGCGGCATTCGTTTTGTGCCCATCATTACCGCCCTCACCCTGTCGCTGGTCGGCTTGTTTATCCCCCTGCTGTGGGAATATGTGGCAATGGGCATTGCCGGGATTGGTCATATCATCCAGAGCACCAGCGTCTTTGGGCCATTCCTGTATGGCGTAGGCGTACTGCTGCTCAAACCTTTTGGCCTGCACCACATCCTGCTGGCGATGGTGCGCTTCACCCCGGCGGGCGGCATTGAGATGGTTAACGGCCAGGAAGTGGCCGGTGCGCTGAACATTTTCTACGCCGAGCTGAAAGCTGGCCTGCCGTTTAGTCCGCACGTTACGGCATTTTTATCGCAAGGGTTTATGCCGACCTTTATCTTCGGCCTGCCTGCCGTGGCTTACGCTATCTACCGCACCGCGCGCCCGGAAAACCGTCCGGTGATTAAAGGGCTGCTGCTTTCAGGCGTGCTGGTTTCAGTTGTCACGGGTATTTCAGAGCCGATTGAGTTCCTGTTCCTGTTTATTGCCCCTGTGCTTTACGCGTTTCATATCGTTATGTCTGGCCTGGCGCTGATGGTGATGGCGCTGCTCGGCGTCACCATCGGCAACACCGACGGCGGCATTCTGGATCTGCTGATCTTCGGCGTCATGCAGGGGATGTCGACCAAATGGTATCTGCTGTTCCCGGTGGGTATTGCCTGGTTTGCTATCTACTTCTTCGTCTTCCGCTGGTACATCCTCAGGCACGATATTAAAACGCCGGGCCGTGAGGTTGACGCGCAGGGTGCGCTCCAGGCGGTGGAAGCCAATACCCGGGCACGTGGAAAATCGAAATACGATCATGGGCTTATTCTTCGCGCGCTTGGCGGTAAAGAGAATATTGAGTCGCTCGACAACTGCATTACCCGCTTACGTCTGGTGGTAAAAGATATGGGGCTTATCGACCAGCAGGCGCTGAAGGCCGCGGGCGCCTTGTCAGTAGTGGTGCTTGATGCCCACAGCGTTCAGGTGATCATCGGTCCGCAGGTGCAGAGCGTCAAATCCGGCATTGAAGCCTTAATTTAACAGGGGGTCGTTGTGTTTGATTTCGACAGAATCATTGAGCGTAAAAGCGATAAATGCCGTAAATGGGATCATACGTATGTGTGCTCGCGTTTCGGTGATGTCCCGGAGGGATTTATCCCGCTGTGGATAGCAGACATGGATTTCACCTCGCCACCCGCTGTGATTGAAGGCTTCCAGCGCATCGTGGAGCATGGCACCTTCGGTTACACCTGGTGCTTCGACGAATTCTACGATGCGGTCATCGCCTTCCAGCGCACCCGTCATCAGGTTGAGGTGCATAAGTCATGGATCACCCTGACCTACGGCACCGTTTCCACGCTGCACTATACGGTTCAGGCGTTCTGCAAACCCGGCGACTGCGTGATGATGAACACCCCGGTGTATGACCCGTTTGCGATGGCGACACAGCGACAGGGCGTGCGGGTGCTTGCAAATCCGCTGAGCGTGAAGGAAAACCGCTATCAGCTGGATTTTAATCTGATTGAAGTTCAGCTCAAAACTCACCGTCCAAAACTGTGGTTCTTCTGCTCGCCGCATAACCCCTCGGGCCGAATCTGGCGCGCGGATGAGATACGTCAGGTGTCCGATCTCTGTAAGCGCTACGGCACGATTCTGGTGGTTGATGAGGTTCACGCCGAGCACATTCTGGACGGTACATTCGTCAGTTGTCTGACTTCGGGCTGTGCCGCCCAGGACAACCTGATTGTGCTGACCTCCCCCAATAAAGCCTTCAACCTTGGCGGGCTAAAAACATCCTACTCAATGATTCCAGACGATTCGCTGCGCCAGCGTTTCCGCCAGCAGCTGGAGAAGAACTCCATTACCTCGCCCAATATCTTCGGCGTGTGGGGAATTATTCTGGCTTATCAGCAAGGTCTGCCATGGCTCGACGCGCTGAATGGTTATCTGCGCGGCAATGCCCGCTACCTTGCGGATGCCATTCAGACCCATTTCCCTGCATGGAAGATGATGAACCCGGAGTCGTCGTATCTCGCCTGGATAGACGTCAGTGCGGACGATCGCAGTGCGACGGCGCTAACTCAACATTTCGCAAAACAGGCTGGCGTGGTCATTGAAGATGGCAGCCACTACGTACAAAACGGCGAAAACTACCTGCGTATTAACTTCGGCACCCAGCGCTACTGGCTGGAACAGTCCATCAACCGAATGCTGAAGCATTACTGATAAGGATCTTACCCCGATGAAAAAAATGCTCACTCTCTCGCTGCTGACTCTCTGTGTTTCTCATGGTGCGGCGGCAGCAAACTACGCGCTCAGTAACGACAATATTGCCCTTTCGTTTGATGATGCAAACGCAACGGTAGTGGTAACGGACAGCAAAGCTAACCATCCGCTCACGCCCCAGGAGTTGTTCTTTCTGACGCTACCGGATGAAACAAAAATCCACACCGCTGATTTCAAAATCAAGCACGTCGAAAAGCAGGACAATGCGATAGTCATCGACTTTACGCATCCGGATTTTATCGTAACGGTGAAACTGAACCTGGTGAAGGGAAAATACGCCAGCATTGGCTACACCATCGCCGCCGTCGGGCAGCCGCGGGACGTAGCGAAAATTACCTTCTTCCCGACGAAGAAGCAGTCTCAGGCACCTTACGTTGACGGGGCGATTAACAGCTCGCCAATCGTGGCCGACTCGTTCTTCATCCTGCCAGACAAACCGATTGTGAATACTTACGCTTATGAAGCCACCACGAACCTCAACGTGGAGCTGAAAACGCCAATTCTGCCTGAGACACCGGTTAGTTTTACCACCTGGTTCGGCACTTTCCCGGAAACTAATCAGCTGCGCCGCAGCGTAAACCAGTTTATCGATGCCGTGCGTCCGCGGCCTTATAAGCCTTACCTGCACTACAACAGCTGGATGGACATCGGCTTCTTTACCCCTTACTCCGAGCAGGATGTCATTGGGCGGATGGACGAATGGAATAAAGAATTTATTGCCGGACGCGGGGTGGCGCTGGACGCGTTCCTGCTGGACGATGGCTGGGACGATCGCACCGGACGCTGGCTGTTTGGCCCGGCATTCAGCAACGGTTTTGGCAAAGTCAGGGAAAAAGCCGACAGCCTGCATAGCTCGGTTGGGCTGTGGCTTTCTCCGTGGGGCGGATACAACAAGCCGCGCGATATTCGCGTCTCGCATGCAAAAGAGTATGGTTTCGAAACCGTAGACGGCAAGCTGGCGCTGTCGGGGCCGAACTATTTTAAAAACTTTAACGATCAGATCATCAAGCTGATCAAAAACGAGCATATTACCTCGTTCAAGCTCGACGGAATGGGTAACGCCAATTCGCATATCAAGGGCAGCCCATTTGCATCGGATTTTGACGCGTCCATTGCCCTGCTGCACAACATGCGCAGCGCAAATCCGAACCTGTTTATCAACCTGACCACCGGCACCGACGCCAGCCCGTCCTGGCTGTTCTATGCTGATTCAATCTGGCGTCAGGGCGATGATATCAACCTGTACGGCCCCGGCACGCCAGTGCAGCAGTGGATGACCTACCGCGATGCCGAAACCTGGCGATCCATCGTGCGTAAAGGTCCGCTGTTCCCGCTGAACTCACTGATGTACCACGGGATCGTCAGCGCAGAGAACGCTTACTATGGACTCGAGAAAGTGCAAACAGACAGCGATTTTGCCGATCAGGTCTGGAGCTACTTCGCAACCGGAACTCAGCTTCAGGAGCTGTACATTACGCCGTCCATGCTGAATAAGGCGAAGTGGGATACCCTGGCGCAGGCGGCGAAATGGTCGCGTGAGAATGCCAGCGTGCTGGTGGATACTCACTGGATTGGCGGTGACCCAACTTCGCTTGAGGTTTACGGCTGGGCCTCATGGAGTAAAGACAAAGCGATTTTTGGCTTACGCAACCCATCGGATAAGCCGCAACGTTACTTCCTGGATTTAACCAAAGATTTTGAGATCCCGGCAGGAGAGCGTTCGCAGTTTACCCTGAAAGCCGTGTACGGCAGTAATTCGACCGTACCAGAGGAGTATAAAAACGCTGTGGTGATTACGCTGCAACCGCTGGAAACGCTGGTGTTTGAGGCGATGCCGGAGAAATAAAAAATGTTCAGCTGGCAGGTTAAGCCATGACCTGCCAGCTTCCCCCTTTCCTTGCCCCCAGGCGTTTTAATTTACCTTTTGTTTGCAAAGAACGGAGATAACGTTCCGCGGTGCGGGAAGTCACGCCCAATACAGAGGCCAACATCACCGCAGTCATTTGCGGTTGAACGGTAAGCAGCTCAAGGATAGTGTGTTCCTTTTCCGACAATTCTTCCGACATTTTTTCCGACATGGCGGATGTCATATCGATGCCTTCCCGCAAAGCTTCGGCCAAATTTTGCAACATAAACGCCACGAATGCCGTGCAGTCACTGGCCCGATCGCATTGTCCTAAAATCTGATAATAGCGCGCTTGCTGGAAGTGAATGAGTGTTTCAACGGGCAGCCATGCAAGTTCTGCACGCCACTGGCTTAAGATCAACGTTTGCCACAGCCGCCCCATTCGGCCATTTCCATCCGAAAAGGGATGAATAAATTCAAACTCGTAGTGAAATACCGAACTGGCAATCAGCGGGTGAAGATCGGTTTGCTTAAGCCAGGAAAGAAGATCGTCGATAAGGCGGTTCATCTGTGAGGCTGGCGGAGCCATGTGGACTAACTGGTTTCCACGGTACACCCCTACGTCCCCATTTCTGAGTTTTCCGGGATGATCGACCAGACCCATCATTAATAATCGGTGTGCACTGAGTAAGTCGTTGAGCTTCCAGGGCTTCCATTCGGGCAGTTTCTCATATGCCAGGATAGCATTGCGTACTTCCTGAATATCTTTTTCAGGTGCAAGCACGCGTTTGCCATCCATAATTGCCGTCACTTGCCCTGTCGTCAGCGAGTTGTGCTCAATGGCTAGCGATGCCTGAATAGTTCGAATACGGTTCTCTTTACGCAGGAGTGGCGAAGTTCTGCCTGAATGTGCCGCCCAATGCCCCAATAGTTCACCAATCTCAACCACCTGATTGAGGATAAAGGGTGTGATGGTGAAGGGAGGCTGATAGCGGCTCATTTGGCTTACTCCCCCTGCTGCTCCAGCGCATATTTATACAGCGCATTTTTCTTCACGCCGTGGATCTCCGCCGCCAGCGCCGCTGCTTTTTTCAGGGGGAGTTCAGCCTGTAGCAAAGCCAGCGTACGCAGCGCATCGGCAGGCAGAGCGTCTTCCTGCGCTTTGTGGCCTTCAACAATCAGCACCATTTCGCCCTTGCGGCGGTTTTCGTCTTCTTTCACCCACGCCAGCAGTTCGCCGACCGGCGCACCGTGAATGGTTTCCCACGTTTTGGTCAGCTCGCGCGCCAGCACCACGTAGCGCCCTTCGCCCCAGACGGTCACCATATCCTCCAGGCTTTCCAGCAGACGGTGAGTGGATTCGTAGAAGATCAACGTACGCGGTTCGGCTTCCAGATCCTTTAATACATCGCGGCGACCTTTGGATTTAGCTGGCAGGAAACCTTCGTAGCAGAAACGATCGGACGGCAGACCCGCAGCGCTTAACGCCGCAATCGCCGCGCACGGCCCCGGCAGCGGCACAACGCGGATGCCAGCTTCCCGGCAGGTGCGTACCAGATGGTAGCCCGGATCGTTGATCAGCGGCGTTCCCGCATCGGAGACCAGCGCGATGTTCTGCCCTTCTTTAAGCTTCGCCACCAGCGTTTCGGCTTTTTGTTGCTCATTGTGATCGTGCAGGGCAAACAAACGGGCGTTGATGGCAAAGTGTTGTAGCAGTAAACCGGTATGACGGGTGTCTTCAGCCGCAATTAAATCAACAGCTTGCAATACGGTGAGCGCACGTTGGGTAATATCAGACAAATTCCCGATAGGAGTAGGTACAATATAAAGCTGGCCTTGAGAATTATCTGCCGTTTCGTGTTGTTTCATTGTTTCGTCCGTATTGCCGATTTAATATTGAGCATTGCGTAAAAAAATCACTGGATACAGTATGGTACCGTTAACGTTTCTTCGAAAAAAAGCCGCGCACAGCGTGCCCCTCCTGCTGGCAGCCCTGATCTTTACCGGCTGCGGCACCCAGGCACCTGACCAGAGCACTGCTCATATGCAGGGATCCGCTCAGGCTGATTCTGGCTTTTATCTGCAACAAATGTCGCAGAGTACAAATGATACCAGGATCAACTGGCAATTACTCGCCATTCGTGCACTGCTGAAAGAAGGGAAAACCCAGCAGGCCGCCGAGCTGTTCAGCCAGCTACCGCAGGATCTTAACGACACTCAGCGCCATGAGCAGACCTTGCTGTCGGCAGAACTGAAGGTCGCGCAAAAAGATTACGACGGCGCGAAGAAGATCCTCGGCACCATCGATCTGAACACGCTGGATAAAAACCAGCAGGCCCGTTTCTGGCAGGCCGGTATCACCGCTGAGCAGGGTCGCCCTTCCCTGACGCTACTCCGCGCGCTGATTGCCCAGGAGCCTCTGCTCGCGGGTGCGGACAAGCAAAAAAATATTGACGCAACCTGGCAGGCGCTCGCCTCCATGACCCAGGATCAGGCCAAGGCGCTGGTAATCAACGCCGATGAAAATGTCCTGCAAGGCTGGCTGGATCTGCAACAGATGTGGTTCAACAACCGCAGCGATCCGAACATGCTGAAAGCCGGCATTACCGACTGGCAAAAGCGTTACCCGCAAAACCCGGGAGCGAAAATGCTGCCAACGCAGCTGGTGAACGTGCAAAACTTTAAGCCCGCCTCCACCAGCAAAATTGCTCTGCTGCTGCCGTTAAACGGTCAGGCTGCGGTGTTTGGTCGCGCCATTCAGCAAGGTTTTGAAGCCGCGAAAAACGGCACCACCGCCGTCAGCGGCAGCGCGGTTCCGGCGCAGGCTGCACAGGCGGCGAATATGAATGACGTTGTCAGCCCGTCCGCCGCCGAAACCAGCGACCTGACCACCGCGCAAACCCCTGCGCAGGGCACCATGCAGAATCCGGTTACCGCCCCAACGACGCAGCCTGCTACCCCAGCGCCTGCGGCAACACAGGCCCCGGCTGAAACACCGGCGCCCGCGACGGCAGAACAACCTCAGCCGCAAACCGCGCAGCCGGATAAGCAGCCAGCAGCCCAGCCGCAGGCTGTGGCCACCACCAGCGCTAACCCTGGTGCAGAGTTGAAAATCTACGACACCAGCGCCCAGCCGCTTGACCAGGTGCTGGCGCAGGTTCAGCAGGACGGGGCCAGCATCGTTGTCGGCCCGCTGTTGAAAAACAACGTGGAAGCGCTGATGAAGAGCAACACCACGCTGAACGTGCTGGCGCTTAACCAGCCTGAGCAGGTTCAGAACCGCGCCAATATCTGTTACTTCGCCCTCTCTCCGGAGGATGAAGCCCGCGATGCGGCCCGCCATATTCACGAGCAGGGCAAGCAGGCGCCGCTGCTGCTGATCCCACGCAGCACGCTGGGCGATCGCGTTGCCAACGCGTTTGCGCAAGAGTGGCAGACCCTTGGCGGTGGCGTGGTGTTGCAGCAGAAATTTGGCTCAGCTTCCGAACTGAGAGCGGGCGTGAACGGCGGGGCAGGTATTGCCCTCAACGGTAGCCCGGTATCCGCCAGCCTGCCGCAGCAGCAGAGCGTCACCATCGGCGGTCTGACGATCCCGGCGCCACCTACCGACGCGCAAATCAGCGGCGGCGGTAAAGTGGATTCGGCGTACATCGTCGCTACGCCGGAAGAGATCGCCTTTATCAAACCGATGATCGCCATGCGTAACGGCAGCCAGAGCGGTGCAACGCTCTACGCCAGCTCACGCAGCGCACAGGGTACCGCAGGCCCGGATTTCCGTCTGGAAATGGAAGGACTGCAATACAGCGAGATCCCCATGCTGGCAGGCAGCAACCCGCAGTTGATGCAGCAGGCGCTGGGCGCGGTGCGCAATGACTATTCCCTGGCGCGTCTGTACGCGATGGGCGTCGATGCCTGGGCGCTGGCAAACCACTTCACCCAGATGCGTCAGGTACCGGGCTTCGAGCTTAACGGGAATACCGGCGATCTGACCGCCGATCAGGATTGTGTGATTAACAGGAAGTTATCATGGCTCAAATACCAGCAGGGGCAGATTGTCCCGGCCAGTTAAGCCGTAAACAGACCGGCGACGCGTGGGAGTTAAAGGCGCGTCGCTGGCTTGAAGGCAAAGGACTGCGCTTTGTCGCCGCCAACGTTCGCGGGCGCGGCGGCGAGATTGACCTGATCATGAAAGACGGTCAGACCATCGTGTTTGTTGAAGTTCGCTACCGACAGTCGTCCCGTTTTGGCGGTGCTGCCGCCAGCGTGACGCTCGCCAAACAACAAAAATTATTACAGACTGCCCACTTGTGGCTTGCCCGCCATAATGGGAGTTTTGATACTGTGGATTGCCGTTTCGATGTGGTAGCCTTCACCGGAAATGCGACCGACTGGCTTAAAAACGCGTTTGGCGAAGACGCATAAATAAGATTTTAAAGGGATACCGTGCTCGAACGAATTAAAGTGTGCTTCACAGAAAGCATTCAAACGCAGATTGCCGCGGCGGAAGCCCTTCCGGACGCGATCTCGCGTGCAGCGATGACGCTGGTTCAGTCGCTGCTCAACGGCAACAAAATCCTCTGTTGTGGCAATGGCACGTCCGCTGCTAACGCACAGCATTTTGCTGCCAGCATGATCAATCGCTTCGAAACCGAGCGCCCGAGTTTACCTGCCATTGCACTAAACACCGATAACGTGGTCTTAACTGCGATTGCCAACGATCGTCTGCATGACGAAATCTACGCCAAGCAGGTGCGCGCCTTAGGCCATGCCGGAGACGTGCTGCTGGCGATCTCCACGCGCGGTAACAGCCGGGATATCGTTAAAGCGGTTGAAGCGGCAGTGACCCGGGATATGACGATTGTCGCCCTGACCGGTTACGACGGCGGTGAGCTGGCTGGCCTGCTGGGGCCGCAGGATGTGGAGATCCGCATTCCTTCGCACCGTAGCGCCCGCATCCAGGAGATGCATATGCTCACGGTGAACTGCTTATGCGATCTGATCGATAACACGCTTTTCCCTCACCAGGATGATTAAGGAGTTCTCATGAAGGTTTTATCGGCCCTTGCAGTCGTGATGTCTGCATTACTGCTTCAGGGATGCATCGCTGCCGCTGTAGTCGGCACCGCAGCGGTCGGCACCAAAGCAGCGACCGATCCGCGTACCGTTGGGACGCAGGTGGATGACGGTACGCTTGAGCTGCGCGTAAACAGTGCGCTGTCGAAAGACGAGCAGATCAAGAAGGAAGCACGCATCAACGTGACGGCTTATCAGGGCAAAGTGCTGCTGGCAGGCCAGGCGCCAAATCCTGAACTCGCCTCGCGCGCCAAACAGATCGCGATGGGTGTGGAAGGCACGGCGGAAGTGTTCAACGAGATCCGCCAGGGCCAGCCGATTGGTCTCGGCACCGCGTCATCTGATACCTGGATCACCACCAAAGTGCGTTCCCAGCTGCTGGGTACCGACCAGGTGAAATCCTCAAACGTGAAAGTGACCACGGAGAACGGCGAAGTATTCCTGCTGGGTCTGGTGACGGAACGTGAAGGGAAAGCGGCGGCGGATATCGCCAGCCGGGTGAGCGGCGTGAAACACGTCACCACCGCCTTTACTTACATTAAGTAATTCCCACCTGGCTACAGGCCCGGTAAGCGCTAGCGCCACCGGGCTTTTTTTCACACAAGCGCCATACTCCCCACAATCACTCCGCTCAACGCCACCAGCCCCGCAGTCAGCCACAGCGCTTTCGCCGGGAATGACTTACGCAGCATGATAAGCGACGGCAGGCTCACCGCCGGCAGCGTGATGAGCAGCGCCAGCGCCGGTGCGGTCCCCATACCAGCCATCATCATGGTCTGAATAATCGGGATCTCCGCCGCGGTTGGGATCACGAACAGGCACCCGGCCACCGCCATCGCAATCACCCACATCAGCGTGTTGTCGATAGCGCCATCCGCATGCGGGAACAGCCAGACGCGCGCCGCCCCCAGCACCAGTACGGCCAGGATATAGACCGGAATGGTGCTCCAGAAAAGCTGCCACAGCGCTTTGCCCCAGCGAGCAAAGAAACTGCCCTGCGGCTCGCTGACGTCCAGCTCAACGGAGGCAGGCCCGGCCTCGTTGTCTTTCACCAGGTGCTGCACCAGCGTAGCGACAAGCACCACCGTCAGCAGGCCAGCCGCCAGACGGATAAACGCGAAATGCCAGCCGAGAACGAAGCCCATAAACACCAGCGTTGCCGGGTTCAGCAGGGGGTTACCCATCCAGAAGGCAAGCGCGCCGCCCATCGACACGCGCTGTCGGCGCATACCCGCCGCCACCGGTGCGGCGCAGCAGGAGCACATCATGCCCGGCAGGGAGAAAATCGTCCCCAGCAGCGTGCCCTGCAAGCGCGGCTGTCCCAGGGTTTTCACCAGCCAGTTACGCGGGATAAGTACCTGAATCAGCGAGCCCAGCAATACGCCCAATACCGCCGCTTTCCAGACGGCAAGAAAATAGACCATGGCGTAATCCCACGCCGCGCGTAGCGGGCTGGAATCGGCCTGCGCGAGAATCGATTTACCGATGCTGTGGGTGTCGGCGGCGGTGAAGGCTTTACCGTAGTACGGCTGCCATTTCACATACCAGAGGCCAATGATGACCACGAGAAAGAAGAGTGCGGGCTTCCACCACTGAACAGGTGTTGCCGCCTGAGATGAAGACTGACCAGTCATACCATTCCCCGGAAGGTGTTATTTAATAAGCCGGGGAAGTTTACGCCTCGCCCTGCGCGATTTCACGCAGTTTTGCCGAAGGGATAATATTAACCCCCTCCTGCGACGGAGCCAGCGCCTCTTTTAGCATCGCCAGCGCGACATCCCGCGCCTCGATGGACTTCCAGTTACCCGGCAGAATGCGAAACAGCGGAGCGAAAAAAGACTCGTTAAAACGACGTTCGTCACGGTGCCCCATCAGCATGGAAGGCCGCGCGATGGTCAGGCGCTCCCATTTCTGCGCGATTAACGCCTCTTCCATTTTGCCCTTCACCTGGTTGTAAAAAAACGGCGAGCCTGCGTTCGCGCCGTGCGCACTGACCACCAGGAAATGTTTTGCGCCCAGCTTTTTCGCCGTCAGGGCGGTATCCACCACCAGTGTGTAATCCGCATGGACAAAAGCTTCTTTACTGCCCGCTTCCCGTCGGGTGGTGCCAAGGCAGCAAAAGGCGATATCAATGGGATCCTGCACCTGCGCCAGCGCGTCGGTGAGCTGTGGATCGTGCGGGTTATAGACGCCGGTGATATCCAACAGCGGGCGACGCGTCGGGGCGGCGATATAATTGATATGCCGATCCTGGATCAGCAGCCGCAGCAGATGTCCACCCACCAGCCCGGTTGCGCCGGTAATCAGTACCTGACTCATCTTATCCCCTTTACAGAATTGTCCGTTTGCGTTCTGGGCCTGCTCTACCACACTTAAAAGTCTGTTACCGGTAAGTATTTACCACAAACGGGAAAAAAACAGTCTGAAGCGAAAACAACGGAGGAAGCATGGGTAAAAAAATCGCAGTCTTGATTACCGACGAGTTTGAAGATTCAGAATTTACGTCGCCAGCAGAGGCATTCCGCAAGGCGGGCCACGAGGTGGTCACCATCGAGAAAGAAGCGGGTAAAACCGTGAAGGGCCATAAGGGCGAAGCCAGCGTGACCATTGACGAATCCATTGATAACGTCAGCCCGTCGGATTTCGACGCCCTGCTGTTACCGGGCGGTCATTCACCGGATTCCCTGCGCGGAGACGAGCGTTTCGTCACCTTTACCCGTGACTTCGTCGGCACCGGTAAACCGGTATTTGCCATTTGCCACGGTCCGCAGCTGCTGATCAGCGCCGAGGTGGTACGCGGGCGTAAGCTCACCGCGGTGAAGCCGATCGTTATCGATCTGAAAAACGCGGGAGCCGAGTTCTACGATCAGGAAGTGGTGAACGATAACGATCAGCTGATCACCAGCCGTACACCGGACGATCTGCCAGCGTTTAACCGTGAAGCGCTACGTCTGCTCGGCGCGTAACCAGTGCAGCTTCTTGCCAAAGCCCAGGGTGTTGTCGGTAAATTTCAGCTCATCAAGGCGGATTTCCCACACCGGGGCTTTTAGCGCCGCGGCCACCGGGAAGCGGCGCGTATAGCGTTTACGTTGCGCGTCGCTCTCCTCACCTTCCAGGCGACGAATTTCGCCTTTAAACTGGACCCCGCGGATCAGCGCAACGGTTTTAGGCTGACCGTTTACCGTGCCCGCCACTTTTGCCCGCTGCCCCGTCATCTGCGCATGCCGCGTTTTATCTTCGCTCATCACGTAAAAGGCCACGCGCTCGGGATCGTAGTAATAAAAGGCATTTGCGCACCACATCTCCTCGTCTTTACAGACGCACCAGGTCACGACATGCTGCTTTGCCAGCCAGCGGTTAATGGCGGCCAGTGTTTCCATTTTCGCTCTCTCTCATGCTATGGTGCGTTCACCTTAACATACTGAATCTGTTTACCGTGTGCTGGTTTCTCTATCTTGTCCGAACCGCTGATAACGCACTCTACACCGGGATCACTACCGATGTGGCACGGCGTTTTTTACAACATCAAACGGGGAAAGGGGCGAAGGCGCTGCGGGGGAAAGGTGAACTTCAGTTAGCGTTTTCAGCCGCCGTGGGCGACAGATCCCTGGCGCTCAGGCTGGAATACCGCATCAAGCAGCTGACGAAGCGCCAGAAAGAGCGTCTCGTCAACGGGGACGGCTCTTTCGAGGCGCTACGCGAAAGCCTGCTTAAAAACGATTGAAATGATCGTGGTACTCCACCAGACCGGTAACGCCGTCGAGCGCATCATCCGCCAGAGGATGCACCAGGAAAGATGTTTCCGTGCCCGGCCAGTGGCAGCGCAGATCGTATCTGGACGCTGGCTTAAAACCTAAACGTTCGTAGAACGCCGGATCGCCCAGAACGACGACAGCGGCATAGCCAAATTCATTCAGTGAATCCAGCCCTTCATAGACCAGCTGGCGCGCCAGGCCCTGTCCACGGTAGTTTTCATCCACCGCCAGCGGCGCCATGCCGACCCACTGTAACTCTTCACCCTGCACAATCACCGGGCTGAAGGCCACGTAGCCGACCACCTGCCCTTCATCGTCGGTGGCAACCAGGCCCAGCGTAATCAGGCCATCTTCGCGAAGATCGTGAACCAGTTGGGCTTCGGCGTCGCCTGCAAAAGAGCGGCGTAACAACGCATCGATACCCGGCGCATCAATCCCAATTTCGACTCGAATCAGCATGGCTCACCTACTGAAGTGTGTTTACTGTCCGGCGGGGTTTTTAGCCCGGCCTCAACGAAATCTGCCATTTGCATCAACATCATACGCAGCGCTTTCGGCATCTGCTCCAGCTCAATGGCATCCATTAAATTTTTGACGTACAGACCGAGCTCCGTGTCGCCTTCAATCACCAGACGACGCTGGAAGAAGAGGGTGTCCGGATCCTGTTTGCGCGCGGCGATCATCAGCAGATCGCTGGCATCCGCGCTAAAGCTGACATCCGCCTCGGCGGTTTCACGGACGATCAGCCGATCGTTCTCAACGGAAGTAAACCAGCGCAACCCGATATCGCGCACTTCAATCTTTAACCAGCGGCCTTCCAGAAACTCCAGCTCACCGTCCTGTAGCGCCTGGCGGAACTGCCAGCTCAGTACCTGTTCCAGCACCTGGCGTTTAAGCGCGAACGGCGCCAGTTTTACCGGCACGCTCAGCATTGATGGACCAAATTGTACGAGACGTGAACGCAGTTTATCCAGCACGAGCTTTACTCCCTGATAGCTATAGTCCTGCTATTTTGCCATATCCCGACAAGAAGATAGCGGCGTAAATCAACAAACCGTTGTCCGGTATACCTCATTATTGGTGCCATCAATACGCCATTAGCTGCCTTAAATCAAAAATTGTCGCGTATGGGTTAATTAAAATCCCAGCTCGTTAACATTTTTTACGATCCCTGCGATCGACAACATCGGGATAAATTATGGAGCTGCTCTGCCCTGCCGGAAACCTTCCGGCGCTTAAGGCGGCCATCGAAAATGGGGCCGATGCGGTCTATATCGGGCTGAAAGATGATACCAACGCCCGCCATTTTGCGGGTCTTAACTTTACGGAGAAAAAGATTCAGGAAGCCGTTAACTTCGTTCACCAGCACCGGCGCAAACTGCACATCGCCATCAATACCTTTGCCCATCCTGATGGCTATGCCCGCTGGCAGCGCGCCGTGGATATGGCGGCCCAGCTGGGCGCAGATGCGCTGATCCTGGCTGACCTCGCCATGCTTGAGTATGCGGCAGAACGTTATCCGCATATTGAGCGCCACGTCTCTGTTCAGGCATCGGCCACCAATGAAGAGGCCGTGCGTTTTTATCATCGACACTTTGACGTAGCCCGCGTGGTGCTGCCGCGCGTGCTTTCTATTCATCAGGTTAAGCAACTGGCGCGCGTCACGCCAGTGCCGCTGGAGGTTTTTGCCTTCGGCAGCCTGTGCATCATGGCCGAAGGCCGCTGCTATCTTTCTTCCTATCTCACCGGGGAATCGCCAAATACCGTCGGCGCCTGCTCGCCTGCCCGCTTCGTTCGCTGGCAGCAAACGCCGCAGGGACTGGAGTCGCGCCTGAATGACGTGTTAATTGACCGCTATCAGGACGGTGAAAACGCGGGGTATCCGACACTGTGTAAGGGCCGCTATCTGGTGGACGGCGAGCGCTACCACGCGCTGGAGGAGCCCACAAGCCTCAACACGCTGGAATTGCTGCCGGAACTGCTGGCCGCCAACATTGCCTCGGTGAAAATCGAAGGCCGCCAGCGCAGCCCGGCCTACGTGAGCCAGGTGGCGAAGGTGTGGCGTCAGGCCATCGACCGCTGCATGGCGGACCCGCAAAACTACGCCCCGCAAGCGGCCTGGATGGAGACGCTCGGCGCGATGTCTGAAGGCACCCAAACTACGCTCGGCGCGTACCACCGTAAATGGCAGTGAGATAATCATGAAATATTCATTAGGGCCGGTGCTTTACTACTGGCCAAAAGAGACGCTGGAAGATTTTTACCAGCAGGCGGCTAACAGCAGCGCCGATGTGATTTACCTCGGCGAAGCGGTGTGCAGCAAGCGCCGCGCCACCAAAGTGGGCGACTGGCTGGATATGGCGAAAAACCTGGCCGGCAGCGGCAAGCAGGTGGTGCTCTCGACGCTGGCGCTGGTGCAGGCGTCCTCTGAACTGGGCGAGCTGAAGCGCTACGTCGAAAACGGTGAGTTCCTGCTGGAGGCGAGCGACCTGGGCGTGGTAAACCTGTGTGCCGAGCGTAAGCTGCCGTTTGTCGCCGGACATGCGCTGAACTGCTATAACGCGGTGACCCTGCGCCTGTTGCTCAAACAGGGGATGACCCGCTGGTGCATGCCAGTAGAGCTCTCCCGCGACTGGCTGGCCAACCTGCTCACACAGTGCGAAGAGCTGGGCATTCGCAACAAGTTTGAAGTGGAAGTCCTGAGCTATGGGCATCTGCCGCTGGCCTACTCTGCCCGCTGCTTCACCGCACGTTCCGAAGATCGCCCGAAAGACGAGTGCGAAACCTGCTGCATTAAGTACCCGAACGGCCGCAGTATGCTGTCGCAGGAGAACCAGCAGGTGTTTGTCCTCAACGGCATTCAGACCATGAGCGGTTACGTCTATAACCTCGGCAACGAACTGGCGTCAATGCACGGGCTGGTGGATATGGTGCGTCTTTCGCCGCTTGATACCGGCGTTTTCGCGATGCTGGACGCCTTCCGCGCCAACGAAAACGGCGCCTCACCGCTGCCGTTGACGGCAAACAGCGACTGCAACGGTTACTGGCGACGTCTCGCCGGGCTGGAATTGCAGGCGTAAAAAAGGCTCACTTTGTTAACAACGGTTATCATTTTTTAATGCAGTATTAAAGATTGACCGTCGACAAAGTGAGCTGTTATGACTGACAAAACCATTCCGTTTTCGGTGCTGGATCTGGCGCCGATTCCACAAGGCTCCTCGGCCAGAGAAGCCTTCACGCACTCTCTCGATCTTGCTCAGCTTGCCGAAAAGCGCGGCTATCACCGCTACTGGCTGGCGGAGCACCACAATATGGTGGGCATCGCCAGCGCCGCCACCTCGGTGCTGATTGGCTATCTGGCGGCGAATACCACCACTCTGCACCTGGGCTCCGGCGGTGTGATGCTGCCGAACCACGCCCCGCTGGTGATTGCCGAGCAGTTCGGGACGCTGAATACCCTTTATCCGGGCCGTATTGATCTAGGGCTTGGCCGCGCGCCGGGCAGCGACCAGCCGACCATGCGCGCCCTGCGTCGCCATATGAGCGGCGATATCGATAACTTCCCGCGCGATGTGGCCGAGCTGGTGGACTGGTTTGACGCGCGGGATCCGAACCCACACGTGCGACCTGTGCCGGGGTACGGGGAAAAGATCCCGGTATGGCTGTTAGGCTCAAGCCTGTACAGCGCACAGCTCGCCGCTCAGCTGGGGCTGCCGTTCGCGTTCGCTTCCCACTTCGCACCGGATATGCTGCTTCAGGCACTGCATCTTTATCGTACGCACTTCAAACCGTCTGAACGTCTGGAGAAGCCGTATGCGATGGTGTGTATCAATATCATTGCCGCCGACAGCAACCGCGACGCGGAATTCCTGTTTACCTCTATGCAGCAGGCGTTTGTGAAGCTGCGTCGCGGCGAGACGGGCCAGCTGCCGCCGCCGGTAGAGAATATGCATCAGCTGTGGTCGGCCTCCGAGCAGTATGGCGTGCAGCAGGCTCTGAGTATGTCGCTGGTGGGTGATAAGGCGAAAGTGCGTCACGGGCTGGAGGCGGTGCTGCGTGAAACCCAGGCGGATGAGATTATGGTTAACGGCCAGATTTTCGATCACCAGGCGCGTCTGCATTCGTTTGATTTGGCGATGCAGGTGAAAGAGGAGTTGGTGGGGTAGTTTTTTGCTTTGCCCGGTGGCGCTTCGCTTACCGGGCCTACATTCTTTTCTCCCTCTCCCATGGGGAGAGGGCCGGGGTGAGGGGTTCAGACCGCACGTTTTACTGATACACAGGCAACAGATTAAAACTCGACAGCACGTGGACCACCGCGTTGCCGATACCAAATACCAGAATCAGCGCAATCATCGGTTTTCCGCCCCAGACGCGGAATTTCTGGCTGCCGAAGCGCTTACGTGATTTGCGCGCCAGCAGCGCCGGTACAATCGCCGCCCAGATGGTGGCCGCCAGTCCTGCATAGCCGATGGCGTACAGGAAACCGTTCGGCCACAGCAGGCCGCCCACAATCGGTGGCAGGAAGGTCAACAGCGCCGTTTTGAAGCGCCCCATCGCAGAGTCATCAAAACCAAACAGATCCGCCAGGTAGTCAAACAGGCCCAGCGTCACGCCGAGGAATGAGCTCGCCACCGCAAAGTTCGAGAAGACCACCAGAAGCAGATCCAGACTGCGGCTGTTCAGCACGCCGCTCAGCGCCTGTACCAGCACATCAATGTTACCGCCCTTCTGCGCAATGCCGATAAATTCCGGACGCGGGATGTTACCCATCGTCCCCAGCAGCCAGATCACATACAGCCCCAGCGCCAGCAACGTGCCGTAAACCAGGCATTTCACGATGGTGCGCGGATCCTTGCCGTAGTACTTCATCAGGCTCGGTACGTTGCCGTGGTAGCCGAACGACGCCAGACAGAATGGCAGCGTCATCAGCAGGTACGGCGTGTAGGAGGTGTTCACTTCCGCAACGTTAAACAGCGTGGCCGGCGTGACGTGCCCCAGCAGGCTGCCGAAGGTCAGAAAGAAGGTGATGACCTTTGCGCCCAGCACGATCGCCGTCATGCGGCTGACCGCTTTGGTGCTCATCCAGACGATAAACGCCACGCCCAGCGCGAAGCAGAGACCCGCCAGACGCGCCGGAACGTTCAGCGACATCTCTGAGAAGGTGTGATGCAGAATCGACCCGCTCGCTGAAATGTACGCGTAGGTCAGGATATAGAGTACAAACGCGATGGACAGCCCGTTCACCAGGTTCCAGCCTTTGCCCAACAGATCTCGGGTGATGGTGTCGAAGCTGGAGCCAATGCGGTAGTTCAGGTTTGCTTCAAGGATCATCAGCCCGGAATGGAGCATGCAGAACCAGGTGAAAACCAGCGCCGCCAGCGACCAGAAGAACCACGCACCGGACATGACCACAGGCAGGGAAAACATCCCGGCACCAATGATGGTTCCGCCGATGATCACCACGCCGCCAAGCAGCGAAGGTGAAGTTTGGGTGGTGGTTAGTGTTGCCATGCGGCCTTATCTCCAGTGAAAAATGTGGTTCTGCATTTTAGTGTGTTGCACTGTACCAGTACAAGAGTACAAAAGGAATAAAAAAAGCCCCGATAGCAACTATCGGGGCTGTATATTTTACTTTACGTCAGAAGCGAAAGGCTTACGCGTCACCGAAACGACGACGGCTGGCGCCTTCTTCACGGCGTGGACCACGGTTTTCGCGGCGCTCACCGGAGAAACGACGGCCTTCACCACCGCGACCTTCGCTGCGACCGCCTTCACGACGCTCGCCACCGAAACCGCGACCACCGCCACGACGTTCGCCGCCACGGTCAGGACGTGGCTGTGCATCGCCCAGCAGCTGCATGTTCATCGGCTTGTTCAGGATACGGGTGCGAGTAAAGTGTTGCAGTACTTCGCCCGGCATGCCTTTTGGCAGCTCGATGGTGGAGTGGGAACCGAACAGCTTGATGTTACCGATGTAACGGCTGCTGATGTCGCCTTCGTTAGCGATCGCGCCAACGATGTGACGAACTTCAACACCATCATCACGGCCCACTTCAATGCGATACAGTTCCATTTCGCCAGCGTCACGACGCTCGCGACGTGGACGGTCTTCACCACCACGCTCTGGACGGTCACCGCGTGGACCACGGTCGTTACGGTCGCCACGACGTTCGAAACGATCGTCACGGTCACGGAACTCACGCTTAGGACGCATCGGCGCATCAGGTGGCACGATCAGGCTACGTTCGCCCTGCGCCATTTTCAGCAGTGCTGCGGCCAGGGTTTCCATGTCCAGCTCTTCGCCTTCAGCGACAGGCTGGATCTGGGACAGCAGCGCACGGTACTGATCCAGATCGCTGCTTTCCAGCTGCTGCTGTACTTTCGCGGCGAATTTTTCCAGACGGCGTTTGCCCAGCAGTTCTGCGTTTGGCAGCTCGGCTTCTGGAATGGTCAGCTTCATGGTGCGTTCAATGTTACGCAGCAGACGACGCTCGCGGTTCTCAACGAACAGCAGCGCACGGCCTGCACGACCCGCACGACCGGTACGGCCGATACGGTGAACGTAAGACTCGGAGTCCATTGGGATATCGTAGTTTACAACCAGGCTGATACGCTCAACGTCCAGGCCACGTGCTGCCACGTCGGTTGCAATCAGGATATCCAGACGACCGTCTTTCAGACGCTCCAGAGTCTGCTCACGCAGGGCCTGGTTCATGTCGCCGTTCAGCGCTGCGCTGTTGTAGCCGCTACGCTCCAGGGCTTCAGCCACTTCCAGGGTCGCGTTTTTGGTACGAACGAAAATAATCGCCGCATCAAAATCTTCCGCTTCCAGGAAACGTACCAGCGCTTCGTTTTTGCGCATGCCGTATACAGACCAGTAGCTCTGGCTGATGTCCGGGCGAGTGGTCACGCTGGACTGAATACGCACTTCCTGCGGCTCTTTCATGAAGCGGCGGGTAATGCGACGGATCGCTTCTGGCATGGTTGCAGAGAACAGAGCGGTCTGATGACCTTCCGGGATCTGCGCCATGATGGTTTCTACGTCTTCGATGAAGCCCATACGCAGCATTTCATCGGCTTCGTCCAGTACCAGACCGCTCAGTTTAGAGAGGTCCAGGGTACCGCGCTTCAGGTGATCCAGCAGACGACCCGGCGTACCGACAACAATCTGTGGACCCTGGCGCAGGGCGCGTAACTGCACGTCATAACGCTGGCCGCCGTACAGGGCTACCACGTTTACGCCGCGCATATGTTTAGAGAATTCCGTCATAGCTTCAGCAACCTGAACAGCCAGTTCACGGGTTGGAGCCAGGACGAGGATCTGCGGCGCGCGCAGGTCCGGATCAATGTTGTTCAGCAGCGGCAGCGAGAATGCTGCGGTTTTACCGCTACCAGTCTGGGCCATGCCCAGCACGTCACGACCAGAAAGCAGGTGTGGGATACACTCAGCCTGGATCGGAGATGGTTTTTCGTAACCCAGATCGTTAAGGGCTTCAAGGATAGGAGCCTTCAGGCCCAGATCTGCAAAAGTGGTTTCGAATTCAGCCATGTAGTACAAGTGCCTCGATATTAATGGCGGCCAGTCTACTTAGCTCATCGTGAAAATGATTAGCAATTTTCATTGAAAAGTGTGAACCGGCTCAAATTAGGTGTATTGACGAACAACAACGCCCTCACCAGTGAAGGTGATGGCAATCAAAAGATTACGGGCTGATGTTTATGTCGTCAGCTATTGCTGGTCCGATTCTGCCAGGTCGTCTTGCTCCTGGCCCAAGAGCGATAATTCCAACAATGCATAACGGTGCTCAACGAAGTTATGTACGTTGTTAGCAACCGCTAATTTGAACAGTGCCGTAGCGCTGTCCATATCCCCCAGACTTAGGTAGTACTTACCTAAATAGAAGTTGGTTTCACTGAGATGCTCAGCGAGCGAGGTGTTATCCGTTGCGTCCGCCTTGAGGCGTTCCATCAGCGTTGCTTCGCTAATGTTGCCCAGGTAGAACTCGACAATGTTCCATCCCCACTGTTCCTTGTCCGATTTCTCGAAGCGCTGTTTCAGTGCTTCTTTGGCCTGCTTCTCATCGAGCTTCTGCTCAACGATGTAAAGCCACAGGCTGCGGAAAGGATCATTAGGATCGTCTTGATAAAACGCCAGCAGATCATCTTGCGCTAACTTATCACGACCGCCGTAATACAATGCGATACCGCGATTCAAGTGCGCGTAGTTGTAAGTTGGATCAAGCTCAAGTACAGAATCAAACGCTTCATAGGCAGCATCAAAATTGCCTGCCTGCGTTAAATAAATGCCTAAGTAATTGAATACTTCAGGCATATCAGGTCGAATCGCCAGCGCTTGTGAAAAATCATTTCGCGCCAGTGCCCTCAGACCGAGACTATCATACAACACTCCGCGCTCATATAAAAGCTGTGCGCGTTCGTCATCGGTTAAAGCCCGACTGGCAAGTATTTGTTCCATGCGTGCCAGAATGACTTCCTGCTGCAAAGTCGGTTGCAATGGCACTGCGAGGACTTCGCTCTTACGCCAGGCAGAGTTGCTGCATCCTGCCAGCGTTAAAGCTGTCGCAACGAAACACCAGCGCAAAAAAGGCTTCATTTCCCACTCCCGAAGACAACTATTGGATGAACGTCCTGTCCCCCGGCGGCTTAACAAGGCGTCCTGCCTGATAATAAGCCCTCCGCCTGCGCGGAGGGCAAATGGCAACCTTACTCGCCTTGCTGTTCAGCAGCCGGAGCTTCCGGCGCCGCAGCAGGCTGAGACTGCTCGGTTGCTTCTTTAATGCTCAGACGGATACGGCCCTGGCGGTCAACTTCCAGAACTTTCACCGGTACTTCCTGACCCATTTGCAGGTAATCGGTCACTTTCTCAACGCGCTTGTCAGCGATCTGAGAGATGTGTACCAGACCTTCTTTACCGCCACCGATGGCAACGAATGCGCCAAAGTCAACGATACGGGTCACTTTACCATTGTAGATACGGCCCACTTCGATTTCTGCCGTGATCTCTTCGATACGACGGATAGCGTATTTCGCTTTCTCGCCGTCGGTTGCTGCGATCTTCACAGTACCGTCATCTTCGATTTCGATGGTGGTGCCCGTTTCTTCGGTCAGTGCACGGATAACAGAACCGCCCTTACCGATAACATCTTTGATCTTGTCTGGATTGATCTTGATGGTGTGAATACGCGGAGCGAATTCAGAGATATCACCGCGTGGCGCGTTGATAGCCTGTTCCATCACGCCCAGGATGTGCAGACGCGCACCTTTAGCCTGGTTCAGAGCAACCTGCATGATCTCTTTGGTGATACCTTCAATTTTGATATCCATCTGCAAGGCAGAGATACCGTCGCGGGAACCCGCCACTTTGAAGTCCATATCGCCCAGGTGGTCTTCGTCGCCCAGAATGTCAGACAGAACAACGTAGTTGTCGCCCTCTTTCACCAGACCCATTGCGATACCCGCAACGGCGGCTTTAATTGGCACGCCTGCATCCATCAGCGCCAGAGAGGCACCACACACGGAAGCCATAGAAGAGGAACCGTTGGATTCGGTGATTTCAGACACCACACGTACGGTGTACGGGAATTTGTCTGCTTCTGGCATCACTGCCAGCACGCCGCGCTTCGCCAGACGACCGTGACCAATTTCACGACGCTTCGGTGAGCCAACCATACCGGTTTCGCCCACAGAGTACGGAGGGAAGTTGTAGTGGAACAGGAAGCTGTCAGTACGCTCGCCCATCAGTTCGTCGATGATCTGTGCGTCACGTGCGGTACCCAGGGTCGCGGTTACCAGCGCCTGCGTTTCACCACGGGTGAACAGCGCAGAACCGTGAGTACGTGGCAGTACGCCAGTACGCACGTCCAGACCACGGATCATGTCTTTTTCACGGCCATCGATACGCGGCTCGCCTGCCAGGACGCGGCTACGAACAACGTTTTTCTCGATGGCGTGCAGGATTTCGCCAATCTCGTTAGCGTCCAGCGTTTCGTCTTCGGCAACCAGGGTCGCGGTCACTTCAGATTTGATCACATCAACCTGAGCATAGCGCTCCTGTTTGTCGGTGATGCGGTATGCGTCGCTCAGACGAGATTCTGCCAGTGCAGCAACGCGTGCGTTCAGCGCCTCGTTCACCGCTTCTGGCTGCCAGTCCCAACGTGGTTTACCGGCTTCTTTCACCAGGTCGTTGATGTTCTGAATAACGATCTGCTGCTGCTCGTGGCCAAATACCACAGCGCCCAGCATCTGATCTTCGCTCAGCAGTTCAGCTTCGGATTCAACCATCAGAACCGCTGCTTCAGTACCGGCAACAACCAGGTCCAGCTTACTCTCTTTCAGCTCTTCCTGAGTTGGGTTCAGTACGTACTGGTCATTGATGTAGCCAACGCGCGCGGAACCGATTGGGCCATTGAATGGAATACCAGACAGTGACAGGGCCGCAGATGCGCCGATCATAGCAACGATGTCCGGGTTAACCTGTGGGTTAACGGAAACAACGGTCGCAATAACCTGAACTTCGTTTACGAAGCCTTCCGGGAACAGCGGACGAACCGGGCGGTCAATCAGACGCGCGATCAGGGTTTCGCCTTCGCTTGGACGGCCTTCACGACGGAAGAAGCCACCCGGGATTTTACCGGCAGCGTAGGTACGCTCCTGGTAGTTAACGGTCAGTGGGAAGAAGTCCTGACCTGGTTTAGCTTTTTTCTGGCCAACTACGGTAACGAATACAGCGGTGTCATCCATGCTTACCATAACGGCAGCAGTAGCCTGACGCGCCATCATGCCGGTTTCCAGCGTGACGGTATGCTGACCATACTGGAATTTACGAACGATCGGATTCAGCAAAATTCTGTCCTTTCTTAAATGTTTGAAAGCACACCTCAGGTGTGCTGACGATTTAACCCGACCTTCTTCGCATCCTCGCGACTAATGACAACCGACACCCCCATGGGTGAAGCCTCTCATTAGCCGCGCGAACCTCTGCAATGAAGATCATTTATAGCAACAATACAATAGTTTCCATTGAATTGCTGCCGTCTGGTTGAAAAAAGGGGCCATCAGGCCCCCTTTTCTGAAACTCGCAAGAATTAGCGACGCAGGCCCAGACGCTCGATCAGCGCGGTGTAGCGTGCAACATCTTTACGCTTCAGGTAGTCGAGCAGTTTACGACGCTGAGAAACCATACGCAGCAGACCACGACGGCTGTGGTGATCTTTTTTGTGCTCTGCAAAGTGACCTTGCAGGTGGTTAATCTGTGCAGTCAGCAGTGCAACCTGAACTTCGGTAGAACCGCTGTCGTTAGTACCACGACCAAACTCAGAAACGATTTTAGCTTTAGCTTCAACGCTTAGAGACATTTTCAAACTCCAAAGTATAAAGAATGTAAGGATGCCGATCTCTAATTCAGCTATCCCATGTACGCCCCGCAGATTGTTAAACAATTTACCAGGCGTTAAGCGGCGATATTCTACTCGTCTCCCCTGCTTATCGCAAGGTGAGGCGTTATCACCGTCACGCTTCGACCGGATATTCGACGACCAGACGACGCGGCGCCACACGCCCTTCGCCATCCATTTCGCCCATACCGATGAATTTCCCTTCGTCACCTTCCGTCACGCGTACCAGGCCCTCAAGCGGCGCCCCCGATGTGCGAACCGGGTTTCCGTTCTTAAAGTAAACGGACGATGTTAAAGGAAGATTAACAACCGGGAAGTCCACTGCCGGACTGTCCATTGGCATCAGCAGCGGGTCCAGCAGATCGGCTGGCGCAACGCCCTGCGCTTGCGCCTGTTCAACCAGGGCGTGCAGATGCTCAAGCGTCACCATGCGTTCGACCGGATATTTGCTGACCGCCAGACGACGCAGATAAATCACATGCGCGCCGCAGCCCAGCTTTTCACCGAGGTCATCAATGATGGTGCGGATATAGGTCCCTTTCGAACAGTGTACTTCCAGCTCGAGTTCATCACCTTCGTGGCGAATGAACAGCAACTCATACACGGTAATCGGACGAGCTTCACGCGGAACCTCAATGCCCTGACGCGCATATTCGTAGAGCTTTTTGCCCTGATATTTCAGCGCCGAATACATCGACGGCACCTGTAGCGTATCACCACGGAAGCTGTCCAGCGCCGCATCAAGTTGCTCCGCGCTGAAGGTCACCGGGCGCTCTTCCACCACCAGGCCATCTGCATCAGAGGTATCCGTGCGCTGGCCCAGTTTGGCAATCACGCGGTAGCGCTTATCCGAATCCAGCAGGTACTGGGAAAACTTTGTCGCTTCCCCCAGGCAGATCGGCAGCATGCCGGTTGCCAGCGGATCCAGCGCGCCAGTGTGCCCTGCACGGTTGGCGTTATAAATACGCTTCACTTTTTGCAGCACGTCGTTGCTGGATGCGCCCTGTGGTTTATCCAGCAACAGCACGCCATGCACGTCACGACCGCGACGACGAGGACGACTCATCAGTCCTCCTTGCTGTCGTCCGCCGGGTTAACACGACGCTCATCGTCATGTTTCACCACGCTGGTCACCAGGTTGGACATACGCATACCTTCAACCAGCGAGTTGTCGTAGAAGAAGGTCAGCTCTGGCACGATACGCAGGCGCATTGCTTTGCCAAGCAGAGAGCGGATGAAACCAGAGGCTTCCTGCAACGCTTTAATGCCGTTCTTCACGGCGTCTTCATCCTGGTCATTCAGGAAAGTAACAAACACTTTGGCGTACGCCAGGTCGCGGGACATTTCCACGCCCGACACGGTGGTCATCATACCCACGCGTGGATCTTTGATTTCACGTTGCAGAATGAGAGCGATCTCTTTCTGCATCTCCTGCGCGACGCGCTGTGGGCGACCAAATTCTTTCGCCATAATAAATTCTCCAGACAAAAAAGGGGCTTAAGCCCCTTTTTAAAATTACTGCCGGGTGGCGCTTCGCTTACCCGGCCTACGCTAATTAATCTTCAGTTGACGAAGATTACGCGATGGTACGCTGAATTTCGATGATCTCGAACACTTCGATCATATCGCCAACGCGAACGTCGTTGTAGTTCTTCACGCCGATACCACATTCCATGCCGTTACGGACTTCGTTAACGTCATCTTTGAAGCGGCGCAGGGATTCCAGCTCACCTTCGTAGATAACCACGTTGTCACGCAGTACGCGGATTGGGTTGTGACGCTTGATGGTCCCTTCGGTAACCATACAGCCCGCGATCGCACCGAATTTCGGTGATTTGAACACGTCACGTACTTCAGCCAGACCGATGATCTGCTGTTTCAGCTCAGGAGACAGCATGCCGCTCATCGCTGCTTTCACTTCGTCAATCAGGTTATAGATGACGGAGTAGTAACGCAGATCCAGGCTTTCAGCATCAATCACTTTACGCGCAGATGCGTCAGCACGAACGTTGAAGCCAACAAGGATCGCGTTGGACGCTGCTGCCAGGGTTGCGTCGGTTTCGGTGATACCACCTACGCCAGAACCGATGATCTTCACTTTCACTTCGTCGGTAGACAGTTTCAGCAAGGAGTCGGAGATCGCTTCCACAGAACCCTGAACGTCCGCTTTCAGAACAATGTTCACTTCGTGAACTTCGCCTTCGGTCATGTTGGCGAACATGTTCTCGAGTTTAGATTTCTGCTGACGAGCCAGCTTCACTTCACGGAATTTACCCTGACGATACAGAGCGACTTCACGCGCTTTCTTCTCGTCACGTACCACGGTGACTTCGTCACCGGCAGCCGGAACACCGGACAGGCCGAGAATTTCCACTGGAATGGACGGACCCGCTTCCAGCACTTCCTGACCCAGTTCGTTACGCATCGCACGAACGCGACCGTATTCGAAACCACACAGAACGATGTCGCCCTTGTGCAGAGTACCTTCGCGAACCAGAACGGTTGCAACCGGACCACGACCTTTATCCAGGAAGGATTCGATTACCGCGCCGCTCGCCATACCTTTACGAACCGCTTTCAGCTCCAGAACTTCAGCCTGAAGCAGGATAGCGTTCAGCAGGTCGTCGATACCGGTACCTGCTTTTGCTGATACAGGGATGAACTGCGCTTCACCGCCCCACTCTTCCGGCATAACGCCGTACTGGGACAGTTCGTTCTTCACGCGATCCATATCGGCTTCTGGCTTATCGATTTTGTTAACTGCGACAACCAGAGGCACCTGCGCCGCTTTCGCGTGCTGGATAGCTTCAATGGTCTGTGGCATCACGCCATCGTCGGCAGCAACAACCAGAACAACGATATCCGTTGCCTGAGCACCACGAGCACGCATTGAGGTAAACGCTGCGTGGCCTGGGGTATCCAGGAAGGTGATCATGCCGTTTTCGGTTTCTACGTGGTAAGCACCGATGTGCTGGGTAATACCACCCGCTTCGCCGGAGGCAACCTTAGTAGAACGAATGTAGTCAAGCAGAGAGGTTTTACCGTGGTCAACGTGACCCATGATGGTCACGACCGGTGCGCGCGGTTCAGCCGCTGCGCCCGTATCACGGTCGCTCATTACTGCTTCTTCCAGCTCGTTTTCACGACGCAGGATAACTTTGTGACCCATCTCTTCGGCAACCAGCTGTGCGGTTTCCTGGTCGATGACCTGGTTGATGGTGGCCATTGCGCCCAGTTTCATCATCGCTTTGATGACCTGAGAGCCTTTCACCGCCATCTTGTTAGCCAGTTCGCCAACGGTGATGGTTTCGCCGATCACAACGTCACGGTTAACGGCCTGAGCAGGCTTCTGGAAGCCCTGCTGGAGAGCGGAACCTTTACGCTTGCCGCCTTTACCGCCGCGAACCGCTGCACGCGCTTCTTCACGGTCAGCTTTTGATTCAGCGTGTTTGTTACCTTTTTTCGCAGGACGCGCAGCTTTTGCACTGCGAGTACGGCCACGACCACCTTCAACTTCGCGGTCGTTGTCGTCTTCTGCCTGACGCGCATGCTGAGACGTGGTGACGTGATAATCGCTGGTATCTTCAGTTGGTTCAGCGGTATTCACACCGTTCTTCTCGTTTTCTTCTGCCATGCGACGCGCTTCTTCGGCGACGCGGCGAGCTTCTTCTTCAAGCTTGCGGCGGGCTTCTTCTTCCGCTTTACGCTTCAGCTCGGCAGCTTCATTTTCACGGCGGGCTTTTTCAGCCTGGGCAGTTTTGGTCATTTCGTCGGTCTGTTGATTGCTCACTTTGTCTTTTTCCGCAGCGTCACGCTTCGCTTTTTCACCGGCGTCGCGTTTCGCTTTTTCTGCGGCCTCACGTTCAGCTTTTAATTCTGCTTCACGTTTGGCAGTGGCTTCTGCCTCACGCTGAGCTTGTTCTTCCGCTTCACGCTGTGCCTGCTCTTCCGCGGCAAGGCGTTCTGCCTCTTGCGGATCACGTTTTACAAAGGTGCGCGTCTTGCGGACTTCAATTTGTACCGACTTGCTTTTGCCACCGGTACCAGGGATGTTCAACGTGCTACGCGTTTTACGCTGTAGCGTTAACTTGTCAGGCGTAGAGCCGTGTTCACGGTTCAGGTGCGCTAACAAGGTTTGTTTTTCTTGCGCGGTCACCGAGTCATCAGCGGACTTCGGGATCCCTGCATCAGCAAATTGCTGTACCAGGCGGTCCACGGAGGTCTGAATCTCAGCAGCCAGCGATTTTACAGTTACATCAGTCATGCTGTTCCTTCCTGCTACAGTTTATTACGCTTCGTCGCCGAACCAGCAAATATTACGTGCGGCCATGATGAGTTCGCCGGCTTTCTCGTCGGTTAAACCTTCGATATCGGCCAGGTCATCAACGCCTTGCTCAGCGAGATCTTCCAGCGTACAAACACCACGGGCAGCCAGCTTGAACGCAATCGCACGATCAAGACCTTCCAGATTCAGCAGGTCATCAGCCGGCTTCTTATCGCCAAGGCTTTCTTCCTGAGCCAGCGCCAGGGTGGTCAGTGCGTTTTTAGCGCGTTCACGCAGGGCTTCAACGGTTGGTTCATCCAGACCGTCAATTTCCAGCAGCTCTTTCATTGGCACGTAGGCCAGTTCTTCCAGCGTAGAGAAACCTTCTTCAACCAGCACAGTGGCGAAGTCTTCGTCAATGTCCAGGTATTTGGTGAAGGTATCGATCGCCGCGTGGGCTTCAGCCTGATGCTTGGCCTGAAGGTCATCAACGGTCATCACGTTGAGTTCCCAGCCGCTCAGCTGTGACGCCAGACGTACGTTCTGACCGTTACGGCCAATCGCCTGCGCCAGGTTGCCCGCTTCTACAGCGATATCCATGGTGTGTTTGTCTTCGTCAACAACGATAGACGCCACATCAGCCGGTGCCATTGCGTTGATCACGAACTGCGCCGGGTTATCGTCCCACAGAACGATATCAATGCGCTCGCCGCCCAGTTCGGTAGAAACCGCCTGAACACGTGCGCCACGCATACCGACGCAAGCACCGACCGGGTCGATACGCTTGTCGTTGGTTTTCACCGCAATTTTCGCACGGGAACCCGGATCGCGGGCCGCCGCTTTGATTTCGATAACTTCTTCGCCGATTTCCGGCACTTCGATACGGAACAGTTCAACCAGCATTTCTGGTTTAGAACGCGTCACGAACAGCTGTGCACCACGCGCTTCAGGACGTACGGCATACAGCACACCACGAATACGGTCGCCTGGGCGGAAGTTTTCACGCGGCAGCATGTCTTCACGCAGGATCACGGCTTCAGCGTTACCCGGCAGCCCTTCGGATTTGATCTCCAGAGAGATGTTGTCGCGGTTCACTTTCTTCACCACGCCAGTGATGATTTCGCCTTCCTGATCGCGGAACTGATCGACAACCAGCGCGCGCTCGGCTTCGCGCACTTTCTGCACAATAACCTGCTTCGCGGTCTGGGTGGTGATACGGTCGAAGGTAACAGATTCAATCTGATCTTCAACGTAGTCACCCACGTTCAGACTTTCGTCTTCAAAACGTGCCGCTTCCAGCGTGATCTCTTTGGTCGGTTGGGTCACTTCTTCAACGATTACCCAACGACGGAATGTATCGAAGTCACCGCTTTTACGATCGATTTCTACGCGAACATCGATCTCTTGTTCGTATTTTTTCTTGGTTGCTGTAGCCAGTGCACTTTCCAGCGCTTCGAAAATCTTCTCACGCGGCAGTGATTTCTCGTTGGAGACGGCTTCAACAACAGCCAAAATTTCTTTGTTCATCGCGGGCTTTTCACCTCAATCCAGACTGTTAAAAGTGGGGAACCAGGTTCGCCTTCTGGATATTACTCAGCGCGAACACTTCATCTTTGCCTTCGACTGTCACCGTGATCATTTCACCATCAACGGCTTTGATAATTCCCTGCCATTTACGGCGGTTCTGTACGGCCATACGCAGAACGAGAGCCACTTCTTCACCGGTAAAGCGCACGTAGTGCTCGGCCGTGAACATCGGACGATCGAGGCCAGGTGAGGAAACTTCCAGGTTGTACGCAACGGTAATCGGATCTTCAACATCAAGAACCGCACTCACCTGGTGGCTGACATCAGCACAATCATCAACATTGATGCCATCTTCACTATCAATATAGATGCGCAGTGTGGATGTACGGCCGCGAACGAATTCGATGCCGACCAGTTCGTAGCCCAGTGCTTCGACCGGCGCAGTAATCATCTCTGTTAATTTTTGCTCTAATGTGGACAAGCCCACCCCCAAGACATAAAAAAAGGGCGTAAAGCCCAGTTATTCTGTAGTCAGATAACAAAAAACCCCGATAAATCGGGGCTTTAGATAACTGAACCCTATAGCCACAACTGTGGCCTGGAGCACTCTCCGAAAGCATTTTTTCAAATCCAGCTACGAAGGCTCTAAGTCTTCACAGTATATTTGAAAAAGAACTTTATAGGAAAGTGGTTGCGGGGGCCGGATTTGAACCGACGACCTTCGGGTTATGAGCCCGACGAGCTACCAGGCTGCTCCACCCCGCGCCTGAAACGTGGCAAATTCTACGCGTTTTGGACAGAATTTGCAAATAATGCTGGGATTTGGTACCGAAGACGGGACGTAAAATCGGCGTTCAGTATATTGATAGTTGACCCCACCTGTCAACCCAACTTCAGCCAGGGCAATAAAAGGGAAATTTTTACAAAAAACGCACACGTCTCTTTCGGTCGTCGATAAAAGATGATTAAATGAATACTCACTTATTTTGCATAAAAATGCATCGAGAGCGAAAGCGGTCTCTAATCAGTCAATCAAGCAGGGTTTTATTATATGACGACGATTCTCAAGCATCTCCCGGTAGGACAACGTATTGGCATCGCTTTTTCTGGCGGCCTGGATACCAGCGCTGCACTGCTGTGGATGCGCCAGAAGGGAGCGGTTCCTTATGCATATACTGCGAACCTGGGTCAGCCGGACGAGGAAGATTATGACGCGATCCCTCGTCGTGCCATGGAATATGGCGCAGAGAACGCACGTCTGATCGACTGCCGTAAGCAGCTGGTTGCCGAAGGGATTGCCGCGATCCAGTGCGGTGCTTTCCATAATACGACCGGCGGCCTGACCTATTTCAATACCACCCCGCTGGGTCGTGCCGTCACCGGCACTATGCTGGTCGCCGCCATGAAAGAAGATGGCGTGAACATCTGGGGGGACGGTAGCACCTATAAAGGCAACGATATTGAACGTTTCTATCGTTATGGCCTGCTGACCAACGCCGAGTTGCAGATCTACAAACCGTGGCTGGATACCGACTTCATCGACGAGCTGGGTGGCCGTCATGAAATGTCTGAGTTTATGATTGCCTGCGGCTTTGACTACAAGATGTCCGTTGAGAAAGCCTACTCAACCGACTCCAACATGCTGGGTGCGACGCACGAAGCGAAAGACCTGGAATTCCTGAACTCCAGCGTAAAAATTGTTAACCCGATCATGGGCGTGAAGTTCTGGGATGAGAACGTGAAGATCCCGGCGGAAGAAGTGACCGTGCGTTTCGAACGTGGTCATCCGGTTGCCCTGAACGGTAAAACCTTCTCCGACGATGTTGAACTGATGCTGGAAGCAAACCGCATCGGCGGTCGTCACGGTCTGGGTATGAGCGATCAGATCGAAAACCGTATCATCGAAGCGAAAAGCCGTGGCATTTACGAAGCGCCGGGGATGGCGCTGCTACACATCGCTTACGAGCGTCTGCTGACCGGTATTCACAACGAAGACACCATCGAGCAGTATCACTCTCATGGCCGTCAGCTGGGCAAACTGCTGTATCAGGGTCGCTGGTTTGATCCACAGGCGCTGATGCTGCGTGACGCCCTGCAACGTTGGGTGGCAAGCGCAATCACCGGCGAAGTGACCCTGGAACTGCGTCGCGGCAATGATTACTCCATCCTCAATACCGTGTCTGACAACCTGACCTATAAAGCAGAGCGTCTGACCATGGAGAAAGGTGAGTCAGTGTTCTCTCCGGACGATCGTATTGGCCAGCTGACCATGCGTAACCTGGACATCACCGATACCCGTGAGAAGCTGTTCAACTATGTTGAGAATGGCCTGCTCTCCGCCAGTTCCGGTAATGGCCTCCCTCAGGTTGAGAACCTGGAACACAGCGATAAGAAATAATCGACAGCAAGTCATGCAAAAGGCGCCCATTGGGCGCCTTTTTTGTGGTCTTCGTAGGCCCGGTAAGCGCAGCGCCACCGGGCAAAACGGCGGGTGGCGCTGCGCTTACCCGCCCTACAAAAGATCGGATACACAGAATGTACAGACGAAAAAAAAGACGTCTTGCGACGTCTTTCTTCTGGAATATTGGTACCGAGGATGGGACTCGAACCCACAAGCCCGTTAGGGCACTACCACCTCAAGGTAGCGTGTCTACCAATTCCACCACCTCGGTACGGAATACTTACTGCGGGATATCGCTGGTTGGCTTAGCCGGTGCAGCTGGCTGAGTTTGCTCAGTTTTTGCTGGCGCGCTCAGATTTTCCCACTCGCTTCCTTTACTGGTCTTGTTGCTGTTGATATTGCCCAGCACCAGACTGATGATGAAGAACAGCGTAGCCAGAATCGCCGTCGTACGGGTCATGAAGTTCGCAGAACCACTTGAACCGAACAGCGTACCGGAAGCGCCTGCTCCGAAGGAGGCTCCCATATCAGCGCCTTTACCTTGCTGTAGCATAATCAGCGCTACGAGAGCGATGGCTACAATAAGGAAAATAACTAAAAGAGCTTCGTACATAATCAACCTGTTCCTTGCGGATTTGCCGCATACCAATGCTTCGACCAATTAGCAGGATTTTGTTTCCCACTGAAGCGGGTGTGAATACTAACCAAAGCGAATCACCTTCGCAAGGGCATTTTCGAGGCATTGTATCAACTGCGGAAAAAAACAGCAAAAAGCCATTCATTGCTTAAAACAAAGGCGGCAAACGCCGCCTTTTTAAACACTTATTCTGAAAGATTATGCAGCTTTGACTGCATCCGCAATGCGGTGCGCAAATTCGGTTACCTGCGCTTCGTCTTCGCCTTCCACCATCACGCGGATCAGCGGCTCGGTACCCGACTTACGCAGCAGGACGCGCCCACGGCTGCCAAGAGTCGCTTCCACGTCTGCCATCACCGCTTTCACGTTATCATTTTCCAGCGGGTCGCCTTTACCCGCGGTGAAACGCACATTAACCAGAATCTGCGGGAACATTTTCATGCCGCTGCACAGATCGTGCAGGCTCATATGGTTACGCGCCATCGCGGCAACAACCTGAAGCGCCGCCACAATACCGTCACCGGTGGTGGTTTTATCAAGCAGGATCACGTGGCCGGAGTTTTCCGCGCCAATACGCCAGCCTTTCTCCTGAAGTTTTTCCAGCACGTAGCGGTCACCCACTTTCGCACGGACAAACGGGATGCCCAGCTGTTTCAGCGCCAGTTCGAGTCCCATGTTGCTCATAAGCGTACCGACCGCGCCACCGCGCAGCTGCCCCTGACGCAGGCCTTCACGGGCAATGATGTAGAGGATCTGATCGCCATCGACCTTGTTACCTTCGTGGTCAACCATGATCACACGGTCACCATCGCCATCCAGGGCAATACCCAGATCGGCCTTTTCAGCCAGCACACGCGCCTGCAAGGCACGCACGTCTGTCGCGCCGACTTCTTCGTTGATGTTCAGACCATCCGGCTCGCAGCCGATAGTGATCACTTTGGCACCCAGCTCGCGGAACACATTCGGCGCAATGTGGTAAGTCGCACCGTTGGCACAGTCCACCACAATTTTGAGGTGTGCCAGGCTCAGCTCATTCGGGAAAGTGCCTTTGCAGAATTCAATGTAGCGGCCTGCGGCATCGACAATACGGTTTGCTTTACCCAGCTCAGCGGAGTCAACACAGGTGATCTCTTTTTCCATTTCCGCTTCAATCGCCTCTTCCACGTCATCCGGCAGTTTGGTGCCGTCGATGGAGAAGAATTTGATACCGTTGTCATAGAACGGATTATGGGAAGCTGAAATGACGATGCCCGCTTCCGCACGGAAGGTGCGGGTCAGATAGGCAACAGCAGGGGTCGGCATTGGCCCCGTAAAGGAAGCTGAAAGCCCCGCCGCCGCCAGCCCGGCTTCCAGCGCGGACTCCAGCATATAACCCGAAATACGGGTATCTTTCCCAATAATGATCTTACGGGAGCCATGACGCGCCAGCACTTTCCCCGCTGCCCAGCCCAGCTTCAGGACAAAGTCAGGGGTAATTGGCGCATCGCCTACGCGCCCACGGATGCCATCGGTACCAAAATATTTACGATTACTCATAGCGTTTGTTTTCCTTCGCTGCCAGTGTGGCTTCCACCACACGCATGGCTTCTACTGTTTCTTTTACGTCATGGACGCGAATGATGTGTGCACCTTGCATCGCGGCAATCACCGCGCAGGCCAGACTGCCGCTCAGACGTTCGCTCGGCCCGACATTCAACAACTGACCAATCATCGATTTTCTCGACATTCCCACCAGCAGTGGCAGGCCGAACTGATGAAACTCTGATAAGCGCGCAAGCAACGCGTAATTGTGTGAGAGATTTTTACCGAAACCGAAGCCCGGGTCGAGCAGCAATTTCTCTTTTGCGATACCCGCACGTTCACAGCGTTCGATATGCTCAATAAAGAAGCGGGTGACGTCGGCAAACACATCTTCATATTTTGGCGCCTCCTGCATTGTCTTAGGCTGACCCTGCATATGCATCAGACACACCGGTAGCCCGGTTTCTGCGGCGGCTTCAATCGCGCCCGGCTCGGTCAGCGAGCGGATATCATTGATAATGTGAGCGCCCACTCTCGCCACTTCACGGATCACTTCGGGTTTGGAGGTATCAACGGAGATCCACACTTCAAAGCGCCGGGCGATAGCCTCCACCACCGGCACCACGCGCGCCAGCTCTTCTTCCACCGAAACCTCCGCCGCGCCAGGCCGCGTTGACTCCCCTCCAACGTCAATGATGGTGGCACCCGCGTTAATCATTAAATTCGCGTGTTTAACCGCGTCGATAAGCGAATTATGCGTGCCGCCGTCAGAGAAGGAATCAGGCGTGACATTCAGGATCCCCATCACATGGGGATGTGAAAGGTCGAGATGCGAGTCCTGGGCGAATAGTTTCATGGTGAAGTCCCTGGGATTAATGTGGTTAAACAGATAAGAAAAACCCCGGAGCAAGCTCCAGGGTTTGAGATACAGACAAACGCTTCAACAGCAGTGACTTACTTGTCGCCCAACTGCTCTGACATGGTGTTGCCCGGGTTTGGCGTACGCGGTTCATCGACCGGACGCGGCGCACGCGGGGTGCCATTGTTGTCAGAATTGTTAGACGCGCCTGGGTCTTCCCAGCCTGCCGGCGGACGCACTTCGCGGCGCGCCATCAGGTCGTCAATCTGCGGTGCATCGATGGTCTCATATTTCATGAGCGCATCTTTCATCGAATGCAGGATGTCCATATTGTCGTTCAGGATCTGACGGGCGCGAGCGTAGTTACGTTCAATCAGCGCTTTCACTTCCTGGTCGATGATACGTGCCGTTTCATCGGACATATGTTTCGCTTTTGCCACAGAGCGGCCCAGGAATACTTCGCCCTCTTCCTCTGCATACAGCAGCGGACCGAGTTTGTCGGAGAAGCCCCACTGAGTCACCATGTTACGCGCCAGGTTTGTCGCCACTTTAATATCGTTCGACGCACCGGTGGAAACATGTTCCGCACCGTAGATAATCTCTTCAGCCAGACGACCGCCGTACAGGGTTGAAATCTGGCTTTCCAGCTTCTGACGGCTGGCGCTGATCGCGTCGCCTTCAGGCAGGAAGAAGGTCACACCCAGCGCACGACCGCGCGGAATAATCGTCACCTTGTGTACGGGATCGTGTTCCGGCACCAGACGACCGATAATCGCGTGGCCCGCTTCGTGATATGCCGTGGACTCTTTCTGCGCTTCCGTCATCACCATGGAGCGACGTTCCGCCCCCATCATGATTTTGTCTTTCGCTTTCTCGAATTCCACCATGGACACCACGCGCTTGTTACCGCGAGCGGCAAACAGTGCTGCTTCGTTGACCAGGTTAGCCAGATCCGCACCGGAGAAGCCTGGAGTACCACGCGCAATGATTGCCGCGTCAATATCTGGCGCCAGCGGTACGCGTCGCATATGCACTTTCAGAATCTGTTCACGACCGCGAACATCCGGCAGACCGACCACAACCTGACGGTCAAAACGGCCTGGACGCAGCAGCGCAGGGTCGAGTACGTCCGGACGGTTAGTTGCCGCGATAACGATGATACCTTCGTTACCTTCGAAGCCGTCCATCTCAACCAGCATCTGGTTCAGCGTCTGCTCACGTTCATCGTGACCACCACCCAGGCCTGCGCCACGCTGGCGGCCTACGGCGTCGATTTCATCGATGAAGATGATGCACGGTGCTGCCTTCTTAGCCTGCTCGAACATGTCACGCACACGAGATGCACCGACACCCACGAACATTTCAACGAAGTCAGAACCTGAAATAGTAAAGAACGGCACCTTCGCTTCACCCGCGATGGCTTTTGCCAGCAGGGTTTTACCGGTACCCGGAGGGCCGACCATCAGGACGCCTTTCGGGATCTTACCGCCCAGTTTCTGGAAACGGCTCGGCTCGCGCAGGTATTCAACCAGTTCACCCACCTCTTCTTTTGCTTCGTCACAACCTGCTACGTCAGCAAACGTGGTCTTGATCTGGTCTTCCGTCAGCATACGCGCCTTGCTCTTACCGAACGACATGGCACCTTTGCCACCACCGCCCTGCATCTGGCGCATAAAGAAGATCCAGACGCCGATAAGAAGCAGCATCGGGAACCAGGAAATGAAGATAGAAGCCAGCAGGCTTGGTTCTTCCGGCGGCTCGCCTACCACTTTGACGTTTTTGGTCAGAAGGTTATCAAGCAGCTTAGGATCGTTCACCGGGATGTAAGTCGTGTAACGGTTACTATCTTTCTTGGTAACGTTGATCTCACGTCCGTTGATACGCGCTTCGCGAACCTGGTCCTGATTGACCTCTTGCAGGAAGGTAGAATAATCCACCTTGCGGCCATTCGACTCGCTGGGCCCAAAGCTCTGGAATACTGACATCAGCACAACGGCAATGACCAGCCAGAGTATTAGGTTTTTCGCCATGTCACTCAAGGGATTAACCTCATATTACAACTGTGTTAAAAACAGCGTCAGGATACTCTATATCCAGTTTCATTCAAACTTTCGCCTGAAATCTACCGGTTATCATTTTCGCCCGGTCGCTACAATATACACTTCACGGGAACGGGCCCGGGAAGAGTCCGGCTTACGAACTTTGACCTTCGCAAACAGGGAGCGAATTTCCTTAAGATACTCCTCGAAACCTTCGCCCTGAAACACCTTCACAACAAAACTACCACCAGGCGCTAGTACATCACGACACATTTCTAACGCTAGTTCCACCAGATACATGGCGCGGGGAATATCCACCGCCGGTGTTCCACACATATTTGGCGCCATATCCGACATGACAACCTGGACCTTACTGTCACCTACACGATCAAGTAGTGCTTTAAGCACTAATTCATCACGAAAGTCGCCCTGAAGGAAGTCGACACCGACGATGGGATCCATTGGTAAAAGATCGCATGCGATGATTCGACCCGTTCCGCCGATCTGCGTAACCGCATACTGGGACCATCCGCCAGGTGCCGCACCGAGGTCGACCACCGTCATTCCCGGTTTAAAAAGTTTGTCACTTTGCTGTATTTCATCAAGTTTAAACCAGGCGCGGGAACGCAACCCCTTTTTCTGCGCCTGTTGAACATATTTATCGCTAAAGTGTTCCTGAAGCCAGCGGCTGGAGCTGGCAGAACGCTTTTTACCTGTCATTTAACATTTCCGTCCTGGTTCATCGTTGCTTGCCTGTGACGTAAATTTCTACGCAGCTATTTGGCGATATTAGGGAGATGGCGGTAGAATGAACCGTTTTCAATCCCAACGTAAGCAAAAATATACGATGAATCTGAGTACTAAACAAAAACAGCACCTTAAAGGTCTGGCACATCCGCTCAAGCCTGTAGTGATGCTTGGCAACAATGGTTTGACCGAAGGGGTGCTTGCCGAGATTGAACAAGCGCTGGAACACCACGAGCTGATCAAGGTGAAAATCGCCTCTGAAGACAGAGACACTAAAAACCTGATCGTGGAAGCCATCGTGCGCGAAACCGGCGCCTGTAATGTACAGGTCATCGGTAAAACGCTGGTGCTCTATCGCCCATCTAAAGAGCGCAAAATCTCGCTGCCACGTTAAGGATATCCTGAATCAAACACATTTTCTGTGTGAAACGAGGGATTTCTTTCAGCAGGCGAGCAAAATGCCATGCTCCTTGAGTTGATAAAAGGCCGCTATGCGGCCTTTTTCTTTTCTTTACAATGTATCAACATCTTAGTAGAGAAGCGAATTACAGGTATTCAACCTTAATAATTTCGTATTCCACTTCACCACCAGGGGTGCGGATGGTGACCACATCGTCCTGCTCTTTGCCAATCAGGCCACGAGCAATCGGCGAGTTCACCGAAATCAGGTTCTGTTTGAAGTCCGCTTCATCATCACCCACGATGCGATAGGTCTGCTCTTCGTCGTTGTCCAGATTCAGGACGCTGACGGTAGAACCGAAGATCACACGGCCATTATTTGGCATTTTGGTGATATCGATAACCTGCGCGTTAGACAGTTTCGCCTCGATATCTTTAATGCGCCCCTCACAGAAACCCTGCTGCTCACGCGCCGCGTGGTATTCAGCATTCTCTTTCAGGTCGCCATGCTCACGCGCTTCCGCGATAGCGGCGATGATTTCAGGGCGACGCACGGATTTGAGAAAATCCAGCTCTTCGCGCAGTTTTTCGGCACCACGTAAGGTCATCGGAATAGCTTGCATTTGTTATACCTCTTAAACATTCCTGTTGGGAGCAGTGTTCCCTGCTCCAGCCCACCTGAACAGGCCAGAAGCAAAAAGAAAACCGACCCGGGAGCAACGCCCCAGGTCAGCAGCAATTTTTCAATTTGATACGCATTTTACCGCGAAGTTCACTATGGGTCATCGTTTACTTTACAGTGCCATGCACCGTAGTATGACGGTTTGTTTTCGGGTTGTTAGCGCGAGATTATGCGATTTTCCAGTTTTATCATCGGATTGACTACCAGTATAACGTTCACCGTTCAGGCCGCGAATGTTGATGAGTACATTAATCAACTGCCCGCCGGCGCGAACCTTGCCCTGATGGTGCAGAAGGTTGGCGCGCAGGCTCCCGAGATTGACTATCACAGTCAACAGATGGCGCTGCCTGCCAGTACCCAGAAGGTGATCACTGCCCTCGCCGCCCTGCTCCAGCTCGGGCCTGACTTCCGTTTTACTACCACCCTTGAAACCAGAGGTAACGTTGAGGGTGGCGAACTGAAAGGCGATCTTATCGCCCGTTTTGGTGGCGATCCCACCTTTAAGCGCCAGGATGTCCGCAATATGGTGGCGGTACTGAAAAAATCCGGCGTAACAAAAATTGATGGCAACGTGCTGATCGACACCTCCATTTTCGCCAGCCACGATAAAGCGCCTGGCTGGCCGTGGAACGACATGACGCAGTGCTTTAGCGCCCCGCCAGCCGCCGCCATCGTTGACCGTAACTGCTTCTCCGTATCGCTTTACAGCGCGCCAAAACCAAATGACTTAGCTTTTATCCGCGTGGCCTCATACTACCCGGTCACGATGTTCAGCCAGGTGCGGACGCTGGCGAAAGGCTCCCCGGAGGCGCAGTATTGCGAGCTGGACGTGGTACCGGGCGATCTCAATCGCTATACGCTCACCGGCTGCCTGACCCAGCGGTCCGATCCCCTCCCGCTGGCCTTCGCCATTCAGGATGGCGCGGGCTATGCCGGTGCCATTTTTAAAGATGAACTGAAGCAGGCGGGCATAACCTACACCGGAACGCTGCTGCGCCAGACGCAGGTGAATGAGCCAGGCACGGTGATCGCCAGCAAACAGTCCGCGCCACTGCATGATTTGCTTAAGATTATGCTGAAAAAGTCGGATAACATGATTGCCGACACGGTGTTCCGCATGATTGGGCACGCGCGATTTGGTGTGCCGGGCACCTGGCGGGCCGGTTCTGATGCCGTACGTCAGATCCTGCGCCAGCAGGCGGGTATCGATCTGGGCAATACGATCGCCGTTGATGGTTCCGGTTTATCGCGTCATAACCTGATCTCGCCGGCCACCATGATGCAGGTGTTGCAGTACATTGCTCAGCATGACGCTGAGCTAAACTTTATTACGATGCTGCCGCTTGCCGGACACGACGGCTCTCTTCAGTACCGCGCGGGCCTTCACGCTGCGGGCGTGGATGGCAAAGTGTCAGCCAAAACGGGTTCCCTGCAAGGCGTTTACAACCTTGCCGGTTTTATCACTACCGCCAGCGGACAACGCATGGCATTTGTGCAGTATCTTTCCGGCTATGCCGTCGAACCGGCTGACCAGCGCAATCGCCGTATTCCACTGGTGCGTTTCGAAAGCAGGCTCTATAAGGACATCTACCAGAATAACTAGCGATGAAACTACTGATAGTTGAAGACGATCTGTTATTGCAGGAAGGGTTAGCGCTGGCGCTGGGGAATGAAGGCTACGCCCTGGATTGTGCCACCACGGCCGCTGAAGCAGATGCCCTGATCCAGAGCGGTGAATACAGCCTCGTGATCCTGGATTTAGGGCTGCCGGATAAAGACGGCGCGACGCTGCTCTGCCAGTGGCGTCGTCGCGGGGTTGAGAATCCCGTCTTGATTCTCACCGCCCGCGATGCCATTGAAGACAGAATTAACGGGCTGGATTCTGGCGCTGACGATTATCTGGTAAAACCCTTCGCCCTTGCCGAGCTACAGGCTCGCGTACGGGCGTTGATCCGCCGCTATCAGGGCCACAGCGACAACCTGCTGACGGACGGAGATATCACCCTCAATCTGCAAACTCAGCAGGTGCTGCGCCAGTCTCAGCCTGTGGAAGTGACGCCAAAAGAGTTCGCTCTGCTGACGCGCCTGATCATGCGCAGCGGGCAGACCGTGCACCGTGAAACGCTGCAACAGGACATCTACTCCTGGCAGGACGATCCAGGATCAAACACGCTTGAAGTTCACATTCATAATCTGCGGCGCAAGCTCGGTAAAGATCGCATCAAAACCGTACGCGGCGTGGGTTACCGTCTGGAGAGCCAGAAATGAACAGTATGCGCCGGCGATTAATGGTGTTGCTGGCGGTTATTCTGCTATTTTTTCAACTCATTAGCGTTGTCTGGCTGTGGCATGAGAGCCGCGAGCAGATCGGTTTTCTGGTGAACGAAACGTTGTCCGCCAAAGCGCGCAACAACCATGTCGAAAAAGAGATCCGCGAAGCCATTGCCTCCCTGCTGGTCCCTTCTCTGGTGATGGTCGGTTTTACCTTGCTCTTCTCATTCTGGGCAGTCACCTGGATCACCCGACCACTCAACAAACTTCGCGCCAGCCTTGCGAACCGCTCGGCGGATAATCTGACTCCCCTGCCGATGTATTCCGATATGGAAGAGATAGGCGCTGTGACCGCGTCGCTCAATCAACTCCTCGCCCGGCTGGACCACACTATTCAACAGGAACGCCTGTTTACCGCCGATGCGGCACACGAGTTACGTACGCCGCTTGCGGGGATCAGGCTCCATCTGGAACTGATGGCTCAGTCCGGTTCCCCGCAGGCCACGCCACTGATAAGCCGGATCGATCAGCTGATGCACACAGTGGAACAGCTGCTGATGCTGGCGCGTGCCGGACAGGCGATGGCCAGCGGCCATTACGATACCGTGAACTGGACAGAGACGATCATTGCTCCGCTCAGCCTGGAGCATGAAGCCAAAGAGCATACGGTAATATGGCCGGCCCACAGCGCGCTGACGGTACAGGGGGACGCCGTCCTGTTACGTCTGATGCTAAGGAACCTTCTGGAGAATGCCGCCCGCTACAGCCCGGCAGGTACAACCATTGAAGTGGCATTAACAGCGACGGAGGGCGGTACCCGGGTGAGCGTTACCGATCAGGGGCCGGGTATTGATGAGGCGCACCGCCAGTCGATCACCGAACCTTTCCGACGTCTCGACCAGCGCTACGGCGGCAGCGGCCTTGGGCTGAGCATCGTACAGCGTATCGTACAGCTCCATCATGGCCATTTAACGCTGGAGAACGGCGCTGAGGGTGGCCTCATCGCCAGCTGTTGGTTACCGGCGAAAATAGGATAAAAAAAAGCCCCGTTAAGGGGCTTTATACAGGGGTTAATGCTTGTAGATGAACTCGACGCCTTCTTCGTCGTCTTCATCCCAGTCATCGTCCCAGTCTTCATCATCTTCTTCCGCTTCCAGCTCTTCGAGCTGCTGGCGGTGGTAGTCATCCCACATGAATTCGACTTTTTCAGGCTGTTTCGCCTCTTCTGCCTGAACAACCGGATTCTCGATGATAAAGGTCATCACATCCCAGCAGAGATCTTTCACGCCAACCTGGCTGGCGGCAGAGATCAGATAGTACTTATCTTCCCAACCCATCGCGTCGGCAATCGCTTTAGCTTTCGCTTCAGCTTCCGCTTTATCCATCAGGTCGATCTTGTTAAATACCAGCCAGCGCGGTTTTTGCGCCAGTTTTTCACTGTATTTCTCCAGCTCGCCGATAATAATACGGGCGTTTTCAACCGGATCGGAACCGTCGATTGGATCGATGTCGATGAGGTGCAACAGTACGCGACAACGCTCAAGGTGCTTCAGGAAGCGAATACCCAGACCGGCGCCTTCTGCTGCCCCTTCAATCAGACCCGGGATGTCAGCGACCACAAAGCTCTTCTCGTTATCCATACGGACAACGCCCAGGCTCGGCACCAGCGTCGTAAACGGATAATCCGCTACTTTGGGTTTCGCCGCAGAGACCGCACGGATAAACGTCGATTTACCGGCGTTTGGCATACCCAGCATCCCCACATCCGCCAGCAGCATCAGTTCCAGTTGCAGGTCGCGCTTATCACCCGGGGTACCCATGGTTTTCTGACGCGGGGTACGGTTAACGGAAGATTTGAAACGGCTGTTACCCAGACCATGCCAGCCGCCTTTCGCCACCATCAGGCGCTGACCGTGTTTGGTCATATCACCCATGGTTTCGCCCGTGCCCTGATCGATGACACGCGTACCCACCGGCACTTTGATCGTCACGTCTTTACCGCGTTTACCGGTACAGTCGCGGCTCTGGCCGTTCTGGCCACGCTCGGCGCGGAAAGATTTTTCGAAACGGTAGTCGATCAGCGTGTTGAGGTTTTCATCCGCCTCCAGCCACACGTCGCCACCGTCCCCACCGTCACCGCCGTCAGGACCGCCACGAGGAATATATTTTTCACGGCGGAAGCTTACACAACCGTTACCGCCATCACCTGCCACGACCAAAATCGTCGCTTCATCAACAAACTTCATTTTACTCTCCGTAACTCATTCGCCTGAGCGGGGGACTATTACAACCGCTTCATTTTTGCGCCAACGCCCCCAGAGACGATGACCAATGGCGGAATACATCGCGCCCGCAACCACGACAAACGCACCGAGATAACCCAACAGGTTGAGCATCGGCTTGACGAAGACATCGGGCCAGGCCATTGATAACAAATCTGAAAATAACAGCGTAAACAGCGGGGTAAGCGTGATTAAGGCGCTCACCTGTGCTGCCTGCCAGCGCGCCATGGCTTCAGCCAGAGCGCCATAACCGACCAGCGTATTCAGCCCACAAAAAATGAGGCACGCCAGTTGCCAGTCGCTGAGCTGGGTAATTACACCCGGCTTCGCTAAAGGCAATAATGCCAGTGTACACAAAGTGTACAGCAAAAAGAGGATCTGCTGTGAGGCAAGACGGCGCAATAACACCTTTTGCGCGACGCCATAACTCACCCAGACCGTTGCTGCACCCACCCCAAAAATGACACCCCAGGTGTAATCCGTCAGGCGGGTAAAAATCTCAATCAGGCTGGTGTTAAAGAACATCACCAGCCCGCAAAGCAGCATGCTTGCCCCGATGATCTGCGTGCCGCGCATCTTCTCCTTGAGGATGAATACGCTGGCGACCATCATGCCGACCGGTGAAAGCTGACCAATCACCTGCGACGCTGTAGGGCTAAGATATTGCAGGGAAGAGCTGAACAGAATGAAGTTACCGAACAGACCGCCCGTCGCGATAGCCAGTAACACCAGCCAACGCGGTTTTCGGAAGATGCGCAGCGGTGGCAGCTTACCTTTGACGGCCAGAATGGCGCCCAGGCCTATGCTTGCCATCAGGAAGCGATAAAACACCACCGTCGGTGGCTCCATGACTTCCAGTACCTGCTTCATTGCAATTGGCAGCGCACCCCAGCACATTGCGGTAGTGAGCGCCAAAAGAATACCCATGCCGGCCTGCTGCTTCATGCCCGTTTTCCCTACAGAAAATTTTCCGGGTTTCCAATGTAAAAAGCCCCGCAACACGTTGCGGGGCTTTAATCCGTTACCGGACCGAGAAAACCTTACTCAGCAACGATGCTGATGTATTTACGGTTGTTCGGGCCTTTAACTTCAAATTTCACTTTACCGTCTGCTTTAGCAAACAGAGTGTGGTCACGACCGCAACCTACGTTGGTACCCGCGTGGAACTTGGTGCCACGCTGACGAACGATGATGCTACCCGCCAGAACGGATTCGCCACCGAAACGCTTAACGCCCAGGCGTTTAGCTTCTGAATCGCGACCGTTACGTGTGGAGCCGCCAGCCTTTTTATGTGCCATTTAAATCTCTCCTCAGGTCTTAGGCGCTGATGCCAGTAATTTTCACATCAGTGAACCACTGACGGTGGCCCTGCTGCTTACGATAGTGTTTACGACGACGAAACTTAACGATTTTAACTTTCTCGCCACGACCGTGAGCAACAACTTCAGCTTTGATAACGCCGCCATCAACGAAAGGAACGCCGATTTTGACTTCTTCACCGTTTGCGATCATCAGAACTTCAGCGAACTCAACAGATTCGCCAGTTGCGATGTCCAGCTTTTCCAGGCGAACGGTCTGACCTTCGCTTACTCGGTGTTGTTTACCACCACTTTGGAAAACCGCGTACATATAAACTCCGCTTCCGCGCACATCCTCGTATGATTCAGAGTGCGCTATAAATATTCACAATAGGGCGCGAATATTACGCAAAACGCGAGCCTTTGACAAGTGCTACCATCAATACATGAAGAAAAAAAACACAACACGTACGGTAACGTTTATCTGAGCCGTTTTTTCAGTACAATCAGCAATACTATTTATAAACCGAAACCCTTTGTGTACCCATCTCGTGTGGGATAAACAGGATAAAAAGCCCGGCTTTTGCGATGAATTTAGAAAAAATCAATGAGTTAACCGCGCAAGATATGGCGGGTGTGAATGCAGCAATCCTGGAGCAACTCAACTCTGACGTTCAGCTGATCAATCAGTTGGGCTATTACATCGTCAGCGGCGGCGGTAAACGTATTCGTCCGATGATTGCCATTCTGGCCGCACGCGCGGTTGGCTATCAGGGAAATGCCCACGTCACGATCGCGGCGCTGATCGAATTTATCCACACCGCCACCCTGCTTCACGACGATGTTGTGGATGAATCAGACATGCGTCGTGGAAAAGCCACCGCCAACGCCGCGTTTGGTAATGCGGCAAGCGTTCTGGTAGGCGATTTTATCTATACCCGCGCCTTCCAGATGATGACCAGCCTTGGCTCGCTGAAGGTGCTGGAAGTGATGTCAGAAGCCGTGAACGTTATCGCTGAAGGTGAAGTCCTACAGCTGATGAACGTCAACGACCCGGACATCACCGAAGAAAACTATATGCGGGTGATTTACAGCAAGACCGCACGTCTGTTCGAAGCCGCCGCGCAATGCTCCGGCATTCTGGCAGGCTGTAGCGAAGCTCAGGAAAAGGGCCTTCAGGACTATGGCCGTTACCTCGGCACCGCGTTCCAGCTGATTGATGATTTGCTGGACTACAGCGCGGATGGCGAAACGCTCGGTAAAAATGTCGGCGATGACCTGAACGAAGGCAAGCCAACGCTGCCGCTGCTCCACGCGATGCGCAATGGCACACCAGAGCAGGCGAAAATGATCCGGGAGGCTATCGAGCAGGGAAATGGACGCCATCTTCTGGAACCGGTACTGGAAACAATGGCTATCTGCGGCTCCCTGGAATGGACGCGTCAGCGCGCTGAAGAAGAAGCGGACAAAGCCATCGCCGCCATTCAGGTCATTCCCGACAGCCCATGGCGTGATGCGCTAATCGGCCTCGCGCACATCGCCGTCCAGCGCGACCGATAATCCCCTCCTCATCTCCCTGCGCCCACGCAGGGAGATTCCAGTACACACCAATAAATTACATTTCCGCGTAAGCCCATCGGGTTACAGGCCGCATGTATAAAGCCGTGCCTTATTCTGAATATTGCTTCTCGTAACATGAACTTTTTAGAACACATGTTCGAAGTGAGTATAGTAATGCTGTCTTTTCACACGAAACGACGTGGACGATAACGAACACAAGGACAGCATTATGGATACAAAATTCATCGACTGGCATTCTGCTGACATTATTGCGGCACTGCGTAAAAAAGGAACATCGCTGGCTGCCGAATCACGTCGTCATGGGCTAAGCTCGTCGACGCTGGCAAACGCCCTGACCCGCCCATGGCCGAAGGGGGAACTGATTATCGCGACGGCGCTGGATACGCATCCGTGGGTGATATGGCCGTCACGCTACCACGATCCTATTACCCATGAATTTATCGACAGAACGCGCATGATGCGCCAGGGCAAAACGAAGAAAGCACATCAGGACTGATGCACCAGGATTGACAGGAACAGCAATCCCCCGGCCTGTTATGGCAGGGGGGTGCCGGAACGATTACTCGCCCTTCACACGCTCGATATTTGCACCCAGCGCGCGCAGTTTGTCCTCAATACGCTCGTATCCACGATCGATGTGGTAGATACGATCGACAACGGTAGTCCCTTCCGCAATACAACCTGCCAATACGAGGCTCGCAGACGCGCGCAGATCGGTCGCCATCACCTGCGCACCGGACAGTTTTTCAACGCCGTGGCAAATTACCGTGTTGCTTTCAATCTCAGCATGCGCACCCATACGGATCAGTTCCGGTACGTGCATGAAACGGTTTTCGAAGATAGTTTCCGTGATGAAGCCCGTGCCTTCGGCCACCAGGTTCAACAGCGTGAACTGTGCCTGCATATCCGTCGGGAATGCCGGATGTGGCGCAGTACGCACGTTAACGGCTTTAGGACGCTGCCCGTGCATATCGAGGCTGATCCAGTCTTCACCGATTTCGATATCCGCACCCGCATCGCGCAGTTTCGCCAGCACCGCATCCAGGGTATCTGGCTGGGCGTTACGGCAGACAATCTTACCGCCAGAAATGGCCGCGGCCACCAGGAAAGTACCGGTTTCGATACGATCTGGCAGTACGCGATACACACCACCACCCAGACGTTCAACGCCTTCGATGGTGATACGGTCTGTGCCCTGCCCGCTGATCTTCGCCCCCAGCGCGACCAGGAAGTTCGCGGTATCCACGATCTCCGGCTCACGGGCGGCGTTTTCGATGATGGTAGTGCCTTCTGCCAGCGTAGCAGCCGACATGATGGTGACCGTTGCGCCCACGCTCACTTTGTCCATGACAATGTGCGCGCCTTTCAGACGACCATTGACGGACGCTTTAACGTAACCCTCTTCCAGCTTGATCTCTGCGCCGAGTTTTTCCAGGCCGAAGATATGCAGGTCAACGGGACGCGCGCCGATAGCGCATCCGCCCGGCAGTGAAACCTGTCCCTGACCGAAACGCGCCACCAGCGGACCAAGCGCCCAGATGGAAGCACGCATGGTTTTCACCAGCTCATACGGCGCTGAGAAGTTGTTCACGTTGCTGGCATCGATCCAGACGGAACCGTTACGCTCCACTTTGGTGCCCAACTGGCCGAGCAACTTCATGGTCGTGTCGATATCTTTCAGCTTCGGTACGTTCTGGATCTCTACCGGCTCTTCTGCGAGCAGCGCAGCGAAAAGAATGGGCAGCGCGGCGTTTTTAGCGCCAGAAATTGTGACTTCGCCCTGGAGACGCGTGGGTCCCTGTACACGAAATTTATCCATCGTTTGCTCTCTTATAAATTCAACCGTGCTGCGGGCGTTTCGCCCTCAGCTCAAAAACCGTTTAGTTTGCGATCGCGTGCCCACTCCTGTGGGGTGAACGCTTTAATCGACAGGGCGTGGATGCGGTTATCCGCAATGTATTCCATCAGCGGCGCGTACACAGCCTGCTGTTTCTTCACGCGACTCATTCCGTCGAACATCTCACCCACAGCAATAACCTGGAAGTGACTGCCATCGCCAGAGACGTGGGCTTCCTGAAGGGAGAGTGCATTCATCAGCACAGTCTGGATTTCATTATTTTCCATGGGGTCTACATCATCTGATAGTGAAAACAAGCTCAACATCTTAGAGCAAAGTGGCGCGGTCTTAAACAAGCAAAAAGCCCCGACGCGTAAACTGTCGGGGCTTTCAGAAGTAACGTACTGAAAAAATTAGCGAGGTAATACGTCTTCGGGCAAATTGTAAAGCTGTGCAAGGGTAATCACGTTATCGCTTACCCCCGTCAGGGTAACGCTGCTCCCCTGCTTTTTGCCCGTGGCCACCAGGTGCGCCAGCAGGGCGATACCGGCGGTATCTACCCGCGTAACGCCATGGAGATCAATCAGCGTCACGCCCTGCATCGCTTTATGGCGAGCGTCCCACAGCGGGTTAAGCAGATCCTGATCCAGCTCTCCCGTCAGCGTCAACGTCTCGCCGTCACGCGCCCAGCTAAGCTGCTGTGACATTACTTCTTCTCGTCCAGGGTAATTTTCTGACGAGAGATGGACTGAAGCTGAGCCGTCAGGCCATCGATGCCTTTAGTGCGCAGCAGATCGCTCCACTCGTTCTGTTTAGTGGTGATCATGCTGACGCCTTCAGCGATCATGTCGTACGCCTGCCAGTTTCCGGTCTGGCTGTTTTTACGCCACTGGAAGTCCAGACGAACCGGTGGACGACCGTTTGGATCGATAATCGTCACGCGAATAGGAATGATAGTGGCATCGCCCAGCGGCTGTTCAGGGGCAATCTGATAGGTCTGCCCGTGGTACATCGCCAGCGCCTGGCCGTAAGCCTGTTTCAGGTATTCACGGAACGCCGCAAAGTAAGCCTCGCGCTGTGCAGGGGTCGCGTCTTTGTAGTAACGGCCCAGCACCAGTGCGCCCGCATACTTGATCTGCACATACGGCAGCAGTTCCTGATCCACCACATCACGCAGATAATCAGGGTTAGAACGGATTTTTGGCTGTTCGTTTTTAAGACGGTCGAAGGTTTTCTTCGCGGCCTCATCCATCAGTTTGTACGGGTTACTCTGATCCGCAGCGTGCGCCGCGGTAAGAGGGGCAATGACCAGCATGGCAACCATTAACAGTCGTTTAAACATGAATGACTTCTCCTGAAATTAATTCGTCGCGCCTGGCGTCGGTTCGACGTTGGTGTGGTCTTCACTCTGCGCAGGGGCATCGTCAGACTTTTTATCATCCCCTTTACTGTTGTAAAGGAACTGACCAATCATATCTTCCAGCACCATCGCTGACTTGGTATCCTGGATTACGCTACCGTCTTTAAGGATAGTCGTTCCCAGCTCAGGATCTTCAAAACCAACGTTAAGGGCCAGATATTGCTCCCCCAGCAGGCCAGAGGTGCGGATAGAAAGCGAGCTGGTGTCCGGAATGTGGTTATAGCGCTCTTCGATATCCATCGCGACGCGCGGCAGATAGGTTTTCTCATCAAGCGTAATGTCAGCGACACGTCCGATAACGACGCCACCAATACGCACCGGTGAGCGCGCTTTCAGGCCGCCGATGTTATCGAAAGTCGCGTAGACACGATACGTCGGCTCGGCGCGAACAGAGGTGATGTCCGCCGCTCGCAGGCAGATGAACAGCGCGGCCAGCAGCGCCAGAAGCAGAAACACGCCAACCCAAATTTCATTTTTTCTCGTTTGCATGAACTCAATTCCCAAACATCAGTGCGGTGAGCACAAAATCCAGACCTAAAACGGCCAGCGACGAATGTACGACAGTACGCGTCGTTGCACGGCTAATGCCCGCCGACGTCGGAATGGCATCGTAACCATTAAACAACGCAATCCAGGTAACCGTCACAGCGAAAACCACGCTCTTGATCAGACAGTTCACCAGATCCATCCGCAGATCGATGGCGTCCTGCATGGCAGACCAGAAGAATCCGGCATCAATGCCTTTCCAGTTAACGCCAACCAGCGCGCCTCCCCAGATACCTACCGCCACAAAGAGGATAGTCAGTAACGGCAAGGAGATAACCCCGGCCCAGAAGCGCGGCGAGATTACCCGGCGCAGCGGATCGACTGCCATCATCTCCATACTGGAGAGCTGCTCGGTGGCGCGCATCAGGCCAATTTCCGCCGTCAACGCTGACCCGGCACGCCCGGCGAACAGCAGCGCGGCAACCACCGGCCCGAGTTCACGCAGCAGCGAGAGCGCCACCAGCATGCCAAGGCTGGTTTCCGCGCTGTAGGTTGTCAGCACCAGATACCCCTGCAACCCCAGCACCATGCCAATAAACAGACCCGACACGATGATGATAAGCATCGACAGCACGCCGACGTTATAAAGCTGCCTTACCAGTAACGGCGCATGCTTGCGGAACTCCGGTTTGCCGACCAGCGCGTTGAACAACATTAATCCGGCACGCCCGAACGTACTGATGGTTTTTAGGCCACGGTGTCCAAGACCCGCCAACGCATTTAACAGCATGAGTGGCTTAACTCCCTATTCCGAGTAAATCGTCATGATAGTCGCCCGCCGGATAGCGGAAAGGCACCGGCCCATCTGCGATACCGTCCAGGAACTGCCGCACGCGCGGATCGCCATTCTCCTGCAACGCCTGCGCGCTGCCGTGGGCGACGATCTTTTTGTCAGCCACAATATAGGCGTAATCAGCGATACTCAGCACTTCCGGCACGTCGTGGGAAACCACCACGCAGGTGACGCCAAGGGCGCTGTTCAGCTCCGAAATTAACTTCACCAGCACGCCCATGGTGATGGGGTCCTGCCCGACGAACGGTTCATCGAACATGATTAAATCGGGTTCCAGGGCAATAGCACGCGCCAGCGCGGCGCGGCGCGCCATCCCACCCGAGAGTTCGGACGGCATGAGTTTCGCAGCCCCCCGCAGCCCCACGGCTTCAAGCTTCATCATCACCGTACTGTGCAACAGCTCAGGAGGAAGATGGGTGTGCTCACGCAACGGATAGGCCACGTTGTCAAAAACGTTCATATCCGTGAACAGCGCGCCCGACTGAAAGAGCATGCTCATCCGTTTGCGAACCGTGTAGAGGCGCGAGCGAGACATCGCCGGGACATTTTCGCCGTCGAAGAGAATTTCGCCGCTGTCAGGGGGGATTTGCCCGCCGATAAGACGCAGCAACGTGGTTTTACCGATCCCTGACGGCCCCATGATGGCGGTGATTTTACCGCGCGGCACGGTCAGCGAAATATCATCAAATATTAACCGGTTGCCGCGAGAAAAACTGACGCCCCGGACATCGACTATATTCGCCATCGTTTGGCTCATTTATGGTTCCTTACTTACCTTGCTTCACGGCTGGCATGAAGCGTAAATCAGCCCTAAACCCCGCATTTTTACAGAATATTCACTATTGGGGTTAGCGAAAGCTGGCATTTGTTTTACTTTTCCGGCGCATAAAGTCAAAATTAGGAATTCGTTACGTCTCAGACTTCATCTGGCGCCAACATTCGTGCGCAGTGGACCAGCGAGTATACCTGAAGAAAGGACTTTTGATGCTTTTAGCAACAGCACTGTTAATAATTGGTTTACTGTTGGTGGTCTACAGTGCTGACCGTTTGGTCTTTGCCGCATCCATTCTCTGTCGACTCATTGGCATGCCGCCCATCATTATCGGCATGACGGTGGTCAGTGTAGGCACATCGCTTCCTGAAATCATCGTTTCTGTTTCAGCCTCGCTGCATGGGCAAGTCGACCTCGCTATCGGCACCGCGATTGGCTCTAACATCGTCAATATCTTACTGATTTTAGGCTTAGCCGCATTACTGCATCCATTTCGCGTGCATTCTGATGTTTTGCGCCGGGAATTGCCGTTAATGTTAGTCGTCAGTCTGCTGGCAGGCTACGTACTTTATGACGGGGTGCTGAGCGTCGGTGACGGTATATTCCTGCTCGCCCTGGCCGTGATCTGGTTGCTTTACAGCGTGAAGATCGCACGTCTGGCGGAAAAACAGGGTAACGATAGCCTTACGCGTGAGCATCTCGCCGAGCTGCCCCGGGAAGGGACCTTACCCGTCGCCCTGCTGTGGCTGGGCGTCGCGCTGATCATCATGCCAATGGCCACGCGGATGGTGGTCGATAACGCGACGGTGCTGGCGAACGCGTTTGCGATGAGCGAACTGACAATCGGTCTGACGGTAATCGCCATCGGCACCAGCCTGCCAGAGCTGGCCACCGCCATCGCCGGGGCGCGTAAAGGGGAAGATGATATCGCCATCGGCAATATCATTGGCTCGAATATTTTCAATATCGCAATCGTGACAGGGCTGCCGGCGCTAATCTCGCCGGGGCCGTTTAACCCTATGGTTTTCACGCGCGATTACGGTGTGATGCTGCTGGTCAGCGTGATTTTCGCCCTGCTCTGCTGGCGGCGAAAAGAGCAGATCGGCAAAGGCGCAGGCGCGCTGCTGACGGGTGGATTTATCGTATGGCTGGCGATGCTGTACTGGCTTTCGCCTCTTCTCTCTGGGTAAACGGAAACGCATTATGTCGCAAATAGAATTGCAGCCGGGTGTTGACTTTCAGAAAGCAGGCAAAGACGTTCTGGAGATTGAACGTGAAGGTCTGGCGCAGTTAGATCAGTACATTAATCAGGATTTTAGTCTGGCCTGTGAGAAGATGTTCTACTGTGCCGGCAAAGTCGTGGTGATGGGGATGGGCAAATCCGGCCATATCGGACGCAAAATGGCGGCGACCTTTGCCAGTACCGGCACGTCGTCATTCTTCGTTCATCCCGGTGAAGCCGCGCACGGTGACCTCGGCATGGTTACGCCGCAGGACGTGGTTATTGCGCTGTCCAACTCCGGGGAATCGAATGAAATCCTGGCGTTGATCCCGGTGCTGAAGCGTCTGCACGTACCGCTGATTTGCATGACCAGCCGACCGGAAAGCAGCATGGCGCGTGCGGCGGATATTCACCTGTGCGTGAAAGTGCCTAAAGAAGCCTGTCCGCTGGGGCTGGCGCCGACCTCCAGCACAACCGCCGCGCTGGTGATGGGCGATGCCCTTGCCGTTGCGCTGCTGGAAGCCCGCGGTTTTACGCCTGAAGATTTTGCCCTGTCTCATCCCGGCGGCGCGCTCGGGCGCAAACTGCTGCTGCGGGTTAACGATATTATGCACACCGGAGATGAGATCCCGCACGTGAGCAAAGAGGCGTCTTTGCGCGACGCGTTACTGGAGATCACCCGTAAAAACCTGGGCATGACGGTTATCTGCGACGATCTGATGAAGATTCAGGGCATTTTCACCGACGGCGACCTGCGCCGGGTATTCGATATGGGTGTGGATGTCCGAACGCTGGGCATTGCTGATGTGATGACGCCAGGCGGGATCCGCGTCCGTCCGGGCACGCTGGCGGTAGATGTGCTGAACCTGATGCAGTCCCGTCATATTACCTCAGTGATGGTTGCCGATGGCGACCAACTGCTGGGTGTGGTACATATGCATGATCTGCTGCGCGCTGGCGTAGTGTAATGAAGGATAAGACAATGAGTAATGCGGGTGCATCCCTTGCAACCTGTTATGGCCCGGTGAGCGCCCACATGATGGCAAAGGCGGAAAATATCCGCCTGTTGATCATCGATGTGGATGGTGTGCTCTCCGACGGTCTGATTTATATGGGCAATAACGGCGAAGAGCTGAAAGCCTTTAACGTTCGCGACGGTTACGGTATCCGCTGTGCGCTCACGTCCGGAATTGAAGTTGCAATCATCACCGGGCGGAAAGCTAAACTGGTAGAAGATCGGTGTGAAACGCTGGGCATTACCCATCTCTATCAGGGGCAGTCTGATAAGATGGTAGCTTTCCGGGATCTGCTGGGAAAACTGGCCATTGCACCAGAGAATGTGGCATACGTCGGGGATGATTTGATCGACTGGCCAGTGATGGCGGAGGTGGGTCTGAGCATCGCCGTGGCTGACGCGCACCCGCTGCTGATCCCGCGTGCTGATTACGTTACCCATATTCACGGTGGCCGCGGCGCCGTCCGTGAAGTCTGCGATCTGCTTCTGCTGTCGCAGGGCAAGCTTGATGAGGCGAAAGGGCAATCGATATGAGTAAAACCAGACGTTGGGTTATCATTCTGCTTGCGCTTGTCGCCCTGGTACTGATTGGCGTCAACCTCGCTGACCGCGATGATACGCAAGCGGAAGTGGTTAACACGAGCGACCCGACCTATAAAAGCGATCACAGCGACACCGTGGTCTATAGCCCGGAAGGCGCGCTGAACTATCGCCTCGTTGCTCAGCATGTAGAATATTTTTCAGATGACGGTACCTCGTGGTTTACCCAACCGGTCATGACCACCTTTGATACGGACAAAGTGCCGACGTGGTCTATCAAGTCTGACCGGGCAAAACTGACAAATGACCGTATGCTTTACCTGTATGGTCACGTTGAAGTCAACGCCCTGACCGCTGACGCGCAACTGCGAAAAATTACGACGGATAACGCCCAGATCAACCTGGTCACCCAGGATGTCACGTCGCAGGATTTAGTCACCCTGTATGGCACAACATTTAATTCCAGCGGTTTAAGAATGCGCGGGAACTTACGCAGCAAAAACGCCGAGCTGATTGAAAAGGTTAGAACCTCCTATGAAATTCAAAACAAACAAACTCAGCCTTAAAGTTGTTATCGCCAGCGCGCTGCTGGCGGCCAGTCTTCCCGCGCTTGCTGTGACTGGCGACACCGAACAGCCGATTCATATTGAATCCGATACCCAGTCTCTGGATATGCAGGGTAACGTCGTCACCTTTACCGGCAACGTCGTCATGACCCAGGGCACCATTAAAATCAACGCCGACAAAGTGGTCGTTACCCGTCCGGGCGGCGAGCAGGGCAAAGAGATTATCGATGGTTATGGCAACCCGGCCACCTTCTACCAGATGCAGGACAACGGCAAGCCGGTGAAAGGCCATGCCTCGCATATGCACTATGAACTGGCGAAGGATCTGGTCATCCTGACCGGTAATGCTTACCTGGAACAGCTGGACAGCAATATCAAAGGCGACAAGATCACCTATCTGGTGAAAGAGCAGAAAATGCAGGCCTCCAGCGAAAAAGGCAAACGCGTCACGACCGTGCTTGTGCCTTCGCAGTTGCAGGACAAGAACAACGGTCAGGCTCCGGCACAGAAAAAGAGTAACTAATTCGTAATGGCAACTTTAACTGCAAAAAACCTCGCGAAAGCGTATAAGGGCCGCCGCGTCGTCGAAGATGTCAGTCTGACCGTCAACTCCGGCGAAATCGTGGGTTTGCTTGGCCCTAACGGGGCGGGTAAAACCACGACCTTCTACATGGTGGTGGGCATCGTCCCGCGTGACGCCGGCAACATCATCATCGATGATGAAGATATCAGCCTGCTGCCGCTTCATGCCCGCGCGCGTCGTGGCATCGGCTATTTGCCGCAGGAAGCGTCTATTTTCCGCCGCTTAAGCGTGTTCGACAACCTGATGGCCGTGCTCCAGATCCGTGACGATCTGACCAGCGAGCAGCGCACTGACCGTGCGAACGAGCTGATGGAAGAGTTTCATATCGAACATCTGCGTGACAGCCTCGGCCAGGCGCTGTCCGGTGGTGAACGCCGCCGCGTTGAGATTGCGCGCGCGCTGGCAGCAAACCCAAAATTCATCCTGCTGGATGAACCGTTTGCGGGCGTTGACCCCATCTCCGTTATCGATATCAAACGTATCATTGAGCACCTGCGCGACAGCGGGCTTGGCGTACTGATCACGGACCACAACGTTCGTGAAACGCTGGCCGTGTGTGAGCGCGCCTACATAGTGAGCCAGGGCCATCTGATTGCCCACGGTACGCCGCAGCAAATCCTCGAAGATGAGCATGTTAAGCGCGTGTACCTTGGGGAAGACTTCAGACTCTGATAGGGTAGAGGTTAAGTCACGCCGAACCGGAGAAAAACGCTCTGAACATGAAGCAAGGTTTGCAATTACGGCTCAGCCAGCAACTGGCCATGACGCCGCAGCTACAGCAGGCAATCCGTCTGTTGCAGCTGTCCACGTTAGAACTCCAGCAGGAGCTCCAGCAGGCGCTGGACAGCAATCCGCTGCTGGAGCAAACCGATCTTCATGACGAGGTAGACGCCCAGCAGACGCAGGACACAGAAACGCTCGATTCCGTAGATGCGCTCGAACAGAAAGAGATGCCGGACGAACTGCCGCTGGATGCCAGCTGGGATGAAATTTACACCGCGGGTACCCCTTCCGGGACACGTGCAGACTACCAGGACGATGAACTCCCGGTCTACCAGGGCGAAACCACCCAGTCGCTTCAGGACTACCTGATGTGGCAGGTAGAGCTGACCCCTTTCTCCGATACCGATCGCGCCATTGCCACCTCGATTGTCGATGCCGTTGACGACACGGGCTATTTGACCGTGACGCTGGACGAGATTCTTGAAAGCATCGGCGATGACGAGATTGAACTGGAAGAGATCGAAGCCGTTCTGAAACGCGTTCAGCGTTTCGACCCGATTGGCGTCGCCGCGAAAGATCTGCGCGACTGTCTTCTGATCCAGCTTTCGCAGTTTGCCAAAGAGACACCGTGGATTGACGAAGCCCGGCTCATCATCAGCGATCATCTGGATCTGCTGGCGAATCACGACTTCCGCACCCTGATGCGCGTCACACGCCTGAAAGAAGAGGTGCTGAAGGAAGCGGTGAATCTGATCCAGTCGCTCGATCCGCGTCCGGGGCAGTCGATCCAGACCAGCGAACCGGAATATGTCATCCCCGATGTGCTGGTGAGAAAACACAATGGCCGGTGGGTCGTTGAACTGAACGCCGACAGCATTCCTCGCCTGCAAATCAACCAGCAATACGCCTCCATGTGCACCAGCGCCCGTAACGACGCTGATAATCAATACATTCGCAGCAACCTTCAGGAAGCACGCTGGTTGATCAAGAGCCTGGAGAGCCGTAATGACACGCTGCTGCGCGTCAGCCGCTGTATTGTCGAACAGCAGCAGGCGTTCTTTGAGCAGGGCGAAGAGTTTATGAAACCGATGGTGCTGGCGGACATCGCCCAGGCCGTCGAGATGCATGAATCAACCATTTCCCGCGTGACCACGCAGAAATATCTGCACAGCCCCCGCGGTATTTTTGAGCTTAAGTATTTCTTCTCCAGCCACGTGAACACCGAAGGCGGCGGCGAAGCCTCGTCAACGGCTATTCGCGCACTGGTGAAGAAGTTGATCGCCGCGGAGAACCCCGCGAAGCCACTCAGTGACAGTAAGTTAACCACCATGCTGTCCGATCAGGGTATTATGGTGGCACGTCGTACTGTCGCGAAGTATCGAGAGTCTTTATCCATTCCGCCGTCTAACCAGCGTAAACAACTGGTTTGACACAACCGATAAGGAAGACACTATGCAGCTCAATATCACCGGACATAACGTCGAGATTACTGAGGCTTTACGCGATTTTGTAAACACTAAGTTTGCGAAACTCGAGCAGTATTTCGAGAGGATCAACCAGGTCTATGTTGTGTTGAAAGTGGAGAAAGTGACGCATATCTCGGATGCGACCCTGCACGTCAACGGAGGGGAACTCCATGCCAGTGCGGAAGGGCAAGACATGTACGCGGCTATCGACGGCTTGATTGATAAGCTTGCGAGACAGCTCAATAAACATAAAGATAAACTGAAACAACACTAATTGTCCGGGCAGTTAACGGGTGCAGGACGGCCTGTTGTGAAACACAACAGGCCATTTGTACAGTTAGCGCTTAGGTGAAATTATGATAAACAACGATTCCGCTCTTCAACTGAGCAATGTCCTTAACCAGGATTGTACCCGCAGTGGCGTTCACTGCCAGAGCAAAAAACGTGCGCTGGAAATCATCAGTGAGCTGGCCGCAAAACAGCTGGGTCTGCCGCCGCAGATCGTGTTTGAAGCCATTCTGACCCGTGAAAAAATGGGCAGTACTGGCATCGGCAATGGCATTGCGATCCCGCATGGCAAGCTGGAAGAAGATACGCTGCGTGCCGTGGGGGTGTTTGTGCAACTGGAAACGCCTATCGCTTTTGACGCCATCGATAACCAGCCTGTGGATCTGCTTTTCGCGCTGCTGGTTCCTGCCGATCAGACCAAAACCCACCTGCACACGCTGTCGCTGGTTGCCAAACGTCTGGCGGATAAAACCATTTGTCGTCGACTGCGCTCAGCCCAAAGTGATGAAGAGCTTTATCAAATTATCACTGAAGCAGAAGGCAATCAGGATGAGGCATAATCGGGAAAGGGCCTTCAGAACGGCTGCCCTGAGGAGAAACGGAACATGGTGCTGATGATCGTCAGCGGTCGTTCGGGGTCCGGGAAGTCCGTGGCCCTGCGCGCGCTGGAAGACATGGGATTTTACTGTGTAGATAACCTGCCGGTAGTGTTGTTACCCGATCTGGCGCGGACGCTGGCGGACAGGCAAATCTCTGCCGCCGTCAGTATTGACGTGCGTAACATGCCGGAATCGCCGGAAATCTTCGAGCAGGCAATGAACAGCCTGCCGGAATGCTTCTCGCCTCAGCTCTTGTTCCTGGACGCTGACCGCAACACGCTGATCCGTCGCTACAGCGATACACGTCGTTTGCATCCGCTCTCCAGTAAAAATCTTTCGCTGGAAAGCGCCATCGATAAAGAGAGCGATCTGCTTGAGCCACTGCGTTCCCGGGCCGACCTGATTGTCGACACTTCCGAAATGTCCGTCCACGAGCTGGCGGAAATGCTGCGTACGCGCTTACTCGGCAAGCGCGAGCGCGAACTGACGATGGTGTTTGAATCCTTCGGCTTTAAGCACGGCATACCTATCGATGCGGATTACGTTTTTGATGTGCGTTTCCTGCCGAACCCACACTGGGATCCGAAACTGCGTCCGATGACCGGTCTGGATAAGCCGGTGGCAGCGTTCCTCGATCGACACACAGAAGTACACAATTTTATCTACCAGACGCGAAGCTACCTTGAGCTATGGTTACCTATGCTGGAAACAAATAATCGCAGCTACCTGACGGTGGCGATTGGCTGTACCGGCGGTAAACATCGTTCGGTCTACATTGCCGAACAGCTGGCCGATTACTTCCGCTCACGCGGGAAGAACGTTCAGTCCCGTCATCGCACGCTGGAAAAACGCAAAACATGACCGTAAAACAGACCGTCGAAATCACCAACAAGCTGGGCATGCATGCGCGCCCGGCGATGAAGCTGTTTGAACTGATGCAGGGTTTTGATGCTGAGGTGCTGCTGCGCAACGACGAGGGAACCGAGGCAGAAGCCAACAGCGTGATTGCGCTACTGATGCTGGATTCTGCCAAAGGCCGTCAGATTGAAGTTGAAGCCACCGGCCCGCAGGAAGAAGAAGCGCTGGCGGCAGTGATTGCCCTGTTCAACGCCGGGTTTGACGAAGACTAACGTTCGCCATGTCGGCGGGTAGCGCTGCGCTTACCCGCCCTACCTAAGATTATTTCGCTCCATAAACCCTTCCCCACCCAGCTGGCGCATCTGGCGCATAATCCACGCCTGGCGGCTTCGCACATAGCCTGACGGGGCGCTGGCCTTAAAACGCAGCGGGTTCGGCAGCACGGCGGCAAGCAGTGCCGCTTCGGACATAGTCAGCCTGCTGGCGGGCTTGCCAAAATAGCGCTGCGATGCCGCTTCGACACCAAATACGCCGTCACCAAATTCCGCGATATTCAGGTAGACGTTTAAAATGCGTTTTTTGCTCCACACCGTCTCGACGCCCAGCGTCAGCCCGGCCTCCAGCCCTTTTCTCACCCAGCTGCGACCGTCCCATAAGAACAGGTTTTTTACCGTCTGCTGAGAAAGCGTCGATGCGCCGCGGACGCGGTTTTCATGACGTTCATTATGATCCAGCGCCTTCTCGATAGCCGCCACGTCAAAACCCCAGTGCTCCGGGAATTTCTGATCTTCTGCCGCAATGACCGCCAGCCCCATCCACGGCGAGATTGCATCCATGCTGACCCAGTCAGAATGGGCAACATAGCCAAAATCCCCAGAGAGCCAGGCGCTAATCTGCCGCTCTGCCATCACGGCCGAGAACGGGACGGGCAGGATGCTGAACAGCGCAATACCGCCGCCCCAGAACACGGCCAGGACCAGCACAATACGCAGCAGGATCCGTTTTAACCACCCGCCGGGGGAGAATTTACGACTCATTCGGTCAGGACCAGCACTCTGTCCACCAGCTTTTCAATGCCTGCGGCAGCCTCGGCGATGTTCTGCGCCAGCATATACGCTGGCGTGGTGATGATCTTGTTGTCCTCATCCACCACAATGTCGTCTACCGGACATAGCACGTGTTCGCCGCCCATATCCTCGACAATCTCAGCGGTATCAATGTCGGTTCCGATCGTGAGCCGCAGCGGGAAATCAAAAATTTTCGGCAGCATGGCCGGCGCAATGCAGATAAAGCCCTGCGGCTTACCTGCCGCATGCATCGCCAGCGATAGCGCTTTCAAATCGGGATCGACATGACACGCCGCGCCTTCCGTTGCAAACGTGCTCAGGTTTTTCGCCGCGCCAAAACCGCCCGGCACGATGAGCGCATCAAGCTCAGTGGCATCGGCCTGTGCCAGCGGGTGAATATCGCCGCGCACAATACGCGCCGCTTCAATCAGCACGTTACGGCTTTCCGCCATTGGCTCGCCGGTGAGATGATTAATCACGTCTGCCTGGGTTTTATCCGGGGCGAAGCAGATAATGTCTGCCCCCTGGCGCGATAATGCCAGCAGCGTTAATACGGTTTCATGTATCTCTGAACCATCGTAAACACCACATCCGCTCAGCACGACACCAATCTTTTTCATTCTGACGATCCTTCTATGCAACTCGCTGAAGCACATTAAAAATTCTGATTAAAACGCTATGCTTCACACATTTCACTGATTCATGTAACAAACTGTTTAAGATTTGCTATCTTATCTGCGTGCGGCCTCAATTTTCAGGCGGCGTCCATGCGAAAACAACCCACAAAAATCAGGCGCAGCCACGATTTCCCTGGTGTTGGCGCAGTATTCGCGCACCCCGGTATAGCCGGGGTCATTTTTTTCTGGCATCCACCCACGCTTTCAGCACTGCCACATCGTTTTGCCACTCTTGTTTCATCTCTTCGACCCAATCACCTACGTTATCTTCCCAGGCTGGTAAATCAGGCGACTGAATCTGTTGGCCCAGCTGCTGGAGATGGCGTAACCCGACAGATCCTGCCGCGCCTTTGATTTTATGTCCCTCTTCGACGATGCCCTTCTGGTCACGCGCCGTCAGGTTGGATTCGAGCACGTTCAGATAGCCCGGCATCATTTTTTCGAACACGGCGAGGCCATCGGTGATCAGTTTTGGTCCCACCAGATCGATATACTGCTCCAGCATGGCGGTATCCAGTATCGTTTGGGCTTTAGCGCTATCAACAGACGTCATGGTGCTCTCCTCTTCATCACAGGTATCCCAGAACTTCTTGATCATCGCCGTCAGGGCGGGTACCGCCAGCGGCTTGCTGAGCACATCGTCCATACCGGCCTCGAGATACTCTTTTTTATCTTTCAACACGTTTGCGGTCAACGCCACCAGCGGCGGCAGCTCGTCAGGAGCATATTTGCGCGTCAGCTCGCGGGAGATATCCAGCCCGGTCATGTCCGGTAGCTGAATATCGAGCAGCACCAGGTCATACTCGCCCGGCGTGAACATCTCCAGCGCGGCTTTGCCGGTCATCGCCACATCCACGCTGTTACCGAGTTTTTCCAGTACCGACCGGGCGACAATGACGTTCAGCTCAATATCTTCCACCAGCAGGACGTGCAGGGCTGGCAGCGGCATATCGTCGTTCTCAAACGTATCTTCCACCTCTTCCGCCACGGCAGGCGCGTGGACGGTAAGCGTAAAGGTGGAGCCTTTACCCGGCTGGCTGGCAACGGTGATATCCCCGCCCATACTTTTCGCCAGACGTTTCGACACCGCCAGTCCAATGCCCGTACCGGTCGCCGGTTTACCGCCGTGGCTGTCTTTAACCTGATAATACATGGCGAAGATCTTATCCTGCTCCTCCTGAGGAATGCCGATACCCGAGTCCTCAACTTCAAAGTGCAGCATGTCGCCTTCGTCATAGCGAATGCGCACCGCAACCTGCCCCTTCTGGGTAAACTTCACGGCGTTGCTGATGAGGTTCCACAGGATCTGCCGCAGACGTGTGCCGTCCGTCACCACTTTATGCGGCAATGGCAGCGTTGGCTCCATCACAAAGCTCAACCCTTTTTGCTGAGCCTGTAAACCTGACAGGTTTTCCAGGTCCGCGAGGAAACCGGTAAAATCAACCGGCTGGTTGTCGAGCTGAACTTTACGGCGTTCCATCTTATCCATGTCGATAATATCATTGAAGATATTGCCCAGCGTGACCGCCGAGACGTGGATCGTTTTCAGGTATTTTTCCTGCTCGCTGGTCAGCTCGGTATCCAGCAGAATGCGGCTCAGCCCCACAATGCCATTCAGCGGGGTGCGCAGTTCATGGCTGATGGTGGAGATGAAGGTGGTTTTATCCCGGCTGGCGCGCTCCAGCGCATCCTGATAGCGCTTACGCTCGGTGATATCGCGGCCAAAGCCCATCAGACCATGACGTTTCCCCACCCGGTCGTAATAAGGCACTTTGCGGATCTCAAAGCAGGCTTTGCGCCCGTCAGGATAGTCCAGCCACTGCTCATAGGTCAGCGAAACGTTATGGCGGAAGACCTTTTCATCCGTCTCCATCACTTTTGCTGCCGCCTCTTCGGAATAGACATCCTGAGGTTTCAGGTGGATCAGCTGCTTTTCGCTTTTCCCGGTCAACAGTTCCATGGCCCGGTTACAGCCGGAGAACTCTTTATCTTCATTACGGTAGAACACCAGATCCGGCGACGCATCGAGGAACGAGCGCAGGAAAGAGGATTGCTGTTCAAGCTGGATCTGCGTCACTTCACGCTCTTTCATCTCAACTTTTAGCTGCTCAAGCGTGGTCTGACGCTCGGCTTCCGCCTTCTCACGGTCTGAAATTTCCTGATTCAGCTGGGCAATGTTGTCCTTGAGCTGGACGTTGAGTTTGAGATCGCGCTCGCGCATCTCTTCCAGCTTATCCACCAGTTTCGATAAACGCTGTCGGGACTCCTCCAGCTGCTCAACCACCACGGAGAGAAAATAGACCGCCCATGGGGTAATCAGCAGGCCAAAGAAAATAGAGCGGATCACGTCGATGCTCTCGACCTGACCATGCAGAACCATGGTCACGGCCATTTGCACGACGATGGCCAGAACGACCAGCGCCAGCGCCAGCAGCATGGAAAAACGCACCAGCCCGAGCTTCATCATCAGGTCGACGTAGTACTGGGCCAGCATTCGAATTTGCTTCATAGAGGATCCCTTCACGACTTTATCGCTCAATAATACTCAAATTCACGGCGAGGCGTTGAAGGTTGTGAGAAAAAGTGCGGGGTGAAACAGGAGATTAGCCTCGCCCCCGGGCAACCGGGAGCGAGGAAGAAGGTTTATCAGGAGCGTTTTAGCAGCATCCAGAGGCTGATCAGGAAGAAACTGGCGCTCGGCAACAGTGCGCCGATAATTGGCGGAATGCCATACACCAGCGTCAGCGGACCGAAAATCTGATCGAGGACGTAGAACACAAAACCAAAGCTGATACCGGTTACCACGCGAACCCCCATCGGCACGCTACGCAGCGGTCCAAAGATGAACGATAGCGCCATCAGCATCATCACGGCCACGGACAGCGGCTGGAAGATTTTGCTCCACATGTTGAGCTGGTAACGCCCCGCATCCTGTCCGCTCGATTTCAGATACTTCACGTAATTATGCAGACCGCTGATGGAGAGCGCATCGGGATCGAGCGCTACCACCCCAAGCTTGTCCGGCGTCAGGTTGGTTTTCCAGGTACCGCTAACGGTCTGCGAACCGGTGATCTGTTTCGGGTTCGTCAGGTCAGATTCATCAACCTGGGATAACCGCCAAAGCTTGTTGTTCGCATCAAATTTAGCGGAGGCGGCATAACGCACCGACTGTAAACGACGATCGTTATTGAAGGCATAGATACTCACGCCGCCCAGTTCATCGTCCCCTTTCACGCGTTCGATATAGACAAAGTTCTGACCATCTTTCGCCCATAATCCCTGCTGCGTGGAGAGCAGTGAACCGCCGTACATAGCCTGAGCACGGTAGTTACGCGCCATCTGTTCGCCCTGCGGCGCGACCCATTCGCCAATCGCCATGGTCAACAGCACCAGCGGGATCGCGGTTTTCATCACCGACAGCGCAACCTGCATACGGGTAAAACCCGATGCCTGCATCACCACCAGCTCGCTACGCTGAGCCAGCATCCCCAGACCCAGCAGCGCCCCCAACAGGGCCGCCATCGGGAAGAAGATCTGCACATCTTTTGGTACGCTGAGCAGGGTATACATCCCGGCGCCCAACGCGTCGTAACTCCCCTGCCCGGCTTTTTTCAGCTGGTCGACAAATTTGATAATGCCCGAGAGCGACACCAGCATGAACAGGGTCATCATGATGGTGGTGAAAATCGTTTTACCGATATAGCGGTCAAGTACGCCAAACGCCTGCATTAGATGGCTCCTTTACGCGTAAACCGGGCACGAAGACGACGCACAGGCACCGTGTCCCACAAGTTGAGTCCGACTGCCAGCAGCAGATACAAACCATTCACGACCCAGGTCCAGATCATCGGGTCAATTTTTCCTTTCCCGCCGTTAGACTTGATTGAGGTTTGCAGCAGGAAGAACACCAGATACAGCAGCATCGCTGGCAGCATCGACAGCACGCGGCCCTGGCGCGGGTTTACCACGCTCAGCGGAACCACCATCAGCGCCATCATAAATACGGTGAATACCAGCGTGATACGCCAGTGCAGTTCAGCACGCGCACGATCGGTATCGGTATTCATTAAGGTGCGCATATCCATCTGCTCAGTATCCGTGGGATCGAGCGCGACGGCCTGATGGCCAATGATGGCCTGGTAGTTCTGAAAATCGGTAATACGGAAGTCGCGCAGCATAGCCGTGCCTTCGAAACGCGTTCCTTTGTTCAGCGTGACAACCTGAGAGCCGTCTTTACGCTGAGACAGCTGACCGGAGTCCGCCACCACCACAGAAGGCCGGGCGTTACCTTTCGGGCGCAGTTGAGCAAGAAACACGTCATTGAAGCGGTTGCCATCGACGCTTTCGATAAACAGCACGGAGTTACCGTCGGTCGCCTGCTGGAACTGCCCCTGCGCCAGCGCCGCCAGCCCCGGGTTAGCTTTTGCTTCCGCCAGCACCTCATCCTGATGACGAGAGGAGGTCGGCCCCGCCCACATGACGTTAACCGCGGCAACAATGCCCGTAAACAGCGCCAGCACCATGGCTGCTTTTACCAGTACGGCTTTACTGAGGCCGCAGGCATGCATCACGGTGATTTCACTTTCGGTATAGAGCTTACCCAGGGTCATCAGCAGACCAAGGAACAGGCTTAACGGCAGGATAAGCTGCGCCATTTCCGGCACGCCAAGCCCGAGCAGGGAAAGCACCAGATTCGTTGGGATTTCGCCATCAACCGCCGCGCCGAGGATCCTGACCAGCTTCTGACAGAAAAAGATCAGAAGGAGGATAAAGAGGATCGCCAGTTGGCTCTTCAGCGTCTCCCGAACCAGATATCTTATGATTATCACTTTAAATACGCCCGTTAAAACTCGTCTTATGCAGGAATTTAGCTTGTTTCATGGCTTAAACGTCATTTATTCTCTTGAGTCGTCGAAATCATCGCTAAGATTAAAAAACCCGGCGGATTCGCGCTTCATGACATTTATTGACGTGTCGAAACCGTAGTAACGTAAGATTAACACGAAGTCACCACAACGGCGGACATGAGTTACGAAAGGTTTCAATTCTATCCGTAGCCGCCGCCGTTGTCTTTAAGATTCAGGAGCGTAGTGCATGGAGTTCAGTGTAAAAAGCGGTAGCCCGGAGAAACAGCGGAGTGCCTGCATCGTTGTGGGCGTCTTTGAACCACGCCGACTCTCCCCGATCGCCGAGCAACTCGATAAAATCAGCGACGGCTATATCAGCGCCCTGCTGCGCCGTGGCGAACTGGAAGGCAAACCAGGGCAGACCCTGTTGCTGCACCATGTTCCGAACGTCCTGTCCGAGCGTATTCTGCTGATTGGCTGTGGTAAAGAACGTGAGCTTGATGAGCGCCAGTACAAGCAGGTTATTCAGAAAACCATTAATACACTGAATGATACTGGTTCGATGGAAGCCGTCTGCTTCCTGACGGAGCTGCACGTTAAGGGCCGCAACACGTACTGGAAAGTGCGCCAGGCCGTCGAAACCGCAAAAGAGAGCCTCTACAGCTTTGATCAGCTGAAAACCACCAAAAGCGAGCCGCGTCGCCCGCTGCGTAAAATGGTCTTTAACGTGCCAACCCGTCGCGAGCTGACCAGCGGCGAGCGCGCCATTCAGCACGGTCTGGCCATTGCCGCCGGTATTAAAGCGGCAAAAGATCTTGGCAATATGCCGCCAAACATCTGTAACGCCGCGTACCTGGCGTCTCAGGCGCGCCAGCTGGCTGACGCGTACAGCAAGAACGTCATCACCCGCGTTATCGGCGAACAGCAGATGAAAGAGCTGGGGATGCACTCTTATCTGGCGGTCGGTAACGGTTCCCAGAACGAATCCCTGATGTCGGTCATTGAGTACAAGGGTAATCCGTCTGAAGATGCGCGTCCCATCGTGCTCGTCGGTAAAGGGCTGACCTTCGACTCCGGCGGTATCTCCATCAAGCCTTCAGAAGGCATGGATGAGATGAAGTACGACATGTGCGGCGCGGCGGCGGTTTACGGCGTCATGCGCATGGTCGCGGAACTTCAGTTGCCCATCAACGTGATCGGCGTGCTGGCGGGCTGCGAAAACATGCCTGGCGGCCGCGCTTATCGTCCGGGTGATGTGCTGACCACCATGTCCGGCCAGACCGTTGAGGTGCTGAACACCGACGCCGAAGGCCGTCTGGTGCTGTGCGACGTGCTGACCTACGTTGAGCGCTTCGAACCTGAAGCGGTGATCGACGTGGCTACGCTGACCGGCGCCTGCGTGATTGCGCTGGGCCATCACATCACCGGCCTGATGTCGAACCACAACCCGCTGGCGCATGAGCTGATCGGCGCGTCCGAGCAGGCCGGCGACCGCGCGTGGCGTCTGCCGCTGGGGGACGAGTTCCAGGAACAGCTGGAGTCTAACTTCGCAGACATGGCGAACATCGGCGGTCGTCCTGGCGGAGCTATTACCGCGGGCTGCTTCCTGGCGCGCTTTACCCGCAAGTACAACTGGGCGCACCTGGACATCGCGGGGACCGCATGGCGCTCCGGTAAAGCCAAAGGCGCGACCGGACGTCCGGTGGCGCTGCTGTCGCAGTTCCTGCTCAATCGTGCGGGTTTTAACGGCGACGAGTGATGTAAAACGCCGGGTGGCGGCTACGCCTTACCCGGCCTACACGCCACTCAACCGTAGGCCGGGTAAGCGAAGCGCCACCCGGCTTTGCATTTAAATCCACGACAAGAAGCCCCATATATGAAGAATGCAACGTTCTACCTTCTGGACAATGACACCCATCAGGATGGCCTCAGCGCCGTTGAACAGCTGGTGTGTGAAATTGCCGCAGAACGTTGGCGCGCAGGTAAACGCGTCCTGATTGCCTGTGAAGATGAGCAGCAGGCGATTCGCCTGGATGAAGCGCTATGGGCGCGCCCGCCGGAGAGTTTTGTTCCGCATAACCTGTCGGGCGAAGGTCCACGCGGCGGGGCACCGGTGGAGATTGCCTGGCCGCAAAAACGCAACAGCAGCGCGCGCGACATTCTCATTAGCCTGCGGACAGACTTTGCAGATTTTGCCACCGCTTTCACAGAAGTGGTAGACTTTGTCCCTTACGAAGAATCTTTGAAACAACTGGCGCGCGAACGCTACAAAGCGTACCGCCTGGCCGGTTTTAACCTGAATACGGCAACCTGGAAATAATGGAAAAGACATATAACCCACGCGATATCGAACAGCCGCTTTACGAGCACTGGGAACAGCAGGGCTATTTCAAGCCTAACGGCGACGAAAGCAAAGAGTCCTTCTGCATCATGATCCCGCCGCCGAACGTCACCGGCAGTTTGCATATGGGGCATGCTTTCCAGCAGACCATCATGGATACCATGATCCGCTACCAGCGCATGCAGGGCAAAAATACCCTGTGGCAGGCGGGGACTGACCACGCGGGTATCGCGACCCAGATGGTGGTTGAGCGTAAAATTGCCGCTGAAGAGGGTAAAACCCGCCACGACTACGGTCGCGACGCGTTCATCGACAAAATCTGGCAGTGGAAGGCAGAATCCGGCGGCACCATTACCCGTCAGATGCGCCGTCTCGGCAACTCCGTAGACTGGGAGCGCGAGCGCTTCACCATGGATGAAGGCCTGTCCAACGCCGTGAAAGAAGTCTTTGTGCGCCTGTACAAAGAAGACCTGATTTATCGTGGCAAGCGCCTGGTCAACTGGGACCCGAAACTGCGCACCGCCATCTCTGACCTGGAAGTGGAAAACCGCGAGTCTAAAGGCTCCATGTGGCACATCCGCTATCCGCTGGCCGACGGCGCAAAAACCGCCGACGGTAAAGATTACCTGGTGGTGGCGACCACCCGTCCGGAAACCCTGCTGGGCGATACCGGCGTGGCCGTTAACCCGGAAGATCCGCGTTATAAAGATCTGATCGGCAAATTCGTGGTGCTGCCGCTGGTGAACCGCCGTATTCCGATTGTGGGCGACGAACACGCCGACATGGAAAAAGGCACCGGCTGCGTGAAAATCACCCCGGCGCATGACTTCAACGACTATGAAGTCGGTCGTCGTCATCAACTTCCGATGATCAACATTCTGACCTTCGACGGCGATATCCGCGAAAGCGCAGAAGTGTATGACACCAAAGGCAACGAATCCGACGTTTATTCCAGCGACATCCCGGCTGAGTTCCAGAAGCTGGAGCGCTTTGCCGCGCGTAAAGCCATCGTAGCCGCCGTTGACGCACTCGGCCTGCTGGAAGAGATTAAACCTCACGATCTGACCGTGCCGTACGGCGACCGTGGCGGCGTGGTTATCGAGCCAATGCTGACCGACCAGTGGTACGTGCGTGCCGACGTGCTGGCGAAACCGGCTGTTGAAGCGGTTGAGAACGGCAGCATCCAGTTCGTGCCGAAGCAGTACGAAAACATGTACTTCTCCTGGATGCGCGATATTCAGGACTGGTGTATTTCCCGTCAGCTGTGGTGGGGTCACCGTATCCCGGCGTGGTACGACAACGAAGGCAATGTCTACGTTGGCCGCACCGAAGAGGAAGTGCGTCAGGAAAACAACCTGGGCGCTGACGTTGCCCTGCGCCAGGACGAAGACGTGCTGGATACCTGGTTCTCCTCCGCACTGTGGACCTTCTCTACCCTCGGCTGGCCGGAAAACACCGACGCGCTGCGTCAGTTCCATCCAACCAGCGTGATGGTATCCGGCTTCGACATCATCTTCTTCTGGATCGCCCGCATGATCATGATGACCATGCACTTCATCAAAGACGAAGACGGCAAGCCGCAGGTTCCGTTCCATACCGTCTACATGACCGGCCTGATCCGCGACGACGAAGGCCAGAAGATGTCCAAATCCAAGGGTAACGTTATCGACCCGCTGGATATGGTGGACGGTATCTCTCTGGAAGAGCTGCTGGAAAAACGTACCGGCAACATGATGCAGCCGCAGCTGGCGGAGAAAATCCGCAAGCGTACCGAGAAGCAGTTCCCGAACGGGATCGAATCTCACGGTACCGACGCCCTGCGCTTCACCCTGGCGGCGCTGGCCTCCACCGGTCGTGACATCAACTGGGATATGAAGCGTCTGGAAGGTTACCGTAACTTCTGTAACAAGCTGTGGAACGCCAGCCGCTTCGTGCTGATGAACACCGAAGATCAGGATTGCGGCTTTAACGGCGGCGAAATGACCCTGTCTCTGGCAGACCGCTGGATCCTGGCGGAATTTAACCAGACGGTGAAAGCGTTCCGCGACGCGCTGGACAGCTACCGCTTCGACATCGCGGCAGGCATCCTGTACGAATTCACCTGGAACCAGTTCTGTGACTGGTATCTGGAGCTGGCGAAGCCGGTCATGAACGGCGGTTCTGAAGCGGAACTGCGCGGCACGCGTAATACGCTGATTACCGTTCTGGAAGGTCTGCTGCGCCTTGCGCACCCGATCATTCCATTCATCACCGAAACCATCTGGCAGCGCGTGAAGGTGATTGCCGGTATTAATGCCGATACCATCATGCTCCAGCCGTTCCCGGCATTCGACGCCGCGAAAGTGGATGAAGCCGCGTCTGCGGATACCGAGTGGCTGAAGCAGGCGATCGTTGCGGTACGTAACATCCGCGCGGAAATGAACATCGCTCCGGGTAAACCACTGGAGCTGCTGCTGCGCGGTTGCAGCGAAGCTGCCGTTCGTCGCGTCACCGAGAACAACACCTTCCTGAAAACCATGGCGCGTCTGGAAAGCATCACCGTGCTGCCTGCCGATGACAAAGGTCCGGTTTCCGTGACCAAAATCATCGACGGCGCGGAGCTGCTGATCCCGATGGCGGGCCTGATCGACAAAGATGCGGAGCTGGCGCGTCTGGCGAAAGAAGTGGCGAAAGTCGACGTGGAAATTGGCAAAATCGAAAGCAAACTGGCGAACGAGGGCTTTGTGGCCCGCGCGCCGGAAGCGGTCATCGCCAAAGAGCGTGAGCGTCTGGTTGCCTTCGCCGATGCGAAGACCAAACTGATCGAGCAGCAGGCGGTTATCGCGGCGCTGTAATATCATGAAAACACCGGAGACTCTCTCCGGTGTTTTCTTTTATAACGCATTTTTTATTCGCACCAACTTCCCGTCCGGCATGGTTATCCAGTAATACTCACTCTTGCTGAAGGAGAATTTTTCATAGTAACCTTGCTCATAATCCACGCTCATAAGCATATTTTTCTCAACACAATGTTTTTCTGTTTCCTTTATCGGAGGCAGGCAATACATATCGCCATCCCCTGAGCTTGCAAAATCAGTAAAGCCATCACCGATATCCCAAAAGGTAATGTTATAGCCATCGGATGATGGTATGTGATAAAGGTTTTTCAGTTCTTCTTTATGATCCAGATACCAATGAATACGTCCCCACTCCGTTAAAGCCAGATGGTCTACCAGGATTCCATAGGCCTCAAATTTTCTGTCTTTGCTGGCAAACTCCTTGAGGACAAATCCGGGATCATACTCAGCATGGCTACCGGCGCGGATGATAGTCACTGGTCGTTGAGTCCAGAGTAAATAGCAGGTTATCAACAGCACCAGGCTAAGAAAAGCCGCTTTACGTTTCCGATGATTCAGCATCAAACGCCACCGTTTATATGAATATAAGCTCTAAAATTTGTCATGAAGGGTTTAAATGCATAATCGCGATGTCGTTGCAAAAAAAACCAAATGCGGAAGAAGCGAAAGTTCTTATAGAAGTCATTTGTAATATCTTCCGTCCCAAGACCAAAATGATCCTGTCCGGTAAATAACAGCACCCCCTCCCAGGATACAGCATTGCGATGGAAACTTTCCAGGCTGACCTTCTGGGCATAAATATCATGTACGCTTATTCCCAACCCATTAAACCTATCGATGAAACGGTTAAATTTTGGCAGCCTGACGTTTCTAGTGATGTGTCCGCTTAAAGCCGTAAGAAAATTAAAATCAATCCCTATCTGCTGTTTCAGATAGAAACGTTCATTTATCTCCGTCTGAATGCAATGCAACAAATGATTTGTTTCTGTACCTCTAATCACTTCTGCATATGCTCTACTCAGACGCTCACTGTGCCATGATCCTCCATTACCGTAATGAAAATGATTAATCAACTCACCTATAAGCGGGGCGTATGGCCCGTGAGCAAATTGTGTCGAGAGTTCTATCATCTCATCAAACATAATCTCAGCGCAGCGCTGACGGCTAAGTGACACACCCTGCGGTTTCCGTAGGCCGAAGTCCGCCACCCGAGGACTATAGAAATTATTCGCATTGAATTGCAAACACCTGAACGGGTCTACCCGCGCAGAAATGTCCTCAAGTCCTAATAACTGGAAATCCCTATCGACTAAATCTCCACACTGCATATCATCTACATAATAGTTTTCAAAACGGTGGAACGTGGAAAAAACTTCACACGGCAAAGACATTGATAAAAGCGTATCTATATTCATAATTCATCATCCTGATAAATAATAACAGCGCACTTCACAACAACAGAAAATAATATAACTTTGAAAAAGAGAACATGAGCGAAATGGTATAAACACCATGTGGATGATGAAAATTCTTCCCTGTCATTATCTCTGCCTTGCATGATTGTAAAGAGGGTGGTATCAAATATCACTATGATGAATTTTTATTGATTGAGTAACAAAATGAGCTCCACGCAGTCCCTCCCTACACTCCGCCGGATATCCGCCAGCGACAACCCGGCTATCGCCGCCGTTATCCGCACGGTTTCTGCCGAATATGGCCTGACCGCCGACAAAGGCTACACCGTGGCCGACCCAAATCTGGACGAACTTTTTCAGCTGTACAGCCAGCCGGGTCATGCCTACTGGGTCATCGAGCAGGACGGCCAGGTCGTGGGCGGCGGCGGCATTGCCCCACTGCTTTGCAGCGAGCCGGATATCTGTGAACTCCAGAAAATGTATTTCCTGCCAACGATACGCGGACAAGGCCTGGCGAAAAAGCTGGCGCTGGTCGCCCTGGAACATGCACGCTCACAGGGCTTTAAACGTTGCTACCTTGAAACCACCGCTTTCCTTAAAGAGGCCATTGGCCTGTATGAACATCTCGGCTTTGAGCATATCGATGCGCCACTGGGCTGCACGGGCCACGTGGACTGCGAAGTCAGGATGCTGAAAAATCTGTAAGTTTTGTTCCTGCCGTCTTCTGTTAAGCGTCTGTAAACTGAATGCTCTACACTCACAGTTCACACCAAAACAGGGGAAATGCGATGTCGAAGATAAAAAGCTACGCCGCACCGCAGGCGGGTGCAGAACTTGAGCTGTACGAGTACGATGCGGGCGAACTAAAAGCGGAAGACGTCGAAGTACAGGTTGATTACTGCGGGATCTGCCACTCAGATCTCTCGATGATCGACAATGAATGGGGCTTCTCCAGCTATCCGCTGGTGGCCGGGCACGAAGTCATTGGCCGCGTCGTGGCGCTCGGCAGCGCCGCGCAGGACAAAGGGCTGAAAGTGGGCCAGCGCGTGGGTATCGGCTGGACGGCACGCAGCTGCGGCCACTGCGACGCCTGTATCAGCGGCAATCAGATCAACTGCCTTGAGGGCGCAACGCCGACCATCCTGAACAAGGGCGGTTTCGCCGATAAGCTGCGCGCCGACTGGCAATGGGTTATCCCGCTGCCGGACAGCATTGATATTGAATCCGCAGGTCCGCTGCTGTGTGGCGGTATCACCGTCTTTAAACCGCTGCTGATGCATCACGTCACCGCCACCAGCCGCGTGGGCGTGATCGGGATTGGCGGTCTGGGCCATATCGCCATCAAGCTGCTGCACGCGATGGGCTGTGAAGTGACGGCGTTCAGCTCTAACCCGGCGAAAGAGCAGGAAGTGCTGGCGATGGGTGCGGATAAAGTGGTGAACAGTCGCGATCCCCAGGCGCTCACCGCTCTGGCAGGCCAGTTTGACCTGATCATTAACACCGTGAACGTCGATCTCGACTGGCAGCCGTACTTTGAAGCCCTGGCCTACGGCGGTAACTTCCACACCGTGGGTGCGGTGATGAAGCCGCTGCCGGTTCCGGCGTTTACCCTGATCGGCGGCGATCGCAGCATATCCGGCTCTGCTACCGGCACACCATATGAGTTACGCAAGCTGATGAAGTTTGCCGGACGCACAAAAGTGGCACCCACCACCGAGCTGTACCCGATGTCAAAAATCAACGAAGCGATCCAGCACGTGCGCGACGGCAAAGCCCGCTACCGCGTGGTGTTGAAAGCGGATTTCTGATGTGAGATTGCCGGGGAATGTGCGGCCTGATGCCCTCACCCCAACCCTCTCCCACAGGGAGAGGGCGCAAACACTAAAAACGGTAACGGTTGTTACCGTTTTGCATCTACCATGGTCTTAAACACTTCCGCCACCGCGACCGCTCCCGGATCCATCACCCCGTCCAGATTCTCTTTATTCACGTACGACGAGCGTCCCGCGCCGGCTTTCGCCATTTTCGCCGTTGCTTCAGCCCCTTGCTGCGCGGCCTGCGCTGCCGCCTGAATATTGCCTTTCTGTAACGCCTCCAGCGCCGGTTGCAGGGCATCGATCAGCGTACGATCGCCGAGATCTGCACCGCCATACTGCTTCATCTGCGCCAGTCCGCTCAGCAATGCTTCAGGTAGCGGCTGTCCATCGTGAAGCTTTTGTCCTGCCGCAGTGAAGAAGATCGACATCAACACCCCACTCGATCCGCCCATCACCGTTGCCAGCCGCTCGCCAACCAGCAGGAGGAATGTCGGCACGTCGTTAAGGGGCAGGTTGTTCTCCTCAAGTCGCTGCGCAATATCCCGCGCCCCTTGCGCAAAGGTGGAGCCCGTATCGCCATCGCCTACTTTGGCATCCAGCGCGTTAAGGCGATTTTCCAGCTGGATCAATGTTTTCGTTACCGAGGCGACGGCCTCGCTCACCTGCGGATTGTCCGACGGGGTATATTCCACGCGATCATGAAGGGCGCTATGGGGGACGGTACGCAGGGGCGCGAACGCGACGGGCTTCTGCCAGCCCAGCGTCTCGACCTCGGCGTGAATCGCCTTCTCGAAGAAATCGTTGAGCTTTAACAGCGTTAGCGAAAAGCCTTTCATATCCAGCGCACTCACCAGCGGCGCCGGGCCAATCAGATACGCAATGTTCTCTTTCAACGCCGAATGCGCCAGCTCTTTGGTGAGCAGAGCCATCTCCAGCGCTGACACGCCGCCGAGGTTGTTGATCAGCACCGCAAAGCGCCCGTCACCCGCCTGGGCTTTTAGCGGCGTCACCAGCGTATCGATAATCGCCCTGCTGTTCTGCGTATCCACCACCGATGCCCCCGGCTCGCCGTGAATCCCCAGCCCCAGCTCCACGTGGCCTTGCCTGATGCGTCCTTCTTCATCATCGCTACCCGGCAGGTTACAGGTTTGCATCGCAACCCCCAGGCTCCAGAGGTTATCGCAGGCCTGTTGCGCAATATCCCGCACGTCGTTTAGCGATTTCCCCTGTTCTGCCGCATATCCCGCAATCTTATGCACCAGCGCCGTTCCCGCGATACCACGCGGCTGCTTGTTATCCGGTAGGGCGATATCATCCGCCACGATAACCATCTCGACCTTCAGGCCGTAGCGTTTGGCTTTTTCCGCCGCCAGGCCAAAGTTAAGCCGGTCACCGGTGTAGTTTTTCACAATCAGCAGGCAGCCACGATCGCCCGTCACCGCCACAATGGCATTGAGGACCGCATCGACGCTTGGGGAAGCGAACAGATCGCCACACACCGCTGCGGTAAGCATGCCTTTACCGACGAACCCGGCATGTGCCGGTTCATGGCCGGAGCCGCCACCGGAGATCACCGCCACGCGGCTTTTATCCCAGTCGCCGCGTGCCACCACGCGGATGGCCGGATCGATATCCAGTTTGACGAGATTACCGTGCGGCGCGGAGAGAAGTATGCCTTCAATGGCATCGTTGACAAGCTGTTTGCGGTCGTTAAAAAAGAATCTGGACATAGTTTCCCAAAATTTTGTTTACCGTATGCAAAAGCATAGTCCGCACTGGATAATGCGCCGCAAAGTGAGGAATTTACGCAGACATTTTGCCGTCAGGTTGCCTATATTCCACCCAGGACTACGAGAGGACGTGCATCATGAGTACACCATTGTTAATCGCCAGGACGCTGGAAAAAGAGCTGTTTTTACTGCCCGCGATGGCGAACCGTCATGGCCTGATCACCGGCGCGACCGGGACGGGAAAAACCGTCACCCTGCAAAAGCTGGCTGAGTCGTTGTCAGAGACTGGCGTGCCGGTTTTTATGGCTGACGTGAAGGGCGATTTAACCGGGGTGGCTCAGGAAGGTGCAGCGTCAGAAAAACTCCTCGAGCGCCTGAAAAATATCGGCATCACCGACTGGACGCCGCACGGTAATCCGGTGGTGGCCTGGGATATCTTCGGCGAAAAAGGCCATCCGGTGCGCGCCACCGTCTCCGACCTCGGCCCGCTGCTGCTGGCCCGTCTGCTTAACCTCAACGACGTGCAGTCCGGGGTACTGAACATTATCTTCCGTATCGCCGACGATCAGGGGCTACTGCTGCTCGACTTCAAAGATCTGCGCGCCATCACCCAGTACATTGGCGATAACGCCAAATCCTTCCAGAATCAGTACGGCAATATCAGCAGCGCCTCGGTGGGCGCCATTCAGCGCGGGCTCCTGACGCTGGAGCAACAGGGTGCCGAACACTTCTTCGGCGAGCCAATGCTGGATATCAAAGACTGGATGCGTACCGACAGCAGCGGCAAAGGCATCATCAACATTCTGAGCGCAGAGAAGCTCTACCAGATGCCGAAGCTTTACGCCGCCAGCCTGCTGTGGATGCTCTCTGAACTGTACGAACAACTGCCGGAAGCAGGCGATCTGGAAAAACCCAAACTGGTGTTCTTCTTTGACGAAGCGCACCTGTTGTTTAACGACGCGCCGCAGGTGCTGCTGGATAAAATTGAACAGGTTATCCGCCTGATCCGCTCCAAGGGTGTCGGGGTCTGGTTTGTGTCGCAAAACCCGTCGGATATTCCGGACAACGTACTGGGGCAGCTGGGTAACCGCGTGCAGCACGCCCTGCGCGCCTTTACGCCGAGAGGTCAGAAAGCGGTGAAAGCCGCGGCGCAAACCATGCGCGCCAATCCGGCCTTTGATACCGAAACCGCCATTCAGGCGCTGGGCACCGGTGAAGCGCTGATTTCGTTCCTCGATGCAAAAGGCAGCCCGACAGTTGTCGAGCGTGCGATGGTGATTGCGCCCTGCTCGCGCATGGGGCCGGTAACGGACGATGAACGCAACGGCCTGATCAACCACTCCCCGGTGTACGGGAAGTATGAAGACGAGGTGGATCGCGAATCCGCGTTCGAGATGCTGCAAAAAGGGGTGCAGGCGACTGCTGAATCGCAGGATGCGCCTGCCGCCAAAGGGCAATCTGTTGCCGTGGATGACGGTATTCTCGGCGGGCTGAAAGATATTCTGTTCGGCAGCACCGGGCCACGCGGCGGCAAACGAGATGGCGTGGTGCAGACCATGGCAAAAAGCGCGACGCGTCAGATTACCAACCAGATAGTGCGCGGCATGTTAGGGAGTCTGCTAGGCGGCCGTCGCCGATAGCGGGGTAACCCACGGGCGGCCCAGCGCCGAACCCTGTACGCCGTGCTCCTGAAGATAACGGTCAATTTCCACCATTCCCGTCCAGCGGTTCTCACACCAGAGCGGTGCCAGAAGCGTTGGACGGCGGGCGCTGGCCGAGATGCGGTGGTAAACAATCTCCGGAGGCGTGTGGCGAATCATCTCCCCCGCCGTCACCGTATAGTCGTCGAGTTCGATACCACTTAACCGCCCCGCTTCCCAGGCTTTCGCCATTATGCTGCCCTTCACGATATGCAGCGGATGCAGCTTAATGCCATCCACGCCGGTCTCGACGACTTTTTCCAGCGTTTCCAGCCCGTGCTGCTGCCCTTCTCCTGGCAAGCCGACAATCAGATGCGAGCAGACTTTTAATCCACGCTCACGGGCGAGACGCGTGGTGCGCTGGTAGCAGGCGAAATCATGCCCGCGATTGATACGGTGCAGGGTTTTGTCATGCGCGGTCTGCAAGCCCAGCTCCAGCCAGATCTCGTAGCCCTTCTCTTTGTACTCACTAAGTAAATCCAGCACGGCCTCCGGCACGCAGTCCGGACGCGTCCCCACGCACAGCCCGACAATGTTCGCTTGAGCAACCGCCTGCTGATACATCGAGCGCAGTACCTGCACCTCAGCCCACGTGCTGGTGTAGGCCTGGAAATAGGCCAGATACTGCTTCGCGCGATTCACCAGACTCGCCTGATGGGCGAGCTGTTCAGCGATAGATTTATGCTGCTGGGCCTCGTCAGCAAACGAGGCCACGTTACAGAAAGTGCAGCCACCACGCCCGATGGTGCCATCGCGATTCGGGCAGCTAAAGCCGCCGTGCAGCGTCAGTTTGTGAACCTTTTGCCCATAGCGCTGCAAAAGATCCCCACCAAACATATTGACTAATTTCTGTAACTGCATAATCTGATAGACCGTCCCGAAGAAAGGGGACAAGCCTGCCATTTTTAGCCTCTGTCGGCGATGACCTGGATCAATCGCCCTGGACGGCCTTTATCTTTTTGAATAAATAATCACGATTACCGAGATTTCATTCACCCTGTACGTAATTACTTTTCCTTATGTTCTGATGGTTTTTTTCATTTATAGCGCCAGGACTGAAAAACAGTGATTTTATGCGGGTTTGAATGCAACACCAGATTAATATTCTGCTATAAATCTGCATTTCAGCACGCTGCATCGATAATACCGCTTTCATATAGTGAGTCAGATCACACTCCCCTGCACCTCCCCGGTGCTTTAAGTGGTTGTAAAAATAGTTAAATACATATTAAAAACAAAAAGATAACTACGCTTTAGCACATTTTTGTATAAATAAGATTGCCATTTGACCTGTGTACCAATTCCCGATAAGTTGGAAATCCGCTGGAAGCTTTCTGGATGAGCGGCCTGCTCATCATATTTATGCAGTAATTGAGATTCCCTCTGAAGCAAGTCCTCAAACTTGTTTACCTGCGCGAAAGGATGAAAAAGAGGGCGAATGCGAGGTCCGCGTATGAAACGCTAACCCCGTCGCCATGCTCTTTCTGCGCCTGTGCGCCACGGTAAAGTTCAGTGGGAAGCCCGACGAGCCTGGGGAGGTTCACTGATATGTTGTACGATAAATCCCTTGAGAAGGATAACTGTGGTTTCGGCCTGATCGCCCACATAGAAGGCGAACCAAGCCACAAGGTAGTGCGTACTGCTATTCACGCACTGGCCCGTATGCAGCACCGTGGCGCCATCCTTGCCGATGGTAAAACCGGCGACGGTTGCGGCCTGCTGCTGCAAAAACCGGATCGTTTCTTCCGTATCGTAGCGGAAGAGCGCGGCTGGCGTTTAGCCAAAAACTACGCTGTCGGTATGCTGTTCCTGAATCAGGATCCTGAAAAAGCTGCCGCCTCACGCCGCATCGTTGAAGAAGAACTTCAGCGTGAAACCCTGTCGATCGTCGGCTGGCGCGATGTGCCAACCAACGAAGGGGTGCTCGGTGAAATCGCCCTCTCCTCGCTGCCTCGTATTGAACAGATTTTTGTCAATGCGCCTGCGGGCTGGCGTCCGCGTGATATGGAACGCCGTCTGTTTATCGCCCGCCGCCGCATTGAAAAACGTCTTCAGGATGATAAAGAGTTCTACGTCTGTAGCCTCTCTAACCTTGTGAACATCTATAAAGGTCTGTGTATGCCGGCTGACCTGCCGCGCTTCTACCTGGACCTGGCGGACCTGCGTCTGGAATCGGCCATTTGCCTGTTCCACCAGCGCTTCTCCACCAACACCGTTCCACGCTGGCCGCTGGCGCAGCCGTTCCGCTACCTGGCGCATAACGGCGAGATCAACACCATCACCGGCAACCGCCAGTGGGCCCGCGCCCGTACCTATAAATTCCAGACGCCGCTGATCCCGGACCTGCACGATGCCGCGCCGTTCGTGAACGAAACCGGCTCGGACTCCAGCTCCATGGATAACATGCTGGAACTGCTGCTGGCGGGCGGGATGGACATCGTGCGCGCCATGCGTCTGCTCGTGCCACCGGCCTGGCAGAACAACCCGGATATGGACCCTGAGCTGCGCGCGTTCTTCGACTTTAACTCCATGCACATGGAGCCGTGGGACGGCCCGGCGGGCATCGTTATGTCCGACGGTCGTTTTGCCGCCTGTAACCTGGACCGTAATGGTCTGCGTCCGGCGCGCTACGTTATTACCAAAGACAAGCTCATCACCTGTGCCTCTGAAGTCGGGATCTGGGATTACCAGCCAGACGAAGTGGTCGAGAAAGGCCGCGTCGGACCGGGCGAGCTGATGGTGATCGACACCCGCGGTGGGCGTATTCTGCATTCCGCCGAAACCGACAACGATCTGAAGAGCCGCCATCCGTACAAAGAGTGGATGGAGAAAAACGTGCGTCGTCTGGTGCCGTTTGAAGATCTGTCGGACGAAGAAGTGGGCAGCCGCGAGCTGGACGATGACACCCTCGCGAGCTTCCAGAAGCAGTTTAACTACAGCGCGGAAGAGCTGGACTCGGTTATCCGCGTGCTCGGTGAAAACGGCCAGGAAGCGGTCGGCTCAATGGGTGACGATACCCCGTTTGCCGTGCTCTCCAGCCAGCCACGCATTATTTATGACTACTTCCGTCAGCAGTTTGCGCAGGTCACTAACCCGCCAATCGATCCGCTGCGCGAAGCCCACGTCATGTCGCTGGCCACCAGCATCGGCCGTGAGATGAACGTCTTCTGTGAAGCTGAAGGCCAGGCGCACCGTCTGACCTTTAAATCACCGATCCTGCTGTACTCCGATTTCAAACAGCTCACCACCATGACCGAGGAGCACTATCGCGCCGACACGCTCGATATCACCTTCGACGTGACCGAAACGAGCCTCGAAGAGACGGTGAACGCGCTGTGCGATAAAGCCGAGCAGATGGTGCGTAACGGCACCGTTCTGCTGGTGCTGTCTGACCGCAACATCGCGAAAAACCGTCTGCCGGTGCCTGCACCCATGGCGGTGGGGGCTATCCAGACGCGTCTGGTGGACAAGAGCCTGCGCTGCGATGCCAACATCATCGTTGAAACCGCGAGCGCGCGCGACCCGCACCACTTTGCGGTGCTGTTAGGCTTTGGCGCCACGGCAATCTACCCGTATCTGGCCTACGAAACGCTGGCCCGCCTGGTAGATACCCGCGCGATCGACAAAGACTACCGCGCTGTGATGCTGAACTACCGTAACGGCATCAACAAAGGTCTGTACAAAATCATGTCCAAAATGGGCATCTCGACCATCGCCTCTTACCGCTGCTCGAAGCTGTTTGAAGCGGTCGGCCTGCATGACGACGTCGCCAACCTCTGCTTCCAGGGCGTGATCAGCCGTATCGGCGGCGCCGGTTTTGCTGACTTCCAGCAGGATCTGGTGAACCTATCGAAACGCGCCTGGCTGGCACGTAAGCCGCTGGAACAGGGCGGCCTGCTGAAATATGTCCACGGGGGTGAGTATCACGCTTATAACCCGGACGTGGTGCGCACGCTGCAACAGGCGGTGCAGAGCGGCGAGTACAGCGATTATCAGCAGTATGCAGAGCTGGTGAATAACCGTCCGGCAGCGACGCTGCGCGATCTCATTGCCCTCAATCCAGGTGATGAAGCGGTCAGCATTGACGAGGTTGAACCCGCGTCTGAGCTGTTCAAACGTTTCGACACCGCGGCGATGTCTATCGGCGCGCTGAGCCCGGAAGCCCACGAAGCGCTGGCGGAAGCCATGAACAGCATCGGCGGCAACTCCAACTCCGGCGAAGGCGGTGAAGATCCGGCCCGCTATGGCACCAATAAAGTGTCCCGTATTAAGCAGGTGGCGTCTGGTCGCTTTGGCGTAACGCCTGCGTACCTGGTTAACGCCGACGTGATTCAGATTAAAGTCGCGCAGGGTGCGAAACCGGGTGAAGGCGGTCAGCTGCCGGGTGATAAAGTCACCCCATACATCGCTAAGCTTCGCTATTCAGTGCCGGGCGTGACGCTGATCTCCCCGCCGCCGCACCACGATATCTACTCTATCGAGGATCTGGCGCAGCTGATTTTCGACCTGAAACAGGTCAACCCGAAAGCGATGATCTCCGTGAAGCTGGTTTCCGAACCGGGCGTTGGCACCATTGCCACCGGCGTGGCGAAAGCCTATGCGGATCTGATCACCATCGCCGGTTACGACGGCGGCACCGGCGCAAGCCCGCTCTCCTCCGTGAAATACGCGGGTTGTCCGTGGGAGCTTGGCCTGGTGGAAACCCAGCAGGCGCTGGTCGCTAACGGCCTGCGTCACAAGATCCGTTTGCAGGTGGACGGCGGACTGAAAACCGGCCTCGACATCATCAAAGCGGCGATTCTGGGAGCGGAAAGCTTCGGCTTTGGTACCGGCCCAATGGTTGCGCTCGGCTGTAAATACCTGCGTATTTGCCACCTGAACAACTGTGCAACGGGCGTTGCTACCCAGGACGAAAAGCTGCGTAAAAATCACTACCACGGCCTGCCGTTCAAAGTGACCAACTACTTTGACTTCATCGCCCGTGAAACCCGCGAGCTGATGGCGCAGCTGGGCGTGAAGCGTCTGGTAGACCTGATTGGCCGTACCGACCTGTTGAAAGAGCTTGAGGGCTTCACGGCCAAGCAGCAGAAGCTGGAGCTGTCTAAGCTGCTGGAAACCGCTCAGCCGCATCCTGGCAAAGCGGTTTACTGTACCGAGAACAACCCGCCGTTCGACAACGGCGTTCTGAACGCACAGCTGCTGCAACAGGCGAAGCCGTATGTGGATGAGAAGCAGAGCAAAACGTTCTGGTTTGATATCCGCAACACCGACCGTTCCGTGGGTGCGTCCCTCTCCGGTTACATCGCGCAAACGCACGGTGACCAGGGTCTGGCGTCGGATCCGATTACCGCGCACTTCAGCGGTACCGCGGGTCAGAGCTTCGGCGTGTGGAACGCAGGCGGAGTTGAGTTATACCTGACCGGCGATGCCAACGACTACGTCGGAAAAGGCATGGCGGGCGGTCTGCTGGCGGTGCGTCCTCCGGTTGGTTCAGCCTTCCGCAGCCATGAAGCGAGCATCATCGGCAATACCTGTCTGTACGGCGCAACCGGCGGTCGTCTGTTTGCCGCGGGCCGTGCGGGCGAACGTTTTGCGGTGCGTAACTCCGGCGCCATCACCGTGGTGGAAGGCATCGGCGATAACGGCTGTGAATACATGACGGGCGGAATTGTGTGCGTCCTGGGTAAAACCGGCGTGAACTTTGGCGCGGGCATGACGGGCGGTTTTGCCTACGTCCTGGATGAAGACGGTGAGTTCCGCAAACGCGTGAACCCGGAGCTGGTGGAAGTGCTGGACGTTGATACGCTGGCCATCCACGAAGAACACCTGCGCGGTTTAATTACCGAACACGTGCAGCATACCGGTTCTTCGCGCGGCGAAGAGATCCTGGCCAACTGGCCGGCGTTCTCTGCGAAATTCGCGCTGGTGAAGCCGAAGTCCAGCGATGTTAAAGCCCTGTTGGGTCACCGTAGTCGTAGCGCAGCAGAGCTGCGCGTGCAGGCGCAGTAAGGAATTCAGATGAGCCAGAACGTTTACCAGTTTATCGACCTTCAGCGTGTTGATCCGCCAAAGAAACCGCTGAAGATCCGTAAAATTGAATTTGTTGAAATCTATGAGCCGTTTTCAGAAGGCCAGGCCAAAGCACAGGCAGACCGCTGCCTGTCCTGCGGTAACCCTTACTGCGAATGGAAGTGTCCGGTCCATAACTACATCCCGAACTGGCTGAAGCTGGCCAACGAAGGGCGTATTTTTGAAGCCGCCGAGCTGTCTCATCAGACCAACACCCTGCCGGAAGTGTGCGGCCGCGTGTGCCCTCAGGATCGTCTGTGTGAAGGCTCCTGTACGCTGAACGACGAGTTTGGCGCGGTAACCATCGGCAACATCGAACGCTATATCAACGATAAAGCGTTCGAGATGGGCTGGCGCCCGGATATGACCGGTGTGCGTCAAACCGACAAGCGCGTAGCGATTATCGGCGCGGGCCCGGCAGGCCTGGCCTGTGCGGACGTGCTGACCCGTAACGGCGTGAAGGCGGTGGTCTTTGATCGCCACCCGGAGATTGGCGGCCTGCTGACCTTCGGTATCCCGGCCTTCAAGCTGGAGAAAGAGGTGATGACCCGCCGCCGCGAAATCTTCACCGGCATGGGCATTGAGTTCAAACTCAACACCGAAGTGGGCCGCGACGTGCAGCTCGACGACCTGCTGAAAGATTACGACGCCGTGTTCCTGGGCGTAGGCACTTATCAGTCCATGCGCGGTGGTCTGGAGAACGAAGATGCGCCAGGCGTGTACGACGCGCTGCCGTTCCTGATTGCGAATACCAAACAGCTAATGGGCTACGGCGAGACCGCCGATGAGCCGTTCGTCAGCATGGAAGGCAAACGCGTGGTGGTGCTGGGCGGCGGTGATACCGCAATGGACTGCGTGCGTACCTCCATTCGCCAGAATGCGGCGCATGTCATCTGTGCCTACCGCCGTGACGAAGAGAACATGCCGGGCTCTAAGCGCGAAGTGAAAAACGCACGTGAAGAGGGCGTCGAGTTCCAGTTCAACATCCAGCCTCTGGGTATTGAAGTGAATGCCAACGGTAAAGTGAGCGGCGTGAAGATGGCGCGCACGGAGATGGGTGCGCCAGATGCGAAAGGCCGTCGTCGCGCGGAGATCGTGGCCGGTTCTGAACACGTGATCCCGGCTGACGCCGTGGTGATGGCGTTTGGTTTCCGTCCTCACAGCATGGAGTGGCTGGCGAAGCACAGCGTAGAGCTGGACTCTCAGGGCCGCATCATTGCGCCAGAAGGCAGCGATAACGCGTTCCAGACCAGCAACCCGAAAATCTTCGCCGGTGGCGACATCGTTCGCGGCTCTGACCTGGTGGTCACGGCGATTGCCGAAGGCCGTAAAGCGGCTGACGGGATCATGAACTTCCTGGAAGTGTAAGCCCCTCTGACTCCCCGGCAGAAGCATAAAGCGGAACGCTGGGGAGCCTGTTTTCAGTAGCCTACCCTTAAGTTAATGGTGCCTTTTTAAGCAAAAAAGCAGCGTAAATCCCGACGTAAACGTTTGCTTTCGTGAAAAAAATGTATATTATGCGGCGGATTTTTTGGCCAAAATTCAAGGAGGCATTGTGTCGCAAGATAACAATTATAGCCAGGGCCCCGTCCCTCTGGCGGCGCGGAAAGGCGTGGTTCCACTCACTTTTGTGATGTTAGGGTTAACGTTTTTTTCCGCCAGTATGTGGACCGGAGGCACGCTCGGTACCGGTCTTTCCTATAATGATTTCTTCCTCGCAGTTCTCTTCGGCAATCTCCTCCTCGGTATTTACACTGCTTTTCTTGGCTACATTGGCGCAAAAACCGGCCTCTCAACCCATCTTCTTGCGCGTTACTCGTTCGGTATAAAAGGTTCCTGGCTTCCCTCCATGCTTTTAGGCGGTACGCAGGTAGGATGGTTTGGCGTCGGCGTAGCGATGTTTGCCATCCCGGTGAGTAAAGCCACGGGCATCGACGTGAACATCCTGATTGCGGTTTCCGGCCTGTTGATGACGTTAACCATTTTTTTTGGCATCTCTGCACTGACGATTTTATCCATCATCGCCGTACCCGCTATCGTCATCCTGGGTAGCTACTCCGTCTGGCTGGCGGTGGACGGCGTGGGAGGATTGGACCACCTCAAATCCATTGTGCCGCAGACGCCGCTCAACTTTTCCAGCGCGCTGGCGCTGGTTGTAGGCTCGTTTATCAGCGCAGGCACGCTGACCGCCGACTTCGTCCGCTTTGGCCGCAATGCCAAAGGTGCCGTTCTGGTGGCGATGGTGGCATTTTTCCTTGGCAACTCGCTGATGTTTATCTTCGGTGCGGCAGGCGCTGCCGCCGTAGGACAGGCCGATATTTCTGACGTGATGATCGCCCAGGGACTGCTGCTGCCGGCCATTGTCGTTCTTGGCCTGAATATCTGGACCACCAATGACAACGCGTTGTACGCCTCTGGTTTGGGTTTCGCCAATATTACTGGCCTTTCCAGCCGTACGCTGTCGGTGGTTAATGGCATTATCGGTACGCTGTGCGCGCTGTGGCTATACAACAACTTCGTTGGCTGGCTGACCTTTTTGTCGGCAGCGATTCCGCCGGTTGGCGGGGTGATTATCGCCGACTACCTGATTAATCGCCGCCGCTATGCCAGCTTCGACCACGCAAAATTTGTGTCCGTTAACTGGATTGCCATTTTCTCGGTCGCCCTGGGTGTTGCTGCCGGGCACTACATTCCGGGAATTGTCCCCGTTAACGCAGTATTGGGTGGCGTCTTCAGCTATTTGGTGTTAAACCCATTCGCCAAACGTACCCTTGCTAATCCTTCGGAGGTTTCCCATGCAGAATAATTCCCTCACTATCCGTCAGGCCCGTTTGCAGGGGCAAGAGGGTTTATGGCAAATCACGATTGAGGACGGACGCTTCAGCCGTATCGATCCTCAGGAAACCGCCTCTGCGCCAGTCGGTCAGGTGCTGGACGCCGAATGCGGGCTGGTTATCCCTCCTTTCATCGAGCCGCATATCCATCTGGATACAACGCAAACGGCGGGTGAACCGAACTGGAACCAGTCCGGCACGCTTTTCGAGGGAATCGAGCGCTGGGCCGAACGCAAGGCGATGCTTACCCACGAAGACGTTAAAACTCGCGCGATGCAGACCCTGAAGTGGCAAATCGCCAACGGCATTCAGTACGTACGTACACACGTTGACGTCTCGGACCCCACCCTTACGGCACTGAAAGCCATGCTGGAGGTGAAGCAGGAAGTCGCCCCGTGGGTCGATATGCAAATTGTGGCATTCCCGCAGGAAGGCATTCTTTCTTATCCGAACGGTGAAGAACTGCTTGAGGAAGCCGTGCGTTTAGGGGCGGATGTCATCGGCGCAATCCCCCACTTTGAATTTACGCGTGAATATGGCGTTGAGTCGCTGCATAAAACGTTTTCCCTGGCCAGAAAGTACGACCGACTGATCGATGTCCACTGTGATGAAATTGATGATGAACAATCGCGCTTCGTTGAAACCGTTGCCGCACTGGCACATCGTGACGGAATGGGTTCACGCGTGACCGCCAGCCATACCACGGCGATGCACTCCTATAATGGCGCGTATACGTCCCGACTGTTCCGCCTGTTAAAAATGTCAGGCATTAACTTCGTGGCAAACCCGCTGGTTAACACGCATTTGCAGGGCCGTTTCGATACCTATCCCAAACGCCGAGGCATCACACGCGTCAAAGAAATGCTGGAAGCGGAGATCAACGTCTGCTTTGGTCATGACGACGTTTTCGATCCGTGGTATCCGCTGGGAACCGCGAATATGCTTCAGGTTCTGCATATGGGGCTGCACGTTTGCCAACTGATGGGTTACGGGCAAATAAATGATGGGCTTAACCTGATCACTACCCACAGCGCGAAAACGCTCGATTTGCAGGACTATGGCGTGCTCGTTGGGAATACAGCAAACCTGGTGATTCTCCCGGCAGAGAATGGGTTTGATGCAGTTCGTCGCCAGACGCCGGCACGATACTCTGTTCGCCACGGCAAGGTGATTGCCGAGACGGTGCCCAGCCAGACAACCTTGCACCTGACGCAGCCGGAAGCGGTGACGTTTAAGCGCCAGAATATCGAATAACATTGCCGGATGGCGGCTGCGCCTTATCCGGCCTGCAAATTACGTTATGCCCGCAGGCCTGATAAGCGAAGCGCCATCAGGCCTATAAACTACGTATCCAGCAAGCGGGCGCGTACCTTCACCACGACTTTCTTTATCTCGCCTGGCTCAAGGATTGCGCATCCTGGCTTATGTGGCTCTCCCGGCATAAATACGGCGCACATCCCCGGCCGGAGGGTGACACACTGTTCACCTGCAATCTCACTGCACAACTGATAATCTTCTTCAGGATGAAAATCTTCACGCTGGCGTGCCGAGCCCGTCACGCCAAAGAGGATGCGCTCTTCTCCCGTCAATAACACCTGGATATCAATATATTGCTCATGCAGTTCCGCTTTCTTCTGGTCTGGAAACTGCGTGGCAAACGTCATCACGTTCATGAAGATATCCTCACCGCGAAGCTCATAACGTCCTGCCGCTTTTTCCAGCGGACGGGCAGCCAGCGCGAGGGTTAGCGCCTCCAGAAGAACGGGATGCAACCCCGTGGAGGGAAGCGTCCGAATCTCACCAAAAAACATCATCTTTCTCCCTGAGCTAACAGCGCCGCGCCCAGTAAGCCCGCATCGTGTCGATAGTGCGCGGCGGTTAATTCAACGTGATAAACAGAAGGATGCTCCTCAAGATACGCGCGGACCCGCGCCAGATACCCTCCTGCCAGCCCGATGCTGCCGCCAATCACCACGCGCTGGCAGTCCATCACCGCTTTCGTGTCGGCAATAAGCCGCGCCATTACCTGTGCAGAACGTTGGACCAGTTCCGCCGCCTGTTTATTTCCCTCTGCCGCGCGCGCAAAAATCGTTTTTGCATCGCATCCTGCAAGCTCTCCCCTGGCTGCGGCGGCAATACCGCGACCAGACGCGATGGCTTCCACGCACCCCACGCGACCACAGCCGCATTGCGGGCCGTTTGGATCGGCGAGCGTATGCCCAAGATGCCCTGCCAGTCCGCCGCTTCCGGTCACGAGTTTCCCGTTACTGACTACGCCGCCCCCCACGCCCGTTGAAACAGTCAGGAATACCATGTCTTTAATTTCCTTCGCACTAACGTGATATTCCGCCCATGCCGCAGCCTGAGCATCATTGATCGCCAGGGTCGGCAAACCAGCAATGTCTTCGAGCGTCTGCACCAGCGGAAAATGGTGCAATCCTCCGAGATTTTGCGGGTTAATCGCCAGCAGATTGCCGTCCTGAATGATTCCGGTTGAGGCAATGGCCGCACGCGTTGCCTGGGTCTGTAACGGCTTGACCAGCTCAGCCAGCGCCTCACGCAGCGCGTCAGGCGTCTTACTGGCGGGCGTAGGGCATTCGCGTCGCGCGTGGATCTGTAAACCGTCATCCACCAGGGCGGCGGCAAGTTTAGTTCCACCTATGTCTATCGCCAGTGTCGTCATAGCACCGCCCCGCTCGGAAATGTTTTTATCCCGTTGTGACATACCTCATCCCTTACGAATGTGCCCGGTACAGGTCCGGGCAAGCGGATTAACTTTTGCTTTTCGCTAAAGCGCTTTTATCGCCGCCAAACGGGACGGCTCCGCTGAAAGGTTTACCGTCAATAGCGTCATGCGTACGCAGGGCTTCTGGCCTGATCCAGCGCTGAACGCGGGAGGGCATATCCAGACCAATAAGCAAGATCACCACAAACGTCAGGCCAAAAGAGAGCGATCCCAGGGCCGTGCCCAGCGCCATATCCTGCGACAGCAGCGCGCCAATCACCGGGGCAATCGCGCCGCCCAACGCGCCAACGTTGTAGGTAAAGCCCAGACCCGCCGCACGCTGGTCGGTATCGAAATAGCCACCGATGAGTTTGGGTAAGATCCCGGAGATCCCCTGCCCCAGCATCTGCTGGAAAAAGAGTAACAAGCCCAACACCCAGACATTGGCGCCGCCGATCGCAAAGACGGGAACAATCAGGAGCTGTGAGGCCAACAGGCTACAGACATAGGCCTTGCGGGTGCCAAGCCAGTCACCGAGAAAACCACCCACGCAGCAGCCTACTGCCGCGCCGAAGCCGCTAAAGAACAGCACCTTCGCCACCGTTGAGGGATCATAGGCCAGGTCGGTTTTCAGATAAGTGGGTAATAGCGCCTGAATCGGCCAGGAGTAGAGAAAGGCGAAGAGCACGACAACCATCAACGTGACGCCCGTCGGCCAGCGTTTACCGCTGCTTTGCACCATAAAGCTGATAAAGACGATGGCGCACAGCAGGCCGAGAATAACGACCAGCCCCGCGTTGTTGAGTTCGCCTGCAAAACAGAACCACAGCGCCGTACCGGCAAACAGCGTCATCGCCATATTGATGACGCGGTATTTGCCGCGATACAGAATATCAACCATGGTGCGCACCGGGGCTTTGCCTTCGTGCTTCGCTTTCCAGTCCTCAGCTTCCGGAATATTTTTCCGCAGCCACAGGGCAAAGACGATGGGCAGAATGCCGATAAAGAACAGCGCCCGCCAGCCCCAGACGGGCACGACAAGGCTGTAGACCTGGGCCGCAACCACGGCGCCGACGGAGAAACCGGAAATCAGAAAACCACTCGCCTTGTTGCGCAGGTGCTTTGGCCAGCTTTCAATCACATAGGTTGCGCTGGAGCCATATTCCCCCGCCATCCCCATGCCTATCACCATGCGGGCGATAAACAGGGTGACGTAACCCGGCGCAAAACCGCAGGCCAGCGTACCGCAGGAAAAGAGCACGATGCTGGTGATCATCGCCAGCTTGCGGCCATAGCGGTCGCCCATGGCGCCCAGCAGCAGGCCGCCGAACCAGCGCGATATAAAGGCCGCCGAAATCAGGCTCGCCGCTTCCACTGTCGTCAGGGCAAACTCGCTTTTTATTTCTGTCAGGACTAAGGCTATCAATACAAAATCGAAGCCATCAAGCAGATATCCCAGCCAGGCGGCGGAGAAGGCGCGCCACTGAGGACGGGTAAGATGGCGGTACCACGGGATGCTTTGGGTAGACTTACTCATTTCACTCTCCCGACGATTTCTCTGTCGTTTTGCCGGATGGCGGCTGCGCCCCCGGCGCTGTGTTAGCGTTTTTCCGCCATTAACTGCTCCGCCAGCGCTTTCAGCGCTGGCACGAATTTTTCATCCACAGGGGCAAACGGCTTACGGCACAGCGGCACGGATACCACGTCCATATAGTGCAGAACCGTTTTCAGACCACGGAACACCCCGGCTTTAATCAGCAGATCGATCACCGTGTTGCATTCGCTTTGCAGGCGCTGTGCGGTGGCGTTATCCCCTTCACGAACCGCTTTAGCGATCGCCTGGTAGCGCCAGCCCATAATGTTGTAGGTGCTGCCGATCCCCCCGTCCGCGCCGGCCAGCAGGCCGGAGGCGAAGATCTCGTCATAACCGTTGTAGAGCACCAGATCCGGATGTTCACGACGGATCTGCTCCATCTGGAAGAGATCGCCGGAGGTTTGCTTCAGCGCGCCGACGCCGGGCAGCGTTACCAGCGTGTTGATCTGATCCAGCGTTAACTTAACGCCGCTTAGCGCAGGGATGTTATAAACCACCATCGGCAACCCCTCCGCGGAGTCAATAATTGCACGGTAATGATCGCAATGTTCTTCAAAGCTAAAGGGATAGTAAAACGGTGTGACGGCGGACACAGCGTCAAAACCGACGCGGGCGGCGGCCATGGCTAACTGCTGGCTTTCCGCCGTGCTGACGCAGCCAACATGGGCGATGAGCGTGATTTTCCCCTTCGCCTCTTCCGCCACAATCTCCATCACCTGCTCTCGTTCCGAAAGGCTCTGTACAAAGGCCTCCCCCGTTGAACCGCCGACGTACAGCCCATCGATACCCTGTTCAATATTGAACCGCACCAGACGGCGCAGGCTTTCTTTATCCAGCATCTGCTCAGAGTTAAACGGGGTCAGGAGTGCGGCCATTACGCCGCGTAATTGCGTTGCCATAGTTACCTCAATCGATCGTGTGTTTGTTATAACGACATACCTTTATACCTGTTATACCAGATCAATTAAGCAGCAGTAGAATACAGAACGCTTATATTGCGATCTGCTTCACTAAAGGATCGTTATTTTTTGGCTTTTGAATGCTGGCCGAAAGCGTGCCAGGTGGCGGAGACGCTGTTAAGGTGAGTTTGCAACGCCCGATCCGCTTCATCGGGATCGCGGCGGCGGATCGCATCCACAATTGCGATATGCTGGCGATAGCTGACTTCATTATGCTGATAAAGCTCTGCGTCCGGCACTTTAGGACGCGCCGCAATTAACCAGTCAAGCAGCGCAACGTGGATCGCATTGAAGATCGGATTGCCGGGGATCTCCGCCAGCACGCGGTGAAAATCGACATCGGAACGAATAAATAGCGTGTTGTCATCCAGGGACTGGCTGTTGATCTCCAGGGCTTTCGTGAGCTGCGCAATCTGATCGTCAGTGGCATATTCTGCGGCATAACGAACAAGGCTGGATTCAAAGAACAGGCGAAGCTGCTCGAAATGGGCAATACCGCCGGGCTGGGTCAGAAAGTCTTTCGCCATTCCCGACAATTCATTGATGATGGTATCGGCAGACGGCATGGTTACGCGGGCACGTTCACCGTTGTTAATCTGCACCAGCCCTTTACGCTTTAGCGCCGCCAGCGCTTCGCGCACCGAGGGGCGACCCACGTTGAAGAACTCCATCAGTTCGCGCTCGGAGGGTAACTGCTCTCCCTGGGCAAATTCCTTCCGACGGATCATCTGCTCCAGCTCTTCTTCCACCATATCAGACAGTTTTTTGCGCGCCAGCGGCCGACGGCGCAGGCTGCGACCAATGGTTTCATCAGAGTTTTCAGCTTTAAGATCAGTCGGTTTCATTGCAGTCCGGTGCCATTGAAGGAAAACAGTTCATCATAACACAGGAAATTAGAGGGGGCGAAAAGGGACCGAAAGCAAAACAGGCCCGTCGGGCCTGTTTGTTTATTTCACAACGCGCAGTGCGGGACGACCACCGCGTGGTGGTGGCTCGTCATCCGGATCGGTGTCGTCATTATGATCGGGTTTATCGCCATCGATGACAGACATTACCGTGTCGCTTTCGCGTTCATCGGATGCCTCATCATCATTCAGGCTGGCAACCTCTTCATCATAAGCCGCTTCCGGCTCAAACATGGTGCCCGCACCGTTTTCACGGGCGTAGATAGCCAGCACAGCTGCCAGCGGCACGGAAACCTGACGCGGCACGCCGCCGAAGCGCGCATTAAAGCGCACTTCGTCGTTCGCCAGCTCCAGGTTACCCACTGCGCGTGGCGCAATATTCAGTACAATCTGTCCGTCGCGCGCGTATTCCATTGGAACCAGCACGCCCGGCAACGTCACATCCACAACCAGGTGCGGCGTGAGCTGGTTATCCAGCAGCCATTCATAGAAGGCGCGCAGCAGATACGGACGGCGTGGTGAAAGTTGTGACATTTCCACAGTCATTAGCCTCGGCCGAGACGCATTTCACGTTCCGGTTCAGTTAAAGATGCCAGGAAAGAGTCGCGTTCAAAGACGCGAGTCATATAGCCTTTCAGCTCTTTCGCGCCAGGGCCGCTGAACTCTACGCCCAGGGTTGGCAGACGCCACAGCAACGGAGCCAGGTAGCAATCCACCAGGCTGAACTCGTCGCTCAGGAAGAAAGGCTTTTGACCAAAGACTGGCGCGATTGCCAGCAGCTCTTCACGCAGCTGTTTACGTGCAGCATCCGCTTCAGAAGAGGAACCGTTGACGATAACGTTCATCAGCGAGTACCAGTCTTTCTCGATACGCTGCATGTACAGGCGGCTTTCACCACGCGCAACAGGATAAACAGGCATCAGCGGCGGATGCGGGAAACGCTCATCCAGGTATTCCATAATGATACGGGATTCCCACAGGGTCAGCTCGCGATCCACCAGCGTCGGTACGCTTTGGCTCGGGTTGAGATCGATCAGATCCTGAGGCGGGTTATCCTTTTCCACATGCTCGATCTCAAAACTGACACCCTTCTCGGCCAGCACGATACGAACCTGATGGCTATAAATGTCAGTAGGACCAGAAAACAGCGTCATTACCGAACGTTTGTTGGCAGCGACAGCCATGAAAACCTCCAGGTATATTCAGAATTTTTACTGCTACCAGCCCAACGGGGCCAGCCAGATGATGTATCGCCCATCCCAGAGAAGACACATTGTTCAAGAATCGAACAAAAATCGAGTATTCACCGATATTTGGGCAGAAAATTGGATGATAGTTTACCAGATTTTGATGGCTTTGTGGTGAGGGGATTCCGGAAATGTGGAAAAAGAGAAGATATATGAAATGTTACTGTGGATAACCTGCGCATTATCCATAAAAAAACCCGCCGAAGCGGGTTTTTCGCCAATCGTTCTGCGTAAGCAGAATGGATTAACGTTTGGAGAACTGTGGACGACGACGTGCTTTACGCAGACCCACTTTCTTACGTTCAACCTGACGAGCGTCACGAGTAACGAAGCCAGCTTTACGCAGTTCAGAACGCAGGGATTCATCGTACTCCATCAGCGCGCGGGTGATACCGTGACGGATCGCACCTGCCTGACCGGAGATACCACCACCTTTAACGGTGATGTACAGATCCAGTTTTTCTACCATATCAACCAGTTCCAGCGGCTGGCGAACTACCATGCGGGCAGTTTCGCGACCGAAGTATTGTTCCAGAGAACGCTGGTTGATTACGATTTTACCACTGCCCGGTTTGATGAAAACGCGAGCTGCGGAACTTTTGCGGCGACCAGTGCCGTAGTATTGATTTTCAGCCATTGCCTATAATCCCGATTAGATGTCAAGAACTTGCGGTTGCTGTGCCGCGTGGTTGTGCTCGTTGCCTGCGTAAACTTTCAGTTTACGGAACATAGCACGACCCAGCGGGCCTTTTGGCAGCATGCCTTTAACCGCGATTTCAATCACACGCTCAGGACGGCGGGCAATCATCTCTTCAAAGGTCGCTTCTTTGATACCACCGATGTGGCCGGTGTGGTGGTAGTACATTTTGTCAGTACGCTTGTTGCCGGTAACAGCAACTTTGTCAGCGTTCAGAACGATGATGTAATCACCGGTATCAACGTGCGGAGTGTATTCCGCTTTATGCTTACCGCGCAGGCGACGAGCCAGTTCAGTAGCCAGACGGCCCAGAGTTTTACCGGTCGCGTCAACAACATACCAGTCGCGCTGTACGGTTTCTGGTTTAGCTGTAAAAGTTTTCATTAAAAGCTTACCCAAATAATAAGTTACACGTTGGTGAACACCCAAACGTTTAGTCAGTTGAGGTTCACACGACAAAGTCCGGCAAACCTACCCCTTCGAATAGCACATGCCGACACATAGAAAGTTTCGGGAAAAAAACCTTCTCGTAACGTGGGGTCGCAAGATTATAGAGAAGTTGAGGTCAAAGATCGACCCTTAAATGTGATTTGGAATGGGTTTTTCGGGGTCAGGTATTGTGCGGTCTGGTGCCCTCACCCCCAGCCCCTCTCCCACGGGGAGAGGGGAGCATTTATGGCATATGCTCGCGCTTGAGGTACTCTTCGCTCTGCATCTCTTGCAGGCGCGACAGGCAGCGCTGGAACTCAAACTTCAGGCGCTCGCCCTGATAAACCTCATATAAAGGCACCTCGGCGCTGACCACCAGCTTAACGTGGCGCTCGTAAAACTCATCTACCAGCGCGATGAAGCGGCGCGCTTCGCTCTCCATGAGTGGGGTCATAACGGGCACATCCCACAACATAACGGTATGGAACAGACGCGAAAGTGCAATGTAGTCATGCTGGCTGCGGGCGTCCACGCAGAGCGTTGCAAACGAGACGGCCAGCGTCTGGTTTTCTACGCCAAGCGTCGGCAACGGACGATGATTAATCTCCAGCGCTGGCGCGTTATCCCGCGGCGCTCCCGCCAGCGCCAGCCACAGTTTATCCATCTCGCGGGCTGTGTCGGCGTTCAACGGCGAAAGCCACAGGTGTGCCTGCGTTAATGTGCGCAGTCGATAATCGACGCCGGCATCGACGTTCATGATGTCGCAGTGCTGTTTGATAGCATCAATGGCCGGCAGGAAACGCGCCCGCTGGAGACCATTGCGATAAAGCTCATCCGGCGGGATATTGGAGGTCGCCACCAGAGTGATCCCACGCGCAAACAGCGCTTTCATGAGGCCCCCCAACAGCATGGCATCCGTAATATCGGAAACAAAGAACTCGTCGAAGCAGAGCACGTCCGTTTCCGCCTTAAAGCGATCGGCCACAATGTCCAGCGGGTCGGTTTCGCCCTGGAGCGCCGTCAGCTCTTCATGGACCCGCAGCATAAAACGGTGAAAGTGCAGGCGCTGCTTACGCGTGCCGGGCAGGCTCTGGTAGAACATGTCCATTAGCCAGGTCTTACCCCGCCCAACGCCGCCCCACATATATAAGCCACGAACCGGTGCGTTTACCGTGGGCTCTTTTTTGCCCAGTAAACGGCCGAATGCCGCCTTCAGCCCACTGCTCTGCACCGCATCGGCGGGTTTCGCCAGAAGTTCCTGATAAATCGTGTCCAGGCGGTTAACCGCTTCACGCTGGACATCATCCGGCTGGTGTGTGCCCTCGCTCAGGGCCAGTTGGTAACGCGATGAAGGGGACAGGTTTTGCATGATGTTGTTGTTATTCCTTTAGTTAAACCTCACCAGCGCGCGTGGCTGATGAAAAAAAGGCCGTTCTACACTACGCGATGATACGTCAGGATTCCACTTCTGCGGAAATAGCGGTTATAGTGGCATAATCAGGCACAGGCAGGAGCCGAGCCAACACCCTACGGAACAACAAGACAACGGGAGAAGTTCATGACCTGGGAATATGCGCTAATCGGTTTAGTCGTCGGCATCATCATTGGTGCTGTGGCCATGCGTTTCGGTAACCGCAAATTGCGTCAGCAGCAGTCACTGCAATACGAACTGGAAAAGAACAAAGCCGAACTGGAAGAATATCGCGAAGAGCTGGTCAGCCACTTTGCCCGTAGCGCTGAGCTGCTGGACAACATGGCGACAGATTATCGCCAGCTCTACCAGCACATGGCGAAAAGCTCCAGCAGCCTGCTGCCGGAAATGACCGCGGAGACCAACCCCTTCCGCAATCGTCTGGCTGATTCTGAAGCCGGTAACGATCAGGCTCCGGTTCAGATGCCACGCGACTATTCAGACGGCGCGTCCGGCCTGCTGCGCGGTGGCGTAAAACGCGATTAATCGCACAACCTGAATAAATTTTACGGGCGCACCTTATGCGCCCGTCCTTTCTTCCCGTCCCCAGCTATTATTTAGTCAAACACCTCATTGTTCAGCGGTTGAAAATTCAATAACATCAAGATGTTTTTGGGGCCGTTCTTTTTCATTCCAGGATACGAGAGTCAGCATCAATGAAGAAAAAAAACCAGCTGTTGAGCGCCTTAGCGTTAAGTGTCGGGTTATCTCTCTCGGCGTCCTTCCCCGCCAGTGCGGCACTGCCTTCGCAGGTGCCTGGACAAGAAGCCATTCCCAGCCTTGCGCCGATGCTTGAAAAAGTCCTGCCTGCGGTAGTCAGCGTTCAGGTGGAAGGGACGGCACGCCAAAGCCAGCGTATTCCTGAAGAGCTGAAGAAATATTTTGGCGAAGATGCGCCGGATCAGCAGGCTCAGCCGTTTGAAGGCCTGGGCTCAGGGGTGATTATCGACGCGGCTAAGGGCTATATCCTGACCAATAACCACGTGATCAGCCAGGCCGATAAAATCAGCGTTCAGCTGAACGATGGTCGGGAGTTTGACGCCAAACTGATCGGCGGTGACGATCAGAGTGATATCGCCCTGCTACAGGTGCAAAACCCCAGCAACCTGACCCAGATCGCCATTGCAGATTCCGATAAGCTGCGCGTCGGTGATTTTGCCGTCGCGGTCGGTAACCCGTTCGGTTTAGGCCAGACCGCCACCTCCGGGATTGTCTCCGCCCTGGGGCGCAGCGGCCTGAATCTCGAAGGGCTGGAAAACTTCATCCAGACCGATGCCTCCATCAACCGGGGCAACTCCGGCGGTGCGCTGCTTAATCTGAACGGTGAGCTGATCGGCATCAACACCGCTATCCTCGCGCCAGGCGGCGGTAGCATCGGGATTGGTTTTGCCATTCCGAGTAACATGGCGAAAACCCTGTCTCAACAGCTGATTCAGTTTGGCGAGGTTAAGCGCGGTCTGCTGGGCATCAAAGGCATGGAGATGAGCGCCGATATCGCCAAAGCCTTTAAGCTCAACGTCCAGCGCGGGGCGTTTGTCAGCGAAGTGCTGCCCAACTCAGGCTCTGCGAAAGCGGGCGTGAAATCCGGCGACATTATTGTCAGCCTGAACGATAAACCGCTGAGCAGCTTCGCTGAATTACGGTCACGTATTGCCACCACGGAGCCGGGCGCTAAAGTGAAGCTGGGCCTGATCCGCGAGGGCAAACCGCTGACCGTGGAAGTGACGCTGGACAAGAGCACCTCCTCTTCCGCCAGCGCAGAACAGATCTCCCCGGCTCTACAGGGCGCTACGCTGAGCGACGGTCAGCTTAAAAACGGCACGAAAGGCATTTCTGTCACTACCGTTGAGAAGAGCAGCCCGGCCGCGCAGGCAGGTTTACATCAGGACGACGTGATCGTGGGCGTGAACCGCACTCGCGTGCAGTCTATTGCCGAAATGCGTAAGGTGCTGGAGAGTAAACCGGCGGTCATTGCCCTGCAAATTATCCGTGGCAACGACACCCTCTACATTTTACTGCGTTAACCATTTGCGACTCCGGACATCGCCGCTGCGTGTGATGTCCGGATAACTCATGTTATGCTGCAAACCGTTCCTTTTTTAACGACACACGCATCATGCTTTTAAAGCTCTTTCGTTCAATTGTCATTGGTTTGATCGTTGCCGGTCTGCTGCTGGTGGCTATGCCATCTTTACGCCAGTTCAACAAACTGTCGGCTCCTCAGTTCGACAGCACGGATGAAACGCCTGCAACGTACAATCAGGCGGTACGCCGTGCTGCCCCCGCCGTGGTTAACGTCTATAACCGCGGGCTTAACAGTTCCGCTCATAACCAGCTGGAGATCCGCACGCTCGGTTCCGGTGTGATCATGGATGACCGGGGCTACATCATCACCAATAAACACGTCATTAACGATGCCGACCAGATTATCGTCGCCTTACAGGATGGCCGCGTGTTTGAAGCCCTGCTGGTGGGGTCGGACAGCCTTACCGACCTGGCGGTGCTGAAGATCAACGCCACGGGCGGTCTGCCGACAATCCCGATTAATCGCAAACGCACCCCGCACATCGGCGATGTGGTGCTGGCGATCGGTAACCCGTACAACCTGGGCCAGACCATCACTCAGGGGATCATCAGCGCGACCGGTCGAATCGGCCTGAACCCGTCAGGGCGACAGAACTTCCTGCAAACCGATGCCTCGATCAACCACGGTAACTCCGGCGGTGCGCTGGTGAACTCTCTCGGCGAACTGATGGGCATTAACACCCTCTCATTCGACAAGAGCAACGACGGCGAAACGCCGGAAGGGATTGGCTTTGCTATTCCGTTCCAGCTGGCGACCAAGATCATGGACAAGCTGATCCGCGATGGCCGCGTGATCCGTGGCTACATCGGTATTGGCGGGCGTGAAATCGCGCCGATGCATACGCAGGGCGGTGGTATCGATCAGATCCAGGGGATTGTGGTCAACGAAGTGGCGCCTGGCGGCCCGGCGGCCAACGCAGGTATCCAGGTGAACGACGTTATCCTTTCCGTCAACGGTACGCCAGCGGTCTCTGCGCTGGAAACCATGGACCAGGTGGCTGAGATTCGCCCGGGCTCCATCATCCCTGTTGAAGTCATGCGTAATGACAAGAAGCTGACGATTCAGGTCACCATCCAGGAATACCCGGCCACTAACTGACGGGCATAAAAAAACGGAGCTTAACGCTCCGTTTTTTTTACCGGGATAAGATCACTTGTTAACGAATTCTTCGCCCAGCGTAATGTCTTTCTTCAGCGTATCCAGCATGCCTTCCATCGCGTTTTGCTCAAACGCGCTCAGCGTGCCGATAGACTTACGCTCTTCAACACCGTTTTTACCCAGCAGCAGCGGCTGAGAGAAGAAGCGCGCGTGTTCACCGTCGCCTTCAACATAGGCGCATTCAACAACGCCTTTTTCGCCCTGCAACGCGCGAACCAGAGACAGGCCGAAACGTGCCGCCGCCTGGCCCATAGACAGGGTTGCAGAACCGCCACCCGCCTTCGCTTCCACCACTTCGGTGCCTGCGTTCTGAATACGTTTGGTCAGATCAGCCACTTCCTGCTCGGTGAAACTCACGCCCGGGATCTGCGACAGCAGAGGCAGGATGGTCACGCCAGAGTGACCGCCGATAACCGGCACTTCCACTTCCGTTGGCTGCTTGCCTTTCAGCTCAGCCACGAAGGTATTGGAGCGGATGATATCCAGCGTAGTTACGCCGAACAGTTTGTTCTTGTCGTAAACGCCCGCTTTCTTCAGCACTTCTGCTGCGATAGCAACGGTGGTGTTCACCGGGTTGGTGATGATCCCGATGCACGCTTTCGGGCAGGTTTCAGCAATCTGCTGAACCAGGTTTTTCACGATGCCCGCGTTGACGTTGAACAGGTCTGAACGATCCATACCCGGTTTACGCGCAACACCCGCGGAGATCAGCACCACGTCGGCACCCTGCAACGCAGGACGCGCATCTTCACCGGAGAAGCCTTTGATTTTCACAGCTGTCGGGATGTGGCTCAGGTCAACCGCCACACCTGGGGTTACCGGAGCAATATCGTACAGGGAGAGTTCTGAGCCTGAAGGCAGTTGGGTTTTCAGTAGTAGGGCAAGCGCCTGGCCGATACCACCAGCAGCGCCGAGGACTGCGACTTTCATCCTAAACTCCTTATTATGGTTAACTTAAGTATCTGTAACTCCGTTGCGGCGACCATAATTCAGCACGTCATTAATTACAATTTTCATCGCTAAAGAATTTGAGGTCGCACGTCTTTCGCCTTCACCTGAATACTATCGGGATGTAGGCAACAACGAATTAAGAGGGGGTTACAATACACCCTGCCACGCCACCAAAACAACATCATTTTGATAACATTTAATTTACTTTTAAGCTTATTTGCGCGGCGTGACCCAGGCATGTTTTCCGATAACGAAATCTGATAAAATCTCTCCCTTTCATAACATTATTTCAGCCTGGTGCCAGGTAGATAATTTGCATAAAAATTCATCCACATGCATAATAATGTTGTTTCTATCGTCATATTCCGGGTGACTTATGCGAAGCTCGTCTAAGCAAGAAGAATTAGTGAAGGCGTTTAAAGCGCTACTCAAAGAAGAGAAATTCAGTTCTCAGGGAGAAATTGTTCAGGCGTTGCAGGAACAAGGCTTCGACAACATCAACCAGTCGAAGGTCTCTCGCATGTTAACCAAGTTTGGAGCGGTGCGTACGCGCAACGCCAAAATGGAAATGGTTTATTGCCTGCCTGCTGAACTTGGCGTGCCAACGACCTCCAGCCCGCTGAAAAACCTGGTTCTGGACATCGACTACAACGATGCCGTGGTCGTGATCCACACCAGCCCGGGCGCAGCCCAGCTGATTGCCCGCCTGCTGGACTCGCTGGGTAAAGCAGAGGGGATCCTCGGAACTATCGCTGGCGATGACACCATTTTTACCACCCCGGCAAATGGTTTCTCGGTGAAAGACCTCTACGAAGCGATTCTGGTCCTGTTCGAACAGGAGCTGTAATTGTCTGCCCCGTAGCGCCTGGCTGCGGGGATCATTCTGCTCTTGCCTCGTTTTACCCTGCTTTTCTCTGCCTGCTACTTTTGCAAATAGTGCTTTTTACCGCCTGTTAACATTCATTCAGTGAATGATATGCCGCAAAATCGCACTAAAAATCAAATTGTCCTATCCCTTTGATTTACATAAGAAAAAACCACAAACCTCGCATTGTGACGCCCTTTTTTATGCATTCTCGTTATAAAAAATGAATTTTTTAACGCGTAATAACAGACGAAACCATTAGTCTGGTATTAATTTTTTGCGTGATTAGTGTATACTTGATTTTGTGATGAGGGTCACAGAACAAAGACCCCAGTAAAATAATTGACGAGGTAAATAATCATGAAAATTAAAACCACTGTAGCTGCCCTGAGCGTACTGTCAGTCCTGTCATTCGGTGCGTTTGCAGCCGACACCATCAATGCTGAACAGGCACAATCCCGTCAGGCTATCGGGACTGTTTCTGTTGGCGCCATCGGTACGTCTCCGATGGACATGCACGAAATGCTGAACAAAAAAGCGGAAGAACAGGGTGCGTCATCCTATCGCATCATCGAAGCGCGCAGTGGCGACCACTGGCACGCTACCGCAGAACTGTACAAATAAACCCTCGTCGTATCTCATCATACGACTTGCCCCTGACCTCCCGGTCAGGGGCTTTTTTATCACTGGCGCACGTTGAAACGCAGTTGCCCTTCCAGCTCCTCCTCCGCTTCATCAAACAATAAAATCAATGCACCAAAGCGTCTGCGTAGTTTTTCAGGCAGATGGGTAAATTCGATTTCCAGCGGTAACGGCAGACGATCGCCGGTAACCACATCCCACAGCATATCAAGATTGCTTACGCTGCCCCGCTCCAGGTCGAACGCCCGAATAAACTCGCGATAGAAGTCTTCCTGACTCTCAATTTCGTCAAAATCAAAGGTATAAATTTTCATTGCCAGCCACCCGGTACAGGCGGGCGGCAAATGCCGCCCTGTCTATTATAATCCCCCGATATGCAGGGTTTTGACTTCCAGAAACTCCTCCAGCCCCAGCACGGACCCTTCGCGGCCCAGCCCGGACTCTTTTACGCCCCCAAACGGACCCAGCTCGGTCGAGACCGCACATTCATTAATTCCGATCATGCCGCTCTCAATGGCCTGCGAGACGCGGAACACGCGCGAGAGATTCTGGGTATAAAAGTAGGCTGCCAGCCCGTAAGGCGTATTGTTAGCGCGCATAACCACTTCGTCTTCCGACGTGAAGCGGAAGCAAGCGGCAACGGGACCAAAGGTCTCCTCTTCTGCCAGCTTCATGCCTTCATGGCAGTCACCGAGTACGGTTGGCATCCAGAAGTTGCCGCCAAGTTCGTGCGGTTTACCCCCAGCCAGCACCGTGGCGCCCTTCGCTACCGCATCTTCGACGTGCTCACGGACTTTTTCGACAGCCGAAGGCTCAATCAGCGGGCCGACAACGACGCCCTCGTCCAGACCGTTACCCACCTTCAGCGCCTTCACCGCATCGGCAAGTTGATTGACAAACTTGTCATAGACCGTCTCCTGAATATAGAAACGGTTTACGCTGACGCAGACCTGCCCGGCGTTACGGAACTTATTGGCAATGGCGCCTTTGACGGCGGCCTCAATATCCGCGTCCTCGAAAACGATATATGGCGCATTACCGCCCAGCTCCATCGATACCTTTTTCATGGTCTCTGCGGAATTGCGAACCAGTGTTTTCCCGACGGCGGTTGATCCGGTAAACGAGATTTTGCGCACGTCATGGCTGGCCATAATGGCGTCACTAATTTCTGAGGTGCTCCCCGCGACCGCATTCAGCACACCATCCGGCACACCGGCCTGCTTCGCCAGCGTCAGCAGCGCAAAGGCGCTCAGCGGCGTGTTGTTTGCAGGCTTGATGACGCCGGTACATCCTGCTGCCAGCGCCGGGCCGAGCTTACGGGTGAGCATGGCCATCGGGAAATTCCATGGCGTGATAGCAGCAACCACCCCGACAGGTTCACGAGTGGCCAGAATACGGGAGCCGGGTTTAACCGGAGGAATGATTTCACCGTTGGCGCGCTTAGCCTGCTCCGCAAACCACTGAATGAAGCTGGCAGCGTAGTCCACCTCACCTTCAGCCTCTTTCAGCGGCTTGCCCTGCTCGGTAGTCATCAGCCGCCCGAGCCAGCTTTTGTTCTCGATAATCAGTTCATACCAGCGATAGAGGATCGTGGAGCGCTCTTTTGCCGTTTTTGCGCGCCATGCGGGAAAGGCCTTCGTCGCGGCCGCAATGGCCTCTTCGGTTTCGGCTTTCCCTGCTTTCGCCACTTTCGCGACCACCTCACCCGTGGCCGGGTTTAGCACATCAAACGTGGTGTCGAGTGTTTTCCAGATACCGTTGACCAGATACCCGGTCTGAAAAAGAATACTGTCCTGAAGAGCCTGGGTTGTCATGTGTCCTCCCTTCCTGAATGTTTGAACCTGCAAGAATAAGTATAGCCACAAAAAAACCGACGCTTTTGGCGTCGGTTTTCTCTTCATTAGCTGTCTGTCAGCGCATTCTGGTAGCGGTGCAGCATAAACACCAGCCGCTCTACCGGCTCGGTAACCTGCGGCGGCGCTTCCCAGATCCGCAGTTTCTCCTGGTAGATATCCAGTTCCTCCAGCAGTTGCTTAAAGTAGCGGCGACGTTTGTCATCACTGGATGCCGATATCACATGGTCCGCCGTTCGCCGTAGCTGGCGGTGGTAGGCGGACAAATCGTCGTTGATCGGCACTGGCGCGTTCCGCAGACGCTGGTGCGCGATAATCATGGTTAACGCCAGGCGGAAGCGGGCGACATCGCCCGGGAATTTATTCAACAACAGGAACAGCTGCTGATAGAGCGCCGGCAGGTGGTTCTCCTTACGCCGCGCGGTGTTGGTAGTCAATGACGATACGGCGGCCGACACAAACTGATTCAGCAGCACACGCCCTGTCCGCGCCTGAGAGTTATCCCGCACCAGCAGGATCACCATCATCGCCAGGAAACAGCCCACCAGCTGACCTAATGCGCTATCCAGGAACTGGCTGAAATGGAAGGTCATCGGGTTATCCAGCACGATGATGTTAATCGTGCACGCCAGCGCACCCAACGATCCCAGACGGCGTTTTTGTACCTCAATCCCGATAAAGAACGCCATCACCGCCAGGCTGATGCAGAGCAAAAGCATGCTTTGCTGCGTCGAGGGAATAATCACCAGGAAGTAGAGCGCACCAATGGGTAACGCCGCAATGGTGCCGTACAGAAAATCGATAGCAACCATGCGCGGGTTGGGCAGACGCATCGCCAGCGCGGTGACGACGGCAATCATCACCATCGCGCCGCTGCCGGACGTCCAGCCGGTCCACAGCCAGAACAGCGTGCCGAGTATACAAGCCAGGGTGGTACGCCAGAAATTAACCATCGCATGGTGGCGTTCGGCGGACTCCGGTTTGATCACCACTTCGCCCTGCAATACCTCTTCTTCCGCCGCACTGATTTTGGTGTTGCTAATCACGCCGCGTTTCAGGAGCAGGTAGCGCGTTGCGGCGCCAACCCAGGTATAAATGGTGACTGGCGTATCCCGTTCTCCTGTCCAGGCAATCACACGACGCATGCGTTTAAGCTGTCGATGCACGTCCTGCACCGTCTCCACGGGCTCATCAAACAGTTCGCGGAAAGTATCCGTTACCACTTCGGGGCGGGTGTTCTGAATCAGGTAGGTTTCACACGCCTGGGTGATCAGCGTTAACGAGACGGTATTGATCGCTTTCAGACGACGATTGGCCCGCTCCCAGCGGGAAGACTCCATGTTGAGATTACTGCGCATCCCTTCCAGCGCCTGCGTGCGGCGCACCAGCGCGCTCCAGGCCTTGTCGACCTCTTCGCTGTCGCCGTGCTTAATGCACAGCTGCATGAGCTGGTACTGGGCAACAATCAGCGCGTCCAGCTCACGATCGACTTCCTGCTTGATGGATCGCGGAGAGAAGAGCAGATCTGCGACAATCGCGCAGACGATACCAATGACAATCTCGCTACAACGTTCCACGGCGAACTGCGGAGCAAGCAGCGGTTCACTCTGAATGGTGATGATAATAATCAGCGCGGTATACCCCGCCAGACCCCAGGCGTACGAGTTCTCTACCTTCACCAGCGAAGAGACCCAGGTGCAAAAACCTGCCCAGATACAGCACACAATCAGCATCAGCAGCGGCGTGCGGATCATCAGGATGATAATGGTCAGGGCGGCGATACAGCCGATAAAGGTGCCGATAATACGCAGCATCCCGCGATAGCGAATTGCCCCGGAGTAAGGTTCGCCACCCGCCGCGAAGGCAGGACCGGCGGCGACGATCGCGGCGGTCAGAACGGCCCAGCGCGGCGTTTCAAGCTGGAAATGGAAGCCAACAAACAGCGCCAGCACAATGGCGCATGCCAGCTTCACGGCGAAGCGGATGTGCTGGCTGGCGATGGAAAAAATGCCCATAGCGATCAACCAAACTCGCGCAGGCGATGGGCGATTTGACGGAAGATAGAATCCTGGCTGGCATCACGGTCTTTTTCACCCGTGATCACCACCGTCGCGGTGGTGCCTGCGGGCCAGAGGTTGCTCTGCTGCTCATCCAGACGAATGCGTACCGGTACGCGCTGCGCCAGGCGAACCCACTCGAGGTTAGAATCGACGGTCGCCATCCCTTTTGTATCATTGGTACTGCTGGAGTTGGTCACCCCCGCGGCCACGCTGTCCACGGTTCCCTTCAGGACCCGGTTGCTGCCGAGCGGCGTGATTTCGGCGCGATAGCCCGGACGCACGCCTTCCAGCTTGGTCTCTTCCATATAGGCGAGGACGTAGAAGGAGTTCTGTTTCACCAGCGCCACGGCAGTTGAGCCGCGCGTGATAAACTCACCCGCATAGACGTTGAGGTTGGTCACCCAGCCATCGGACGGGGCGCGGATAACGGTACGTTCCAGATCGAGCTTCGCCAGATCGCGCGTCGCCTGCGCTTTTGCCAGCTGATGCAGCACGGTTTGCAGCACGTTATTAGACTGGTCAATCTCTTCCCGGGACATAGCCTGGATGCCCAGCTTGTTACGGCGACCTGCTTCACGGCGTTTTTCAGCGGCCAGCGCGTTGTAATACGCCACGTCGGCTTCCGCTTCTTCCAGCGCTTTTTGATAGCGCGGCTGGTCGATGGTGAACAGCACCTGATCTTTTTTCACCAGTTGGTTATCGTGGACGTTGACCGCCGTAATGAGACCGGCGACATCGGGCGCTATCGCGACCACCTCCGCGCTGAAACGCGCATCGCGCGTCCACGGGGATTCGGTGTAATAAACCCAGGCGCGAAAAATAGCGATGAACGCCAGGATGACCAGCGCCATAGTGATGGCAGTGCGGGAGATTTTTCTTGTTAGCGTTTTCACATCAACCTCAGACAAACATGCGCGATATTAAATAGAACAGGCAGCAATACAGCGCGGTATTGAACAATGCAGGATGCCAGACGAAATCATAAATCCCGGTAGGGACCAGCACCTTGCGCACCAGCCAGAAGATCGCCAGTGATAAAAGAAGCTCGAAAAATATCGGTGGGAACGACAAACCGAACACCACGATAACGGGAAACAGACTCATGTTGACCTTGATTAAAGAGAGTGCAGGTTACTGGATTTTTAAGCTCGCGCCGCCGCAGGAGAGCAAGAATTGCCGGGCGAGAGTGGCGCAGCCGTTATGTAATTAATAATATATTAACGTAACTGTTATGCTGTTATCTATCATATGTGATCTAAATCACTTTTAAGCCAGAGTGAATAATGGAACGTCTAAAACGCATGTCCGTCTTTGCGAAAGTGGTTGAGCAAGGCTCTTTTACCGCCGCAGCACGTCAGCTACAAATGAGCGTCTCATCCATTAGCCAGACAGTGTCAAAACTGGAAGATGAGCTCCAGGTGAAGCTGCTCAACCGCAGCACCCGCAGCATCGGGCTGACGGAAGCGGGTAAAATTTACTATCAGGGCTGCCGTCGAATGCTGCATGAGGTGCAGGATGTTCACGAGCAGCTCTATGCCTTTAACAACACGCCTATCGGCACGCTGCGTATCGGTTGTTCTTCAACTATGGCACAAAATGTTCTCGCTGCCATGACGGCGGAAATGCTTAAAGAGTATCCCGATTTAACCGTTAATCTGGTAACGGGCATTCCGGCCCCGGACCTGATTGCCGATGGGTTAGACGTGGTGATCCGCGTTGGCGCGTTGCAGGACTCGAGCCTGTTCTCGCGTCGACTGGGCAGCATGCCGATGGTGGTCTGCGCGTCGAAAAGCTATCTGGCACAGTATGGCGTGCCGGAAAAACCTGCCGACCTGAGCAACCACTCGTGGCTGGAATACAGCGTTCGGCCAGATAACGAATTTGAACTGATCGCGCCGGAAGGGCTTTCCACTAAACTGCTGCCTGAAGGCCGCTTCGTCACCAACGATCCGATGACGATCTCACGCTGGCTGGTGGCCGGAGCCGGGATCGCCTACGTACCGCTGATGTGGGTGATCAATGAGATCAACAGCGGCGTACTGGAGATCCTCTTCCCGCGTTACCAGTCCGATCCACGTCCGGTCTACGCTCTCTATACCGAGAAGGACAAACTGCCTCTCAAAGTACAGGTGTGTATTAACTATCTGACCGAGTATTTTGTCGAAGTGGCGGAGCTGTTTCAGGGGATGCGCGGCAGAAGAAAGGAGTAATAAAGTAATCGCTATAATCATATCTGGCATGAATATTCCCCGGATGGCACTCACATTCATCCAGGAATATTTCCGCCCTCCTCTCAGGAATGGCTAATTGACACTCCCGCCACCCGCCATTTACCTTATAAGCAGTCTGAACATCAGACTGTTATATATTTGTTACCAATATGAATAATAAAATGTATTTCGCAGGATGACGTTAAACAAGGAAAAGAGATGAATATATTCGAACAAACACCGCCTTCACGCAGGCGCTATGGACTCGCCGCGTTCATCGGTTTAATTGCAGGGATCGTCTCCGCTTTTGTCAAATGGGGAGCCGAAGTGCCACTTCCGCCACGCAGTCCCACCGATTTATTCACCGGCGCATGCGGACCTGAGCAATTAATAAGAGCCGCAAGCCAGATTGACTGCTCCCGCAATTTTTTAAACCCTCCCTATGTATTTTTACGCGACTGGCTGGGCGTTGCTGATCCTAACGCAGCCGTTTATACATTTGCCGGACATATATTTAACTGGGTCGGTGTGACCCATATTATTTTCTCAATCGTCTTCGCTGTTGGGTATTGCGTTGTTGCGGAAGTCTTTCCGAAAATTAAACTCTGGCAGGGTTTGCTGGCGGGTGCGTTAGCCCAGCTTTTTGTGCATATGATCTCCTTCCCGCTGATGGGTCTGACGCCACCGCTGCTTGAGTTGCCGTGGTATGAACACGTGTCAGAGATCGTGGGGCATCTGGTCTGGTTCTGGTCGATCGAAATCATTCGTCGTGACTTGCGTAACCGCATTACTCACGAGCCTGATCCAGAGATACCGCTGGGTAACTTACGTTAAAAAAAAGGCGCTACATCTGTAGCGCCTTTTTTAAGCATCCTAAGATCAGGCCGTGCCGCCCACCGTCAGATTATCCACTTTCAACGTAGGCTGACCGACGCCCACAGGCAGGCTCTGGCCCTCTTTGCCGCAAACGCCCACGCCGTTATCCAGTTTCAGGTCGTTACCGACCATGGAAATCTGCTGCATGGCCTCAATGCCGGAGCCAATCAGGGTTGCGCCCTTCACCGCTTTGGTCACTTTGCCCTTCTCAATCAGATACGCCTCTGAGGTAGAGAAGACAAATTTGCCGGAGGTGATATCCACCTGACCGCCGCCAAAGTTTGGCGCGAAGATACCGTAATCAACGGATTCGATAATCTCCTGCGGCGTGGACTGGCCCGGCAGCATGTAAGTATTGGTCATGCGCGGCATCGGCAGATGTGCGTAGGATTCACGACGGCCGTTACCCGTCGGCGCAACGCCCATCAGGCGCGCGTTAAGCTTGTCCTGCATGTAGCCTTTCAGTACGCCGTTTTCGATCAGCACGTTGTACTGACCCGGCGTACCTTCATCGTCGATAGAAATCGAGCCGCGACGGTCGAGCATGGTGCCATCATCCACCACGGTACACAGCTCTGAGGAGACAAGCTGCCCCATCTGACCGCTGAATACGGACGTCCCGCGACGGTTGAAATCACCTTCCAGGCCGTGACCGACCGCTTCGTGCAGCAGCACTCCCGGCCAGCCTGCGCCCAGTACCACCGGCAACGTACCGGCGGGTGCAGCCACGGCAGACAGGTTGACCAGCGCCATGCGCACGGCTTCTTTTGCCCATGCATCCGCGCGGGCTTCGCCGTCAACATCACCCAGGAACCAGTCATAACCAAAACGACCGCCGCCACCGCTGGAGCCGCGCTCGCGCTTGCCGTCGTCTTCAACCTGCACGCTGATAGAGAGACGCACCAGCGGGCGAACATCCGCCGCCAGGGTACCGTCCGTCGCCGCCACCAGGATCAGTTCATAAACACCGGTTAGGCTGGCAGAGACTTCCTGCACGCGTTTATCCGCCGCGCGAGCCACTTTGTCCACGCGACGAAGGATGTCCAGCTTCTCTTCGCGGCTCATGCTTTGCAGCGGGTCGATGCTGGTATAGAGCGCAGCGTGCTGCACTTCACCCAGCGTTTTCACCCGTCCGTCGCCTGTATCGCGCACAATGGTTCGCGCCGCCTTCGCGCTCTGCTCCAGCGCGGCCAGGCTTATCTGGTCTGCATAGGCAAAACCGGTTTTTTCGCCGCTGACGGCGCGCACGCCGACGCCCTGGTCAATGTTATAAGAGCCATCTTTAATGATGCTGTCTTCTAAAACCCAGGATTCGTGATAGCTCGACTGGAAATAGAGATCGCCGTAGTCGAGGCGGCGTTCGGTCAGTTGACCAAGAATGGAGAACAGGTCCTGATGGCTCAGGCCGTTCGCTGCGAGCAAATGTTCACTTACCAGGTTCAGACTCATCTATTGCTACTCGTTCGTTGCCGCCCGTGGCGGTATAAAGATCGTATTTATTGAGAGTGAGGCAATTACCTGCCCACGTCAAATCATTGCTGTGCTTCTTTGCGCGGCTGGCGCAGCACCTCATTAATCTGTGGTTTATCAACCGGCCCGGTAATGCGATAGCGCAGAATCGAGACTTTGCTCCAGAGCGGTCCCAGCACTTTACTGGCCGCAAACACCGCCGCCCCGACGATCGGATTGACCACAAAGGCTGCTGCAACGCCCACGCTTGCGGAAATCTCCGGCGCCACCACGGCTTCCATATCCAGCTCGCGGCGCACGAGATCCACTGACCCTTTCATCGCGATATCCGCTTCCAGGCCGTCCACCAGCGTGTCGTCGGTGTGCAGAACGCCGTCTTTGATCCACGCCGTGCTGCGAATGGAATCGTAGTAGAAACCTTCGCTGAAGGTGTCGCTAAAGTCGAAGCGCAGCTTGCGCAGCAACGCGTCAAAACTCAGCAGACGCAGGATCTGCCCGGCGCGCCCCGTGCTCACATCGGCAATCTCACCCTTACCGAAGTGGGTTTTCAGGATGCCGTTAAGCGAAGCTTCATCGGGTGTCCATGGCGCTGCGCGCCAGTGCAGATCGTAATTCACATCGAAGGACGATCCGCGAAGCGGCGTGCTAATGCCGAAGAAGTTAGCTGCGGCGTCCAGCTTGTTGCCTTTAATATCGCCTTTCAGCGAGGTGCGCTGTTCACCCGGTTTGTTCACCCATTCGCCAGCGGCAGTCATGCGGCCAAAGCCGGTATCCACCAGCCCACCAGAGAGGCTCAGCGTATTGCCCTGAATAGCAAAATCACCGTCGATACGGCCATATTTTTGCCCCCACAGCCAGCATTCCGCACAGCGCAACTGGAGATCGGGCCAGCCGCTGAAATCCACGCGCGACCTCCCACTGCCACTGACAGGAGAAGCGCTTGTCGACTCTGCTTTAGACGCCGTAAAGGTCGGATTGTAATAGAGGTAACGGATAGCAGCCTGCCATGGCGCGTGATCGCGCATGGTCAACGAACCGTTAATCTCACGCCCCTGCGCCTCGACCTTTGAGCCGTTTACCGTCGGCCGGGAGACAATACTCAGGTTGTTCCACTGCTGCCCGCCCAGCGTCAGCGCAGGCGTGCGCAAGGTAATGGACTGTGGGAACTGCGCCGTTTGGTCGACGTTTTGCCCGACACCTTTCTGGAACAGTGCCAGCCACTCTGCGCCATCCATCGGCGGGAGATTCAGTTCAACGCCCGCCTGCTCCGGCAGCGGCGGCGTGGTACGGCTGTCCGTCGTCCAGATCGCTCTGTCCAGCGTCAGCTTGCGGTTAAGCAGCCAGCGGCTGTTGAAGTGGTTTGTTCCACCAGCGTTTCCGGTTAAATCGAAGCTGTTAAGGTTGCCCGCAACCTTAACATTGACGGGCAATGCTTCACCGCTTTTCTTATTCAGCGGCGCGGGAAGTTGGCTGCTGAGGTTTTTCAGATCGCCCGTAATGTCGACGTTATAGCGCGCACCGGCATGATAAGGCAGGTCGATGGCGACCTTGCCATTCCATGACACCGCGCCGTCCACCGCATTTTCAATCGGCTTCGGCAGAACATCCATGCGTGACGGCTGCCAGTTCGCGTCCATATTGACCGCCACCTTGTAGGCTTTATCGCCCTCGGTGGTGGAGAAATCGATATTGACGGGTTGATTGAACCAGGTCGCTTTCAGCGGCTCACTTTTCAGCGTGCCGTTAACAAAGCTGAACTGACCGCTGAGTTTTTTCAGCGTGCTGTCCAGCGGCTTGATATAGAGGCTGTTGTTATTAAGGCTAACGTCGCCTTTGGCGGTGGTCATTTCACCGTCCAGCGGGATATCCAGATGTAAGCGAGCATTCACATCGCCATCTAACTGCAACTGCTGAAGGGTGGCTGCCAGGGAGTCTTTCAGCGGCGTATCTTCAAAGTACGGGCCAACCGCTTTACCTGGCCCCTTAATATCCGCATCAATCAGCAGTTTCTCTTTGGAGTAATCCGGGATGTTTGCCGTCAGGTTGCTTGCCGTTACGCCGCCCAGCGCAACGCTGTCCGTCTTCATCCACAGGCCGTCATTCAGGAAGTTGAGTTCAATATCCAGATTCTTCAGCGCCGGCCAGTCCGGCTGGAAGGCATAGGTGGCGTTGCGTAGAGGCACCAGAACCTGGAACTGGCCTTCGTTGTGCTTATACGGGAACAGGTGCGGGTTGCCGCCGTAGACCAGCGTGGCGTTATCCGCCTGGCCGCCCTGAATAGCGCCGCTGAGATAGTCCACCAGCGCTTTCCCCATCAGGTTTTCCGGGAAGTAGCGCCACGCCTGCGAACCGTCATCCGTGCTGATGCCCGCCAGAATACCCAACCACGGCTCATCGCCTTCAGGCTGTAGATAACGGAAATTACCGCGGGCATGTACCGCTTTGGCTTTCACATCGATATCGCGGCCATCGAGCTGAAAACCTTTGTCATTCTTCAGCCAGTTGAGGATGGCATTTCCCTTTTCGATCTCCAGTGGCGCACGGAAGACCGTTTCGTACGGCATTTTCGCGTCCTGCATTTCTGCCGTCAGCCTGCCGTTTTCCACGCTTCCTTCCAGTTTACCGCTGAAGTGCTCGGCACCCGGCAGCAGTTTCCACTGTTTCCATGCGAGATTTTTCCATACCGCCTGAAAACGCGTCTTTTCCGTAGCCTGGAGCGGAACATCCAGCGCCAGCCGGTTTATTTGCCCGCTCGGCTGCGTCGCCAGCCAGATTTCGCCCAGCTCCGGGGAGAGTTTTGCGGCCATTGAACGCAGCCCTTCGATCGCCGTCAGATCCAGGTTACTGGCGCGGATACGCAGCTCGTCGCTGCGTTTACCGTTTATCCCGCCGACGTCCTGCTCCGGCATCCACGCCAGCGTCAGCGCGCCGCGCGGCCAGGGTTTGTTATCCATGGAGATGCGCGTATCCGGTATAGCGAACTGCCAGCCGCCTTTATCCTGCGTCACGTGTGCGGTGAGGTTATCGACGGAAAGTTGATGCTGATGGTTTTCCCCTTTCCAGCTCGCGCCCCCCTGCTTAAGCCAGATATCGCCGCTGGCGAACGTCCCGTTCGTCAGGGTCATCCAGCCTTCCAGGCTGAAGCGCGCGGTCTCCAGCTGCATGTTCTGCTGTAACCACTCACCGAGCCACGGCTTCACGTCCACGTCGTCCGCCTGTAGCCACACCCTGCCGTTGTTCAGCAGGCCATTGTCGTCACGCAGATCCATCCGCACCTGCATAACGCCGTGCTGCCCGTTCAGGCTGGAGAGATTCACCTGCCCCTCGGCGCGGTGGCGATCTTTCCCGTTTAACCAGGTCAGCTGTGGGATCGCCAGCTCAGCGCGCTGGCCGGAAAGAGTAATAAAGCTCACTTCGCTGTCGCGCAGATCGAAATGATCGAACTGCCGCAGGAACAGATCGCTGATACGGCTGGTTTCCAGCCCCCGATCGCTGTCGCCGCTTCGCAGCGGCGTGTTAGTCATCAGCTGTAGTTGCCAGAAGGTGAGATCGCGAAACTGCCAGCGCAGATGCAGCAGGCTTTGCCAGACATCCAGCGCCAGGGTGACGCGTTTGATTTTGAGATGGCCGCCATCTTTCAGGCTGGCGCTGATATCCCGCGCATCAAGCGTCGGGCCAAAGTTCTGCCAGCTTGCCTCGATATGACTCACGTCCACCGGCAGGCCGGTGGCGGATTCGATTTTTGCCAGGATCTGCGGCCGCCAGCTGTCCAGATGCGGCAAGGCGAGACGCAACCCGCTCACGAGCAACGCGACAATCACGACCAGCGTTGCCCCTGTAAGCAGTAAAATCCCCGGCAATCGCCTCACGCGTCTCTCCTTGTCAGCCTTAAATCTCGCAGCGAACTGCGTTTACATCATGACGACGTCAAACTGCTCCTGGTTATAGAGCGGCTCAATTTGCACTTTTACCTGTTTGCCGACAAAGATTTCCACTTCTGCCAGCGCGTGCGACTCTTCCCCTTTCAGGGCCTCCGCCACCGCAGGGGAAGCATAGACCAGAAAACGGTCTGAGTCGTAGGCATGATGGACACGGACAATCTCACGCATGATCTCGTAGCAGACCGTCTCCACCGTCTTTACCGTTCCGCGTCCATGGCAGGTTGGACACTCATTACACAGGACATGTTCCACGCTTTCGCGGGTCCGTTTCCGGGTCATTTCCACCAGACCGAGCTGCGAGAAGCCATTGATGCTGGTTTTCACGCGGTCCTTACTCAGCGCCTGCTCCAGAGAGTGCAGCACGCGACGGCGGTGATCTTCATTGTTCATATCGATAAAGTCGATGATGATAATGCCGCCCAGATTACGCAGACGAAGCTGACGCGCGATGGCCTGCGTCGCTTCTATGTTGGTGTTGAAGATGGTGTCATCGAGGTTGCGATGGCCGACAAACGCGCCGGTGTTGATGTCGACGGTGGTCATCGCTTCGGTTTGATCGATGATCAGATAGCCACCCGATTTCAGCTCAACCTTACGCTCCAGCGCACGCTGGATTTCGTTTTCAACGTCATAGAGGTCAAATATTGGCTGGCGTCCGGTGTAATGCTCCAGCAGACCCGGCATTTCCGGGATGTACTCGGCGGTGAACTCCAGTAAGGCTTCGTACGTCAGACGGGAGTCCACGCGGATGCGGTCAAGCTGGGCGTCGGCGAAATCACGTAATACGCGCTGAGCGAGCGCCAGCTCACCGTACAGCCGGTAGCGGGTCTGGTTGCGTTTTTTACGCTCCATCACTTTGGTCCAGACGCGCTTCAGATAGGCCGCATCCGAGGCCAGATCTTCTTCGCTGATCCCTTCCGCCGCGGTACGGATAATAAACCCGCCCTGCTCGTCGCAGTAGGCGCTGACCACCTTTTTCAGGCGCTCACGCTCGCTTTCGCTCTCAATGCGCTGTGACACGCCGACGTGCGACGCCCCCGGCATAAAGACCAGATAGCGTGAAGGCAGGGTGATGTCGGTGGTCAGACGCGCGCCTTTGGTGCCAAGCGGATCTTTTACCACCTGTACCATCAGATCCTGGCCCTGACGCACCAGCTCAGAGATGTCGCGCACGGCAAACTGCTTTTGCTCTTCGCCTGCCACACATTCGGTGTGCGGCATGATATCGGAGGCATGTAAAAACGCCGCCTTATCGAGCCCAATATCTACAAAAGCCGCCTGCATACCCGGCAGGACACGACTGACACGACCTTTGTAGATATTGCCTACGATTCCGCGTCGCGCTTCACGCTCAATATGAATTTCCTGAAGAATGCCACCATCAATGTAGGCCACACGGGTTTCCGATGGCGTTACGTTTACCAACAATTCAGCCGTCATAATTATCCCTTCCCTCACGCAGTGAGTTAAAATTGCTCAGCAACTCATACGTTTCCACCAGCGGTAAGCCGACTACGGCGTGATAGCTGCCATTTATCTTCCTGACAAAACAGCCACCCAACCCTTGAATACCGTATGCACCTGCTTTATCCATAGGTTCACCGCTGGCGATATAGCCGGCGATCTCCTCGTCGGTGAGGACTCTGAACGTCACTTTCGTTACCACAAGGCAATCCAGAACGTACTGGCTGTCTGCCAGCGCTACCGCCGTCATCACCTGATGGGTTTGTCCGGACATGCTACGCAGCATCCGCGCCGCATGGTCTGCGTCGCGGGGTTTCTCAAGCACCTCACCATTGAGAATGACGATGGTATCCGCACCCAGCACCGGTAAGTCACGCGGCACGCATGCCACGCCCGCCTGCGCTTTTTCACGCGCCAGACGAGAGACATACTGCTGAGCGCTTTCACCCTCAGCACGTTTTTCTTCGATACCGGTAACGATGCGTTCGAAGGAGACACCCAACTGCGCGAGCAGTTCCTGGCGACGCGGAGAACCGGAGGCAAGATACAAAGACGTCATAGAAACCTTTTATTGCACGGCAAACTGTTGGCGAATTTTACGCATCAGCAGGAACAGCCACGGCCAGAGCACACCGTTTACTACACTACTCCAGAACACTTCCGGTCGGAAAGAGACGTTGATCACTAAAAACTCTGCCCAGAAAACAACGATATCCGCAGCGAGCGACAACAACATCACTACCAGCGCCTGTTGCCAGAGCGCAAGGTTACGAAAGAGCTGGAATTTGAGTGCGACGAGATACGCAATAATGCTCATGGATAAGGCGCGGACGCCAAGCGTAGAGCCACTGATAAGATCCAGTATGGCACCCATCACAAAACCTGTGCCGACATTTACGCGGTGCGGCAGGGCGAGGATCCAGTAGAGCAAAATGAGCAATACCCAGTTTGGCCGGAAAACAAGAATGTCGTCCGGCCAGGGCATAATTTGCAGCAACAGTGCAACGAGGAATGAGAGCCAGATTACCCAGCGCCCCTGGCTACGATAACTGGCCACTACTGCCCTCCACCCGAGACTTGCGGCGGTGGGGGCGCATCCGGCAGCGGCTGCGTTAACCCCGTCGCCGGAGCCGGTACGGGTGCAGGTGGTCCCATCGCATCCGGCGCAGGCAGCACCTGCGGCATCATCTGCATCAGGCGTTCGTTGGCCACGCGATGCACATCTTCCGGGGTCATCGGGTTAGCGCCGTTACGATCGGCGCCCCACAGCAGCAACAGGTAGCGCAAACGCTGCAAGCCGGCCGTTGGACGCGCCTGAATCACGGTGTAGGCACGTTGAGTGTCGAGCTTCACGGAAGAGACAACCGCAACCGGGTAGCCCTCAGGGAAACGACCGCCCAGACCGGACGTCACCAGCACGTCGCCCACGCGGATATCCGTGTTGGCGGGCAGGTGTTCCAGTTGCAGATCGTCCGTGCAGCCATTACCGGCGGCAATCACGCGAATATCGTTACGCAGCACCTGAATCGGCAGTGCATGGGTGGCATCGCAAATCAGCAACACGCGGCTGGTCAGTTTGGCAACCGCCACAACCTGGCCCACGACGCCCTTATCGCTGATGACAGGCTGACCTTCGTATACGCCGTTCACGCTGCCTTTATCAATCACCACCTGATCGCTGTACGGATCGTTTACGGTGGAGATTACCTGGGTGACCATTTTCTGTTCATCCTGGCGCAGCGGCGAGCCGAGCAGTTCGCGCAGACGGGCGTTTTCCTGCTTATATTGCCCCAGCATCAGCAGCTCGCTATTTTTCAGCAGCAGTTCCTGGCGTAACGCACGGTTTTCGAGTTCGAGCTGGTCACGCGATGAGAGCGTTTGCGACACGGAGTCGAGCAGTTCACGGGGACCATTTGAAATAAAGTAGAAAGGACTGACGGCGGTATCCATGTACGTTCGGATCTGGCTGAACGTACCGAGGCGGCTATCGGCAATAATGACCCCGAGCGCAACCAGAACCGCCAGGATCAGGCGAAACTGTAGCGACGGGCCACGGCTAAAAATTGGCTTCATAGGCTATGCGTATTCTCGCGTCAGAGAGAAAGGGTAGCGAATTGCTACCCTCTCACACCCGACTACTCTTCGCTAAACAAGTCGCCGCCGTGCATGTCGATCATTTCCAGCGCCTTGCCACCACCACGGGCGACGCAAGTCAGTGGATCTTCTGCAACTACGACAGGAATACCTGTCTCTTCCATTAACAGGCGGTCGAGGTTACGCAGCAGCGCACCACCACCGGTCAGAACCATACCGCGCTCGGAGATATCGGAAGCCAGCTCTGGCGGGCACTGTTCCAGCGCAACCATCACCGCGCTCACGATGCCGGTCAGCGGCTCCTGCAACGCTTCCAGGATTTCGTTGGAGTTCAGGGTGAATCCGCGTGGCACGCCTTCAGCCAGGTTACGACCGCGAACTTCGATCTCGCGTACTTCATCACCCGGATAGGCAGAACCGATTTCATGCTTGATGCGCTCTGCGGTTGCTTCACCGATCAGAGAGCCGTAGTTACGGCGAACGTAATTGATGATGGCTTCGTCGAAACGGTCGCCGCCGATACGCACGGAAGAGGAGTACACCACACCGTTCAGGGAGATAACGGCCACTTCAGTGGTACCGCCACCGATATCCACCACCATAGAACCGGTAGCCTCAGAAACCGGCAGACCCGCACCAATTGCCGCAGCCATCGGTTCTTCAATCAGGAACACTTCACGCGCACCGGCGCCCTGAGCGGATTCACGGATCGCACGACGTTCAACCTGGGTCGCGCCAACCGGCACACACACCAGCACACGCGGGCTTGGGCGCATGAAGCTGTTGCTGTGAACCTGCTTGATGAAGTGCTGAAGCATTTTTTCGGTCACGAAGAAGTCAGCAATAACGCCGTCTTTCATAGGGCGGATCGCGGCGATGTTGCCCGGCGTACGGCCCAGCATCTGCTTCGCATCATGACCTACTGCGGCCACGCTTTTTGGCGAGCCGGCACGATCCTGACGAATGGCCACAACGGAAGGCTCATTCAATACGATGCCTTGTCCTTTTACATAAATAAGGGTATTCGCGGTACCCAGGTCAATGGACAGGTCATTGGAAAACATGCCACGAAATTTTTTCAACATACTAAGGGATAATCCTGAAAGCTGGGGCGGAAAACAAAATCCGCTTACTTTACCAACCACACGCAGCAGCGACAAGGCGCAAAAATCGTCTGCTACGGTGAAAATTAGTGCAGCACGTTTCCTTTGTTACAAATTCATCCCCTGAATCCCTCAGGGCTGAGTAAACAGCAGCGTCCCTCACTTTCACTTGTAACCCACTAAAGGTCGTTCACTGGCTTTTATGCTCGTCTTACTCAAAGCTACAGGCGCGATATTCTACGTGAAAACAAAGTAAACGGCAGGTCAAACAGAGTATCTTTGCAAATATTTTTTCACATTGGTGTCAAGCGGCTGAGAGGCGGCAAAAAAATCCCCCTGACCGCCCGTCACGCCGCGCTCTGTCAACATCTGCCATTCACTACGTGAACGTACGCCTGTGGCAAATACTTGCGTTTGCGTTCCTTTGCACGCTTCCACCAGGCTTTGTACCAGCAGCTGGTTTTCCGTGCGTTTTTCAATATTCCTTACCAGACCCGGATGCAGCTTCAATAATTCAACATCCAGCTCTTTGATCCAGCGGGTGCTCACCAGCGTCAAACCCGCCTGGGTTACCGCCACGCGAGCCCCAAGCGCATTGATTAAACGCACTACCGGGCGCAACCGGCTGATGTGTTGACCTACATCTGCCTCTGCAAGTTCAAAAATAATGCGTTTGCGTTGCGATTTTTCGCATTGCATTAACGTGTCACGTAACCAGCGCTGGAAACGCGGACGGATCAGCGATTCGACGGTCACCTGTAAAGCCAGATTTTCTTCAGGCCAGTACGATAAAAACGGAATGAGACGGGTGATTTGCTGACGGTCATACTCTTCGGACAATCCGAATTGCAACACCATGGGCAGATATTCCGCGGAGATAACCTCTTCAGTGCCATCAAAAATACGGCACATCAGCTCACGATGATGAACATGACCATTCTTCATGACCGCCGGTTTTTGATAGATGCGCGGTCCGCCCCGGCTAAGCATCTGTTCAATCAGGGTTCGCCAGCGCACGTTGCCGCGCCCTTTCTCCGGCAGCGTATCATCATAGACTGCCCAGCCGTTCGCCCCCTGCAATACGGCGTTACGCGTGGCCGCTTCCGCATGTTCCATCACCTGCTCCGTCGACTGACCGCCGCGCCAGGCACAGATGCCCATATGCACCATATCGTCTCTGTCGAGCATTTTGCTCTGGGGCAGCGCATCGACGGCTTTCAGCAGCTGGCTGGCGATACTCTCGGACTCCTTTAAGGTGCGATGCGGCAGCAAGACGGCAAAATCGCTGCGGTGGTAGCGTGCCAGTAACGCGCCGGGGTAACGCATAATAAAGGTGGACAGCAGGTTAATCAGCGTAAAGAGGTTCTCTTCCGCCACGCGCTGACCCCAGGTATCACGGAGCAGATCGAAGTCGGGCAGGCGAATCATCATTACCACGCCATGCGTACCCACCTTTTCGGGGTCATCAAGAAGGGTAGCCAGCTGATTATCAAAGAAGAGACGGTTGTTGAGGCCCGTTTTGTTATCCTGCGCGGCGTAAGAGCGAATCAACGTGTCCATACGGCTACGCTGATCGCTGGCAAACTGGATTTCGGAGAGCAACACGTCCAGGGCGCTACTGGTGCGTGATGGCCATTCATAAACCGATCCCCGCACCTGTGGACCCCGTTCGCCATTCAGTATCCGCACGGAGCGTGTTTCCAGCAGCTCCTGGCCGGAAAGTTGACGACGCTGCCAGCGAACGGCGAGGAAAATCAGCAGTACGATAAAGGCAACGGCGATGGTTAAGGGCGCGGTGGTCATAAGCGAGCGTAAATAGTTGCTCATCGGATCCTGGTACATCAGATGAATTGTCATACCCGGATGTTTAAGTGAATTAACCGTGACGTCCCGATACTGATCTACCGTGCCGGCAGGACGATAGCTGCCCTGGCGGGTATGGCTGAAAACGGTCTGCTTCCCCTGTTTAATGTCGATCTGCACGATATCCACAGGCACCATTAACTCATCCAGCTCACGCGAAAGCGCCGGGAAGGAGGTTGCAATCAGGCGAGTGTCGATAACCGATGCAACCGATTCAACCCGGTTAACCAGCTTATCCTGGATGGCATTGTAAAAGCTCAGCGAGCAGCCGATTAGCGTGACAAATATGGTCAGCCCCGTCAGCAAGGTGATAAAAGCTGAGAACTTCGTCGTTAATCGCATCCTTGAGATTACTCCGTGGGTTGAAGGGGGGGGCAAGTGAGCACTAACTTGCATTTCAAATGCGGCATACTACCAAACCTGGCGTATCTGGCAATTTATTGCGTTAAATCGGCACTGCGTTTCATTGAGCGAGTATAGTCATCAGAACATATTTTCCCATCATCAAACCTAGTGAGGACCCAGTATGCAGGCTTTGATCTTAGAACAGCAGGACGGCAAAACCGTTGCCTCAGTGCAAGCCATCGAGGAGAGCCGCCTGCCGGAGGGCGACGTGACCGTAGATATCGACTGGTCCAGCCTGAACTATAAGGATGCGCTGGCCATTACGGGAAAAGGTAAAATCATCCGAAATTTCCCGATGGTGCCAGGAATCGACTTTGCAGGCCGCGTACATACCAGTGAAGATCCACGTTTTCACGCCGGACAGCAGGTGCTGCTCACCGGCTGGGGCGTAGGTGAAAACCACTGGGGCGGACTGGCAGCGCAGGCGCGCGTAAAAGGTGACTGGCTGGTCCCGATGCCGAAAGGCCTGGACGGTCGTAAGGCGATGATCATCGGCACGGCAGGTTTCACCGCCATGCTGTGCGTGATGGCGCTGGAAGAGGCCGGGATCCGCCCTGACTCTGGCGAAATTGTCGTCACCGGCGCCAGCGGCGGCGTGGGCAGCACGGCCGTCACGCTGCTGCACAAGCTGGGGTATCAGGTCGCTGCCGTCTCAGGCCGCGAAAGTACGCATGATTATCTACGTCAATTGGGCGCAAGCCGCATTCTGAGCCGCGACGAATTTGCCGAGACCCGCCCGCTGGAAAAACAGGTCTGGGCTGGCGCAGTAGATACCGTCGGCGACAAAGTGCTGGCGAAGGTGCTGGCGCAAATGAATTACGGCGGCTGCGTGGCGGCCTGTGGTCTGGCGGGCGGTTTTGCCCTGCCGACGACGGTGATGCCATTTATTCTGCGTAACGTGCGTCTTCAGGGTGTCGATTCGGTCATGACCCCAGCCGAGCGGCGAGCTGAGGCCTGGGAACGTCTGGTGCAGGATCTGCCAGCCTCATTCTTTGACCAGAGCGCCACTGAGATTACCCTGAGCCAGGCGCCAGAGTTCGCCAATAAAATCATGGACAACCAGTTCCACGGTCGTGCGCTGGTTAAAATCGCCTAATCTTCAAATTTTCGTGACATATTCGCGCTAACCCTCCTCCTCCGTCATGCTTAGAAAAACGCCTGACGGAGGATGCCATGAAAACCCGAAAACTGACGGAAGCCGACGTAACGTCTGAATCTGTCTTTATGCTACAGCGCCGCCAGATCCTGAAAATGCTTGGCATCAGCGCCACCGCCCTGACGCTCACCCCTGCGGCCCATGCCGATCTGCTCGACTGGTTTAAGGGCAACGATCGCCCGAGAGCCCCCTCCGGCGCACCGCTTAACTTCACCAAACCGGCGCAGTGGCAGAATAAACTGGCGCTGACGCCGGAAGATAAAGTCACCGGCTATAACAACTTCTATGAGTTTGGTCTCGATAAGGCCGATCCTGCCGCCAACGCCGGGAGCATGAAAACCGATCCCTGGACGCTGAAGATAGATGGCGAGGTGGCAAAACCACTGACGCTGGATCATCATGACCTCACCACCCGCTTCCCCCTTGAAGAACGCATTTACCGTATGCGCTGTGTGGAAGCCTGGTCGATGGTGGTGCCGTGGGTAGGTTTCCCTTTGCATAAACTGCTGGCGCTGGTTGAGCCCACCAGCAACGCGAAGTATGTTTCCTTCCAGACGCGCTACGCCCCGGACGAGATGCCAGGCCAGAAGGATCGGTTTATCGGCGGCGGGCTGGAGTATCCCTACGTTGAAGGTTTACGTCTCGACGAAGCCATGCATCCGCTTACGCTGCTTACCGTTGGGGTTTACGGCAAAGCGCTGCCGCCGCAAAACGGGGCGCCCATTCGCCTGACCGTACCGTGGAAATACGGTTTCAAGGGCATCAAATCGATCGTCAGCATTAAGCTCACCCGTGAACGCCCCCCCACCACCTGGAACCTGGCAGCGCCTGACGAGTATGGTTTTTTTGCCAACGTTAACCCGCACGTTGACCATCCGCGCTGGTCGCAGGCGACGGAACGTTTTATCGGCTCCGGCGGCGCGCTGGATGTTAAACGCCAGCCAACGCTGCTGTTTAACGGCTATGCGGATGAGGTGGCATCCCTCTACCGTGGGCTGAATTTACGGGAGAACTTCTAAGTGCGTTTAACGGCAAAGCAGATAACCTGGCTGAAGGTACTCCTGCATTTAGCAGGATTGCTCCCCTTTATCTGGCTCTTCTGGGCAGCCAGCCAGGGACAGTTCAGTGCCGATCCGGCGAAAGATATTCAGCATTTTACGGGTCGGATGGCTTTGAAATTTTTGCTGGCGACCTTGCTCGTCTCACCGCTGGCGCGCTACGCTAAACAGCCATTATTGATACGCACCCGTCGGCTTTTAGGGCTATGGTGTTTTGCCTGGGCGACGCTGCATCTCACCAGCTACGCCCTGCTGGAACTGGGCATTAACAACCTGGCACTCCTTGGCAGCGAACTGGTGACGCGTCCCTATTTGACGCTGGGTATCGTAAGCTGGCTGGTTTTACTGGCGCTGACGCTGACATCCACGCAGTATGCGCAGCGAAAACTGGGTCGACGCTGGCAACTGCTGCACAACTTCGTCTATCTTGTCGCGATCCTCGCCCCTATTCATTACCTGTGGTCGGTGAAGATTTTATCCCCTCAGCCAGTCATCTACGCCCTGCTGGCCCTGGCCCTTTTAGCGTGGCGTTACAAGAAGTTCCGCCAGTGGTTGCGATAGTTCACGAAACTGTGCGTTTTCCCGCAGATTATTTATCAACCGCGAATCTTTTTCGGATAGCGGTTGATAATCTTCCCTGATAAGACCAGTATTTAGCTGCCAAATGCTACGAAATCGTTATAATGTGCGACTTCGGTTTTCCGGACAGGGGTTTTAGGCCTCTGAAAGGGTGACAATTGCGCTTTGAGGGTATATGTTGTTTTTTACCCGAAAATCGCAGGAGATAGCGGCACAATGGCTGACAAATTCCAAATTTTAGTATTGAACGGTCCGAACCTGAACATGCTCGGCACCCGTGAGCCAGAGAAGTACGGCACGCTGACATTGAGCGAAATTGTTAACCGTCTGAGTACGGAAGCAGCGTCGCTGAATGTGGATTTGGACCATTTTCAGTCAAACGCGGAGTACGCAATCATCGACCGTATTCATCAGGCTAAAGACACTGTGGACTATATCCTGATCAATCCGGCCGCGTTTACGCACACCAGTGTTGCTATACGCGACGCACTGCTCGCGGTGAGTATCCCGTTTATCGAGATCCACCTGAGTAACGTGCACGCCCGAGAGCCGTTCCGCCACCATTCCTACCTGTCAGATATCGCCGCTGGCGTGATTTGTGGGCTGGGTGCAGACGGCTATTCATACGCTTTACAGACAGCGGTAAAACGCTTGTCACAATCACACTAAACAAGAGTACGGAACCCACTCATGGATATTCGTAAGATTAAAAAACTGATCGAGCTGGTTGAAGAATCAGGCATCTCCGAACTGGAAATTTCTGAAGGCGAAGAGTCTGTACGCATCAGCCGTGCAGCCCCGGCCGCTAGCTTCCCGGTAATGCAGCAAGCTTACGCTGCGCCAGTGCAGCAGCCTGCGCTCTCCGCAGCCGTTGCACCAGTGGCAGCAGAAGCGGCACCTGCGGCTGCAACAGAAATCAGTGGTCACATCGTACGTTCCCCAATGGTTGGTACTTTCTACCGCACCCCGAGCCCGGACGCGAAGGCGTTCATCGAAGTGGGTCAGAAAGTCAACGTAGGCGATACCCTGTGCATCGTTGAAGCCATGAAAATGATGAACCAGATCGAAGCAGACAAATCAGGTACTGTGAAAGCGATCCTGGTCGAAAGTGGTCAGCCGGTAGAATTTGACGAGCCGCTGGTCGTCATCGAGTAACGAGGCGAACATGCTGGATAAAATTGTTATCGCCAACCGTGGCGAGATTGCACTGCGTATTCTTCGTGCCTGTAAAGAACTGGGCATCAAGACCGTGGCCGTGCACTCAAGCGCGGATCGCGATTTAAAACACGTATTGCTGGCGGATGAGACGGTCTGTATCGGTCCGGCTCCGTCCGTAAAAAGCTATCTGAACATCCCGGCTATCATTAGCGCCGCCGAAATCACTGGCGCGGTCGCGATTCACCCGGGTTATGGTTTCCTCTCTGAGAACGCCAACTTTGCTGAGCAGGTTGAACGCTCTGGCTTTATCTTCATTGGCCCGAAAGCCGACACCATTCGCCTGATGGGTGACAAAGTGTCTGCCATCACCGCGATGAAAAAAGCCGGCGTGCCAACCGTACCGGGCTCTGACGGCCCGCTGACCGACGATATGGATGCTAACCGCGCCCATGCTAAACGCATTGGCTATCCGGTGATCATCAAAGCGTCCGGCGGCGGCGGCGGTCGCGGTATGCGCGTTGTACGCAGCGATGCTGAACTGGCGCAGTCCATCTCCATGACCAAAGCGGAAGCGAAAGCGGCTTTCAGCAATGACATGGTGTACATGGAAAAATACCTGGAAAACCCACGCCACATCGAAATTCAGGTGCTGGCTGACGGTCAGGGTAACGCAATCTATCTGGCAGAACGTGACTGCTCCATGCAGCGTCGTCACCAGAAAGTGGTCGAAGAAGCGCCAGCGCCGGGCATTACGCCTGAACTGCGTCGCTACATCGGCGAGCGTTGCGCTAAAGCGTGTGTCGATATCGGCTATCGCGGGGCGGGTACCTTTGAGTTCCTGTTCGAAAACGGCGAGTTCTACTTCATCGAGATGAACACCCGTATTCAGGTTGAACACCCGGTTACCGAAATGATCACCGGCGTTGACCTGATCAAAGAACAGCTGCGTATCGCAGCCGGTCAGCCGCTGTCCATCAAACAGGAAGAAGTTGTGGTTAAAGGCCATGCGGTAGAGTGCCGTATCAACGCCGAAGACCCGAACACCTTCCTGCCAAGCCCGGGTAAAATCACGCGTTTCCACGCGCCGGGTGGCTTTGGTGTGCGCTGGGAGTCCCATATCTACGCCGGTTACACCGTACCGCCGTACTATGACTCAATGATTGGTAAGCTGATCTGCTACGGCGAAAACCGTGACGTGGCCATTGCCCGCATGAAGAACGCCCTTCAGGAGCTGATCATCGACGGGATCAAAACCAACGTTGATCTCCAGATGCGCATTATGAGCGACGAGCACTTCCAGAATGGTGGGACTAACATCCACTACCTGGAGAAAAAACTCGGTCTGAACGAGAAGTAAGAGACCAGTGTTGCTAAAAGGCCGGATTATCCGGCCTTTTTTATTTCTGGGGATCGCTAAGCCCCATCATGTACAATCCCCGCTTTCTTCATCCACAAGGGACAAAAAATGGACAAACGTTTTGTTCAGGCCCATAAAGAAGCGCGCTGGGCGCTGTGGCTGACCCTTCTCTATCTCGCCGCGTGGTTAGTAACTGCTTACTTACCTGATTCGGCGATTGGCATTACCGGCCTCCCGCACTGGTTTGAAATGGCCTGCCTGCTGCTGCCGCTGGTGTTTATCCTGCTGTGCTGGGCGATGGTGAAATTCATCTATCGCGATATTTCACTGGAGGACGATGATGCAGCTTGAAGTCATTCTGCCCCTTATCGCTTACCTGTTCCTGGTGTTTGGCCTGTCGGTTTATGCGATGCGTAAACGTTCGACCGGCACCTTTCTGAACGAGTATTTCCTCGGGAGCCGCTCAATGGGTGGCGTCGTGCTGGCCATGACGCTGACCGCCACGTACATCAGCGCCAGTTCGTTTATTGGTGGCCCCGGCGCCGCTTATAAGTACGGGCTGGGTTGGGTACTGCTGGCAATGATCCAGCTGCCTGCCATCTGGCTCTCTCTGGGCATACTGGGTAAAAAGTTTGCCATTCTGGCCCGTCGCTACAATGCCGTAACGCTGAACGATATGCTGTTTGCCCGCTATCAGAGTCGCTTGCTGGTATGGCTGGCAAGCCTGAGTCTGCTGGTGGCGTTTATTGGCGCAATGACGGTGCAGTTTATCGGCGGCGCACGTCTGCTGGAGACGGCAGCCGGTATCCCCTATGAAACAGGTCTGGTCATTTTCGGTGTGAGTATCGCGCTGTATACCGCGTTTGGCGGGTTCCGCGCCAGCGTACTCAACGACACAATGCAGGGGATGGTGATGCTCATTGGCACCCTCGTTCTGCTGGTAGGTATCGTGCATGCCGCAGGAGGCCTGAGCCATGCGGTTGAAACCCTGGAAGCGATCGATCCGAAACTGGTCTCGCCGCAGGGGGCGGATGACATCCTCTCTCCAGCCTTTATGACCTCGTTCTGGGTACTGGTGTGCTTTGGCGTGATTGGCCTGCCCCATACTGCCGTGCGCTGCATCTCATATAAAGACAGCAAAGCGGTGCACCGCGGGATCATTATCGGGACAATTGTGGTGGCGATCCTGATGTTCGGTATGCATCTGGCGGGCGCGCTGGGACGCGCGGTGATCCCTGACCTTACCGTACCGGATCTGGTCATTCCGACCCTGATGGTGAAAGTGCTTCCGCCGTTTGCCGCCGGGATTTTCCTCGCCGCACCCATGGCGGCCATTATGTCGACCATCAACGCTCAGTTGCTGCAAAGTTCCGCTACGATCATTAAAGATCTCTATCTGAATTTGCGCCCTGAACAGGTCGAAAATGAGCGACGCCTCAAGCGTATGTCGGCGGTGATTACCCTGGTGCTGGGGGCGTTGCTGCTGCTGGCCGCATGGCGTCCACCGGAGATGATCATCTGGTTGAACCTGCTCGCCTTTGGTGGGCTGGAGGCCGTTTTCCTGTGGCCGCTGGTGCTGGGGCTGTACTGGGAACGCGCGAATGCCGCGGGTGCATTAGGCGGCATGATTGTCGGGGGCGTCCTGTATGCCGTTCTCGCCACGTTTAAAATTCAGTATCTGGGCTTCCATCCGATCGTGCCTTCGTTACTGGTAAGTTTACTGGCGTTTGTGGTGGGAAACCGTTTTGGTCGACCGGTGCCACAAACTGCCCTGATTTCTACTGATAAATAAAGAGTTTTGCCATGCCGTGGATCCAATTAAAACTGAACACAACCGGCGCGAACGCCGAAGAACTGAGTGATGCGCTGATGGAGGCCGGTTCGGTCTCTATCACCTTCCAGGACACGCATGACACGCCGGTCTTTGAGCCGCTGCCGGGCGAAACGCGCCTGTGGGGTGATACGGACGTTATCGGCCTGTTCGATGCAGAAACCGACATGAAAGAGGTCGTGGCGATTCTGGAAAACCATCCGCTGCTGGGCGTGGGTTTCGCGCATAAAATTGAACAGCTGGAAGACAAAGACTGGGAACGCGAGTGGATGGACAACTTCCATCCGATGCAGTTTGGTCAGCGTCTGTGGATCTGCCCAAGCTGGCGTGAAGTTCCCGATAAAAACGCCGTCAACGTGATGCTGGATCCGGGTCTGGCGTTCGGCACCGGCACCCACCCGACAACCTCCCTGTGTCTGCAATGGCTGGATGGCCTGGATCTGGAAGGCAAAACCGTGATCGACTTCGGTTGCGGATCCGGGATCCTTGCTATCGCGGCGCTGAAACTGGGCGCGGCAAAAGCCATCGGGATCGACATCGATCCGCAGGCGATTCAGGCCAGCCGTGATAACGCCGAGCGTAATGGCGTTTCCGATCGCCTTGAACTGTATTTGCCCGATGCACAGCCAGAGGCGATGAAAGCCGATGTTGTGGTCGCGAATATCCTGGCTGGCCCGTTACGCGAGCTGGCGCCGTTAATCAGCGTGCTGCCGGTTGAAGGCGGTCTGCTGGGCCTGTCCGGTATCCTTGCCAGCCAGGCAGACAGCGTCTGTGAAGCCTACGCCGATCTCTTCGCGCTCGACCCGGTGGTCGAAAAAGAAGAGTGGTGTCGCATCACCGGCCGTAAAAAATAAGCGTTTGGCGTGGTCGTCTGACCACGCCTTTTCCCTTCGGTTTTTTCTCCCGCCTTCTTCCTTTCTTCGATAAGATAACCGCACAAATCATAATGTTAATTGTTGATTTGGATAATAAAATTCACAGGAAGAATATGATGAAACACATTTCAGGCAAGGCAGCGCTGCTGGCGCTGAGCATGATTTCGGCTACGGCTTACGCATCACACTGGAGTTATCAGGGAGAAGGCGCACCGGAACACTGGGGCGAACTGGACGAGGCGTACAAGACGTGTAAAAGCGGAATGTATCAGTCGCCGGTCAACATAGATAACACGGTCAAAGCCCACATCTCTCCGCTGGAAACGCACTATATCGACGGCCCGGTCATTCTGACAAACAACGGCCATACTATCCAGGCAAGTGAAAATGCCGATACACGCGACAGCATCACGCTTGATAAACAGCGCTGGACGTTACAGCAGTTCCATTTCCATGCGCCATCCGAAAACACGGTGCACGGTAAAAAATACGCAATGGAAATGCATCTGGTCCATAAAAACGCTGACGGCGAACTGACGGTCGTTGCCGTTATGTTCGATCAGGGCGCGGCAAACACTGAACTGGATAAACTCTGGGGCGTGATGCCTGGACAGGTTGACCAGAACGTCACGATTAAGCCAACCCTCGATATGAATAAATTACTGCCCACGGATAAAACCTACTGGCGTTTTAGCGGCTCTCTGACCACGCCACCGTGTTCAGAAGGGGTGACATGGCTGGTGCTCAAGCACCCGCTGACCGTCTCTGCTGAACAGCTGAAAAAATTCACTCACACCATGCACCATGAAAACAGCCGCCCGGTTCAACCGCTTCATGGCCGTCTGGTTGTTGAATAAGTCGATTTTTTTACGCTGATATCCTGTGCTGAAATGCGACGCAGATCGCAAAGAAGCGCCATAATCTGCTGCTTATAGCAGCAGATTATCCCGGAAAATTGATTCATTTATTCAGAAATGATGAGAAGTTACGGGAAATTGTAAGCGCCCACAAAATGTTCATTTATTCATAACACAATGATTTAAATAGCGAATAATCTTATCCAAAAAGAATGACTGGCGATTCCTTGATCTACAACAGAGGATTGTTCAAAGTTTGGCCTTTCATCTCGTGCAAAAAATGCGTAATATACGCCGCCTTGCAGTCACAGTATGGTCATTTCTTAACTCATGCGCATCGGACACCACCAGCTCAGAAATCGCCTGATCGCAGCCCCAATGGCAGGTATTACCGACCGGCCGTTCAGGACGCTGTGTTACGAGATGGGAGCAGGCCTGACCGTTTCCGAGATGATGTCGTCTAACCCGCAGGTTTGGGAAAGCGATAAGTCCCGCCTACGGATGGTGCACATTGATGAACCAGGTATCCGCACCGTGCAAATTGCCGGAAGCGTGCCTGAAGAGATGGCAGATGCCGCGCGTCTTAACGTGGAAAGTGGCGCCCAGATTATTGATATCAATATGGGTTGCCCGGCCAAAAAGGTGAATCGCAAGCTTGCAGGTTCAGCCCTTCTGCAATACCCCTACCAGGTGAAGTCAATCCTGACGGCGGTTGTCAGCGCAGTGGACGTTCCTGTTACGTTGAAGATTCGCACGGGTTGGTCGCCGGAACACCGTAACTGCGTAGAGATTGCCCAACTGGCCGAAGACTGTGGCATTCAGGCCCTGACCATTCATGGACGCACTCGCGCCTGTTTGTTCAACGGTGAAGCTGAATACGACAGCATTCGGGCAGTTAAGCAGAAAGTTTCCATTCCGGTTATCGCGAATGGCGACATTACTGACCCGCTTAAAGCCAGAGCTGTGCTCGACTATACGGGAGCTGATGCTCTGATGATAGGACGTGCCGCTCAGGGAAGACCCTGGATCTTTCGGGAAATCCAGCATTATCTGGACACTGGGGAGCTGCTTGCCCCACTGCCTCTGGCAGAGGTTAAGCGCTTGCTTTGTTCGCATGTTCGGGAACTGCATGACCACTACGGCCAGGCAAAAGGGTACCGAATTGCGCGTAAACACGTCTCCTGGTATCTCCAGGAGCACGCTCCAAATGACCAGTTTCGGCGCACATTCAACGCCATTGAGGATGCCAGCGAACAGCTGGAGGCGTTGGAGGCATACTTCGAAAATCTTGCGTAATGAAATAAAGAGCTGACAGAACTATGTTCGAACAACGCGTAAATTCTGACGTACTGACCGTTTCTACCGTTAACTCTCAGGATCAGGTGACTCAAAAGCCCCTGCGTGACTCGGTTAAACAGGCACTGAAGAACTATTTTGCTCAACTGAACGGTCAGGATGTTAATGACCTGTATGAGCTGGTACTGGCTGAAGTTGAACAGCCACTGTTGGACATGGTGATGCAATACACCCGTGGTAATCAAACCCGCGCTGCCCTGATGATGGGCATCAACCGTGGTACCCTGCGTAAGAAACTGAAAAAATACGGCATGAACTAATTTCGATTAGCTAACTGCTTGTTTAAAAAGGCGCTCTTCGGCATGGGGAAGCGCCTTTTTTATCGTCCGGACGGGCAACCGTCAATGCTTTGTAAACCTTCTCTTTCCCCACTTTTCAACGCCCGCTTTTCGTGTATATTTCCAGCAACTTACAGGCTCTCTTTTCGCGGAATGACACATGATTCGTAAATACTGGTGGCTGGTCGTTTTTGCTGTCTCTGTTTTCATTTTCGATGCGCTGCTGATGCAGTGGATTGAACTGATGAGCACCGAAACCGATAAATGTCGCAATATGAATTCCGTGAACCCGCTTAAACTGGTCAACTGCTCAGAGCTGGACTAACCGCTTCCATCCTGTAAACCCCCTGTTATCACTCAATAAAAACAGGGATTTAAATCACTTTTCGTCATTTCCTGACGATGATAATGTCTGTGCCCTTTCCAACCGCTCTTGCTTAACGTCTCACAACGAGTGAACAGACCATGCTGGTTAGCCAATACAACCAAATCCTCGTAGTAATCTCCTTTGTTGTTGCCATTCTTGCCGCCTATACCGCGCTGAATATGGCTGCGCGCGTTGCCGGAAGCCAGGGCGTCGCTGCACGCGTCTGGCTGGCAGGTGGCGGTGTTTCGATGGGGATTGGCGTGTGGGCGATGCATTTCATCGGTATGCTGGCGATGGATCTTTCCATGAGCATGAGTTACAACGCGGTCCTGACCGTGCTTTCGATGGTTATCGCCATCAGCTCGTCAATGTTTGCCCTGTGGCTCGTTAGCGGCGAGCAGCTACGTTTGCGCCGGCTGCTGCCTGGCGCCGTCGTGATGGGAACGGGCATTGTTGCCATGCACTACACTGGTATGGCAGCCCTGGAGGTCACACCGGGTATTGTCTGGGATAAAAAGTGGGTGGCTATCTCCGTGGTCATTGCCCTTGCCGCTTCACTGGCCGCTCTTTGGCTGACGTTCCGTTTACGTCAGGAAGCCGCACGAATGGCGTTGATGCGGCTGGGGGCGGCGATCACCATGGGCATCGCTATCGCTGGCATGCATTACGCCGGCATGGAAGCAGCACAATTTCCAATGTCGACGATGGTCCACCATCATGGCATTAACGGGAGCTGGCTGGCGATACTGGTTAGCGTGGTCGCGCTCGCTATTCTGGGGATTACGCTGCTGGTGTCGATGTTCGATGCCCGCCTTCAGGCTCGTACCTCGCTGCTGGCCTCATCACTGGCAGAAGCTAATCGTGAACTCGCACAGCTGGCGTTACATGATACGCTGACGCGATTACCCAATCGTATTCTGCTTGAGGATCGCCTCGATCAGGCCATCAGCAAGGCCGATCGCGAAGGAAGCCCTTTCGCGCTGATGTTTATGGATCTCGACGGCTTTAAAACCGTCAACGATGCCTATGGTCATGATGTCGGTGACAAGCTTCTGGTTGCGGTGACTCAGCGTTTGCTGTTGCAGCTGAAAGGTCAGTATACGCTGGCGCGTATCGGTGGGGATGAATTCGTCCTGCTGGCCGAAACCGCCACTCCGGATGATGCTGCCTCACTGGCAAATTCACTGGTGCGCGTCATTGATAGCCCGTTCCATCTCGATCCTTACGAACTGATGGTCACCCTGAGCATTGGCATTGCGCTCTATCCACACGATGGCAAAACCGATCGTGAACTGATGTTTAACGCTGATGCTGCGATGTACCACACGAAACATATGGGTCGTAACGGCTATCACTTCTTCCAGCCGTCAATGAATACGCTGGCGCAGACGCATCTACAGCTGATGAATGATCTGTGGCAGGCCATCGACCGTAATGAGTTACGCCTGCTTTATCAACCTAAATTCCACGCTCCTGCCGGGCCAGTCCTCGGGTTCGAAGCGCTGTTACGCTGGCAGCATCCCAAACAGGGGTTACTCTCCCCTGACCTGTTTCTACCGCTGGCAGAGAAAACGGGGCTGATTATTCCGATTGGAAACTGGGTAATCGACGAGGCCTGCCGCCAGCTGCATGAATGGCATCTTCAGGGCCACACGGACTGGTCAATGGCGGTGAATCTTTCTACATTGCAGTTCGAACAGCCGTCGCTGGTTAAAACAGTTCTCGATTGTCTGACGCGCCATAGCGTACCACCCGGCATGTTGATCCTGGAGGTGACCGAAACCACGGCAATGAACAATCCGGACGAAAGCGTTCGTGTCCTGACAGCGCTGACGGATGCGGGAGTAAAAGCCTCGATAGACGATTTTGGCACCGGTTACTCAAGCCTTCTGTATCTTAAGCGACTCCCCGCCTGCGAGTTGAAAATCGATCGTGCTTTTGTGAAAGAGTTAAGTGGTGAGAGCGAAGATGCGACGATTGTCTCGGCGATTGTCGCCCTGGCAAAAACGCTGAATCTGAAGGTCGTGGCGGAAGGGGTCGAAACCGCAGCGCAGCAAACCTTTCTGACAGAACTGGGATGCAATACGCTACAGGGTTACCTGCTGGGCAAACCGATTACCGCGCAAGCTATTATGGAACAGTGCCAGCACGGGGAGATGTCGCCACCCCGGACGCGGTCATGAGGCTGTATCGTAAACCACTGGCGCCACTCGGGTGATATTTAGTGTCGCCAGAATATTATCCACCAGCGCCGGTGCTTGTTTGTACAGATTAAAATTGTTGCTATCCATTAACCAGTTTTTAATGACACCGCTAAAAAAGGCGTGGAAAACAATCAGCGCCAGTTCAATATTGGTTTGCGAAGAGATAACGTTACGAGCAATGCATCGCTTTAGCGTCTTGCGAAGATAATCATCGTTTAAACCGATCCGCTTTCGTATTTCACATTCTGAAATCACATCGTCATGAAATTCACACTTATGATACAAAATTTGTAAAAGCGCATATTGCCGCGGCTCGCTCGCAATATATTGCAGTGCGACAATAAATTGTTCACGAAGCATTAACAAAGGGTCGTCATTTTCGGAAAGTATTAACCTGTCACGAATCATCTCACGCATCGGCAATTGCTGATCCCATATTGCATTAAATATTTCCGCTTTACTCGAGAAATGCCAGTAAACCGCCCCGCGAGTGAGTTGAGCAGCATCGGCGATGTCGGTAAGCGTGGTGCTGGACACGCCACGCGTCGCGAATAGCCCGATAGCGGCTTCAATCAGCTGCTGGCGGGTCTTTTGAGCCTCTTCTTTCTTTTTGCGCGCCATAACCTGCTACTCATTACTCATAAGATTGATACGTTATCAAAGGATATTGCCGTGGTCGTGTAGTCAAAGTATTAACCAAAACCCGTGTTAATTTTGCACAAAAAAAGTCAATTCATTTAATTTATAATTCACGTGAATAAATCGAATACATAAAATTCATAAAATATATGAATAGCATTCACCGAAAACATTTCGTTGATTATCCTGACAGAAAAAGAATACCGAATGCACTGTGTCAGATTCCGATTTTTACTTTTAAAAGCTCCATCAGCACTTATAAATTAAAAAACATTAAACACCCTCATTATTATACGCGGCTACATTTCTATTTTTTGCCTCACACCCTTTCACCGATTCATGGCATATATCGGCTCAAGGGTAGTTTAAGGAACAGTAATGACGAATCACTTCAGATGCTTACCCTTATCCGGTTTCATTGTCTGTGCCGCGCTGCTCACCGGGTGCGATGGGCAAGAAAACCCACAGCAGCATGCGCAAGCTCCTCAGGTCAGTGTTCATATTGTTAAAAGCGCGCCACTGGCCGTAACGACAGAATTGCCCGGCAGAACTGACGCGTATCGTGTTGCGGAGGTTCGTCCTCAGGTAAGTGGTATCATTCTGCACCGTAATTTTACCGAAGGCAGCGACGTTAAAGCGGGTGAATCCCTTTATCAAATCGATCCGGCCACCTATCAGGCAGCCTACGACAATGCGAAAGGTGAACTGGTAAAAGCACAGGCGGCGGCGAATATCGCCCATCTGACGGTGAAACGTTACGTTCCGCTGGTTGGTACGCAATATGTGAGCAAGCAGGAGTACGATCAGGCGGTGGCAACTGCCCAGCAGGCGGATGCGAGCGTGGTTGCCGCGAAGGCTGGCGTTGAAAGCGCGCGGATCAACCTGGCCTATACGAAAGTCACATCCCCAATCAACGGGCGTATAGGTAAATCCAGCGTCACCGAAGGGGCGTTAGTCACTAATGGCCAGGCAACTGCACTGGCGACGGTTCAGCAACTCGATCCCATTTATGTCGATGTGACGCAATCCAGCAGCGATTTTATGCGCCTGAAGCAGCAGACGAGCCTGCAAAAGGGAGACACCAGCAGCGTCGAGTTGCTGATGGAAAATGGCCAGCCTTATCCGCTGAAAGGAACGCTCCAGTTCTCTGATGTCACGGTAGATGAAAGTACCGGCTCAATCACCCTTCGCGCCCTCTTCCCTAACCCACAGCATATGCTGTTACCGGGTATGTTTGTCCGTGCGCGCATCGATGAAGGTACGCAACCTGATGCCATACTGGTTCCCCAGCAGGGAGTAACCCGTACACCACGCGGAGATGCCACCGTGCTTGTGGTAAATGAGAAAAACCAGGTGGAATCACGCACTGTCGTTGCACCGCAGGCGATTGGCGATCGCTGGCTGATCACGGAAGGCCTCAAAAACGGCGACCGCGTCATTATCAGCGGCCTGCAAAAAGTTCGCCCTGGCGTCACCGTCGTGGCTATTCCTGATACCGCAGCGACTCCAGCCAGTTAAGGAATAACGACATGGCTAATTTCTTTATTCAACGGCCTGTTTTCGCCTGGGTACTCGCCATCATTCTGATGATTGCGGGCGGGCTGGCCATTTTAAAACTACCGGTCGCGCAATATCCGACCATTGCGCCGCCGGCGGTTGCGGTGACAGCAACCTACCCGGGCGCTGATGCCCAGACGGTACAGGACACCGTCACTCAGGTTATCGAACAGAACATGAACGGTATCGATAATTTGATGTACATGTCGTCCACCAGTGATTCCGCTGGTAACGTCACCATTACGCTGACGTTCGAGTCGGGTACAGATCCTGATATTGCGCAGGTGCAGGTTCAGAACAAACTCCAGCTCGCCATGCCGCTGCTGCCACAAGAAGTGCAGCAGCAGGGGATCGGCGTGGAGAAATCCAGCAGCAGCTTCCTGCTGGTTGCAGGCTTTGTGTCGGACAATAAAAACCTCACGCAGGATGATATCTCCGACTATGTCGCTTCTAACGTAAAAGATGCGATCAGCCGTACTTCCGGCGTCGGTGACGTGCAGCTGTTCGGTGCCCAGTATGCAATGCGCATCTGGCTGGACAGCAACGCGATGAACAAATATCAGCTCACGCCGCTGGATATCATTAACCAGCTAAAAACGCAGAACGACCAGATTGCTGCGGGCCAGTTGGGCGGAACACCGTCCGTACCTGGGCAGCAACTGAACGCCTCAATTATTGCTCAAACGCGTCTGAAATCGCCGGAGGAGTTTGGTCGTGTGACGCTGAAGGTGAACCAGGACGGTTCAATGGTCCACCTGAAAGATGTGGCCCGCATTGAGCTGGGTGGCGAAAACTACAACATGGTCACCAAAATCAATGGCCAGGCAGCAACGGGGCTGGGGATCAAGCTGGCGACTGGCGCAAACGCGCTGGATACCGCTGCCGCCATCAAGAGTAAACTGGCGCAGTTGCAGCCCTTCTTCCCTCAGGGCCTGAAAGTCGTGTATCCGTACGACACCACACCTTTCGTGAAGATCTCAATCCATGAAGTGGTGAAGACACTGTTTGAAGCGATTGTTCTCGTGTTCCTGGTGATGTACTTGTTCCTGCAAAACCTGCGGGCAACGCTTATTCCGACGATCGCCGTGCCCGTGGTGTTACTGGGCACCTTTGCGGTACTGGCTGCGTTCGGGTTCTCCATTAACACCCTGACGATGTTCGGGATGGTATTGGCTATAGGTCTGCTCGTCGATGACGCCATCGTGGTGGTCGAGAACGTAGAACGCGTCATGGTTGAGGACAAGCTGCCGCCAAAAGAGGCGACGCAGAAGTCGATGGAGCAAATCCAGGGCGCCCTGGTGGGCATTGCCATGGTGCTTTCGGCGGTATTTATCCCGATGGCATTCTTTGGTGGTTCAACCGGGGCTATCTATCGCCAGTTCTCGCTGACCATTGTCTCCGCGATGGCCTTGTCGGTACTGGTAGCGTTGATATTAACGCCTGCTCTTTGTGCAACGCTGCTCAAACCGGTTTCCAGCGAACATCATGAAAAGAAAGGTGGTTTCTTCGGCTGGTTTAACGCGCTCTTTGATAAAAGTGTGGAGCATTACAGCAACAGCGTGAGCGGCATTTTACGTAAAACCGGCCGCTATCTGCTGGTTTACGTCATCATCGTCGGCGGCATGGCAGTTCTGTTCCTGCGCCTGCCTTCCTCCTTCCTGCCGGAAGAGGATCAGGGGGTGTTTATGACGATGGTTCAGTTGCCGGCAGGGGCGACGCAGATGCGTACCCAGCAGGTACTGGATCAGGTTCAGGATTATTACCTGACGAAAGAGAAAGCGAACGTTGAATCGGTCTTTACCGTAAACGGTTTTAGCTTTAGCGGACAGGGGCAGAACTCCGGTATCGCTTTCGTCAGCCTGAAGCCATGGGAAGAACGCCCGGGCAAGGAAAACGGCGTTGAGGCGATTGTCAGCCGCGCGACGAAAGCGTTCAGCCAGATCAAAGACGGTCTTGTATTTCCGTTTAACCTGCCTGCCATTATTGAACTGGGTACCGCAACAGGCTTTGACTTTGAACTGATTGACCAGGCAAACCTGGGGCATACGCAGTTAACCCAGGCGCGTAACCAGCTGCTGGGCATGGTGAGAGAACATCCTGACTTACTGGTCCGCGTGCGTCCTAACGGACTGGAAGATACGCCACAGTTCAAGCTGGACGTCGATCAGGAGAAGGCACAGGCGCTGGGTGTGAGCGTGTCTGACGTCAATCAGACGATTTCAACAGCCCTGGGTGGCACCTATGTGAACGACTTTATCGATCACGGACGGGTGAAAAAAGTTTATGTGCAGGCTGATGCTCGCTTCCGTATGCTACCTGGAGACATTAACGGACTGTATGTGCGTAGCGCTAACGGCGAAATGGTGCCTTTCTCTGCCTTTAGCAGCTCTCACTGGGTGTACGGTTCACCGCGTCTGGAACGTTACAATGGGATGCCGTCAATGGAGATCCTCGGTGAGTCTGCCCCTGGCAAAAGTACCGGTGAGGCAATGGCGTTGATGGAAAGCCTTGCGTCAAAACTGCCTTCCGGCATCGGCTACGACTGGACGGGGATGTCTTATCAGGAACGACTTTCCGGGAATCAGGCTCCGGCGCTGTACGCCATCTCACTGATTGTGGTGTTCCTGTGTCTGGCGGCCCTCTATGAAAGTTGGTCAATTCCCTTCTCGGTCATGCTGGTTGTGCCGCTGGGGGTGATCGGCGCGCTTCTGGCTGCATCAATGCGAGGGCTGAACAATGACGTTTACTTCCAGGTTGGTCTGCTTACGACAATTGGTTTATCAGCCAAGAACGCCATACTGATCGTTGAGTTCGCCAAGGATCTCATGGATAAAGAAGGCAAAGGGATTATCGAAGCCACGCTTGAAGCCTCGCGTATGCGTCTGCGTCCTATCCTGATGACTTCCCTGGCATTCATCCTTGGTGTTATGCCTCTGGTCATCAGCAGCGGTGCAGGTAGTGGGGCACAAAATGCGGTCGGGACGGGCGTGATGGGCGGGATGCTGTCAGCCACCCTGTTGGCCATTTTCTTTGTTCCTGTTTTCTTTGTGGTTGTCCGGAGACGGTTTACAAAGCACAAGGATTAATGAAAATCATAAAGGCACCTCTGGTGCCTTTTTTATTTCCTGAAAACAATGTAAAAACACATCCCCTCTTCACATTTCCTCCATTAATAATCAGTGCCCGCGCTTTTTTCTTCATAATTTTTACAATCCACACAAATTGAGATTATTCCCCGTGCTGCATGGTATTAGTGCGGTGGTAAAATAATCATCAGTTCGTTAATTGCTGTATCGGCTCTTTAGCGAATAAGCGATCATATTGAGGTAACATCATGAAAAGATTCCTTTCCGTTGCACTTCTCGCTGCGCTGCTTGCTGGTTGCGCGCACGACTCTCCATGTGTACCGGTATACGACGATCAGGGGCGACTGGTTCACACCAATACCTGTATGAAGGGCACTACCCAGGATAACTGGGAAACAGCAGGTGCGATTGCTGGTGGCGCCGCGGCAATCGCTGGCCTGACACTCGGTATTGTCGCCCTGACTAAATAAGGCTTCTAAAAGCGCGGCCATCGCCGCGCTTTTATTTTTCCCTGATATAAGGAACGTATATTCCTCATCACGAATAGCATCAGATATTAATTAAATTCAATACGCTACCTTACTCCCCGCTATACCCCATACCTGTACATAACATTTAATTGATTTAACGCTGCTGCGAGCCAGCATAATGCATTCCACAACTTCAGTTTCAGTAGGGTAAAACGCTTTAATACGTCCGTAAGGTATTAATGGCGACAGCAGGAATATCGAATGAGGGAATTGGTTTGGCTGGAGCGATAACGCAAAAAGGCCATCCTTTCGGATGGCCTTTCTACTTGTTTGATGTCTGGCAGTTCCCTACTCTCACATGGGGAGACCCCACACTACCATCGGCGCTACGGCGTTTCACTTCTGAGTTCGGCATGGGGTCAGGTGGGACCACCGCGCTAAAGCCGCCAGACAAATTCTTTTACTTCTTGCCGAACTTTAACCTAAGTATAAAGTGGTGCTGATACCCAGAGTCGAACTGGGGACCTCACCCTTACCAAGGGTGCGCTCTACCAACTGAGCCATATCAGCACGCTAAATTTGATGCCTGGCAGTTCCCTACTCTCACATGGGGAGACCCCACACTACCATCGGCGCTACGGCGTTTCACTTCTGAGTTCGGCATGGGGTCAGGTGGGACCACC
>NZ_JBMKJE010000003.1:0-514742 GCF_049237905.1 Enterobacter cloacae complex sp. SHL018
TTGGTATTCATTTAGTGTCCGAGGACATTAAGAATCCATGTCACTTTGAGTGCCCACACAGATTGTCTGATAAATTGTTAAAGAGCAGTTGCGACGCGCTTCAGCGCGCTGTCGCGAGGTGGCGTATATTACGCTTTCCTCTTTCAGAGTCAACCCGTTATTTCAGGATTTTTTCTCTTCAGCCGACCGGGTTATCTGTGAAGTGATTCACATCCGCCGTGTCGATGGAGGCGCATTATAGGGAGCCGCCGAGGAATGACAAGCGGAAAAATGCATTTTTATTTCAACCGCTCACCTTTTCGCCAAAACGCCTATTTTTGGTGCTTTTTAATCTCTTTTGGCAGTTCTGCCAGACTAGTTATCACCCAGTCGGCTGCATTTTCTGCTTCTGGGGTGACCGGTTTACCGGTACGCACTAATACTTTGGTACCTACACCTGCCGCCGCTGCTGCCTGCATATCTTCCAGTTTATCGCCCACCATATAAGATGCGGCCATATCAATGTGCAGGAATTCCTGTGCAGAGATAAACATGCCCGGGTGTGGCTTACGGCAATCACAGGTCTGACGATACGCCTCTACACTTCCCTGCGGGTGATGCGGACAATAATAGATGCCATCAAGATCGACGCCACGATCGGCCAGAGACCAGTCCATCCATTCCGTCAGCGTCTCGAATTGCGCTTCGGTGAATTTACCCCGGGCGATACCGGACTGGTTAGTTACCACCACCAGCGCATAGCCCATCTCTTTCAACTGGCGCATGGCATCTATTACGCCCTCGATAAACTCGAACTCATCAATCTCATGGACGTAACCGTGATCCACATTAATAGTGCCGTCACGATCGAGAAAAATTGCGGGTACAGATTTTGCCACCGGTTTGCTCCTGAAAAAGTCTTGTTCAGCTAGTATCTCATGAATCGCAACGCAATAAAGTGCTCATCGCACAGAGGTGGATTGATTTAGACGTCTGGATGCCTTAACATCCATTTTGTTTACGGTCATTCCCCGTATCTGGCAGAAGAAAATGCCACGGCTAACTTACTTACGATAAAAATAATCTAATGATTAAACTTTCCAATATCACCAAAGTGTTCCAGCAGGGGAACCGAACCATTCAGGCGCTGAACAACGTCAGCCTGCATGTGCCTGCTGGTCAGATTTATGGCGTCATTGGCGCATCGGGTGCGGGTAAAAGTACGCTGATCCGTTGTGTTAACCTGCTTGAGCGCCCAACCCAGGGCAGCGTAGAAGTTGGCGGCCAGGAGCTTACCGCTCTCTCAGAAAAAGAACTCACCAAAGCGCGTCGCCAGATTGGCATGATTTTCCAGCACTTTAACCTGCTGGCATCCCGCACCGTGTTCGGCAACGTTGCCCTGCCGCTTGAGCTGGATAACACGCCGAAAGAAGAAGTTACGCGTCGCGTCACCGAACTGCTCGACCTTGTTGGTCTGGGCGACAAGCATGATAGCTACCCGGCAAATCTGTCCGGTGGGCAAAAACAGCGTGTGGCCATTGCCCGCGCGCTGGCAAGCAATCCTAAGGTGCTGCTGTGCGATGAAGCCACCAGCGCGTTAGACCCGGCCACCACGCGCTCTATTCTGGAACTGTTAAAAGACATTAACCGTCGCCTGGGCCTGACGATTCTCCTTATTACGCATGAAATGGATGTAGTGAAACGCATCTGCGACTGCGTGGCGGTCATCAGCAACGGTGAGCTGATTGAGCAGGACACGGTGAGTGAAGTCTTCTCGCACCCGAAAACGCCGCTGGCTCAGCAGTTCATTCAGTCCACACTGCATCTGGATATTCCGGAAGATTATCTGGAACGTTTAAAAACAGACGCAACGCCTGACAGCGTCCCGATGCTGCGCATGGAGTTCACGGGCCAGTCCGTTGACGCACCGCTGCTGTCCGAAACCGCGCGTCGCTTTAACGTGAATAACAACATTATTAGCGCGCAGATGGACTACGCCGGTGGCGTGAAGTTCGGCGTTATGCTGACGGAAATGCACGGCACACAGGAAGAAACCCAGGCGGCAATTGCCTGGCTGCAAGAACATCACGTAAAAGTAGAGGTACTGGGTTATGTCTGAGCCGATGATGTGGCTACTGGTTCGCGGCGTTTGGGAAACGCTTGCAATGACCTTCGTATCGGGCTTCTTTGGTTTTGTGATTGGGCTGCCGGTCGGCGTGCTGCTGTACGTTACGCGCCCGGGTCAAATTATTGAAAACGCGAAGCTGTACCGCACGCTCTCTGCGCTGGTGAACATTTTCCGGTCTATTCCGTTCATTATTCTGCTGGTGTGGATGATTCCGTTTACGCGCGTGATCGTCGGGACGTCGATTGGTTTGCAGGCAGCTATTGTCCCGCTGACCGTAGGCGCGGCACCGTTTATCGCCCGTATGGTGGAAAACGCCCTGCTGGAAATCCCAACCGGCCTGATAGAAGCTTCCCGCGCTATGGGTGCGACGCCAATGCAGATCGTTCGCAAAGTTCTGCTGCCAGAGGCGCTGCCTGGGCTGGTGAACGCAGCAACCATCACGCTTATCACCCTGGTCGGTTATTCCGCAATGGGCGGCGCCGTAGGTGCTGGCGGTTTAGGCCAGATTGGATATCAGTACGGCTATATTGGCTATAACGCTACCGTAATGAATACCGTTCTGGTATTGCTGGTTGTGCTGGTTTACTTAATTCAATTCTCTGGCGATCGTATCGTCCGGGCTGTTACGCATAAATAACGTTACAAACAACACAAACTCGACGAGTTAAGGATATAACATGGCGTTTAAATTTAAGACCTTCGCAGCAGTAGGCGCACTGATTGGCTCGCTGGCACTGGTGGGTTGCGGTCAGGACGAAAAAGATCCAAACCACATCAAAGTAGGCGTTATCGTCGGTGCAGAACAGCAGGTTGCTGAGGCCGCGCAGAAAATCGCTAAAGAGAAATATGGCCTGGACGTTGAACTGGTGACCTTCAACGATTACGTTCTGCCGAACGAAGCGCTGAGCAAAGGCGACATTGACGCTAACGCCTTCCAGCATAAACCGTACCTGGATCAGCAGATCAAAGATCGCGGCTATAAACTGGTTGCTGTCGGTAACACCTTCGTTTACCCGATTGCCGGTTACTCCAAGAAAATTAAATCTCTGGATGAACTCCAGCCGGGTTCACAGGTTGCCGTCCCTAACGACCCAACCAACCTTGGCCGTTCCCTGCTTCTGCTACAGAAAGTGGGCCTGATTAAACTGAAAGAAGGCGTTGGCTTGTTACCGACCGTTCTGGACGTAACCGAAAACCCGAAAAATCTGAAAATTGTTGAGCTGGAAGCACCACAGCTGCCACGTTCTCTGGACGATGCGCAGATCGCCCTGGCCGTGATCAACACCACTTACGCCAGCCAGATCGGCCTGACCCCAGCGAAAGATGGCATCTTCGTTGAAGATAAAGATTCCCCGTACGTCAACCTGATCGTGACTCGCGAAGACAACAAAGACGCGGAGAATGTGAAGAAATTCATACAGGCATATCAGTCTGAAGAAGTGTACCAGGAAGCCAATAAGGTGTTTAACGGCGGCGCGGTTAAAGGCTGGTAATCTCCCGGCAGTGTAATATCATCAAGACGGGCATTTGCCCGTCTTGTCATTTGTGCGGTCAACTGCTTCAATATCTGACGTTTTGATTATCCACTGAGGAATTATTATGCGTGCTTTACCGATCTGTTTTTTAGCACTGATGCTGAGCGGCTGTTCTATGCTAAGCAGATCTCCTGTTGAACCTGTTCAAAGCACTGCAACCCCGCCAAAAGCGGAGCCAGCAAAACCGAAAGCGCCTCGCGCTGCGCCAGTACGTATTATTACCAAAGCCGACGAGCTGGTCGGTAAGCCATTCCGTGAACTGGGCGAAGTGAGCGGCGAATCCTGCCAGGCAACGAATCAGGACTCCCCACCCAATATTCCGACAGCCCGCAAGCGTATGCAAATCAACGCGTCGAAAATGAAAGCCAACGCGGTGCTGCTGCACAGCTGCGAAGTCACCAGCGGCACACCAGGTTGCTATCGCCAGGCGGTATGTATCGGTTCTGCGCTTAACATTACGGCGAAATGAGTTCATTTCAGTTCGAGCAGATAGGCGTTATCCGCTCCCCTTATAAAGAAAAGTTCGCCGTTCCACGTCAGCCGGGTCTGGTCATTAACGGCGGCGGCGAGCTTCATCTTGTCGCGCCGTATAATCAGGCCGATGCAGTGCGCGGGCTTGAGGCGTTCAGCCATTTATGGGTGGTCTTTGTATTTCACCAGACCATGGAAGGCGGCTGGCGTCCCACCGTGCGTCCGCCTCGTCTGGGCGGAAATGCCAGAATGGGTGTCTTTGCCACCCGCTCAACCTTTCGTCCCAACCCCATCGGGATGTCGCTGGTCGAGCTGAAAGGCATACGTTGTCAGAAAGATCAGGTGATCCTGGAGTTAGGTAGCCTTGACCTGGTTGATGGCACGCCGGTCATAGATATTAAGCCTTACCTGCCCTTCGCCGAAGCGCTGCCGGATGCCCGGGCAAGCTATGCTCAGGACGCACCGCAGGCAGATATGGCGGTTCACTTCACGTCTGAAATTACAACGCAAATCAGCGAGCTGGAAAAGCGTTATCCTCGCCTGCGTGACTTTATCGTTGAAGTGCTGGCTCAGGACCCCCGTCCCGCCTACCGCAAAGAAGAGGAAGCCGGGAATACGTACGCCGTCTGGCTGCTGGACTTTAACGTGCGCTGGCGCGTGACTGCGGCGGGTTTTGAAGTGTTTGCCCTGGAACCCAGGTAATTTTGTTCTCCTCTCTTTTGGCATCTTTGCCACACTGGTAAACTAAACCACTTTTTTTGTGTCAGGCTGGTGTTTCAGCCTGTTCCAATCGTCGAAATGGAACCGTAACAACATGCGTACTAGCCAATATCTGCTCTCCACTCTGAAGGAGACACCTGCCGACGCCGAGGTGATCAGCCACCAGCTGATGCTGCGCGCCGGGATGATCCGCAAGCTGGCCTCCGGGTTATACACCTGGCTGCCGACCGGCGTGCGCGTCCTGAAAAAAGTCGAAAATATCGTGCGTGAAGAGATGAACAACGCCGGTGCTATCGAGGTGTTAATGCCGGTCGTTCAGCCCTCTGAACTGTGGCAGGAGAGCGGTCGCTGGGAGCAGTACGGTCCTGAACTGCTGCGTATTGCCGATCGTGGCGATCGTCCATTCGTTCTCGGCCCAACGCATGAAGAAGTGATCACCGACCTGATCCGTAACGAGCTGAGCTCTTACAAACAGCTGCCGCTGAACTTCTTCCAGATCCAGACTAAGTTCCGTGACGAAGTGCGTCCACGCTTTGGCGTCATGCGTTCTCGCGAATTCCTGATGAAAGATGCTTACTCTTTCCATACTTCTCAGGAATCGCTGCAAGAGACCTACGACAAAATGTACGCGGCCTACAGTAAAATCTTCTCCCGCATGGGGCTGGATTTCCGTGCTGTACAGGCTGATACCGGTTCAATCGGCGGTAGCGCCTCCCATGAATTCCAGGTTCTGGCGCAGAGCGGCGAAGACGATGTGATCTTCTCTGACTCCTCTGATTACGCCGCGAACATCGAATTTGCAGAAGCGCTGGCACCAAAAGAACCACGCGGCGCGGCAACGCAAGAGATGACGCTGGTTGATACGCCAAACGCGAAAACTATCGCCGAGCTGGTTGAGCAGTTTACTCTGCCGATCGAAAAAACCGTGAAAACCCTGCTGGTGAAATCGGCTGAAGGTAGCGCTTATCCACTGGTTGCCCTGCTGGTACGAGGCGATCACGAGCTGAACGAAGTGAAAGCCGAGAAGCTGCCGCAGGTTGCCAGCCCGCTGACCTTCGCAACGGAAGCGGAGATCCGCGCCGTGGTGAATGCAGGTCCTGGTTCTCTGGGTCCGGTGAACATGCCTGTTCCGGTGGTCATTGACCGCACCGTTGCGGCGATGAGCGACTTCGCTGCGGGCGCAAACATCGACGGTAAACACTTCTTCGGCATCAACTGGGATCGTGACGTGGCGACGCCGGAAGTGGCTGACATCCGTAACGTGGTCGCAGGCGATCCAAGCCCGGACGGCAATGGTACCCTGATGATCAAACGCGGTATCGAAGTAGGCCACATCTTCCAGCTGGGCGATAAGTACTCGCGCGCAATGAACGCTGCCGTTCAGGGCGAAGATGGCCGTAACCAGGTTCTGACCATGGGCTGCTACGGCATTGGCGTAACGCGCGTTGTTGCTGCCGCTATCGAGCAGAACTATGACGAACGCGGAATCGTCTGGCCGGATAACATCGCGCCGTTCCAGGTGGCGATCCTGCCAATGAACATGCACAAGTCTTACCGCGTACAGGAGCTGGCTGAGAAACTCTACGCTGAGCTGAGCGCGAAAGGTATCGACGTGCTGATGGATGACCGTAAAGAGCGTCCTGGCGTGATGTTTGCTGACATGGAACTGATCGGTATTCCACACACCATCGTCATTGGCGACCGTAACCTCGACAGCGACGAGATTGAATACAAATACCGTCGCAACGGCGAAAAACAGATGATCAAGACGGGAGATATTCTTGATTACCTGGTGAAAGCCATCAAAGGTTAAGAAACAAAAAACCCCGCCAGTGCGGGGTTTTTTAATGGCTATATCTTATTTGCTTTCGCAGTCTTTCCCCGCAGCAAACTTCGCGTCTTTATCTGCCACCAGCGTTTTCACCAGCTCGCCGCTATCCGGGTTTGGCTCCAGCGTAAAATGCCCTTCAACCGTCAGCAACACTGGCTTACTGTCGTTGCCGCGCGCGACGGCATAGTCTCGCTCCAGCTGGGCATTGTTCGCCACGCTGACTTTCTTCCCGGTTGCACAGTCAGTGAAGATCGCCGCATCCGCCATGTAGAAATACATCCCTCGCATCGCCATTGGGGTGGCTGGCAGGGTCGCTTTCACCGGGGCCAACGTATAGTTGAACTGGGATTCAATCGGATTGCCTTCGCGATCGAGCATCTCCATCCCCTCGCCTTTGGCGCGGAAGAAGGTTTTATCGCCCGTGGTATCCGTCAATACCAGCTTCTCAGCCGTACGCGCCCATGTTCCGTAAGATGCAAAAGAAGACGGTTCTTTCGCCCCCTGGTAACGCTGGTTCATGACCCAGGTGCCATCTTTTTGCAGAAACAGAGAGGTTTCGATGCCCTCGCAATCTGCACACGGTAATACGCCGCGCCAGCTTTGCTGCATCGGCTTTAATTCTTCATTTTGCGTTGGCTGTAGTACCTGCGTTTCTGAACGGTTATTACAGCCAAAAAGCGCGAACAGGCTTGTCACGGCCAGCGCTGATAATAATGCTTTTTTCACAATACTTTCCTTATGAAAAAGGGTATCCCTTTCGTCACATTATGGGTGACGGACTTTGCCACGCAGTGATTTTACGGTGGATTTCTGCGCCTTCGATGACAACCGACGTTCTTTCGATGCCCGCGTTGGACGTGTTGCCCGGCGACTTTTTTGTACAGCCGTCAGCTCTTTGATGACCGCCACCAGCCGGGCTATTGCCGCTTCCCGGTTAAGCTCCTGGCTGCGATACTCCTGCGCTTTAATCACCATCACACCCTCGCTGGTGATCAGGTGATGGCTGGCGGCAAGCAGGCTTTCTTTATAATACTCTGGCAGGCTGGAGGCCCGAATGTCAAAGCGCAAATGGATAGCCGTTGAGGCCTTGTTAACGTGCTGTCCCCCTGCTCCCTGGGCCCGGATGGCGGTGATCTCCAGCTCGTTATCAGGGATGCTGACGTTTCGGGACAATACAATCATGATGCGGGCTGCCAGGCCGCGAGATGAATTTCCAGATTATTCTGAGAATCGGAAAGCCAGATGGCGCCGTCCTGAATCGTCGCCTGTAGCGCCATCGTCCGGCTGGCGAACGCACTCAGCTGCGCCAGCTGTTCATCATCCAGATACCAGACGGTAAGATTTTTGAACTGCGCACATTTATTTTTATTTTGTTGCCACCAGATCTCCGCCGCTCTCTGGTTGTAGGCAAACAACGCCACTTCAGCAGACTGGGTGCAGGCCTTTTTGATCCGGCGTTCATCCGGCAGGCCAAGCTCAATCCATAAATCGATACCCAGATGATCGTTGCGCAGCCAGGCTTCCGGTTCATCTTCCGCGCTTAAACCACGGGTAAATTGCAGACGCTCGTCGGCATACTTAATCCACGCCAGCAGGCGCAGCATCATGCGCTCCTGGGTTTCAGAAGGGTGACGCGCCAGCGTCAATGACGCATCCAGAAACTGGTTACGGTCAAGATCCGCCACATTGACCACAGCTTTATAAATTGTCGCTTTCAGCGCCATGAGAGAACTCCTTTCGAATCAGGCGTACATTGTAGCGAAAACCGCGGCAAAAGGCTGTTACGAGGTGGTGGCGCCCTCTTATCAAGGCGCTGATATTGCTTAAATGAGTATGGTATAGTCACCTTGCTAAACCGAGTTTAACTTCGTAGGCTTAATGATATCTCACAGTAAGTCAGTACGCTGGCAGGAGGTGATGTGAATAATTATTGTGAGTTGATTCGCAGACGGTATGCGGAGATCGCCAGCGGAGATCTGGGGTACATTCCGGATGCGTTGGGCTGTGTATTGAACGTGCTAAATGAAGTGGCCTCTGATGAGAGCCTTTCTGAATCGGTCAGGGAAAAAGCAGCGTATGCTGCGGCGAATTTACTGGTGAGCGATTATGTCGATGAATGATACCTATCAACCCATCAATTGTGATGACTATGACAACCTCGAACTCGCCTGCCAGCATCATTTAATACTGACGCTGGAGCTAAAAGATGGCGAAGTGCTAAAGGCAAAGGCCAGCGATCTGGTTTCCCGTAAAAATGTGGAATACCTGGTTGTGGAAGATGCAGGTGCAACGCGTGAGCTACGCCTCGACAAAATTGCCAGTTTCAGCCATCCGGAAATCGGCACCGTTGTGGTGAGCGAATCCTGATAACCAACGGGCAGCCAGGCTGCCCGTTACGCTTTCCATTCAAAATTAACTCCCGCTTCAGCCCATCCCTCTTCAGTGATGAAAACCCCTGCCGCCGCGATGAGCGTGTCGCCGTAAAACAGAAGCGGCGTGGTATCACGTCGCCAGGGCGGAACGTTCTGTTCCTGCCAGATTTTCTTCAGCTTACGCCCGCCGTTACGCCCGACGATATGCAGCATGCCGCTGGTCCTGAAGCGTATAGTGACGTTCTCGTCCGGCTCAGGTAGACGCACATTGCCCGAATGGCTTAACGCAACGACACCGGCATTCATCGGTAGCGTTAATGCTTTTTCCGGCGACGGCCAGTCGAGCACAGCGTCAGCCAGCGACGGCACAGATTTTACCCACCAGAGTTGCCCTTTATAGCGCCTGACGTCATAACCATTCAGGTGTATACACGGGGCGGCATCTTCCCTCGCCTGTGCAACTTCCTCCCAGATACGGTTGAGCATCGCCCGGGACGGCATAACCGCACGGTGGTAAGCCAGCCAGCGACGAATTAGAGCAGCCCGGCGCACGGGGCTCATCACCTTCAACGGCGCAATGTTGAGGGCACCGTCAGCGGTAGTCAGCGTATCCAGCTCCTCGCTCAGCAACTCATCCAGCAAGCTTTCCTGTTCAGCACACAGCATGGCACTTCTGGCCGCCGCTTCGGAAAAATGCGCCCAGCGCTCACTCAGCAGCGGTAAGACGCGCAGGCGCAGGAAGTTACGGTCGTAACTGTCGTCCTGATTGCTCTCGTCTTCAATCCAGCACAGATGATGCTGCTGCGCCCAGGCTTCCAGTGATGCGCGCGTCTCACCCAGCAGCGGGCGGATGAGCTCTGTTTCAGCAAAATCTGCGCGCTCAGGCATGGCAGATAATCCCGCAGGCCCGCTGCCCCGCTTGAGCGCCAGTAAAAACGTCTCGCACTGGTCGTCCAGATGCTGCGCGGTGACCAACGCTTCTCCAGGCTGTAATGCGCCAGAAAACGCGGCGTAGCGGGCTTTCCGCGCCTGCGCCTCAATACCCAGCCCCTCATCCTCAAGCGTGACGCGTTCAACGATCAGCGGAATCGCCCACTCTGAACACACCGCTTCGCAGTGCGCTACCCAGTCGTCGGCATGGGGGCTTAAGCCGTGATGGATATGCATCGCCCGCAGCTGGACGTCAGGCTCACGGTCGCGCCAGAGCTTAAGGCGGTGCAGCAAAACGGTGGAATCCAGGCCACCGCTGAACCCCACCAGCAGCTGGCGGTAGGGGGAAACGGCGTGCGCGATAGCAGGTAAGGTCATAGGAAATTACACATAAAAAATGCCCGAACTGAACGGGCATTATCACACATGACGGCAATTACTGCTGGTAAAGCTCCAGCGGCAGCCCGTCCGGATCGTTGAAAAAAGTGAAACGTTTATCGGTAAAGGGATCGACACGAATCGCTTCGCAGGCCACGCCGTGGGCTTCCAGATGTTTTACCGCGCTGTCCAGGTCATCGACGCTGAAGGCGAGGTGGCGCAGGCCGCAGGCTTCCGGGCGCGAAGGACGCGCTGGCGGGAAAGGAAAAGAGAACAGTTCAATCACATATTGTCCGTTTAACGCCAGATCGCCTTTCCAGGAGTCGCGCTCCTCACGGTAAGCCTCGCTCAACAGCGTAAAGCCGAGAACGTCGCAGTAGAATGCCTTACTTTTCGCGTAATCGGTGGCAATGATCGCAATATGATGAACCGCTTTTAAACCCAGCATAGTTTCTCCTTTTTATGATGCCCTGAACGTTACAACCGACAACCCGCCTCTGGCAAGCAGCCCCTTTTATTTTAGGACTCTCACCCAGTACACGCCGTTATCATCGCGTTTCGCGCCATGAATGTCCGTTTCAAAGCCCGGATAGTGGCGCCCTACCGAACAGAGCATCAGCAGGAAATCGAGCACCGCCCGGCTCTCCTCGGTGATCATTTCACCCGGCATCAGCAGCGGCACGCCCGGCGGATAAGGCAGGATCATGTTGGCCGATACCCGCCCGACCAGGTTCTCCAGCTCAACGGTTTCAACCTCCCCTTTCACCTGGCGCTGCCACGCCCTGTGCGGCGTCAGCTTCATTTCAGGCAGAACATCAAATGCCTGCAACATCAGGCGCGGCAGATCGTGCTGGCGGATCAGCCTGTGGATCCCCTGGGCCAGATCCTGAATACGCATATTGCGATAGAAGTCAGGATCTTCCGCGTAGAGATCCGGCAGCATATTCTTCACCCGCAGGTTCAGATCATATGCACGCTTAAACTCCATCAGTCCGCGCAACAGCCCCATCGCGCGGGTTTTATCGATCCCGATGCTGAACAGGAACAGCAAATTATAGGGGCCGGTTTTCTCCACCACCACGCCGCGCTCATCAAGGAACTTCGCCACCAGCGCAGCCGGGATCCCTTCCTCACCCATCACGCCCTGCTCATCCATGCCCGGCGTCAGGATCGTCACCTTAACCGGATCGAGGAACATGTGGTCCGCATCGGCATCCCGAAAACCGTGCCAGCTCTCCCCCGGCGCGACGGGCCAGCATTCTGCCTCATCAATCTCTTCCGGCTGCCAGATATCAAAGAACCAGCCGTCCGCTTCATCTTTAAGTCGCTGAACCTCTTTTCGGAAATGCAGCGCCCGTTCCACCGAACGATTGATCAGGCGTTTACCCGGATTACCGCGCAGCATCGCCGCCGCCGTTTCGATGGACGCCACCAGCGGGTAGCTCGGCGACGTGGTCGTGTGCATCATAAAGGCTTCGTTGAAGGTGTCCTCGTCGTACTCGCCCTTGATGTGAATAAGAGACGCCTGGGAAAACGCGGCCAGCATTTTGTGCGTCGACTGCGTTTCGAAGAACACCTTGCCCGGCACCCGCTCGCCGCTCATCCCACTTTTACCCGAGTAAATCGGGTGGAAATTGGTGTAAGGCACCCACGCGGAGTCAAAGTGGATCGACGGCACGTCGAGCGTCTGCTTGATCCAGTTCGTGTTGTAAAGCAGCCCGTCATAGGTGGAGTTGGTGATCACCGCGTGCACAGGCCAGCTTGCCTCGGGGATCGCCGCGATCTTATTTTCAATGGCTTCATGCGCGAATTCACGGCGAGGAATGCCGCCGAGAATACCCAGCGCATTACGCGTAGGCGACAGCCAGAGCGGCACCACGTCGCTCATCATCAGCAAATGCGCCAGTGATTTATGGCAGTTGCGGTCAATCAGCAGCGTACTGCCGGCAGGCGCGGCGTACATCCCGACGATTTTGTTCGAGGTTGAGGTACCGTTGGTCACCATGTAGCTTTGCTCGGCGCCAAAGGTCCGGGCGATGTACTCTTCGGCTTCCAGATGCGGGCCGGTATGATCCAGCAGAGAGCCTAACTCGGTGACCGAAATCGACACATCCGCCTTCAGCGTGTTACCGCCGAAGAAATCGTAGAACAGACATCCCACCGGGCTTTTTTGATAGGCTGTTCCCGCCATGTGGCCTGGCGTACAGAAGGTGTACTTCCCTTCATTCACATAGGTGAACAGCGCGCGCGTGAACGGCGGTGTGATGTTATCGAGGTATTCACCGGTGTACTGCTGAATGCGGGTCGCAATGTCCTCGGCAACGCCGAGTGAGTATTCGAAGAACCACAGCGCCATACGCATATCATGCGCGCTCACGTCCATGGTCGAGTGAGTGTTGATAAACGCGTACAGCGGAAGATATTCGTTGAGCTTATTGATATCGCTGCACAACTCCATGTCGTATTCGTCCCAGTCGAATATCACGCCACAGATGCGCGGATTGTGTTCGATAAATTTCAGCAGGTCGGCGCTGTTTTGCGGCCAGATCAGCTGGTATCCGCGTGCTTTGAGGGCTTGCTCCAGCTCCTTGATGGGTTCGTCTTTATAAAAGACGCCGTGTGGCCCCATGATGGCAATGATGTTCATGGTTTACCTCCTTGAAAAACATCAGATAAGCATAGTTAAGGTAAACGGCAGGTATAAAAAAAGCCGCAACAATGTGCGGCTTTTAGGATAATTGTGAGGCTTACGCGTAACCGTAGGTCATCAGACGCTGATAACGACGGTTGAGCAGATCTTCTGTGCTCAGCAAGTCCAGGTCCGCCAGATCTGCCAGCAGCTGCGCTTTCAGGGAAGCAGCCATCACTTCCGGCTTACGATGCGCGCCGCCCAGCGGTTCAGGGATAACGGTGTCGATCAGCTTCAGCTCTTTCAGACGTGGGGCAATGATGCCCATCGCTTCAGCAGCCAGCGGCGCTTTATCGGCACTTTTCCACAGAATGGAGGCACAGCCTTCCGGAGAGATAACGGAATAGGTACTGTACTGTAGCATATTCACTTTATCGCCCACGCCAATTGCCAGCGCACCGCCGGACCCACCTTCACCGATAACGGTACAGATGACCGGCACTTTCAGGCGAGACATCTCACGCAGGTTGCGTGCGATGGCTTCAGACTGACCGCGTTCTTCAGCGCCAACACCCGGGTAAGCCCCCGGCGTGTCGATGAAGGTGATGATAGGCATATTGAAACGCTCAGCCATCTCCATCAGACGCAGGGCCTTACGGTAGCCTTCTGGCGCTGGCATACCGAAGTTACGACGGATTTTCTCTTTGGTTTCACGGCCTTTCTGATGACCAATAATCATCACCGGACGTCCATCCAGACGCGCGATACCGCCGACGATAGCTTTATCGTCAGCGTATGCGCGGTCGCCTGCCAGTTCGTCAAATTCGTCAAACGCCAGGCGGACATAATCCAGGGTGTACGGACGCTGTGGATGACGCGCCAGCTGGGCGATCTGCCATGCGCCGAGATCGGCAAAGATTTTGCGCGTCAGTTCTACGCTTTTTTCGCGCAGACGATGCACTTCTTCGTCGATGTTAATATCCAGTTTTTCATCCTGACGGCTCACGGCTGTCAGAGAATCGATTTTCGCTTCCAGCTCTGCAATCGGCTGTTCGAAATCAAGGAAATTCAGACTCATAGTATTCCTGTATTAGTCAAACTCCAGTTCCACCTGCTCCGAACCAATGAGGCCACGGAGATCGTTCAGTAAACGATCGCTCGGAGAGACACGCCACGTTGCACCAAAGCGCAACCGCGCACGTGCATCCGCCCTCTGATAGTAGAGATGTACTGGAATGGTCCCCGAGCGGTGGGGTTCCAGAGACTGACGGAGTCGGTTTAAAAGCTGGTCATCAATTTGCCTGTCCGTCAGCGAGATAGCAAGCCCGCGAGCATATTTTTCCCGGGCTTCGTCAATGTCCATCACTTCGCGGGCGGTCATTTTAAGCCCCCCGCTGAAGTCATCAAAGCTGACCTGTCCGCTGACGATAAGTATGCGGTCTTTTTCCAGCAATTGCTGGTATTTATCCAGCGCGTCGGTGAACAACATCACCTCCAGACGCCCGGAACGGTCATCCAGGGTACAGATGCCGATACGATTGCCGCGCTTGGTGACCATTACCCTTGCAGCAATCACGAGCCCCGCAGCCGTGGTGATTTTACCACGTTCTGTCGGATGCATGTCTTTAAGCCTGTGGCCGCCGACATAGCGCTCAATTTCTTTCAGATACTGGTTGATCGGGTGCCCCGTCAGGTACAGGCCTAACGTTTCCCGCTCCCCATCCAGCACCACCTGTTCTGGCCAGGGCTGGCAGTTGGAATAAGACTGCTCAATCTGCTCTGGCTCTTCCGCCAGCACGCCGAACATATCTGCCTGGCCAATGGCTTCCGCTTTCGCGTGCTGATCGGCTGCTTTCAGCGCATCGCCGAGCGAGTTCATCAGCGCGGCGCGGTGTGGCCCCAGCCGATCAAACGCGCCGGACATGATCAGTTTTTCCAGCACGCGGCGGTTCAGTTTTTTGGTATCGGTGCGGGCGCACAGATCGAACAGCTCGCGGAAATAGCCGCCGTTGTTACGCGCTTCGATGATCGCCTCGATCGGCCCCTCACCTACGCCCTTGATCGCGCCGATCCCATAGACGATTTCCCCGTCATCGTTAACGTGGAAATGGTACAGGCCAGAGTTAATATCCGGCGGCAGGATCTTCAGCCCCATGCGCCAGCACTCGTCCACCAGGCCAACCACCTTCTCGGTGTTGTCCATATCGGCGGTCATTACCGCCGCCATAAACTCAGCGGGATAGTGAGCCTTCAGCCACAGCGTTTGATACGAAACCAAAGCATAGGCGGCGGAGTGGGATTTGTTAAATCCGTACCCGGCGAATTTCTCCACCAGGTCGAAGATTTTCATCGCCAGTTCGCCATCGACGCCGTTTTTCTTCGCCCCATCCTCAAAGATGGAACGTTGCTTGGCCATCTCTTCCGGCTTTTTCTTACCCATCGCACGACGCAGCATGTCTGCGCCGCCAAGGGTATAACCAGAAAGCACCTGGGCGATCTGCATGACCTGTTCCTGATACAGGATGATGCCATAGGTTGGCTCCAGTACCGGTTTCAGGCTTTCATGCTGCCACTGCACGTCCGGGTAGGAAATCTCTTCGCGCCCGTGTTTACGGTCGATAAAGTTATCTACCATCCCCGACTGCAACGGCCCCGGACGGAACAGGGCCACCAGCGCGATCATATCTTCGAAGCAGTCTGGTTGCAGACGCTTAATCAAATCTTTCATGCCGCGGGATTCAAGCTGGAAGACGGCTGTCGTCTCCGAGCGTTGCAGCATGTCGAAACTTTTCTTGTCATCAAGCGGGATAGCCGCGATATCCAGCGGCGGTTCGCCGTTCTTCTCGCGACGGGCGTTGATCATCTCCAGCGCCCAGTTGATGATGGTCAGCGTACGCAGGCCGAGGAAGTCAAACTTCACCAGCCCGGCGTATTCCACGTCGTTCTTGTCGAACTGGGTGACCGGATGCTGGCCCGCTTCGTCGCAGTACAGCGGCGCAAAGTCGGTGATTTTGGTCGGGGCGATAACCACGCCCCCCGCATGCTTACCGGCGTTACGCGTGACGCCTTCCAGCTTGCGCGCCATGTCGATCAGCGCTTTCACCTCTTCGTCGGCTTCGTAGATTTCCGGCAGCTGAGGTTCAGCTTCAAAGGCTTTCGCCAGAGTCATGCCCGGATCGGGCGGCACCAGCTTAGAGATACGATCGACAAAACCGTACGGGTGGCCCAGAACGCGGCCCACATCGCGGATAACCGCTTTCGCGGCCATCGTACCGAAGGTGATGATCTGCGAAACCGCATCACGACCGTACATATCGGCCACGTGCTCAATCACCTGGTCGCGTTTTTCCATGCAGAAGTCGACGTCAAAGTCGGGCATGGAGACACGTTCCGGGTTGAGGAAACGTTCGAACAGCAGGTCAAATTCCAGCGGATCGAGATCGGTAATTTTCAGGGCATACGCCACCAGCGAGCCGGCACCAGAACCACGGCCCGGACCTACCGGTACGCCGTTATCCTTCGACCACTGGATGAACTCCATCACGATCAGGAAGTAGCCTGGGAACCCCATCTGGTTGATCACCTGGAGTTCAATATCCAGGCGCTCGTCATATTCAGGACGTTTCTCTTTACGGACCGCTTCATCCGGGAAGAGGAATTCCAGACGCTCTTCCAGACCCTCTTTCGATTTCATGACCAGGAAATCTTCGGTGGTCATGTCTCCCGTCGGGAACTGCGGCAGGAAGTATTCGCCGAGACGCACGGTGACGTTACAGCGCTTGGCAATCTCTACGCTGTTTTCCAGCGCTTCCGGGATGTCCGAGAAGAGCTCACACATCTCCTCTTCGCTGCGCATGTACTGCTGCGATGAGTAGTTGCGCGGACGTTTCGGATCGTCGAGGGTGAAGCCGTCGTGGATGGCGACGCGAATTTCATGCGCGTCAAAATCACCCGCCTCAAGGAAGCGCACATCGTTGGTGGCCACCACAGGCAGGCCACGCGCTTCCGCCAGGGCGACGGCCGCATGCAGGTAGCTCTCTTCATCCGCACGCCCGGTACGGATCAGCTCCAGGTAATAACGATCCGGGAAATACTCTTCGTAGAACGAGACGCACTGATCCACCAGCGCGTTATTACCGCGTAGCAGACATTTGCCGACATCTCCCATACGGCCACCGGAGATCAGCAGCAAACCTTCGTTCAGCTCCGCCAGCCAGTCGCGGTCAATCCATGGACCCAGTGCGCCGTAACCGCGTTGGTAGGCTTTTGAGATCAGCAGAGTGAGGTTCTGATAACCCGTGTTATTCATGGCTAACACGGAAATCTGCGTCATCTCATCGCCGAGCAGGTCGCTCTGCACATGAAAATCCGCGCCGACGATGGGCTTTAATCCTGCGCCATGCGCCGTTCCGTAGAACTTCACCAGGCCACACAGGTTGGTAAAATCGGTGATCGCCAGCGCAGGCATGCCAAGCGAGGCCGCCTTTTTTACCAGCGGCCCGGTCTTTGCCAGCCCATCGATCATGGAGTAGTCGCTATGCACCCGCAGGTGTACGAAACGTGGTTCAGCCATCTTCAAATCCCGCGTTACTTAATTGCTTGCGTCTTGATTCAGGACACCAGTCCCAGCGCGCGTTTCACCGGGCCAAAGCTGCGCCGATGATGTTCAGTTGCGCCATGTTCAGCCAGCTTTTCCAGATGGAAAGCCGTTGGATATCCCTTGTGCTGGGCGAAACCATACGCGGGATAAGTGAGGTCCAGCGCGGCCATTTCGGCATCGCGCGTCACTTTGGCAATGATTGACGCCGCACTGATTTCTGCGACGCGGCTATCGCCTTTAACAACAGCCATGGAAGGCATCGGCAGCGCCGGGCAACGGTTACCGTCGATCAGCACATACTCAGGCACAATCTTCAGGCCAGCAACGGCACGCTGCATCGCCAGCATGGTGGCGTGCAGAATGTTCAGATCGTCGATCTCATCCGGCTCTGCGCGCCCGAGACTCCAGGCCAGTGCCTTTTCTTTAATTTCATCGAACAGCGCCAGGCGACGCTTTTCACTCAGTTTTTTCGAGTCGTTCAGGCCAACGATCGGGCGGGCTGGATCGAGGATCACCGCCGCGGTCACAACGGCACCCACTAACGGGCCACGACCGACTTCATCCACACCTGCAACGAGGTGGGTATGGGGATAAATAAATTCCATCATTGTGCTAACTCCAGCACCGCATCGGCCGCCTGCTCATCAGCATTACAGCGGATCAGTTGATGCAGTTCACGGAAGGTATCATGCATCTGGTGGCTGGTTTTACCGTTGGCCAGCAGCGGCAGTAATGCATCAGCCAGTGCCTGCGGCTGGCATTCATCCTGCAAGAGCTCTTTCACCAGTTCGCGACCCGCAAGCAGGTTTGGCAGGGATACGTAATCTGTTTTTACCAGACGTTTTGCCAGCCAGAAGGTAAACGGCTTCATGCGATAACCGACCACCATTGGGCATTTTGCCAGCATACACTCCAGCGCAGCCGTGCCGGAAGCCAGTAGTGCGGCATCGCTCGCAAACATGGCTTGCCGCCCTTTCCCGTCCAGCAGGCGGACGTGAAGATCCGGGGCGACGTCGGCTTTGATACGCTCAAACTGCTCGCGGCGTTTGGCATTCACCAGCGGCACGACCACTTCAAGATCGGGATAAGTCTTGCGAAGAATTTGCGCCGTTTTCAGGAAATCGGCACTGAGCATTTCAACTTCCGCACCCCGGCTCCCTGGCAGCAGCGCCAGACAGTGCACATCATGCGGGATGCCCAGTTCGTCACGCGCCGCGTTTTTATCCGGATCCAGCGGCATGGCATCCGCCATGGTATGACCGATAAAACGGCACGGGACATTAAATCTGTCGTAAAACGCTTTTTCGAAAGGCAGAAAAGCCAGCACCAGATTAGTGGATCGTCCGATTTTGAAAACGCGTTTCTGTCGCCACGCCCACACGGACGGACTGACGTAATGGATAGTTTTGATCCCCTGCTTTTTCAGGTTCCCTTCAAGGGTAATATTGAAATCAGGCGCATCAATGCCGACAAAAACATCGGGCTTGAGGTCGGTAAAGCGGCGGGTAAGGTCGGCGCGAATATGCAGCAGGCGACGCAAGCGCCCCAACACCTCGACGATGCCCATCACAGCCAGCTCTTCCATTTCATACCAGGCTTCACAGCCTTCGGCCTGCATCAGCGGCCCAGCCACGCCCACAAAGCGAGCATTGGGTACACGGGCTTTAAGCGCGCGGATAAGACCTGCACCAAGAATATCGCCGGAGGTTTCTCCGGCGACCAGGGCGATGGTAAGCGGACGACTGTCGACCATTAACGAATCAGACCACGGGTTGAACGTTCAAAGAATTCCATGAACGTTTTCACTTCAGGGTGCTTATTCGCCAGCTCGGCAATTTCCGGCTTAGCCTCTTCCAGCGTTTTACCGCTACGGTACAGCAGTTTGTACGCGTTGCGGATCGCAGTAATCGCTTCGCGACTAAAACCACGACGCTTGAGACCTTCGATGTTCACGCCAAACGGCGTGGCATGGTTGCCCTGCGCAATCACAAACGGTGGGACGTCCTGCGCCACACCGGAGCATCCGCCGACCATCACGTGTGCACCAATGATGCAGAACTGATGGACTGCGGTCATGCCGCCAATAATGGCGAAATCATCAACCGATACGTGTCCCGCCAGCGTTGCGTTGTTGGCGAGAATACAGCGGCTACCCACGGTACAGTCGTGCGCAATATGCGCATTAACCATAAACAGGTTGTCGCTGCCCACCTTCGTCAATCCACCGCCTTGCGTTGTACCACGATGAATGGTGACGCTTTCGCGAATGCGGTTACGATCGCCGATTTCCACGCGGGTCGGTTCGCCAGCATACTTGAGATCCTGGTTAACTTCGCCGATGGAGGCGAACTGATAGACCTCATTGTTGCAGCCAATGGTGGTATGACCATTCACGACAACGTGAGATTTCAGTACTGTACCCTCACCAATTTCGACATGGGGTCCAACAATACAAAACGGGCCAATGTGGACGTTGGCACCAATGATGGCACCCGTTTCCACAATGGCGGTAGGATGAATAAAGGCGGATTTATCAATCACGTATCAGGCCTCCCGGCTACGCGCACACATCATTGTCGCTTCGCAAACAACTTTGCCGTCAACCATAGCTACGCCTTTGAAGCGAGTCAGGCCGCGACGCGTTTTTTCAAAAGTGACTTCCATGATCATTTGATCACCAGGCACGACCGGACGCTTGAAGCGCGCTTCATCGATACCCGCGAAGTAATAGAGTTCACCCGGTTCCAGTTTACCTACGCTTTTAAACGCCAGAATACCGGTAGCCTGTGCCATCGCTTCCAGGATCAATACACCCGGGAAGATAGGCTTACCAGGGAAGTGCCCCTGGAAGAACGGCTCGTTAACGGAGACATTTTTCACTGCGCGCAGAAAACGACCTTCTTCAAAATCCAGCACACGGTCTACCAGTAAAAACGGATAGCGGTGCGGCAGAAGTTCTAAAATCTCTTCAATATGCAGAGTATGAGTGTCAGTAGTCAAAATACTCTTCCTGTCAAATGTACTAAGTAGCAATAATAACACGGCCTGCCGGTTTATAAACAAAGCCGACAGGCCGGGAAATTTAGCGTTAAACGGATGAACGCTTAGTCTTGTTGATCGATTTTGCGCTCAATCGCTTTGAGTCGCTTGCTCATATCATCAATATTCATCACCAGTGCAGCTGTTTTACGCCAGACCTTGTTCGGTTGCAGCGGAATACCTGAGGAATAAACGCCAGGCTCAGTGATTGGACGCATCACCATACCCATCCCCGTCACCGTGACTTTGTCGCATATTTCCATATGGCCATTGATCACGCTGGCACCGCCAATCATGCAGTAACGGCCAATTTTCAGGCTGCCTGCCATGATAACACCACCCGCAACTGCGGTATTGTCGCCAATCACAACGTTATGTGCAATCTGGCACTGGTTGTCTATGATAACACCGTTACCAATAATGGTGTCGTCAAGCGCACCGCGGTCGATAGTTGTACAAGCGCCGATCTCCACACGATCGCCGATAATCACGCGACCCAGCTGAGGGATCTTAACCCAGTTACCCCGATCGTTGGCGTAACCAAATCCGTCAGAACCAATCACCGTGCTGGACTGTACGAGACAATTCTCGCCAATCTCAACCTCATGGTAGACAGAGACATTGGCCCACAGACGAGACCCTGCGCCAATTTTCGTATTTTTTCCAACAAAGCAGCCAGGGCCAATCACCACGTTATCACCCAAAACAACGCCGGATTCGATAACGGCGTTTGCGCCGACTGATACGTTGTTACCCAGCTGAGCCGTCGGATCAATCGCAGCACTGGCTGCAATGTTCTGTGCCGGCTGCGGCGTGGTATCAAGAATTTGGGCCATGCGCGCATAGGTCAGGTAGGGATTTTTCACTACCAGTGCAGCGCTAGTGGCAAACGGAAGATCGTCCTGCGTCAGCACAACGGCAGACGCCTGGCACTGGGCCAGGTGTTCACGGTACTTAGGGCTTACCATGAAGGTAATAGTGCCTGCTTTAGCAGATTGCATGGACGCAACAGCGGTGATGACGATATCGCCATCACCGTGTAATTCTGCATCCAACTGCTGAGCTAAATCAGCCAGTCGAATTGAAGGCATTACTTATTTAACCTGTTTCAGAACATCAGCGGTGATGTCTTTAACATCGCTGCTGTTGAATGCAACGGCGTTCGCATCAACAACCAGATCGATGCTCTGATCGGCTGCTACTGCTTTAACGGCAGACTGAATACGCGTCACCAGTTTGCCACGCTCTTCGTTAGAACGACGCTGACGATCCTGCTCGAAAGCCTGTGCTTTCTGAGAGAAGGTCTGGCGCTGAGACATGACGTCTTTTTCCAGTTTGCTGCGCTCGCTCGCTTTCATGGTAGAACCATCACGCTGAAGACGCTGCATCTTGGACTGAAGATCACCTTCCATACGTTGCAGTTCGCTCGCACGGCCTTTGAATTCGTTTTCCAGCGTTGCAGAAACACCGGTTTTCTGTGCAACCTGCTGGAACAAATTACCCATGTTGACGATTGCAATTTTATCCGCTGCCTGAGCAGAAGTTGCCATCGCTAAACCGAGACCTGCAGCTAATAACCACTTTTTCACAATTAACTCCTTACCATCCCATTGGCACCCGAGGGGTACCGTTCTTTGCGTGGCAAGGCGACCGTGTTACCGATCGCCGGTTGTCAGCGCTACACTGCCAACGCATTCCATTGCAGCGGATTATTACCAAGTTTTACCAATGTTAAACTGGAACTGCTCCGCTTTGTCTCCATCGTATTTCTTAAACGGCTGGGCGTAAGAGAAGACCAACGGCCCCAGCGGTGACATCCATTGTAATGCGATACCTGCGGACATGCGAATGTTGCTCGGATCGCTGTAGTCCGGAACCCCCGCCGCACGCATCTGGGCGGTGTTCTCCCAGTTGGTGTCCCACACCGTACCTGCATCCATAAAGAAGGAGGTACGCACGGAGTTCGCATACTTATCACTGATAAACGGCGTAGGCGTGATGAACTCGAGGCTCGCCACGGCCATAGCGTTACCACCTACTGCGTCATCAGAGCTACATACTTGCTTAGGATCACGGCTTGCGCAGTTATCTTCGTCATTACCGCCGTAATAAACCGCTTTCGGACCAATGTTATTGGACTGGAAGCCACGCACGGTGCTTGAACCGCCGGCGTAGAAGTTTTCATAGAACGGCAGTTCTTTGCTTCCAATACCGTCACCATAACCCCAACGGGTACGACCCAGAACAACCCACTTGTGATCTTCATCAATTGGGAAGTAGGACGCCGTATCCAGCGTGACCTTGTAGAACTCGTTATCCGAGCCCGGGATAGTCACTTTACCGTTCAGGTTGACGCGTGAACCTTCCGTCGGGAAGTAGCCACGGTCAAGACGGTTGTAGGTCCAACCGTAGTTGAAGGTGAAGTCATCCGCGGCGAAACCGTTGTCATCGCTGGACGTACTCGCCGACTGACCGATGGAGTCCAGGTAACGCCACATCGCCACCTGCGGTTGCATGTTGGACAGGTCGTTATGCACGTACCCTAAACCTGCGCGCAAGGTGTTGTATTCGTTAACCGGGAAGCCAAGCGTACCATCCAGACCGTAACTCTTGTTGGTATACGAGGAGAGGTCCGCATCGTCCGCTTTAAAGTCGTTATAGAAGATACGACCGCCCAGGCTTACACCGTCAACGGTGAAGTATGGGTTGGTAACGGAGAACTCAGAGTAAGTCTGGTAGTCGTTTTTCGTCCCGTTGATACCGACAGAGTAGCCCGTACCCAGCCAGTTATCCTGCTGAACACCGACCTGGAAGCTCACGCCACTTTCAGTACCGTAACCAATACCGAAGTTGAAGCTACCGGTATTACGTTCTTTAACTTTATAAACAACATCAACCTGATCCGGACGACCTGGTACACGCTGAGTATCGGTATCGACCGTTTCGAAGTAGCCCAGACGGTTCAGACGCTCTTTACCCTGATCTACCAGATCGCTTCCCAGCCATGCCCCTTCCATCTGGCGCATTTCACGGCGCAGAACGGAGTCTTTAGAGGTATCGTTACCTTCGAAGCGGATCTTACGCACGTAGAAGCGGTTGCCCGCATCAACGTTAACGTGCAGCTTAACGGTTTTATCCGTGTCGTTAATTTCCGGCTGCGTTTGCACACGCGGATACGCATAACCATAACGGCCGAGCAGCTTCTTAATGCTGTCTTCCATTTTGGTGACTTTAGATCCGCTGTACAGATCGCCCGGCTGAATTTTGGTCAGAGATTCAATTTCAGCTGAATGTCCTGCCAGGTTGCCGCTGACTTCAACACCCGAAAGCGTGTACTTATCGCCTTCTGTGATGTTAACGGTAATGTAGATACCTTTCTTGTCCGGAGTCAGACTCACCTGAGTTGAATCGATGTTGAAACGGGCGTAACCGCGATCCAGATAGTAGCTGCGCAGGGTTTCAAGGTCACCCGCCAGTTTCTGTTTCTGGTATTTACGATCGCCTACCACGTTCCACCACGGCACTTCGTCACGCAGCTGGAAGTTGGAGATCAGTTCGTCGGTGCTGAACGCGTGGTTACCCACGATGTTGATCTGCTGGATCTTCGCAGAAACACCTTCCTGAAAGACCAGTTTCAGGTCAACACGGTTACGTGGCAGCGGTGTAACAACCGCTTTAACGCTCGCGCTGTATTTACCGACGCTGTAGTAGAAATCTTCCAGACCTTTTTCAATGTCTGCAAGGGTTGTGCGGTCCAGAGATTCCCCCACACGAACACCCGATGCCTCAAGGTTCTGCTTGAGCATGTCGTCTTTCACCGATTTGTTACCGGAGAAAGTGATGCTGGCAATCGTTGGACGTTCTTTTACCTGAACCACCAGCGTATCACCATCGCGCAGGACGCGGACGTCCTCAAAGTTGCCAGTGGCAAACAGAGCACGGATGGTGTTACTGATATCTTCATCATTAACCGTATCGCCGGGGCGCACAGGCATACTGAGGAGGGCCGCACCAACGGCGACACGCTGAAGGCCTTCGAAATGAATATCTTTCACTACGAACCCGTCAGCACCGTATACGGTCGCGCTGCTAAACAGCAGCGACGCTATGAGCAACTTTTTCATCGCCATCGTTATTATGCGTTCTTCCTAACTAACTCTCTTACAACCGAGAGAAATCATTGAAAAGTGCAAGCCCCATTAACAGCACCAGCAAAATCGAGCCAATGCGATAACTAAAGTCTTGAACTCGCTCGGATACCGGTCCGCCTTTTAGCTTTTCAATCGCTAAAAACAGCAGATGGCCCCCATCTAATACGGGAAGCGGGAACAGGTTGATTATCCCCAGGTTCACGCTAATCAGCGCAAGGAACATGAGATAGTAAATCACCCCGAACTCCGCTGACATCCCAGCCCCCTGAGCAATCGAAATTGGCCCACTGAGGTTGTTCAGTTTCACATCACCGGTTATCAATTTCCCCAACATGTTGACCGTAAGCTTCATCAGCTGCCATGTTTTATCCGTGGCCTCAACGATGGCGCTAAACGGCCCATACTGGCGTATTGTCTTGTACTCATCTGGCAGTGGGATCACTTTCGGCACAACGCCTGCAAACCCTTCCGCCTTACCGCCGCCCGATTTGGTATCCGGGGTGAGAGTCAGTGAGAGCGAACTCCCCTGCCTTTCAACTTCCAGCGCGAGCGGCTTGCCTGGATTATCGCGCACCAGAGTAACAAAGGTCATCCATTGTGTTAATGGCTGACCATCGACTTTAACGATCCTGTCACCCGCTTGTAAACCTGCTTTACTCGCTGCCGATTTGGCCTGTACTTCGGCTAATACCGGCTCGATCTGCGCGCCGCGCGGTCGAATCCCGAGTGCGGCGACAGGGTCCTCTTTGTCTGGCTCAAAGCGCCAGTGGCGTAAATCCAGCACTTTTTCCTGCCGCTGGTCGGAACCAAATGGCGATACGCTGACGGTTGTCTGCTCATCACCAATTTTGGCAACCAGTTGTAACCTCACGGCATCCCAATCAGGGGTTTCGATACCATCAATCGCTTTAAGTTCCATTCCCGGTGTAATTTGCGCCGTTGCCGCAATAGAACCCGTAGTGATTTCGCCCACGACCGGGCGCACGCCAGGCACGCCGATGATAAACACCAGCCAGTAAGCGAAGATAGCGAAGATGAAATTGGCTACCGGGCCGGCAGCGATGATGGCAGCACGTTGTCCAACAGTTTTATTGTTAAACGCGCTATGGCGAAGTTCCGGGGCGACAGGCTCAACGCGTTCGTCGAGCATTTTGACATAGCCGCCCAGGGGAATCAGAGCAATGACAAACTCGGTGCCATGCTTATCGGTGCGCTTCCAGAGCGATTTGCCAAAGCCAATCGAGAATCGCTCCACCCGCACACCACAGCGCCGGGCAACCCAGAAATGGCCAAATTCATGCACGGTAATCAGTACACCCAGTGCAACAATGAACGCCGCCAGATTCCAGAGAATGCTCAGCATAAAACCTTCCGTTATATCGTCCCAAACACCAGTAAAAGCAGGCAAGCAAATACGGGAACAGCCGCGGTAAGGCTGTCAATGCGATCCAGTATTCCGCCATGTCCTGGAATCAGGTGACCACTGTCCTTAATCCCTGCTTCACGCTTAAACATACTCTCGGTTAAATCACCCAGCACCGATGCCAGCGCCGCGAAAATCGAACATACCAGCAGCGTGGAGGAGGCAACCTCAAGATTCGCCCAGACGCCATAGCCCCAGGAGATAATCGCTGCCGTAAACAGGCCGCCGATGAAGCCTTGCCAGGTTTTACCCGGAGAAACCTTTGGCGCCAGTTTATGTTTACCGAACAGTTTACCAAACATATAGGCCCCGGAGTCAGCCCCCCAGACGAGAATCATCACATAAAGCAGCCATATCGCGCCGCTGTAGTGGTTTTCGTCATAGTGCCAGGCGCGCAACGCAACCATACCCCAGAAAAACGGAACAATCGTGAGCAGACCAAAAATAAGGCGCAACACTTTAGAGTTACGCCAGATCGCCGCAGAGCCCGGATAGAAAAGCACTAAAACAAGCGCAGCAATCCACCAAGCCAGCGATATCCATAAGGATCCGGCAACCAGCGGCTGGTGAACATCATGATGATATTCAGGCAAGGTATACAGCATCAGGGCCAGTAAAAAACCACAGAGTACCGCCAGCCATACCCGCTGAGTGCGCGAGGTAAAGCCGCTAAGCTGCCCCCATTCCCACGCGGCGAGCATACACACCACCAGCGTAACAATAGCGAATCCCACCGGAGGCAGTAAAAACAGCGCTGCGATGACGACGGGTATTAATACAAAAGCGGAAATCAGGCGATACTTCAGCAAAAGCTACCCCCATCAGGCGTTATCGCCACCAGGCTCGGTGCCGCCGAAACGACGCTCTCGATTGGCAAAGGCATGCAGCGCACCTTCAAAGTCTTGTTCATCAAAATCTGGCCAAAGAACATCCGTAAAGTAAAGTTCGGCGTAGGCAATTTGCCACAGCAAAAAGTTACTTATGCGATGTTCCCCCCCTGTCCTTATAACCAAATCCACGGGTGCCAGTTCATTCATGCAGATTTGCTGACTCAGCGCCTCTTCATCAATCTGGTCGGGTCTTAACAGCCCTTCCTGAACCTGCTCAGCCAAATGCCGAACCCCCTGGATAATATCCCAGCGTCCGCCGTAATTCGCCGCGATATTGAGCGTCAGGCCGGTATTATTTTCCGTCAGCGCTTCTGCTTTGCGAATCCGTTCCTGCAAACGTGAGTTAAAACGACTGGTTTCGCCAATAATACGCAAGCGGACGTTGTGGCGGTGCAGGCTTTTTACTTCACTATCGAGCGCCCACACGAACAGTTCCATCAACGCAGTCACTTCCTGCGCAGGTCGATTCCAGTTCTCACTGCTAAAAGCATAGAGCGTTAACGCATCAATGCCGTTATTGGCGGCAAAAGAGACGGCGCGGCGAACAGATTTCGCCCCAGCTTTATGCCCAAAGGCTCGTATCTTCCCTTGTCTTTTCGCCCAGCGGCCATTGCCATCCATGATGATTGCAACATGGCGACAGCCATGTGCTGGCAAGTTTTCGCTTATTGGTTGATTCGCAGACAACATAACGCGTTTTTAGTCCCTGAAAGGATTTAACGGTACACAGGAATACTGAAGCCTATACATAAAAAAGCCGTGTCAAACCACGGCTTACCTGACCACTTAAAGCCAAATACCTGCGATCAGGTGGCGCAGACTATATCACTGAAGCCCAACGCTAACAAATAGCACGACGACTAGTGCTTGCTTTATCACCAGCTTGCGAGACGTGTCACCTGTTTACGCGCAACAATGCGTGCCTGTTCATCCACGGCCAGCACCTCTTCCACGCTCTGCGGCTCACGCAAATCCATCATCTCCAGCACGGATAAATTCAACGCGGCGATATCAGTAAAGCGGATCTGCTGATTCAGGAATGCTTCAACGGTCACTTCATTGGCTGCATTAAGCGCCGTTGTCGCCGCCTGCCCCTGATCGAAGGCCGTCATCGCCAGTTTCAGACAGGGATAACGGTCATAATCAGGCTCGCTAAACGTCAGTGAACTCAGCTTACAAAAATCGAGAGGCTTAACGCCCGATTTTACGCGGTTTGGCCACGCCATTGTATGAGCAATTGGCGTACGCATATCCGGTTCGCCCAGTTGGGCCAGCACGCTGCCGTCCTGATAGCGCACCATCGAGTGAATCACCGACTGCGGGTGGATCAGCACTTCCATCTGTTTCGCCGACGCATTGAACAGCCAGCGAGCTTCAATGTATTCCAGACCTTTGTTCATCATGGTGGCCGAATCGACGGAGATCTTACGCCCCATTGACCAGTTCGGATGACGGCACGCCTGATCCGGCGTCATTGCGCTCAATTCAGACAGCGGCGTTTCACGGAACGGGCCACCAGACCCGGTAAGCAGAATCGACACAACGCCATTCTGCTCCAGGTCAGCGTACCCCAGGTTTTGTTGAAAAGGTTGAGGTAAACTCTGAAAAATCGCGTTGTGTTCGCTATCGACCGGCAAAAGACGCGCCCCACGCTGTTTTACCGCTTCCATAAAGAGGCGTCCGCAGGTGACGAGCGACTCTTTGTTCGCAAGCAGGACATCTTTACCCGCATCAATAGCGGCAAGCGTCGGCAGAAGACCCGCCGCCCCGACGATTGCCGCCATGACCTGATCAACTTCATCAAGCGCGGCCATATCGCACGCCGCCTGTTGCCCGCTGAGTACCTCGGTACGGCAGCCCTTCTCCTGCAACAGCGCTTTCACCTGGCGGGCGCTCTCTTCGTCATCCATCACCGCAAAACGGGGGGTAAACTCCAGGCACTGTTCGACCATTCGCTGCACGTTTTTTCCGGCCACAAGCGCGGCCACGGTGTAGCTGTCAGGATTATGACGTACAACGTCGAGAGTGCTGCAACCGATAGAGCCGGTCGAGCCGAGGAGAGTGAGATGCTTCATGAGATGCCCAAAAGTTAGACCAGATAAAAGCAAAACGCCGCCAGCAAGACTCAATGTCCTTCTGAACGGCGTTTATCAGTGTACAGCGAAAATCAGAACTGCATCAGTTCCGCTTCTTTTTCTGCCAGCGCCGCATCAATTTTCTTGATGGCCGCGTCGGTCATTTTCTGAATGTCGTCCTGAGAACGACGATCGTCGTCTTCGCTGATCTCTTTTTCTTTCAGCAGGGCTTTCACTTTATCGTTCGCATCGCGACGCACGTTACGTACGGAAACACGACCCTGCTCAGCTTCACCACGAACTACTTTGATCAGGTCTTTACGACGCTCTTCCGTCAGCGGAGGCAGTGGAACGCGAATATCCGCGCCGGCTGAGCTTGGGTTCAGACCCAGGTCAGATGCCATGATTGCTTTTTCAACGGCCGGGCTCATTGAGCGGTCGAACACGTTGATTTTCAGGGTACGGGTATCTTCTACCGTCACGCTCGCCAGCTGACGCAGAGGCGTTGGCGTACCGTAATATTCTACGATGATGCCATCCAGCAGGCTTGGGGAAGCACGGCCAGTACGGATTTTGCTGATTTGGTTTTTGAACGCTTCTACGCATTTTTCCATGCGTACTTCAGCATCTTTTCTGATGTCGTTAATCACGTTACGGATCCTTGAAAACTTGTCTCAGGCAGACTATCCGCCAGCACAGCGCTACAGGTGTGCTAAGTATAGTCGCGTTTAATTCATGACAACGCCAAAGGCGCGCCCGGGTAAGATACCACGTCGAAATAAAGCGGAATCTTACCTGTATTTATCGCCGACGGAAATTATTCCGTGATCAAAGTGCCTTCTTTTTCGCCCATAACAACGCGACGCAGCGCGCCAGGCTTGTTCATGTTGAAGACACGGATCGGTAGTTTGTGGTCACGAGCCAGCGTAAAGGCGGCAAGATCCATCACTTTCAGCTCTTTTTCCAGCACTTCGCTGTAGGTCAGCTGATCGTACATGGTCGCTGAAGGATCTTTTGCCGGGTCGGCAGTAAACACGCCATCTACTTTGGTCGCTTTCAGCACCACATCGGCTTCGATTTCGATACCGCGCAGGCAGGCTGCGGAATCGGTGGTAAAGAACGGGTTACCCGTACCGGCGGAGAGGATCACCACGCGGTTGTTGCGCAGCAGGCTGATGGCCTCTGCCCAGCTGTAGTTATCGCATACGCCATTCAAAGGAATAGCGGACATCAGGCGAGCGTTCACATAGGCGCGATGAAGCGCATCACGCATCGCCAGGCCATTCATCACGGTTGCCAGCATACCCATGTGGTCGCCCACTACGCGGTTCATCCCCGCTTTCGCCAGACCAGCACCACGGAAAAGGTTGCCACCGCCAATGACCACGCCAACCTGAATACCCAGTTCGACCAGTTCTTTGATTTCCTGTGCCATGCGATCAAGGATGCTTGCGTCAATACCGAAGCCTTCCGATCCTTGCAGCGCTTCGCCACTCAGCTTAAGCAGAATGCGTTTGTACACGGGTTTTGCATTGGTAGCCATGTTTCTTTCCTGAGACTGTCAACGATTAAGATGGGGTTAATTCTGGCGACATGATATGTCGCAAATCAGCACAGCGATACTGGAGCCTGTCTGATTTCGTGAGACGGGTGACAAAAAGAAGCCGCCCTCAGGCGGCTCCTTTTCAATCATTAAGACTGCTTGGACATTGCAGCAACTTCTGCTGCGAAGTCAGTCTCAACTTTCTCGATGCCTTCGCCCACTTCGAAGCGGATGAAGCCAGTTACATCAGCGTTGTGCTCTTTCAGCAGCTGAGCAACAGACTTGCTTGGATCCATTACGAAAGGCTGGCCAGTCAGAGAAACTTCGCCGGTGAATTTCTTCATGCGGCCTTCAACCATTTTCTCTGCGATTTCTTTTGGCTTACCAGACTGCATCGCGATGTCCAGCTGAACCTGGTACTCTTTCTCTACCACTTCAGCAGACACGTCTTCTGGCTTAACGAATTCTGGTTTGCTTGCAGCGATGTGCATTGCCAGCTGTTTAACCAGCTCTTCGTCAGCGCCTTTAGCCGCAACCAGAACACCGATACGCGCGCCGTGCTGGTAAGAGCCCAGAACATCGCCTTCCAGGGAAGAAACGCGACGGATGTTGATGTTCTCACCGATTTTAGCAACCAGCGCTACACGCTCTTCTTCGAACTGTGCTTTCAGAACTTCAACGTCAGTGATTTTGCCTGCAACCGCTGCGTCCAGAACTTTGTTAGCAAATGCCTGGAAACCAGCATCTTTAGCAACGAAGTCAGTCTGGCAGTTAACTTCCAGAATGATGCCGTAGTTGCCGTCGATTTTGGTGATGATCACGCCGTCAGCAGCAACGTTGCCTGCTTTCTTAGCTGCTTTGATCGCACCGGATTTACGCATGTTTTCGATTGCCAGCTCGATGTCGCCGTTCGCTTCGGTCAGCGCTTTTTTGCAATCCATCATGCCTGCGCCAGTACGCTCACGCAGCTCTTTTACCAGGGATGCGGTAATTTCAGCCATTCTTAAATCCTCGGGAGATGTGAACTGCCCGGCCGGGAGCCAAACAGTATAAATTGAAAAAAGGGGCCGATAATGGGCCCCTATTCATACACGGTACTAATAAGGGGTAAAACCTTATTATTCAGCTTCTACGAAGCTTTCTTCCGCCTGAGAAGCCAGATCCTGGGAACGGCCTTCACGAACGGTAGCAGCTACAGCGCTCAGGTACAGGCTAACAGCACGGATTGCGTCGTCGTTACCCGGGATAACGAAGTCAACACCGTCCGGATCGGAGTTGGTATCAACGATAGCGAATACCGGGATACCCAGGTTGTTAGCTTCTTTGATTGCGATGTGCTCGTGGTCTGCATCGATTACGAACAGCGCGTCTGGCAGGCCGCCCATATCTTTGATACCGCCCAGGCTGTTTTCCAGCTTGTCCAGTTCACGAGTACGCATCAGCGCTTCTTTCTTAGTCAGCTTATCGAAAGTACCGTCCTGAGACTGGGTTTCCAGATCTTTCAGGCGCTTGATGGACTGACGAACAGTTTTCCAGTTGGTCAGCATGCCGCCCAACCAGCGATGGTTCACGAAGAACTGGTCGCAGCTGTTAGCAGCATCTTTCACAGCTTCGCTTGCAGCGCGCTTAGTACCAACGAACAGAATCTTACCTTTACGGGAAGAGATCTTGTTCAGCTCAGCCAGGGCTTCGTTGAACATTGGTACAGTCTTCTCAAGGTTGATGATGTGAACTTTGTTACGTGCGCCGAAGATGAAAGGCTTCATTTTCGGGTTCCAGTAACGGGTCTGGTGACCGAAGTGAACACCAGCCTTGAGCATGTCGCGCATGGAAACAGTTGCCATGTTTAAAACCTCTATATTGAAAGTTGGGGTTATGCCTCCACGTATCCCATATTACCGACCCCGAAGGGCACCCCGGAATATGTGCCGATACGTGTGTGTTGTTACACAAAGTGAGATTTGTCGCTCCCGTCCAGCCTGTGTATCTGAGATGGATCGGAAGTCCGGCGCGCTTTATATCACAAAACACGGCCAGAAACCAATAATTGTTGGCGGAGTGTGCTGTTAATGATTCTCAATTTGGCACGGGGTGCGCCTGACTGATACCATTGACAACACTTACACTAGTATTGTCGAAAAAATCGACACCGATGGACAGATTACATGGCTATCTCTATTAAGACACCTGAAGAAATTGAAAAGATGCGCGTCGCCGGTCGTCTGGCCGCGGACGTGCTGGAAATGATCGAGCCGTTTGTGAAACCGGGCGTCAGCACTGGCGAACTGGATCGCATCTGTAACGACTATATCGTCAACGAGCAGCACGCGGTCTCCGCCTGCCTTGGCTATCACGGTTTCCCGAAATCCGTCTGCATCTCTATTAATGAAGTGGTTTGCCACGGCATTCCGGATGACGAGAAGCTGCTGAAAGATGGCGACATCGTCAACATCGACGTGACCGTGATTAAAGACGAGTACCACGGCGACACTTCTAAGATGTTCATCGTTGGCAAGCCAACGATTCTGGGCGAGCGTCTGTGCAAAGTGACGCAAGAGAGCCTCTACCTGGCGCTGAAAATGGTGAAGCCGGGCATCCGCCTGCGCACCATCGGCGCCGCAATCCAGAAATTTGTGGAAGCGGAAGGTTTCTCCGTGGTGCGCGAATATTGCGGTCACGGTATTGGTCGTGTGTTCCATGAAGAACCGCAGGTTCTGCACTACGATGCAGACGACGGCGGCGTAGTGCTGCAAAAGGGCATGACCTTCACTATCGAACCAATGGTCAACGCGGGTGATTACCGCATCCGTACCATGAAAGATGGCTGGACGGTAAAAACCAAAGACAGAAGCTTGTCTGCCCAGTACGAGCATACTATTGTGGTTACAGACAACGGCTGCGAAATTATGACGTTGCGCAAGGATGACACCATCCCGGCGATACTGACGAACATTGAGTGATAAGAAGCCGGCGAATGCCGGCTTTTTTAATGGCGATAGCTTTTTCTTATGGGTGGCGCACGATGAGTAATCTCTTACCCGAACAGTATGCTAATACAGCACTTCCCACCCTCCCCGACCAGCCTGATAACCCGGGCGTCTGGCCACCGCATGAGCTGACCTGCGCGCATATCAAAGCCCACATGGAGGTTTTCCATCGCTGGCTGGGTAACGCATTTGACGCAGGCATTTCGGCCGAACAGCTCATTGAAGCGCGCACCGAATTTATCGACCAGCTCCTGCAACGTCTGTGGATCGACTACGGTTTCGGACAGGTGAGCGACGTCGCGCTGGTTGCGGTCGGCGGCTATGGCCGGGGTGAACTGCATCCACTCTCTGATATCGACCTGCTGATCTTAAGCCGTAAAAAACTGCCGGACGATCGGGCGCAGAAAATCGGTGAACTGTTGACCCTGCTCTGGGACGTAAAGCTGGAAGTGGGCCACAGCGTACGCACGCTGGAAGAGTGTCTGCTGGAAGGGTTATCTGACCTGACCGTCGCCACCAACCTGATTGAAACCCGCCTGCTGATTGGCGACGTTGCGCTGTTCCTCGAACTGCAAAAGCACATCTTTAGCGACGGCTTCTGGCCTTCGGAAAAATTCTTCGCCGCGAAAGTCGAAGAACAAAACCAGCGCCACCAGCGCTATCACGGTACCAGCTATAATCTCGAACCGGATATTAAAAGCAGCCCCGGTGGCCTGCGCGATATCCACACGCTGCAATGGGTCGCCCGTCGACATTTTGGAGCAACATCGCTGGACGAAATGGTCGGGTTTGGTTTTCTGACCGAAGCCGAACGTAACGAACTCAATGAATGTCTGCATCTGCTGTGGCGCATCCGTTTTGCCCTGCACCTGGAAGTCACCCGCTACGATAACCGCCTGCTGTTTGACCGACAGCTCAGCGTGGCGCAGCGCCTGAATTACCAGGGCGAGGGCAACGAGCCGGTCGAGCAAATGATGAAGGATTTCTTCCGCGTCACCCGCCGCGTCTCTGAGCTGAACCAGATGCTGTTACAGCTGTTCGATGAGGCGATCCTCGCGCTGACGGCAGACGAAAAACCGCGTCCGATTGATGACGAATTTCAACTGCGCGGCACGCTTATCGATCTACGCGACGAAACGTTGTTCATTCGCGAACCGGAAGCGATCCTGCGAATGTTCTACACCATGGTGCGCAACAGCACGATCACCGGGATCTACTCCACCACCCTGCGTCATCTACGCCATGCACGACGCCATCTGAAGCAGCCGCTGTGTTACATCCCGGAGGCGCGCTCGCTGTTCCTGAGCATGCTTCGTCATCCGGGCGCCGTCAGCCGCGGTCTGCTGCCGATGCACCGTCACAGCGTATTGTGGGCCTATATGCCCCAGTGGTCGCATATTGTCGGGCAGATGCAGTTCGACCTGTTTCACGCCTATACGGTAGATGAGCACACAATCCGCGTCATGCTGAAGCTGGAAAGCTTCGCTAAAGAAGAGACGCGATCCCGCCATCCGCTGTGCGTTGATTTGTGGCCACGTCTGGCGCACCCGGAGCTGATCCTGATCGCCGCCCTGTTCCATGATATCGCCAAAGGTCGCGGCGGCGACCACTCCGTACTCGGTGCGCAGGACGTGCTGAAATTTGCCGAGCTGCACGGCCTGAACTCGCGTGAAACGCAGCTTATCGCCTGGCTGGTTCGCCATCATCTGCTGATGTCAGTTACCGCTCAGCGTCGTGATATTCAGGATCCGGAAGTGATCAAGCAGTTCGCCGAGGAAGTGCAAACGGAGAACCGCCTGCGCTACCTGGTCTGCCTGACGGTAGCCGATATCTGCGCCACCAACGAAACCCTGTGGAACAGCTGGAAGCAGAGCCTGCTGCGCGAACTCTACTTCGCCACCGAAAAACAGCTGCGTCGCGGGATGCAGAACACCCCCGACATGCGCGAGCGTGTGCGCCACCATCAGTTGCAGGCGCTGGCCCTGCTGCGCATGGATAACATCAACGAAGAGGCGCTGCATCAGATTTGGGCGCGCTGTCGCGCCAACTACTTTGTGCGCCACAGCCCAAACCAGCTTGCCTGGCACGCCCGGCATCTGCTGAAGCACGACCTGACAAAACCGATGATTCTGCTCAGCCCGCAGGCCACGCGCGGCGGGACGGAAATTTTCATCTGGAGTCCGGACCGGCCTTATTTGTTTGCAGCGGTCTGTGCCGAGCTGGACAGGCGTAACCTGAGCGTGCACGACGCGCAGATTTTTACCACCCGCGACGGCATGGCGATGGACACCTTTATTGTGCTGGAGCCGGACGGCAGCCCGCTGTCGTCGGACAGGCATGAGGGGATACGCTTTGGCCTCGAGCAGGCGATTACGCAGCGCAGCTGGCAACCTCCGCAGCCGCGTCGTCAGGCGGCAAAACTGCGCCACTTTACCGTCGATACCGAGGTCAATTTCCTGCCGACCCATACCGACCGTAAATCGTTCCTTGAGCTGATTGCGCTCGACCAGCCAGGGCTCCTCGCCCGCGTCGGCCAGGTTTTTGCCGATCTGGGAATTTCGCTTCACGGCGCCCGAATTACAACCATTGGCGAACGAGTAGAAGATTTATTTATAATCGCGACGGCCGACCGGCGTGCCCTTAATAATGACCTGCAACTTGAAGTGCAACAACGGTTGACAGCAGCCCTCAATCCAAACGATAAAGGGTGACGTGTTTTTTAGTGAAATGGAAAGAGTAAACAATGCAGCAGTTACAGAACGTTATTGAGTCCGCTTTTGAGCGTCGCGCCGACATCACTCCGGCAAATGTGGATACCGTGACCCGTGAAGCGGTAAACCAGGTTATTTCCCTGCTGGATTCCGGCGCGCTGCGCGTGGCAGAAAAAATCGACGGTCAGTGGGTTACTCATCAATGGCTGAAGAAAGCTGTGCTGCTCTCTTTCCGTATCAACGATAACCAGGTTATCGACGGAGCAGAAAGCCGCTACTTCGATAAAGTGCCAATGAAATTTGCGGATTACGACGAAGCGCGCTTCCAGAAAGAGGGCTTCCGCGTAGTACCGCCGGCGGCCGTTCGTCAGGGTGCCTTCATCGCACGCAACACCGTGCTGATGCCATCCTACGTGAACATCGGCGCCTACGTTGACGAAGGCACCATGGTGGACACCTGGGCTACCGTCGGCTCCTGCGCGCAGATCGGTAAAAACGTTCACCTGTCCGGCGGTGTGGGCATCGGTGGCGTTCTTGAGCCACTTCAGGCTAACCCAACCATCATCGAAGACAACTGCTTCATCGGCGCACGTTCCGAAGTGGTTGAAGGCGTGATCGTCGAAGAAGGTTCTGTGATCTCCATGGGTGTTTATATTGGCCAGAGCACCCGTATTTACGATCGCGAAACCGGTGAAATTCACTACGGCCGCGTTCCAGCTGGTTCCGTTGTGGTTTCCGGCAACCTGCCGTCTAAAGATGGCAAATACAGCCTGTATTGCGCGGTCATCGTGAAAAAAGTGGACGCGAAAACGCGCGGTAAAGTGGGCATCAATGAACTGCTGCGCACCATCGATTAATCGGGTATAACAAAAAGCGGGGGCAACCCCGCTTTTTTTATATCCGAAGGTGGCGAAAATAGATTTTTTCGTTAATTATTCATAGGTTATGTTGAGATCAAGGGTACCGCTATGTACGATAATCTGAAAAGTCTGGGCATTACCAATCCTGATGAAATTGATCGTTATAGTCTCCGCCAGGAAGCCAATAACGATATTTTGAAAATCTATTTTCACAAGGACAAAGGAGAGTTCTTCGCCAAAAGCGTGAAGTTTAAATACCCTCGCCAGCGTAAGACCGTTGTCGCTGACGGTATCGGTCAGGGATATAAAGAAGTACAGGAAATCAGCCCTAACCTGCGCTACGTGATCGACGAACTCGATCAAATCTGCCAGCGCGATCGCAGCGAAGTCGATCTGAAACGTAAGATCCTTGACGACCTGCGTCACCTGGAAAGCGTAGTCACCAATAAGATCAGCGAGATTGAAGCGGATCTTGAGAAATTGACGCGTAACAAATGAGCCGTTTTATTGCCCGGTGGCGCTTCGCTTACCGGGCCTACGAACACATGTAGGCCGGGTAAGGCGAAGCCGCCGCCCGGCAAACAGCATCATCTCTGTTCATCCAGCTGCAACGCCACATACAGCAGTAGCCGGTCGTCAAAATTCCCTAAATCCAGCCCCGTCAGTTCCGAGATCCGGTTTAGCCTATACTCCAGCGTATTACGGTGAATAAACAGCGCTTTTGACGTTGCCAGCGGCTGCACGTTATGCCGGAACCACGCCTGCAACGTGCGGCGCAGCAGCCCGTTGTTGTCCATTGCTTTCAGACGCACCAGCGGACGCGCCAGCTCGTTGGCCTGCCAGCCGCCGCGCAAGCTGTCGAGCAGGACCGGCAGCATCAGATCCTGATAGAAATAACTGCGGCTCTCCGGCATGCGCTGTTTACCCACCATCATGGTGGTGCGCGCCGTTCGCCATGAACGGGCAATACTTCCCGGCCCGGTAAAATAATTTCCCAGCGCGACACGAAAACGGAGCTGTCCGTTCTCCTTCATGCGCTCGATGAGCAGCTCAACGCGGCGACGATGATCTTCCGCGTCCCAGCGACCAAACTGATTAAGCGCAGGCTTGAGCACCACCATTTCCGTCAAAGAGACAATCGCCACCAGGTTGTTACGCTCCGGCGTCGCCAGCATGTTTTGCAGCTGCTGTAGCTCCACCATGGCGCTGTCCACACCAAGCTGGCCGCTATCCACCTCAATAACGGCGACTACGCGCGGCTGATTCAGGTCGATACCCAGACGCTGCGCCCATTCGCTCAGGGCAGGCGTGTGCTCCTCCGCCTGAATCAAATTCATCACCAGCTCTTCACGCAAGCGGCTGTCCTGGGCGAGCAGATGCATCAGACGCGACTGCTCCAGCATCATCTCCGCCGTCATGCAGACCAGCTCGCCGTATTTACGCAGCGATTCAGGATCGCCGGTCAGACCGATAACGCCAACAATCTCTCCTTCCAGACGCAGCGGCAGGTTGATCCCCTGACGGACCCCGTGGAGATGTTTCGCCACGGCGTCATCGATGTCGACCACGCGCCCCTGAGAGAGCACCAGCAACGCCCCTTCGTGCAATTCCCCAATACGCTCACGATCGCCGCTGCCGATAATGCGCCCGCGGGCATCCATTACGTTGATATTGGTATCAATGATGCGCATGGTTCGCGCCACGATATCCTGCGCCATTTTGGTATCAAGATGCCAGCCAGCCATATAACCCTCCCGTGAGCAGAGCTCAAGCATAGGGAAGTTCAGCTAAGGCTGCATTGTGCAGATGCCCAAAGGCAGAGAGAGATGTATGGAGTTGTGGGAAAGGTCACAGAAAAGAGAAAGCCCCTGCGAACAGGGGCTTAAGAAGATTATTGCATCAGGAGATAAATAGAGGTATCACCACGCTGAATATTCAGTGCCAGCACGGACGGCTTGCTGTCGAGAATTTTGCGCAGTTCAGCGATGTTTTTCACCGGCTGCTGGTTAGCGCCCATGATCACATCACCTTTTTTCAGGCCGATACGGGCAGCAGGTGAGTTCGCTTTCACGTTGTTCACCACCACGCCTTTATCTGCCCCTTTGTTGCTCATTTCAGCACCTTCAATACCGCTGAAGATGGTGCTGGAATCGACCTGATTCTGACTGCTCTGTTGCAGTTCCAGGCTCACGTTAACCGGCTTACCTTCACGCAGCAGGCCGAGGGTCACTTTACTGCCGATTGGCATAGAACCCACTTCCGCACGCAGGGCGGCAAAGCTGCTGATCGGCTTACCGTTCAGAGAGGTGATCACGTCACCCGCTTTAATGCCGGCTTTCGCCGCCGAAGAGTTCGGCATGACCTGGCTTACGAATGCGCCGCGCTGAGCGTCCACTTTCATCGCTTTCGCCAGCTCGGAGTTCAGTTCGGTACCCATGATCCCCAGCTCACCGCGTTTCACCTGTCCATATTGCACCATCTGCGCAGTCAGGTTTTTCACCATGTTGCTCGGGATAGCAAAGCCGATACCGATGTTGCCACCGTCCGGTGCCAGGATAGCGGTGTTGATACCGATCAGCTCACCGTTCAGGTTAACCAGCGCACCGCCGGAGTTACCACGGTTAATGGCCGCATCCGTCTGAATGAAGTTTTCATAGTTTTCCGCATTCAGGCCGCTACGTCCCAGCGCGGAGACGATACCCGAGGTCACGGTTTCGCCCAGACCAAACGGGTTACCGATGGCGACGGTGTAGTCACCCACGCGCAGCGCGTCAGAGTCGGCAAGCTTAATCGCCGTCAGGTTCTTCGGATCCTGAATCTGAATCAGCGCGATGTCGGAGCGCGGGTCTTTACCAACCACTTTGGCATCGAATTTACGGCCATCGCTCATCTGCACCTTAATGGTATTAGCATTATCTACTACGTGGTTATTGGTCACCACGTAGCCTTTCGCTGCATCAATAATAACGCCCGAGCCGAGTGCCATGAATTTCTGCTGCTGGCCGCCGCCCATGCCGTCATCCCCTGCACCGCCACCCTGACAGAACGGGGAGCTTTGGAATGGCGAACCGTCCTGGCAGAATGGCGAATTGTCGCCGAAGAACTGCTGGAAATTACGCGGCATACGCGGCGTATTGACGGTTGTGCTGCCCTCAACGTTAATACTCACCACCGATGGCATCACTTTTTCGAGCATCGGGGCCAGGCTTGGCATCTGCTGCGCAGTCGCTGCCGAGGAAGCTGTCTCGGCCGCCATCGCCAGAGGGGACAGCGCTAAACCTAAACTCAGAGCCAGTGCACTCATTGCTAATGTGGTTTTTTTCATGTTTCTCAATCTCGATTTACCAGATAACGCAAAATTGCTGTGTAACTCAGATTCGTTTTATACCGCTTAGTTCCGGGATTAAGTTTATGGAAAAAGTAAAAATTTATTGGTCGTCTTTACAAAACTCATGGCTTATTCAACGGCCATAAGCTTGCGGTATTCATCCCAGGCATACAAATCTGTCATCCCGCTGATATAGTCCTGGATAAGACGACAGCGATAATAATATTCCATGACTGGCCATTGGGAAGAATGGCGATCTATTTTACTGACGGCTTCAATGTATGCCAGCCGGTGGCGGGTTGAAAGCTTCTGATAGAGACGAGATTCAATCGGCAGGCGGCGAACACGTTCATTATTTGCCAGCTCGCTAAACTCATCGACCGTCAGCTGGAGCAGCGGGCCATAAATCTCCAGCAACCCGCTGATAACCCGGTATCCTTGCAGCTCCAGCTGTTCGACATCCGGGTGGCTGAAAACATGGCGAACAGCCACGTTTTTATATAATTCAAGAAGCTGACTAAAACTGCTCTCATCTTCCAGCAGGGCGTGATTAAATTCCCCGCTAAATATCATCGGCAAATTATCAATGAAACGGGCGGCCGCATACGGCACCAGTTTATTCAGCGTGTTCACCCGCAAATACATAAAGAACTGATCTTCGGTACTGCGGCTCAGCGAATTTGAACGCGATTTATCCCAGGCATTCTCGACGACCTGCGCAAACAGAGAACCTTTTTCATGCTCTCCCCAGGCATCATGAAGATGCTGATACAACTCCTCGACGCTGAATATTCTTTTTTCCACCGCGTCTTCCAGATCGGCCACGCAATAAGAAATGTCATCAGCCGCTTCCATAATCCATGTCAATGGAAAACGGCCATTAGGGGTCAGAGACAGTTCTTTACGCAACCGCGCGATGTATGCTTCTTCCGATAAGTAATAGCCCGGTTTTTTCATCAGGTAGCTATGCGTGGCGGGCGTTTCTCCGGTCCACCATGCGGGACGCGTGTATTTAAGAATACAGCCCACCTGGGCCCAGGTCAGATTCATCCGCATCAGGGAGTGCACCAGACGGATCCCCTGCGCGTTACCTTCGAAATGACACAGATCCTGGCGCACCTTACGGCGCAGATCGTTCAGGCTATCTTCGCCTTCACGCAGGCATAAATCGCGTACCACACAGCGGTCATCGCTGAGCGGCTGGCTTATGGCGTCAGAGGGAAAAAGCCGCTGTTTAAACCAGTCATTGATGGCGGCCTCGCCGAAATGACCAAAGGGAGGATTGCCGATATCGTGCATCAGGCAGGCCATCTCAACGATGCTTTCGAACGGCCCGGTCAGTTCATCCAGTCCGTAGGTTTCCAGCAGACGTTGCTCTTTAAGGCGGCTGAGGATCTCTTTCGCAATGTAGCGCCCCACCTGCTGCACTTCCATGGAGTGCGTTAACCGCGTACGCACCGCGGCGTTACGCTCCAGCGGGAACACCTGGGTTTTTTGCTGTAACCGACGGATGGCGGGCGAGTTGATGATGCGTCCGCGATCGCTTTCGAAAATGCGCAGGATCTCATGTTCGCTCTTATCGCCCTGTGGCGAACGGAAACGTCGGTGCCAGTTAATTTTGGTGCGAAAATCGATTGGTGCCATGTGCTCCCCCGCGTGAGAATGCGTTTCCCCTTAACCGCATGATAGACTATGCATCTTAACAAGGCACATCGCGAGTAAATCTATGAAAATCGGCATTATTGGTGCAATGGAAGAAGAAGTTACGCTGCTGCGTGACAAAATTGAGAACCGTCAGACCCTCTCCCTCGGTGGCTGTGAGATCTACACCGGCCAGTTGAACGGTGTTGACGTGGCTCTGCTGAAATCAGGCATCGGTAAAGTTGCAGCGGCACTGGGCGCGACCCTGCTGCTTGAGCGCTGCAAGCCTGACGTTATCATTAATACGGGTTCTGCGGGCGGCCTGGCGCCGACGCTGAAAGTGGGCGATATCGTGGTTTCCGACGAAGCGCGTTATCACGATGCAGATGTCACCGCATTCGGCTACGAATATGGTCAGCTTCCGGGCTGCCCGGCCGGGTTTAAAGCGGATGATAAGCTGATTGCCGCCGCTGAAAGCTGCATTAACGAGCTGAACCTCAATGCGGTGCGTGGCCTGATCGTCAGCGGCGATGCCTTTATCAACGGCTCTGTCGGTCTGGCGAAAATCCGTCATAACTTCCCGCAGGCTGTGGCCGTTGAGATGGAAGCCACGGCCATCGCGCACGTATGCCATAACTTCAGCGTGCCGTTCGTGGTCGTTCGCGCGATCTCTGACGTGGCGGACCAGCAGTCCCACATCAGCTTCGACGAATTCCTGGCCGTTGCGGCCAAACAGTCCACCGTGATGGTGGAAACTCTGGTGCAGAAACTGGCGCGTGGGTAAGGTGTCATTCAGGGCGCTGGTCGCCCTGCTTCTGCTCGCTCCGGCCTGGCTCATCGCCGCGCCGCGGGTGATCACTCTCTCCCCTGCCAATACGGAACTGGCGTTTGCCGCCGGGATCACGCCCGTTGCGGTGAGCAGCTTTTCCGATTATCCACCGCAGGCCGCCCATATCGAACAGGTTGCCACCTGGCAGGGAATGAACCTGGAACGCATCGTGGCGCTGAAGCCCGATCTGGTCCTCGCCTGGCGCGGCGGTAATGCCGAACGGCAGGTGAACCAGCTCTCTTCGCTGGGAATAACGGTAAAATGGGTGGACGCGGTGAGCATCGAACAGGTGGCGCAAACCCTCCGTGACCTCGCGCCCTTCAGCCCTACCCCCCAACGCGCCGGGCAGGCTGCACAGCAGATGCTCAACGACTATGCCGCGCTAAAAGCCCGATACGGCACGCAACCGAAACAACGCGTTTTTCTGCAATTTGGCAGTCAGCCGCTGTTCACTACCGGGAAAGGCTCGATCCAGAACCAGGTGCTTGAAACCTGTGGAGGTGAAAATATCTTTGCAGAAAGCCGGGTTCCCTGGCCCCAGGTCAGTCGTGAGCAGGTTCTTGCGCGACAACCGCAGGCCATTGTGGTGGTCGGAAATGCGAGCGAGATTCCTAAAATAGAACAATTCTGGCATCGGCAGCTTAAAATTCCGGTCATCGCACTCAACAGCGACTGGTTTGAACGCGCCAGCCCGCGTATTATCCTCGCCGCAAAACAACTCTGCGCCGAACTGGCAGAGAGTCACTCAAACAGATAAATACCCCCTTCGAGGATTTAACGATGCTCGTGTATTGGCTGGATATTCTTGGCACAGCCGTTTTTGCTATCTCCGGCGTTTTGCTTGCCGGAAAACTGCGCATGGACCCTTTTGGCGTACTGGTACTCGGCGTCGTTACGGCAGTGGGAGGCGGAACGATCCGCGATATGGCGCTGGCAAATGGCCCGGTATTTTGGGTAAAAGATCCCACGGATCTGGTGGTGGCGATGGTCACCTGCCTGTTAACCATCGTGCTGGTTCGTCAGCCTCGCAGACTGCCAAAATGGATATTGCCGGTGCTGGATGCCGTCGGTCTGGCGGTCTTTGTGGGAATAGGCGTGAATAAAGCCTTTATTGCCGGGACTGGCCCGCTGGTGGCGATCTGTATGGGCGTGTTAACCGGCGTGGGCGGAGGGATTATTCGCGACATACTGGCGCGAGAAGTCCCGATGATCCTGCGAACGGAAATCTACGCGACGGCCTGTATCATCGGGGGGATTGTTCACGCCACGGCGTATTACACCTTTGCTGTCCCGCTGGAGAATGCGGCGATGCTGGGGATGGTGGTCACGCTGGTGATCCGTTTAGCGGCGATACGCTGGCACCTGAAGCTGCCGACGTTTGCGCTGGATGAAAATTCAAGATAGGCGTCGTTTATAAGCCCGGTAGCGCTTCGCTTACCGGGCCTACAATCTGCATTCAGGCTTAAATACTGAACGAAGAACCACACCCGCAGGTGCTGGTCGCATTCGGGTTAGTCACCACAAAGCGCGAACCTTCCAGACCTTCAGTGTAGTCCACTGAACCGCCCACCAGATATTGCAGGCTCATCGGGTCAACCACCAGCGCGACGCCCTGTTTCTCGATAGTCATATCACCATCGTTAACCTGATCGTCAAAGGTAAAACCATACTGGAAGCCACTACAGCCGCCGCCGGTAATATAAACACGCAGTTTCAGATCCGGATTGTCCTCGTCGGCAATCAGGGTTTTCACTTTTTTCGCTGCTGCTTCGGTAAATTCCAGCGGCAACGCTACGTCATCACTCATCTTATGCTCCCATGAATACTGCGACTGCTATTGGGCAAAAATCACCCAATTCTTTTTGTCATTATCTAATACCCTGGTAATTCATTCAAGTATTCTGCTTCAGGGCCTGTTCAGCTTCCTGTTTCGCCAGGGTACGGGCAAGAATGGTGGAGTATAGCGGTTTTCCACCCAGGAATTGGGCTAATAGTGTCGCGCCGAGACAGGTAATGATCATTGGCAAAATGAGCTGGTAATTGTCGGTCATTTCCAGCACCAGTACGATCCCGGTCAGCGGCGCGCGCAGGGAGGCCGCCAGCAGCGCCCCCATTCCCGCAACCGCAAACGTCCCCGCCTCCAGATGGTAGGCCGGGAAACCTGCCGCCGCCGCCATCCCGAACGCCGTACCCAGCAGCGTCCCCAGTGCCAGCATCGGAGCAAAAATGCCGCCCGGGGCGCCAGAGGAGAAGCACAATACCGTGGTGATGACGCGTGAAATAAACATAAACAGCAGCAGGCCTACGCTGAAATTCCCCGCCGCGGCAATGGGAATCAGGCCGAAACCGCCGCCCGCCGCATTCGGTTCGATGAAGCCGAGGATCCCGCACACGCCGCCAAGCAGGCCTCCCACCAGCACCCATTTCGTGGTATTTCCGCCATGGATGCGCTGAAACATATCCTGCGCCCGTAAAATCAGGGTGTTAAAAAGCGGGCCGACGACGCCAAAAATCATCCCAAGAACCAGATACAGCCATAAAGTATTGACCGGCGCATTGGTCAGCTTGCCAACTTCAATCACCGCTCCTTCGCCGTTAAAGACGCGAAAGACAATGCTCGACATAATCACGCCGGTAAACACCGCTTTAATGGAGATCAGGTTGTAGCGGAACTGGGCGCGCATCTCTTCAATAATAAACAGGATACCCGCCAGCGGCGCGTTAAACGCCGCAGACAGCCCCGCTGCGGCCCCCGTCGCCAGCAGCGTATGCCGTGCTTCGGCGCTGCGCATACGGAGCAGATCGCCGACCATGCGCCCGACGTTACCGCCCAGCTGTACCGTTGGCCCTTCCCGACCGAGCACCATGCCCGCCCCGAGGGTTCCCATCCCGCCGATAAATTTCACAGGAAGCACCCGCCACCAGCGAACCGGGCGTAGCTCCTCCAGCGCCCCCTCAATTTCAGGGATCCCCGAGCCACCTGCTTCAGGTGCGAATTTACGCACCAGAAAATAGCCCACCATGGCAAACAGCGCCGAAAGGCCAAAGGCCCACACCCAGACCAGCCATTCCCGATCGGCAAAGCTGGCGACGGTACCTATGCGCCAGTTGAGCACCGCGTTGACCGCTTTCTCGAATGCGACCCCCACCAGCCCGGCCAGCGTACCGACCACGGCGGCTGCCAGCAGAATGGCTAACGGGGTTTTGTCACGGTTGAGCAGCCGCCGGATACTGACCCGGTGCTTCGCGCGCGTAAACTGTTGTTGTTCAAAAGAAGGTGTGTTCTCGTTCATTACCTGTTCTGTTTCGTCATACAAAAGGCCGCAGGGATTCTACCAGAGACAATCCCCTCGTCCCCTGAAAAATACTTAACAATTGTTAAGCCTTCTGAGGGGCAAAAATTTTATAACCTCTTCCGAATCACTTAGAATAGTTGCCTTAACTTATTTCTACGAACCAGGAACGACGCCATGAGCAAGTCTGAAAACCTCTACAGCGCAGCCCGCGAGCTTATCCCAGGCGGCGTGAACTCACCCGTGCGCGCCTTTACCGGCGTGGGTGGCACCCCGCTGTTTATCGAACGTGCGGATGGCGCATATCTGTATGATGTGGATGGTAAAGCCTATGTCGATTACGTCGGCTCCTGGGGCCCGATGGTACTGGGGCACAACCACCCGGCGATCCGCAACGCGGTGATTGAAGCCGCTCAGCGCGGCCTGAGCTTCGGCGCGCCAACCGAGATGGAAGTTAAAATGGCGGAGCTGGTCACCGAGCTGGTGCCAACGATGGACATGGTGCGTATGGTGAACTCCGGTACCGAAGCGACCATGAGCGCTATCCGTCTGGCGCGCGGTTTTACCGGTCGTGACAAGATCATCAAGTTCGAAGGTTGTTATCACGGCCACGCCGACTGCCTGCTGGTAAAAGCCGGTTCCGGCGCGCTGACGCTCGGTCAACCGAACTCCCCGGGGGTGCCGGCTGATTTCGCGAAACACACGCTGACCTGCACCTATAACGATCTGAACACCGTTCGCGCCGCGTTCGAGCAGTATCCGCAGGAGATCGCCTGCATCATCGTTGAACCGGTGGCGGGCAACATGAACTGTATTCCACCGCAGCCGGATTTCCTGCCGGGCCTGCGCGCACTGTGCGATGAGTTCGGCGCGCTGCTGATCATCGACGAAGTGATGACCGGTTTCCGCGTCGCGCTGGCGGGAGCGCAGTCATACTACGGCGTAGAGCCGGATCTGACCTGCCTCGGCAAAATCATTGGCGGCGGCATGCCTGTCGGCGCGTTTGGCGGCCGTAAGGACGTGATGGACGCGCTGGCGCCAACCGGTCCTGTTTACCAGGCAGGTACGCTCTCCGGTAACCCGATTGCGATGGCTGCGGGCTTTGCCTGTTTGACCGAAGTGGCGCAGCCGGGTATCCACGAAACCCTGACGGACCGGACGACGCAGCTGGCAAACGGCCTGCTGGAAGCCGCAGAAGACGCGGGTATTCCGCTGGTGGTAAACCACGTCGGGGGGATGTTCGGGATTTTCTTCACCGATGCGAAAACCGTGACCTGCTATCAGGACGTGGTGAAATGCGACGTGGAACGCTTCAAACGCTTCTTCCATCTGATGCTGGAAGAAGGAGTGTATCTTGCGCCGTCAGCGTTTGAAGCGGGCTTTATGTCCGTGGCGCACAGCGAAGAAGATATCAATAACACCATCGACGCAGCGCGTAAGGTGTTTGCGAAGCTCTAAGGGCATTGCCGGGTGGCGCTAACGCTTACCCGGCCTACGATGTTCTCCATCTTCCCTTGGGAGAGGGAGCAAACACGAAAACGGCAATCTAAGGATTGCCGTTTACTTTTATTACCGACTCTGCTTTCTCAACAGATATATAAAGTACGGCGCGCCGATAAAGGTCGACAGCAGGCCCGCCGGGATCTGATACGGAAACAGCACCATCCTTCCGCACCAGTCAGCAAAGACCAGGATCGCTCCGCCCGTCAGCGCAGAGATCACGATATGCGGCAAAGTCCTGCGGAAGCCCATCATACGGGCGATGTGCGGCGCCATTAATCCGACAAAACTGAGCGGGCCGATAGTCATGGTGGCCGTCGCCGTCAGGCACGCGGCCAGCAGCAACAGGGCGATACGCGTTGGCGTCAGCGCCACCCCGACCGCGCGGGCGGTATCCCCACCCAGCGGCAGAATGGTCATCCAGCGACGGCACAGCGGCACAATCGCCAGCAGCACGATCATCACAATCCCGGTATGCACCACCTGACTGCCGGTGGCGTTGTACGTTGAACCGGAAATCCAGGTCAGGATCTGCGCCATGCGCGGATCGCCGCTCGCCTGCAACATCATCAGCAGCATAGTAAACGCGGTGCTGAGCGCCATCCCGGCCAGCAGCATGCGGTGAGGTGAGAACCCCCCTCGCCCGGAGGCGATCAGGATAATCATCAGCGTGACTGCCGCGCCGATACTCCCGGCAGGCATCAGCCAGCCGAACGCATTTCCCGGCACGAGGAACAACATCAACACTACGCCAAACGCTGCTCCGGAGCTGATCCCTAATACTTCCGGGCTTGCCATCGGGTTGCCGGTGAGACGCTGGATAATACAGCCGGCCACCGCCAGCATGACACCCGCAATCAGCGCGGAGAAGATCCGCGGCCAGCGCCACTGCATGAGTTCATGCAGCAAATCCCCCGTCGCCCAGTGCCAGCCCGTGGCGTCGCGTCCCAGCGAGAGTGCGGCAAACGAGGCGATAACCAGCACCGCCAGCCCGGCAAGGCTGAACCACACCACCGACTGACGTTCGGCATGTACTTTATCGCCGGCATCCATTGCCGGGGCGCTAATGCTGCGCAGGCGCGGCAACAGCCACAGCAGCAGCGGCGCGCCGATCAGGGCCGTCACCGAGCCCGTGGAAACTTCCATCCAGACGCGCGCCAGCCAGAGAATGAGTTGATCGGAAAGCCAGAGGATCAGCGCACCAATCAGCGGAGCCAGCATCAGACGCGCCAGCAGACGGCGCGCGCCGAGCATTTTTGCCAGCAATGGCGCAAACAGGCCGATAAACCCGATGATGCCGACGGCGTTAACCAGTAACGCGCTCAGCACAATCGCCAGGGTCAGGGCCGCCAGACGCGCCAGCGACAGCGCCAGCCCCAGATTGCGCGCCACGCCGTCGTCCAGGCCCATCAGCGTGAGCGGACGCAGCAGCAGCAGCGTCAGCACCACGCCGCCGAACAGCTGCGGCCACAGGCGCTGGACGATACTCCAGTCGGTCTGGGTGAGCGTGCCGGTACTCCACATAAACATGCTTTGCAGCTGGTCGTGGTGAAACAGCACCAGCAGCTGGTTCATCGCCCCACAGTAGAGGCTGACGACCAGCCCCGCGAGGATCAGCGTGACCGGCGAGAGACGTTTTCCCCAGGCCACGCCAAAGACAAGCGCACCGACCACACATGCGCCTGCCAGCGCGGCAAACTGCGAGGTTAACGCTCCCGGCAGGGTCCAGAGAGTGGTGATGGTGATCCCCAGCTGAGCCCCCGTCGCCACGCCCAGCGTGGTCGGCTCTGCCAGCGGGTTACGCAGCACCTGCTGAAACAGTACGCCCACCAGTCCCAGTCCCGCCCCGACCAGCAGGGAGATAGCCAGACGCGGCAGCAGGCTGTAGTGGAACAGCATTTGCTGAATATTATCGATATCCGGTGCGGCAAACGCGGCTGCCCATTGATCGCGCGGTAACGCCGTGCTCAGGTTAAAGCCGGTTAACATCAGGGCAGCCAGAAAAATGAGCGCTAACAGCAACATTGGGAAACGAGCCATACGCGTGCTCATGCCTTGCCTCCCAGTGCATTGTCCAGCACGCGGGCAAAATGCATTGCCGACAGCGTCGCGCCGTAGAACCATACCGCTGGCGCGCGCAGGAAGCGCTGCTCGCGGACGAACGGCATTGCCTGCCAGAGCGGGGTCGCCATCAGGGTTTGCATCTCGCGCTCGTTCCCGTGATCGAAGCACAGCACGTCCACATCACGAAACGCCGCCAGACGGTCAATACCCACGGCGGTACTGCCCCAGAATGTCATCTCGCCTTCCCAGGCATTGCGAATGCCAAAGCTGTCGAGCACTTCCTGGAACAGACAGTTATTTCCAAAGACCAGCATATGGCGGGCATCCAGCAGGGTTACCATCAGCAAAGGCCGATCGCCACGATGGGCAAAGCGCGGCTTGAGGGAATCAATCAGCGCATCAAATTCATCGAGATGTTTTTTCGCCTGAGCCTCACGGTTGAGAAACTGCGCCATCTCGTGGATGGAATTTTTTGCCATGGTCAGCGGCTTTTTGCCGTCGCTAAAGGAAAAGCCCCGCCCTGGCGCAATCTTCGCCATGGTCTCTTCCGACGGGCCGTACCCCGCAGACCAGAATAAATAAGACGGTTTCATCTGGGTGAGAAGCTCAAGGTTCGGCTCCGTACGCAGGCCAATGTCGATGACGGAGTCCGGCAGTTTTGGCTCATTCACCCACAGGGTGTAGTTGGGAATATCGGCCACGCCGTAAGGCGTCACGCCAAGCGCCATCATCAGTTCGACGGGCAACCACTCCAGCGCCACGATGCGGTGCGGATCGATAGCGGCAGCGCGGGCCGGGCCCATCTTTAACAGCAGCGGTGAGAGCGCCATGGCCGTCAGCAGGCGACGGCGGCTAATGAATGTTGAATCCAGCATCAGTAGACAAAGCTCACGGGTGCAGCCCCGGCTGGGTGAGGCAGGATGCCCATAGGAATACCGTAGATATGTTCCAGCGTTTCGCTGCGCATCAGTTCGGCAGGCGTACCCTGAGCGATCATTTCACCGCCGCGCAGCGCTACCAGGTAGTCGCAATAGCGTGCCGCCATGTTGATATCATGCAGAACGGCAATCACCGTCAGGCCGCGCTGCTGACTTAAGCGATGCACCAGCGCCAGGACGTCAACCTGATGAGCAATATCCAGCGCCGAAGTGGGTTCGTCGAGCAGCAGGCAGCGGCTGTCCTGCGCCACCAGCATCGCGATCCATGCGCGCTGACGCTCGCCACCGGACAGGCTATCCACCAGACGGTGCGCCAGCGGTTTTAACCCAACCAGCGCGATCGCCTCTTCCACTTTCTCTCTGTCAGCGACGCCAAAACGCCCGAGCGCACCGTGCCACGGATAACGTCCAATCGCCACCAGCTCGCGCACCGTCATCCCCTCCGCCTGCGGCAACTGCTGCGGCAGATAGGCCACCTTGCGGGCAAAGGCCTTACTGCTCCAGCTCGCCAGCGGCTGGTCATCCAGCAAAATGTCGCCCCCGGACGGCGGCTGATGACGGCCCAGCATCTTCAGCAGCGTCGATTTACCGGAACCATTGTGCCCGATTAAACCGGTCACTTTACCTGCGGGAAACGTCAAAGAGAGCGGATGCAGCAAGGTGCGCCCGGGTACGCGAAAGGAGAGATTGTTAAGCGTGAAGGTGGAGTCGGATTGCGTTTTATTATCCTGCATGTCAGCCAACTTAAATAAAAAGGGCACGGCGAACCGTGCCCATAAAGAGGTTAGAAGCGGAAGGTCGCGGTGGCAACAACCTGGCGTCCTGCTCCCCAGTAGCATGCATACTCGCTGTAGCAGCTGGAGACGTATTCACGGTCAAAGATGTTGTTCACGTTGACGCCGACGGAAGATCCCGGCAGACCAAAGCGCGCCAGATCGTATTTCACGGTCGCATCCGCCAGGGCATAACCCGCGACGTTAAAGGACTCATAGGCTTTAGGCGACGCTGAGGAGTAGTACGTCACCGTGTTACCGATGTAACGCGCGCCCGCACCGACGGTCAGGCCACTCAGCGCCGTCTCGTGGAAGGTGTAATCCGCCCACAGGGATGCCATGTTGCGCGGTACTTCTGCCGGACGACGACCTTCATACCAGGTATCGTGGGTATATTCCGCATCTGTGTAGCTGTAGGCCGCCGTTACGTTCACGTTAGCCGACACCGCCGCTTTCGCTTCCAGCTCAAAGCCACGGGAGCGAATTTCACCGCCCTGCACGCTAAAGCCGCTGGTCGGGTTCGCCGGATCGGCGGTCAGGTTGTTGTTCTTGGTCAGCTGATAGACCGCTGCCGTCACCACAACAGGCAGATCTTTCGGAACATACTTCACGCCCGCTTCATACTGCTTGCCGCGCGCCGGATCGAACGGTTTGCCGCCCTGGGTGGTGCCAGAGAGCGGTTCAAAGGATTCACTGTAGCTGAAGTATGGGGTAATCCCGTTGTCGAACAGGTAGTTAATCCCCCCGCGCCAGGTAAATGCCTGATCGTTAATTTCCGCGGTGGTCCCGTTATTACGGTTAAAGGCAGACGTTTTTGCAAAGTCATAGCGGCCACCCATGGTGAGTACCCACTTATCCCATTCCGCCTGATCCTGCGCATAGAGCCCGGTCTGCTCCTGGCGATTTAGCATGGCATACGGGAAGTTCACATTGACGTTCGCATTGCCGTGCTGCGGATTGTTCATGCTGATCGGATCGGCGGTACCGTAGTCAGCATCAATATCATTGCGCATACGAAGGTAATCCACCCCCGTCAGCAGCGTATGGTCAACGGCACCGGTCGCGAATTTCGACTGGAGCTGTGTATCAACCGTGAACGAGTTGAGGTCTTCATCTGAGCGCACGTACGCACGGCTGATCTGGGCCGGAGCGATATAGCCGTTACCGTAAACTGAACGGTAAAGCGTATTGATTTTGGTATAACGCAGATTCTGACGCACGGTGAAGGTGTCGTTGAATTCATGCGCGAAGCTGTAACCCACCATTTTCTGACGACGGGAGATCTTATTGTCTTCATCGCCTTCGTTGAAATCGGTCGGCAGTTTGTGCGCCTTTCCGTTAGCATCATAGTAAGGCACAACGGTACCTTCACGCGGCAGCCAGCCGTAGTAACCCGCATCCGGATCGCTCTGGAAGTTGCTCAGGAAAGTGAAATCGGTTTTATCATCAGGACGCCAGCTGAAAGACGGCGCAATCGCGTAACGAGTAGACTTCACCATCTCCTGCTGCGCATTTTCACTGCGTCCCAGGCCGGTCAGACGGTAGGACCACACGCCGTTATCATCAATCGCGTCGCTGAAGTCAAACCCAGTCTGCCACAGGTTATCCGTCCCCATTTTGAACTGAATTTCTTTTAACGGTTCCGTGGTTGGACGCTTGCTGACCATACTCACTACGCCGCCAGGGTGGCTTTTTCCATACAGTACGGACGTCGGGCCTCGCAGCAGCTCTACGCGCTCCAGGAAGTATGGGTCCATCGACGCTTCAGAGTAGTTATCCCCTTGCAGCTTCATACCGTCCAGATACTGGTTGGTGTTCACTGTACTGGAGGTCGTAAAACCACGAATAGAAACCACGTCATAGGTCGTGGAGGCGCCGCGCGTTGCGAAAACGCTCGGCGTGTAGGCCAGCGCCTGTTTAACCGTCCCCGGCTGTTTCATGTCCATCTCTTCACGTGTGACCACGGAAATGGACTGCGGGGTTTTCTCGATCGGTGTATCGGTTTTCGTCGCCGTTGCAGTGCGCTTTGCTGCAATCGTCGGTGCAGGCCCCCAGGCACTCTCCTGCGCAGCCGGTGCGGCAGTAACAGTAATGGTTTCTTCTTTTTTCGGGGTTTCGGCGGCATGAGCATAAGCAGACATGCCGGCAACCGCTGTGGCTACGACGACCGCGATTTTACGCAGCGACGTGTTAATTGGCTGAGCAGTATTGGAAAGCGCCATGATGGATCTCTGATGGAAAAAGTGAATGATAACGTAAACGAGAATTATTATTATGACCGCAGAATAATATGCGAAACGTTGGCTGCATAGCAAGCAGTATGCGGCCCTACAAGATTTAAGGGTTTAAGAATTAACCAGATGAAAATAGAGGGTTAATGAAGTTAGCGAAATGATCGCTAAAGCCCGCCGAAACGGGCCGGTGGGCTTAACGATAGAAGAGTTCGAAAGTCGCGACGGCGTCGACTTTCCCGGCTTTAACCTCTCCCGTTTTGATGTAACGGGCTTTGAGTGGGATCTCAACCGGGACGTTGTCCTGGCTACGGGTTATTGCCGTGTAGCTCTGGTCGAACTGTAACACCGCATCGTTCTTGTCGAGGATTTGAATGCCTACGCCGCTTGCAGCGTTGTCTCCGGTAGCAATATTGAGGATATTGCCATCCGTTACGCCAGTCGACCCTGCACTGGTGAACTGATAATCAATTTTTGTCCCGGCGGCGCAGTCCGTAATATCAATCCTGAAACGACTGTCGGTCAGGATGTCAGAATACTGACCGTTAAAATCGTGCGCATTGACCGTTTCCAGCGGCACGTAGATGTTTTTATCCGCCAGGTTACAGGTGTTTGTCGTGATGTGCACACTGGTTGGTGAAAAGCGAATTTCGCCTATCACGTCGTTATCGTAAGTTTCATGTGAGGTTAACAGGGACGTATTAAGATCGCCCTCTTCGACTTCACCAATAACGATCAACTGAGCGGTAGCCCGGAAATTGTAATTCGTTGAAAAGCTTCTGATCGTGCCAAGATAAGTTTCCGGCCTGATAATGTCTTCTTCGGTATAGCTGGGGAACTGGGTTGTAGACGCTGCAACGCGAATGCCAATCCCGGCCACGTTGGTTTTATACACTCCGGGTAAAACATCTTCACGTGCATCAGCATCACTCAATGAGAGATAGCCTCTACGTACCCGAACGGAATCACCATCACATCTTTGCGCAATTTCACCTGATTCCACGCTGGCGTCATAAATGATGGTACCGACCTGAACGTCTGGCTCAAGCTGGATGACAGCGGGAATGTTGAAGGTAACAATTCCCCCGCTACTTCCGCCTCCCGTAAATGTACAAGTTGCGAATGCCGGAGCTGAAAACAGCATGATTAGGCCAGCCATTGCGCTGATGAATAGTTCTTTGCTACGCCTCATTGGCAATTTACCGTCATTTTCAAAATAGTTGCTGAGCGCCCGGGAGGGAGATCCCCCGCCCACGCACACCGTTGATCGCGCCCGTCACCCCACTGCACATTCAGGGAAACCGCTTCATGCAGACCGGTAAGCCAGACTTCTCCTTCATCACCGACGATAGCCGTTGCACTTTCCTGCGTGACAATGGCGCCGAAAGGTACCGGCTTGCCGTGGAAAAGCAGCGTGATAAGCGCACGCTTCCCCACTCGTGCATCAAAATTCGCTGAGATGGCCGCGCCTTTTGTTGGGACAACATCCTGGGTAGCGGCGGCAATTTCAATATCTTCACGATCCTGGGTGTTGACCGTAATACCGTTTTTCCGGTAGGCCGTCAGGGAAGGGACAATCGCGTTACCAAAGCGATCGGTGTAGATCCCTCGCCCGTTCTGTACTTTGACGTTATCGCCATCTTTGATATGGACAATGGCAAAGGCGTCGCGGACGGATTGCCCAAGGGTTACTCCATGTTCATGCGCAACAATTGAACCCTGCGCGCTGTAGTTCCACTGTCGGTTATCGCCCCCGTAGTTATACCCCAGCCCGACATCACCGGCAGATCCCCGGTAGCGCCCGGATACGCTGCCGCCATAGCCAGTATCTTGACTGGCATAGGTCTGCTGGAGGTTATAGCTGAGGTTATTGTTCTCAAGTGCCGTGCCGCCGATCCCTACCTGATGCGAAACGAATCCACCGCTGGCAGTGTTGGCGCTGTAAGTTGACCATGCGTTCGCTAGCCAGCGTGAAAGAGGTACGTTGACCATCAACGCCATTTGCCGATCGGTATTGGCGTCCGGCGTACGCGTCAGGCTGTAGCTTACCGACCAGGTTATACCGCGCCAGCCGGAGCTTAGCCCCGCACTGACGCTGCGCTCGTGTCCCGCCATGTTCCAGTAATCCTGCTGATAGCCATTAAGGTAAGCCGATCCCCAGTCCGAAACGCGTTGGGAAAGATTAACCTGCATGCGGCTGCGCCGATTATTGGTTCGCCGATAGGTATAAATCCCATCGTCAATCTCGCTGTCACGCTGGTCGACAGCTTCCTGAAAGGTATAAAACCCTGAGGTGGAATAACGGTAGCTGGCAAGCGTCACGTTGGTGTCTGTATCCGGAATATCCCTGGAATACTGCGCACGCCATGACATCCCGCGGGCATCATCTCGTCCATCATCAAAAGCCGTACGGGCGGCGGTCACATCCACGGATGCCGATCCGAAACGGCCAAGATCGGCCCCTGTTCCCGCCAGCATAGCCTGATACGACGATGCAACGAGCGCGCCGGCGTATGTTGTTACGCCATAAGGCAGGCCGTAAATGACCGTCCCTTGCAGAAAAGGGGGCTCGTCCTCACCTTCATTACCGCGATAACGCCCTGCTGCCAGCGAATATTTAAATGCTCCTTCCCGCTGTAGCACCGGAACCGATGCACTGGCCTGGATGAAGCTGTGTTCGCTGCCGTCGGCCTCTTCCACCGTCACCTCCAGATCCGCGCCGGATGTGACCTGGCTTAAATCGCGGATCTCAAATGGCCCCGGAGAGACGTTGCTTTGATAAATGGTGTAGCCGTTTTGCCTGATGGTGACCTTTGCATCGCTATTTGCGATACCACGCACCACGGGGGCAAACCCCTGCTGGCTGGTGGGCAGCATGGAAGTATCCGTTTCCAGCTTCACGCCGGTCATTTGGACGCTGTCGAAAAGCTCGCCGTTAGTGTACGTCTGGCCTATCTCAAGCTGGCTTTGCAGGGTTTTGATATCACGTTGCAGCGTACTGGCGATTGCATCCCAACCGGCGTTGTCACTCCAGGTGCTGTTGTTACGCAACCGCCACGCCCCGAGGTTGATCCCCGACTCCAGGCCAAGCCATGCAGATGACGTTTTACCAGAACGATAGTGCTGCTGAGAGCCGCTAAACTGGTAGCTTGTCCAGGCGGCGGGAGCACCGTCATCCCAGAATTTCGGCTCGATAGCCCCGGCCGCAGCCTGATCGCGGTATTTTTGCGGGATCACCAGCTTGAGGGTCTGATTATCCTGGTCGTAATCGTAGCGGGCATTATCAATAAAATGGGAGATGTCATCGATTATCGCCGCATCATCCAGATCTTTCATGTCCGGGATCGTGTCGACTTTTACCCCTAATGCACGCAGATCCGCTTTGGTCAGCTCCGGTAACAGGCGCTGCTTATCGTCAGACAAGATCCAACTCACCGTGCGTTTATCCAGAACATCCCGATCCCACATAATGGTCGTCAGAAAGTTTCCCGGCAGTAAGCCATTATCATTGATGAAATTTTTTAGCGTTGAGGTGTTTTCCAGCGGAGTGTCCATCTCGAGGATCCGCAGGTTAAATTCGTCATCTGCACTCACAGGCTGGATCATCGCGAGCAGCGCTAACGCGATTCCCTTCAGAACCTGTTTGTAGAGTGGAGATGACGACATAGGGTACCAGCATTGTGTGTTTAAAGAGCCTGCTTGCGCTGGGAGGTTTGCGCGCCGAAATCGCTAATAGCAGTCCACGTCACGGGCCCGTTTGCAGATTGAGGCACAGAAAAATATTGCTCGCTGAAAGGTGCGACCATCATTGAAATTGCCCCCGGCGTGGTTTTTGTGTCAGTCACAGGGACACTTTTCCCGCCCACGGCCAGCTCGCCAAAGGAGACGTAAAACGGCGTTGGGTTTTTCGCAATGAGCTTGTTCCCCTGGCGGCGGAAGGTGATTTTTTCATAGGCTTGTAGCGCATCGGTTTCTTTCAAATCAGCAGGACGCCAGAACAGCTTCAGACGCGTTTTCATCGCGAATTGCAGCGTATTCTTGTCTTTTAAGTCAGGTGATAACGCCGAGACGGATTTCACATTCGCCAGAAATAAAGATTCGCGATCTGCGGGCAGATTTTTTTTATCGCCGGTAAAAATGATGTGCAAAAGGGTCTGACGATTTTCCTGTAATTTATAGACAGGCGGCGTAATGATGAAAGGTGCTTTTGCATCGTTGGGGTAACTCACCCAGCTTTGCACCAGATATCGAGTATGAGGGTCTTTATTTTTGAGTGCTATTTGTACTTCGGATTTATTCGATGGATAAATAATTCGCGTGCCACCGAGAACCACACTTGCCTGTACTGAACAGCAAGAGATAATCAAACATCCACCTAACAATTTTAATAAATAATTCATACTACGTTCCAGAAGGCAGCCCTTTCAGGCTGCCAAAATAGATTTAGCGATAAACAACCTCGAACGTTGCAGATGAGGAGTAGTGACCTGCTGTTGGTTTGTTATCACCAACCTGAATAACTTTCGCGGTGTAATTAAAGACAGATGCTGTGGCGCCAGTGGCATCGTTCGCAACATCGGTACCGGCTTCCGGTTCTGATCCGTTGAAAACCACGTCCCCCTTAGTCCCATTTTCATTACTGACAATGATGCCAACGTTGGTCGCATTGCCAGCGCCGGAAAGATCGTTCTTCAGGCGCTTGTATTCCGCATCCGTTGTGGTGCCGCTGAACTTGAGGTTCAGTTTGGCAACCAGCGGATCACATTTTTTCACTTCAATCTTAAAGGCCTTCGACGTCCCGACCTGACCGTCAGTGCCAAAATCAGAAGGGTAAGTATCTGCAAATGTGACGGTGGAAGTATTGGACCCCGAGCCATCAACATCAATTTCACAGGTATCCACCACAATTTTTCCGGCGAAATTTACCGTACCAGAATCATTCGCTGCAAATACCGGCAGAGAGAGTGCAGCCATAAGCGTGCTGGCCAACACCGTTGAAACAACATATTTACTCATAACAATATCCTTATATGTGATGATGAAGATATCCATTCTTGATATATACAAAAATGTTGGGAAGTCCTCTAAGGAATATCCTGTGAGGTCAGTAAATTTCTGGAGAGGATTTAATCAGATTATTCTTCATCACGTCTAGATCGCAAAATGATAACACCCGAATAATCGGACACAACTTTCTGTTTTAGATAAAAAAAAGCAAAAATTAATAATTCTACATTTTAAATTTAATAATTTTAAATATAAATGAATGTAAACATAAAAAAAGGCCGCTTAATCATTAAGCGGCCTTTTATTCAGGAAACTAATTAGTTTCCGCCAAACATGTCCTTGATCCAGCCGGCGACACCGTCGCTGTCTTTCTTCTCATTCTGCTGCTGCGGCTGTTGCTGCTGCGGCTGCTGAGGTTGAGAAGACTGATCGAACGGGTTACCTGTCGGTTCTTCTGGCTGACTTTGCTGACACAGCGCATCCGGGTTAGTCGTCCAGACCGGCAGCGTACGCATCCCGCCACCGCAGATAAAGTTGCCCGATGCGTCCACGCCCATATCAACGATATCTTCCGGGGCAACCAGGTTCAGCGGCACCGGAGACTGGTTGGCCAGGTAGCGCTGGTAAATCGACATCGCACCGCTCGCGCCATACAGTTTGGTCGGCTGGTTGTTATCGCGCCCCACCCAGGTGATGACCACTTCACGACCATCAATACCGGCGAACCAGGTATCGACGTTGTTGTTGGTGGTCCCGGTTTTACCCGCCAGATGCAGGCCCGGATACTTCGCTCCCAGCTGACGGCCTGTACCGCGCTGGACAACCTGCTGCATGGTCCATAGCGTCATATAGGCCGCCTGCGCCGGAACTGCACGTTCTGCCTGCGGGAAGCTCTGATACAGCACGGAGCCATCTTCGGCAATCACCGAACGCAGAGCGGAAAGCGGAGCACGGTTACCGCCGCTGGCGATCGTCTGGAACGCCTGCGCCACTTCGATTGGCGTCAGGTTAAGCGCCCCCAGAATCATCGCTGGCACCGGGTGCAGCTGATCTTTCGGTACCCCCAGCTTCTGCCAGGTGTCGGTAATGGCCGGCAGGCCCAGCGCCATTCCGAGGTTAACCGTTGGCACGTTCATCGAGCGGGTTAACGCATCCACCAGCATGACCTGGCCGCTGAACTGTCTGTCATCGTTCTGCGGTGACCAAACCTGGCCGTTAGGCTGGCGCAGGGAAATTGGCGCATCGGCAATCCAGGTATTCAGGCGATAAAGATTCGGCTGGCTCAGCGCGGTCAGATAGGTCGCCGGTTTTGCCAGTGAACCAATTGAACGACGCGCCTGCATGGCACGGTTATAGCCCGCAAACTGCGGCTCAGCGCCACCCACCATGGCACGAACTTCGCCGGTGTTACGGTCAACCACTACCATCGCGGTTTCCAGATCGCTCAGCTTACGCTGCTTTTTCAGCGCCGGAATACCTTCTACCGCCGCTTTTTCTGCGGCGTCCTGTGCCACGGAGTCAAAGGTGGTAAAGATCTTCACGCCGGAGAGATCTTTCACTTTATCCCCGAGCTTAGACTGCAACTCCTGACGCACCATCTGCATAAAGGCTGGCTGCGGAGAAATCACCCCACCACGCGGCTGAACGCCCAGCGGACGCGCGCTCAGCATGTCGTACAGCTCCTGGTCAATCACCTGCTGTTGTTGCAGCAGACGCAGCACCAGGTTACGACGCTCCAGCGCCAGTTTCGGGTTACGCCACGGGTTGTAGATCGACGCGCCTTTCACCATGCCCACCAGCAGTGCCTGCTGGTCAAGGCTCAGCTCTTCTACCGGACGACCAAAGTAGTACAGGCTCGCCAGCGGGAAGCCGCGGATCTCGTTGTCACCGCTCTGACCGAGGTACACCTCGTTCATGTACAGCTCAAGAATACGATCCTTGCTGTAGCGCGCATCCATCAGCACGGCCATGTACGCTTCATTGGCTTTACGCCAGTAAGAGCGTTCGCTGGAGAGGAACAGGTTTTTCACCAGCTGCTGGGTCAGGGTACTCGCCCCCTGCACCGTACGCCCGGCGGTCAGGTTCGCCAGTACCGCACGACCAATGGAGTAAAGGCTAATACCGTCGTGCTCGTAGAAGTGGCGGTCTTCGGTTGCCAGCAGGGTATCTACCAGCAGATCCGGGAAGCCATTACGCGCCACGAACAGGCGCTGTTCGCCGTTTGCGGACGACAGCATGGTGATGAGACGCGGATCGAGACGGAAGAAACCGAACTGGCGATCGTTATCCATGTTCTCAATGGTTTCCAGGCGATCGCCGTCAAAGGTCAGACGCGCGCGCACCTGCCCTTCTTTACTGTCCGGGAAGTCGAATGGACGGCGGATCATCTCAATGCTTTTCGCCTGGACGGTAAATTCGCCCGGACGGGTCATTTTCGTGACCTGACGATACTGCGTGGCTTGCAGCAGCTTCACCATCTCGTTCTTGCTGATGGACATGTCCGGCTCAAGGTTCACCATGCGGCCGTACACTGCCGCAGGCAATTGCCAGACTTTCCCGTCGATACGGCTGCGGATCTTCTGATCCAGATAAACGCCGTAAATCGCGATCAGGACAACAAAAACAATGAACAGCTTCAGCAGCAACCAGAACCAGCCGCGCTTCCCACGAGGCTTACGCCCTTTGCCTTTCCCTTTACGTGGCATCGGTTCTTCATCCTCATAATCGTCTTCATAGTCATCGTCATACTCCTCATCTCTGAGGCGACGACGGCTTACCTTTTCTTTCGCCGGACGCGTCGGCTTTCCCTTACGTCCTATTGGCTCGCGGTCATTCCCCGCCATGCTTTTTCTCCGCAACATTCAGGCGCAAAGGCCAGATTTTCTTATCTTGCACAGGTCAGTGAAAGAAGAAATCTCTCAAAGTTTGTTTCTCCCTTTCCCCGTGGGAGAGGGCCGGGGTGAGGGCATCAGGCCGCACTCCCCTTTTCGATCCATTACGAATATTTCTTCGTGCGCCGTGTCGGCGCGGTATTCGCCGGATCGTCCGGCCAGACGTGTTTGGGATATCGCCCTTTCATCTCTTTCTGCACTTCACGATAGCTCCCCGCCCAGAACGCCCCCAGATCGCGGGTGATCTGCAAGGGACGATGCGCAGGCGAAAGCAGCTCAAGCACTAACGGCACGCGCCCTTCAGCGATGGACGGCGTGGTGGCCTCACCAAACATCTCCTGCATCCGAACCGCCAGCGCCGGCGGATTATCCTCATGATAACGAATGGCAATCCGGCTCCCGGTTGGCACAGTGTAATGCCCAGGCAGTTCACTATCCAGACGTTGACGTAACGACCAGTCCAGTAAATTCTGTAACGCTGCCTTAACATCAAGCGCCTTCAGGGCGCGCAGCGAGTGTACGCCGTTCATCTGCGGCAACAGCCACTGTTCAAGCGTCGCGAGCAGCGTCTCATCATCCACCGCTGGCCACCCCTGTTCCGGCAGCCACTTCGCGGCGCAATGCAGGCGAATGCGATACTGTTCGGCCTCCGGCGTCCAGTTCAGTACGCTCAGCCCTTTTTCCCGAATGCCGTTCAGCATCGCCTGGTGTAACTCTTCCTCCGACGGCTTCGCCAGCGGTTTCGTCCCGAGCGTCAGTTTGCCAATCTGGCTACGACGGAACGCCTTCAGCGTGCCCTGGGCATCATCCCATTCCACGATGTCAGATTGCTGAAGCAGCTGCGGGCAGGCACGCGTCAGGGCGTCAATATCCACGGCAACCGCCTGTAAAATACGCGCGTCCGGGGAGTGGCTGCCCTGGAGCAAGAGCGGCGCGATCAGCCATTCGTGACGCGTCAGGGCGTCATCGCTGTCCAGCATCGCGCCCATCCCATTTGCCAGTTGATAGCGACCATCCAGCCCGCGACGGCGCGCAATCCTGTCCGGGAAAGCCTGGGCCAGCAGAGGGATAACTTTATCGCTGTCAGGCGAACCGCCCCGGCAATTCAGGCGTTTACACAGCTGCTGCGCGCGTTGTTGCCAGTTTCCCTGATGGCGAGAAAAGGCCTGTCCCAGATCGCTGCTGCCACCGCGCGGCGGCTCCTCAAGAATAGCCGCCAGTTTTGCCGCCGTGGCAATTTCATCATCGCCCTGTGCTGCCACCAGCATTGCCGCCAGACGCGGATCGTTGCCCAGCGCCGCCATTTTCTGACCGCGCGCCGTCAGTCGCTCGCCTTCCAGCGCGCCAAGCTGGGTCAGCAGGCTGCGCGCGGCGGAAAGGTTCACGACAGGCGGAGGATTAAGCCAGGTGAGCTGGTCAGGGTCCGGGCAGCCCCACTGCATCAGATCCATCACCAGCCCGGAGAGATCGCTTTGTAAAATCTCAGGCGTGCTCTGCAATGCCGCACGCTCCGCCTGCTCGGCGCTGGTTAAATGCAGGCAAATACCCGGCTCAAGACGCCCTGCTCGCCCTGCGCGCTGCACCATCGAGGCCTGGCTGATGCGCTGCGTCAGTAGCCTGGTCAGCCCGGTACGCGGATCAAAACTGGCCACCCTCTCCTGCGTACTGTCCACCACCAGGCGAATGCCTTCGATGGTCAAACTGGTTTCCGCGATATTGGTTGCCAGCACCACTTTGCGCTGCCCCGCCGGTGCGGGAAGGATCGCCTTGCGCTGGTCAGCCAACGGCAGCGCGCCGTAGAGCGGGCACAGCATAACGTCACCGTTCACCCGGGATGCCAGCTGCTCCTGTACGCGCTGGATTTCGCCTACGCCGGGTAAAAACAGCAGCAGCGAGCCGGGTTCCTGACGGAGCAATTCGGCGGTGGCGATGGCAACCGCTTCGTCAAAACGCTGATGGGCAGGCAGCGGCTGATAGCGGCGCTCGACCGGGAACGCACGCCCTTCAGAGGAGACCATCGGCGCGTCAGGGAGCGTCTGCCGGAGCCGCTCGTTATCCAGCGTCGCCGACATAATCAGCAGCCGAAGGTCGTCGCGCAGCCCCTGCTGAACGTCGAGCAGCAGCGCAAGGGCCAGATCGGCCTGGAGGCTGCGCTCGTGAAATTCATCAAGGATCACCAGCCCGACGCCGGTCAGCTCCGGATCGTTTTGCAGCATACGGGTGAGAATACCTTCGGTGACCACCTCCAGCCGCGTGGACGGTCCAACGCAGGTTTCGGCGCGCATCCGGTACCCTACCGTCTCGCCCGGTTTTTCATTCAGCAGTTCCGCCAGGCGCTGCGCCACATTGCGCGCCGCCAGCCTGCGCGGCTCCAGCAGGATAATTTTCCCGCTGATGCTCCCTTCGCGCAGAATTTGCAGGGGCAGCCAGGTGGATTTACCCGCTCCGGTGGGCGCGCTGAGCAAAACCTGTGGCGCATGTTCTAAGGCTGCGAGAAGCTCAGGAAGGACGACGGCGACGGGCAAAGAGGACACTTACGGCTCCAGAGGGTTAACATTAATCGGCGTACATTGTAGCATCGGCGCATATCATTACCGAGTCTTGCGCATGTCTGAGTCAAAACGGCTATTCTTCGCCATTGAATTACCCACCACGCTTCAACGGCAGATTGTTCGCTGGCGCGCCAGCCACTTCCCCGCGGAAGCGGGCCGCCCCGTCGTCGCCGCCAATATGCACCTGACGTTAGCCTTTCTTGGTGAAGTAAGCGCTGAAAAGCAGCGCGCGTTAAGCGCAATGGCCGGACGCATTTCGCAGCCGGGGTTTACGCTGCATCTTGACGATGCCGGGCAATGGCTGCGCTCTCGGGTGGTCTGGCTGGGGACGCGGCAGCCCCCTCGCGGACTGCTACAGCTCGCCAACATGCTGCGGGCGCAGGCCGCGCGAAGCGGCTGTTATCAGAGCCCACAGCCGTTTCATCCTCACATTACCCTGCTGCGCGACGCGGGTCAGGCCGTTGCCATCCCGCCACCGGGCTTTCACTGGTCCTTTCAGGTGAATGAATTTGCGCTGTACGAATCTGCCTTTGTACAAGGACGCACCCGCTATACTCCGCTTCAGCGCTGGACGCTGGGCGACACGTTAAGGAATCCTGATGAAGTTTAGCCCTGCACTCCAGCCCGCCACGCTGATCCAGCGTTACAAACGCTTTCTCGCTGACGTGATCACCCCTGAGGGCGAAACGCTCACGCTGCACTGCCCTAACACCGGCGCCATGACCGGTTGCGCCACGCCGGGTGACACGGTCTGGTATTCCACATCAGAAAATACTAAACGCAAATATCCTCATACCTGGGAAATGACCGAGACGCAAAGCGGGGCATTTATTTGCGTGAATACCCTGCGCGCAAATCAGCTGGTTAAGGAAGCCCTGACAAATGGAATGCTTCCTGAACTGGTGGGTTACGGCACGCAAAAAAGCGAAGTGAAATATGGCGATGAAGGCAGCAGAATTGATTTTATGTTACAGGCGGAAGACCGCCCTGAGTGCTATATTGAAGTGAAATCAGTGACGTTAGCGGAACAGGAAAACGGCTTCTTTCCGGATGCGGTAACGCTACGTGGCCAGAAGCATCTGCGAGAGCTAATGAGTGTAGCGGCGGCGGGCAAGCGCGCCGTGTTGCTGTTTGCGGTTCTGCATTCAGCCATTGAACGGTTTTCCCCGGCCCGTCATATTGATCCTAAATACGCGCAATTGTTGAATGAGGCACAAAAGCAGGGGGTAGAGATTTTCGCTTATAAAGCGGAACTTTCTGCCGATAATATGACTCTGAGATCCTCTCTTCCCATTGTCTTATAAGGGATTAGACGATTGACTAATAAGTGTTCTGGCCGCGTGCGCAAATACGCTTTTCCTCACAGGGTTGTCAAGTGTTACGTTTAGATAATTGCCATACGGAAAAGCATCTGCTATTTATAGCGACCTGATTTTTCCCCCAACACGGGGATCGATAGTGCGTGTTAAGGAGAAGCAACATGCAAGAAGGGCAAAACCGTAAAACATCGTCCCTGAGTATTCTCGCCATCGCTGGGGTGGAGCCGTATCAAGAGAAGCCGGGCGAAGAGTATATGAACGAAGCCCAGCTGTCGCACTTCAAGCGTATTCTTGAAGCATGGCGTAATCAACTCAGGGATGAAGTCGATCGCACCGTTACACATATGCAGGATGAAGCTGCTAACTTCCCGGACCCGGTCGACCGTGCCGCTCAGGAAGAAGAGTTCAGCCTCGAACTGCGTAACCGTGACCGCGAGCGCAAACTGATCAAAAAGATCGAAAAAACGCTGAAGAAGGTCGAGGACGAAGATTTTGGCTACTGCGAATCCTGCGGTGTTGAAATCGGTATTCGTCGCCTGGAAGCGCGTCCAACAGCCGATCTGTGCATCGACTGTAAAACGCTGGCAGAAATCCGCGAAAAACAGATGGCCGGCTAACGCCTGCGCTCTCACTACTCAGCTAAGGCGGGAGTCTCTCCCGCCTTGTTACCGTTGATATGTCTGAATCTCACTATATCGGGCGCTTTGCGCCATCTCCCTCCGGTGAATTACACTTCGGCTCATTAATTGCCGCGCTCGGCAGCTACCTACAGGCTCGCGCCCGTCAGGGTCAATGGCTGGTCCGCATTGAAGATATCGATCCTCCACGTGAAGTTCCCGGTGCAGCAGAAACTATTCTGCGTCAGCTGGAACATTACGGTCTTCACTGGGATGGCGACGTACTCTGGCAGTCTCAACGCCATGATGCCTACCGTGAACGTCTGGCGTGGCTTGCTGAACAGGGCCTTTCCTATAACTGCACCTGCACGCGGGCGCGAATTCAGAGCGTGGGTGGCGTTTACGACGGCCACTGCCGTACGCGGCACAACGGTCCTGAGAATGCCGCCGTGCGGCTGATACAGCGTACTCCAGTGACGCAGTTTACCGACGTACTCTCAGGAACAATTCAGGCGGATGAACGCCTGGCGCGTGAAGATTTTATTATTCACCGTCGTGATGGTTTGTTTGCCTATAACCTGGCGGTGGTTGTCGATGACCATTTCCAGGGTGTTACGGAAATCGTGCGCGGGGCGGATCTGGTTGAGCCTACCGTGCGGCAAATATCGCTTTACCAGCAGTTTGGCTGGGCGGTGCCGGATTACATCCATCTGCCGCTGGCAGTCAATGAACAGGGAAATAAGCTATCGAAACAGAATCATGCCCCGGCGCTGCCTGACGGCGATCCGCGCCCGGTTTTGATCGACGCGCTGCGATTTCTCAACCAGAATGTAACGCAGGAATGGCAGGATCTGAGTCTGGATGAATTGCTGAAAACGGCCATTGCTGACTGGGCGCTTATGGCCGTGCCAAAAATCCAGCATTCTCAAATGCGTTGCGCTGAGCTATGATTAGCCGCTTTTTTGATAACAAAACACACTACGAGGTGTACTATTTTTACCCGAGTCGCTAATTTTTGCCGTAAAGTGCTGAGCCGCGAAGAGAGCATGGCGAACGACGCTATTGCACAGCCACACATGTCGGTCATTCCGCGTGAGCAGCACAATATTTCCCGCAAAGATATCAGTGAAAATGCCCTCAAGGTGCTCTATCGTCTGAATAAAGCAGGCTACGAGGCCTATCTCGTCGGCGGCGGGGTGCGCGATTTACTGCTGGGCAAAAAACCAAAAGATTTCGACGTGACGACCAGCGCCACGCCTGAGCAGGTGCGTAAATTATTCCGCAACTGCCGTCTGGTTGGCCGCCGTTTCCGTCTGGCGCACGTGATGTTTGGACCGGAAATTATTGAAGTGGCGACCTTCCGCGGTCACCACGAAGCGGGCGTTAACGATCGCACGACTTCCCAGCGCGGCCAAAACGGCATGCTGCTGCGTGACAACATCTTCGGCTCTATTGAAGAAGATGCTCAGCGTCGCGATTTCACCATCAACAGCCTTTACTACAGCGTGGCGGATTTTACCGTGCGCGATTACGTCGGCGGTATGCAGGATCTGAAAGATGGTCTGATTCGCCTGATCGGTACGCCGGAAACACGCTATCGCGAAGATCCGGTCCGAATGCTGCGCGCCGTGCGTTTCGCCGCCAAGCTGAACATGCGTATCAGCCCGGAAACCGCAGAGCCGATCCCGCGCCTGGCGACGCTGATCAACGACGTGCCCCCTGCCCGTCTGTTTGAGGAGTCGTTAAAGCTGCTCCAGGCAGGCTACGGGTTTGAAACCTACAACCTGCTGCGTGAATACAACCTGTTCCAGCCGCTGTTCCCGACCATTACCCGCTACTTCACCGAAAACGGTGACAGCGCAATGGAGCGGATAATTGCGCAGGTGCTGAAGAACACCGATACCCGTATTCATAACGATATGCGCGTGAATCCGGCGTTCCTGTTCGCGGCCATGTTCTGGTATCCGCTGCTGGAAACGGCGCAGCGCATTACCCAGGAGAGCGGTCTCGCCTATTATGATGCGTTCGCGCTGGCGGCAAACGACGTGCTGGACGAAGGCTGTCGCACGCTGGCGATCCCGAAACGTATTACCACGCTGGTGCGTGATATCTGGCAGCTTCAGCTGCGTATGTCCCGCCGTCAGGGTAAACGCGCCTGGAAGCTGATGGAGCATCCTAAGTTCCGCGCCGCGTTCGATCTGCTCTCTCTGCGTGCTGAAGTGGAAAGGAACCCGGAACTACAGCGCCTGGCGCAGTGGTGGGGCGAGTTTCAGGTTTCTGCGCCACCGGAGCAAAAAGATATGCTTACGGATCTGGATGATGAACCGGCACCGCGCCGTCGTCACCGTCGCCCGCGCAAACGCGCACCGCGTCGTGAAGGTACGGCATGACCCTTGCGTATATCGCCATCGGCAGCAATCTGGCCTCTCCGCTGGAGCAGGTTAACGCTGCCGTGCAGGCCCTGGGAGAGATCCCCCAAAGCCGCATTGTCGCGCTGTCCTCATTTTACCGTACGCCGCCGCTCGGCCCGCAGGATCAACCTGATTATCTGAACGCCGCCGTGGTGCTGGAAACGACCCTTGACGCAGAAACGCTGCTGGATAATACCCAGCGTATTGAGCTACAGCAGGGTCGTGTCCGCAAAGCCGAACGCTGGGGACCGCGCACGCTCGATCTCGATATTATGCTTTTCGGTCACGAGGTGATTAACACCGAACGCCTCACCGTTCCGCATTACGACATGAAAAACCGTGGGTTTATGCTCTGGCCACTGTTTGAAGTCGCGCCCGATCTCACCTTCCCTGACGGCTCCTCGCTGCAAGCCGTTCTGCAAAATCTCAACGCGGATAAACCGGCCCGCTGGTAATCCCGCCTCCGCATCGATTAACCATTCCTTATTTGCGGTTAATCGATTGCCTAAAATCATTGTTCCCTCAAATGTTACTGTTAGAATGCGCAAAGATTCGCTTTTGGGCCATCAGGAAACAGTATGAAACCAACCACCATCTCCTTATTGCAGAAATGCAAACAGGAAAAAAAACGCTTCGCCACTATCACCGCGTATGACTACAGCTTCGCAAAACTGTTTGCCGAAGAAGGGATCAACGTCATGCTGGTCGGAGACTCGTTAGGGATGACGGTACAAGGACATGATTCCACTCTGCCGGTCACGGTCGAGGATATTGCTTACCATACCCGCGCCGTGCGCCGGGGTGCCCCCGCCTGCCTGCTGCTTTCCGATCTGCCGTTTATGGCGTATGCCACCCCGGAGCAGGCCTTCGAAAATGCGGCGACAGTGATGCGCGCCGGCGCCAATATGGTCAAAATCGAAGGCGGCGCATGGCTGGTCGATACGGTGAAAATGCTCACCGACCGCGCCGTGCCGGTTTGTGGTCATTTGGGGCTGACGCCGCAGTCGGTCAACATCTTTGGCGGATATAAGGTGCAGGGCCGAGGCGATGCGGCGCAGACGCTGTTTGATGATGCCGTGGCGCTGGAAGCCGCGGGCGCGCAGCTGCTGGTGCTGGAGTGTGTGCCGGTTGAGCTGGCTAAGCGTATCACTGAGGCGCTGTCGATTCCGGTGATCGGCATCGGTGCGGGTAACGTCACCGATGGCCAGATTCTGGTCATGCACGACGCCTTCGGGATCACCGGCGGCCATATTCCAAAATTTGCTAAAAATTTCCTATCAGAAGCAGGCGACATGCGTGCTGCTGTGCGGCAGTATATTGCCGAGGTTGAGTCCGGCGTTTATCCGGCCGAAGAACACAGTTTCCATTAAGGAGTCCAGGTGTGCTAATCATAGAAACCCTGCCGCTGCTGCGTCAGCATATTCGTCGGGCGCGTCAGGAAGGTAAACGTATCGCCCTTGTCCCAACCATGGGCAACCTGCACGACGGCCATATGAAGCTGGTCGATGAAGCGAGAGCCCGGGCAGATATCGTGGTAGTTAGTATCTTCGTTAACCCGATGCAGTTCGATCGCGAAGACGATCTGGCGCGCTACCCACGTACCTTGCAGGAAGATTGCGAAAAGCTCAAAAAACGTCATGCGGATATCGTCTTCGCACCGGCACCCGCAGATGTGTATCCCCAGGGCACCACTGAATCGACCTACGTCGACGTGCCGGGTATTTCGACTATGCTGGAGGGCGCCAGCCGCCCGGGCCATTTCCGTGGCGTCTCCACCATCGTCAGCAAGCTGTTTAACCTGGTGCAGCCGGACATCGCCTGCTTTGGCGAGAAAGATTTCCAGCAGCTGGCGCTGATCCGCAAAATGGTTGCCGACATGGGCTACGACATCGAGATCGTCGGCGTGCCGATTGTACGCGCGAAAGATGGCCTGGCGCTCAGTTCCCGTAACGGCTATCTGACCGCCGAACAACGTAAAATTGCGCCGGGCTTAAGCAAAGTCATGAATACGATGGCAGAGCAACTGCTGGCAAAAGAGTTAACAGCAGAAGAGATTATCGCCCTGGCTGAACAGGCGCTGAACGAGAAAGGTCTTCGTGCTGACGACGTTCAAATTCGGGATGCCGATACGCTTCTGGCACTTACAGAGACCAGCAAACGTGCGGTAATTCTGGTGGCGGCATGGCTCGGCCAGGCCCGCCTTATCGATAACAAAGTGGTTGAGCTGGCGTAGTTTTTCTACCCGGAAGATGAAAGGTAAACGTAATGATTCGCAAAATGCTGCAAGGTAAGCTTCACCGTGTGAAAGTCACTCAGGCCGACCTGCATTATGAAGGCTCCTGCGCGATCGACCAGGATTTTCTCGACGCAGCGGGTATTCTCGAAAACGAAGCCATTGATATCTGGAACGTAAATAACGGCAAACGCTTCTCTACCTACGCCATTGCCGCTGAGCGCGGGTCCAAAATCATCTCCGTCAACGGGGCGGCGGCGCACTGCGCGGACGTAGGCGATATCGTGATTATCGCCAGCTTTGTCATGATGTCTGACGAAGAAGCGCGTCGCTGGCAGCCAAAAGTAGCCTACTTTGAAGGCGACAATGAGATGAAACGTACCGCGAAGGCGATTCCGGTACAGGTTGCCTGATAATATTTATCCCACGACCCATTCCTGCGCATTTATTAAATGAATGGGTCTTTAAAAAGCATTTATAGAATTAATATTCAAACTCTCCCCGCACAACCAGACAATCCCATCACATTGATAACAAATAATTTTAAATTTACTAAACTATTCATTTAGTTTAAATCACGCACAACATCTATATTTCATTGAGATTAACAATATAATTCGCCACGAAATTTAATTTCAAATAAAAGATTTACGGGCACTTATTATTAACTCAACGAATATGGATATTTAAATGATTTCTAAAAAATATGGTTTGGCAATTGCTATGGCAAGCGTATTGGCTGCGGGTTCAGCGGTAGCAGCAGATCCTGACACCGGCACTATTACTTTCCACGGCATGGTTTCTAACAATACTTGCCAGGTCTCCCTTGACCAGAAAATCGATCAGAACGGTAACGATTTTGACGTGACTCTGGACACTGTATTTGTGCGTGATTTCGCAAACGCACTGGGTAGCACCAGCACCCTGGGTGAAAAGAAATTCAGCCTTTCACTGACCGGTTGTGATACCGCAACTGTGAAGAAAGCATCTGCACAGTTCTCTTCCTGGGCTGGCTCCTCTTCTACCGAAGGCGGTCTGCTGGTTCCACCAAGCAATGCTCAGGGTTCAGCTAAGAACGTTAACCTGGTGCTGTCAAACGACGGTAACTCAGCTGTCGATCAGATCAAAATTGACCAGACTAACAACTCCCAGAAAGCAACCATCGATGAAACTTCTGGCGCAGGAAACCTGTACTACCGCGTAGCGTACACCCAGGGTCAGGGTTGGGATGCAACAAGTAATCCAGTTTCTGCTGGTACCGTGCAGGCACAGGTTGCCTTCACCATGATTTACGAATAAGAGATTCGTAAACTTTAAATTAAGCAATCCTTCATGATGAATGAGGGATTGCTTGTGTAATTCCAAAAGGAAGTGGAAAAAATGTCTCATTCAGTCTTCATTAAGAGTTTTCAAGCCGTATTGCTCGCAACTGCCGTTTTGGCCACATCGAATGCAAGTGCGGATATTGTTATTTCCGGCACCCGTATTATCTATCCACAGTCATCGAAGGATGTTGTTGTTAATCTCGATAACCATGGAACCAAACCGCTTTTGGTTCAAACCTGGCTTGATGATGGGCGTGATGGCGTAAATCCGGAAGAGTTAAAGCTTCCTTTTATCATTACCCCTCCAGTATCCCGTATTGACCCGAAAAAAGGCCAATCCGTACGTATTACCTACACAGGTACACCTTTACCACAGGATCGTGAATCGCTTTTCTGGTTCAATGTCCTGGAGATTCCACCAAAATCAAAAGCTGCGGATAAAGAGAATCTTAACCAGCTTCAGCTGGCATTCAGAACACGTATTAAATTCTTTTACCGTCCTGACGGGTTAAAAGGCTCGGCAGGTGAAGCAGCTGAGCATTTGACATGGACGCAGAAAAAAGAAGGAAACGCGGTTAAGCTTGTTGCCCATAATAATTCACCGTATAACGTCTCCGTTTCGGCGGTAACCATTAAAGCCAGTCAAAAAACATACGACGTTGATCATAAGGCCGTTCCACCGTTCAGTGATACCACAATGACGGTTAAAGGTTTAGCTTCTGCCGTAAATGGTAAAGTAGAGTTTGATTCTATTAATGACTATGGCGGCACAGACCATCACGAAGCGGGACTAAAATAGAGCACCCTTTAATACATATAATAATTAATAGCATTAACTCTGTGGAGAGCACCCTCTCTGCACTGATTAAGTGGATGTGCCATGTTATTTAAACGTTCTCTTTTATGTCTTACGATAAGTGCAGCATTGCCTTTTTATGCCTGTGCAGAAAATATCACGCCAGCAAAAGATCTGCCTGATAATGAAGAAGAGGTCGAGTTTAACGATCAATTTCTTTTAAATGGCAGCGCTAATATTGATATTAATCGTTTTTCACATGGCAACCCGGTTTTACCGGGGACCTATCGCACTAAGATCAACCTGAACGGTAAACTGAAGTCCACCGTGGAGGTCACGTTTAAAGATAACGGAACACCTCGTGCGACCCCGTGCATAACAAAACTGCTGCTGTCACAATCGGGTGTCGACACCAGCACATTGCCTGACGGACCGGAAGACGATGAAAGCTGCGTCGATATTAAAAAATCTTTCGCTGGCGCTACGGTTAGCTATGACAGTGGCAAGCAGGTTATGGATTTTAATTTTCCCCAGATTTATGTGCTGAAACGCCCGGCGGGATATGTCGACCCATCGTTGTGGGATAACGGAATTCCTGCCGCTCTGCTCTCTTATGACATGAACGGCTGGCGTAGCGAGAACAACGGCAGTACATCAGAAAGTGCATATGTAGGGTTACGCTATGGTCTGAATATGGGGCCATGGCGCCTGCGCTCGCGTGGCAATTTTAACTGGGACAAAGATAGCGGCACAAAATACTCCAGTCAGGATGTCTATTTGCAGCGCGATATCACACCATTGAGTGCCCAGTTTGTCATCGGCGACTCTTACACGCGTGGCGAGGCATTTAACTCTATGAGCCTTCGCGGCGCACGCATGTACAGTGACGATCGCATGTTGCCAATGGGGTCCACAGGCTACGCGCCTGTCATTCGGGGTGTCGCGAACAGTAACGCGAAGGTCAGCGTCACGCAGAGCGGCAATAAGATTTATGAAACCTCGGTGCCACCAGGCGCGTTTGAAATAAACGACCTGAGTACCACAGGTTACGGAAATGATTTACTGGTAACGATTGAAGAAGCTGATGGCAGCAAACGCTCCTTTACCGTACCCTTTTCATCCGTCACGCAGATGCTCCGTCCGGGAGCCTCTCGCTGGGACGTCGGTTTAGGTGAATTAAATGACGATTCACTGATTGATGCGCCTAAAGTGGGTTACGGTACGCTTTACTATGGCCTGAATAATACGTTCACGGGTTATATTGGCGCGCAATATACCGACATGGATTTTTATGCCGGTATTCTCGGCGTGGCAATGAACACCCCTGTTGGTGCGTTTGCATTCGACGTTACGCAATCTTATGCAGATATTGAGGGGCTGGATAAATTAAGCGGGCAAAGTTATCGTTTAACCTACAGCAAAATGATTGAGTCGACGAATACTTCCTTTAACGTTGCGGCTTATCGTTTCTCGACGGAAGACTACCTGACGCTTAACGATGCGGCGCAACTTCAGGACAGTATTAGGCACCAGAAGTACTCAAACCGTAGCTATGACTCAAACGAAGCGCTATATGCAGACTATCAGCGCACCAAAAACCAGGTGCAAATTAGTCTTAACCAACCGCTAACCTCCGGAGAAGACAATTTTGGCTCCCTGTATGTAAGCGGCACCTGGCAGGATTACTGGAACGCGACGGGCTCTACTTCCAATTACAATATTGGGTATAACAATAGCTTCACCTACGGCAGCTACAGCTTGTCATTACAGCGAACCTATGATCAGAACGGCAAGAAAGACGATAGCGTTTATTTAAGCCTAAGCATTCCATTAAGTGTATTCTCAAAAGATAGAGGGAATGCCGGTGGATTCTCAAACATCAATATGGGATTACGTTCCGACCTTAAAGGCGGCACAAGCTTTAACACGTCCGCGGGTGGAAATACGCAAGATAATAAGGTGAGTTATTCCGTTAGCGCCTCGTCAAACAGTGGTAATTATGGTGACCTGAATCAGATAAGCGGCTACGGGTCCTATAACAGTGAATATGGCCCGCTGGGTTTATCTGCCTCTTTTGGTGATGACAACAGTAAACAATATTCTGCCTCCTATAACGGTGGCATGGTCATCCATTCAGGAGGTATTGCATTTGCGCCAGGGAGTATTGGTGACAACGATGCGCTGGCACTGGTCAAAGCGAGTGGTGCGAAAGGCGCCGGTATCGGCTTTGGTAACAGCGAAATAGGCAGTTCCGGCTATGGCATTCTGCCTTATATGTCTGCCTACCGTGAAAACCGCGTATACCTTGATATCAGCACGCTGGAAAACGACGTTGAAATTAAAAACACCAGTGAAATTACGGTTCCCCGCAGTGGTTCCGTTGTGCTGGTTGATTTTGCAACCGATGAAGGTCGTTCATTAATTTTAGAACTTAAGCGCACCGATAACGGATTTATTCCTTTAGGCGCTGATGTTTTAAATGAAAAAAATGAATCTATTGGCACCGTGGGACAGGCGGGGCAAGCCTATGTCCGCGGCGTTGAGGATGAAGGCACGCTTCATGTTGTCTGGGGAAGCGATAAAGACAGTAAATGTGACGTGCATTATAACGTCTCATCACATGCTCAAAAAGTAGGACTTACAACGGTGCTCAGCAATCAAGTGTGCCAGATGTAATTATTCGGGAAAATAGACGAGAGTTTGTATGAAAAAAAATCTTTATAGCCTGTCAGTCGTTGCCGTAACGATGCTGGCGTTATCAGGTTCGGCGCTCGCCGAGGGCACGAATCTCGATGTTAACTTTACGGCCAATATCCGTGAAACCACTTGTGATATGAAACTGATGGGCGGTACGGGTTCCGATACGGATCAAACACTGCTCATTGGTAACGGCGGCCAGGTGCGTCTCGACGATGTCAAAGCTGGCACCGCAAATGCCAATTTCAAAATTGTGATTGTTGAATGCCCGGCCTCTCTGACCTCACTGAAAGCCACGGTAAAAGGAAGCCAATCGGGTTATTTGCTTAGCGGCCTTGTTAATCAAAAACCAAAAGCCGATGGAGGCGCAGATTTCTCTGCTGTTGAAATTGCCAGAGCCAGCGCACCGGAGGCCCCTTTTATCATCAACTCTGACGATGATGCTAAGCGACTGGTCTGGAGTGCAACAGAAATCCAGAATAAAGAAGTTCCTTTAGTAGCCACAATACGTGAAACCAAAGTTAATAGCATGACAGTTGGTGATTTTGAGGCTACTGCGACTTTTGAATTTAGCTACGAGTAATTGGTGCAGGAAAACGGAGCAACATTATGAAATTTAAATCTACTTTTATCGCCCTGTCCGTTTCTGCACTTCTGTATTCGGGAATGGCAAACGCAGCAATTACAGGTACTGACAGTGTTAAATTAACGATAAAATCAAAAATAGTCTCGGGCACGTGTACAGCAAAAGTGCTTAACGGTGCAGGAACTGCGTCCACTGAAATTGCGTTTGGCGACGTATATAAAACCGATCTGGTAAATAAGACTCGTGTCGAGCCGTTAAAAATTGCCTTTACAAACTGCTCTGGTGTAACTAAGGCAACGGTAGCCGCAGCGAGTGGTGCAGGTGGGGGATGCTCGGGTCCGAAAACGGACGGAGATTCTTATTCTGCTGGGTTAGCAACAGGCTTCGAAATCTGGTCAGGAGTTGTAGATACTGGCGTAATGTTGAGTTGCAAAAGGCCTCCGGCGGCACAGGAGGTCACCATTGCTGACGGTGTAGGGGAATTCCCGATGAACTCACGCATTGTGATTGCGAAAGACAGAAATATTGCCGATGTTGGCACAGGTGCCGTTACTGCGCCAGTAACCTTCACAGTCACCTATCAATAATTCCAGGAACCATTATGCAACAATCACCGTTTAATTTACACCAGCCCGGTCTTGTGTTGCTTATCGGTCTGGCTGGTAGCACTCTGCCTGGCGTAAGCCAGGCAGGTTCAGGTATGGATGTAAACCTGACAGCAAACATCGTTAATAATACCTGTCGGCTAAGCGTCGAAAACGGCGGAGAGATCATTTTGCCGACCGTGTCACGAGACTGGTTTTATAACAGCGACAAGAGCGATCGTTTATCGCCAAACGATGATGAAGCTGGAACGCCTTTTACGATCCACGTAGATGACTGCTACGCGAGCAGTGCAGAAGGCGCAACGATTAACAAACTAAAATTTAGTTTTGCTCCGCAAAATGGTTTCTGGAGTAATCACAGCCAGGTGTTTAAAAACGATGCCGCAGCCAGTGCGGCTGAAAATGTGGGTATCGTTATTTTTTCAGATACGTTCAAAACTAACGTCCTGAACAGCGACGGGACATCAAACGTTATTTACGATGTCGGTGGAAGTAGTGAGAACTATATAAAGGATTATGGCTTTTACGCACGTTATCAGAATATTGGAACGATCACCAGCGGTGTGGTTATGAGTAATGTTCTGGTTAATGTCAGCTACGAATAAAGGGATTTAGAATGAAAAAATATCTCAGCATATTAGCGTTCGCGGCGCTCGGAATGTCTGGCGCAGCAAAGGCTAATTTCGAGGAGTGCAAATTTTACGGTCATGATGACCTGCTGATTATGTCTCCGGGCGCACAACCGGTTATCACTCCTCTGCCTGTGGGCACAGTAACAACTCCCATACAGATCAGTAATACGATCATTATGGAAACAACGCCTGCGTTAAAATCCCATTGTGCAGGTGGAGCGGACGGTGAAAACACCTATCAGATTACCGACAACTCAATGCTGGAAGGCTACATAGATAACAAGGCCACCTTCCGGACGAATATTCCGGGTATTGTCTATACCCTGGCGATGTATCCCGATGGTAATGGCGTCACCGCGTGGTTCCCGCCCAACGCGGGCTCCTGGTATATGACCGCACCTAATGACGATCACGAAGAGCTGCTTGACGAAAAAACCTGGCATGTGCGCATGGAAATCTATCAAACCAACGGATTCCAGGGTGTTCCTTCGGATGTTAATTTTTTAACGGCCGGTGCAGGCCCCATTGGTCAGATCATTCTGGGTGATCCAAGCAATCCGGATACATCCGATCACCCTCGTCCCCATGTGAACATGAGCGAAATGTCATTCAGCATGCCTTTAAATCGCCCGACCTGTGTCTTACGTGCGCCCACAACGGTAAACCTTGGTGACTGGTATCCCGCAGAAGTCGAAAACGGGAATACCAGCAAAGTCGAGTTCCATGTTACGGGTACATGTGTAAATACAACCGCTGTTTACTATACGTTATCCTCCACACATACCACCGCAGATAAAAAATATTTTACCAATACCGTCGAGAATACAGGTGGTGTTACTGCGGCAGGAGGCGTCGGCGTCATGATTACGGATTCTGAAAATTCTATTTACCCCGTGCCGGCAGACAGTTACCAACGTGTCATTGCTATAGGAGAGGTTGTTGGGGATCCTGTTAGTATTATTGACAGATCACTTTGGGCCACGTTGGTCAAAACCGGTAGCGATCCGGTAACCGTCGGTGTTTTCGGTACCACCGTGACCATTCAGACCACGTACGAATAACCTACCCCTGCGGCTGATTGCTGATCAGCCGCGACATCGTCTCCAGCGAATCCGTTCTTAGAATATACAGCCGCTTCAGTAAGAACGGATTATCCCCCGGCTTCACCTTCCCTTTCACCGTTGTCACTGCCAGATGAAAACCGGCATCATTCGCGGCTTTAATCGCTTTATTGTCATACCCGCCAAACGGGTACGAAACATACAGCACGCGCGGGTTGAACTGCGCCAGTGCACGCCGTGAGCGTTCAAAATCGAACAGGATCACGTGATAGCTGCGGCTCAATAAGATGGGGTGTTTATACCCATCCACGCGATGCAGAAAGTGTGTGTGAGACTGAATGTCGAACACATCCTGGATGCCCTTGATTTCCTGAACGCTCATAAACTGTAGCGATCGGGGATCCCACTTCTGAGGGTGACCTTTGATTCGGGATGAAATAATAAACGCCGTCGCGTTGAAGCCATACTCTTTCAGCACCGGATACGCGTAGCGGCTCACCGATTTCAGGCCATCATCAAAAGTGATCACCACCGCTTTCGCGGGGAGGTTCATCTTGTTACGCACGTACCCTTCAAGCTGGTACATTGTCAGCGTGGTATAGCCTTGATCGCGTAACCAGGCCATCTGATTATTAAACGCACGTACGCTGGTTGTCGTGGAGGTATGTCGAAAACGGGTGTTCTCTTCATCACGCAGGATATGGTGGTAGGTCAGAACCGGCAGTCCGTTATCTTCCTGTGCATCCAGGCTGCTGATCCACGCCAGACGATTGCCGATGCGAATTTGAAACCAGGTCTGGTTCAGGCGATCTTTCAGCTTATTCAGAATCGGATAGCGAAGATTGGCGCTTAAGGTGCCAAAGGGCGCGCTTCCGCTGCTGGGGGCGTTATACACCGGCGTGTCTTTCCAGGTGATGAGGTTTTGATTGCTGAGCGGCTTGTTCAGATCGCCCAGACTGTCCTCAACGCGTTGCTTACCCTGCACTTTTTCCAGGTGCTCTTTATCAATAAACCCCGTACCGAATCCGAAACGAAATTCATAGTAATCCGCCGCGGCCGGAAAGACGGCGAGGATCTGCCCGGCGCGGACATTGCCCACGTTCACGACGGCATTTCCCACCTGCGCCCAGATGGCCGCATCTTCGGTGGTTTGCATATATTGGGCAGGAAGGCCTTGCTGACTGGTCAGGCTGGCAGACGCACCACCGGAGACCAGTAGCAGAAGGATAAAGATAACGCGCATGAGCATGGGATATAAATCGATACGGAAAATCAGTCGCCATTGTAGCAAAAGCGACATCAATACCAATGTTTAATGCTTATACAGATCGTGAAGCAGAACGAAAGGCGGATTCTTCTGCTGCTGGTGCCACAGGCTGCTCACGCCCGGCGAGCCCTGCGCCACAATGGCGTGACGAAACTCAGCGCTACTCAACGTTGCGCGCAGCGGATACATCGCTTCGAGTAAAGGCAGGCTGATACCGGAGATTACTTCACAGTTATCATGCTTATGGCTCATTAACGCCGCTGAACGGTAAGGCGCCGCGCCCGATCTGTCGGTGAGAAAAATCACGCCATCACCGGTGTCGGTTTCATGCAGCGCGTCGCACATCATCCGGCTTAGCATATTGGTGCTCAGCCCTCGCCAGTAATTTACCGCACGACATTGCGCCAGAGGGCCAAATCGGGCCTCCAGCTTCAGGAGCATTTCCTGTGCCTCTTCATCGTGGCAGGTGATAACCCATCCCAGCATAACGTCTCTCCTTAGCAGGCGAGTAGTTTATCCAGGTGAAGGTTAGTTTACGGTGATAACTGTCAAAGAAAGTGCCCGGCAAACAGAACGTCGCCGGGCAGAAGATTAGCTACGCAGCCCACGTCCACGCTGGATCAGATACCAGCACAGCAGATAGAACGCCACGATAAATACCGCCAGCACCACAACGGTGGTGAACAGCGGGACATCGGTAATGCCGAGGAAACCAAAGCGGAAGCCGCTGATCATATAGACAATCGGGTTCAGGTGCGACAGCGCCTGCCAGAACGGCGGCAGCAGCGTCAGGGAGTAGAACACCCCGCCCAGATAGGTTAGCGGCGTCAGCACGAAGGTCGGGATCAGGCTGATGTCATCGAACGTTTTGGCGAACACGGCGTTCAGCAAGCCAGCCAGTGAGAACAGGATCGCCGTCAGCAATAGCGTGAGCGCCACGAACAGCCACGAGTGCACCTGGAACGGCACGAAGAACAGCGAAATCGCCGTCACCAGAATACCCACGCACAGCCCGCGCGCCACGCCGCCGCCCACGTAACCGGCGATAATGACGTGCGTCGGCACTGGCGCCACCAGCAGCTCTTCAATGTTGCGCTGGAACTTGGCGCTGAAGAATGAGGACGCCACGTTCGCGTAAGCGTTGGTGATCACTGCCATCATGATCAGGCCCGGCACGATAAACTGCATATAGGTAAAGCCGTGCATCTCACCAATGCGGGAGCCAATCAGGTTGCCGAAAATGATGAAGTAGAGCGTCATGGTGATCACCGGCGGCACCAGGGTTTGCACCCAGATGCGCATAAAGCGGTTAATCTCTTTCGCCCAGATGCTTTTCAGCGCGACCCAGTAAAGATGCGTCATGCCTTGTCTCCTTGTTTATCGTGCACCAGAGAGACAAACAGCTCTTCCAGTCGGTTCGCTTTATTACGCATGCTTAATACCTGAACGCCCTGCGCGCTCAGCTGGGAGAACACGCTGTTGATTCCCTGCTCGCGCAGCACTTCTACCTCCAGCGTCGAGGTATCGACCAGGCGATAGTTATACCCCTCCAGCTTCGGCAGGGCGCTTTTCGCCGCCAGATCGAGGATAAAGGTCTCTGATTTTAGCTTGGAGAGCAGGTTCTTCATCGAGGTGTTTTCCACCAGCTCGCCGTGCTGAATGATGCCGATGTTGCGGCACAGCATCTCTGCCTCTTCAAGGTAGTGCGTGGTCAGAATGATGGTGGTGCCTTTGTCGTTCAGATCCTTCAGGAAGCCCCACATGGAACGACGCAGTTCAATATCCACGCCAGCGGTCGGTTCATCAAGAATGAGCAGCTTTGGCTCGTGCATCAGCGCGCGAGCAATCATCAGGCGGCGCTTCATCCCCCCGGACAACATCCGCGCGCGCTCGTTACGCTTCTCCCACAGGTCAAGCTGTTTGAGATACTTTTCGCTGCGCTCCAGCGCTTCTTTGCGCTCAACGCCATAGTAACCCGCCTGGTTAACAACAATCTGCTGTACCGTCTCAAACGGATTGAAGTTGAACTCCTGCGGCACCAGCCCCAGCTGGCGCTTGGCGTTGACCACGTCTTTTTGCAGGTCGTAGCCAAACACGCTAACGCGGCCAGACGTTTTATTGACCAGCGAGCTGATAATCCCGATGGTGGTCGATTTTCCCGCCCCGTTCGGCCCCAGAAGCGCGTAGAAATCTCCCGCTTCGACTTTAAGATCTATCCCGCGCAGCGCCTGGACGCCCCCCGGGTAGGTTTTTTTGAGCTGTTCAAGCTCCAGTGCAATCGCCATGAATTCAACTTACCTTAAGTTCTGACACACGTTGTGTGGTTTCATTAAAAGTCGGGTTACCCTATAGTAGCGCAACGCAATCACTTGGTTACAGGTCGCTAACCTCCATGAACGACATAGATACACTCATCAGCAACAATGCACTATGGTCAAAAATGCTGGTGGAGGAAGACCCCGGATTTTTTGGAAAACTGGCACAGGCGCAGAACCCGCGCTTTCTCTGGATTGGATGTTCCGACAGCCGCGTCCCCGCCGAACGTCTGACCGGTCTTGAACCGGGCGAACTGTTTGTTCACCGCAATGTGGCTAACCTCGTTATTCATACCGATCTCAACTGCCTTTCGGTTGTTCAGTATGCCGTTGACGTTCTGGAGGTTGAGCACATCATTATTTGTGGCCACTACGGCTGCGGCGGCGTACAGGCGGCGGTCGAAAATACAGAGCTGGGGTTAATCGATAACTGGCTGCTGCACATCCGTGATATCTGGTTCAAACATAGCTCACTGCTGGGCGAAATGCCGCAGGAGCGCCGTCTCGACACGCTGTGTGAGCTGAACGTGATGGAGCAGGTCTATAACCTGGGCCACTCGACGATTATGCAGTCTGCCTGGAAACGCGGACAGAAGGTCTCCATCCACGGCTGGGCGTACGGTATTCACGACGGCCTGCTACGCAATCTGGAAGTGACCGCCACCAACCGCGAAACGCTGGAACAGCGTTACCGCTCGGGAATTGCCAACCTCAAGCTTAAGCACGTTAACCATAAATAACAAAGCCGGGGGTTTTCACCCTCTCCCTGTGGGAGAGGGCTGGGGTGAGGGCATCAGCCCGCAATTATTCGTCCAGAATCACTACTTTCCCAACATACGGCAGATGGCGATAACGCTGTGCGTAATCAATGCCGTAACCCACCACGAATTCGTCCGGGATGGAGAAACCAACGAACTCCACCGGCACCTGCACTTCACGGCGCTCAGGCTTATCCAGCAGAGTACAAATCGCCAGTGATTTTGGTTCACGCAGGCTCAGGATCTCGCGCACCTTAGAGAGCGTGTTGCCGGAGTCGATGATGTCCTCAACAATCAACACATCTTTGCCACGAATATCTTCATCCAGATCTTTCAGGATTTTCACATCACGGGTTGTGGACATGCCGCTGCCGTAGCTGGAGGCGGTCATAAAATCGACCTCGTGCGGCACCTGCACTTCACGGCACAGGTCTGCCATGAACATGAAAGAACCACGCAACAGACCGACCAGCACCATTTCGCTGCCGCTGTCCTTGTAATGTTCGGTGATTTGACGACCCAGTTCGGCGATACGCGCTTTGATCTCGGCTTCCGGGATCATCACTTCAACAGTATGTTTCATATTACTAACCAAATGATTTTAGTGAAAATCTCTCAATGCGGATGACTCTCGCTCCGGCATCGATACGCAAGCCAGCCATTATACCAGTAAATGGATAAGCCTGGCGTATGAGTTATAAAAAGCAATATTTGTGATTCCGATCACAGTTGTTAATACCTATAATTAATTGCTAGCAAATAATTAACAAAACTGACGAGTACTTTTCTATGGCTGAAACAAAAACTAAACAGCCGCGTCTACTGGTGACATTAACAGCCGCGTTTGCCGCATTCTGCGCGCTGTATTTGTTAATCGGTGGCGTATGGCTGGTCGCGATTGGCGGCTCCTGGTACTACCCGATTGCGGGTCTGGTTATGGTTGGCGTAACCGTCCTGCTTTTACGCAGAAAACAATCTGCTCTGTGGCTGTACGCAGCGTTACTGCTCGCAACCATGATCTGGGGCGTCTGGGAAGTCGGGTTCGACTTCTGGGCGTTGACGCCGCGCAGCGACATTCTGGTCTTCTTCGGTATCTGGCTGATCCTGCCGTTTGTCTGGCGTCGTCTGATCGTCCCTTCCAGTGGGGCCGTGGCCGGTCTGGTCGTTGCCCTGCTGATTAGTGGCGGCATCCTGACCTGGGCCGGTTTTAACGACCCGCAGGAGATCAACGGTACGCTGAACGCGGAATCCACGCCGGCTGCGGCTATTTCGCAGGTGGCGGACGGTGACTGGCCTGCTTATGGTCGTAACCAGGAAGGTCAACGCTACTCCCCGCTGAAGCAGATCAACGCGGACAACGTGAAAAACCTGAAGGAAGCCTGGGTATTCCGTACCGGCGACCTGAAGATGCCAAACGATCCGGGTGAGCTGACCAACGAAGTGACCCCGATTAAAGTGGGCAACATGCTCTACCTGTGTACGGCGCACCAGCGTCTGTTCGCGCTCGACGCGGCTACCGGTAAAGAGAAATGGCACTTTGATCCACAGCTGAACTCCAACCCGTCGTTCCAGCACATTACCTGCCGCGGCGTCTCTTACCACGAAGCGCGCGCCGATAATGCCAGCCCGGAAGTCATTGCCGACTGTCCTCGCCGCATTATGCTGCCGGTGAACGATGGCCGCCTGTTTGCCATTAACGCTGAGACCGGCAAGCTGTGCGAAACCTTCGCCAATAAAGGCATTCTGAATCTTCAGACCAACATGCCGGACACCACGCCAGGCCTGTATGAGCCGACCTCCCCGCCAATCATCACCGATAAAACCATCGTGATTGCCGGTTCGGTAACGGATAACTTCTCTACCCGTGAAACCTCCGGCGTTATCCGTGGTTTCGACGTGAACACCGGTAAACTGCTGTGGGCCTTCGACCCGGGCGCGAAAGATCCTAACGCGATCCCATCGGATGAACACACCTTTACTTTTAACTCACCGAACTCCTGGGCACCAGCAGCGTATGACGCGAAGCTGGACCTGGTCTACCTGCCGATGGGCGTGACCACGCCGGATATCTGGGGCGGTAACCGTACGCCGGAGCAGGAACGTTACGCCAGCTCCATCGTGGCGCTGAACGCAACAACCGGTAAACTGGCATGGAGCTACCAGACCGTTCACCACGATCTGTGGGATATGGATATGCCGTCCCAGCCGACGCTGGCGGACATTACCGTTAACGGTAAAACCGTACCGGTGATTTACGCCCCGGCGAAAACCGGCAACATCTTCGTGCTGGATCGCAGCAACGGTAAGCTGGTTGTGCCTGCACCGGAAAAACCGGTTCCGCAGGGCGCGGCCAAAGGCGACTACGTCACCAAAACGCAGCCGTTCTCTGACCTGAGCTTCCGTCCGAAGAAAGATCTCAGCGGTGCAGACATGTGGGGTGCCACCATGTTTGACCAGCTGGTGTGCCGCGTGATGTTCCACCAGCTGCGCTACGAAGGGATTTTCACCCCGCCTTCAGAGCAGGGTACGCTGGTCTTCCCGGGTAACCTGGGGATGTTCGAATGGGGTGGGATCTCCGTTGACCCTAACCGTCAGGTCGCCATCGCTAACCCAATGGCGCTGCCGTTCGTTTCCCGCCTGATCCCTCGTGGTCCGGGTAACCCAATGGAGCAGCCGAAAGATGCGAAAGGCAGCGGTACCGAAGCCGGTATCCAGCCGCAGTATGGCGTTCCTTATGGTGTGACCCTGAATCCGTTCCTTTCTCCGTTCGGTCTGCCGTGTAAACAGCCTGCCTGGGGTTACATCTCCGGTCTGGATCTGAAGACCAACAAGATCGTCTGGAAGAAACGTATTGGTACGCCACAGGACAGCATGCCGTTCCCGATGCCTGTTCCAGTGCCGTTCAATATGGGTATGCCAATGCTGGGTGGCCCAATCTCCACCGCCGGTAACGTGCTGTTCATCGCGGCAACCGCAGATAACTACCTGCGCGCGTACAACATGACCAACGGTGAGAAACTGTGGCAAGGCCGTCTGCCAGCCGGTGGACAGGCAACGCCGATGACCTATGAAGTGAATGGCAAGCAGTACGTTGTCATCTCTGCGGGTGGTCACGGTTCGTTTGGCACGAAGATGGGCGACTATATTGTCGCGTATGCACTGCCTGACGACGCTAAGTAACGAAAAAGCCCGGTGGCGCTAACGCTTACCGGGCCTACGGGTGCCCTATGTAGGCCGGGTAAGGCGAAGCCGCCACCCGGCTTTTTTTATACGGTAAAACCGAGCATCATCCCCGTATCTTCATGCTCCAGCAGATGACAGTGGGCCATATAGGCAAACTCTTTCGGCGCCTCGTGGTCAAACTTCACCAGCACCTCGCTGACGCCGCCTTCCACCCTCACCGTATCTTTCCAGCCCGCACGATGCGCCTCCGGCGCTTTACCATTTTCAGACAGAATACGGAACTGCGTGCCGTGGATATGGAACGGGTGCAGCATCATGTCGCCTTCGCCTGAAATCACCCAGCGTTCAAACTGCCCTTTCGTGGCGGCGAACATGGGCGTGTTCATATCGAACGCTTTGCCGTTGATGCGGTTGGCGTTGTGGAAATCGAAACCATGGCCGCCGTGATCCATGCCGCCCATTTTACCGTGGTCCATATTCATATGGCCCATCATCTGCCCGTGATGCATTCCCGCCATGGCCTGATTGCCGTACTTCTTCATCAGCGCCTGCATGCCCATCATGTCTAGCATCGGATCCATAGAAAGCTGAAGTTTACGCTGCGTAAGCCCGTCCAGCGACGGGAGTGCTGGCAGCGTGGTGAGGGTCTCCGGCAGCGTGCCGGAGGCGGTGATCTGTAGCGGCTGAATGCGCAGGACCGGATGCGGCTTATCAAACGGCGCAACGGCCATCCCCATCTGGCTGACCGGCAGGGTCACCAGGTCAAACGCTTTGCCATCGCTGATATCCACCAGCACCTCGAAGCGCTCCCCCATCAGCATCGGCAGCTCGCTCACCTTCACCGGCTCCGGCAGCAGGCCGCCGTCGCTTGCCACCACGTAAAGCGGGCGTTTATCGCTGGTGGCGAAGTTCAGCGAGCGGGCGTTACAGCCGTTAAGCAGACGTAAGCGCAGCCAGCCTTTTGGCGCAGCATGCTGCGGGTAGATCGCGCCGTTGGTCAGGAGTGTATCGCCAAACCAGCCTACCGCCGCGCTCATTACGTCCAGCTGATAGTCAATTTGCCCGTCAGCGTTGAATTTTTTGTCCTGCACAATCACCGGGACATCGTCGATTCCCCACTGTTTCGGCAGGCGCAGCAGGCGGCTTTCATCGTCTTCAATCAGCACCAGGCCGGCCAGCCCCATCGCCACCTGATGGCCCGTTTTGCCATGCTGATGCGGGTGGAACCAGCAGGTCGCCGCGCGTTGTTCCGGAGTAAAGGTTACGCTGCGTTTACCACCAGGCCTGATAATGCCCTGAGGCCCTCCATCCACTTCGCCCGGGACTTCCAGCCCGTGCCAGTGCAGCGTGGTCTCTTCCGCAAGCGTGTTATGAATGTCTACCGTCACCGCCTTCCCTTTGCGTAACTGCAACGCCGGGCCGAGCAGATTGCCGTTATAGCCCCACGTCGTGGCGGCGTGCTGACCGAACGTGGTTTTACCGGCCTGCACCACAAGCTGAATGCGGCTGCGGGCATCTGCGGCGAGTAATTCAGGAATGGGTAAAGCCGGTCTGTCGGCGGCAAAAACGGCGCGGCTCCAGAGAGGTAACGCGCTGGCAACCCCCAGTGCGGCAGAAAATTTTAAAAAATCACGACGTTGCATGTGCATTTCCTTATTTCCAGCAGGCGATCTTTTGAGCATAAACCCTCCCCTTACCGGAAGGTCAAGCACGGCGGCAATAATAAAGATCGTCGGCCTGGCATCAAGTATGCTAACGTTAATTTTCCGTGATGCAGTGGTAAAGGCAATGAAGACGTTTTTCAGAACAATTTTGTTCGCCAGCCTGATGGCGATGTGTGCGAACAGTTACGCGCTAAGTGAAAACGAAGCGGAAGATATGGCCGATCTGACGGCAGTTTTTGTTTTTCTGAAAAACGATTGTGGTTACCAGAATTTACCCAATGGGCAAATTCGTCGCGCACTGGTCTTTTTTGCCCAGCAGAACCAATGGGACCTCAGCAACTACGACAGCTTCGACATGAAGGCGCTCGGTGAAGACAGCTACCGTGATTTAAGCGGTATTGGCATTCCCACTGCTAAAAAATGCAAAGCGCTGGCTCGCGATTCACTCAGCCTGCTCGCCTACGTGAAGTAACCTTCCCGACGCCCCTTGTTGACCCGTTAACCGCCTCACGGCGGTGTTGTGTTGCGCCCATCTGCCGGATGTAATGGATGTTAACGAAGGAGGTGCTCCCCATGACCGAAAAAACGGTATGGCAAGAAACACTGCATGACCAGTTTGGTCAGTATTTTGCCGTGGATAACGTGCTCTATCATGAGAAAACCGATCATCAGGATTTGATAATCTTCGAAAACGCCGCCTTTGGCCGCGTGATGGCGCTGGACGGCGTGGTGCAAACCACCGAGCGCGACGAGTTTATCTATCACGAAATGATGACCCACGTCCCGCTGCTGGCCCACGGCCACGCGAAGGACGTGCTGATTATCGGCGGCGGCGACGGCGCGATGCTGCGTGAAGTCTCTCGCCATCAGAATGTCGAAACCATCACCATGGTGGAAATCGACGCCGGTGTGGTGTCGTTCTGCCGCCAGTATCTGCCCAACCATAATGCCGGCAGCTATGACGATCCGCGGTTTAATCTGGTTATCGACGATGGCGTCAATTTTGTTAACCAGACCACGCAAACGTTTGATGTCATTATCTCTGACTGTACCGACCCTATCGGTCCGGGCGCGTCGCTGTTTACCTCGTCGTTTTACGAAGGCTGCAAGCGCTGCCTGAAGCCTGGCGGAATTTTTGTGGCGCAAAACGGCGTTTGCTTCCTGCAACAGGATGAAGCACTTGATAGCCACCGTAAGCTGAGCACCTATTTTGCTGACGTCAGCTTCTACCAGGCGGCGATCCCCACTTACTACGGCGGGATCATGACCTTTGCCTGGGCGACGGATAACGACGTTCTGCGCCATCTCTCTACCGAGATCGTGCAGGCCCGCTTCCACCAGGCCGGACTCCAGTGCCGCTACTACAACCCGGCGATCCACACCGCAGCCTTTGCGTTGCCTCAATATCTGCAAGACGCGCTGTCCTCAAAGGAGGTGAACTAATTGAAAAAGCTTAAACTGCATGGCTTTAACAATCTGACCAAAAGCCTGAGTTTTTGTATTTACGATATCTGCTACGCCAAAACAGCAGAAGAGCGCGATGGTTACATCGCCTATATCGATGAACTCTACAACGCCAACCGTCTGACCGAGATCCTGACAGAGACCTGCTCGATTATCGGCGCGAACATCCTGAATATCGCGCGCCAGGATTATGAGCCTCAGGGTGCGAGCGTCACCATTCTGGTGAGTGAAGAGCCGGTTGACCCGAAGCTTATCGACAAAACCGAGCACCCCGGCCCGCTGCCGGAAGTGGTAGTCGCCCACCTGGATAAAAGCCACATCTGCGTGCACACCTACCCGGAAAGCCACCCGGAAGGCGGGCTGTGTACCTTCCGCGCGGATATTGAAGTGTCGACCTGCGGCGTGATTTCACCGCTGAATGCGTTGAATTATTTAATCCACCAGCTGGAATCCGATATCGTCACTATTGATTATCGCGTGCGTGGTTTTACCCGTGATATCAACGGCATGAAGCACTTCATTGATCATGAGATCAACTCCATTCAGAACTTCATGTCCGAGGACATGAAGTCGCTGTACGACATGATGGATGTGAACGTCTATCAGGAGAATATCTTCCATACCAAGATGATGCTTAAAGAGTTCGATCTTAAGCACTATATGTTCCATACCAGGCCGGAAGATTTAAGTGACGAAGAGCGTAAGGTCATTACCGACCTGCTCTGGAAAGAGATGCGCGAAATTTACTACGGCCGTAACATTCCGACCGTGTAAACGTGATCCGGAGCAGGGACGCTTCGGGGAGTTACTTCTGTTTCATAAAATCGCGGTAGGCGTTCAACACGCTCAGAAAGTCTTCCACGCCGCACAGCGACAGGCTCTCTTCGTCGTAGTAGCTCATCCCCTCTTCCATCTCATCACCCGAGAACTCAAGTTGGTTGGCGCGCACCATCACCTCTTCGCCATCCATCCACAGCGTGTATTCGTGCCCGGCGCGTAGCCAGGAGCGTTCACTGCCTTTCACCGTTTCCGCCGCCTGTTCGACTTCATCCAGCAGCGCGAGGTTCTCTTTCACCTCTTCGTTAAACCAGTGTCCAACGGCTTCGTGCCCCATCGACATTCGCACTTTCACCACGCCGGTGATGTCGCGCAAAAATTCGTAATCCATAGCGTTTTCCTCTGCAAAGCCATTAGGGTAATTATCGCAGCAGAGAGGAAGAAAAAAAGCGGGAGAGGTGGGAGGAATGAAAATAAAAAACCCACCGACGTTGCGATGGGTTTTGTAGGCCCGGTAAGCGTAGCGCCACCGGGCAATAGGTCAGGTGCGGAGCGGTCTGGTGCCCTCACCCCCAGCCCCTCTCCCACGGGAGAGGGTAGTATTTATACTGCGGTCTGGAAGATCACCCCGTCAGCCTTCTCGGTGTACTGAGAGAGCTGGTCGAAGTTCAGATAACGATAAGTATCCACCGCCGTCTTATCTACCTGCGCCACAAAGGTCTGGTACTCTTCCGGCGTTGGCAGTTTGCCAATCAGCGCCGCAACCGCCGCCAGCTCCGCAGAGGCCAGGTAAACGTTCGCCCCGGTTCCTAAACGGTTAGGGAAGTTACGGGTTGAGGTGGAAACCACCGTCGCACCGTCGGCCACGCGCGCCTGGTTGCCCATACACAGGGAACAGCCAGGGATTTCAATACGCGCCCCGCTCTTACCAAACACGCTGTAGTAACCCTCTTCGGTCAGCTGCGCCGCATCCATACGGGTTGGCGGCGCCACCCACAGACGGGTCGGCAGCTGGCCTTTGTGGGTATCCAGCAGCTTACCGGCAGCACGGAAGTGGCCGATGTTGGTCATACAGGAGCCGATGAACACTTCGTCGATCTTATCGCCCTGCACGTCAGAGAGCAGACGCGCATCATCCGGATCGTTAGGCGCACACAGGATTGGCTCTTTGATATCCGCCAGATCGATCTCAATCACCGCCGCGTACTCTGCGTCTGCATCGGCTTCCAGCAGCTGCGGATCCGCCAGCCATTTTTCCATGCCCTGAATACGACGCTCCAGCGTACGACGGTCGCCGTAGCCTTCCGCTATCATCCACTTCAGCAGCACGATGTTGGAGGTCAGATACTCAATAATCGGCTCTTTGTTCAGCTTGATGGTACAGCCCGCCGCAGAACGCTCGGCAGAGGCATCGGTCAGCTCGAACGCCTGCTCCACTTTCAGATCCGGCAGACCTTCAATTTCCAGAATGCGGCCAGAGAAGATGTTTTTCTTGCCTTTCTTCTCGACGGTCAGCAGACCCTGTTTAATGGCATACAGCGGGATCGCGTGCACCAGATCGCGCAGGGTAATGCCCGGCTGCATTTTACCTTTGAAGCGCACCAGCACCGACTCAGGCATGTCCAGCGGCATTACGCCGGTCGCCGCAGCAAACGCCACCAGACCGGAGCCCGCCGGGAAGGAGATACCGATTGGGAAACGGGTGTGGGAGTCACCGCCGGTACCGACGGTATCCGGCAGAAGCATGCGGTTCAGCCAGGAGTGAATCACGCCGTCACCCGGACGCAGGGAGACACCGCCACGGTTCATAATGAAGTCTGGCAGCGTGTGGTGCGTGGTTACGTCAACCGGCTTCGGATACGCCGCGGTGTGGCAGAAGGATTGCATCACCAGATCGGAAGAGAAGCCCAGGCACGCCAGGTCTTTCAGTTCATCACGGGTCATTGGGCCAGTGGTGTCCTGAGACCCCACGGAGGTCATTTTCGGTTCGCAGTACGCGCCAGGACGGATACCAGTGACGCCGCAGGCGCGACCCACCATTTTCTGCGCCAGAGAGTAACCGCGGTTGCTCTCGGCCACGTCTTTCGCCTGACGGAATACGTCACTGTGCGGCAGACCCAGCGCTTCACGCGCTTTGGTGGTCAGGCCACGGCCGATGATCAGCGGAATACGGCCACCGGCACGCACTTCGTCGATCAGCACGTCGGTTTTCAGCTCAAAACTGGCCAGCAGTTCGTTGGTTTCGTGGTTGCGCACTTCGCCTTTATACGGGTAAACGTCAATCACGTCGCCCATGTTCAGGTTGCTCACATCCACTTCAATTGGCAGCGCGCCCGCATCTTCCATGGTGTTGAAGAAGATTGGCGCAATTTTGCCGCCGAGGCACAGGCCGCCGCCGCGCTTGTTCGGCACGTGCGGAATGTCGTCGCCCATGAACCACAGCACGGAGTTGGTGGCGGATTTACGGGAAGAACCGGTACCGACCACGTCACCGACGTAAGCCAGCGGGAAACCTTTTTGTTGCAGGGCTTCGATCTGTTTGATCGGGCCAACCACGCCTGGCTGATCCGGCTCAATGCCTTCACGGGCGTTTTTCAGCATCGCCAGGGCGTGCAGTGGGATATCCGGGCGAGACCATGCATCCGGAGCCGGAGAAAGGTCATCGGTGTTGGTTTCACCGGTCACTTTAAAGACGGTAACGGTAATTTTTTCAGCAAGCTGAGGGCGGTTCAGGAACCATTCGGCATCGGCCCAAGACTGCATCACCTGCTTCGCGTAAACGTTGCCTGCTTTGGCTTTTTCTTCCACATCGTAGAAGTTATCGAACATCAGTAGCGTTGAAGAGAGCGCTTTGGCAGCAATTGGCGCCAGCTTGTCGTTATCCAGCGCGTCAATCAGCGGATGAATGTTATAGCCGCCCTGCATGGTGCCGAGCAGTTCAATCGCTTTTTCAGGAGTAACCAGTGGGGAGGTGGCTTCGCCTTTGGCAACGGCGGCAAGGAATCCGGCTTTTACGTAGGCAGCTTCATCTACGCCAGGCGGTACACGGTTGATCAGCAGATCTAACAGGAATTCTTCTTCGCCCTCAGGCGGGTTCTTCAGCAGCTCGACGAGCGCGGCCATTTGGGTTGCATCTAACGGTTTGGGTACAATTCCCTCGGCGGCACGTTCTGCTACGTGCTTACGGTATTCTTCTAGCACGACGGTTCTCCTCGCTCTCATTGTCATATGCGGCGGGCGTTCTCTTCACGCTCCTGTGAGACAGCAGTTTGTAGGGTAAATGCCCGATACCGCGTCGGGCAGCATAGCAGGATTTCTGCACAGTGTTAATCTGTTTACAAAAAAGCAACATTAAAAAATTTGCTGAATCGTTAAGCATGGTATAGCACCCCGTCACCGGGCCCGAAAGCAGTTCCGTAAGTTTGTCGCCACCCCAGCAACTAGCTGCTGGCCGCTCGCAAGAGCGGCCTTCTGAATGTCCGTCGCCTGCTCAGCCATCCGATATAATTGTGCAATAAATACTCACACTCTTTATCCGGATGCTTCGGAGGTTTTCCCAACAAAAGTCAAAACTGTAAAACACGGGTGAATGATACTCGCGGCAACAGCAACGCCTCACGGCACTGCACTCGTCTCGTTGGAGTCAATCTATGAAGTTGCCTTTTAAACCACATCTTCTTGTTCTGCTTTGCAGTGCGGGGCTGTTTGCCGCCTCAGGCGTCATGTTCGTTAAAAGCCGCGCGACGGAACCTGCTCCCCCACCTGCGCCGGTAGCTCCGCAGCTCCCCGACCCGGCAGCACAGCCTGCCCCGGTGGCGACTCCGGCCTATACCGCCGCGCAGATCGATCAGTGGACCGCGCCCATTGCGCTCTACCCCGACGCGCTGCTGTCGCAAATTCTGATGGCCTCAACCTATCCGGCGAGCGTGATTCAGGCCGCCCAGTGGTCAAAGGACAACCCTAAAATGCAGGGCGATACCGCCATTCAGGCGGTCAGCGGGCAGCCATGGGATGCCAGCGTGAAATCGCTGGTCGCCTTTCCGCAGTTAATGTCGTTGATGGGAGAAAACCCGTCGTGGGTACAGAGCCTCGGCGACGCCTTTCTGGCCCAGCCAAAGGATGTGATGGATTCCGTGCAGCGTCTGCGCCTGCTCGCGCAGCAGACAGGCACGTTGCAATCCACCCCGCAGCAGACCGTCACCACCGTGAAAAAATCTGCGCCAGCCTCCACCAGTACAGCCGCGACGTCAACGTCGGCTAGTCCGACGGTGATTAAAATTGAGCCAGCCGATCCACAGGTGGTTTATGTCCCTACCTACAACCCTTCCACCGTTTACGGCACGTGGCCAAACGCCAGCTATCCGCCTGTGTATCTGCCCCCGTCTCCCGGCCAGCAGTTTACCAATAGTTTCGTCAGAGGCTTTGGCTATAGCCTCGGCGTAGCCACTACCTATGCGCTGTTCAGTAACATAGACTGGGACGATGACGACGAACATCATCACGATCATGATGACGATCACCACGGCGGTTATTCGCATAACGGCGATAACATTAATATTAATGTTAATAACTTCAATAAGATCACCGGCGAGCACCTCACCGATAATCATCAGGTCTGGCAGCATAATCCGGCCTACCGCAACGGCGTGCCCTATGCCAATAGCCAGCTTGCCAGCCGCTATCATCAGACTTCAGTGCCGGGCGGGTTGAGCGCTACCCGGCAGCAGCCGGTCAACCGCGATAGCCAGCGGCAGGCTGCGATGGCGCAGGTACAGCAGTCGACGGGCAAAACCCTCACACAGCTACAGCATGGCGACGCGCATTTCCCGCAACATTCAGCGTCCGCGCAGCAGCTAAAGCAGCTCTCTCAGCGCAGCAACTATCGCGGCTACGACAGCGCGCGGCCCCACGCACAACGGATGAATAATACTCTTGCGCAAACCAGACGCCCGACGCAGGTTCAGCATCAGCCGCTGCGGGCAAACGCCCTGAGCGGCAACGACAGCCGTTCGGCCAGCTGGCAGGCCCAGCACCAGCGCGGGCTGCAAAGCCGCCAGCACGCGTCGCTGAACAGTGAGCAGCGTGCCAGCTTCCGCCAGCAGCTGTCCGAACACCATACCGAACACCGTGAATTCCATCGTCGTTAAGGGAGCCGCTATGAACATGAAACCGATCGGTGGAATGCTGTTGTTGATGGTATCCACCTTCGCCTGCGCCCAGCAATCCTTCTCCACGCCTGAGCAGGCAGCCAATGCCCTGGCGAAGGCCATCAGCGAGCAGAATGAGCGCGCGATGGCCGACCTGCTGGGGGATAACTGGCGCGACTATCTGCCACCTGAAGGAGTTGATCCGGAGGCGGTGGCTCGATTCCTGCGTGACTGGAAGATATACCATCGTACCGAAATCAGCGGCGATATAGCCCATCTGTCAGTTGGCGATAACGGCTGGCAACTCCCCATACCGGTAGTGAAGAAAAAAGAGGGCTGGCAATTTGATATGCAGAAAGCGGCTGATGAGATCCTGACCCGCGAAATCGGCCGCAACGAACTCGCGGCTATCGGAGCGCTGCACGCCTACGTCGACGCACAGCAGAGCTACTACGCCATGAACCACCGCTATGCGCAGAAGATTGTCAGCACGCCAGGGCTAAAAGACGGCCTGTACTGGCCCATCTCGCCGGGCGAAGCGCCAAGCCCGCTGGGTCCCGCCTTCAGCCCGCCGGAGCCGGGTATGGGCTATCACGGCTATCGGTTCCGCATTCTGCCGGATAAAAATGGCTTTGCGATGGTTGCCTGGCCCGTGAGCTATGGTCAGACGGGGGTAATGAGCTTTGTCGTTAACCAGGATGACAAGGTGTATCAGGCAGACCTCGGCAGTGAAACCGCCAGAAAAGTCCAGGCATTGACCGTGTATAAACCTGATACATCCTGGCAGCCCGTGGCACCGTAAACGTCCGGTGGCACCTCGCCTGCCCGGTCTACGATTTTTGTAGGCCGGGTAAGCGCAGCGTCACCCGGCTATGTTTTTACAAAATATTCACCAACTGAGCTTCCAGTATAGGTTTCGCTTCTTCTAATTCAGATCAACATTGTTCGCAATGGAGACCACTCAAGAGAGAAACTTATTTCTGTTTCGCTTTCGGGGTTGGCAGCACGATCATTTAACAAAGCTATAGGTAACATTTCCCTGCAAATCTGCTGGCATCTTTGTTATATCCGTTCTGGACTCTTCGCCCCATTCTAAGAGACGATCATCGTTGCGCAAGGCGCAAAAACGATATCCACAAGAATATATTGCGCGAATATCATAAAGTTCGTTTGTGACGGGGGTTGTGTCTCCGCCCTCATCTTCATATCCCCAGGCAACAACGCTACCGTCACGACGAAGCGCCGCAAAAGCATTCCAGGCAGATGTCAGGGAGACGACATCTGACAAATCCTCGGGCATTTTTTGAGCAACATGCCCCCAACAGTACACCTTACCCTCTGAAGTTAAAAAAGCATAACTGCCATTAACAGCTGCTTGCACATCAATGATATTTCTTAGACTTGCAATTTCTGCTGGCAGTTCGGTCAAATTTCTGTTTTTCCCCCAAAAAACCACACTGCCATTTTGTCTTAAGGCAATAAAAGTTGAACTTGTACGGTATACGGAAACAATATCCGTCAGGCTAGCAATGTTATCCGGAATGTCAGCACCATATTCCATACTGCCCCAAGCAAAAATACTGCCTGACGACCTGAGCGCTACAAATGCACCCACGTTACTGTAAAGAGTGCTTACATCATGCATTTCTTTCAAATGTACAGGAATCTCTCCCCCATATGATGTGTCCCCCCAAGTGATAACATGGCCATTTTTGGTAATTCCCGCGAAGGCATATTCTGTGGTCTGGATAGCGATGAAATCCTTCCTCTCAGCAATATCTTCTGTAAAATCGTTATGTGATATTCCATCCGTCCACTGCATGACCTGGTTATTAGCTCGCAACGCCAGATAGGTATAATTTCCGTTGTCATCCCAGTATTGGGCCACGTTAATATCCACTATATCATTCAGGGCCGCAACGTCAGCTGGCAGAGGATTAATATCATCAACAGACCAGGTAAACACCTGACCATTGGCGTTTACGGCAGCGGAAGAATCCATACCACCAAAAATTGACCTGACATCATGATTACGATCACTGACGGGTGATGTACCACCATTTTCTAGCATCCCCCACGCTACAACAGTACCGTCATTTTTGATGGCAGCTAACGCAGAACCTGAACCACCAAAATTGCTGATATTAATAACATCACCCAGCCGATAAACATCAGAATTTGCCAGCAAGCGTACATTTGGGCGGGTATCGGTGAAAACAGGTCCAGTAAAGCGCGGTGCGGATTCATCTTCATACCACCAGTCAACGCTGACTGGCTGTAGGGTCTCTTTATCAAGGGCTACAAGCTTATGGGTCGCACTCGCCCAACCACTCCCTAATTGTGTTCTGGCCCCCATGACTTTTAAATCACGAATACCAGAGGTCGATTCATAACTATTCATAATAACTGGTTCCTTTTAATAGAGTAATCCCAGCGATAGTTATATTACCTTTCTATTTTAAGTCAAATTAACCAAGCCACTCCTAAAAAAAACATAAACACAGCGACTTATACAAACCCATTAAAAATTAAATGAATCATTTGATTCGCGAATACATTTAATTAACCATGTACAAATATTTTATCTATTCTGCATTTAAATTGATAATTAACACTAAGATATGGACTTTAAACCAAAAAAAACGCCTCCTTCGGAGGCGTTTCGCAATCAAGAAGAAACTTATTTCTTCTTCGCTTTCGCGTTTGGCAGGTCCGTAATGCTACCTTCAAACACTTCTGCCGCCAGGCCCACGGACTCGTGCAGAGTCGGGTGAGCGTGGATGGTCAGCGCGATGTCTTCCGCGTCACAGCCCATTTCGATAGCCAGACCGATTTCACCCAGCAGCTCGCCGCCGTTGGTACCGACAATCGCACCACCGATCACGCGGTGAGTCTCTTTGTCGAAGATCAGTTTGGTCATACCGTCTGCGCAGTCGGAAGCGATAGCACGGCCAGAAGCAGCCCACGGGAAGGTGGCGGTTTCGTAGCTGATGCCTTTCTCTTTCGCTTCTTTCTCGGTCAGACCGACCCATGCAACTTCTGGCTCGGTGTAGGCGATAGATGGGATCACTTTCGGATCGAAGTAGTGCTTCATGCCGGCGATAACTTCAGCGGCAACGTGACCCTCGTGAACACCTTTGTGCGCCAGCATTGGCTGACCGACGATATCGCCGATAGCAAAGATGTGCGGCACGTTGGTGCGCAGCTGTTTGTCAACGCGGATGAAGCCACGGTCGTCCACTTCCACGCCAGCTTTGCCCGCGTCGAGGTTTTTACCGTTCGGCACACGACCGATAGCCACCAGCACGGCGTCGTAACGCTGTGGTTCGGAAGGGGCTTTTTTGCCTTCCATAGAAACGTAAATACCGTCTTCTTTCGCTTCAACGGCAGTCACTTTGGTTTCCAGCATCAGGTTGAATTTCTTGCTGATGCGTTTGGTGAAGACTTTAACGATGTCTTTGTCGGCAGCCGGGATAACCTGGTCGAACATTTCAACCACGTCGATCTCTGAACCCAGCGCATGGTACACGGTACCCATTTCCAGACCGATGATACCGCCGCCCATAACCAGCAGGCGCTTAGGAACGGTTTTCAGCTCCAGCGCATCGGTGGAATCCCACACGCGTGGATCTTCATGTGGAATGAATGGCAGTTCGATTGGGCGAGAGCCTGCCGCGATGATCGCGTTGTCGAAGTTAATCACGGTTTTGCCGTTTTCGCCTTCCACTTCCAGGGTGTTCGCACCGGTGAATTTACCCAGACCGTTTACCACTTTCACTTTACGGCCTTTGGCCATACCCGCCAGACCGCCGGTCAGCTGAGTGATAACTTTCTCTTTCCAGGTACGAATTTTGTCGATGTCGGTTTTCGGCTCGCCGAAGACGATACCGTGTTCAGCCAGCGCTTTGGCTTCTTCGATAACTTTCGCTACGTGCAGCAGCGCTTTAGAAGGGATACAGCCGACGTTCAGACAAACACCGCCGAGGGTGCTGTAACGTTCTACGATGACGGTTTCCAGACCTAAATCCGCGGCGCGAAATGCTGCGGAGTAACCTGCCGGGCCTGCCCCAAGTACTACGACCTGAGTTTTGATTTCTGTGCTCATCATGACCTCTTAATGTATACCCGTCGTCCACCGGGTCGTTCTATCCGCCCGTATTTTACAAAATTGTTAACAATTTTGAAACAACAAACGGCTCACGAATTATCGCTTTCACCAATAACCTCAAAAACCCCATGAGATTATCAGAAAAAAGCCGGCCGACTGGCCGGCTTTTCGATTACATCACCAGGCGGCGAATGTCGCTCAGCATGTTGTTGATGATGGTGATGAAACGCGCACCATCAGCCCCGTCGATCACGCGGTGGTCGAAGGACAGAGAGATTGGCATCATCAGACGCGGCACGAACTCTTTGCCATTCCACACCGGCTCCATCGCGGACTTGGACACACCGAGGATAGCCACTTCCGGCGCGTTCACAATCGGCGCGAAGTGGGTGGTACCCAGGCCGCCGATGCTGGAGATAGTGAAGCAGCCGCCCTGCATTTCGCCGGCAGTCAGCTTACCATCACGCGCTTTTTTGGAGATGGTGGTCAGTTCACGGGACAGCTCAGTGACGCTCTTCTTGTTCACGTCTTTAAAGACCGGAACAACCAGACCATTTGGCGTATCAACCGCAACACCGATGTTGATGTACTTCTTCAGCGTCAGCTTCTGGCCGTCTTCGGACAGGGAGCTGTTGAAGCGAGGCATCTGCTCAAGGGCAGCGGCAACCGCTTTCATGATGAAGACCACTGGAGTGAACTTCACGTCCAGCTTACGCTTCTCAGCTTCGGCGTTCTGCTGTTTACGGAACGCTTCCAGATCGGTGATATCGGTCTTATCGAAGTGGGTAACGTGCGGGATCATTACCCAGTTACGGCTCAGGTTCGCACCCGAGATTTTCTGGATACGGCCCAGTTCCACTTCTTCGATTTCACCGAACTTGCTGAAGTCCACTTTCGGCCATGGCAGCATGCCCGGGATACCGCCACCGGCAGCAGCAGGTGCAGCTTCGGCGCGTTTCACCGCATCTTTCACGTAAGCCTGAACGTCTTCGCGCAGGATACGGCCTTTACGACCAGTGCCCTTCACTTTCGCCAGGTTCACACCGAATTCGCGCGCCAGGCGACGAATCAGCGGAGTCGCGTGGACGTAAGCGTCGTTTTCAGCGAACTCAGATTTTTCTGCTTTAGCAGCAGGGGCAGCAGCCGGTTTAGCAGCCTGAGCCGGTGCAGCAGCCGGTGCCGGAGCAGCCGCGGCAGCTGGAGCGGCGGCAGGTGCTGCGCCTTCCACTTCGAAGACCATGATCAGAGAGCCGGTAGATACTTTGTCGCCGGTGTTGATTTTGATCTCTTTAACGGTACCGGCGAACGGCGCAGGCACTTCCATAGAAGCTTTGTCGCCTTCAACGGTGATCAGTGACTGTTCAGCGGCAACTTTGTCGCCCACTTTTACCATCACTTCGGTCACTTCAACTTCGTCACCGCCGATGTCCGGTACGTTAACGTCTTTCACGCCGCCAGCAGCCGCTGGTGCAGCAGCCGGAGCCGGAGCAGCTTCCGCTTTCGCTGGAGCCGCAGCGCCTTCAGCGCCCGCCACTTCGAAAATCATGATCAGGGAACCCGTAGACACTTTGTCGCCGGTGTTGATCTTGATCTCTTTAACGGTACCCGCGAACGGTGCCGGCACTTCCATAGAGGCTTTGTCGCCTTCTACGGTGATCAGTGACTGCTCGGCCGCAACGGTATCGCCCACTTTCACCAGGATTTCAGTGACTTCAACTTCGTCACCGCCGATGTCAGGCACGTTCACTTCTTTCGCTGCCGCGGCCGCTGCTGGAGCAGCAGCAGGAGCGGCTTCTTTCTTCTCTTCCTGCGCAGGTGCAGCAGCTGCTGCACCGTCGGCGGAATCGAAAATCATGATCAGTTTACCGGTCTCGGTTTTATCGCCAACAGAGACTTTGATCTCTTTAACGATGCCAGCCTGAGGAGACGGGACTTCCATAGAAGCTTTGTCGCCTTCTACGGTGATCAGCGACTGTTCAGCTTCAACTTTGTCGCCCACTTTGACCAGGATCTCGGTGATTTCAACTTCATCAGCCCCGATGTCCGGTACATTGATTTCGATAGCCATTATTCTTTTACCTCTTACGCCAGACGCGGGTTAACTTTATCTGCATCGATGTTGAATTTGGTGATTGCGTCTGCAACCACTTTCTTATCGATTTCGCCACGTTTAGCCAGTTCGCCCAGTGCTGCTACTACCACGTAGGAAGCATCAACTTCGAAGTGGTGACGCAGGTTTTCGCGGCTGTCAGAACGACCGAAGCCGTCAGTACCCAGTACGCGATAATCATCAGCTGGAACGTAAGTACGAACCTGCTCAGCGAACAGTTTCATATAGTCAGTAGACGCCACCGCTGGCGCGTCGTTCATCACCTGAGCGATGTACGGAACGCGTGGGGTTTCCATTGGGTGCAGCATGTTCCAGCGCTCACAATCCTGGCCATCACGCGCCAGTTCAGTGAAGGAGGTAACAGAGTACACATCGGAACCCACACCGTAGTCTTTCGCCAGGATCTGCGCTGCTTCACGAACGTGACGCAGGATAGAACCGGAGCCCAGCAGCTGAACTTTACCTTTGCTACCTTCGATGGTTTCGAGTTTGTAGATACCTTTACGGATACCTTCCTCGGCACCTGCTGGCATTGCCGGCATGTGGTAGTTTTCGTTCAGGGTGGTGATGTAGTAGTAAATATTCTCTTGCGCTTCACCGTACATGCGCTGCAAGCCGTCATGCATGATGACTGCCACTTCGTACGCGTAAGACGGGTCGTAAGAGATACAGTTAGGGATAGTCAGAGACTGAATGTGGCTGTGACCATCTTCGTGCTGTAGACCTTCACCGTTCAGGGTCGTACGACCAGAAGTACCACCGATCAGGAAGCCGCGAGCCTGCTGGTCGCCTGCCTGCCAGCACAGGTCACCGATACGCTGGAACCCGAACATGGAGTAGTAGATGTAGAACGGGATCATCGGCAGGTTGTTGGTGCTGTAAGAAGTCGCAGCAGCCAGCCAGGATGCGCCTGCACCCAGTTCGTTGATACCTTCCTGAAGGATCTGACCTTTCTCGTCTTCTTTGTAGTATGCAACCTGCTCACGGTCCTGCGGGGTGTACTGCTGACCGTTCGGGCTGTAGATACCGATCTGACGGAACAGACCTTCCATACCGAAAGTACGCGCTTCGTCGGCGATGATTGGAACCAGACGATCTTTGATCGACTTGTTCTTCAGCATCACGTTCAGGGCACGAACGAAAGCGATAGTGGTAGAGATCTCTTTGTTCTGCTCTTCCAGCAGCTGAGAGAAATCTTCCAGCGCTGGCAGTTCCAGCTTCTCGGTGAAGTTAGGCTGACGAGCAGGCAGGTAGCCTTTCAGCGCCTGACGACGTTCGTGCAGGTACTTATGCTCTTCAGAACCTTCCGGGAAGGTGATGTAAGACAGTTTTTCTACCTGCTCATCGGTCACTGGAACGTTGAAACGGTCGCGGATATAACGCACGCCGTCCATGTTCATTTTCTTAACCTGGTGAGCGATGTTTTTACCTTCTGCGGTATCACCCATGCCGTAACCTTTAATGGTGTGGGCCAGGATCACAGTCGCTTTACCTTTGGTTTCACGCGCTTTTTTCAGTGCAGCGTAAACTTTCTTCGGATCGTGACCACCGCGGTTCAGCGCCCAGATCTGCTCGTCAGTCCAGTCTGCAACCAGGGCTGCGGTTTCAGGATATTTGCCGAAGAAGTGCTCACGAACGTAGGCACCGTCTTTGGATTTGAAGGTCTGGTAGTCGCCGTCAACGGTTTCGTTCATCAGCTGGATCAGTTTACCGCTGGTGTCTTTACGCAGCAGCTCATCCCAACGACCGCCCCACATCACTTTGATCACGTTCCAGCCAGCACCTGCGAAGATGCCTTCCAGTTCGTTGATGATCTTGCCGTTACCGGTTACCGGACCATCCAGACGTTGCAGGTTACAGTTGATGATGAAGCACAGGTTGTCCAGCTTCTCACGGGTCGCGATGGTGATCGCGCCTTTAGATTCTGGCTCATCCATTTCACCGTCGCCCAGGAAGGCGTAAACGGTCTGCTCAGAGGTGTCTTTCAGACCACGGTGTTCCAGGTACTTCAGGAATTTAGCCTGATAGATCGCACCGATTGGACCCAGACCCATAGATACGGTCGGGAACTGCCAGAACTCAGGCATCAGTTTAGGGTGCGGGTAAGAAGACAGACCCTTACCGTGAACTTCCTGACGGAAGTTGTTCATCTGCTCTTCAGTCAGACGACCTTCCAGGAAGGCACGTGCATAGATGCCCGGAGAGATGTGGCCCTGGAAGTACACCAGATCGCCGCCATCTTTCTCGTTAGCTGCACGGAAGAAGTGGTTGAAGCACACTTCGTAAATGGTCGCAGAAGACTGGAAGGACGCCATGTGGCCACCCAGTTCCAGGTCCTTCTTGGATGCGCGCAGAACGGTCATGATGGCGTTCCAGCGGATAGCAGAACGGATACGGCGTTCCAGATCCAGATTGCCCGGGTATTCCGGTTCGTCTTCGACGGCAATCGTGTTTACGTAGTTGCTAGCCCCTGCACCTGAAGCCACTTTCACGCCGCCTTTGCGTGCTTCTGAAAGCAGCTGATCAATCAGATACTGAGCGCGCTCAACACCTTCTTCACGGATGACCGATTCGATCGCCTGTAGCCAGTCGCGAGTTTCGATCGGATCCACGTCATTTTGGAGACGTTCTGACATGGGGGTATTCCTTATCTATCTAATACGTTGATTTGTCTGGAACCTGTCCCATTGTATTTTCGTCAGAAAACACAATAAGACAGGTTCTGCGTTTAGTTGCCGCGCTCTAAAAGTACCTGGCGCTTAATCCTTTCGTTGCTGTATGCGGCGTAATGAACGTTCGCGACGCGATTGTTCACGGCTGCGGTCCAGCAAGATTTCCTCAATGAAAGCCAGATGGCGGTGCGACGCTTCGCGCGCCTGCTCCGGTTCCCCGGCCATTATCGCCTCGAATACTCGGGTGCGATGGTTGCTTACCAGCGGGAGCATCTCCCGACGGGCATACAACAATTCAAAATTCTGACGAACGTTCTGGGCCAGCATCGGCTCCATGCAGCGTAGCAGATGGAGGAGCACCACGTTGTGCGCCGCTTCGGTGACGGCAATTTGATACTGGACGACGGCATTGGACTCGGCGTCTAAATCGCCGGACTGCTGTGCCCGTTCAATGGCCTGATGCAGCTCGCGAATACGTACGCGGTCTTCATCAGTGCTGCGAAGGGCGGCGTAATAAGCCGCGATACCTTCCAGCGCGTGACGGGTCTCAAGCAGATCAAACTGGGATTCTGGGTGGTCAGAGAGAAGTTCTACCAGCGGGTCGCTGAAGCTCTGCCACAGGCTGTTTTGCACAAAGGTTCCGCCACCCTGGCGACGGAGCAACAGGCCCTTTGCTTCGAGACGTTGAATCGCCTCACGCAGAGAGGGGCGTGAAACGTCGAACTGTTTTGCCAGCTCGCGTTCTGGCGGGAGCTTCTCGCCCGGGCGCAGTGTCCCTTCGAGAATCAAAAACTCCAGCTGCTGCTCAATCACATCGGAAAGTTTTGGTTGGCGAATTTTGCTGTAGGCCATATTCCCTGTCTTACGCCTTTTTGCCCGGAGTCAATTGGTCTTACCAATTTCATGTTCGTATCGCTAAAGTAACAAAGTATTCACCTTCTGTCCATATTGGTTTTGATTGAAATCAGTAAACCCGGCACATTTTAACAACCTTACAGAACTAACGTTTCAGGAATGTAACTTTGCACAAATGAAATGGTTACTACCAAAGAGGCAGTTTTAACCATAATGAAACGAGGGTTTTTGCAATCTGAAGCGATTCAACAAGGCAAAAAATGAAAATTCGCCCTCTTCTGACGCATTTCTATTCTATAGGTTGGGGTATGAGGGGTTAACGTACCGATTTACAATTGGTTTCTTTTTATTCAAGTCGTCTTCATCCCTTCATAAAGCAGGTGCATTCGCTGGCGCTTACCACTATTCTTGCGCTAACGGAAGCCATCTCCGCTTTTTTCGGTATCGTTAACCGTAAAGAAATAAATACAGAATATGGACTTTCATAATTACACACGCACAGCGTGAACATAACAACCACACACGAGGTTTCAAATGGAAGCTCAACAGCATGGCGATCAGCTAAAGCGCGGCCTTAAAAACCGCCATATTCAGCTCATCGCCCTGGGCGGTGCTATTGGTACTGGCCTGTTTCTGGGCAGTGCATCGGTTATCCAGTCGGCCGGTCCGGGCATTATTCTGGGGTACGCGATTGCGGGTTTTATTGCATTTCTGATTATGCGCCAGTTAGGTGAAATGGTTGTTGAGGAGCCGGTCGCAGGCTCATTCAGCCACTTCGCCTATAAATACTGGGGCAGCTTCGCAGGTTTCGCCTCGGGGTGGAACTACTGGGTTCTGTACGTTCTGGTTGCCATGGCCGAGCTGACCGCCGTTGGGAAATACATTCAGTTCTGGTACCCGGAGATCCCCACCTGGGCGTCTGCGGCGGCCTTCTTCGTCATTATCAATGCCATTAACCTGACCAACGTAAAAGTGTTTGGTGAGATGGAGTTCTGGTTTGCCATCATCAAAGTGATTGCCGTTGTAGCGATGATCATCTTCGGCGGCTGGCTGCTGTTCAGCGGCAACGGCGGTCCGCAGGCCACCGTGCGCAACCTTTGGGAGCAAGGCGGGTTCCTGCCGCACGGCATGACCGGTCTGGTGATGATGATGGCAATTATCATGTTCTCCTTCGGCGGTCTGGAGCTGGTGGGCATCACCGCCGCGGAAGCCGACAACCCGGAGCAGAGCATCCCGAAAGCCACTAACCAGGTTATCTACCGTATTCTGATCTTCTATGTGGGCTCCCTGGCGGTCCTGCTCTCCCTGCTGCCATGGACGCGCGTGACGGCGGATACCAGCCCGTTTGTGCTCATCTTCCACGAGCTGGGCGACACCTTCGTGGCGAACGCGCTCAACGTCGTGGTGCTGACCGCCGCGCTCTCCGTTTATAACAGCTGCGTTTACTGCAACAGCCGTATGCTGTTCGGCCTGGCGCAACAGGGCAACGCACCGAAAGCGCTGCTTACCGTTGATAAGCGTGGCGTACCGGTTAATACCATCATCGTGTCGGCGGTCGTGACGGCGCTGTGCGTTCTGATTAACTACCTGGCACCGGAATCTGCCTTCGGTCTGCTGATGGCGCTGGTGGTTTCCGCGCTGGTGATTAACTGGGCGATGATTAGCCTCGCGCACATCAAGTTCCGCCGCGCCAAGCACCAGCAGGGCGTAACCACGCGCTTCCCTGCCCTGCTCTATCCGCTGGGGAACTGGGTTTGCCTGCTGTTCATGGCAGCTGTGCTGGTCATCATGCTCATCACCCCAGGCATGGCGATTTCCGTCTACCTGATCCCGGTCTGGATTGCGATCCTCGGCGTGGGTTATATGGTGAAACAGAAAAATGCCAAAACGGTGAAAGCGCACTAAGTGTTTTCTCGCTGTACTCGCGGTTGCGGGTACAGCGTCTTGTTACCTTCCTCACAAATTCGCGCCTACAGCAAAATCCTCCATATCACCGCCTTTATATTGCAACGCATATATTCGTTTGCCAGCGAATAATTCTCTCCATACCGAAACCCGGAGAGCTGTCGATGAATAACAACAAACTGTCAGTAAAAGAAAAGATCGGCTATGGCATGGGTGACGCCGGATGCAACATTATCTTTGGCGCCATCATGTTATTTGTTAACTACTTTTATACGGATATTTTTGGTCTGGCTCCTGCACTGGTTGGCGTTTTACTCCTGTCCGTACGCGTCATTGATGCCGTCACGGACCCAATTATGGGCGCGATTGCCGACCGTACCCGCAGCAAATATGGCCGGTTTCGTCCATGGCTGCTGTGGATTGCCTTCCCCTACGCGCTGTTCAGCATTCTGATGTTCACCACGCCGGAGTGGAGCTATAACAGCAAAGTTATCTATGCCTTTGTCACCTACTTCCTGCTGTCGCTGACCTATACCGCCATCAACATTCCGTACTGCTCGCTGGGCGGAGTGATTACCAACGATCCCAAAGAGCGCGTCGCCTGCCAGTCATATCGCTTCGTGCTTGTCGGCATCGCCACGCTGCTGCTGTCGCTGACGCTGCTGCCGATGGCCGACTGGTTCGGGGGAGATGACAAAGCCAAAGGCTACCAGATGGCGATGACCGTGCTGGCGCTGATTGGTACCTGCATGTTCCTGTTCTGCTTCGCCACGGTGCGCGAGCGCGTGCGTCCGGCGGTGCAAACCCATGACGAACTGAAAAACGACCTGAAAGACGTGTGGAAGAACGACCAGTGGGTGCGGATCCTGCTGTTAACCCTGTGCAACGTCTGCCCTGGCTTTATCCGCATGGCGGCCACCATGTATTACGTCACCTGGGTCATGGGGCAAAGCACCCATTTCGCCACGCTGTTTATCAGCCTGGGCGTGGTCGGCATGATGTTCGGCAGTATGCTGGCGAAAGTGCTGACCGACCGCTGGTGTAAGCTGAAGGTCTTCTTCTGGACCAACATCGTGCTGGCGATTTTCTCCTGCGCCTTCTACTTCTTCGACCCGAAAGCGACGACAACCATTGTCGTGCTCTACGTCCTGCTGAACATCCTGCACCAGATCCCGTCACCGCTGCACTGGTCGCTGATGGCCGACGTGGACGACTACGGTGAATGGAAAACCGGGAAACGCATCACCGGGATCAGCTTCTCCGGCAACATCTTCTTCCTGAAGCTGGGTCTGGCGATTGCCGGGGCAATGGTCGGCTTCCTGCTCTCCTGGTACGGCTACGACGCGGGCGCAAAAGCGCAGAGCGCGGATGCCATCAACGGGATCGTGCTGCTGTTTACCATCATTCCCGGCATTGGATACTTAATTACCGCGGGCGTAGTACGTCTGCTGAAAGTGGACCGTGAGACCATGAAGCAGATCCAGTCCGATCTGGAAAAGCGTCGCACCAACTATCGCGAGCTGAACGATTATCAGGAACTCAAAGCCGCTGAGACTAAATAAGGAAAGCCGAATGCAAACCTGGCCAAACCCGTTTATTGAACAACGCGCCGACCCGTATATCCTGCGTCACGATGGGCAATATTACTTTATCGCCTCCGTACCAGAGTACGAGCGGCTGGCGATCCGCCGCGCGGACTCGCTGGAAGGTTTACGCGATGCCGAAGAGGTGATTGTCTGGCGCAAGCCCGACACCGGCCCGATGAGCCAGCTGATCTGGGCACCGGAGCTGCATCATATCGACGGCAGGTGGTACATCTATTTTGCCGCCACGCATACCCAGGCGCTCGATCAGCTCGGGATGTTCCAGCATCGCATGTTTGCCATTGAATGCGCAGATGGCGATCCGCTCACCGGTACGTGGGTGGAAAAAGGGCAAATCAAAACCCCGTTTGACACCTTCGCGCTGGATGCCACCACCTTTGTTCATCAGGGTAAACGCTGGTATCTGTGGGCGCAAAAAGCCCCGGACATTTCCGGTAACTCCAATCTTTACCTGTGTGAAATGGAAAATCCGTGGACGCTGAAAGGCGAGCCGGTGATGCTCAGTAAACCGGAATATGACTGGGAGTGCCGTGGGTTCTGGGTCAACGAAGGCCCGGCGGTGCTGTTCCATGGCGATAAGCTGTTTATCAGCTATTCCGCCAGCGCCACCGACGAGAACTACTGCATGGGATTACTGTGGGCAGACCTGAATGCCGATCCGCAAAACCCGGCTAACTGGCATAAATCCCCGCGCCCGGTGTTCGTCACCAGCTACGAAAACCGTCAGTATGGGCCAGGCCATAACAGCTTTACGCAGACGCCGGAAGGCGAAGATGTGCTGGTCTACCACGCGCGAAACTACACTGAAATTGAAGGCGATCCGCTTTACGATCCCAATCGCCATACTCGCCTGAAACTCGTCCGCTGGAACGAAAACGGGATGCCTGACTTCGGCATCCCGCCCGCGGATACGCCGTAACGGCTTCGGCGCGCTGGGTCAGACCAGCGTGCCGTAAATCGTCAGCAGCGCCACAATCACCACCACCACAAAGGATGTTTTCTTCGCCATCGAGACGGCAGCTTTTGGCGTTGCGACTTTGTCCGTGTGCGGCTCACGCGCCAGCGAGAACTGTGCCAGTCGGGTTAAAACCTGATACTGCGAGGTATGGCGGTCTGCAAGGGAGACAAACCACGCGGGCAGCGCCTTTTCACCGTGACCGATGAGGGCATAGACCACGCCTACCAGACGCACCGGAAGCCAGTCGAGCACGTGCAGGATGGCATCAATGCCGGACTGTAGACGTTCATGCGGCGTAAGATAGCGGGCAAGCCAGGTCTGCCAGGCGCGCAGGAACGCATAACCCATCAGCAGTACCGGCCCCCAGGGTCCGCCCACCACGAACCAGAACAGCGGCGCCAGGTAGTAACGGAAGTTGATCCACAGCAGCGCGTTTTGCAGCTCCCGCAGAAACTCGCGTTCATCGCAATCCGGCGGTACGCCGTGGATCATCGTCAACTCGCTCGCCATCGCGCCGCGCGCGTGGGCATCATCCCGGGAAGCGGCTTTCAGATACGCGTGATAGTGCAAACGCACCTTGCCCGCGCCAATACACAGCACGCCGAGCAGGATCCACACCACCAGCAGCGGCACGTTGAAAAAGAGGCCGTAAAGCGAGCGCAGCAACAGGAACGTAATCGCCATCACGCCTGCCGCCATTAGCAGCGTGCGCAGCATGGAAAAATGCCTGATGCGGCGGAATAACACCTCCAGCCGATGATCCAGATGCCAGTGCTCGCCGAGCTTAAACAGGCGTTCAGCGATCATAACCAGCAGCATGGTAAACAACGTCATGTTATCTCCTTATCTGACGACGTGGTAAGCATGGCGTGAAACCGGGACCAGTCAAACGCCGGGCCGGGGTCGGTTTTTCTTTCGGGGGCGATGTCGCTGTGCCCTGTAATATTGTCTGCAATGGCGGGATAGCGCCCGATTAACGTTTGCGTTACAGCAACCAGTTTCTCATATTGCGCATCGGTGTAAGGCGTGGTGTCCGTTCCTTCCAGTTCAATTCCAATGGAGAAATCATTGCACCGCTCGCGCCCCTGATACATCGACACGCCAGCATGCCAGGCTCGCTTATCAAAAGGAACATACTGAACCACTTCGCCATCACGACGGATCAGACAGTGCGCAGATGCGCAATCTCAGCAAAGAAGGGGTGGGCATCGGGATCTATCGTTCCAGTGAATAACGCATCGATCCACGGACCGCCAAACTCACCCGGCGGGAGACTAATATTGTGAACCACCAGCAGTGTGGGCTTTTCATCCTCCGGGCGGCAGTCGTGGTGCGGCGACGGTACATGCCGCGCGTCCACCAGCCATCCGTTTTCTAACAACATGCTGGAACTCCTTATCTATGGTGCTGTTACTCGGTTCAGAGTAGCATGTTTCAATATTATGATTCGTTACCAATTTGGAGTTTTATCATGCCGCCTCGCCGCTATAACCCCGACCACCGACGTGACGCGCTTCTGGAACGTATTAATAGTGATATCCCGGCAAGCGTTGCCCATGCCCTGAAAGAAGATCTCGGCGGCGACGTCAGCGCCGATAACGATATTACCGCCCAATTGTTGCCAAAAGAGACACGCTCGCATGCGGTGATCATCACCCGCGAAGCGGGGGTTTTCTGCGGCAAACGCTGGGTTGAAGAGGTCTTTACCCAGCTGGCAGGCGACGAGGTGCAGGTAACATGGCACGTTGAAGACGGTGATGCGGTCACGGCGAATCAGCCACTGTTCGAGCTGGACGGCCCGTCCCGCGTCTTGCTGACCGGTGAACGCACCGCGCTCAATTTTGTGCAAACGCTCTCTGGCGTTGCCAGTGAAGTACGCCGCTACGTTGACCTGCTGGCAGGCACCCGCACGCAGCTGCTGGATACCCGTAAAACCCTGCCGGGCCTGCGCACCGCGCTGAAATACGCGGTACTCTGCGGTGGCGGCGCCAACCATCGTCTGGGGCTATCCGATGCCTTCCTGATCAAAGAGAACCACATTATTGCCTCTGGCTCGGTGCGTCAGGCCGTGGAAAAAGCCTTCTGGCTACATCCGGATGTGCCGGTCGAAGTGGAAGTGGAAACGCTGGAGGAGCTGGACGAGGCCATTAAAGCGGGGGCTGACATCATCATGCTCGATAACTTCGACACGGAGCAGATGCGTGAAGCAGTCAAACGCACAAACGGCCAGGCGCAGCTTGAGGTGTCCGGCAACGTGACGTTCGACACCATCCGCGAATTTGCTGAAACCGGCGTGGATTACATCTCCGTTGGCGCCCTGACCAAGCACGTCCGCGCCCTCGACCTCTCGATGCGCTTCAAATAAATTATCCTCCCCTCTCCGCCCGGAGAGGGGAAATACGAAACCGCTCGCAATTACGCTGTCCTTCTCTGCAACACTGAATCATTTCCCTGAAAGCCCCTTCACGTTCACGCTTTTGTCCCTCGTTTCTGCATGCTGGCACTGCCACAGTAGCGCCACTTAACGTAAGGAGCAGACATGAACAGACAACACGGATTTACCCTGATTGAGCTAATGGTGGTCATTGGCATTATTGCCATCCTGAGCGCCATTGGCGTTCCGGCCTATCAGAACTACCTGCGAAAAGCGGCGCTCACCGATATGCTGCAAACGTTCATCCCCTACCGCACCGCCATTGAGCTTTGCACCCTGGATCGTGGTGGTGTGGATAGCTGCGACGCAGGCACCAATGGCATCCCCTCCCCGACAACCACACGTTACGTTTCAGCGATGAGCGTGGCAAAGGGGGCCGTATCGTTAACAGGGCAGGAAAGCCTTAACGGACTTGAAGTGCTCATGACACCGATCTGGAGCGACGGTAACGGTATGACGGGCTGGACGCGTGACTGCAAAATTACGTCCGACACGGCGCTCAGACAAGCCTGTGAAGATGTTTTCCGCTTCGACAACAACTGACAGGAGTGGACAATGAATACCGAACAGCTAATGACGCTCTGTCAGCGCCATCACGCACTGCTACTCGCAAGCGACACCGATATGATCAGCATTGCGGTGGTGGGTAATCCTGCCTCTGAGCTGATGGAAGCGTTACGCTTCGCCACGCAGAAGCGTATTGATATTGAGTGCTGGACGGCAGAACGGATGGAAAAACGGCTTCAGTCCGTCTCATCATCACACCTGCCGGGCATAGCGCCAAACTCAGCCGCTGACGTGCTCAGTACAACCTTGCAGCAGGCAGTAAACCAGCGGGCTTCTGACATCCATATTGAACCGACGGAGCACGGCTACCAGATCCGTTTGCGAATCGACGGTGTTCTCTACCCGCAACTGCCGATCTCTGCCGCCCTCGGGACGACGCTTGCCGCACGCCTGAAGGTGCTGGGTCAACTGGATATTGCGGAGCGCCGCCTGCCGCAGGACGGCCAGTTTACGGTGGAGCTGGCAAGCGTCCCCGTCTCTTTTCGTATCGCAACCCTTCCCTGTAGTGGTGGAGAAAAAATCGTGCTTCGTCTGCTTCACCAGGTACAGCAGGCACTGGAGCTTGAACAGCTGGGGATGAGCGCAGACCAGCAGGCCCGTTTTGCCGGGGCGCTTAACAGCCCTCAGGGGTTGATTCTGGTCACCGGCCCGACCGGTAGCGGGAAAACGGTGACGCTGTACAGCGCGTTACAGGCGCGAAATACCCCTGACGTCAATATTTGCAGCGTGGAAGATCCCGTTGAAATCCCGCTTGCAGGCTTAAACCAGACGCAGATTAATCCGCGCGCGGGGCTGACCTTTCAGAGCGTGCTGCGTGCCCTGCTCAGGCAGGATCCTGACATCATTATGGTGGGTGAAATTCGTGACGGCGAAACGGCAGAAATTGCCATTAAGGCGGCGCAAACCGGGCATCTGGTGCTGTCCACCCTCCATACTAATTCGACGACTGAAACGCTGGTACGGCTGCAACAGATGGGCGTCGCGCGCTGGATGATCTCTTCGGCGCTCTCGATGGTGATTGCCCAGCGACTGGTGCGCCGTTTATGTCCGTACTGCCGACAGGAAGCCAGCCGCCACACCGAATTACCCCGCACGCTGTGGCCCCGGCCGCTTCCTCGCTGGCAACCCACCGGCTGCGATCGCTGCTACCACGGTTTTTATGGTCGCGTAGCCATTTTTGAAGTGCTCGTCATCGACGACACGCTGCGGCAGGCCATCGCCAGCGGAGCAAGCACGGAGGTGATTGGGTCCAGCGCTCGTCAGGCGGGAATGACCTCTTTGTTTGAGCATGGCTGCATGGCCGTAGAACAAGGGCTGACCACGCTCGAAGAGCTGTTGCGCGTCCTGGGAATGCCCGATGGCTGCTAATTCGCTCTGGCGCTGGCGTGCCCTGAACACCGAGGGGGAGGTGCAAACCGGCACCCTCTGGGCCATCGACCGTGACGCAGCTTACACGGCTCTGGTGCTTAAACAACTGCACCCGCTGGCGCTAAAACGCTGTCAGCAGCGCCACCGATGGCAGGTGCAGCACTGCTACGATATTTTTCGCCAGCTCGCCACGCTGCTACAGGCTGGACTCACGCTATCCCAAAGCCTGCACATGCTGGCGGAACAGCATCCTTTGCAGCACTGGCAGGCGCTGCTGCACAGTCTTGCTGATGACCTGAGCGAAGGTTGCGCCCTGTCAGAGGCCATGAAGAAATGGCCAGAGGTGTTTAGCCCTCTTTATGTCTCAATGGTGAAGACGGGTGAGCTGACGGGTAAGCTCGAAGCCTGCTGCCGTCAGCTTGCGCAGCAACAAAAATCCCAGCAGCAGCTCAGTGCGAAGGTGAAGAAAGCGCTGCGCTATCCGCTGATCATCCTGACGCTGGCCGTTTTCGTGGTGCTGGCGATGGTCACGCTGGTTTTGCCTGAGTTTGCTGCAATCTACAAAACGTTCAACACCCCGCTCCCTTTGCTCACGCAGGCAGTCATGGGGCTGGCGGCCTTGGTTCAGGCGCATATCCTCACCCTTTTGACCCTGCTCGTGGCAATGGTTGTCATCGCCTGTAAGCTGCGGCGGCATCCACGCTGGCAGTATGTCTTGTTACACGTACCGGTGATGGGCACGCTGACGCGCGGGCAAAAACTGGGGCAGATTTTTACCGTGCTGTCATTAACCCAGCAGGCCGGAATTGCCTTTTTACAAGGACTGGAGAGTGTGGAGGAGACCGTTGAGAGGGGCTACTGGCAGGAGAAACTCCGTGAGATACGCAGCGATATCGAACAGGGGATGCCCGTGTGGTCCTCCTTCCAGAAGGCCTCTGTTTTTACGCCACTGTGTATTCAGCTCATTCGCACCGGAGAAGTGTCGGGTTCACTGGATGTGATGCTGATGAATCTGGCCCGCCATCATACGGAACAGACATTTCAGCAGGCAGACAATCTGGCAGCGCTTCTTGAGCCTTTGCTACTGGTCGTGACGGGTCTGATTATTGGCACGCTGGTGGTGGCAATGTATTTGCCGATTTTCCATCTGGGGGATGCAATGAGCGCGGGGTAATGCTGGCGCACGGACGCGCGCCAGCCGTAGCCGTCAGAGGCTATTGAATACGCGGTTTTCCTGCTCCTGAACGCGGATAAACGTCGTGCGTTTCGTCAGCTCTTTCAGGCGGGAAGCACCAACGTAGGTGCAGGCAGAACGCAGACCGCCGAGGATATCGCGCGCCGTGTTTTCGACCGGACCACGCAGTGGCAGCTTAACGGTTTTGCCTTCCGCCGCACGGTATTTCGCGACACCGCCCACGTGACGGGTCATCGCGGATTCAGAGCTCATTCCGTAGAACAGCATGAACTTCTCACCGTTTTCTTCCACCACGGTACCGCCGCTCTCTTCGTGACCTGCCAGCATGCCGCCGAGCATCACGAAATCCGCGCCGCCGCCGAAGGCTTTCGCGACATCGCCTGGCATGGTGCAGCCACCGTCGCTGATGATCTGGCCGCCCAGACCGTGCGCAGCGTCAGCGCATTCAATTACCGCAGACAGCTGCGGATAACCCACACCGGTTTTCACGCGCGTGGTGCAAACGGACCCCGGGCCAATGCCAACTTTCACAATGTCGGCCCCGGAGAGGATCAGCTCTTCACACATTTCACCGGTCACCACGTTGCCCGCGATGATGGTTTTGGTTGGCCAGGCCTCACGTGCCTTGCTGACGAACTGAACGAAATGCTCGGAATAACCATTTGCCACGTCAATGCAGACAAAATTCAGCGCCGGATTGGCGTTCAGGATCTGTTTGGTTTTCTCGAAATCTGCATCAGAGGTACCGGTCGAGACCATCACATGCTTCACCACGTCAGCCGAGGCGGAGGCGACAAACGCATCCCACTCTTCAGCGCTGTAGTGTTTGTGTACCGCAGTAAGGATGTCGAATTGCGCCAGTGCGGTCGCCATCTCGAAGGTCCCGACGGTATCCATGTTGGCCGCGATAATCGGCACGCCAGACCACGTCTGACCGGAATGCTTAAAGGTGAATTGACGTTCGAGTTCAACGTCTGAGCGACTTTTCAGTGTAGAGCGTTTAGGGCGGATAAGAACGTCTTTGAAACCTAACTTCAGATCTTCTTCGATACGCATGTGCGGATTCCTGGGGTTAGAGGCAAATATATTAAAAGCACAACTCCAGTGACGCTATCATACGCACTAATACCTGCTCCGCAAGACTGCGAAATTCTCTTTTTTTACGCTACAATCCTATAAATTTACCTGGTAAAAAGCGGGTAAAGAGAGCTAAACATTGGCTGTTGTAAGTTTGAATTTTAAGCAACTGATTTTAAAACTGAATAATTCCCAGGATCTGATTTAATGGGGTATATCGTCGCATTAACCGGCGGCATCGGTAGTGGTAAAAGCACCGTTGCGCATGCGTTTGCTCGTCTCGGCATCACGATTATCGACGCCGATATCATTGCCCGTCAGGTGGTAGAACCCAATACACCCGCCTTAAACGCCATCGAAGCGCATTTTGGTCGCCGTGTGATACAGGCTGACGGCACCCTGAATCGTCGGCAGCTGCGTGAGTGCATATTTTCCGTTCCAGCGGAAAAAGCCTGGCTTAATGCCCTGCTCCACCCCATTATCCACCAGGAAACTCAGCGTCAGATTGCCGCAGCCAGTTCGCCCTATGTGTTGTGGGTGGTCCCGTTACTGGTGGAAAATCAGCTTCAAAATAAAGCAGACAGAACGCTGGTGATTGACGTTTCCCGCGAAACGCAAATCCAGAGAACCATGGCGCGTGACCATGTTTCACGCGAGCATGCTGAACAAATTCTTGCCGCACAGGCCACGCGCGAAGCGCGCCTCGCCATTGCGGATGATGTTATTGATAATAACGGCGCACCAGATGCCATTGCATCGGATGTTGCTCGTCTGCACGCGCAGTATCTGACCTTCGCCGCGCAGGCCGTTGCACAGGAAAAACCATAATGTCGACTTATATCCTTTTTGAGCACCCGCTTAACGAAAAAATGCGTACCTGGCTACGCATAGAATTTCTTATTCAACAGCTTTCACAACATCTGCCTGTCAACGATCACGCCACCGCGCTGCATTTTTTCCGCAACGTGGGCGATCTGCTGGATGTGATTGAACGCGGCGACGTCCGCACTGAGCTGTTGAAAGAGCTGGAGCGCCAGCAGCGTAAATTACAGGCCTGGGCCGAAGTACCGGGCGTGGATCAAAGTCGAATTGACGCTTTACGCAAGCAGCTAAAAAACAGCAGCACGACCCTGATGGCCGCGCCGCGCGTTGGCCAGTTTTTACGAGAGGATCGTCTGATTGCGCTGGTGCGCCAGCGCCTGAGCATACCGGGCGGATGCTGTAGCTTTGACCTGCCAACGCTGCATATGTGGCTGCACATGCCGCAGGAACAGCGCGATCGCCAGGTGAACAGCTGGCTGGGCAGCCTGGAGCCGATGAATCAGACGTTATCCCTGATCCTCGATCTTGTGCGTAACTCTGCCCCGTTCCGCAAACAAACCAGTCTCAACGGTTTCTATCAGGATAACGGCGACGACGCCGATCTTCTGCGCCTGAACCTGTCTCTTGGCGAGCAGCTTTACCCGCAAATTTCCGGGCATAAAAGCCGTTTCGCGATCCGCTTTATGCCGCTGGACAGTGAACATGGCACCGTGCCGGAACGCCTCGATTTTGAACTGGCCTGTTGTTAAGGAGTGCCAATGTCTGACGTAACCACCGTAAACTGCCCAACCTGTGGGAAAACTGTCGTCTGGGGAGACGTAAGTCCATTTCGCCCATTCTGCTGTAAGCGCTGTCAGCTTATAGACCTGGGCGAATGGGCGGCGGAAGAGAAACGCATTCCGAGCGAAGGCGATCTCTCGGATAGCGATGACTGGAGCGAAAACCAGCAGTAACGTTCAAAGCCTGCTGGCGCGTCGCTTAGCAGGCCTACGGTTGTGCGGCCAGCCGGAGGATCACAGGCTCATTGGCAGGCGGGAATTTTTCCGCATCGCTGGCCTGAAGCTCAATCCAGTTACCCGGCTGCCCCTCTTTTCCCCACGGCTCACCTTCCCAGTTTTCAACCAGCCAGAACCACAGCGTGATGTGACGATCCGGAAACTGGTACTCCAGCTTATCGAACAGCGTTGCGCCAAGCGGGGTGATCCCCACCTCTTCCTGAAGCTCACGCACCAGCGCCTGCTCCGGCGTTTCACCTGATTCGATTTTTCCGCCGGGGAATTCCCATTTGTTGGCCATGTGCGCATCGGCGGCACGTTGGGTAATGAAGATCTGATTTTGCGGGTTGCGAATGATCCCGACAGCAATTTGCAGTGTTTTCATCATGTCACTTCCATAAAAAAGGCGCAGATATCTGCGCCTTTTCAGTTTGTTATGTTCTTAACTCAGACGGCCGTGGCACGCCTTGTATTTTTTGCCGGAACCGCATGGGCACGGATCGTTACGACCGACTTTACGATCGCCCGTCTGCGCTGCGATTGCCGCTGCGGCTTCGCTCTCATCGGTCTGATGGCTCAGCTGCTGCATCTGTGCCAGACGCTCAGCTTCTTCACGACGCTGCTGCTCCATCGCTTCCACTTCTTCCGGCATACGCACCTGAACTTTGCTCAGGGTGCTGATGACTTCATACTTCAGCGACTCCAGCATGGCAGCAAACATGGAGAAGGATTCACGCTTGTACTCCTGCTTCGGATCTTTCTGCGCATAACCACGCAGGTGGATACCCTGACGCAGGTAGTCCATTGCCGCCAGATGCTCTTTCCACAGGGAGTCCAGGGTCTGCAACATTACGCCTTTCTCGAAGTGACGCATCATCTCTGCGCCAACCACTTCTTCCTTACGCTTGTAGACGTCCAGCGCGGTTTCGTAGATACGCTCGCGCAGGGTCTCTTCGTGCAGCTCAGGCTCTTTGTCCAGCCACTCTTTGATTGGCAGTTCGAGATCGAAGTCGTTTTTCAGACGTTCCTGCAAACCTTCGATATCCCACATCTCTTCCAGAGACTGCGGCGGAATGTGCGCGTCGATAGTGGCTTTGAACACATCTTCGCGAATGCTGTTGATGGTTTCGCTCACGTCGGACACGTCCAGCAGTTCGTTACGCTGGGTGTAGATCGCACGACGCTGGTCGTTGGCAACGTCATCATATTCCAGCAGCTGCTTACGAATATCGAAGTTGCGGCTTTCTACTTTACGCTGGGCGTTCGCAATCGCTTTGGTAACCCACGGGTGCTCGATCGCTTCGCCAGGTTTCATGCCCAGTTTACGCATCATGCCGGACACACGGTCAGAGGCGAAAATACGCATCAGCGCATCTTCCATAGACAGATAGAAGCGGGAAGAACCGGCATCACCCTGACGACCTGCACGACCGCGCAGCTGGTTATCGATACGACGGGATTCATGACGCTCGGTACCAATGATGTGCAGACCACCGGATGCCAGCACCGCGTCGTGACGCACCTGCCAGTCGGCTTTGATCTGCGCGATTTGCTCTGGGGTTGGGTTTTCCAGCTCCGCCACTTCGGCCTGCCAGCTACCGCCGAGCATAATATCGGTACCACGACCCGCCATGTTGGTGGCGATGGTTACGGCAGCCGGGTAACCGGCCTGCGCAACGATATCTGCTTCTTTAGCGTGGAACTTGGCGTTCAGAACGTTGTGTTTGATGCCTGCTTTGGTCAGCTCGTTAGATACCACTTCGGATTTCTCGATGGAGATGGTCCCCACCAGTACCGGCTGGCCCTTCGCGGTACGTTCGCGAATATCTTCGATGATCGCCTGAATTTTTTCCGCTTCAGTCATGTATACCAGGTCCGGCATATCCTTACGGATCATCGGACGGTTGGTAGGTACTACCACGGTATCCAGCTTATAGATGGAGCTGAACTCAAACGCTTCGGTATCTGCGGTACCGGTCATCCCCGCCAGCTTCTCGTACAGACGGAAGTAGTTCTGGAAGGTGATGGAGGCCAGCGTCTGGTTTTCGTTTTGAATATCCACGCCTTCTTTCGCTTCCACGGCCTGGTGCAGGCCATCGGACCAGCGACGTCCCTGCATGGTACGGCCGGTGTGTTCATCGACGATGATGACTTCGCCGTCTTTAACGATGTAGTCAACGTCGCGGGTGAACAGGGCGTGCGCGCGCAGTGCGGCCGTTACGTGGTGCATCAGCATGATGTTGCTCGGGGAGTACAGAGACTCGCCCTCTTCCATAATGCCTTCAGCCACCAGCAACTCTTCGATTTTCACCAGGCCGCGTTCGGTCAGGTTGACCTGACGCGCTTTTTCATCCACGGAGAAGTGACCTTCACCCTGGAAGGTATCGGAGTCTTCTTTCTCCTGACGCAGCAGGTGAGGAATGATTTTGTCGACTTTACGGTACATCTCGGAGCTGTCTTCGGCCGGGCCGGAGATGATCAGCGGGGTACGCGCTTCATCGATCAGAATGGAGTCAACCTCATCCACCAGCGCATAGTGCAGTTTACGCTGGACGCGCTCTTCCGGGCTGAACGCCATGTTGTCGCGCAGGTAGTCGAAGCCGTATTCGTTGTTGGTGCCGTAGGTGATATCTGCGTTATAGGCTTCACGCTTGGCAGGTGCCGGCAGGCCGGACATGTTAATGCCTACGGTCATGCCGAGGAATTCGAACAGCGGACGGTTGTTTTCGGCGTCGCGCTGCGCCAGATAGTCGTTGACGGTAACAACGTGAACGCCCTTACCCGTCAGCGCATTCAGGTAAGCCGGCAGCGTTGCCGTCAGGGTTTTACCTTCACCGGTACGCATTTCCGCGATGCAGCGCTCGTTGAGCACCATCCCGCCCAGCAGCTGCACGTCGAAGTGACGCATGCCGAACACGCGTTTACTGGCCTCACGTACAACGGCGAAGGCTTCCGGGATCAGGCTTTCTAAGGTTTCACCTTTCTCCAGACGCGCACGGAACTCCGCGGTTTTCGCTTTCAGCTCATCATCAGTGAGCTTCTCCATCGCCGGTTCCATACCGTTGATGACGTTCACAGCTTTGCGCATGCGGCGCAGGGTACGATCGTTACGACTACCAAAAACTTTGGTTAACAATTTGATTAGCATAATAAATTCTCAAACGCCCCAGTCGGGCAGATAAATTAAGGTATTGAAAAAGGTTAATTTAGCTGAGGCGTTGAGGCCCGGCACGGATGCCGTGAACCTGGCTAATCCATGTCGAAACAGAGAAGGATGCAGGGGAAACAAAATCCGTTTGCGCCGTCTGATTTACGGTCACTGGCGGCTGGTTGTCCTGCGTCAGAAGCGCATTAAGCGTATCGAGCAGGGCAAGATGCTGAGCCTGAACCGGCAGCGTTTCTTCCGCAACAGGCATCGTCTGCGGCGCCATCGCGAACGACAGATGGCGGATAACCGTGCGAATCGCGTGCTGCTGCCAGTAATCAACGGAGAAATTAGGACGGCGGCTGGCTTCAAGCCATGCGAGATTAGTGAAGTTAACCCGTGTGGTGAGATCGTGTTTGGTCGTCGTGGAACGTGCTGGCGTGGCCGCGTCTGCGCTGTTGCTGAGCACAGGCAAGCCGAAACTCGCCGCGACCATCCCCAATAAGAGATGCGGCCAGAAGTAACGTCTGCCAAATTGTCGCCAGCGCGTCAGTATTCCGCTCACTTGCTCCACCACGTTCGCCCGCCAGTGCAGGCTGAGTTCAGTTATTCTTTTTTAGCGCCCAGATATTACCACTAAAGCCAATACACGGCAGCAGGAATGACACCTTGCAGCAGGTAAAAACGGTCAATAATGCAGCGAACACACCGTTATTCGGCACCCGACACAGGCCAGGGGTGAGGGGGACAAATTAAAGAAGGGCAGAAATAAAAACGACTGGCTTCCCTGGTCGGAGAGAGTACCAGGTGAACCAGTCGCTTTTATTAAGAAACGGCTTTAACCCTTAAGCCAGGACCCAAGTCGGGGCTTTGAACGCCAGCGGCAGTTCAGCTTCGTCTTCGAAGGTCACATATTCCCAGGCTTCCTGTTTTGCCAGGACGGCCTGCAACAGTTTGTTGTTCAGTGCATGACCGGATTTAAACGCGGTAAATGCACCAATGATGTTGTGACCACACATGAAGAGGTCGCCGATCGCGTCCAGCATTTTGTGACGAACAAATTCATCTTCAAAACGCAGGCCGTCTTCGTTCAGTACGCGATAATCGTCAACAACGATGGCACAATCGAAGCTGCCGCCCAGGCACAGGCCGCGGGATTGCAGATATTCGATATCACGCATAAAGCCGAAGGTACGTGCTCGGCTGATCTGACGCATGAACGCATCCGCAGAGAAGTTCATCGCATAGCGCTGGGTGCTGGAGTCAATCGCCGGATGGTTAAAATCGATGGTGAAATCCAACGAGAAACCATTGTACGGTTTGAATTCAGCCCATTTGTCGCCATCTTCGACGCGAACGGTCTCTTTAATGCGAACAAATTTCTTCGCGCAGTTCAGTTCTTCGATGCCGGCATCCAGCAACAAATAAACGAACGGAGCAGCACTCCCGTCCATGATCGGGATTTCTGGCGCATCGACTTCAACCATAATGTTGTCGATACCCAGACCCGCCAGGGCGGCGTTCAGGTGCTCTACGGTAGAAATCCGCACGTCATGCTCGTTCACCAGACAAGTACAGAGCATAGTATCACGCACAGATTTGGCATCGGCCGGAAAATCTACCGGTGGATTCAAGTCGGTGCGACGATAGATGACCCCGGTATTGGCCGGCGCAGGGCGTAACGTCAGTGTGACTTTCTTGCCGGTATGTAAACCGACACCCGTCGCCTGAACGATACGTTTAAGTGTCCTTTGTTTGATCATCGTATAATCTCGCCAAATTAACTATCCAACCGAGAGTGTATATCACTAACGGTGGGCCAGTTTAGCACAAAGAGCGCAAATCCCCAAATTCCAGCCAATTCTTAGTCAGCTTGCTTACGCAGGAACGCCGGGATATCCAGATAATCTGGCTCTTTTGCCGTTTGTGGAGTCGGGTCGTTCACCACTTTCGCAGCGGGTTTTTGCTCCTGAGTCAGAGGCGCCATACCGTGCTGCTGGTAACGATCCATAACCGGCTGCTGAGTCTGTTTGTTGGTCACCAGGGTGATCTCAGGACGCTTGTCCATACCGATACCGGTGGCCACAACGGTCACACGCAGTTCGTCGTTCATTTCCGGATCAAGGGACGTACCGATAACGACGGTCGCGTTGTCAGAGGCGAACGCACGGATGGTGTTACCCACGGTTTCGAACTCATCCAGACGCAGGTCAAAGCCAGCGGTAATGTTGACCAGCACGCCGCGCGCACCAGACAGATCGATATCTTCCAGCAGTGGAGAAGAGATCGCCATTTCAGCGGCTTCTTCCGCACGGTCTTCGCCGCTCGCCACGCCAGAGCCCATCATCGCGTAGCCCATCTCGGACATCACGGTGCGAACGTCTGCAAAGTCAACGTTCATAAGACCAGGACGGGTAATCAGTTCAGCAATACCCTGAACCGCGCCTTTCAGCACGTCGTTTGCCGCGCCAAAGGCGTCCAGCAGAGAGATACCGCGACCCAGCACTTTCAGCAGCTTGTCGTTCGGGATGGTAATCAGAGAGTCCACGTGCTTGGACAGCTCGGTGATACCCTGCTCCGCGAAAGCCATACGCTTCTTACCTTCAAAGTTGAAAGGCTTGGTCACGACAGCAACGGTCAGAATACCTAAATCTTTAGCGACTTCCGCCACAACGGGTGCTGCACCGGTACCTGTACCGCCGCCCATACCCGCTGCGATGAAGACCATGTCTGCACCGTCCAGTGCAGCGCGCAGCGCTTCACGATCTTCTTCTGCCGCGTTGCGGCCCACTTCCGGGTTAGCCCCTGCTCCCAGACCTTTGGTGATGCCACCACCGATCTGAATCGTCTGGCCAACAGCCGTTTTACGCAGCGCCTGCGCATCGGTGTTCACCGCGAAGAATTCAACACCTTCGATGCGCTCGCGCACCATGTGCTCTACGGCGTTACCGCCGCCGCCACCGACGCCGATGACTTTAATCACCGCGTCGTTGGTTAATTCCATAGGTTCAAACATAATCTCTCTCTCCGTTGTGCCTGTCGCCCGAGACCGCTAATTCTCTCCGGTCTCTTAAAAAAATTAAAACTCTTTTCGCAACCAGGTGTTAAGTCGTTTGACCCAAGACCCCACCGAGACGCGTTTTTCCACTTCTGCTTCACCACTCAAATGGGATTCTTTCCCGTAGTGCAGCAGGCCCACGGCCGTTGAGTAATACGGCTCCTGAGCGTAATCCGTTAAACCGGTAATATTCAGCGGCGCACCAATACGCACCTGCGTATGGAACACGCGCTGAGCGCAGGCCGCAAGACCTTCAATTTGCGCTGCCCCGCCGGTTAATACAATCCCCGCCGCGAGATGATGTTTCACACCCTGCTGGCGAAGCTGTTCCTGTAACTGCAAAATCTCTTCGTTGACCAAGTTGAGCAGCTCGGTATAACGCGGCTCAATCACCTCTGCCAGCGTCTGGCGTTGCAGGCTGCGCGGCGGTCGCCCGCCTACGCTCGGCACTTCAACGCTCTCGTCTTTGCCGACGATAGAGCCCAGCGCGCAACCATGGCGCACTTTAATCGCCTCTGCATCGCTCGGTGGCGTACCAAAGGCGTAAGCGATATCGCTGGTCACCACATTCCCGGCGTACGGGATCACTTTGGTGTGGCGTAACGCACCGCCGGTATAGACGGCCATGTCCATTGTACCACCACCAATATCGACCACACAGACGCCCAGTTCACGTTCGTCTTCGGTCAGCACGGAATAGCTCGCGGCAAGACCGGCGAAAATGAGTTGGTCAACTTTCAGGCCACAACGTTCAACGGCTTTTACAATGTTCTTCGCCATATCATTGTGACATGTGATCAGGTGCACTTTTGCCTGCATACGCACGCCCGACAGACCGACCGGATTCTTGATGCCTTCCTGGTAGTCGATCGCGTATTCCTGCGGGATCACATGCAGCACACGGTGCTCGTCGCGAACACGCACGGATTTCGCCGTGTGGACAACGTTCTCAACGTCTTCCTGCGTCACCTCTTCTTCAGAAATCGGCACCATACCGATTTCATTCTGGCAGCTGATGTGCTTACCAGACAGGGCCAGATAGACAGAGGAAATCTGGCAATCTGCCATCAATTCAGCCTGGTCGATGGCGCGCTGAACGCATTTCACCACCGACTCAAGGTCGTTTACCCCACCTTTATCCATACCACGGGAGGGGCAGCTGCCCACGCCAATGATATTGACCATACCGTCGGGCAGAACTTCCCCTACCAAAGCGGCAACCTTCGCGGTGCCAATCTCCAGTCCTACTACCAATTTTCTGTCCGTCGACTTGATCATTGTTGTTCTGCCTGTACCTGTGCCTGATTTTGTTGCTGATTAGGTTCCTCGACCGGAGCCGGCTCCCAACCGACTGCTGCGCCTGAGTCATAGCGCAAATCAACGTAGCTTATCCGTTTGCCATCCGTCTGCGCCTGCTGCTGTAAAACCGGGTAAAGTTCTACAAAACGCGCCAGACGTTTCATTGTGTCGCCGCGGCCAAGATTGAGCTTAATGCCATTCGTTAGGGTCAACTGCCAGGAACGGCGCGCCGTCATCGCAGCATCTTTTAACGTAAAGCGATCCTTAGCCAGCACCTGCCCCATCTCACGAAAACCCTGCAATACTTCGTTTTCGCTGCCTTCCGGGCCATACAACATCGGTAAATTCTGCTTGTTGACACGATCGCTCGGAACGCTGAACGAATTTCCGTCTACGTCAACCATATGCTGATCATTCCAACGCGCAATCGGCACATATTCAACCAGATGAATCTTCAATTCATCTGGCCATTGTTTTCTGACACTCGCCTGTTTTATCCACGGCAGACGTTCAATCTGACTTTGGATAATGTTGACGTCCTGCGTCATAAAGGTGCCAGGCGACCCAAGCGCCAGAACCGACTGGCGAATGTCATCGTTACGCGTGTAGTGTCGCTCCCCGGTCACCACCAGCTTCGACAGCGGCAACCGCTGCGCGTCTTCCATCCAGCCCAGCACCATCCAGCCGCTGATAAACACGGTGCACAGCACCCCGAGCAGGAAGATGATCCCTGCAAGACGCGTTCCATTACTCCGGCGCGAAGAGGAGTATTCTTCTTCGTCATCGCGGTTGCGCGTGTTCAATGCAGCCTGAGACATATCAGCCCGCCTGGTCCAGAATACGTACGACTAACTGCGAGAAGCTCATTCCCGCCTGACGCGCCGCCATCGGCACAAGGCTATGGCTGGTCATACCCGGAGACGTGTTTGCTTCCAGCAGATAAAATTGCCCGTCACCGTCAAGCATCACGTCAATGCGTCCCCAGCCACGACATCCCAGCACATTCCAGGCTTTAAGCACCAGAGACTGTAATTCGGCCTCACGCTCTGCTTCAAGACCCGCTGGGCAGAAATATTGCGTCTCATCAGAGAGATACTTCGCCTCATAATCATAGAAGACTCCGGCGGGTTGGATGCGAATTGACGGTAAAATTTCTTCGCCAAGCATCGCGACGGTAAATTCCGGCCCGCTAAGCCATTTTTCAATCAGAACTTCTTCATCATGTTGAAATGCCAGTGCTAAAGCGTCAGCCAAATTTACAGCTTTATCGACTTTGGACATTCCCACGCTCGACCCTTCACGGCTCGGCTTCACAATAACCGGTAAGCCCAGTGCCGCAATGCGTGTCTTAACGCTGTCCGACAGACCCAATTCATATTCACGACGCGTCAGTGCAACCCATGGCGCAACGGGCAGGCCCGCCCCCTGCCACAGCAGTTTGCTGCGCAGTTTATCCATGGAGATGGCGGATGCCATCACGCCGCTGCCGGTGTACGGCATGCCGATCAGCTCCAGCAGCCCCTGCAACGTGCCGTCTTCACCGCCGCGACCGTGCAACGCGATGAAGGCTTTATCGAAGCCCATCGCTTTCAGCTGCGTAACGTCCACCTCTTTCGGATCAACCGGATGCGCGTCCACGCCACCTTCACGCAGGCCCGCCAGCACGGCAGCGCCCGAATTCAGAGAAACCTCGCGTTCGGCGGAAGTGCCGCCAAACAGGACAGCAATCTTATCAGCCATGACGCTCGTCCTCCTGAGTTTGCGGCTTCAGTTTGATTTCAGCTAAGGTACGGGCGATTTTGCCGATATTTCCCGCGCCCTGAATCAGGATCAGATCGTTACCCGTCAGGACCGGGGCAAGCATTTCAGCCACCTGCGCCGGGTCGGGAACCAGAATAGGATCCACTTTACCGCGTCCACGGATGGTACGACATAAAGAACGACTGTCCGCACCCGGAATCGGAGTTTCACCCGCTGCATAAACATCCAGCATCAGCAGGGTATCAACCTGCGAAAGGACGTTGGCAAAATCGTCATACAGATCGCGGGTACGCGTGTAACGGTGCGGCTGGAAGATCATGACCAGATTCTTTTCCGGCCAACCCGCGCGTGCCGCTTTGATGGTTGCGTCCACTTCCGTCGGATGGTGACCGTAGTCGTCTACCAGCATCGCAGAACCTGGCTTACCGTTTACCGGCTCCAGCGGGAATTCACCGAGGAAGTCGAAGCGACGGCCCGTCCCCTGGAAGCTCTCCAGTGCGCGCAGGATCGCTTCATCGTCAATGCCTTCTTCTGTCGCAACAGCCACCGCCGCTGCCGCATTCAGGGCGTTGTGACGTCCCGGAGCGTTCAGGGTGACATGCAGCAGGTCTTTATCCTGACGCGCGAGGGTGAAATGCCCCTGCGCACCGATCTGCTTGTAATCTTCTACGCGTACATCCGCGTCTTCGCTGAAGCCGTAGGTCGTAATTTGACGCCCGACGCGCGGCAGCAGCTCGCGAATAACCGGATCGTCCACGCACATCACCGCACGGCCATAGAACGGCAGGTTGTGCAGGAAGTTAATAAAGGTCTGCTTTAAGTTCTCGAAGTCGCCCTGGTAAGTGTCCATATGGTCAGCTTCGATGTTGGTGACGATCGCCACCATCGGCTGTAGATGCAGGAACGACGCATCGCTCTCATCCGCTTCCGCAATCAGATAACGGCTGTGGCCCAGACGCGCATGCACGCCAGCGGCTTTCACCAGACCACCGTTAACGAACGTCGGGTCGAGACCCGCTTCCGCATAAATGCTGGAGACCATCGCTGTTGTGGTGGTTTTACCGTGCGTACCGGCCACCGCAATGCCGTGACGGAAACGCATCAGTTCCGCCAGCATTTCCGCGCGACGGATCACCGGGATGCGCGCCTCATGCGCCGCAACGATTTCCGGGTTATCCGCGGAGATAGCGCTGGACACCACAACCACGCTCGCATCGCTCACGTTTTCCGGGCGATGATTGAAATAGATAGTCGCCCCCAGCGACGCCAGCTGCTGCGTAACAGGGTTTGGCGCCAGGTCAGACCCGCTGATCTGATAGCCTTCGTTAGCTAACACTTCGGCAATACCGCCCATGCCAGCACCACCGATGCCGACAAAGTGAATGTGCCGGACGCGACGCATCTCGGGCACGATAGAACGCAGTTTTGCCAGTTGTTGTGTATTCATTCTCTAAACGCCATCGACTACTTCAAAAAAATCGTGCAGCGCAACACGCACTGCGAGAATTATGCCTGGGCTGCCAGGCTCACTTCTTTTGCCACCCGTTCCGTTGCATCCGGGATAGCGGTCGCGCGTGCGCGTTGCGCCATCTCCAGTAATACATCCCGGTTCCAGCCCGCCAGGGTAGTGGCGACCGCATCAGCGGTAAATTGTGGCTGCTCAAAAATCTTCGCTGCGCCCGCTTTCTCAAGCGGCAGCGCATTCCAGTACTGCTGTCGGTCTTTGTGCTGGAACGGCACAAACAGCGCCGGTAAACCGGCGGCGGCGATTTCGCTCACCGTCAGCGCGCCCGAGCGACAGACCACAACATCGGCCCAGGCATAGGCTGCGGCCATATCATCAATAAATTCAGTCACTTTATGCTGCGGCTGACCTTCCTGCACGTAGGCCTGCTCAACGGTCTGCTGAGCGCCCTTCCCGCTCTGGTGCCAGATGGTCACCGCATCACCCAGTTTTGCCGCAACCTGCGGCATCGTCTGGTTTAAAATACGTGCGCCCTGGGAACCGCCGACGACCAGCACGCGCACCGGCCCTTCGCGACCCGCCAGACGCGTATCTGGCAGCGGCAGCGCCAGCACGTCCACACGTACCGGATTCCCTACGACATCCGCTTTCGGGAATGCCCCGGGGAAGGCCTGCATAACTTTGGTAGCGATTTTTGCCAGCCATTTGTTGGTCAACCCGGCAATACCGTTCTGCTCATGCAGAACAACGGGGATGCCCAGTGACCACGCCGCCAGTCCGCCCGGACCGGAAACGTAACCGCCCATGCCCAGAACGACGTCAGGCTTAAAACGCTTCATAATGGCGCGCGCCTGACGCCAGGCATTGAAAATGCGCACCGGCGCCAGCAGCTGCGCCTTGATCCCTTTGCCACGAAGGCCAGAAATACGAATAAAGTCGATCTCGATACCGTGTTTAGGTACCAGATCGGCTTCCATGCGGTCTGCGGTTCCCAGCCAGCGTACCTGCCAGCCCTGTTCCATTAAATGGTGCGCAACCGCCAGTCCCGGGAACACGTGTCCACCGGTACCGCCTGCCATCACCATTAACCGCTTCGGTTGATTCATCGTGAACCTCGTGTAAACGCCTGAGCTTTCTCCAGACGCGTTTCATAATCTATGCGTAACAAAAACATGATGGCCGTCGACATGATCAACAGACTCGAACCACCATAACTGATCAACGGCAACGTCAGACCTTTGGTCGGCAGCATACCCGCTGCCGCCCCAACGTTTACCAGCGCCTGGAAGCTAAACCAGATACCAATTGAGCAGGCCAGGAAACCGGAGAAGCGGTGATCGATCTCCAGCGCTTTCCGGCCAATCGACATGGCGCGGAAAGCGACGAAGAATACCATTAATAGCGCCAATACCACACCGATATAACCCAGTTCTTCCCCAATAATGGAGAAGATGAAGTCGGTGTGCGCCTCCGGTAAATACTCCAGTTTTTGTACCGAGTTGCCCAGGCCTTGACCCCAGACTTCGCCGCGGCCAAACGCCATCAGCGACTGCGTCAGCTGGTAACCGCTGCCGAACGGATCTTCCCATGGGTTCCAGAACGAGGTCACACGGCGGATACGGTAGGGCTCGGCGAGGATCAGCAGCACCACCGCCGAAATCCCCATCCCGATGATGGCAATGAACTGCCACAGTTTTGCGCCCGCCAGGAACAGCATCGCCAGCGTAGTGACAAACAGTACGACTACCGTACCGAGGTCGGGCTGCGCCAGCAGCAGGATCGCGAGGACCAGAATCACGCCCATCGGTTTTAAGAAGCCACGAAGGTTGTTACGAACTTCGTCAACTTTACGCACCAGGTAGTTAGCCAGGTAGCAGAACAACGACAGTTTGGTGAACTCCGCGGGCTGGATACGCAGTGGCCCAAAGGCAATCCAGCGTGATGCCCCGTTAACGGAGCTCCCGACAACCAGAACGATCAACAGCATGATGATTGAGGCGATGAGCATGGCTGTACTGTGCCGCTGCCAGAACGACATCGGCAGGCGTAAGGTGATCATTGCCAGGCAGAACGCGAGAATGATGTACAGCCCGTCACGCTTGGCAAACAGGAACGGGTCGTTTGCCAGACGCTGTCCGACAGGCATTGACGCCGAGGTGACCATAATAAAGCCGATCGCTGCCAGCCCCAGCGTGAGCCAGAACAGCGTGCGGTCGTACATGATCAGGCTGTCGGAATCTTTATCCCGGGAAGCCATCACCCAGCCTTTCAGCGCCGTAAACAGCCATACCAGGATACCAAATCCTGGCAGGCGCGGCATTTTCAGGCGAGGGAGAGATAAACGCATCAGCCTAACTCCTTCGCCAGGCGGGTAAAGACATCACCCCGCTGTTCGAAACTCTTGAATTGATCGAGGCTGGCACAGGCTGGCGAGAGCAGTACCATATCGCCGGGCTTCACGCGTGGGGCGATGAGGCGCATCGCCTGCTCCATGGTCTCGGTTTGCTCGGCGACTTCAGGACGCAACGCCGCCAGCTCGCTGCCATCGCGGCCAAAGCAATACAGGCGCACGTTATCACCGTTGAGGTACTGCTTCAGCGAGGAGAAGTCAGCCGATTTACCGTCGCCGCCCAGCAGCAGGTATAGCGTGCCATCAACGTGCAAACCGTTCAGTGCCGCCTCGGTGCTACCCACGTTGGTCGCTTTGGAATCGTTAATCCAGCGTACGCCGTTGTGCTCCAGCGCCAGCTGGAAGCGGTGCGCCAGGCCGGTAAAGGTGGTGAGCGCCTTCAGGCTTGAAGATCGCGGCAGGCCAACGGCATCCGCCAGCGCCAGCGCCGCCAGAGCATTGGTGTAGTTATGCTGGCCGGAGAGCATCATCTCTTTCACGTTCAGCACTTTCTCACCTTTCACGCGTAGCCAGGTTTCGCCCTGCTGACGATTAAGGTGATAGTCACCCATGTTAATACCGAAGCTAATGCAGCGTTCGTCTGCGCCGCGCACCGGCATGGTGAGTGCATCATCGGCATTCACTACGCAAACTTTGGCATTTTCATAAACGCGCAGTTTGGCCGCACGGTACTGCTGCAAGCCGAACGGGTATCTGTCCATATGATCTTCGGTGACGTTTAGGATCGTCGCCGCCGCCGCATGCAGGCTTGAAGTGGTTTCCAGCTGGAAGCTGGAAAGCTCAAGGACGAACAGCTCACACCCTTTATCAAGCAGCATCAGAGCGGGCAGACCAATGTTACCGCCCACGCCGACATTTTTGCCCGCCGCCTTCGCCATTTCCCCCACCAGCGTGGTGACGGTGCTTTTACCGTTTGAACCGGTAATGGCGACGATCGGGGCCTGCGCCTCCCGGCAGAACAGTTCGATATCGCCGACAATCTCAACGCCCGCATCCGCGGCGGCGCTCAGGGAAGGATGCGCCAGCGCCATACCGGGGCTGGCAACAATCAGATCGGCGGCCAGCAGCCACTCATCATTCAGACCACCCAGGTGGCGTTCAACCTGCTCCGGCAGCTTGTCCAGACCCGACGGAGAGACGCGCGTATCCATCACGCGCGGCGTCACGCCACGCGCAAGGAAAAAGTCCACGCAGGAGAGGCCGGTGAGGCCTAACCCGATGATAACGACTTTTTTGCCCTGGTAATCTGCCATGATTAACGTACCTTCAGCGTTGCCAGGCCAATCAGCACCAGCATCAGCGAAATAATCCAGAAGCGCACAATGACGCGCGGCTCCGGCCAGCCTTTCAGTTCATAGTGGTGGTGAATCGGTGCCATACGGAAGATGCGCTGACCGCGCAGCTTGAAGGAACCGACCTGCAAAATCACAGACAGCGTCTCAACCACAAACACACCGCCCATGATCACCAGCAGGAACTCCTGACGCAGCAGCACGGCGATAATGCCCAGCGCGCCGCCCAGCGCCAGTGAACCGACGTCGCCCATAAAGACCTGCGCCGGATAGGTGTTAAACCACAGGAAGCCCAGCCCCGCCCCGACAATCGCCGTACAGACGATCACCAGCTCACCCGCATGTCGCAGGTACGGGATGTGCAGGTAGTTTGCAAAGTTCATGTTACCGGTCGCCCACGCCACCAGCGCGAAACCGCCCGCGACAAACACGGTTGGCATGATGGCCAGGCCGTCCAGACCATCGGTCAGGTTGACGGCATTGCCGGTGCCGACGATCACAAAGTAAGCCAGCAGAATGTAGAACAGCCCCAGCTGCGGCATCACGTCTTTGAAGAACGGCACCACCAGCTCGGTGGCCGGGGTGTCTTTTCCTGCCAGATAAAGCGCGAAGGCCACGCCCAGCGCAATCACCGACATCCAGAAATACTTCCAGCGGGCGATCAAACCTTTGGTGTCTTTGCGCACGACTTTACGATAGTCGTCAACAAAACCGATGATCCCGTAGCCAACCAGGACGGTCAGCACGCACCAGACGTAGGGGTTAGACGGATAGGCCCACAGCAGAACGGACACCACAATCGCGGTCAGGATCATGATCCCGCCCATGGTCGGCGTACCGCGCTTGCTGAAGTGCGATTCCGGACCATCGTTGCGTACAACCTGGCCGAAAGAGAGTTTTTGCAGACGGGCAATCATGCGCGGGCCCATCCACAGCGAGATGAACAGCGCAGTCAGCAGGCTGACGATGGCGCGAAACGTCAGATAGGAAAAGACGTTAAAGCCTGAGTAATATTTGACCAAATGTTCGGCCAGCCAAACTAACATGTCCCGTTCTCCTGTAATGCGTGCACAACCTCTTCCATGGCGGCACTACGTGAACCTTTAACTAAAACAGTCACAATCTGTTTTTCTGTAATCAATGCCTTCAGGCGTTCGATCAGTGCAGATTTATCGGCAAAATGTTCGCCAACTTCACTGGCATCGGAAATGGCCTTGCTCAGCGTGCCTGCGCTCAATACGCGGTCAAGCCCGGCGGCTTTCGCCGCTTCACCCACCTGAACATGGCAGGCTTCGCTTTCATCACCCAGCTCGGCCATATCGCCCACAACCATCACGCGATAGCCCGGCATCTCAGACAAGACCTGCACGGCCGCCGTCATGGAGCCGACGTTAGCGTTGTAGGAGTCATCCAGCAGAAGTTTGTTTTCAGCCAGCTGGATCGGGAAAAGACGCCCCGGCACGGCTTTTAAATTTGCCAGACCTGCTTTGATCGCCGCGTGTGAGGCACCTACCGCCATTGAGAGCGCTGCCGCAGCAAGCGCATTGGCGATGTTATGACGACCGGGCAGGGGCAGCAGCACCTCGATGTCGCCCGTTGGGGTCGTGAGGGTGAACTCGGTGCCGTGTGACGTCACATGAATGTTGGTCGCCGAAAAATCACTGTTTGCCGCATTCGGTGAGAAGCGCCAGGTTTTGCGTGAACCAATGATGCTCTGCCAGTTCAGCCAGTCGTTGTTATCGGCGTTCATAATGGCGATGCCGTCATCCGGCAGTCCGTTATAAATTTCACCTTTCGCTTTCGCCACACCGGCCAGCGAACCAAAACCTTCAAGATGTGCCGCCGCCAGGTTATTCACCAGCGCCGCTTCCGGACGCGTCAGGCTAACGGTCCAGGCGATTTCGCCCTGATGGTTAGCCCCTAACTCAATCACCGCATATTCATGCTCGTTGGTCAGGCGCAGCAGCGTCATCGGTACACCGATGTCATTATTAAGGTTGCCCGCCGTATAAAGCGTGTTACCGCACTGGCTAAGGATCGCCGCCGTCATCTCTTTAACGGAGGTTTTGCCCGACGAGCCCGTCAGCGCCACGACGCGAGTCGGTACCTGCTGGCGAACCCATGCCGCCAGCTCGCCAAACGCCAGGCGCGTATCTTTCACCACAATCTGCGGCAAATCGATATCGAGCTTACGACTGACCAGCAGCGCGCCCGCGCCGTTATCTTTAGCCTGTTGCGCAAAATCGTGGGCGTCAAAACGCTCGCCCTTCAGCGCCACAAACAGGCAGCCCGCCGTCACCTTACGGGTGTCGGTGGTCACAGCCTCAATGGTCAGATCCTGACCATGCAGCATCCCCTGCAATACCGCAGCGGCCTTGCTTAACGTAATGCTAATCATGCCACCACTCCCAGCAGACGCGCTGCCGTCACGCGGTCGGAGTAATCCAGACGACGATTGCCGACGATCTGATAATCTTCATGACCTTTACCGGCCAGCAGAACCACATCGTTCTCCTGCGCCTGCATAATGGCGTTAGTCACGGCCTCCGCACGGCCTTCGACCACGCGCGCACGACCCGCATCCAGCATGCCCGCCAGAATGTCATTGATAATGGCCCGCGGCTCTTCGGTACGCGGGTTGTCATCGGTTACCACGGGAATATCCGCGAACTGCTCAGCGATGGCGCCCATCAGCGGACGTTTGCCCTTGTCGCGATCGCCACCGCAGCCAAACACGCACCAGAGCTTGCCTGCGCAGTGCAGACGCGCCGCTTCCAGCGCTTTTTCCAGCGCATCCGGCGTGTGTGCGTAATCCACGACCACCGTCGGCTTGCCCGGCGCGCTGAACACTTCCATGCGGCCACAGACCGGTTGCAAACGCTCAGCCGTTTTCAGCAGATCCGCCATCGGGTAGCCCAGCGCCAGCAGCGTCGCCAGCGCCAGCAGCAGGTTACTGACGTTAAAGGCCCCCATCAGGCGGCTTTCAATCTCACCTTCGCCCCAGGTGGAAGCAAAGCGGATCGTCGCCCCACTATCGTGGTAGTTCACCTCGACCGCCTTCAGCCAGCGGCCACGGCAGTTCGGATTAATGCGATCTTCCATCGACACCGCCACCGCATCCGGCAGTTTTTCCAGCCAGCGACGACCGACTTCGTCGTCGGCGTTAATGATCGCCTGTCCGTGGTGGTGAGTGGAATAAAGCAGCCATTTCGCCGCTTCGTAGTGCTCCATATCACCATGATAATCAAGGTGATCGCGGCTCAGGTTAGTAAAGACAGAGGCAGCAAATTTCAGGGCCGCCACGCGATGTTGTACCAGACCATGGGAAGAGACTTCCATCGCAGCGAAGGTCGCCCCCTGCTCAGCGAGGCCCGCCAGCACGCGCTGCACGTCAACCGCCGAGCCTGTAGTATTTTCCGTCGGGCTTACTTTGCCCAGAAGACCGTTCCCCACCGTGCCCATGACGGCACCGGTTTCGCCCAGCAGCTGCGCCCACTGCGCCATCAGCTGAGTGGTGGTGGTTTTTCCGTTGGTTCCTGTCACGCCAACCAGCTTTAACTGGTCGGAAGGTTCGTTGTAAAAACGTCCTGCCAGCGCGGAGAGACGCTCATTCAGCTGGCTGAGATAGATGACCGGCACGCCGTGCATTTCACGGATCTCACCGTCTGTTGCCTCATCTTTGGCCTCAGCAATAATGGCAGCAACACCTTGCGCAATCGCCTGCGGGATATAACGACGCCCGTCCGCCTGATGACCCACTACTGCCACAAAAAGATCGCCAGAAGCCGCTACGCGGCTGTCCAGTACCATCTCTCGCAGTGCTCGCGCAGGTAGCATAGGCACCCACGGAGCAAGAAGGTCGCGCAAATTACGATCTGCCACCTGTTCCCTCGCCTTGATTAATTACAAATTCACTTTTTTCGCCCGTCGCCAGCGCATCCGGTTCAATGTTCATGGTGCGCAACACGCCGCCCATAATAGCCCCGAACACAGGCGCGGAGACGGCGCCGCCGTAGTATTTACCCGCCTGCGGATCGTTGATGACGACCACCAGTGCAAAACGCGGATTGCTTGCAGGCGCTACGCCTGCGGTATAGGCAATGTATTTGTTGATATAGCGGCCGTCCGGCCCCACTTTTTTCGCTGTACCGGTTTTAATGGCGATACGATAGCCCTTAATTGCGGCCTTCACGCCGCCACCGCCAGGTAACGCGACGCTTTCCATCATATGCACGACGGTACGAACGATAGATTCCGGGAAAACACGTTCCCCCGGAACCGGTGGATCAACTTTGGTGATCGACAGCGGACGATAAATGCCATAGCTGCCAATCGTTGCGTAGACTCGCGCTAACTGTAAGGGAGTTACCATTAGCCCGTAGCCGAAAGAGAAGGTGGCCCTCTCTATGTCAGACCACCGTTGTTTTTGAGGATATAAGCCACTGCGTTCTCCGACCAACCCCAAATTGGTCGCCTTTCCCAGCCCAAAACGTGAGTAAGTATCTACTAACGCTGAGGACGGCATCGCTAACGCCAGTTTTGACACACCGACGTTACTCGACTTCTGTAAGACCCCGGTCAGGGTCAGTTCGCTGTAACGTGCCACGTCTTTGATTTCGTGACCGTTAATTCGATAAGGAATCGTATTCAGAACGGTATTTTCGTTGACGATGCCTCGCTGTAGAGCCGTCATCACCACCATAGGTTTTACGGTTGAGCCGGGTTCAAACACATCGGTGATGGAGCGGTTACGCATTGCATCTTTTGCTGTACCGGCAAAATTATTCGGGTTGTATGAGGGGCTACTGGCCATCGCCAGCACTTCACCTGTCGCCACATCCACCAGCACGGCGCTGCCCGATTCCGCCTTGTTAAACGCGACGGCGTTGTTCAGCTCACGATAGACCAGCGCCTGCAAGCGTTCATCAATACTCAGGGCCAGGTTGTGCGCGGCCTGGCTGTCTGTCGAGGAAATGTCTTCAATGACGCGACCATAGCGGTCTTTACGCACGATTCGCTCGCCAGGCTGGCCGGTAAGCCACTTGTCGAAGCTTTTTTCAACGCCCTCAATCCCCTGGCTATCCACGTTGGTAAAACCAATCAGGTGCGCGGTGACTTCGCCCGAAGGATAGTAACGGCGGGATTCTTCCCGCAGATGAATGCCCGGCAGCTTCAGTTTCTTAATGTAGTCAGCCATGTCAGGGTTCACCTGACGGGCAAGATAGATAAAGCGCCCTTTCGGGTTGGCGTTAACGCGCGACGCCAGCTGATCCAGCGGCATTTTCAACGCGTCTGAGAGCGCCTTCCAGCGGTTATCAAGCGTGATCCCGCCTGCATCGTGTAACTCTTTCGGATCGGCCCAGATCGCCTTCACCGGCACGCTCACCGCCAGCGGACGCCCGGAGCGGTCGGTGATCATCCCACGAGAGGTGGAAACTTCCTGCACGCGCAGAGAACGCATATCCCCCTGACGCACCAGCATGTCAGGCGCGATGATTTGCAGCCACGCCACGCGTCCAAGCAGGAAACCCAGCGCCAGTAAAATGCAGCCGCAAAGCAACGCAAAACGCCAACTGACAAAGTTGGCCTGTTCTTCCTGGCGTTTTGGTTTTAGCGTTTTTGCCGCTGCTTTCATGCGTCGCGTTTTCCCTTATTTTTGTACTACGATATTTTCCTGCGAAGGATCAACATGCTGTAATTGCAGTTTTTCCGTTGCGATCCGTTCAACCCGGCTGTGATCGCCGAGCGCGTTTTCTTCAAGGATCAGATTTCGCCATTCAATATCCAGCGCATCGCGTTCCAGTACCATCTGTTCGCGCTGCGCAGTCAATAAACGGGTATGGTGAGCGGTGGTGACCACCATGACTGCCGTCACAATGATGCAAATGAACAAGCAGAGTGGCAGCTTCCCAAACCGCAAAAGATCGTCGCCGATCACGCCAGGCAAGGCATGGCGCTCGTTGCTTCCTAACGATCCCTTAACTTTGCTTAGGGTCTCTGTCACTCTGCTGATCATGCGTTCGTCCTCTCTGCAATACGCAGCACTGAACTACGGGCACGTGGATTCTCTGCCACCTCTTCTTCGCCCGGCATCAACTTGCCTAATGCTCGCAACTGTCGGCCTCCCAGCTTTCTGAGTTGTTCTTCCGTCATCGGCAGCCCAGCTGGAACCTGCGGACCGCGGCTTTGTTCACGCATAAAGCGTTTTACGATGCGATCTTCCAGCGAATGGAAGCTGATGATGGATAACCGCCCACCCGGGGCCAGCACGTCGAGCGAGCTTTTTAGCGCCAGCTCTATTTCCTCCAGTTCACTGTTTACCCAAATACGAACCGCCTGGAAGGTACGGGTCGCAGGATGTTTGTGCTTATCCTTCACCGGCGTTGCCGCCGCGATGACTTCTGCTAGCTCTTTGGTGCGGGTCATTGGCTCAACGCGGTTGCGCTCCACGATGGCGCGGGCAATACGTTTGCCAAAGCGTTCTTCACCGAAGGTTTTGATTACCCAGGCGATATCCGCTTCGTCAGCAGTTTGTAGCCACTCGGCGGCGGATTGTCCGCGCGTCGGGTCCATCCGCATATCCAGCGGCCCATCACGCATAAAGGAGAAGCCGCGTTCTGCATCATCAAGCTGTGGTGAAGAGACGCCAAGATCGAGAAGAATCCCGTCGATCTTGCCGGTCAGGCCGCGCTCAGCGACATAATCCGCAAGCGCAGAGAAAGGTCCATGCACGATGGAAAAGCGAGGATCATCGATGGTTTGCGCAACGGCAATCGCCTGCGGATCGCGGTCAATTGCCAGCAGGCGTCCTTCCGCTCCAAGCTGAGAGAGGATCAAACGCGAGTGACCACCGCGACCAAAAGTGCCATCAATATAGATGCCGTCTGGACGAATATTCAGGCCGTTAACGGCCTCATCCAGCAGCACCGTTGTATGTTTATAATTTTCCATCATATTTATAGAGACAAGTCCCGCAGCCGTTCCGATAATGTTGCGGAATCAGACTGCTCAGCGTCGATATCTTCCTTGACCTGTTGATACCAGGTCGTTTCGTCCCACAGTTCAAACTTGTTGAACTGCCCGACCAGCATCACTTCTTTAGTCAGACCGGCATGTTGCCGCAACACAGGCGCAATCAATAATCGCCCGGCGCTATCCATCTGACATTCACTGGCATGTCCCAATAACAGCCGCTGTACGCGGCGTTCCTGCGGGTTCATGCTCGACAGTCGCGACAGCTTTTGCTCAATGATTTCCCATTCAGGCAAAGGGTAAAGCAGCAGGCAGGGGGAGTTGATGTCAATGGTGCAAACCAGTTGACCCGAAGCGTTCTCAATCAGCTGGTCGCGATATCGGGTTGGTACCGATAAACGCCCTTTGCTGTCGAGATTGACTAACGTTGCTCCACGGAACATGCCAGCCTCACCCCTCCTCACCACTTTAACCCACAAATTCCCACCTGAAGGAGTTTACGGAGCGAGGGAAAAGCTTGTCAAGCCAGGACTCTCTCTATACCGGCGTGAAAGCACCGTATTTACAGAGCAAGAGTGACCTGGCTAATAACTACACAACTGGCGAGGCAAAATTAACGTTATGAATATTTGTAAGAAAAAAACCGAATATGCACACGAGCGTTAAGACTCACTCAATATCATCGCAGGGAAATATAAAGTGTCAGTTTGCGACGCGGGCAGCATTTTAAGGCATATCGCCGGGGGATAACAGCACCAGATTAAGCGCAAGGCAATATGGATTCGTTCGTGTACATTGAGGGCTGAAGGGGACAGTAAAAAATGGCTGAATATTCATCGGCTGGCGGCTGTTTGTAACAAAACAATACAAAAGAATGCCCGTTAAAAATTATAATTGCGCTTTTTAACGCCAAAACGGATTCAGAAAAATAGCCGGCTACGAATCTTAGAGATAAATCCTAATTTTTATCCGGGAATTATTTCCCGCAATAAATGCGCCGCAAAAGGGGCAGTTTTACCGCCCCTGTGGAAATATTAATGGCGGCTCAAAATCCCGCGCCGATAGAGATTACGTTTGATACGCGTAAGCCCGGGTTTCGGTTTGCGAGGTTCATCCAGGCTTGCCAGAACAATCTCAAGCACGCGCTCGGCGACGTCGCGGTGACGCTGAGCCACGGCCAGCACCGGACATTGCAGGAAGTCGAGCAGTTCGTTATCGCCGAAGGTCGCAATCGCCAGATCGGATGGCAGCTTGCCATCGCGACGTAACGTCACGTCCATCACCCCCTGCAACAGGGCAAACGAGGTGGTAAACAACGCCTGCGGCATCGGGTGCGTTTCCAGCCATTTCTCGAACAGCTGAGCAGCCGCTTCGCGCTCATAGCTGTTGGCATACAGATAATGAACGTCACGCGGATCGTCTTTCCACGCCGTACGGAACCCTTGTTCACGCAGGAAGCTCACGGATAGTTCAGGCAAAGCGCCAAGATAGAGCACCGTTTCCGCCGGGAAGGTACGCAGCTCGGCAGCCAGCATTTCTGCATCGTCCTGATCGGCGCCTACGACGCTGGTGAAATGTTCACGATCCAAAGCACGATCCAGCGCCACAATCGGGAATGGATCGTTCGCCCAGCGCTGATAGAAAGGATGCTCGGGTGGTAAAGAGGTCGACACGATGATGGCGTCAACCTGACGTTGCAGCAGATGCTCAATGCAGCGCATCTCGTTGTCGGGCTGATCCTCGGAGCAGGCAATCAACAGCTGATAGCCCCGCTGACGAGCCTGACGTTCAAGATAGTTGGCGATGCGGGTATAGCTGGTGTTTTCCAGATCCGGGATCACCAGGCCAATCGAGCGGGTGCGTCCGGCACGTAAACCTGCGGCGACAGCATTCGGATGGTAATTATGCTCACGAACGACTGCCATCACTTTCTCAACGGTCTTATCGCTGACACGATACTGCTTTGCTTTACCGTTAATCACATAGCTGGCCGTGGTTCTCGACACGCCGGCGAGCCGGGCGATTTCATCCAGTTTCACAATTGCCCCTCAAAAAAAGAAAAAAGTCCATGGCCCTGTCAAGGTTATGGTTAAATATTTTAACATCTAAACGCAGAATAGCTTTCACGGCAACCGCTTTTGTCCGCGTTGTCGGCGGATTACGCAAAAAAAAGCCCGGCTTTGGCTACCGGGCTGAAAGAGGCGAACCTTTTGCGCAACTAACGCATGATTTTATCGCCGCGCGAGAGGCCAACAACGCCAGAGCGCGCAACTTCAACAATTTTTGCCACATCCCTGACGGAGGCCAGGAACGCATCCAGCTTATCGCTCGTTCCGGCAAGCTGCACAGTATATATAGAAGGCGTGACGTCAATGATCTGCCCACGGAAAATATCCGTGTTACGCTTGACCTCTTCACGGCCATAACCGCTGGCCTGAATTTTCACCAGCATCACTTCACGTTCGACGTAAGCCCCCTGCCCCAGCTCGCTGACGCGCAACACGTCCACCAGCTTGTGCAATTGCTTTTCGATCTGCTCAAGCACTTTCGCATCGCCGACAGTCTGGATCGTCATGCGGGAGAGCGTTGGATCATCGGTCGGCGCAACGGTCAGGCTTTCAATGTTGTATCCGCGCTGCGCAAAAAGCCCAATGACGCGTGACAGTGCGCCCGACTCATTTTCCAGTAATACAGATAATATCCGGCGCATATCAGGTTCTCTCCGTTTTGCTTAACCACATTTCATCCATACCACCGCCACGGATATGCATCGGATAAACGTGCGCTGTGCCGTCGACGATGACGTCCATGAAGACGAGGCGATTGTTTTTAACGTGCTCAAGCGCTTCGCCGAGCTTCGCTTCCAGCTCTGACGGATCGGTTACCCGCATGCCAATATGACCATAGGCTTCAGCCAGACGGACAAAGTCCGGAAGTGACTTCATATAAGACTGAGAGTGACGGCCGGAATAAATCATATCCTGCCACTGCTTCACCATACCGAGGTAACCGTTATTCAGGTTAAGCACCAGCACTGGCAACTCATATTGCAGCGCAGTAGAAAGCTCCTGAATATTCATCTGTATACTGCCATCACCCGTTACGCAGATAACCGTTTCGTTCGGCAACGCCAGCTTCACCCCCAGCGCGGCGGGCAGACCAAAGCCCATCGTGCCAAGCCCGCCTGAGTTGATCCAGCGACGCGGTTTATCAAACGGGTAATACAACGCAGCGAACATCTGATGCTGGCCTACGTCAGAAGTGACATACGCCTCGCCTTTGGTCAGATGCCAGATCGTCTCGATCACCGCCTGCGGCTTGATGTTTTCACTCTGCGTGTCGTATTTAAGGCACTGACGGCCGCGCCATTGTTCGATTTGCTGCCACCAGTCACGGATCTCATCCAGCGGTTGAGAGGCGGTCTCCTGCGCCAGCAGTTCCAACATTTGATCCAGCACCTGTCGTGCGTCCCCCACGATGGGCACATCCGCCGGCACCGTTTTAGAGATAGAAGTAGGATCGATATCAATGTGTAGCACCGTTGCATTCGGACAGTATTTCGCCAGGTTATTGGTGGTGCGATCGTCAAAACGTACGCCGACGGCAAAAATCACATCAGAATGGTGCATCGTCATATTGGCTTCATAGGTGCCATGCATACCCAGCATGCCCAGCGCCTGACGGTGGGTAGCCGGGAATGCCCCCAGCCCCATCAGCGATGACGCGACAGGAAGATTCAGCTTCTCAATCAGTTCGCGTAGTTGCGTTTCACAGGCTGCATTGACGGCGCCGCCCCCCACATAGACTACGGGCTTTTTCGCAGCCAGCAGCGTTTGCAGCGCACGCTTAATCTGGCCTTTGTGCCCTTGCGTCGTCGGATTATACGAACGCATGCTCACCGACTCAGGCCACAGGTAAGGCAGTTTATTCGCGGGATTGAGAATATCTTTTGGCAGATCGACAACCACTGGCCCAGGACGACCGCTGGCGGCCAGCCAGAAGGCTTTTTTCAGCACGCCCGGGATATCTTCCGTTTGCTTAACCAGAAAGCTGTGCTTCACCACAGGGCGTGAGATCCCCACCATGTCGCATTCCTGAAACGCATCATAGCCAATCAGTGACGTCGCCACCTGTCCGGAGAGAATGACCAGTGGAATAGAGTCCATATACGCAGTCGCAATGCCGGTGATGGCATTGGTCGCTCCCGGCCCCGAAGTGACCAGCACTACACCCACTTCGCCCGTGGCGCGGGCCAGGCCGTCAGCCATATGCACAGCAGCCTGTTCATGACGAACCAGAACATGATCAATACCGCCTACCGTGTGCAGCGCGTCATAAATATCGAGAACCGCGCCTCCGGGATAGCCGAACACTTGTTTCACGCCCTGATCGATAAGCGATCGGACGACCATTTCCGCGCCAGACAACATCTCCATGCTTTGCCTCCAGGCTTTTGTTATAGACGGTCAACAGAATTCATTTCCGCGCCGTCTTCTGACAGGGTGAACCCATCTTATAATGTGCAGAGTGATGGATACCTTAACCGCTCGTTATGAGGCAGGCAATTAGCAAACGGAATGCGGGAATGGGCAATAAAAGCAGAAAAAATAGCTGTCAGACACGAATATGGTGAATTCGTCTGGTATGAGGGGAGACGCTAATAATTCATCTCTTAAAAAGAGGATGGATCAGGAAATCATCTATTTTTAAGCCGCCCTGAGCGTCTGAAAAAATGCTCACAGAACAAAATATTGCCTGCATAAAAAATCACAGAATAAACCGCATGGCACCATGCGGTTTATTCACCCTGACTTATCGACGACAAATATTGATCAGCAACTCTTCCATCCACTGGTGCCCTTTATCCCGCCCCGCCGCTTCATGCCAGGAAAGATAACAGGTACGGCTATTCAGCTTGAGCGGCAGAGGTAAAATTTGCAGGCTCAGCGAATCGGAGAACTCTTCAGCAAGCCAGCGCGGTGCAATAGCGACTAGCTGCGTCTGAGAAACGACATTTAAAACGCTGACCATCGCCATCCCCTGATAGGCCACGCTGGCTTGTTTATCGGCAGTGTCATACCACGGCTGACTGAACGAAGCATATCTGTCCAGAGCAACAACGGCATGCTGCTCGCTGTAAACATCGCTTTCACGCAGCGGCGAATTCATGCGTGGATGTTTTTTGCTGGCGACTAACACCATTTCATCTTTAAACAACGGAACACAGGCAAACTCTGGACGGCGAAACTCTTCGTAGCCCAGAACGAACTCCGTTTCCTGATAACGAAGCTGGTGCTCAGTGTTTTGATTTAAAGATGATTTAAAAACGAGATGAATATTAGGAGCAATCTGTTCAACTTTATTATATATAACAGACGTCAAATAATTGTCTAACGGACTGCAAACACAGAGATGGAAAACCCGCTCACTGCTTAAAGGTTCAAACCCTGAGCCGGGAAGCTCATTTTGAACCAGCTGTAGCGCCTGACGAATCGAACCGAATAGCTGGAATGCACGCGCCGTGGGCTGGATACCTCTTCCATACCGGACGAATAACTCGTCGTTAAACATCACCTTAAGTCTGGCTACGGCATTACTCACGGCAGGTTGAGACATTCCCAGAGATTGCGCTGCTCGCGTAATATTCTGCTCCTGCATAACTGCATCAAATACAGTTAACAGGTTGAGATCCACTGTGCGTAACTGAGGCTTAACCCCATCATAAGGCTGTGGTTGGTTAATATTATTTTCTGGCATTTCTGACTCCACTGTCACGCTAAATTCCCTTTGCCAAAGTACAGTAATAACTTCGAAAAATATGATTTACCATGCATATACAACAAGCGAAAGGAAATTATTTAAAATTCAGAATATATAAAGAACCCTCATTCAAGAGATGCCATTAAGCATCCCCTGAATGAAGAGCTAAAAATCGTTCAAATGATATCTAAAACTTTAATGCAGGCATGAAACCATAAAGCTGGCAAATACACAATCACCGCCTTAGTTAATAATAACTTAAGTATTATTAAACTATGAAGGGCATACACCACGATTTCATTAACAAAATGATATCAATATTGATAACTTTCCCGCCCATGATTCATTCATAGAACTTATAACCCAATGAAATAAAACACATTCCATTTCACAGCACATCGGTAAAAATACTGTGTTCAATTGCTACCAATTATATTCAAATTATTCCAGAGATGAATCTCAAGTCCAATAATAGACAATTAAATCGGTTAACAGCGTAAAAACCAGCACAATTAGCTAATGTGTTTATCCTGCGCTGAGTGGCCGTTTTGCCTGAGAGGGGTTGACATGAGTCAGCGTATCCAGTACCACTAAAAGCATATCGCATTCATCTGGAGCACGATTCATGATTCGCACCCTTCGTTTCACCGGTCTACTACTACTAAACGCATCCACTGTGCGCGGTAGACTGGCGGGCGAAATTCAGCGTTGAATCGTCTTCAGTAAAACTAAAAACCCGCGCCACTGCGCGGGTTTTTTTATGCTCGTAGCAAGGCGCCCTAAGACTGACAAGGACCTAACCCATGAGCCAGCAAGTCGTTATTTTCGATACTACTTTACGTGACGGTGAACAGGCATTACAGGCGAGCCTGAGTGTTAAAGAAAAACTGCAAATTGCGCTGGCCCTCGAACGCATGGGTGTAGACGTAATGGAAGTCGGCTTTCCCGTCTCCTCACCGGGTGATTTCGAGTCAGTACAGACCATCGCCCGCACCATCAAAAACAGCCGCGTGTGCGGTCTGGCTCGCTGCGTTGAGAAAGATATAGATGTGGCCGCAGAATCCCTGAAAGTTGCAGAAGCCTTCCGTATCCATACATTCATAGCCACCTCCCCCATGCACATTGCCACCAAGCTGCGCAGTACGCTGGATGAAGTGATCGAACGTGCGGTGTATATGGTCAAACGCGCGCGTAACTACACTGATGACGTCGAATTCTCCTGTGAAGATGCGGGCCGCACACCGATTGACGATTTGGCCCGTGTGGTAGAAGCCGCGATTAATGCCGGAGCCAGAACCATCAACATCCCGGATACCGTCGGCTATACCATGCCGTTTGAGTTCTCCAACATCATCACCGGCCTGTATGAGCGCGTACCTAATATTGATAAAGCCATCATCTCTGTTCACACCCACGATGATTTGGGTCTGGCTGTGGGCAATGCCATCGCTGCCGTCCACGCCGGCGCGCGTCAGGTAGAAGGGGCAATGAACGGCATTGGTGAACGCGCCGGCAACTGCTCGCTGGAAGAAGTGATCATGGCGATCAAGGTGCGCAAAGACATTATGAACGTACACACTCGCATCAATCACAACGAAATCTGGCGCACCAGCCAGACCGTGAGCCAGATTTGCAATATGCCGATCCCGGCGAACAAGGCGATTGTTGGTACTGGCGCGTTCGCTCACTCCTCCGGTATTCACCAGGATGGCGTGCTGAAGAACCGTGAAAACTACGAAATCATGACTCCGGAATCCATCGGTCTGAACCAGGTTCAGCTGAACCTGACCTCGCGCTCTGGCCGCGCGGCGGTGAAACACCGTATGGAAGAGATGGGGTATCAGGACAGCGATTACAACATGGATCAGCTGTACGACGCATTCCTGAAACTGGCTGACAAGAAAGGCCAGGTCTTCGATTACGACCTGGAAGCGCTGGCATTCATCAACAAACAGCAGGAAGAGCCAGAACACTTCCGTCTGGACTACTTCACCGTTCAGTCAGGCTCAAGCGATATCGCTACCGCCTCCGTCAAGCTGGCCTGCGGCGATGAAATTAAAGCGGAAGCCGCCAACGGTAACGGCCCTGTTGATGCCATTTACCAGGCGATTAACCGCGTCACTGAGTACGACGTAGAGCTGGTGAAATACGACCTGACGGCAAAAGGGCACGGTAAAGACGCCCTGGGCCAGGTTGATATCGTCGTCAACTACAACGGTCGCCGCTTCCACGGTGTGGGTCTGGCGACAGATATCGTCGAATCCTCCGCGAAAGCGATGGTGCATGTCCTGAACAACATCTGGCGCGCCGCCGAAGTCGAAAAAGAGTTGCAACGCAAAGCTCAGAATAAAGAGAACAACAAGGAAACCGTGTGATGTCGAAGAATTACCATATTGCTGTGTTGCCGGGTGACGGTATTGGCCCGGAAGTGATGGCACAGGCGCTGAAAGTACTGGAAGCCGTTCGTTCGCGTTTTGCGATGAAAATTACCACCAGCCACTACGACGTGGGCGGTATTGCGATTGATAACCACGGTACTCCCCTGCCGAAAGGGACTGTAGAAGGCTGCGAGAATGCCGATGCCGTTCTGTTTGGCTCAGTGGGTGGCCCTAAGTGGGAACACCTGCCTCCAGCAGAGCAGCCAGAGCGCGGCGCGCTGCTGCCGCTGCGTAAACACTTCAAACTGTTCAGCAACCTGCGTCCCGCGAAGCTGTACCCGGGGCTGGAAGAGTTCTGCCCGCTGCGCGCCGATATCGCCGCCAACGGTTTCGACATTCTCTGCGTGCGTGAGCTGACCGGCGGGATCTACTTCGGGCAGCCAAAAGGCCGCGAAGGCAGCGGTCAGCATGAGAAAGCGTTTGATACCGAGGCCTATCACCGTTTTGAAATTGAACGTATCGCTCATATCGCGTTTGAGTCAGCGCGCAAACGCCGCCGTAAAGTGACCTCTATTGATAAAGCGAACGTGCTCCAGTCGTCTATTTTGTGGCGCGAAATCGTCAGTGAAGTTGCCAGGCAGTACCCGGACGTTGAGCTGTCACATATGTATATCGACAACGCAACGATGCAGCTGATCAAAGATCCGTCCCAGTTTGACGTGCTGCTGTGCTCCAACCTGTTCGGCGATATTCTCTCGGATGAATGCGCGATGATCACCGGCTCCATGGGCATGCTGCCCTCGGCCAGCCTGAACGAAGAAGGCTTTGGCCTGTACGAACCGGCGGGCGGCTCCGCGCCGGATATCGCAGGTAAAAACATCGCCAACCCGATTGCGCAGATCCTCTCCCTGGCTCTGCTGCTGCGCTACAGCCTGGATGCAGGCGATGCAGCAACCGCAATTGAAAACGCCATTAACCGGGCATTAGAAGAAGGCGTCCGTACCGGTGATTTAGCACGCGGCACGGCGGCAGTCAGTACCGATGAAATGGGCGACATCATTGCCCGCTATGTCGCTGAAGGGGTGTAATCATGGCTAAGACGTTATATGAGAAGTTGTTTGATGCGCACGTTGTTTACGAAGCACCAAACGAAACCCCACTGCTGTACATCGACCGTCATCTGGTACACGAAGTGACCTCTCCTCAGGCATTTGACGGCCTGCGCGCGCATAAGCGCCCGGTGCGTCAGCCGGGTAAAACCTTTGCCACGATGGATCACAACGTTTCCACCCAGACCAAAGACATCAATGCATCTGGCGAGATGGCGCGTATCCAGATGCAGGAGCTGATTAAGAACTGTAACGAGTTTGGCGTGGAGCTGTACGATCTGAACCACCCCTATCAGGGCATCGTCCACGTAATGGGGCCTGAGCAGGGGATTACTCTGCCGGGCATGACCATCGTCTGCGGCGACTCCCACACCGCGACGCACGGCGCATTTGGCGCCCTGGCGTTCGGGATTGGGACCTCTGAAGTTGAACACGTTCTGGCGACGCAGACCCTGAAGCAGGGCCGCGCCAAAACCATGAAGATTGAAGTGAAGGGTAAAGCTGCGCCGGGTATCACCGCGAAAGATATCGTGCTGGCGATTATCGGCAAAACCGGCAGCGCAGGCGGCACCGGTCACGTCGTGGAATTCTGCGGCGACGCTATCCAGGCGCTGAGCATGGAAGGTCGTATGACCCTGTGCAACATGGCCATTGAGATGGGCGCCAAAGCAGGCCTGGTGGCCCCAGACGAAACCACCTTCAACTATGTGAAGGGGCGTCTGCATGCGCCGAAAGGTCAGAATTTTGACGACGCGGTAGCGTACTGGAAAACCCTGAAAACGGACGAGGGGGCAATTTTTGATACCGTTGTGACGTTACAGGCGGAAGAGATCGCCCCGCAGGTCACCTGGGGCACCAACCCGGGCCAGGTGATTTCCGTCAACGACAGCATTCCTGATCCGGCCTCCTTTGCCGATCCGGTCGAACGTGCCAGTGCGGAAAAAGCGCTGGCTTACATGGGGCTGAAACCCGGCGTACCGCTGACCGACGTGAGCATTGATAAAGTGTTCATCGGCTCCTGTACCAACTCCCGTATTGAAGATTTACGCGCAGCGGCAGAAATTGCTAAAGGCCGCAAAGTGGCGCCGGGCGTGCAGGCGCTGGTTGTGCCGGGCTCCGGGCCGGTGAAAGCCCAGGCGGAAGCGGAGGGTCTGGATAAGATCTTTATTGAAGCAGGCTTCGAGTGGCGCCTGCCCGGCTGCTCCATGTGTCTGGCCATGAACAACGACCGCCTGAATCCGGGCGAGCGCTGTGCCTCCACCAGCAACCGTAACTTTGAAGGCCGTCAGGGCCGCGGTGGGCGCACCCACCTGGTCAGCCCGGCAATGGCCGCCGCTGCGGCAGTCACCGGTCATTTCGCCGATATTCGCAGCCTGAAATAAGGAGACAATCATGGCAGAGAAATTTACCCAACATACGGGCCGGGTTGTCCCTCTGGACGCCGCTAACGTCGATACCGACGCGATCATTCCTAAGCAGTTTTTACAGAAAGTGACGCGCACGGGTTTTGGTGCGCATCTGTTCAACGACTGGCGTTTCCTCGACGATAAAGGCGAAGTGCCCAACCCGGAGTTCGTCCTGAACTTTCCGGAATACAAAGGCGCCTCCATTTTGCTGGCGCGGGAAAACTTTGGCTGCGGATCGTCGCGTGAACATGCGCCCTGGGCATTAACCGACTACGGCTTTAAGGTGGTTATCGCCCCAAGCTTCGCGGATATCTTCTACGGCAACAGCTTCAACAACCAGCTACTGCCGGTGACGCTGAGTGACGAACAGGTCGATGAACTGTTTGCGCTGGTGCAGGCGAATCCCGGGATTTCGTTTGAGGTGGATCTGGAAGCGGAAGTGGTCAAAGCCGGGGATAAGACCTACAGCTTCAGCATTGATGCGTTCCGCCGCCATTGCATGCTGAACGGTCTGGACAGCATTGGCCTGACGCTCCAGCACGAAGAGGCCATCTCCGCCTACGAGAAAAAACAGCCTGCGTTTATGGGCTAAAGGCAATGGCCCGCAGGGCGCGGGCCATTGATAAGGGTGCGTTGAGGCTCAACCACTCTGGAGAGGCGGGGCCCCCCCCGCCAATACCGCTAACGTTTTGCTTCGTAAGCCAACACTGCCGCCAGCTCTGTTTTCTCCTGTCTGAAGTGCAGCTCACACAGCGAGTCGCGCACCATCCAGGTGAAGATCAACAGCGTCGTACAGATCAGAAACAAACCTAACAGCAGAGTACGTTTTGGCATTCCAGCCTCCTTATTGCTTTTCGGCAATGAAGAGACTAACCTCGCAATGTTGGTTGTGAAGTTGGTCTCCCCATCAGTTTTTTGATGTGGGACTCTCCACTGTTTGCCTCTTGCGAAAGCCTGAGGCAAACAGCCTCAAGCACCCGTCACGCACTCTATGCGCCTTCTCTGCGCCTGTCAGAAAATCGTTTCATTTCGTGAAGCCGCCTTCCAGAATCAAACGTCTTTTACCCGGCACGTCAGCATCAGCGTGACGAGCGAAATCACTGCGATCACCCAGTACACGGATGCATGCCCATAGCTTTGCGACAGCGCCCCCTGAATCACCCCTGCCAGAATCACGCCGGTAGAGATACTGTTGGTAAACAGCGTGGTCGCGGAGCCTGCGCGCCCCGGCATTAAATCCTGGAACCAGAGCATGCCTATCCCGGCAACGATTCCGATAAACACCGCGTTAAACAGCTGTAAAGCCAGCAAGGCTTCACGCGAATGGAACAGGATCAGCCCCGCGTAGAACAGTACCCCGGCCGCCACGGCGACGACCATCATCCGACGCTTTCCGAAACGTTTGACGTAGTAACCCGCCAGAATCATCGCCGGGATCTCCAGCCCGGCAGCGGTGCCCATCAGAATACCCGCGAGCTTGTCGGGCAGTCCCAGATCGCTGCTGATCCACAGCGGCATATCAATAATGTACATGGTGTTGCAGGTCCACATCAGCGTGGAGGCGATAAACAACATGCGGACGTTTTTATCCTGCCAGCCGCTCACCTGCGTGATGGGCTTGTCCGTCACCTGCTCTACGCGCGCCACCGATGGCAGCGCAAAGGCTATCAGCGCCAGGCTGATGACAAAAATCCCCGCCGCGATGGAAAACATGGTGGTGAAGCCGTAGTTCAGCGCCAGCATAAACGCCAGCGGCGGACCGATGACCCACGCGAGAGAGAGCTGCGCACGCATCACCGAGCTGAACATCACCACTTCCCTCGCCGAGCTGTCGGCGTACTCCCGGGCCAGGGCGAACAGTTGCGGCATCGCGGTGTTCGCCAGAGAGGCCAGCAGCACGCCGCAGGTAATGAGCGTCAGGTAATGGCGGTTGAAGGCAAACAGCAGCGCGTTGCCCACGGCCATGGCGCAACAAAAGAGGATCAGCTTACGGCGATCGCCCTGGCTGTCGGATCGTTTCGCCAGCCACAGGCTGACGAGGATCCCGGCAATGGCGTTGACGGTGTAGAACAGACCCACCCAAAACGGCTGCGCCCCCACCTCGCGGCTGAGAAACAGGCTCAACGTCGGCGCCTGTAGCGCGCCGGCCACACCCATCATGAAGGCCACCAGCATAAAAGCGGCGTACACGCCATTCAGGCGTCGCCCCATCGTCATCAACCAGAGCATGCGCAAGTCCTTATGAAAGCGAATCGAAATTGGGTGAAATAGTAAACGAAAAAAGCCAGCAAAAAACATTTTGCTGGCGGGTGATTAGCACCAATACTCAGTCACACATGATCGAGGCGAGTTAGCGAGAAGAGGTCGGTTTCGTAACGTCCCACTGCATCAGATCTTCCAGTATTCTCAGCCGCTGCTCTGCGCACTGGCGGGCCAGCCAGGACACTCCCTTTGTCGCTGAAAAATAGTGCTGATAAAACTGACGTGCGGTAGACCTCTTCATAATTTACCTCCTCGCTTCATCGAAAAGGATTATTGGCTTAATATAGGGATTAATAAATTGCTGATTTTTTGTCAGGAGTTCCCCTTTTATGCCTTCCGGTCGTCTGCAACAACAATTTATCCGCCTCTGGCAGTGCTGCGAGGGGCAATCGCAGGAGACCACGCTGAACGAGCTGGCCGAGCACCTCAACTGCTCCCGGCGTCATATGCGCACGCTCCTTAATACCATGCAGCAGCAGGGCTGGCTAAACTGGGAGGCCGAAGCCGGACGCGGCAAGCGTTCGCGCCTGACTTTCCTTTATACCGGCCTGGCGCTACAGCAACAGCGGGCGGAGGATCTGCTGGAGCAGGACCGCATCGATCAGCTGGTCCAGCTGGTGGGCGACAAAGCCGCCGTGCGCCAGATGCTGGTCTCGCATCTGGGACGCAGCTTTCGTCAGGGACGCCACATTCTGCGGGTGCTTTACTACCGCCCAATGAAAAATCTGTTGCCCGGTACGGCGTTACGTCGCTCTGAAACCCACATGGCCCGGCAGATTTTCAGCGGCCTGACGCGGATAAATGAGGAAAACGGGGAACTGGAAGCGGATATTGCCCATCACTGGCAACAGGTGTCTCCGCTGCACTGGCGCTTCTTTCTACGCCCCGGCATTCATTTCCACCATGGACGCGAGCTGGAGATGCGCGACGTTATCGTCTCTTTAGAGCGCGCCCGCACGCTGCCGCTCTATTCGCATATCGCACGGATCCACTCTCCAACGGCCTGGACGCTGGATATTGAGCTTTCGCAGCCGGACAAATGGCTTCCGTGGCTTCTGGGCTACGTGCCATCAATGATCCTGCCTGCCGAGTGGCGCTCCCTGAACAATTTTTCCAGCCAGCCGATTGGTACGGGCCCCTACTCCGTTACACGAAATAACAGTAATCAGCTGAAGATCCGCGCCTTTGATGATTACTTTGGCTATAGGGCGTTGATCGACGAAGTGAACGTCTGGGTGTTACCGGATCTCAACGAAGAGCTGAGCGCAGGCCTGACCCTGGAAGGGCCAACAGCCGGTGAAAAGGCGTTCGAAAGCCGCCTGGAGGAGGGCTGCTACTACCTGCTCTTTGATAGCCGCAGCCATCGCGGGGCAAACCACGACGTCCGCAGGTGGATAAGCCATATTCTGGCGCCCGCTAACCTGATTTATCACGCAGAGGAGCAATACCAGACCTGGTGGTTCCCGGCCTATGGCCTGCTCCCACGCTGGCACCATGCGCAGCCCGTCCGCAGTGAAAAGCCTGCCGGACTGGAGACCATCACCCTCAGCTACTATCGCGATCACATTGAGCATCGTTTTCTGGCGAGGATCATGAGCACGCTGCTGGCAGCCGAAGGCGTGACGCTGGCGATACAGGAAGTCGATTATGATGAATGGCATCGCGGAGACGTCATCAGCGATATCTGGCTCAACAGCGCAAACTTTACGCTGCCGCTTGATTTCTCGCTCTTTTCTCACCTGTACGAAGTGCCCCTGATTCAGCACTGTATCAACCGGGACTGGCAGCAGGACGCCGCGCGGTGGCGCGCGGGAGAAATGGATCTGGCCGCCTGGTGTCAGGAATTACTGACCGGGCAGACGATCGTACCGCTGATTCACCACTGGCTGCTGATCCAGGGGCAGCGCAGCATGCGCGGCCTGCGGATGAATACCCTCGGCTGGTTTGATTTTAAATCCGCCTGGTTTGCGCCGCCGGAGCCATAACGCTTTCGTAATATTCACCAAATCATTACAATAGCGCCGTTCTCAACGGGGTGCTGCATCACTGATGTGCGCTGAGATAATACCCGTCGAACCTGATCCGGATAACGCCGGCGAAGGGATTTGAGGCTGTCTCTCAAAATCCTTTGCCACTCAACCCTGAGGTGCAAAGTGTTAAAAAACGTTCTTCCTCTGCTGGCGCTGTTTGCGCTGCCTGTTTTTGCTAAGCCCGTTCTGACGGTCTATACCTACGACTCCTTCTCCGCCGACTGGGGCCCCGGCCCGGTGGTAAAAAAAGCCTTTGAAGCCGACTGCAACTGCGAGCTGAAATTCGTGGCGCTGGAAGATGGCGTCTCGCTGCTCAACCGTCTGCGCATGGAAGGCAAAAACAGCAAAGCCGACGTGGTGCTCGGGCTGGATAACAACCTGCTGGAAGCCGCCACCCAAACCAGACTGTTCGCCAAAAGCGGTTTGGCGGCAGATGCCGTCAACGTACCGGGCGGCTGGAAAAACGACACCTTCGTTCCCTTTGATTACGGTTACTTTGCGTTTGTCTACGATAAAAACAAGCTGAAGAATCCGCCCAAAAGCCTGAAAGAGCTGGTCGAAAGTGACCAGAAATGGCGCGTAATTTATGAAGATCCGCGTACCAGCACCCCGGGTCTGGGGCTGCTATTGTGGATGCAGAAAGTCTACGGGGATAAAACGCCGGAAGCGTGGCAGAAGCTGGCCGCGAAAACCGTTACCGTCACCAAAGGCTGGAGCGAAGCCTACGGCCTGTTCCTGAAAGGCGAAAGCGATCTGGTGCTGAGCTACACTACCTCTCCGGCCTACCACATTATCGCCGAGAAAAAGGATAACTACGCCGCCGCGAACTTTGCTGAAGGGCATTATTTGCAGGTGGAAGTGGCCGCCCGCACCGCCGCGAGCAAACAGCCGGAGCTTGCCGAAAAATTCCTGAAATTTATGGTCTCCCCGGCATTCCAGAATGCTATTCCGACAGGAAACTGGATGTACCCGGTCACTGACGTTGCGCTGCCGGCAGGCTTTGAGCAGCTAAACAAGCCGCAAACCTCACTGGAATTTACGTCGCAGCAGGTTGCCGCCCAGCGCGCCGCATGGATTAGTGAATGGCAACGCGCCGTCAGCCGCTGATCCCCGGCTGGTTAGTTCCCGGGCTGCTCGCCGCCATACTGATGGTGGTCGTCAGCCTGGGTGCATTCCTTGCGCTGTGGTTTAACGCGCCAGAGAGCGATCTGCTCGCCCTCTGGCACGACAGCTATCTCTGGCACGTCATCCGTTTCTCCTTCTGGCAGGCGTTTCTCTCCGCGCTGCTGTCGACGATCCCGGCCATTTTCCTTGCACGCGCCCTCTATCGCAGACGTTTCCCCGGCAGGCTTGCCCTGCTGCGGCTGTGCGCGATGACGCTGATCCTGCCCGTGCTGGTGGCGGTGTTCGGTATTCTGAGCGTCTACGGTCGGCAGGGCTGGCTGGCATCCCTCTTCAACCTGCTTGGTCTGGAATGGACCTTCTCCCCTTACGGCCTGAAAGGCATTCTGCTGGCGCATATTTTTTTCAATATGCCGATGGCGACGCGCCTCTTTTTACAGGCGCTGGAAAACATTCCCGGGGAGCAGCGTCAGATTGCCGCCCAGCTTGGCATGCGCGGCTGGTCGTTCTTCCGCTTTGTCGAATGGCCGTGGCTGCGACGCCAGATTGCCCCGGTGGCCGCGCTAATCTTTATGCTCTGCTTCGCCAGCTTCGCGACCGTGCTTTCTCTCGGCGGCGGGCCGCAGGCCACCACCATTGAGCTGGCGATCTATCAGGCCTTAAGTTACGACTACGATCCGGGCCGCGCCGCGCTGCTGGCGATGGTGCAGATGGTCTGCTGCCTGGCGCTGGTGTTACTCAGCCAGCGGCTGAGTAAAGCGATCCCCACAGGCAGCAATCACTTGACAGGCTGGCGCGATCCGCAGGACAGCCTGCACAGCCGCGTCGCGGATTTTATGCTGATCGCGCTGGCCCTCCTGCTTCTGCTGCCCCCGCTGCTGGCCGTTATCGTTGATGGCCTGAATCGCAATGTGTTGTCGGTACTGCAACAGCCTGTCCTGTGGCAGGCGACGTGGACCTCATTGCGCATCGCGCTGGCAGCCGGGCTGCTGTGCGTGATCCTGACCATGATGCTGCTCTGGAGCAGCCGCGAGCTGTACGCGCGTCATGCCCGTAAAGCCGGACACGCGCTGGAACTGACGGGTATGCTGATCCTGGCGATGCCGGGTATTGTGCTGGCGACCGGATTCTTTTTACTGTTCAACAGCACCATCGGCCTGCCGGAAAGCGCCGACGGCATCGTCATTTTTACCAACGCACTGATGGCCATCCCTTACGCGCTCAAGGTGCTGGAAAACCCGATGCGCGACGTCAACAGCCGCTACAGTTTGCTGTGTCAGTCGCTGGGCATGCAGGGCTGGCAGCGTCTGAAGGTGGTCGAACTGCGCGCGCTAAAGCGTCCGCTGGCCCAGGCGCTGGCGTTTGCCTGCGTGCTGTCGATTGGCGATTTTGGCGTTGTGGCCCTCTTCGGCAACGAGGATTTCCGCACGCTGCCGTTCTGGCTTTATCAGCAAATTGGCTCCTATCGTAGCCAGGACGGCGCCGTCACGGCACTTTTACTGCTGGTGCTGTGCTTTGCGTTATTTACCGTTATCGAAAAACTTCCGGGGCGTGATGTTAAAACTGACTGATGTAACCTGGCTTTATGAGCACCTGCCAATGCGTTTTACCCTCTCCGTTCGTCAGGGAGAGCGAATCGCAGTGCTTGGCCCCAGCGGGGCCGGAAAAAGTACCCTGCTCAATCTGATTGCCGGTTTTTTGCAGCCTGCCAGCGGGTCGATCGTCATTGATAATGGCGAATATACCTACGCTCCGCCGGCTAAGCGCCCGGTGTCGATGCTGTTCCAGGAAAACAATCTGTTCAATCATCTTACGGTGTGGCAGAATATCGCGCTGGGTATGGATCCGGGGTTAAAACTCAGTGTTGCGCAGCGTCAGACGCTGGAGGCGATCGCCGAACAAATGGGCCTGGCTGCGTTTATCAACAGACTACCGGGTGAGCTTTCCGGCGGCCAGCGCCAGCGCGTGGCGCTGGCACGCTGTCTGGTGCGCAAGCAGCCGCTGCTGCTGCTCGACGAACCCTTTTCGGCGCTCGACCCGGCCCTGCGTCAGGAGATGCTCTCGCTGGTTGAGGAGGTTTGCGAGCGCGAGCAACTGACGATGCTGATGGTTTCGCATAGCATCGAAGATGCCGCACGCATCGCGCCGCGATCGGTGGTGATCGCGGAGGGACGTATTTTGTGGGATGGGGAAACAGAAGAACTTCTGAGTGGTAAGGCGGGGGCGTCTTCACTTTTAGGTATTCGTGAGGTCTGATGCCCTCACCCTTGCCCTCTCCCACAGGGAGAGGGAAAACACCTTAACGGCTCACCACCTTCAACAGGATCTCACCGTACACCGGCATCAGCGGGTGGCGAATCAGCGCCACCAGCGCCACGACAGCCACCCCCAGCGTCAGCGGGGCCAGCCAGAGCAGGCGAGAGCGCGGAAGATAGCGCGTCAGGCGATCAACACTGGCTTTCGCGCTGCGCCACAGGCGCCAGCAGAGCCAGACCGCCAGCCACAGCAGGACCGCCGTTCCCAGCAGCAGCCACTTGAACTCACCGCTTTGCATACCGTCAGGAATATCGATGGCCGCGCCCGCCAAGATCCCCGGCAGGAAGTAGAACGGCGGCCAGAAGACGCAGCCGATGATGTTCGGCACCACAAACTTCGCGACGGGCAGATCCAGCATCCCGGCCACCATCGGCACCAGCGGGCGCGTTGGGCCAACGAAGCGCCCCACGAGGATGGTGAACATGCTGTGCTGGTGCAGCGCGTGCTCGGTTTTATCCAGCAGCGCTTTATTTTTTTTCATGAACGACCAGCGGTGCAGCGGCTTCTTAAAGCGCCAGCCCAGCCAGAAGGAGATCCAGTCCCCCAGCAAACAACCGATGATACCGGCCATCCACGCCTGCCAGAAATTGACCTCGCCGCTGCCGATAAGCGCCCCAAGCCCCGCCATCATCACGGTGCCGGGCAGGATCAGCCCGACCAGCGCCAGCGACTCCAGAAACGCCACCAGCGCCACGGCGATGAGCGAATACATAACGGACTGGGTAATAAAATGTTCCAGCAATGCCTGCATAACTATTCCGGTCAGAAAACGAATCAGCGATTCTGCTTAGCGCCCTGCACCGCGTCAAGGCATCAATTGTCTGAATAGTTTACAAGATGCGCCTGAAGTTCACCTGAATGTTTACCGATTATTCACATCCCGCACGGAATTCGCTCGGGCTGGCACCGGTGCACTTCTTAAACACGCGAGAGAAATAGAGCTGATCTTCAAAGCCGACGTTACGCCCGACGGTGGCGATAGGCATTCGGGTGGTGCTGAGCAGCAGTTTCGCCTGGCTGATGCGCTGATCCTCACGCCAGCTGAGTACACTCACGCCAAGCTGCTGGCGGAACAGATGAGAGAGCCGTGACGGCGACAGACACACATGCTGGGCGACGCTGGCAATATCAAACTGGCTGTCGGCAAGGTGGTCGCTGATGTACTGGCAGGCGTCGCGGACGCGGTTGTCCAGCGGCGGATTAAGCGACTCGTTGATGGCCTCCATGCGGCGCAGCAGCACCTGTTCAAGCAGGTTGATGGCCAGCAGTTCGGCGTAGCGCCCGCCCGCCTGCCCTGCCTCAATAATCTGTGCGAACAGCTCACGGAACTGCGCCAGATGCGCCTCATCCGGGCGATATAAACCGGTATGGGCGAAAATGGCCGGCCACGAGAGCCACTCCTGCCAGTAGGCGCGCGGACGGAAATAGACCCACTGGTGATACCACTCTTTGGCATCCGGATGGCGCCCGTAGTGGTGGATCTCCCCCGGCGGGAACAGCAGCATATCACCGGGGCGGCAGATAAACTGCTGATCCCCGTTTTTGACGACCCCTTCTCCGCGTACGGTCAGGTTGAGGATATATCCCTTCATGCCAAGAGGGCGATCGACGTAAAAATCGAGATATCCCTCGGCCTCAATTGGCGTCAGCCCCGCCACCAGATGGGCGTTAAATGAGTAGCCCGGCAGTAAGGGATCGTTTTGCGGTTCGGCCATAGATTCAGTTCTCCCAAGGGTCCTGAAGGAAACCAATTGTCCATATCGATAAAAGCAGTATAAAAATGGCCCGCGAAAAGATCCAAAAAGCATCACGCCTCTTTTACGTCCGCCATGTTTCAGCCTTTTCCCCTGATTTGTCCGCCAGTACGGGCAGATAAGCAGTAACAAAAGTGTCTATAAGTGCGGCAGAAATGTCCACATAGAATATTTGCACGGCGTCACACTTTGCGTGGCTACAGCAATTTAGTCCATAAGATTAGCGGATCCTGCCTGACGATTTTTGTCCCCAGTCTCTAATGTTCTTCCATACCTGTTTTTTGGATGGAGCAACACCATGGCAATTGCAATTGGCCTCGATTTTGGCAGCGACTCAGTTCGCGCGCTGGCAGTGGACTGTACGACTGGCCAGGAGATAGCAACCAGCGTTGAGTGGTATCCGCGCTGGCAAGAGGGGCGCTACTGCGATGCGCCGAACAACCAGTTCCGCCACCACCCGCGTGATTACATTGAATCAATGGAAGCGGCGATCAAAACCGTGCTGGCGGAGTTGACGGACGCCCAGCGGGCCGATGTCGTGGGGATTGGCGTCGACAGCACTGGCTCAACGCCTGCTCCTGTCGATGCCGAAGGCCGCGTACTGGCGCTGCGACCGGAGTTTGCCGACAACCCGAACGCCATGTTTGTGCTGTGGAAAGACCATACCGCCGTGGAAGAGGCGGAAGCCATCACCCGCTTATGCCATCAGCCGGGCAAAACTGACTACTCACGGTATATCGGCGGAATTTACTCCAGCGAGTGGTTCTGGGCCAAGATCCTGCACGTTACCCGCGTGGACGCGTCGGTCGCACAGGCAGCGGCATCATGGATTGAGCTATGCGACTGGGTTCCCGCCCTGCTCTCCGGCACCACTCGCCCGCAGGATATCCGCCGCGGCCGTTGCAGCGCCGGGCATAAATCGCTGTGGCATGAAAGCTGGGGGGGGCTGCCTCCGGCAGCGTTCTTCGATGAACTCGATCCGATCATCAACAAAAACCTGACATACCCGCTGTTTACCGACACCTTCACCGCCGATATTCCGGTCGGTACGCTCTGCGAAGAGTGGGCGAAACGCCTCGGTCTGCCGCAAAACGTGACCATTTCCGGCGGCGCGTTCGACTGCCATATGGGTGCCGTGGGCGCGGGTGCGCAGCCCAACACGCTGGTGAAAGTTATCGGCACCTCCACCTGTGACATTCTGACGGCAGATAAAGCCAGCGTCGGCGACCGCGCGGTGAAAGGCATCTGCGGTCAGGTTGACGGCAGCGTGGTACCCGATTTTATCGGCCTCGAAGCGGGTCAGTCCGCCTTCGGCGATATCTACGCCTGGTTTGGCCGCGTGCTCGGCTGGCCGCTGGATCAGCTGGCTGCCGCGCGTCCTGAACTGAAAACGCAGATTGCCGACAGCAAAAAACAGCTCCTGCCGCAGCTCACCGAAGCCTGGGCAAAAAATCCGTCTCTCGACCACCTGCCGGTGGTGCTGGACTGGTTCAACGGGCGTCGTACGCCGTTTGCCAACCAGCGTCTGAAAGGGGTGATTACCGATCTCAACCTCGCGACCGACGCGCCCGCGCTGTTTGGCGGCCTGATCGCCGCCACCGCGTTCGGCGCGCGCGCCATTATGGAGTGCTTCACCGGGCAGGGCATTGACGTAAACAACGTGATGGCGCTGGGGGGCATCGCCCGTAAAAACCCGGTGATTATGCAGGCCTGCTGCGACGTGCTGAACCGGCCGCTGCAAATTGTGGCCTCCGATCAGTGCTGTGCGCTGGGCGCCGCGATTTTCGCTGCCGTGGCCGCAGGCGTCCATGCGGATATCCCGACCGCGCAACAGCATATGGCGAGCGCCGTCGAAAGTACGCTCCAGCCGCAGACTCAGCAGGCACAACGCTTTGAACAGCTTTATCAGCGCTACCAGCAATGGGCAAAAAGCGCCGAACTTCACTATCTCCCTGTCGCCGCCCCGGCCAAAAGCACCGCGGACACTACGGCAACCCTGACACATTAAGGACACGATAATGACCATTTTTAATAATTATGAAGTGTGGTTTGTGATTGGCAGCCAGCATTTGTACGGACCGGAAGCGTTGCAGCAGGTGACGAAACACGCGGAGCACGTTGTGAATGCGCTGAACGCGGAAGCCAAACTGCCGTGCAAACTGGTGCTGAAGCCGCTGGGTACCACCCCGGACGAAATCACCAACATTTGCCGCGATGCCAATTACGATGACAAATGCGCTGGCCTGGTGGTGTGGCTGCACACCTTCTCGCCAGCCAAAATGTGGATCAACGGCCTGGCTATCCTCAACAAACCGCTGCTGCAATTCCACACGCAGTTCAACGCCTCCCTGCCGTGGGACAGCATCGACATGGACTTCATGAACCTGAACCAGACCGCGCACGGCGGCCGCGAGTTCGGCTTCATCGGCGCGCGCATGCGTCAACAGCATGCCGTGGTGACCGGGCACTGGCAGGACGGTCAGGCACAAAAACGCATTGGCTCCTGGATGCGTCAGGCGGTATCTAAGCAGGATACCCGCCACCTGAAAGTGGTGCGTTTCGGCGACAACATGCGCGAAGTGGCGGTCACCGACGGTGATAAAGTGGCCGCGCAGATTAAATTTGGCTTCTCCGTCAACACCTGGGCGGTGGGCGACCTGGTGCAGGTGGTGAATGACATCAGCGATGGCGACGTTAACGCGCTGGTGGACGAGTACGAAAGCAGCTATCGCCTGACGCCTGCGGCACAGGTCAACGGTGACAAGCGCCAGAACGTGCTGGATGCCGCACGTATTGAGCTGGGCATGAAGCGTTTTCTGGAACAGGGCGGCTTCCATGCCTTCACCACCACCTTTGAAGATCTCCACGGCCTGAAACAGCTCCCGGGTCTGGCGGTACAACGTCTGATGCAGCAGGGCTACGGCTTTGCGGGCGAAGGCGACTGGAAAACTGCCGCTCTGCTTCGCATCATGAAGGTGATGTCGACCGGTCTACAGGGCGGCACCTCTTTTATGGAGGACTACACCTACCACTTCGAGAACGGCAACGATCTGGTGCTCGGCTCGCACATGCTGGAAGTGTGTCCATCCATCGCGGTTGAAGAGAAACCGATCCTCGACGTGCAGTACCTCGGCATTGGCGGCAAAGCGGATCCGGCCCGTCTGATCTTCAACACCCGTACCGGCCCGGCCATTAACGCCAGCCTGATTGACCTCGGCGATCGTTTCCGCCTGCTGGTGAACTGCGTCGATGCGGTTGAAACCCCGCATTCTCTGCCGAAGCTGCCGGTCGCCAACGCTTTGTGGAAAGCGCAGCCTGACCTGCCAACCGCCTCGGAAGCCTGGATCCTGGCCGGCGGCGCGCACCACACCGTATTCAGCCACGCGCTTGACCTGAACGATATGCGTCAGTTTGCCGAGCTGCACGACATCGAACTGACCGTAATTGATAACGACACCCGTCTGCCAGCCTTTAAAGACGCGCTGCGCTGGAACGAAGTCTATTACGGTTCAAAACGCTAAGTACGGAGTGCCCGGTGGCACTTCGTTTACCGGGCCTACGGTTCTGTAGGCCGGATAAGCGCAGCGCCATCCGGCAGGAGACGACAATGTTAGAAGATCTCAAACGTCAGGTACTCGAAGCCAACCTGGCGCTGCCAAAACATAACCTCGTAACCCTGACATGGGGCAACGTCAGCGCCGTTGACCGGGAAAAAGGGGTGTTCGTGATCAAGCCTTCCGGCGTGGATTACACGGTAATGACCGCAGAAGACATGGTGGTGGTCAGCATCGAAACGGGTGAAGTGGTTGAAGGCAATAAAAAGCCCTCCTCCGATACGCCCACTCATCGCCTGCTGTATCAGGCCTTCCCGACCATCGGCGGGATTGTGCATACCCATTCGCGTCACGCGACCATCTGGGCGCAGGCGGGCCAGCCTATACCGGCCACCGGCACCACCCACGCGGACTACTTCTACGGCACCATTCCCTGCACGCGTCTGATGACCGATGCGGAGATCAACGGTGAGTACGAATGGGAAACGGGGAACGTGATTGTCGAAACCTTCGAAAAACAGGGAATCGACGCGGCGCAAATGCCCGGCGTGCTGGTGCACTCCCACGGCCCGTTTGCCTGGGGTAAAAACGCGGAGGACGCGGTGCACAACGCGATCGTGCTGGAGGAAGTCGCCTATATGGGGATCTTCTGCCGCCAGCTGGCACCGCAGCTGCCGGATATGCAGCAAACCCTGCTGGATAAGCATTACCTGCGTAAGCACGGTGCGAAAGCCTACTACGGGCAGTAAACCCTTGCCCGGTGACGCTGCGCTTACCGGGCCTGCGGAACCTGTAGGCCGGATAAGCGCAGCGCCATCCGGCGGAACAGACACTGTATAAAACCCCAGCAAACACCCCTCAACCAGGCTATAATCAGGCCTGGTTTGTTTTATGGGATAACGGCGTGACGCAGGCGCAAGAAGGCTTTTTACTGACCAGACACTGGCGGGATACCCCTCAGGGTACTGAGGTTGAATTCTGGCTGGCAACGGACAACGGCCCGCTAAACGTTACGCTCCCGCCGCAGGAGTCCGTGGCCTTTATTCCTGAAGCTCACGTCGAGAAAGTGAAGCAACTGCTGCACAGTGAAAACAACTGGCGCCTTACGCCGCTCCAGCTGAAAGATTTCCACCGCCAGCCGGTTTACGGCCTTTATTGCCGCGCTCATCGCCAGTTAATGCGCTATGAAAAACTGCTCCGTGAAGCAGGCGTGACGCTTTACGAGGCCGACATTCGCCCGCCTGAACGCTTTCTGATGGAGCGGTTTATCACCGCCCCCGTCTGGGTAGATGGCACCGCGCAAAACGGCAGGATCGTTAACGCGCGCCTGAAGCCTAATCCGCACTATCGCCCGCCGCTAAAGTGGGTGTCGCTGGATATTGAAACCACCCGCCATGGCGAACTGTACTGCATTGGCCTGGAAGGCTGTGGGCAGCGGGTTGTCTATATGCTCGGGCCGCCGAACGGCGATGCGTCCGCGCTGGATTTTAATCTGGAGTACGTCAACAGCCGCCCGCAACTGCTGGAGAAGCTTAACCAGTGGTTTGCCGAGCACGATCCGGATGTTCTGATCGGCTGGAACGTAGTGCAGTTTGACCTGCGCGTGCTGCAAAAACATGCCGAGCGTTACCGTATCCCGCTGATTCTGGGGCGCGGCAACAGTGAGCTGGAGTGGCGTGAGCACGGTTTTAAGAACGGTGTTTTCTTCGCGCAGGCTAACGGTCGCCTGATTATCGACGGCATCGAGGCGCTGAAATCCGCCTTCTGGAACTTCTCTTCCTTCTCGCTGGAAGCGGTCGCCCAGGAACTGCTCGGCGAAGGTAAATCCATCGACAATCCCTGGGACCGAATGGACGAGATCGACCGGCGCTTTAATGAAGATAAGCCGGCGCTCGCTACCTATAACCTGAAAGATTGCGAGCTGGTGACGCAGATCTTCCACAAAACCGAGATCATGCCGTTCCTGCTGGAGCGCGCGACGGTGAACGGTCTCGCGGTCGACAGGCACGGCGGCTCGGTAGCGGCCTTCAGCCACCTCTATTTTCCGCGAATGCACCGGGCAGGGTACGTTGCCCCCAACCTCGGGGACGTGCCGCCGCAGGCCAGTCCCGGCGGGTACGTGATGGACTCCCGGCCAGGATTGTATGACTCGGTGCTGGTGCTGGATTACAAAAGCCTCTACCCGTCGATTATCCGCACCTTCCTGATCGATCCCGTCGGGTTGGTTGAGGGCATGGCGCAGCCAGACGATGCGCACAGCACCGAAGGTTTTCTTGGAGCACGCTTCTCGCGCGAAAAACACTGCCTGCCCGAAATTGTGGGAAACATCTGGCACGGCCGCGACGAGGCGAAGCGTCACGGCAACAAGCCGCTCTCACAGGCGCTGAAAATCATTATGAACGCCTTTTACGGCGTGCTGGGTACCAGCGCCTGCCGCTTCTTTGATCCCCGTCTGGCGTCTTCCATCACCATGCGCGGGCACGACATTATGCGCCAGACCAAAGCGCTGATTGAATCTCGGGGCTATGACGTGATTTATGGCGATACCGACTCCACCTTTGTCTGGCTGAAAGCGGCCCATTCAGAAGACGACGCCGCGCGAATCGGCAAAGAACTGGTCGCCTACGTGAACGACTGGTGGCGCGAAAATTTGCAAAAAGAGCGGTTAACCAGCGCCTTAGAGCTGGAGTTTGAAACCCATTTCGCCCGCTTTTTAATGCCGACCATTCGCGGGACCGATCAGGGCAGCAAGAAGCGCTACGCCGGACTGATTCAGGAAGGCGACACGCAGCGGATGGTGTTTAAAGGGCTGGAGACAGTGCGCACCGACTGGACGCCACTGGCGCAGCAGTTCCAGCAGACACTCTACCTGCGGGTGTTTCGCAATGAGCCTTATCAGGATTATGTACGCGACACCATCGCCAGCCTGATGGCGGGCGAACTTGACGCGCAGCTGGTGTATCGCAAGCGCCTGCGCCGCCCGCTGGCGGAGTATCAGCGTAACGTTCCCCCCCACGTGCGTGCCGCGCGGCTGGCGGACGAAGAGAACGTTCGCCGGGGACGCGCGCCGCAGTATCAGAACCGGGGAACAATCAAATACGTCTGGACAACTAACGGTCCGGAGCCCGTTGATTACCAGCAGTCTCCGTTCGATTACGATCACTACCTCACCCGCCAGCTTCAGCCGGTTGCGGAGGGAATTTTACCGTTCATCGATGACGACTTTGCTACACTAGTGACAGGACAACTTGGGCTATTTTGACGCGTGACGAAACCGTTGCCATCCAGTACCATAGCGCCCTTTCCATTCCCGGACCCATTTTTCGATGACCGTCTTTTTTGACGGGGTCGAACTATTGCCTGCAATTAAAGATTAGAGCCGAACAACTATGCCTTTTACACTTGGTCAACGCTGGATCAGCGATACAGAAAGCGAACTTGGATTAGGAACCGTCGTTGCCGTCGATGCGCGCATGGTTACCCTCCTTTTCCCTGCTACCGGTGAAAACCGCCTGTACGCTCGCAATGACTCCCCTGTTACCCGCGTAATGTTCAACCCGGGTGACACCGTGACCAGCCACGAGGGCTGGCAGCTAAAGGTTGAAGACGTAAAAGAAGAGAATGGACTGCTCGCCTACATCGGAACGCGTCTTGATACCGACGAGACGAATGTCATCCTGCGCGAAGTGCTGCTCGACAGCAAACTGGTTTTCAGCAAGCCGCAGGACCGTCTGTTTGCCGGGCAAATCGACCGAATGGATCGCTTCTCCCTGCGCTACCGCGCGCGTAAGTTCCAGAGTGAACAGTACCGCATGCCGTGGAGCGGCCTGCGCGGTCAGCGTACCAGCCTGATCCCCCACCAGCTGAATATCGCCCATGATGTGGGCCGTCGCCATGCGCCTCGCGTGTTGCTGGCTGACGAAGTGGGCCTGGGTAAAACCATCGAAGCAGGCATGATCCTGCACCAGCAGCTGCTCTCTGGCGCCGCCGAGCGCGTGCTGATTGTGGTGCCGGAAACGCTGCAACACCAGTGGCTGGTCGAAATGCTGCGCCGCTTTAACCTGCGCTTCTCCCTGTTCGACGACGAGCGCTATGCCGAAGCCCAGCACGACGCGGACAACCCGTTTGAAACCGAACAGCTGGTGATCTGCTCCCTGGACTTCGTGCGCCGCAGCAAGCAGCGCCTGGAGCACCTGTGCGACGCTGAATGGGATCTGATGGTCGTCGACGAAGCACACCACCTCGTCTGGAGCGAAGACGCGCCAAGCCGTGAATACATGGCGATTGAGCAGCTTGCCGAGCGCGTACCGGGCGTTCTGCTGCTGACCGCAACGCCGGAGCAGCTGGGCCTTGAGAGCCACTTCGCCCGTTTGCGCCTGCTCGACCCGAACCGCTTCCACGATTTTGAGCAGTTTGTTGAGGAACAGAAAAACTACCGCCCGGTGGCAGACGCCGTCGCGCTGCTGCTGGCAGGTAATCGTCTCTCTAACGATGAACTTAACACCCTGAGCGATCTGATTGGCGAGCAGGATATCGAGCCGCTTTTGCAGGCCGCGAACAGCGACAGCGATAACGCGGGATCTGCGCGTAAAGAGCTGATCGACATGCTGATGGACCGTCACGGCACCAGCCGCGTGCTGTTCCGTAACACCCGTAACGGCGTGAAGGGGTTCCCGAAACGCGAGCTGCACACCATCAAACTGCCGCTGCCGACCCAGTACCAGACGGCGATTAAAGTCTCCGGCATTATGGGCACCCGTAAATCTGCGGAAGATCGCGCGCGCGACATGCTCTACCCGGAGCAGATTTATCAGGAATTTGAAGGCGACACCGGCACCTGGTGGAACTTCGATCCGCGCGTGGAGTGGTTAATGGGCTACCTGACCGCGCACCGTTCCCGGAAGGTGCTGGTGATCTGCGCCAAAGCAGCCACCGCCCTGCAACTGGAACAAGTGCTGCGCGAGCGCGAAGGTATTCGCGCTGCTGTGTTCCACGAAGGCATGACTATTGTCGAGCGCGACCGCGCCGCAGCCTGGTTTAGTGAAGAGGACAGCGGCGCGCAGGTTATGCTGTGCTCCGAAATCGGTTCTGAAGGCCGTAACTTCCAGTTCGCCAGCAATCTGGTGATGTTCGATCTGCCGTTTAACCCGGATCTGCTGGAGCAGCGTATCGGCCGTCTGGATCGTATCGGTCAGGCGCATGATATTCAGATCCACGTGCCGTATCTGGAGAAAACCGCCCAGTCCGTTCTGGTTCGCTGGTATCACGAAGGTCTGGATGCGTTTGAACACACCTGCCCGACCGGTCGCACCATTTACGATCAGGTGCATGCGGATCTGATCGGTTACCTCGCGGCCCCGGAAAACACCGAGGGTTTTGATGAGCTGATCAAGTCCTGCCGCGAGAAGCACGACGCCCTGAAAGCCCAGCTGGAACAGGGTCGCGATCGCCTGCTGGAGATCCACTCCAACGGCGGTGAAAAAGCGCAGCAGCTGGCCGAAAGTATCGAAGAACAGGACGATGACACCAGCCTGATCAGCTTCTCCATGAACCTGTTCGACATCGTCGGCATTAACCAGGACGATCGCGGCGAGAACATGATCGTGCTGACCCCGTCCGATCATATGCTGGTGCCGGATTTCCCGGGCCTGCCGGAAGACGGCTGCACCATCACCTTTGAGCGTGATGTGGCGCTTTCCCGCGAAGATGCACAGTTCATCACCTGGGAGCACCCGCTGATCCGCAACGGTCTGGATCTGATCCTCTCCGGCGATACCGGCAGCAGCACCATCTCCCTGTTGAAGAACAAAGCCTTGCCTGTGGGCACGCTGCTGGTGGAGCTGATCTACGTTGTGGAAGCGCAGGCGCCGAAACAGCTTCAGCTTAACCGCTTCCTGCCGCCAACTCCGGTGCGTCTGCTGCTGGATAAAAACGGTACGAACCTGGCCGGCCAGGTGGAGTTTGAAAGCTTCAACCGTCAGCTGAGCGCGGTGAACCGCCATACCGGCAGTAAGCTGGTGAATGCGGTGCAGCAGGACGTGCATGCCATTCTGCAACTGGGTGAAGCCCAGGCCGAAAAAGCGGCCAGAGTGCTGATCGATGCGGCGCGTAGCGAAGCCGATGAGAAGCTTTCTGCCGAGCTGTCGCGTCTGGAAGCGTTGAAAGCAGTGAACCCTAACATTCGTGACGATGAGCTGGCCGCCATTGAGAGCAACCGCCAGCAGGTGCTGGAAAGCCTGAATCAGGCGGGATGGCGTCTCGACGCCCTGCGTCTTATCGTTGTGACGCATCAGTAAGCGGAGCGCAAGATGGTAATGGAGCCCTACAATCCCCCGATGGATCCGTGGCTGGTCATTCTGTATCAGGACGAGCACATTATGGTGGTTAACAAGCCGAGCGGCTTGTTATCCGTGCCGGGGCGTCTGGAAGAGCATAAAGACAGCGTGATGACGCGTATCCAGCGTGATTATCCCCAGGCCGAGTCTGTCCATCGTCTGGATATGGCGACCAGCGGCGTGATTGTGGTGGCTCTGAATAAAGCGGCAGAACGCGAGCTGAAGCGTCAGTTCCGCGAGCGCGAGCCGAAGAAACAGTATGTCGCGCGCGTCTGGGGCCATCCGGCGCAGGCGGAAGGGCTGGTGGATTTACCGCTGATTTGCGACTGGCCGAACCGGCCAAAGCAGAAGGTGTGTTACGAAACCGGCAAGGCCGCGCAAACCGAGTATGAAGTGCTGGAGTACGCGCCGGATAACACCGCGCGCGTCCTGCTGAAGCCGATTACCGGGCGCTCCCACCAGCTGCGTGTGCATATGCTTGCGATGGGTCACCCCATTCTGGGGGACAGGTTCTATGCGCCGCCGGAAGCGCTGGCGTTAGCGCCGCGCCTGCAACTGCATGCGCAGACGCTCACCATCACCCACCCTGCTTTCGGCAACGCCATGACGTTCAAAGCCCCGGTGGACTTCTGAAAAAATGGCCCGACACTGTCGGGCCATTTTTTTATTTAAAACCTTTCTGCTCTTTAATTAGCTCGTAGGCTTTCTGGATTTCCTGCGCTTTCTGTTTCGCCATCTCCATCATCTCTGGCGGCAGGCCTTTCGCCACCAGCTTATCCGGATGGTGCTCGCTCATCAGCTTACGATAGGCGCGTTTGATGGTCGTAACATCGTCAGACGGCTTCACGCCGAGGACGTTACAGGCATCTTCAAGCGTAGGGCCACGCTGCGCCTGCTGCCAGCCGCCGCCGGACGATTGCTGCTGATAACCGCCGCCAAAGTGCGCGCCGCCCTGCATCATGCGCAGGAACTGATCGAACTGCATGCGGGAAATGCCCAACTCTTCAGCAATCACATACAGGACGTCCCGTTCATTCGGATGCAGAGAGCCATCCGCGAAGGCGGCCTGGATTTGAATTTCCAGAAACATCCGAATTAAATCAAAACGCCCGAAACAGATGCTACGGAACTGCCGCATTTTTTCACGCAGCGGGTAGTGATCTGATTTACCAATCCGGAACGCATTCTGCGCCGCGATGCGGGATTCGCCGTGCAGATTCATGCGATCCATAAAGACGCTGGCCACCTGAATATCGGCTTCCGTTACGCGTCCTTTTGATTTGGTTAAGTGCCCCATCACCTCGAAGGTGGTGGAGAAAAAGAGTGACTGGCGCTCGCGCTGGTTGGCAAACCAGGCCATTTTGCGGCTGCGTGCTTTATCAAACATATGGCCGATAATGAGGCCAAGAACGACACCCCAGAATCCGGCACCCATAATAATTGCGAACGCAACGCCGATTATTTTACCCCAATACTGCATATACTCCCCGAATGGTCATGTTCCTGGCCGACGCAACGCCATCATTACAGTGGTCGCGCCACGGTCAATTGAGGGACATCGCCTATAATTTGCATTATCATACTCGTCATTCGATAGCGAGCCTAACACTCTGGCGCGCAAACGGGCAGGATTAACGCTGGTACTGCGCTGATGAGTAAGATAGTCTCTGAGCGTTTGTAAGCCGTAGCCACTGATGACGGAACAATAAAATACAACGTATGAAAAAACGTATCCCCACCCTTCTGGCCACAATGATTGGCACCGCCCTGTATAGCCAACAGGGGCTCGCAGCCGATCTCGCCTCGCAGTGTATGCTTGGCGTCCCAAGTTACAATCGCCCACTGGTGAAAGGCGATACGAATGACTTACCCGTCACCATTAATGCCGACAGCGCAAAAGGTAATTATCCTGACAATGCGACCTTTACGGGCAATGTCGATATTAACCAGGGAAACAGTCGCCTGCTTGCTGACGAAGTGCAATTGCACCAGAAGCAACCGGAAGGTGCTCAGGCGCCTGTCCGTACGGTGGATGCGCTGGGTAATGTGCACTATGACGACAATCAGGTCATCCTGAAAGGTCCGAAAGCCTGGTCGAATCTGAATACCAAAGACACCAACGTCTGGGAAGGTGATTACCAGATGGTCGGTCGTCAGGGGCGCGGTACCGCGGACCTGATGAAGCAGCGCGGCGAAAACCGCTACACCATTCTCGAAAACGGCACGTTTACCTCCTGTTTGCCAGGGTCAAATACCTGGAGCGTTGTGGGCAGTGAAGTGATCCACGACCGTGAAGAACAGGTTGCAGAGATCTGGAACGCCCGTTTTAAACTCGGCCCGGTGCCCATTTTCTATAGCCCTTACCTGCAACTGCCTGTGGGTGACAAACGTCGTTCAGGTTTCCTGATCCCGAACGCCAAGTACAGCACGTCGAACTACTTTGAGTTCTACCTGCCGTACTACTGGAACATTGCGCCCAACATGGACGCCACGATCACGCCGCACTATATCCATAAGCGCGGTAACATCATGTGGGAGAACGAATTCCGCTATCTGACCAAGGCGGGCGCGGGTCTGATGGAATTTGATTATCTGCCATCAGATAAGGTGTTCCAGGACGAGCATCCGAGCGAAGGTGATAAGCACCGCTGGATGTACTACTGGAAGCACGCCGGGGTATTGGATCAGGTGTGGCGTTTCAACATCGACTACACCAAAGTCAGCGATCCGTATTACTTCAACGACTTTGATTCTAAATACGGCTCCAGTACCGACGGTTACGCCACGCAGAAATTCAGCGTGGGCTACGCCATTGAGAACTTTGACGCGACGGTGTCGACCAAGCAGTTCCAGGTATTTGATACACAATCGCGTAGTACCTATGGTGCCGAGCCGCAGCTGGACGTGAACTGGTATCAGAACGATGTGGGTCCTTTCGACACGCGCGTTTATGCTCAGGCGGTCCATTTCGTCAACACCAACTCGGATATGCCGGAATCAACGCGTCTGCATATCGAGCCGACGATCAATCTGCCGTGGTCAAACGACTGGGCGAGCCTGAATACCGAAGCCAAAGTGATGGCCACCCACTACCAGCAGAAGAATCTGGACTGGTATAACAAACGCTATGGCACCGATCTTGAAGAATCGGTAAACCGTACGCTTCCGCAATTCAAAATGGACGGGAAGCTGATCTTCGAACGTGATATGGCTCTTCTCGCGGATGGATACACCCAGACGCTTGAGCCACGTATGCAGTATCTGTACGTGCCATATCGCGATCAGAGCAAAATTCAAAACTACGACTCGTCGTTCCTGCAATCTGACTATAGCGGTCTGTTCCGTGACCGTACCTACGGCGGCCTTGACCGTATCGCGTCTGCTAACCAGTTAACGACCGGCGTCACAACGCGCGTATATGATGATGCTGCCGTTGAACGTTTTAACGTTTCTGTTGGTCAAATCTACTATTTCACCGAGTCTCGTACCGGTGATGACGACATTAACTGGGAGAAAGACAACAAAACGGGCTCACTGGTATGGGCGGGCGACACCTACTGGCGCATGACGGATCGTTGGGGTCTGCGCGGTGGTGTTCAGTACGATACACGACTGGACAATATCGCGACGGGCAGCGCTGCCATCGAATATCGTCGTGATGAAGACCGCATGTTGCAGTTGACGTACCGTTACGCCAGCCCGGAGTATATCCAGGCGACGCTGCCAAACTATGCGAATACAGACCAATACAAAGACGGTATTTCACAGGTGGGTACCGCCGCGAGCTGGCCGATCGCCGATCGTTGGTCAGTCGTCGGGGCCTACTACTATGACACGAATGCCCAAAAACCTGCTGACCAGATGCTGGGTCTGCAATACAACTCCTGCTGTTACGCAATACGTGTCGGTTACGAACGCAAACTTAACGGCTGGGATACGCAAAACAGTCAGGGCAAATATGATAACGTGATCGGCTTTAATATCGAGTTGCGCGGCCTGAGTTCTAACTACGGTCTGGGCACGCAGCAGATGCTGCGCTCGAACATTCTGCCGTATCGTAGTTCATTGTAATGTGCTTGATTTACAACGTAATCCGCTTTGCGGTTAATTGAAATGGAAAAAGTATGAAGAACTGGAAAACGCTGCTACTCGGTGTCGCTATGGTTGCGAATACCAGCTTCGCGGCCCCACAGGTTGTCGATAAAGTCGCGGCTGTGGTTAACAACGGCGTCGTGCTTGAAAGTGACGTTGACGGTTTGATGAAATCTGTAAAGCTCAACTCGGGCGAAGCAGGTCAACAGCTTCCGGATGACGCTACGCTGCGCCACCAGATCCTGGAGCGTCTGATCATGGATCAGATTGTTCTTCAGATGGGCCAGAAAATGGGCGTGACGATCTCTGACGAGCAGCTCGATCAGGCGATCGCCAACATTGCAAAGCAGAACAACATTACCCCGGATCAGATGCGTAGCCGCCTGGCCTACGACGGCATCAGCTATGCCACCTACCGTAATCAGATCCGTAAAGAGATGCTGATTTCAGAAGTGCGTAACAATGAAGTCCGTCGCCGCGTCACCATCCTGCCTCAGGAAGTGGATGCCCTGGCAAAACAGGTGGGGAATCAGAATGATGCCAGCACTGAGCTTAACCTGAGCCACATCCTGATCCCACTGCCGGAAAACCCAACTTCCGATCAGGCGGCTGAGGCGGAAAGCCAGGCGCGCGCTATCGTTGAGCAGGCGCGTAATGGCGATGACTTCGGCAAGCTGGCGATCACCTATTCCGCTGACCAGCAGGCGCTGAAAGGCGGCCAGATGGGCTGGGGCCGTATTCAGGAGCTGCCATCCCTGTTTGCCCAGGCGCTGAGCACGGCGAAGAAAGGCGACATCGTCGGTCCAATCCGTTCCGGTGTGGGCTTCCACATTCTGAAAGTGAATGACCTGCGCGGCCAGAGCCAGAACATTTCGGTTACCGAAGTACATGCGCGTCATATCCTGCTTAAGCCGTCTCCGATCATGACTGACGATCAGGCTCGTGCGAAGCTGGAACAGATCGCCGCAGACATCAAGAGCGGTAAAACCACCTTCGATAAAGCGGCAAAAGAGTTCTCTCAGGATCCTGGCTCTGCAAACCAGGGCGGTGACCTGGGTTGGGCGGCAGCGGATATTTACGATCCGGCTTTCCGCGATGCGTTAATGAAGCTGAATAAAGGCCAGATGAGCGCGCCGGTGCACTCCTCCTTCGGCTGGCATCTGATCCAGCTGATGGACACGCGCAACGTGGATAAAACCGACGCGGCGCAGAAAGACCGTGCGTATCGCATGCTGTTTAACCGTAAGTTCTCTGAAGAAGCCGCAACCTGGATGCAGGAACAACGCGCCAGCGCTTACGTAAAAGTGTTGAGCAACTGATGAAACCGCATCGTGTTGTGATCACCCCCGGCGAACCCGCCGGGATTGGGCCTGACCTTGTGGTTCAGCTCGCCCAGCGCAGCTGGCCGGTAGAGTTGGTTGTCTGCGCAGATGCAACACTGTTACAAGACCGGGCAGCTTTGCTCGGTCTGCCTTTAACGCTCCTCCCTTACGTTGAAGGCCAACAGCCCGCACCGCAGCAGGCGGGGACTCTCACCCTGCTTTCTGTTCCGCTCCGTGCGCCTGTTGTCCCCGGTGAGTTACACACCGAAAACGGCCACTACGTTGTCGAGACGCTGGCGCGCGCCTGTGACGGTTGCCTTCAGGGCGAATTTGCCGCCCTGATCACCGGTCCGGTGCATAAAGGCGTGATCAATGACGCGGGCATTCCGTTTACCGGGCATACCGAATTTTTCGAAGAGCGTGCGCACAGCCCGAAAGTGGTGATGATGCTGGCAACCGAAGCAATGCGCGTTGCGCTGGTAACAACGCACCTGCCGATCAAAGCCATTCCGGATGCCATTACGCCTGAACTCCTGCGTGAGATCATTGGCATTTTGCATCACGATCTGCAAACCAAATTCGGCATTCCGCAGCCGCATGTGCTGGTTTGCGGCCTGAATCCGCACGCGGGTGAGGGCGGACATATGGGCACCGAAGAGATCGACACCATCATTCCGGTGCTTGAGGAGATGCGGGCGAAGGGGATGAACCTCAGCGGGCCTCTGCCTGCCGACACCCTTTTCCAGCCCAAATACCTGGATAATGCCGACGCCGTACTCGCGATGTACCACGATCAGGGTCTGCCCGTGCTAAAATACCAGGGCTTTGGCCGCGGGGTGAATATCACCCTCGGTTTACCCTTTATTCGAACGTCCGTTGACCACGGTACTGCGCTGGATCTGGCAGGCCAGGGAAAAGCGGATGTCGGCAGTTTTATTACGGCGCTTAATCTCGCCATCAAAATGATTGTTAATACTCAATGACTAATCGAGTCCATCAGGGCCACTTAGCCCGTAAACGCTTCGGGCAAAACTTCCTCAACGATCAGTTTGTGATCGACAGTATCGTTTCTGCCATTAATCCGCAGAAAGGTCAGGCCATGGTCGAAATCGGCCCGGGTCTTGCCGCGCTGACCGAGCCGGTAGGCGAACGCCTCGACGAACTGACCGTTATCGAACTCGACCGCGATCTGGCCGCGCGTCTGCAAACGCACCCGTTCCTCGGGCCGAAGCTGACGATTTATCAGCAGGATGCGATGACCATGAACTTTGGCGAACTGTCAGAAAAAATGGGACAGCCGCTGCGCGTGTTCGGTAACCTGCCGTACAACATCTCCACCCCGCTGATGTTCCATCTGTTTAGCTATACTGATGCCATTGCCGACATGCACTTCATGTTGCAAAAAGAGGTCGTTAACCGTCTGGTTGCAGGGCCGAACAGTAAAGCGTATGGTCGTTTAAGCGTGATGGCGCAATATTACTGCAACGTGATCCCGGTATTAGAAGTACCGCCTTCCGCATTCACGCCACCGCCAAAGGTAGATTCTGCGGTTGTGCGCCTGGTGCCACATAAAACGATGCCGTACCCGGTCAAAGACCTGCGCGTGCTGAGCCGTATCACGACAGAAGCCTTTAACCAGCGCCGTAAAACGATTCGTAACAGCCTTGGCAATCTGTTTACCGTTGACGTATTAGCTGAGTTGGGCATCGACCCGGCAATGCGTGCGGAAAATATTTCCGTAGAGCAGTACTGCAAGCTGGCTAATTACATCAGCGACAATGCGCCGCCGAAGGAGAGCTAAGCCATGATTGATTCGCCCCGCGTCTGTGTTCAGGTTCAAAGCGTCTACATTGAGTCCCAATCCACACCGGATGAAGAACGTTTTGTCTTTGCTTATACCGTAACCATTCGCAATCTGGGGCGGATGCCTGTGCAACTGCTCGGGCGCTACTGGCTTATCACCAACGGCAATGGCCGTGAAATTGAAGTCCAGGGCGAAGGCGTGGTCGGTGAACAACCCCATATCGCCCCTGGCGAAGAGTATCAGTACACCAGCGGCGCGGTCATTGAAACGCCGCTGGGTACCATGCAGGGCCATTATGAAATGGTCGATGCCGACGGCAATGCTTTCCGCATTGCTATTCCCGTATTCCGTCTCGCCGTACCTACACTTATTCATTAATCTAATGTCTACATATCTGATTGGCGACGTTCACGGTTGCTACGATGAACTGATCGCATTATTAAAACAGGTCGACTTCACCCCCGGGCAGGACACGCTCTGGCTGACGGGCGACTTAGTGGCGCGCGGTCCCGGTTCCCTGGACGTCCTCCGCTATGTCAAATCGCTGGGTGACAGCGTGCGCATGGTGCTGGGCAACCACGATCTGCATCTGCTGGCCGTATACGCCGGGATCAGCCGTAATAAGCCGAAAGATCGCATTACCCCCCTGCTGGAAGCACCGGATGCCGATGAGTTGCTCAACTGGCTGCGTCGCCAGCCGCTGCTACAGATTGACGAAGAGAAAAAACTGGTGATGGCGCATGCCGGCATCACGCCTCAGTGGGATCTTGAGACGGCAAAAACCTGCGCGCGCGACGCCGAAGCGGTGCTGGCGAGCGACTCCTACCCGTTCTTCCTTGATGCGATGTACGGCGACATGCCAAATAACTGGAGTGATGACCTCAGCGGCCTGGCACGACTGCGTTTTATCACCAATGCTTTTACGCGGATGCGCTACTGCTTCCCGAACGGGCAACTGGATATGTATTGCAAAGATACGCCTGAAAATGCCCCTGCGCCGCTTAAGCCATGGTTTGCGATTCCGGGCCCCGTGACAAACGAATACAGTGTGGTATTTGGCCACTGGGCATCGCTGGAAGGAAAAGGCACCCCGGAAAATATCTATGCGCTGGATACCGGATGCTGCTGGGGCGGGGATTTAACCTGCTTACGCTGGGAAGATAAAACTTACTTTGTGCAGCCATCCAACCGACAGCTGGACTTAGGCGAGGGTGAGGCAGTCGCCTCCTGAAGATGTTTATCCTCTCCCTTCGGGGAGAGGATAAAACCGTTAACGACGTTCCAGAATTTCGAAGCAGTAGCTGTGTGAGTTCTGCGCATCCGCATCGTGAAACTCACTGAATACGGACTCCCACTCGTCCGGATCGTAATCCGGGAAATGGGTATCCCCTTCCACTTCCGCATCAATGTGCGTCAGATACAGTTTCTGCGCTTTTGGCAGGAACTGCTCATACACACGCCCCCCGCCGATCACCATGATCTCTTCGGCATCGCCGCAGGCGGCAATGGCTTCATCTACGGACTTAACCCACTGAACGCGATCGTCAGTGCCCGGCTGGCTACTGATCACAATATTCTTACGACCCGGCAGTGGACGACCAATCGACTCCCAGGTCAGGCGGCCCATCACTACCGGCTTGTTTAACGTAGTACGTTTAAACCATGCGAGATCGGCAGGCAGGTTCCACGGCATGGCGTTTTCCATGCCGATAACGCGGTCTACCGCCAGCGCTGCAATCAGACTGATCATTGAAAATTTCCCGAATGCAAAAAATTGCCGCCACTATACGGAAAGCTTAATCTTTCGTCGACTGGCGGCAGGGTAAAGAATTAGAAATTTTTTAATATTGCTGGCAACTCCACTTCACGCAGAGGGTTTACTCTCCGGTTCATCCGCAGGATCACCAGTATGCTTGCCCTCTTCCGTTCCTTGCCAGCCGTGGCGCTGAACCAGCGACAGATGATTACGATCCTCGTTGATGATCTCCGTCAGCATGGTGCTGGTGCGTTTAAACACCGCAGCGCGTTCGGTTGCCGTACTGCTCGCCATCGCCACCATCTCTTCCACCATCTCATGATTAAAACGGCGGAACAGATCGGCACGCTCACGTGCCTCATACGCGCCAAGCCCCAGGCTTTCCAGCGCCATGCGGCCAGATTTGAGCGCCCCTTCGAAGGTTTCACGTTCAGGGGCTGCCACACCCGCCTGACGCAGCTGGATGTAGTGATCCACATCGCGCGCACGGGAGATAATGGTCAGATGCGGAAAATGCTCTTTAACCAGCTCAACCATCTGCATACTGGTCTCTGGATCGTCAATGGCATTAATCAACACCTCGGCTTTCGCCGCCCCGGCGGATTCCAGCAGATCAACTCGGGTCGCATCACCGTAAAACACTTTCATATCGAATTTACGCAGCGTATCGACATGGTCAGGATCGTGATCGAGGATAACCATTTTGACTCCGCTGGAGAGCAGTAAACGGCCAGTAATCTGCCCGAAGCGGCCAAATCCGGCGATGATCACCCGCGGCTGCTCCTCGTCGATCTCATCGGCTTCTCGCTCCTGTTCGCTTCCCGTTTTCTCCAGACGCGTCAGCAGCACCAGCAGGATCGGCGTTGCGGCCATCGACAGCGCAACCGCCAGCGTCAGCGCTTTTGCCCATTCCGGATCGAGTACATTTGCCATCTGCGCTGCGCCAAAGACAACGAAAGCAAACTCACTCCCCTGCCCCAGCAGCACGGCAAACCAGCGGCGTTGCGGTTTTGGCACATTTAACGGGCGGGCAATCAGCCACAGCATCGCCATTTTAATGACCAGGAAACCCACCAGCAGAATGATGATGCGCAGCGGATGGGTTACCAGCGTCCCGAAGTCGATAGACATCCCGACGCCGATGAAAAACAGCCCCAGCAGCAATCCTTTAAACGGCTCGATATCGCTTTCCAGCGCGTGACGGTATTCGGAGCTTGCCAGTAAGACCCCCGCGAGGAAGGCGCCCATTGCCATCGACAGCCCGGCCTCTTCCAGCAGCAATCCAAAACCAAACACCAGGAATAACGCAACGGCGCTGAATACTTCGCGCAGGCCAGAGCGAGCAACAAAGCGCAGCAGCGGACGCGTTACGTAGCGACCAAGCAGAACAACCAGCGCCAGCGCACCGGCAACCTTCAGCGCTGATAAGGCAAATGCCCCCAGCGTCGTTGATGCGCCGCTGGTTGCCAGCAGCGGGATCATCGCCACCAGCGGGATGGCGGCAATATCCTGGAACAACAGTACGGAGAAGGTGCTGCGCCCCATTTGCGACACCGTCAGATTACGCTCGTTCATTGCCTGCATGGCAATCGCCGTCGAGGAGAGCGCCAGCGTCATGCCGATCAGCTCTGCGACTTTCCACTCCATCCCCAGCAGAATGCAGAACCCGCCCAACAGCAGACCGCAGGCCAGCATTTGCAGGGCGCCTCCGCCAAACACCGAGGCGCGCAGTTTCCACAGCCGCTGCGGATCCAGCTCCAGACCAATCACAAACAGCATCAGCACCACGCCGATCTCCGCAAAATGCAGGATCGACTCGGCATCCGTCACCAGCCGAAAGCCCCAGGGGCCAATCACACACCCGGCAATCAGATAGCCGAGCACCGAGCCCAGCCCCAGACGAACCGCCACGGGCACAATTAATGCCGCCGCGCCGAGGTAAATCAGCGCCTGTATCAGCGTATGGCTATCCATTGTGCGTCTCCTGCCACTCAAGTAAACGTTGTTTGTAGTGACGAGCCTGCGCCTGCAAGGTTTCATCGTCGCAGACAAAGGTACAGTGCATCGCAAAAGGCGGAAGCCAGTTCAGACCGCAGTAAAGGGCAGTAGCCTGGAGCGGCTGCGCCAGCACGTCAAATCCGGGGAAGGCGCCAATCTCAAAGTGGCTTTCCCCCCCGCCGGTGGTAACAGCCCACATCAGGCTTTTGCCCTGAAGCGCGTTGCCGTTGTGCCCATATGCCCAACCGTGGGAGAAAACTTTGTCGATCCACAATTTCAGCAGCGGAGGCGTGCTGTACCACTGCATCGGATGCTGCCAGACGATCAGATCGGCACGGGAGAGCGCCTCCTGTTCGGCGGCGACATCGATATTGAAATCAGGATAGAGTTGATAGAGGGAACGTATCTCTACGTTTTCAAGCGTCCTTGCCTGCTCAAGCATCCGCTTATTCGCATGCGAGTGCTGCGGATAGGGGTGCGCATAAATTATCAGAATCATGTATATGCCCGTCTTTTACTTTTCTTGTAGCAATGAGTGTAGACAGTTACCACCCCGACTTAAAGAGGCCATCTTACGCTTCAAAGTAAAACGCAAGTATTGGCAATCATCACCACCTTAACAGCGATTACGGCGCTAAAGAAAGAAAACGACGCGTACGACAAATTCATGCCGCAAAATAATAGTAATAACTCATATTGCCAACAGATATTTTTAGAGGACCTTAAGTCATTCTTTAATAAAACAGTCTGTACATAACCCATTGAAAAAATAATAATTTTACGCTCTTTGTTTTGAGCTCATTATTTAGGCGGTCGATATACGTTTCACACACGTGTCGAATATTCCTTCTCACTCAAATGGATGTGTACATGAGCAACAAACCCTCCCAATTAAATAATACAACCAAAACTCTGGGAAAGATATTTCCTGCCTTGTTGATATGCACCCCTGCGGTTGCGTTTTCTGCAACGATTGACCAATCAACTTCTGTTCCTCAAGATTTCTCAGCCGATGCTGAATATGTTATTAATAAAGACGTGACGATATCTTCCGCAGATAGTGAAGCGGCGGTATCTGTCACTGGGTTTACTATCAATAATATCACTAACGAAGGGAATATTTCCGGTAGGGAAACTGGCCTGGATATAAATACTGCCGCGCAACGTGTTGTGGTGAATAACGAGGAAGGTGCCGCCATCACATCGAAATCGGCTACAGCTATTAGTATTGAATCAATGCAAGGTGAAATTAGCAACCGTGGGAATATAACCGCTTTTGAGGATGGTATATTCGTTAGTGAAAACTCATCGGCTGTAAGTATTTCAAATAGCACAACCGGAGTTATTAAAGGTAAAACTGGCCTGAACGCACTTGCAGGCGTTGCCATTAATAATGCGGGTACGATCACTGGCACAGCGAATGATGGAATCGCTCTGAGCGAGGGTAACACTAAGGTCATAAATACTGGTAACGTGCAGGGTGCGCAATACGGTTTTAATGTAACGAATAATGCAAAAGTAGATATCACGAATAGCGGAACGATTAGTGGTGATACAGCCGCTGTTATGTTTGCCAGCAATAAAAATAACACCCTGGTGCTTGATACGGGTTCCACTCTTATCGGTGACGTTATTTCCACCAATTCCACGGGAAACACTCTCACCCTGATCGGCACCGGTACGGAAGACAGTAACTTTGTGGGTCTGAACGAAGGCGACGGTTTTGCCAGTATAAAAATGATGGGCGAAAATTGGGCGCTGTCGGGCGATCTCGATATTATTGGCTCTGGCGATTCCTTGCTGATAGACACGGGCGCGTTAACCCTGTCAGGCGCGGTATCGAATACCGGTAATACTCGGGTGGCCAAAGATGCTTCGTTGCAACTGGGCGATGGCGAAAAAACCGCGACCCTCAGCGGTGGGCTCACCAACAACGGTACCGTCATTTTTAACCAGGGAAGCGATTTCACTTTCGCCACCGACATGACCGGTAGCGGTAACGTCGAAAAAGTTGATTCCAACACCCTGACCCTGACGGGCAAAAATAGCTATACAGGGGATACGGTTCTGCACGGCGGCACCACGCTGGTCTCCACCGACGCAACGCTCGGCGTCAAGGGCAGTAACGCCACCGTTACCGTTGAAAATGGCGCGACCTTTGCCACCGCAGGCGAAGTGAACAACAACATCGCGGTTCTTAGCGGCGGTACGCTGGCGGCATGGAATGCAGTCCAGGGTAACTCCACGCTCAGTGCTTCCGGCGTCGATACCATCAACGGCAACGTGACTAATGGCGGCACGCTGTTACTCAGTGCGGCTAATAATAGCGTTGGCAATAATTTTACGATTAATGGCGACTACACCGGCTCTGACGGTAGCCAGATCGTAATGAACAGCACCCTGGGTGAAGATAATTCACCAACTGATCACCTCACTATTACGGGTAGCAGCTTCGGTCAGTCTGGCATCAGCATCACCAACATTGGCGGCGCAGGCGCGCAAACCATTAACGGTATGGAAATTGTCAGCATCGGCGGCAGTTCCGAAGCCCAACTGACGCTGGCAAAACCGGTCGTCGCAGGCGCCTGGGAATATAACCTCTACCAGCACAGTGACGGCAACTGGTATCTGGAATCAAAGGCGACGCCTTCTGATGAGCCTTCCGACGACACCGATGACGGTGGCAATACTGATGATGGCGATAACACCGACAACGGCGGCAACACCGACAACGGCGGCAACACCGATAACGGCGGCAACACCGACAACGGCGGCAACACCGATAACGGCGATAACACCGACAATGGCGGCAATACAGACAACGGCGGCAACACCGATAACGGCGGTAGCACCGACAACGGCGGCAACACTGACAACGGCGGTAATAATACGCCGGAAGTCATGGCACCTGAAGTGGGTGCTTACTTAGGTAACTACCTTGCCGCACAGAGCATGTTCCTGCATAAGCGTGACGATCGCGACCAGATCACCTTCCGCAATGAAGACGACCTGAACACCTGGATGTACGTTAAGGGTCGCTATCACGAGAACGATGCGGGTGGCGATAAAGTCAGCTACGACACCACCACCACCGTACTGCAAGTCGGCAGCGATTTCATGAGCAAGCCAATGGATAACGGTATCCTGCGTGCTGGCGGGATGTTCGGTGCAGGCCAGGCGAAGACCCACTCTGATGCGAAGCACAACGTACTTGACGCACAGGGTAAGGTTGATGGCTTCAATGTTGGGCTGTACGCCACCTGGCAGGAAGATCAGAAATTACGTCTGGGCAGCTACGTTGATACCTGGGCCGCTTACAGCTGGTACAACAACAACGTCACCAGCAATCGCAACGATGAAGACTACGATAGTGAAGGTTTCGCCGCGTCTGTTGAAGTCGGCCACGCGTGGATAATCCAGTCTGAAAATGAACGCACCTGGAAGATCGAGCCGCAGGCGCAGGTGATCTACAGCTATCTCGATCAGGAAAATCATACCGATCGCGACGGCGTACGCGTCACTACCCTGGACAATGACAGCGTCTTTGGTCGTCTCGGCGTTAAAGCTAGCTACTTCCAGCAGAAGGACGTCAAGGCCTGGCAGCCGTACGTTGCGGTTAACTGGTTGAAAGGTGCTGGTCAAAACGATCTGGCATTCAACGACGAGACCGTCAGCAACGATACGCCGGAAGATCGTGGTCAGTTAGAGTTGGGCTTAACCGGCAACCTGAACGAAACCACGACGATCTCCCTGCGTGCCAGCGGCGAGTGGGGTGAAAACAGCTATGCCGCCTACGGCGGTCATATTTTGTTAAACCATCGCTGGTAATCGAGCATCCTGAAGCAAAAAAGCAGTGGCATGTGCCACTGCTTTTTTTTAGTTATCCAGCTCGCCCATTGATTTAACCTGGTCACGGTTAATCTGTTCAGTTTGACCGGTTTCGGCGTTTTTGTACGATACCAGACCGGTATCGTCATCCACCTGCGGTTTCCCGTCAGTAACAATCGTTTTGCCATCGGTGGTTTTTACGGCCTGATTGGACGAACAGCCCGCCACGGTGAACATTGCGGTGGCAGCCAGAACGGAAGCGATCAGTAGTTTATTTTGCATGGTGTATTCCCCTGCTCTCAGTTGAATTTTCGTTATCGACCTAACTATTTTAGGCTAACTGACTGAAAGCGGATGAAAAACCAGAAGGTTCTTAAGATGGGAAAATTGCCCGGTAACCGGATGGCACCGGGCAATGTGTGTTACTTGCTAATCTGAGCGTGCATTTCCTGTACCGAAATCACCTTCTCGGTGGCATCCGCATTCAGCGCCATGGCCGTCGCGAAACCGCCGTTCAGGGTGGTGTCGTAATGCACTTTGTACTGGAGCGCGCTGCGGCGAATCAGTTTGGAGTCTTCAATCGCCTGGCGACCTGCGGTGGTGTTAATGATGTAGGTGTACTCGCCATTCTTAATGCGGTCCTGAATGTGCGGACGACCTTCATGCACTTTGTTCACCAGACGCGGGTTGATACCCGCTTCACCCAACACAATCGCCGTACCGTGAGTGGCGTCCAGCTCGAAGCCCTGTTTCAGCAGCTTGGCGGCCAGGTCAACCACGCGCTCTTTATCGCCTTCGCGAACGGAGAGCAGCGCACGGCCAGATTTTCTCATGGTGGAGCTACTGCCCAGCTGCGCTTTCGCAAACGCTTCTGCGAAGGTACGGCCAACGCCCATCACTTCCCCGGTAGAGCGCATCTCTGGCCCTAACAGCGGGTCAACGCCCGGGAATTTGTTGAACGGCAGTACCACCTCTTTCACCGAGTAGTAAGGCGGGATAATTTCTTTCGTGACGCCCTGCTGAGCCAGCGTCTGGCCAGCCATCACGCGCGCCGCCACTTTCGCCAGCGGAATACCGGTCGCTTTGGAGACGAACGGTACGGTACGCGCCGCACGCGGGTTGACTTCAATCAGATAGACTTCGTTGTCTTTTACCGCGAACTGAACGTTCATCAGGCCGCGAACCTGAAGCTCGAAGGCCAGCTTCTGCACCTGCTGGCGCATTACGTCCTGAATCTCCTGGCTCAGGGTGTACGCTGGCAGAGAACAGGCGGAGTCACCGGAGTGCACGCCCGCCTGCTCGATGTGCTCCATGATGCCGCCAATCAGCACCCTTTCGCCGTCGCAGATGGCATCCACGTCGACTTCAACCGCGTCGTCGAGGAAGCGGTCGAGCAGCACTGGCGCATCGTTGGAAACGCTCACCGCCGTCTGGAAGTAGCGACGCAGGTCCGCTTCGTCGTAGACGATTTCCATCGCGCGGCCGCCCAGTACGTAGGATGGACGCACCACCAGCGGGTAGCCGATCTCTTTCGCTTTCTCAACGGCCATTTCAATTGCGGTCACGGTGGCGTTCGCCGGCTGTTTCAGTTTGAGACGGTCAACCGCCTGCTGGAAACGCTCGCGGTCTTCCGCACGGTCAATCGCATCCGGGCTGGTGCCGATAACCGGCACACCTGCTGCTTCCAGCGCGCGCGCCAGCTTCAGCGGAGTCTGGCCGCCATACTGCACGATCACGCCTTTTGGCTTCTCGATGCGCACGATTTCCAGCACGTCTTCCAGGGTGACCGGCTCGAAGTAGAGGCGGTCGGAAGTGTCGTAGTCGGTCGAGACGGTTTCCGGGTTACAGTTGACCATAATGGTCTCGTAACCGTCTTCGCGCAGCGCCAGTGAGGCGTGTACGCAGCAGTAGTCAAACTCGATGCCCTGGCCGATACGGTTTGGACCGCCGCCCAGCACCATAATCTTGTCGCGGTCGACGGACGGGTTCGCTTCGCACTCCTCTTCATAGGTGGAGTACATGTATGCGGTATCGGTCGAGAATTCAGCCGCACAGGTGTCCACGCGCTTGTAGACCGGGTGCAGGTCGTACTGGTCGCGCAGCTTGCGGATTTCCGCTTCACGCACGCCCGCCAGCTTAGCCAGACGCGCATCGGCGAAGCCTTTACGCTTCAACATGCGCAGGAAGTCTGCGTCCAGGCCGTTGATGCCCAGCTCCGCCACTTTCTCTTCCAGACGCACCAGCTCTTCTATCTGCACCAGGAACCAGCGGTCAATGTTAGTCAGGTTAAATACGCCGTCGACGGACAGGCCCGCGCGGAAGGCATCGGCGATGTACCAGATACGCTCTGCGCCCGCGTCTTTCAGCTCGCGGCGGATTTTGGTCAGTGCTTCCGGGTCGTCCAGGCTGACTTTCGGGTCAAAGCCGGTCGCGCCCACTTCCAGGCCGCGCAGCGCTTTTTGCAGGGATTCCTGCTGCGTGCGGCCAATCGCCATGACTTCACCAACGGATTTCATCTGGGTAGTCAGACGGTCGTTGGCACCGACGAATTTCTCGAAGTTAAAGCGTGGAATTTTGGTCACAACGTAGTCGATGGACGGTTCGAAGGACGCTGGCGTGCGGCCGCCGGTGATATCGTTCATCAGCTCGTCAAGGGTGTAACCCACCGCCAGTTTCGCCGCCACTTTCGCAATCGGGAAGCCGGTGGCTTTGGAGGCCAGTGCGGAGGAACGGGACACGCGCGGGTTCATTTCGATAACAATCAGACGGCCGGTTTTCGGGTTCACCGAGAACTGCACGTTAGAGCCGCCGGTTTCCACGCCGATTTCACGCAGTACCGCCATCGAGGCGTTACGCATGATTTGGTACTCTTTGTCGGTCAGCGTCTGAGCTGGCGCAACGGTGATGGAGTCGCCGGTGTGGATCCCCATCGCGTCGAAGTTTTCGATGGAGCAGACGATGATGCAGTTGTCGTTTTTATCACGCACCACTTCCATCTCGTACTCTTTCCAGCCAATCAGCGATTCATCAATCAGCAACTCTTTGGTTGGGGAGAGATCCAGGCCGCGCTCGCAAATTTCTTCAAACTCTTCGCGGTTGTAGGCAATGCCGCCGCCGGTGCCACCCATGGTGAAGGAAGGGCGGATGATGCACGGATAACCCACTTCAGCCGCAACGGCCAGCGCTTCTTCCATATTGTGCGCGATACCGGAACGTGCGGTATCAAGGCCAATTTTCTTCATGGCCACGTCGAAGCGGCGACGGTCTTCTGCTTTATCAATCGCGTCGGCGGTCGCACCGATCATGGTCACGCCGAACTCTTCCAGCACGCCCTGACGCTCCAGCTCCAGCGCACAGTTCAGCGCCGTCTGGCCGCCCATGGTCGGCAGCACCGCGTCCGGACGCTCTTTCTCGATAATTTTGCGTACCACTTCCCAGTGAATCGGCTCGATGTAGGTCGCATCCGCCATTTCCGGGTCGGTCATGATGGTGGCCGGGTTAGAGTTTACCAGGATGACACGGTAACCCTCTTCACGCAGGGCTTTACACGCCTGCGCGCCGGAGTAGTCGAATTCGCAGGCCTGGCCGATGACAATCGGGCCAGCGCCAAGGATCAGGATGCTTTTTATGTCTGTACGTTTTGGCATGGTCTTCTCAGCTCCTGATTATTTAGCGGTCTTACGGTATTGCTCGATAAGTTCGATGAAGTGATCGAACAGCGGCGCGGCATCGTGTGGGCCCGGGCTGGCTTCAGGGTGGCCCTGGAAGCTGAACGCAGGCTTATCGGTGCGATGGATACCCTGCAAGGTACCATCGAACAGTGACTTATGCGTCACGCGCAGGTTAGCTGGCATCGTCGCTTCATCCACAGCGAAGCCGTGGTTCTGCGCGGTGATCATCACCGTGTTGTTGTCGATATCTTTCACCGGGTGGTTACCACCGTGGTGGCCAAACTTCATCTTGACGGTGTTCGCTCCGCTCGCCAGCGCCAGCAGCTGATGGCCGAGACAGATGCCGAATACCGGGATGTCGGTTTCAAGGAAGGACTTGATGGCGTCGATAGCGTAGTCGCACGGCGCCGGGTCGCCAGGACCGTTAGAGAGGAAGATGCCGTCCGGGTTCATCTTCAGAACATCTTCAGCAGAGGTTTTCGCCGGAACCACCGTCAGGCGGCAGCCACGGTCAACCAGCATACGCAGGATGTTGCGCTTGGCGCCAAAATCGTAGGCCACCACGTGGAACGGCAGCTCGCTTTCCGGTTTCGCTTCCGGCAGGTCGCCTTCCAGCGTCCAGCTTCCCTGCGTCCAGCTGTAGGCTTCAGCGGTGGTCACTTCTTTCGCCAGGTCCATACCGTTCAGTCCCGGGAAGGCTTTCGCTTTTTCCAGCGCCAGCGTCGCATCGAGGTTATCCCCTGCGATGATACAACCGTTTTGTGCACCCTTCTCGCGCAGCAGACGCGTCAGCTTACGGGTATCGATATCGGCAATCGCCACAATGTTGTGGCGCTTCAGGTAAGAAGAGAGGTCTTCGGTGTTGCGGAAGTTGCTGGCAATCAGCGGCAGGTCGCGAATGACCAGGCCTTGCGCATGTACCTGAGAGGATTCTTCGTCAGCCGCATTGGTGCCGACATTGCCGATATGAGGATAAGTAAGAGTAACGATTTGGCGAGAATAGGAAGGATCAGTGAGGATTTCTTGATAACCGGTCATTGAAGTATTGAAAACGACTTCCCCAACCGCCGAACCCGTTGCCCCTATGGCCCGACCGATAAACTGGGTTCCGTCTTCCAGAACCAATAGCGCTGACTTAATCAAAACACCCTCCAGAGAATATTCACTCACTTTATTTGCATATTAATTCATAACCATGTCATGGATCAATGCAAATGTGTTGCCAGCGGATTTTTGGCAAACGGCGGCATTCTGGGGATTTGCCATGTAAAAGTCAACTTAAAACGGGAGTTTTGTATATTCTTTTGCAAGCCTGGCGGTCTGAAATCAGATTAAGCGGCAAAAAGATCAACTAAATCACTGTGGAAACCGCTTGCGCATGCAGTTTAATAGAAAGAAACGTCTTGCAGGAATAAAAAGTGGACCAAATGGTCAAAATTTACAGTTCAACAACAGAAATTATCGAGAAAACACTTACTTTAAATCAGTTAGACACAATAAACACCCCAAACAGACAAAATAAAAGGGCAATAAAATATTGCCCTATGCAATCAATTAATTACGACTGCAATAACCACATCACGAAGGGTAATAATGCTTACAAATTGTTGAGTTCGAGGACATCTCGCATATCAAAAAGACCATTACGCTTACCTTTCAGCCACAATGCCGAACGTACCGCCCCGTTTGCAAATGTCATGCGGCTGGATGCTTTATGAGTGATTTCGATCCTTTCGCCAATATCGGCGAACATAGCGGTATGTTCACCGACGATATCACCCGCGCGAACGGTGGCAAACCCAATGGTGCCAGGCACGCGCTCGCCAGTGTGGCCTTCGCGAGAATAGACCGCGATGTCTTTCAAATCTTTATCCATTGCACACGCAATCGCTTCGCCCATTGCCAGCGCCGTGCCTGACGGAGCATCGACTTTGTGGCGATGGTGCGCTTCGACGATTTCAATGTCGGTGTATTCGCCCATCACCTTCGCCGCCTTCTCCAGCAGTTTCAGCATGACGTTTACCCCCACGCTAAAGTTTGCCGCAAAGACAATCGCAATCTCAGTGGACGCATCCTGAATGGCTTGCTTACCGACCTCGTCAAAACCGGTGGTGCCAATCACCATCCCTTTACCGTGCTGACGGCAAAACGCCAGGTGAGCCAACGTGCCTTCAGGGCGGGTAAAATCGATAAACACGTCAAAGTCTTCTTTCACCGCCTCAAGGCTGCTCTGCACGGTAACGCCCGTCTGACCTGCGCCTGCCAGCTCGCCTGCATCGGCTCCCAAAAGCGATGAACCTTCACGCTCCAGCGCCGCGCCAAGCGCCACGCCATCCATCTGTAGTGCCGCCTGAATCAGCTGACGGCCCATACGTCCGCCCGCGCCCGCAATGGCGACGCGGATCTGTGCATCATGCATAGTTATTCTCTTACGTTAAAATGATGTAAATCGTTTTCAGATTAACCAGCCTTTGCACAGGCTGCCACAGAAAACGCCGATAATTAGAATTTAATGATAAACAGGGTGAGATATCAGTGAAAGACATGATCGTCAGCGAAAACCACATGATTCCCGCACCACCAGCGCAGGCGGCAGAATGATTCGTTTGGCGGGTTCGTCGTTGCCCTGTATGCGGCTGTAAAGTAACTCCCCTGCCTTACGACCAATCTCTTTCGCCGCCACCGATACGGTGGTCAATGCGGGCTGCACCAGAGCCGCTTCGGTAATATCATCGAAACCGACCAGCGCAAAATCACATCCCGGCTCACGGCCCATCTTGCGTAAGCTTTGCATCACCCCCAGCGCCACAACATCCTGATAGCAAATTGCCGCACTGATGTGTGGATGCTCGAGAAGTAACGCCTCTGCCACGCGCGCGCCGTCGCTTTGGCTGGCGTGAGAGGTTCTGATCCAGGCAGGATTCGGCGTCACGCCGTACTCCAGCAGCTTGCTGGTAAAGCCCCCGATACGCTGCGCCCGAGAGCCCGAATTCTGGCTCCCTCCAATGAACGCAATGTGCCGATGGCCCATTCTGAGCAGATGCTCCGTCGCCATCTGCGTGCCTAAGAAGTTATCCGTTCCGACAAAATCAAAATCCGGATCGTTCAGCGGTCGCACAACCATGATAGCCGGAATATTGCGCCGCTTCAGACCCTCAAAAAAGGCCTGGGGCGTTTCCCGAGCCGCACACAGCACCATACCGCCGACGTTATTACGCATCAGTGAATCAACAAATTTTTGCTGTCGCTCTGCCGATTCCTCGCTATTCGCCAGAAAAAGCATCAGCTCGTGGCGCTCCATTTCATGACTTAGCCCTGCCGTCATCTCGCTATAAAAAGGGTTGGTGATATCGTGCAAGAGCAGCCCGACCTGGTTACTGCTGCGGTTACGTAAATTGGCTGCCGTCTGGTTATAGACATAGCCGGATTCATCCAGCGCCTTAAGCACACGTTCGCGCGTGCTTTGCGAAATGCGGCCTTTGTTGCAGAGCACCATTGAGACCGTCGCCGTTGACACGCCGGCGCGTTTCGCAACATCGGCCAGTGTAATTCCTGTCATGTTGTCTCCTTCATCATCACTACAGGTTAATCGAATAACCTGTTTTTTGCATTTTTCCCTGTGAGACTCTTCACATTACCGCTGTTGTTCTGGATTCGATTCGCATTTATGGCGGGTTAATCGCGTTAACCACTCTTCTCAAATACGGTTAATCGAATAACCTTAAATAACGATTACGGAGGATACAATGACAACCTACGACAAATTCCCCACGGTGGCGATACAGGGTTTTGATGACAGCGCCTGGCAAGGCTGGGAAGCAATAACCCGCGTTCTTGAGTTAAAAACCCAACAGCGCAGCCGCACGGTGCTGGTGATTGACTGCTATCCGGGCGTGCGCATGACCGAGCTTGAAGAGAACGTGCTGCCGCGTCTACGCCCGACGCTGGCGATCAATGCTGAACAGGCGCGACGGGATGAGTGTGCCATTCATGAGATGCTGGCACGCAACCTCACAGACGATCGCGTCTTTGGCGTTCTCTCCTGCCACCAGCTTGGAGAGTTTTTCGATCCCGCGCGTCTGGAGGCGTTGCAGGTTCAGGTGAACCAGTGTTCCGGGGGGCTGATTGTGATCTACGGACCCGGTGCGACGCTTGTCCATCCGGGTGATGTGCTGGTGTATGCCGATCTGCCGCGCTGGGAGATCCAGCAGCGTATGCGGCGGGGTGAGACTGGGAACTGGGGCGCAGATAATCAGCAGGAAGATATGCTTCGTCGCTACAAGCGCGCCTTTTTTGTCGAATGGCGCGTCTTCGATCGCCACAAAACACCGCTGCTCAGGCGCACCGATTTTTTACTGGATACAACCCAGACGAACCAGCCCGCGATGGTCAGCGGCGAGGCCCTGCGAGCCGGGCTGAAGCAAACTACCACCCAGCCTTTCCGCGTGGCGCCCTTTTTCGATCCTGGCGTCTGGGGCGGCCAGTGGATGAAACAGCAATTCGATCTCGATCCCTCTGCACCCAATTACGCGTGGTGTTTTGACTGCGTGCCCGAGGAGAACAGCCTGTTACTGCGTTTTGGCGCAGTGCGGATCGAGATCCCCTCTCAGGATCTGGTTTTGCTTGAGCCCCGTGCTCTGCTGGGCGAGAAAGTTCACGCACGTTTCGGCGCGGAATTCCCGATCCGTTTTGACTTCCTCGACACCATGGGTGGCCAGAATCTGAGCTTCCAGGTCCACCCCATTACCGAGTACATCCAGCAGCAGTTTGGGATGCACTATACCCAGGATGAGAGTTATTACATTCTGGAAGCGGAGCCGGGTGCCGTCGTCTATCTGGGGACCAAAACCGGCACAGACCCTGAGGCCATGATGGACGATCTCAGGCGCGCGGGTAGCGGTGAAAAACCGTTTGATGACGACCGCTTCGTTAATCAGATCCCGGCAAAAAAGCACGACCATTTCCTGATCCCGGCTGGGACGGTGCACTGCTCCGGCGCGGGAACCATGGTGCTGGAGATCAGCGCTACGCCGTATATTTTCACCTTCAAACTGTGGGACTGGGGCCGCCTGGGCCTGGACGGGCTGCCGCGCCCGGTACACCTGGAGCACGGTGAAAAGGTGATCGACTGGCAGCGCGACACGCGGTGGGTACATCAGCATCTGGTGAATCAGTTCGAACCTGTCGCGGAAGGAAACGGCTGGCGTGAAGAGCGTACTGGCCTGCACGAGCGTGAATTTATCGAAACCCGCCGCCACTGGTTTAGCGAACCCGTTTTGCACCACACCGGCGGCGGCGTGAACGTGCTGAATCTGGTAGAGGGCGAAGAAGCAATTGTCGACAGCCCAACCGGTGCATTTGAGCCGTTTACCGTCCATTACGCCGAAACCTTCATCATTCCGGCAAGCGTAGGTGACTATCGCATTTCACCTTCAGCCCGTGCTTCCGGACACCCCCTCGCGACTATCAAAGCCTGGGTAAGGAGCTAACGATGATTCATTTTATTGTCGCCACTCATGGGCCGTTAGCCGCCGCGCTGCTGGAGAGCGGCCGGATGGTATACGGCGAGCTCCCCAGCGTACATGCCGTTTGTCTGACCGAACAGGCGGGAATAGAGGGCTTCCGGCAGGATTTCATCGCCACGCTGGAAGCGGCAAGCGTCAACGCTGACGGCGTGCTGGTGCTGTGCGACATGCAAAGCGGCACGCCGTGGAACGTGGCCTGTGAGGCCGCGTTTAACCCATATACGCAGCCGCCGGTCGCCGTGGTGGCTGGAGTCAACTTCCCGATGCTGCTGCAAACCGATGAGGTGATGATGGCTCGCGATGTTCATCAGGCTGCCGGGCAGCTTATCGAACTTACTCTGCCGACGCTGGTACAGGCGAAACCGGCAGATACTGCACAGACAGACGATTTTTAAGGAGCCGCATATGAGTATTTCTTTTGTACGCATTGACGATCGCGTGATCCACGGGCAGCTCATTACACGCTGGGCCAGGGAGCTGCCCTGCGACGGCATCGTTGCCATTGACGATGCCGTTGCGGCCGATCCGCTGTTATCGTCGGTCATGAAAGGAGCCGTATCAGATACTAAAGTGTGGCTGTTCGATACGGCAACCGCGATCGAAAAACTGCCAAAAGTGATTGCCAGCGAAAAGCGCTATTTCGTGATTGGCAAATCTCCACTCACGCTACAGCGCATTGAGCAGGCGGGCATTAGCCTGAAAAACAGCAACGGAAAAATTAACGTGGGCCCGATGAGCGCCCGGGCTAACACGATCACCATCGGCCCGAATCAATCGGTAACCCAGGATGAAGCGGCAGCGTTCGAGTGGCTGACCGGGCAGGGACACGCGATTGAATTCCGCCTGGTTCCCGATGCCAGTTTTTATACCTGGCAGGATGCCAGACAAAAGCTGAAATAAGGAGCAGATCATGATTATCGAAGCGGCTTTAATTGGCCTGCTGTGTTATCTGGGCGCACTCAGTAGTCCGTGGCTTTTAGGGCTGACGGGCGGCTGGTATCTCATCTCCCGACCGCTCATTTCCGGGATGCTGGTTGGCCTGATCCTGGGCGATATCAAAACCGGGATTATGATTGGCGTAGCGGTGCAGGCGGTGTATATCGCAATGGTGACACCCGGCGGCTCGATGCCAGCAGATTTAAACTTTGTGGCTTATCCGGCCATTGCGCTGGGAATACTTTCCGGCAAAGGACCTGAGGTTGCCGTCGCGCTGGCGGCGACTATTGGGATCGCCGGAACCATTCTCTTCAATGCGATGATGGTGCTGAACTCCTTCTGGAACCATCGTGCGGATGTGGCGCTGGAGAACGGCGACGAGCGCGGGATCTACCTCAACAGCGCCATCTGGCCGCAGGCGATGAATTTTGTGCTGCGCTTTGTGCCTACCTTTATCGCCGTCTTTTTTGGCGCACAGTACATTAGCGGGTTTATGGACAGCCTGCCGCACATCGTCCTCTCCACCATGAATGTGCTGGGCGGCATCTTGCCCGCCGTCGGTATTGCCATCCTGCTTAAGCAGATCATCAAAAGCTATACCATGCTCATCTACTTTCTGGTGGGCTTCGTTTGCATCGTTTTCCTGAAACTCAATATGGTCGCGCTGGTGATCGTGGGCGCCCTGCTGGCACTGATTCATTACAACTATAAACCCGAGGCACCGCAGGCCGTGGCTTCAGCACCTGTCCCTGACGACGAGGATGAATTCTGATGGAAGAACGTAAACTCACCCGCAAGGATCTGCGCCGCTGCTGGCGAGCGTGGATGATGCACAACCTCTCCTCAATGAGCTTTGAACGCCTTGAATCCTTCGGCTTTTGCCTGAGCATGCTGCCGGTCGCAAAAAAGCTCTATCCCGACCCGGTACAACGTACCGAGATGCTGCGCCGTCACGCGTCGTTCTACAACACGGAGCCACAGATTGGCGCGATCGTTAACGGTATGGCGCTGGGGCTGGAGGAGAAAAAAGCCAACGGCGAGCCGATTGACGGTGAAACCATAAATACCCTGAAGGTAGGCCTGATGGGGCCAATTGCCGGGATCGGCGATTCGATGATCCCCGGCATGCTGATCCCGATCCTGCTTAGCATTGGGATGGCGCTGGCGGCAGGCGGAAATATCCTCGGTCCACTGTTTTATACCGTTGCCTGGCTGGCCATCATTATCCCTGGCTCCTGGTTCCTGTTTCTCAAAGGCTACCAGATGGGATCAGGCTCCGTGGAGATGCTGGTCAGCAGCAAATCTACCCGGCTACGGGAAGCTCTCTCGCTACTGGGCGTATTTGTCATGGGCGGCGTGGCGGCCAGCTACGTGAAGCTCGGCACCGGGCTGGAGTTCATCACCCGGGACGGGGTTAACATTCACGTTCAGCAGATGCTGGACGGTATTTTCCCGCAGCTGCTTCCGCTGGCGGTGGTGCTGGGGACTTGGTATCTGATGGCAAAACGCGGCGTGTCGCCGGTAAAAGCCATGATATTGCTGCTTATACTGGCAGCGCTTGGCGTGGCGTCCGGTTTGTTTGCAGGATAAGAAAACCGGGGCAATGCCCCGGCTTCTTTATGGATGGAAGTTATTCCACAGTTCTGCGACTTTATCCGGACGCGAAATAAACTGGAACCGTGCGGGGTCATCAATAAACTGCTGATAAACAGGCGCATCAGTAATGCCGAATTCCGGATAACTTCTCGGCGTAATCATCTGCAAGCGCCCAGGTCTGTAGTGACAGTTATGCTGCCAGACAATATGATTACCCTGAACTAAGGGATACCAGGCCAGACCTTTTCGTGCACGAACGGCCTCATACTCAAAGCCATATTCCCGATCGCACCACGCACCAAACGTCAGCGGCTCATTGGGCGAGGCCGAAATCGTCGCATGGCCCCATCCGGGAGGGACCAGTACCTTTTCACCCGGCCCCGCGAGTACCGCAAAACAACGTCCCGGATCGTCGTCCACATACTCCTGCATGTAGATAATCGCTTTACCCTGCCAGATTTCGTACAGCTCAGGGGGCGACCATCCGCTGTGCTGGCTAATACGGTGAACATGTCCCTGGCTGCGGACCGGCTCATCGCCAAGCGTGCCTGCCGCGTAGGTGACCACACCAAAAAGCAGCATGCGTTTTTCGAGCTCCGGCCTGTCCGCCAGACGCGCCACGTCCATCGCGATGGCATACACCTGTTCAGGCCCTTCGCAGTCCGGATTGCGCAGCGACGGGCGGATCTGATCCAGCGTTCTGATCTCCGGCATCGGCCCGGTAACATCCTCTCCGTAGCAAAAACCGAGCGGCTGACGGTTGATGGTCATATCAAGGCCATAGTTAGCCATGGCGCACCTCGTAACCTTCCCCGGAGGCAAAGATCCGCAGGGTGAAGCCCTCTGCCAGCGCCGCATAGTCGTGTCCCGCAATGCTCGGCCAGACGGCAAGGGAGGATAGCGTCTCGTTGCCAGTGTTAATCAAACGATGCGCTGTAAAAGGAGGAATAATATGCACGGAGCCAGCCGTCACCTGCTCAAGCCGCGCGTCGCCCGCCTCCGTTTGCAGCAGCAACAAGCCACATCCGCGCAGGCCAAAATAGACCTCGCCCTGTTCGCGGCGCTGATGAAAATGACCGCGAGTCATAAAGAACTCATCGCCCACGTTACCCGCACGCAGGTGAGTTACCCCAACGAAGAGTGCCCCTTCCCCTACGGGCGAGCCCAGTACGTCTACGTCATACACACTTTTTTGAGGATTGCCGCACTTCCACGCCTCGCCGTCTGCGAAGATCCCAGGAAGATCCGCAAGACGAGTCGTTTTGCGGATAAGCGGCCCGCCGGCTAGCGCGCCGGTAGCCCACGTCAACTGAGGTGGCAAAAAGATGTCTGAATTCATATCGCTCTCCGGCCCGAGGAGAACAGCAATATCATGATGGCAGATTAAACGATTAACCTAGTGATAAAAGCGTCAATATTGATGGTGAATCACAGTTAACCAGAAACAAAAATGCCGGAGGCTTTCGCCACCGGCATTTTGAAGATTGAGAGGACATTATTCCACTTCGCGGGCGTCGATTCGCAGCTCTTTCGGCACTTCGAAGACAATGTTCTCTTCACGGCCTTCCAGCGGCACCGCTTCGCCACCGCCCAGCTCTTGCAGGCGGGCAATGACGTTTTGCACCAGGATATCCGGCGCTGAAGCGCCTGCGGTAACACCGACGCAGGCCGCGTTTTTCACCCACGCTTCCTGAATGTCCGTTGCGTCGTCGATCAGAAAAGCTGCTTTCCCCATACGCTGCGCCAGTTCGGCCAGTCGGTTGGAGTTAGAGGAGTTTTTCGAGCCGACCACCAGCACCACATCCGCCTGTTCAGCCAGGGCGCGTACGGCTTCCTGACGGTTGGTGGTTGCATAGCAGATATCATCTTTGCGCGGCCCGACGATTTTCGGGAAGCGCTGGCGCAGGGCGTCAATCACGTCTGAGGTGTCGTCTACGGAAAGCGTCGTCTGGGTCATAAACGACAGACGGGCTTCGTTTTTCACGTCCAGCGTAAAGACATCTTCCGGTGATTCGACCAGGTACATGCCCCCTTCCGGGTTGCTGTACTGGCCCATGGTGCCTTCAACTTCCGGGTGACCGGCGTGACCAATCAGAATTGACTCTTCACCACGACGGCTGGCGCGCGCCACTTCCATATGCACTTTTGTCACTAACGGACAGGTGGCATCGAATACGGTCAGATCGCGGCTTTTCGCCTCGTTGCGTACCGCCTGAGAGACGCCGTGCGCGGAGAAGATGAGGATTGCGCCGTCCGGCACTTCGCTGATCTGCTCGATAAAAATCGCACCGCGCTCGCGCAGGCTGTCGACCACGTAACGGTTGTGCACCACTTCGTGACGCACGTAAATCGGCGCGCCGTAAATCTCCAGCGCGTTTTCAACAATGCTGATAGCGCGGTCTACACCGGCGCAGAAGCCGCGCGGGTTAGCCAACAGGATCTGCATTTTACTCCTCCAGTGCCGGATCGATCTCCAGCACTTCGACATCAAAATGAACGGTACGCCCGGCAAGCGGATGGTTGAAATCGACGGTGATAGAATCGCCGTTGATTTCTCGGATCACGCCAGGCATTTCGCTGCCGTCCATAGCGGTAAAGAGCATAATCGCCCCGATTTCTGGTTCACCCGCATCCATAAACTCACGACGCGAGAAATACTGGATCAGGTCCGGGCTTGGCACGCCAAATGCCGCATCCGGCTCCAGCGAAAACGCTTTTTTCTCGCCCTCTTTCAGACCCAGAAGCTGCTGCTCAAGGCCTTCAGACAGGGAGGTGTCACCCAGACGAAACAGCGCTGGTTTGCCATTGTTGCGGGTGGATTCGGCCGTGGAGCCGTCATCCAGCTTCAGCGTGAAATGAACGAGAACCGCGCTGTTGCTCTGTACGGATTTAGACATGCAAATTGCTCGCTTGTTTTGGGTCACCTGTTGCCCGGTGGCGCTACGCTTACCGGGCCTACGGGGGCCACAAATTCTGTAGGCCGGGATCGCTACGCGTCACCCGGCTGGTTTTGTTACGCCTGCTCTTTCGCGGCCGGTTTAGGCAAGAAGCCTTCCAGCACGATTAACGCCGCACCAACGCATATTGCGCTATCGGCGAGGTTAAAGGTCGCGAAGTGCCAGTCGCCAACGTAGAAGTCGATCATATCGACCACAAAGCCGTGCCACAGGCGGTCAAACAGGTTACCCAGCGCGCCGCCAATGATCAGCGCGTAGGCGATATTATTCAGCTTTTGCGTGGCCTTTGAGCGGTACATCAGCACCGCCAGCACGACGCAGATACCGATAGCGATACCCGCGAAGAACCAGCGCTGCCAGCCACCGCTGTCGGCAAGGAAACTAAACGCCGCACCATAGTTGCGGGCATAGTGCAGGTTAAGCGACGGAAACAGCGGGACCGTATCCCCCAGAGCGAAATTCTGGAGGATCAGGAACTTGCTGCCCAAATCAATAATCAGCACCACCACCACCAGCCACAGCCAGCGCAGTCCTGTTGAACAGAGAGTTTTACTCATCAGGCAAACTTACGTTTTTCGCCGTCACCGGCGACGTTGCTTACACAGCGTCCGCAGATGTCTGCGTGTTCCGCCACCTGACCGACATCAGTGGTGTAATGCCAGCAACGCGGGCATTTTTCACCGTCGGCTTTGCTCAGTGCGACCTTCAGTCCTTTGAGCAGTTCACTCTGCTGAGCATCAGCAGTAGCTTCGGCATAATCCGCAACTTTCGCACCGGAGGTCAACAGGACAAATCGTAATTCATCGCCCAGCGCGGTCAGTTTGGCCGCCAGCTCCGGTTCGGCGTACAGGGTCACGGTCGCTTCCAGCGAACCACCGACTTTCTTGTCAGCGCGCGCCTGCTCGATAACCTTATTCACTTCGCCACGCACTTTCAGCAGCTCGTCCCAGTAGGCATCGTTCATTGCTTCAGTGCTGGAGAGGTCGAACAGACCTTCGTACCACTCGCCGGTGAAGACATACTTCTCGCGTTCGCCCGGCAGGTAACCCCAGATTTCATCCGCGGTGAAGGACATGATCGGCGCCATCCAGCGTACCAGCGCCTCTGCGATGTGGAACAGCGCAGTCTGGCAGCTACGACGCGCCACGCTGTCCGCTTTCGCGGTGTACTGGCGGTCTTTGATGATGTCGAGGTAGAACGAGCCCATCTCGATGGAGCAGAAGCGCATCAGGCGCTGCACCACTTCGTGGAAGTCGTAAGACTCATAGGCTTTAAGAATATCTTCCTGCGCCGCTTTCGCGCAGCCTACCGCCCAGCGATCGAGCACAACCATCTCTTCCGGCTTCACCATGTCTTTCACCGGATCGAACCCGTTCAGGTTCGCCAGCAGGAAGCGCGCGGTGTTACGAATACGACGATAGCTGTCAGCAGCACGTTTCAGGATCTCATCAGAGACCGCCATTTCGCCGGTGTAGTCGGTAGAGGCCACCCACAGACGCAGAATGTCCGCGCCCAGTTTGTTCATCACGTCCTGCGGAGAAACGGTGTTACCGATAGATTTGGACATCTTACGGCCCTGACCATCCACGGTGAAGCCGTGGGTCAATACCTGGCGGTAAGGTGCTTTACCCTTCATGGCGGTGGAGATCATCAGCGATGACATGAACCAGCCGCGGTGTTGGTCAGACCCTTCCAGATACATATCGGCAGCGTGACCAGCAAACTCCGGACGCACGTCAACCACGGAGGAGTGGGTAGACCCGGAGTCGAACCACACGTCCAGGGTATCCGGCACTTTCTCGTAGCTGTCTGCGTCAGCGCCCAGGATGTCGCGGGCGTCGAGATCCCACCACGCCTGAATGCCGTCAACTTCGACGCGCTTCGCCACTTCTTCCATCAGTTCCAGCGTGTTCGGGTGCAGCTCCTGCGTCTCTTTATGTACGAACAGAGACATCGGCACGCCCCAGGTGCGCTGACGGGAGATACACCAGTCAGGACGGTTAGCCACCATGGATTCGATTCGCGCCTGGCCCCAGTCAGGGATCCACTGCACGCCTTTGATCTCTTTCAGAGACTGCGCGCGCAGGCCTTTCTGGTCCATGCTGATAAACCACTGCGGGGTTGCACGGAAGATGATCGGGGTCTTGTGACGCCAGCAGCACGGATAGCTGTGCTGCATTTTCTCAACGTGCAGCAGCGCGCCGCTGGTGCGCAGCATGTCAACGATGATGTCGTTAGCTTTAAAGACGTTGATGCCGTCCAGCGCCGGGTACGTGCCTGGCAGGTAAGAGCCGTCCGGACCAACCGGGTTAGCGATTTCCAGACCATATTTCAGGCTGATGTTGTAGTCGTCAGGACCGTGGCCACCGGCGGTATGCACCGCACCGGTACCCGCGTCCAGCGTGACGTGGTCGCCCAGAATCGCCGGAACGTCGAAGTCAAGGAACGGGTGTTTGAAGCGCATCAGTTCCAGCGCGTCGCCTTTTACGGTGCCCAGCACGGTGTAATCGGTGATGTTCGCGCGTTTCAGCACGCTTTCGACCAGGTCTTTCGCCAGGATAACCGCACGGCCATCAATCTGCACCAGCGCATACTCAAACTCGCCAGAAAGGGAGATCGCGCGGTTAGCAGGCAGCGTCCACGGGGTGGTGGTCCAGATCACCAGAGAGATCGGGCCGCTTACACCAGGCAGACCAAATTTAGCTTTGATCGCATCCTGATCGACCGCTTCGAAGGCCACGTCGATAGAAGGCGAGGTTTTGTCGTAATACTCCACTTCCGCTTCTGCCAGCGCAGAGCGGCAGTCGACGCACCAGTGCACCGGCTTCGCGCCTTTGTGCAGGTGACCGTTGCCGATGATTTTACCCAGCGCTCGGATGATGTTGGCTTCGGTTTTGAAGTCCATGGTCAGGTACGGATGCGACCAGTCACCCAGCACGCCCAGACGGATGAAGTCAGCGCGCTGACCGTCAACCTGGGTGGCAGCGTATTCGCGGCATTTCGCGCGGAATTCTGCGGCGGTGAACTTCTCACCCGGCTTACCGTACTCTTGCTCAACTTTCAGCTCGATTGGCAGACCATGGCAGTCCCAGCCCGGAACGTAAGGCGAGTCATATCCCGCGAGTCCTTTGGACTTCACGATAATGTCTTTCAGAATCTTGTTTACAGAGTGACCAATATGAATGCTGCCATTCGCATATGGAGGGCCATCATGCAGAATGAAGGTTTTTTTGCCTTTTTTGGCTGCACGAATGATGCCGTACAGGTCATCATCGGTCCAACGCGCCAGCATTCCCGGTTCACGCTTGGCGAGATCGCCGCGCATCGGGAACCCTGTTTCCGGCAAATTCAGGGTTGATTTATAGTCACTCATCAGATTCTCGGTTCCGTATTTATCACGTAGGCAGTTAAGCCGGTTCTAAAGCCCAAAAAACTCGCGGGCCGTTAATTCATCTCGCGCGATTTGCGCTTTAAGTTCATCCAGCGAAGCGAATCGCTGTTCATTGCGTATTTTTTTACGCAGTATCACATCTATATGGCGACCGTAGAGGTCCATTACAACGTCCAGCAGGTGTACTTCTAACTGTTGACGCACACCGGCAACCGTTGGACGTGTGCCAATGTTGGCGACGCCGTAGAAAGGCTTCTCGCCCAGTCCTGCCACTTCCACCGCATAGACCCCTTTAACCGGGGAGACCTGACGACGCAGCGGTATATTCGCCGTCGGGAAACCTATCGTGCGGCCCAGCGCATCGCCATGGACCACGCGACCTGAAATTGTGAACGGGTGACCCAGCAGCGTTTCTGCCGTGTCCAGTTCATCGTTCGCCAGCGCCTGACGTACCGCCGTGCTGCTGACGCGCACGCCGCCCTCACAGAAGGTCATCGTGCTGGTGACGTCAAACCCGTACTCCAGGCCAGCCTTCTGTAATAACAAGAAATCGCCCTGACGACCAGCGCCAAAGCGGAAATCATCGCCCACGGCGAGAAACTGCACGCCAAGCTGCCTGACCAACAGGTCGCTGACAAAATTTTGTGCGGTCAGCGCGGCAAAACGACGGTCGAACCTTACGCACAGGACGTAGTCCACCCCTGACTCCGCCAGGTAGCGTAACTTCTCACGCAGACGCGTCAGCCGCGCGGGGGATTTCTCGCCTGCAAACAGCTCCAGCGGCTGAGGCTCGAAAATCATCACCACGACGGGCAGGCCTCGCGCCTCGCCTTCTTTACGCAATCCCTGCAACAGCGCCTGATGCCCACGATGCACGCCGTCGAAATTACCAATGGTCAGCACGCACCCGTGCGGGGCTTGACTGAGATTATGTATGCCGCGTATCAGCTTCATGACTGGCTCAAAACAGTGAAAATCGCCAAAGTATACCTTGTACAACGGTTAAGGTTAACCGGCGATTGTTCACGCTAAACAGAAAGCCGTATGATTTCATCACGCTGACCTTTCGCAGCAAAAAAATCTGCCCGCGAACTGCGATTTTTACGCCGAAAAGCTGTATTCACGAACGACAAGCTGGTAGAATCCTGCGCCATCACTACGTAACGTAGCGTCGCCACATTAACGGCGCTTATTTGCACAAATCCATTGACAAAAGAAGGTATAGAGGGCATATTCCTCGGCCTTTGAATTGTCCACATAGATCATATTTGGGAGTTGGACCTTGGCTAATATCAAATCAGCTAAGAAACGTGCCGTTCAGTCTGAAAAGGCTCGTAAGCACAATGCAAGCCGTCGCTCTATGATGCGTACTTTCATCAAGAAAGTATACGCAGCTATCGAAGCTGGCGACAAAGCTGCAGCGCAGAACGCATTTAACGAAATGCAACCAATCGTGGATCGTCAGGCTGCTAAAGGTCTGATCCACAAAAACAAAGCAGCGCGTCATAAAGCAAACCTGACCGCGCAGATCAACAAACTGGCTTAATCGCCACTTGTTGTTGCTTGTTTGAAAGAACCCGCTTAACGCGGGTTTTTTTATGTCTTCAGATTGCCGGCGGCGTAAAAAGCGCCGAATAGTCGCGATTGCAGATTCGCTGCACCGCCGGGTGCTGAATCATCCTTTCGGCGAATATGGCGTGATACTCTTCCATCACGTTATCCACCCTGCCGATCTCGGTTATTTTGTCGTCTGAATAGAGATCGTGCGCGTACAGCGTCGGAGCAACGAAGATAGCGTTATGCGCTTCGCCAAAGGCTTTCATCAGCGCCGCATCGTCGAACTCACCGAGAATTTCTACGTTCAGCCCCTGCGAGTTAAACCAGTTCAGCAGCTTCCGTCCGAGCATGGACCTCCGACCCGGCACCAGCAAGCGGCGCTCTTCCAGGCAGGCAGGAAACGGTTTTTCCGGTGGCGGATTGATGCACCAGAAACTGACGCCGCATTCGCCAATTTTCACCGAGAACAAGCCTTCCTGCTGCGTGGAATCGATAGGGCAATCCGAAATAATCATATCCAGCTTATGCTGGCTCAGCTGTTCCAGCAGCATCTCGTGAGTGGACTCAAAGCAGCGTAAATGGATCTGTTCATCTTCCACCACCGCCGCATCCAGCACGCCACTCACCAGCCGTTTGGACAGCGCATCCGCCACCCCCACGTCAAAAAGCAGGTTAGACTCTTTGCGGTAGTTGACGATATCCAGCATCTCCTGGCTCAGGGTGAACATCTTGTCCGCATAGCGGAATACCAGTTCACCCAGCTCGCTCGGCTCAATGCCACGCCCTTTCCGCTTAAAAAGCTTTCCCTGCAAGCGCTCTTCCAGGGCTTTGATTTGCCCGGTGATAGTCTGTGGCGTCAGGTAGAGCGCCTCTGCGGCACCCACGACCGAGCCCTGCTTGTAGACATGCCAGAAGTAATAGAGATGGTTATAGTTCAAATGAGACATCACGTTTTCACTCCCTGATAGTTTATCGGGAGAAGGCTTCCCTTCTCCCGGTTTCCTGTTATGCCTGGACAGCCTGTCCGGACAATTTCACCTTCAACAAGGTATAACCAATGACTGCGGCCAGTAATGACCCGATGAGAATGCCGAGTTTTGCCCAGACGATAAGCTCAGGCGCGTTTGCGCCAAACGCCAGCGTCGAGATAAAGATCGACATGGTGAATCCAATACCGCACAGCACGCCGACGGCCATAATCTGGCTAAAGGTGGTCCCGTTTGGCAATGACGCCAGCTTCAGCTTCAGCGCCAGCCAGCAGAACAGGCTGATACCCAGCGGCTTACCGATAAACAGACCGGCGATGATACCCAGCGGCAGCACGGAGGTGAGTCCGTCCAGAGTAACCCCGGCCAGGGAAACTCCCGCGTTGGCAAACGCAAACAGCGGCAGGATCATAAAGCCCACCCACGGATGAAGCACATGCTCCAGCTGTCTGGCTGGCGATTTGCCGTCCTGCTCCTTCAGCGGAATAAAGAAGCCAACGATGACGCCCGCCAGCGTGGCATGCACGCCAGACTTCAGCACCGCCGTCCACAGCACCATGCCCACCAGAATATAAATACCCGTACGTCGGACGTTGAAGACGTTCAGCAAGGCCAGCACCACAATAGCCACGGCCGCCACGCTCAGCGACAGAACCGACAGATCGCTGGTGTAGAACAGCGCGATAATCACGATAGCGCCCAGATCATCGATAATCGCCAGCGCCATCAGGAAAATTTTCAGTGCTACCGGGACGCGGCTACCGAGCAAGGCTAAGACCCCGAGCGCAAACGCGATATCCGTTGCAGCCGGGATCGCCCAGCCGTCACGCGCAACCGGATCCTGCCACGCAAACGCGAGAAAGAGCAACGCCGGAACGATCATCCCGCCAATCGCCGCGATCACCGGAAACGCCGCGCGCTGACGGCTGGCAAGCGAACCGATCACCAGCTCACGTTTAACCTCCAGACCCACCAGCAGGAAGAACACCGCCATCAGCGCATCGTTGATCCACAGCAGCATGTTCTTGTTAATTTCCAGCGCCCCGACTTTCAGCTCGACGGGCGTTTCCAGAAATGCGTGATAGAGATCGCGCGTCATGCCCATATTGGCGAGCAGCATAGCGGCCGCAGCAGCAATAATCAGGATGACGCCGCCGGATGCCTCACTGCTAAAGAAACGGTGTAGTAATTTCACGTTTAAACTCTCTTTTACAACAATACCTCGTTAAAACCATAATATCAGCGCAAACAGATCGGTAAAAACAGATTAATATTGGGTATATATTCAGTTTAACCGAGGAATAACGCTATAAACAAAAAGCCCGGAATTGCTTCCGGGCTTTAAAGGATAGTAACCAGCTAGCGGGTTAGCGGGTTAAATCGTCGAAGAATTTTTTGACGCCATCGAAGAAGCTTTTGGAGCGCGGACTGTTTTTCTCACCCGTCGGGCCACCAAAACTCTCCTGAAGCTCTTTCAGCAGCTGTTTCTGCTTATCGTTCAGGCCGACCGGCGTTTCCACGACCACGCGGCATAACAGGTCACCCTGCGCGCCACCGCGAACGGATTTAACGCCTTTGCCGCGCATGCGGAACAGCTTCCCGGTCTGGGTTTCGCCGGGGATTTTCAGGTTAACGCGACCGTCCAGCGTCGGCACTTCGATTTCGCCACCCAGCGCCGCCATCGCAAAGTTGATCGGCACTTCACAGTACAGGTTGTTACCTTCACGCTCGAAGATGGCGTGCTGCTTCACCTGAACCTGAACGTACAGATCGCCTGCCGGTGCGCCGTGCTCGCCGGCTTCACCCTCACCTGCCAGACGGATGCGGTCGCCCGTATCCACGCCTGCCGGGATCTTAACGGACAGCGTTTTGGTTTTCTCCACGCGACCGTGACCGTGGCATTTGGTGCACGGATCTTTAATCAGCGTACCGCGACCATGACAGTGCGGACAGGCCTGCTGCACCGCGAAGAAGCCCTGGCGCATCTGCACCTGACCGGAACCGTGACAGGTTGGGCAGGTCTGTGGCTGAGTCCCCGCTTTCGCGCCGCTGCCGTGGCAAACGTCACACTCTTCCAGCGTCGGAATACGGATCTCTTTGGTGACGCCGCGAACCGCTTCTTCAAGCGTCAGCTCCATGTTGTAGCGCAGGTCTGCGCCGCGCGCCGCGCGCTGACGACCACGTCCGCCGCCGAAGATATCGCCAAATACATCACCAAAGATATCGCTGAAATCAGCGCCGCCGCCGAAGCCGCCGCCACCAAATCCACCGCCGCCCATGCCGCCCTGTTCAAAGGCCGCGTGACCGTACTGATCATAGGCCGCACGTTTTTGTGCATCGGTCAGGACTTCGTAGGCTTCTTTAATCTCTTTAAATTTGGCTTCAGCCTCTTTGTCACCCTGATTACGGTCAGGGTGGAATTTCATGGCCAGGCGCTTATACGCCTTTTTGATTTCACGCTCTTCCGCAGTTTTCGGAACGCCTAAAATCTCGTAATAGTCTTGCTTTGCCATTGGTTTTTTTAAGCCCCTTAACATGCGAGCACGGGCGTGGAGAATTCTCCTACGCCCGTGCCGATTACTTACCCTGCATCAGGGCGATTATTTTTTGTCTTTCACTTCTTCGAACTCAGCGTCGACAACATCGTCGTCTTTCGCGTTGTTCTGGGAAGCATCAGCGCCCGCCTGCTGCTGTGCGTGCTGCTGCTGAGCGATTTCCATCAGCTTCTGAGAAACCTGTGCCAGCTCCTGCATCTTCGCTTCGATGTCCGCTTTGTCTTCGCCTTTCAGAGACGTTTCCAGCGCGCTCAGTGCAGTTTCGATCGCAGTTTTGTCTTCCGCTGGCAGTTTATCGCCCGCTTCTTCAACCTGCTTACGGGTGCTGTGCAGCAGATGGTCACCCTGGTTACGGGTCTGAACCAGCTCTTCGAACTTACGGTCGGATTCCGCGTTAGCTTCGGCATCACGAACCATTTTTTCGATTTCCGCTTCGTTCAGGCCAGAAGATGCCTTGATGGTAATCTTCTGCTCTTTACCGCTATTTTTGTCTTTCGCAGACACATGCAGGATACCGTCAGCATCGATGTCGAAGGTGACTTCGATCTGTGGCATGCCGCGTGGTGCCGGGTTAATACCGTCCAGGTTGAACTGACCCAGAGATTTGTTATCCGCCGCGCGCTTACGCTCACCCTGAATCACATGGATGGTTACCGCAGACTGGTTGTCTTCAGCGGTAGAGAACACCTGGCTGTGTTTCGTCGGGATAGTGGTGTTTTTGTTGATGAGCGGAGTCATCACGCCACCCATGGTTTCGATACCCAGAGACAGCGGGGTAACGTCCAGCAGCAGTACGTCTTTTACTTCACCCGTCAGAACACCACCCTGAACCGCAGCACCGATAGCAACCGCTTCGTCCGGGTTCACGTCTTTACGTGGCTCTTTACCAAAGAATTCAGCCACTTTCTTCTGAACCATTGGCATACGAGTCTGACCACCTACCAGGATAACGTCCTGAATGTCAGACACGGACAGGCCAGCGTCCTGCAATGCAACTTTCAGTGGCTCGATAGAACGGTTCACCAGGTCTTCTACCAGGCTTTCCAGTTTCGCACGGGTCACTTTGATGTTCATGTGTTTTGGACCGGTCGCGTCTGCGGTGATGTACGGCAGGTTCACGTCGGTCTGCTGAGCGGAAGACAGCTCGATCTTCGCTTTCTCAGCGGCTTCTTTCAGTCGCTGCATGGCCAGCGGGTCGTTACGCAGGTCAATGCCCTGATCTTTCTTGAACTCGTCAACGAGGTAGTTGATCAGACGGGTATCGAAGTCTTCACCACCCAGGTGGGTATCACCATTGGTTGCCAGAACTTCGAAGGTTTTTTCGCCGTCAACGTCGTCGATTTCGATAATAGAGATATCGAAGGTACCACCACCCAGGTCGTAAACCGCGATAGTACGGTTGCCAACTTCTTTATCCAGACCGTAAGCCAGTGCTGCTGCGGTTGGTTCGTTGATGATACGTTTTACTTCCAGACCTGCGATACGGCCAGCATCTTTGGTTGCCTGACGCTGAGCATCGTTGAAGTAAGCAGGTACGGTGATAACAGCTTCAGTTACCGGCTCACCCAGGTAATCTTCCGCGGTTTTCTTCATTTTCTTCAGCACTTCAGCAGAGATCTGCGGAGGTGCCGTTTTGGTGCCTTTCACATCAAGCCATGCATCGCCGTTATCGGCTGCGATGATTTTGTAAGGCATGATGGAAACGTCACGCTGAACTTCTTCGTCCTGGAAGCGGCGGCCAATCAGGCGTTTGATCGCAAACAGGGTGTTTTGCGGGTTTGTCACGGCCTGACGTTTAGCCGGCTGACCAACCAGAGTTTCACCATCCTGGGTATAAGCAATGATAGAAGGCGTGGTGCGATCGCCCTCGGCGTTCTCCAGCACACGTGCAGTAGTGCCATCCATAATCGCTACACAAGAGTTGGTAGTACCCAGGTCGATACCAATAATTTTACCCATCTAAACGTCTCCACTAAAAATTCAGTCAACATGTGGTTGTGTACCTGTAATAAGGGCAGAACGTGCTTTTTCAACTGCCCAGATTTGATTTTTTTCAGGTCCACACACTGCGGTTGCTTACAAGATGGGGTCACAACAGCATCCATCAAGGGGGAAGGATAAAAAATTTTTTAATTTCACCCCGGTGAGATCATAGACGGCGTCGATGCCGCCCATTATGATGCCGCGCCCCGTCAGGTAGAACTGGCGCGGGTTTAACCATTTCACCATATTAATGATGATTTTTTTGAGGACTTATGGGCAACACTAAGTTGGCTAATCCGGCTCCGCTGGGCCTGATGGGTTTTGGCATGACCACCATTCTGCTGAACCTGCACAATATCGGGATGTTCCCGATGGACGGCATTATCCTGGCGATGGGCATTTTTTACGGCGGTATCGCACAGATCTTTGCGGGCCTGCTGGAATATAAGAAAGGCAACACCTTCGGCTTAACCGCCTTTACCTCTTACGGTTCCTTCTGGCTGACTCTGGTCGCAATTCTGCTGATGCCTAAAATGGGCCTGGCAGAGGCGGCAAACGCCCATTTCCTGGGCGTGTACCTGGGACTGTGGGGCGTGTTCACCCTGTTCATGTTCTTCGGTACCCTTAAGGCGAACCGCGCACTGCAATTCGTCTTCCTGAGCCTGACCGTACTGTTCGCTCTGCTGGCCATCGGTCACCTGGCGGATAACGAAGGCATCGTTCACATTGCCGGCTGGGTAGGTCTGGTTTGCGGCGCAAGCGCAATCTACCTGGCCATGGGTGAAGTGCTGAACGAGCAGTTCGACCGCACCATTCTACCGATTGGTGAAAAACACTGATCCCTCTGTCGTGCCCGCGTCGCGGGCACGACGTCCCTCTGACTGGCGAAGCCACACCCCCAAAACCAGTCCCATCAGCGATAACGCCAGCACGTACCACGAAGGTGCAAGGGGTGACACCCCCATCAACACCGTCACCACAATCGGGGTCAGCCCACCGAAAATGGCATACGAGACATTATAAGAGAAAGAGATCCCAGTGAAGCGTACCTCCGGCGGGAAGGCGCGGACCATTACGTACGGTACGGCGCCAACGACGCCCACGCACAGCCCGACGACACCGTACAGCAGGAACAGCTGTTCAGGATGGGTGCCCGCAAGATGATAAAATGCCCAGCTCGACGCGGCCAGAAGCAAACTGCCGACAATAAAGGTCGCGCTTGCGCCGAAACGATCCGCCGCCAGCCCGGCGGCCAGACAACCAAAGCAGAGCATAATTGTCGCGATACTGTTCGCCTGTAACGTCACGGCAGGCGCAAAACCGTACTGTTTTTGCAGCCAGACCGGCGACATCAAAATGACCACCACGATCCCCGCAGACAGCAGCCAGGTCAGAAGCATCGACACCATTACCGCTTTTTTATGCCGCACTACTACGGTTTTCACCGGCAGTTCTTGCGCCAGCGCCTTCCGCTGCTGCATTTCCAGAAATATTGGCGTCTCTTGCAACCAGCGTCGCAGGTACATTGCCACCAGCCCAAACGCCCCGCCCAGCAGGAACGGTATACGCCAGCCCCAGTCGTGAACGGCCTGTTGCGTCATGCTGGTATTGATGATGGTTGCAACCACGGAGCCAAGCAGGATCCCGATCGTCAGCCCTGCGGTCAGCGTTCCGCACGCAATGCCGATGCGGCGCACCGGGACGTGCTCAGCGACAAACACCCAGGCGCCCGGCACTTCCCCGCCGATGGCCGCGCCCTGGAGAATACGCATCAGCAGCAGCAATAACGGGGCGATAATGCCCATCGACTCATAGGTAGGCAAAAGCCCAATCGCCAGCGTCGGCACGGCCATAAGCAGGATGCTGAGGGTAAACATCTTCTTGCGCCCGACCAGATCGCCAAAGTGCGCCATGACAATGCCGCCCAGCGGACGCGCCAGATAGCCGGCAGCGAAAATGCCGAAGGTTTGTACCTGACGCAGCCATTCCGGAATATCCGCCGGGAAAAACAGCGCCCCCACAACGGCGGCGAAGAAGACAAAGATGATGAAGTCGTAAAACTCCAGCGCGCCGCCCAGGGCAGCGAGCGTGAGGGTTTTGTAGTCCTGTCGATTCAGAGGTCGGGTGTTATGTGACATAGCGAACCATTGTGCATGTGTTGTGGATTATTTTTTACAGCAATCGTAAAGAAAAAATTACTATATCGTAAATCCATTTACACGCTACCGCGGCTGGCGCTAATGTCACATTTTAAAGAATTTCAGGAGATTGTTTCGCGGCGAGCGCTTTTAGGGCGAAATGCTGCTACCACATTGCCGTCAGTTTCCACATACGGACCGTCAAGCAGTTGTATACAATACGGTACACTTGCAAAGATACCGTGGACGATAACGCTGCCGTCCTCGGCTTTTACCCCTTCCAACGTTTCTTTTATCGACTTCGGCTGCCCCGGCAGGTTCAGGATCAGCGCCTGTTTGCGGATCACCCCGACCTGACGGGAAAGAATGGCCGTCGGGACAAAGTGTAGACTGATCTGGCGCATCTGCTCACCGAAGCCCGGCATTTCACGATCGGCGATAGCCAGCGTCGCGTCCGGCGTTACATCGCGGCGCGCGGGGCCGGTTCCGCCCGTCGTCAGCACCAGGTGGCAGCTCATCTCATCCACCAGTTCACACAGGGTTTGCTCGATGATCGGTTGCTCGTCCGGGATCAGGCGAGTCTGGATCTCAAACGGGGTAGTGAGCGCGCTGCCCAGCCACTCTTCCAGAGCAGGGATGCCTTTATCCTGATAAACACCGCTGGAGGCGCGGTCAGAAATCGACACTAAGCCGATGCGTAAGGTATTCATATCCATTCCATTCAAAAAGTACTGATTAAAGGGAATGATACACGCAGAGAGAAAATTCAGACAGAGGCGGGGGAAAGACGCGTGACCGGGAACCCGGTCACGCAGAATGATTACAGCAGGTCGCCGATCATTTTTTCCAGTTTTTCCTGGTCGATAGCAAACTTACGGATACCGTCCGCCAGTTTATCTACGGCCATTGGATCCTGGTTGTGCTGCCACAGGAACTCGGACTCGGTGATGCGCTCAGGGCGTGCTTTCACTTCGCCGGTGTAGGACAGTTTACGCTCGATAGCACCTTCGCTTTCTGCCAGCTCTTTCAGCAGCGCAGGAGCGATGGTCAGGCGGTCACAGCCAGCCAGCTCGATGATTTCGCCGACGTTACGGAAGCTTGCGCCCATAACAACGGTCTCATAGCCGTGCTGTTTGTAGTATTCGTAGATTTCAGTCACTGAAATCACGCCAGGATCTTCAGACGCCGCGTACTCTTTCTTGTCGGTGTTGGCTTTGTACCAGTCCAGAATACGGCCCACGAACGGAGAAATCAGGTATACGCCAGCTTCGGCACATGCACGCGCCTGCGCGAAGGAGAACAGCAGAGTCAGGTTACAGTTGATGCCTTCTTTTTCCAGCTGCTCAGCAGCGCGGATGCCCTGCCAGGTAGACGCCAGTTTGATCAGGATACGGTCATTGCTGATGCCCGCATCGTTGTACAGTTTGATCAGGCGTTTTGCTTTTGCGATAGACGCTTCGGTGTCGTAGGACAGGCGAGCATCAACTTCGGTAGAGATACGGCCAGGAACGAGCTTCAGGATTTCCAGACCGATGTTCACTGCCAGTTTGTCAGTAGCATCCACAACCTGCTGCGCGCGGTCATTGCTCTGTGCTTTTGCCCAGGTCACCGCCTCGTCGATCAGTTTGCGATACTCAGGGATCTGCGCGGCGTTAAGGATCAGAGAAGGGTTGGTTGTGGCATCCTGCGGCTGGTACAGCTTCATTGCCGCGATATCTCCGGTGTCAGCGACGACAGTGGTGAACTGACGAAGGGAGGTCAATTTATCCGTCATGATAGTGTTTCTCTTTTAACGTGCCCTGGATAATTCACACTACCGACAGCTTGCCAGCAGCGGAAAAATGACAGGTTTACTTGTTAGGGGGATGTAACCGGTCTGCCCTGATGATAACACGAGTGAGAGGCAGCGCAACCGCAGACAGTGCGCTTAGGCAGAGTATGATAAACTCAGAATATTAACAGGCTGCTAAGTAACAGCATGCACAATCAGTGGTAGCGCTTACATATTCACTTTGGCATCAACAAGAGGGACGTTAGTGCCTGATTTCTTTTTCTTTATCAACGAAGTCCTCTGGGGTTCGATCATGATATACCTGCTTTCAGGAGCAGGTATCTGGTTTACGTGGCGCAGCGGTCTGATTCAGTTTCGCTATATCCGCAAATTTGGCAGAAGTCTGAAAAACAGCGTCACCCCACAGCCGGGCGGCCTGACCTCGTTTCAGGCGCTCTGTACCAGCCTGGCCGCGCGCGTCGGCAGCGGTAACCTGGCCGGTGTCGCGCTGGCGATCGGCGCGGGCGGTCCGGGCGCGGTATTCTGGATGTGGGTGACGGCGATTATCGGTATGGCCACCTCCTTTGCTGAATGCTCGCTTGCGCAACTCTACAAAGAAAAAGACGGCAAAGGTCAGTTTCGCGGCGGTCCCGCCTGGTATATGGCTCGCGGGCTGGGAATGCGCTGGATGGGCGTTCTGTTCTCGATCTTTTTGCTGATTGCCTATGGCCTTATTTTCAATACCGTTCAGGCAAATTCCGTCGCCCACGCGCTGCGCTTTGCCTTCAATTGTCCGGAGTGGCTGACGGGCGGCGCGCTTGCCCTTCTCACCCTGCTGACCATTGTGACCGGGCTCAAAGGGGTTGCCCGCCTGATGCAGTGGCTGGTTCCGCTGATGGCGCTGCTGTGGGTGTCCACCAGCCTGATGGTATGCGCGATACATATCGACGAGGTGCCGAACGTCATCGTCACCATTTTCCAAAGCGCGTTCGGCTGGCGCGAAGCGGCTTCCGGCGCGCTGGGTTACACCCTTAGCCAGGCACTCACTGCGGGTTTTCAGCGGGGTATGTTCTCCAACGAAGCGGGAATGGGCTCCACGCCGAATGCCGCCGCAGCGGCCGCATCCTGGCCCCCACATCCCGCCGCGCAGGGCATTGTACAGATGATTGGCGTCTTCACAGACACCATTGTTATCTGCTCCGCCAGCGCGATGATAATGCTGCTGGCCGGTGCCGCTGAACAACCGTCCGGTAGTACGGCAGGCATTCATTGGGTACAACAGGCGCTGGTCTCCCTCGTCGGCGGCTGGGGCGCGGGCCTTGTCGCACTTGTCGTGGGACTTTTTGCCTTTAGTTCCATTGCGGTGAACTATATCTATGCCGAAAACAACCTTATCTTCCTGAAAGTTGACTCGCGTCTGGCCCGCAACATCCTTCGCGCGGGCGTGCTGGCGATGGTGTTTGTAGGTTGCCTGCTCAGCATGCCGATGATCTGGCAAATAGCGGACGTCATTATGGCGCTGATGGCCATCACGAACCTGACGGCCATTTTGCTGCTTTCACCGGTTGTGGCGCTGATCGCGCGCGATTATCTGCGTCAGCGCAAGCTCGGCGTACAGCCCGTCTTTGACGCCTCACGCTATCCCGAAATCGAGTCACAAATTGCCCCTGGCACCTGGGATGATTTGCCGCGGCAATAACAGCTATCGATCAATTCAGGGCGATTTTTTGTTAAAGTCGCTCTAAATTTCCTGCAAGGACTGGATATGCTGATTCTGATTTCACCTGCCAAAACGCTCGACTACCAGAGCCCGCTCGCCACTGAGCGTTATACCCAGCCGGAATTGCTGGACTACTCGCAACAGCTGATCCACGAGGCGCGTAAGCTTTCGGCTCCGCAAATCGCTTCGCTGATGAGCATCAGCGATAAACTCGCCGACCTGAATGCCACCCGTTTTCATGAGTGGCAGCCTGACTTCACGCCCGCCAACGCCCGCCAGGCGCTGTTGGCCTTCAAAGGTGACGTCTACACTGGCCTGCAAGCAGAAACGTTTAGCGAAGCCGATTTCGATTTTGCCCAGCTGCATCTGCGCATGTTATCCGGCCTGTACGGGGTGCTGCGACCGCTGGATCTGATGCAGCCGTATCGTCTGGAGATGGGTATCCGCCTGGAAAACGCTAAAGGTAAAGATCTGTACCAGTTCTGGGGCGATGTCATTACCGACAAGCTTAACGCGGCGCTGCAAGCCCAGGGGGACAACGTGGTGATCAACCTGGCCTCCGATGAGTACTTCAAATCGGTGAAACCGAAAAAGCTGGATGCGGACATTATCAAGCCGGTGTTCCTCGACGAGAAAAACGGCAAATTTAAAGTGATCAGCTTCTACGCCAAAAAAGCGCGCGGTCTGATGAGCCGCTTCATCATTCAAAACCGTCTGACGAAGCCAGAGCAGCTCACTGGCTTTAACAGTGAAGGGTATTTTTTCGACGAGGCATCGTCAGGAAAAAACGAGCTGGTGTTTAAGCGTCACGAGCAATAAAAAGACAACCCCGCCAGCTGGCGGGGTTTGTGTTAATGGTGCTTCCGGTCCGGGCCCGGGCGACGATCGTCATGACGGTGGTGATCGTCACGATCGCGATGTTCATCGTGCGGACGCCAGTGGTTATCGCGCCAGTCATAGTGCGCTTTCCACCAGTCATGGTCGCGCCAGCGGCCGCCATCCCAGTAGTGCCCGTTATTATCCCGATCGCCAATTTGCAGTTTTACCGCTGGCACGAGGGTGATCTCAGCTGCCTGCACCGCCATGGGAGCGACCAGCATCAGTGAAAGCGCGATAAGTGCAGGTTTCAGTGTAGACATAGGTGACTCCTTATTCTTCTTGCCCAACGTGGGCCGATGTAAGGAGAGTACGTGATGGGGACGGGGGATGTTATTCTCTGCAATCCTAAACGCTAAGTGACCGCATTTATTGGGAATTTCTGCTTTTTTCCTGCTGTTTTTCTCCTTAATTTCTTCACAAAAAAGCCGGGTGGCGCTGCGCTTACCCGGCCTACGATGAGTTCGCCGTTGTAGGCCCGGTAAGGCGAAGCCGCCACCGGGCAGCACAATCACGCTCGGGTCATCATCAGCTTACGCAGCGCGGCAAAGTCTGCGGGCAGCTCATGAGACAGCAGCGGCAGGTCGGCGCGATCGGCCAGCTCTTTTGGCAGCGGCAGCGTTTCCCCCAGGATCGCTTCCACGCTCTCTTTGAACTTGGCCGGATGGGCGGTGCCGAGGAACAGGCCATACTCACCCGGTTGAAGCTGATCGCGCAGGGCACGATAGGCAATCGCCGCGTGCGGCTCAGAGGTATAGCCCACCGCTTTCAGCTCGCGCATGGTGGCTTTAGTGGTTTCGTCCGTCACCGCTGCGTAACCCAGATCGCCCAGACGCCAGACCTTACGGCGGAACAGCTCTTCCACACGCGGCCAGTTGTTAGGCTGTGACACATCCATCGCATTGGAGAGCGTGGCCTGAGTCGCGTTCGGCGCCCATTTTCCGTCCTTCAGGAAACGCGGCACGGTGTCGTTGGCGTTGGTGGCGGCGATAAAGCGCTTCACCGGCAGGCCGAGTGATTTCGCCAGCAGGCCTGCCGTCAGGTCGCCGAAGTTCCCACTTGGCACGGAAACCACCAGCTGATTGCGCGCGTCCTGCGGCAGCTGCGCCACCGCTTCGAAGTAGTAGCAGATCTGCGCCAGCAGACGGCTGATGTTGATGGAGTTGGCAGAGTTCAGCCCCAGCGCCGCCTTCAGCTCTTCGTCATCGAAGGCCTGCTTCACTAGCGCCTGACAGGCATCGAAATCGCCGTCGATCGCCACGGTTTCAATGTTGCCCCCAAGGGTGCAGAACAGTTTTTCCTGAAGCGGGCTGATTTTGCCTTTCGGATAGAGGATCACCACGCGGACGTTTTTCAGGCCGTAGAACGCATGGGCCACCGCCGCTCCGGTATCGCCTGAAGTCGCGGTAAGAATGGTCACCGGTTTGTCGCCGCTAATGTGGGTCAGCATCTGCGCCATAAAGCGACCGCCGAAATCTTTGAACGCCAGCGTCGGGCCGTGGAACAGCTCCAGACAACCAACGTCAGGCTCCACCTGCTTCACCGGCGCCGGGAAAGCAAACGCCGCACGCACGCGCTCTTCGAGCAGCTCCTGCGGGATTTCGTCGCCGATAAAGGCAGACAGAATTTTGGTGCTGCGGGTGACAAAGTCCTGCTTCAGCAGCTCATCGATTTCGGTCAGCTGAAATTCCGGCAGGTCGTGGGGGAAGAACAGCCCCTGATTTTTGCCAAGCCCCTGCGTTACCGCCTGCGCGAAGCTGACCTGCTCGTTATGATCTTTAAGGTTGTAGAGTTTCATTCGTTATCCCAGTACTCGTGCGCCAGCCGTGTCCAGACGGCAAATATGAACAAAGCCTTCCTGATTTTGCAGGTAGTGTTTAGAGAGCCAGTCCGCCACGCGCTGCGCGGTGTCTGGCTTGTCGCATAAGGCGAACAGCGTCGGGCCGGAGCCGGAGATGCCGCACGCCTGTGCGCCGATATCCATGGATGCCTGTCGCGCTTCGTTAAAGCCCGGCAGCAGCTTCGTGCGATACGGCTCGGCAATGACGTCTTTCATCAGTTTCGCCGCCAGCTGCGGCTGACGGGTGTAGCAGGCGTGAATAAAGCCCGCCAGATGACGCCCGTGGGCGATACAGTCCTGACGACGATACTGCGCCGGCAGGATCGCACGCGCTTCGGCGGTAGACACTTTAATGCCCGGATAGGCCAGCACCCACAGCCACTCATCAAACCCTGGCACCTGCTGGCTGATGATGCCATTTTCTTCAATCATCAGCTGCATGCCGCCAAGGAAGCACGGCGCCACGTTATCATAATGAATGCTGCCGGAGATGCGCCCTTCCAGCTCGCCCATCAGCGCCAGCAGACGGCTGTTGTTCAGCGGCTTGCCGCAATGCTCATTCATCGCCACCAGCGCGGCGACCACCGAGCAGGCGCTCGAGCCCAGCCCCGAACCAATCGGCATGCTCTTTTCCAGCGTCATGGCGACCGGCACGTTTTTGCCGATCTCCTGACAGAAGCGTTCCCAGCACTGATAAACGATATTCTCGCGCGGTTCAGACGGCAGCTTACTGGCGAAGCGGCCGATGTTATTCAGACTGAAGCGCTCTGCCGCCTCAACCGTAACCGTATCGCCCAGCAGCGAACCGTCCACCGGCGTGACCGCCGCGCCCAGCACGTCAAATCCGACGCTCATATTGGCGCTGGAAGCCGGGGCATATACTTTAACCATCTTAAACTCCTAACTTCCATGACAGGGTACGCAGCAGATCGGCAAACACGCCTGCCGCCGTCACATCATTCCCTGCGCCATAGCCGCGAAGCACCAGCGGCAGTGGCTGATAATAATGGCTGTAGAACGCCAGGGCGTTCTCGCCGTTTTTCACCTTGTACAGCGGATCGTTGCCATCCACTTCGGCAATCTTCACCCGGCAGACGCCGTCTTCTTCAATGTTGCCAACATAGCGCAATACCTTACCTTCATCACGGGCTTTCGAAACGCGTGCGGCAAAGGCGTCGTCAAGCTGCGGCAACCTGGCCATAAAGGCGCTGACGTCACCGCTGTCATCAAATTCTGCTGGCAGCACCGGCTCAATCACGATATCCGAAAGCTCCAGCTCGCGGCCAGTTTCGCGCGCCAGGATCAGCAGCTTACGCGCCACGTCCATGCCGGAGAGGTCGTCGCGCGGATCCGGCTCGGTGTAGCCCAGCTCGCGCGCGGCGCGGGTGGCTTCCGACAAGCTCATCCCTGCGTCCAGCTTGCCGAAGATAAACGACAGGGAGCCGGAGAGGATGCCGGAGAAACGCTGTAGTTCGTCGCCCGCGTTCAGCAGGTTTTGCAGGTTCTCGATGACCGGCAGGCCCGCGCCCACGTTGGTGTCATACAGAAACTTACGGCGCGACTTACTCGCCGCCAGCCGCAGCTGATGATAGTAATCCATCGACGAGGTATTGGCCTTTTTGTTTGGCGTCACCACGTGGAACCCTTCGCGCAGGAAGTCGGCGTACTGATCGGCCACCGCCTGGCTGGAGGTACAGTCAACAATCACCGGGTTAAGCAGGTGATATTCTTTCACCAGGCGGATCAGGCGGCCCAGGTTAAATGGCTCTTTCGCCTCTTCCAGCTCCGCCTGCCAGTTTTCCAGATTCAGACCGTGGACGTTAGTCAGCAACGCTTTCGAGTTCGCAATGCCGCAAACGCGCAAATCGATATGTTTCTTCTTAAGCCACTCCTGCTGGCGCTTCACCTGCTCCAGCAGCGCGCCACCGACACCACCGACGCCCACCAGGAACAGCTCAATCACCTGGTCGGTGTTGAACAGCATCTGATGCACCACGCGCACGCCGGTAGTGGCGTCATCGTTATCCACGACAACGGAAATGGAACGCTCTGATGAGCCCTGGGCAATCGCCACGATATTGATATTAGCCCGCGCCAGCGCGGCAAAGAATTTGGCGGAGATACCGCGCAGGGTGCGCATGCCGTCGCCGACCACAGAGATAATCGCCAGACGCTCCTGAATCGAGAGCGGCTCCAGCAGCTCTTCTTTCAGCTCCAGATAGAACTCTTCTTCCAGCGCGCGACGGGCACGCAGGCAATCACCCTGCGGAACGCAGAAGCTGATGCTGTATTCGGAAGAAGACTGCGTGATCAGCACCACGGAGATCCCGTTGCGGGACATAGCGGCAAAGACGCGTGCCGCCATGCCGACCATGCCCTTCATCCCCGGGCCGGAGACGCTGAACATCGCCATGTTATTGAGGTTAGAAATGCCTTTCACCGGCAGGTCATCTTCATCCGCGCTGGCGCCAATCAGCGTGCCCGGCGCCTGAGGGTTACCGGTATTCTTAATCAGGCAAGGGATTTGGAACTGGGCAATCGGGGAGATGGTACGCGGGTGAAGAACTTTAGCGCCGAAGTAGGAAAGCTCCATCGCTTCCTGGTACGACATCGACTTCAGCAGCCTGGCGTCCGGCACCTGGCGCGGATCGCAGGTATAAACGCCGTCGACGTCAGTCCAGATCTCACAACAGTCTGCGCGTAAACAGGCCGCCAGCACGGCAGCGGAGTAGTCAGAGCCGTTACGCCCCAGCACCACCAGTTCGCCCTTCTCGTTACCGGCGGTAAAGCCTGCCATCAGGATCATATGGTCAGACGGGATTTTGCTCGCCGCAATACGGCGTGTCGACTCGGCAATGTCGACGGTGGATTCAAGGTAGTGGCCCACAGCCAGCAGTTTTTCAACCGGATCGATGACCGTCACGTGGTGACCGCGCGCTTCCAGCACGCCAGCCATGATGGCGATAGAGAGTTTTTCACCCCGGCAAATCAGCGCCGCGTTGATGCTGTCCGGGCACTGACCAAGCAGGCTGATACCGTGAAGAACGTGTTTAATCTGGGCAAATTCAAGTTCAACGGTGCTTTTCAGCTGCGCCAGCGGGAAACCAGGCTGGGCGTCGGCCAGCCCCTGAAGCAGATCGGCAAAGATACGCTCGGCGTCGCTGATGTTCGGTAGTGCATCCTGACCACCGATGGTTTTTTCAATCATCGCCACCAGGTGGTTCGTGATTTTGGCCGGGGCAGAGAGCACGGTGGCAACCTGCCCCTGCCTGGCGTTGCTTTCCAGGATATCGGCAACACGCAGAAAACGTTCTGCATTTGCCACTGACGTACCGCCGAACTTCAACACTCGCATGGTTCTACCTCATTTCCTTTAGCCGAAAAAAAAGCCCGCACTGTTCAGGTGCGGGCTTTTTTCTGTTTTTCCTGTACGCGTCAGCCCGCATCGTTACCTGTGGTAATGATGATGGTTGTAGTAATGGTGGTGATGCTGATGCGTTTCATGGATGTTGTGTACTCTGTCATTATTATCTGTCTGTGCTCTATTCTTTTAGGGTTAAAGGATCGAGCCCCTTAAGTCAATGAATTTTTAATTCGATCACAATTCGAGATATTCTCACGTCCCGCTGCGGGCAGATTTATTTTCATCGGAATACCCCAGATGCAACCCCAGACATCAGCAGGATCGGCCATAATAAAAACCTATGACACTATTTTACTCGGCTAATTTTTTTTTCAATATCATGAAGCAATCGGTGCAGCATTGCCGTGTCGCGCTGCTCAAGACGCCCCAGGCGCTGCTGTAACCAGTCCACCATTTTTTGATCGTCAGCGACGCCCAACTGCTCAAGAAGCTTATCTGCACGAACACGCAGTGCCGCCAGCTGGTTTTCATCCGAAACTGTCACCGGTGGCTGAGAAATTTGTATTAAGGATGCTAATTGATAGCAATAGACCATCACCGCCTGCCCCAGATTGAGTGACGGATAATCCGCCACCATCGGCGCGCCCGTCAGCACGTCAGCCAGCTCCAGCTCTTCGTTAGTCAGCCCGGAATCTTCTCGCCCAAACACCAGCGCGGCTTTCTCCAGCCACTGGCTTTTCTCTTCCAGCATCGGCACCAGTTCAGCAGGCGTGGCGTAATAGTGAAACTTCGCCCGGCTGCGCGCGGTCGTCGCGACGGTAAACGAAATATCGTGGAGTGCGTCGGCGAGCGTAGCGTAAGTGGTTATATTATCGAGAATATCACCCGAACCGTGCGCCACCCAGCGCGCACCAGGCTCCAGATGCGCCGTGCTGTCCACAATACGCAAATCGGTAAAACCCATAGTCTTCATGGCACGCGCCGCAGCGCCAATATTTTCAGCTCTTGCTGGTGCCACCAGCACAATCGACAGATGCATTTACGCTCTCTTTTTAATCAGTTAGCAGGTAAAAATGTGATTCAGTTCAACATATTACGCAGCACGAATTTACAATTTTGCAACACAAATCACCGAAATAGCGTTTCATAACAATTAAAAAAAGCTAAACTATTTTGTGGCTGAACAATCAGTTAGAATGTTAACAGAAGTCCATTATCCTTATGTTTTGTAATGATAATGACCATATGAATACTCTTTTCTGATTGGATTCGTACCGTTTATCAATCAATGTCCGCAACTAGTTGGTTTATTGAAAAATTGTGACAAAGGCTAGCATTCAGCTACGATGATTTCATCAAACTGTTAACGTGCTACAATTGAACTTGATATATGTCAACGAAGCGTAGTTTTATTGGGTGTCCGGTGTCACTTAGCCTGTTATGTTGCTGTTAAAATGGTTAGGATGACAGCCGTTTTTGACACTGTCGGGTCCAAAGGGAAAGTACCCACGACCAAGCTAATGATGTTGTTGACGTTGATGGAAAGTGCATCAAGAACGCAATTACGTACTTTAGTCACGTTAAGCCGATCATGTTAATTTGCGACATGCATCAGGCAGGTCAGGGACTTTTGTACTTCCTGTTTCGATTTAGTTGGCAATTTAGGTAGCAAACATGCAGACCCCGCACATTCTTATCGTTGAAGACGAGTTGGTAACACGCAACACGTTAAAGAGCATTTTCGAAGCAGAAGGCTACGATGTCTTTGAAGCGACCGATGGCGCAGAGATGCATCAGATCCTTTCTGAAAATGATATCAACCTGGTGATTATGGATATCAACCTGCCGGGCAAAAACGGGCTTCTTCTGGCGCGCGAACTGCGTGAACAGGCGAACGTCGCGTTGATGTTCCTGACGGGCCGTGACAACGAGGTTGATAAAATTCTTGGTCTGGAAATCGGCGCGGATGACTACATCACCAAGCCGTTCAACCCTCGCGAGTTAACCATTCGTGCACGCAACCTGCTGTCCCGCACCATGAATCTGGGTACGGTAAGTGAAGAGCGTCGTAGCGTCGACAGCTACAAATTCAACGGCTGGGAACTTGATATCAATAGCCGTTCGCTGATTAGCCCGAACGGTGAGCAGTACAAACTGCCGCGCAGTGAATTCCGCGCGATGCTGCACTTCTGCGAGAACCCGGGCAAGATCCAGTCCCGTGCAGAACTGCTGAAGAAAATGACCGGTCGTGAGTTGAAGCCACACGATCGTACCGTTGACGTAACCATCCGTCGTATTCGTAAGCACTTCGAATCTACGCCGGATACGCCGGAAATCATCGCCACGATCCATGGTGAAGGCTATCGTTTCTGCGGTGACCTCCAGGAGTAATTCTCCCGTCACGCAGTAAAAAACGGCGCATTTGCGCCGTTTTTTTTATCAATGCCACGGCATAATCGGTACCGCGCTTATCGCGTTTTTCGGTGAGCCGTCCACGACTTTGTCGGAATAAGCCAGATAAGCCAGGGTGTTACGCTTCGCGTCATAAAAACGGACCACCTGTAGCTTTTTGAACACCAGCGAGGTCCGTTTCTGGAATACGACGTCGCCCTGCGCTTTGCCGTTTTTGATTTTGTCACTCAATTCCACCGGGCCAACCTGCTGGCAGGAGATGGCCGCGTCAGACGTGTCTTCAGCCAGCCCCAGGCCGCCTTTAATCCCGCCGGTCTTTGCCCGGCTGACATAGCAGGTGACGTTCTTAACGTCCGGATCGTCAAAGGCTTCCACCACAATTTTGTGGTCCGGCCCAAACATTTTAAACACAGTATCCACGGAGCCAATTTGCTCCGCCTGTGCCACGCGCCCTGCCATCAGCGCCAGTGCTGTAAAGACTAAAACCTTGTATTTCATATTGTTACCATTCATAAAAATTACGCTGAGCGATTATTCAACAGGTTAGATAAAAATGTAGCAAGATCACAGCATTAGAATATATCCGCACATAAATCACTACAAAAAGCATTTATGCGCAAAAAAAACACTGAATGCTAAAACGTCAAAAAATGCTATTATCCGCTAACCTGTAAACAGGCACCTGCGGCAGTTTTAAGGATGAGGATAGTATATGGATCAGGCTGGAATTATTCGCGACCTGCTCACCTGGCTGGAAGGTCATCTCGACCAGCCTTTGTCACTGGATAATGTGGCGGCAAAAGCAGGCTATTCCAAGTGGCATCTGCAAAGGATGTTCAAGGATGTCACCGGTCATGCTATCGGTGCCTATATTCGCGCACGTCGTTTATCAAAGTCTGCTGTCGCGTTGCGCCTGACCGCGCGACCAATCCTGGATATTGCCCTGCAATATCGCTTCGATTCACAGCAAACCTTCACCCGCGCCTTTAAAAAACAGTTCTCGTTAACGCCAGCGCTTTATCGCCGCTCGCCGGACTGGAGTTCCTTTGGTATGCGTCCGCCGCTGCGTCTGGGCGAGTTTGCGATGCCAAAATATGAAATCATCACCCTGCCGGAAACGCACCTGGTCGGCACCACGCAGAGCTACTCCTGTTCCCTGGAGCAGATCTCCGAGTTCCGCCATCAGATGCGCGTTCAGTTCTGGCGCGAATTTTTAAGCCATGCTCCGGCGCTCCCGCCGATTCTGTATGGCCTGAACGAAACGCATCCCAGCCAGGAAAAAGACGACGAGCAGGAGGTGTTCTATACCACGGCGCTGACGCCTGACATGGCGAACGGTTACATTCATGGCTCGAAGCCTGTCGTGCTGGAAGGCGGCGAGTATGTGATGTTCTCATACGAAGGTTTAGGAACGGGCGTTCAGGAGTTCATCCTGACCGTTTACGGGACCTGCATGCCGATGCTGAATCTGAATCGCCGTAAAGGTCAGGACATTGAGCGCTACTATCCGGCGCAAGATGCTAAACCGGAAGAAGGCCCTATCAATCTGCGTATGGAATTCCTGATTCCGGTACGTCGTTAACGCTGCAACTCATCCAGTGCAGGGGCATCAAGATGCGAAATGTCCCCTGCCATCTCAACTACCCACCCCGATGCCAGCCAGGCACTTTCCTGATAGTCGATACGGGAAATGGAACAGTTGCGCAGACGCAAACGGCGTTCGGCGTAAGCCGGCAGTCCCAGAATGGTGCTCACCAGGCAACCCAGCGCGATACCGTGGCTTACCAGCAGCGGTCGGCTACCTGCCGGGAGTTTCAGGCACTCGGCCAGCGCGGCATGCATGCGCACGCTCAGCTCCTGCATGGATTCCCCTTCAGGGATGCGACCATCTTCAGTGCCGTTCACCAGCGTGCGACGCCAGCCTTCTTCGGTTTCCGTCAGCGTATCGATAGGACGTTTTTCCAGCACGCCCATATCCAGCTCGCGCAGACGCGGTTCGAGGGTCACGTCGCAGCCACAGGCATCGGCGATGATGCGTGCCGTCTGCTGCGTGCGGCCTAAATCACTGGAGATGACGTGAGTGATACCCAGCGTTCTGGCGCGCTCCGCCACCTGCCACGCTTGCTGCACACCTTTGTCGGTGAGAGGACTGTCTGACTGGCCTTGAATACGTCGCTCGGCGTTCCACTGCGTTTCACCGTGGCGAACAAGGTATACCTGTAACATGCTTTTTTTCCGTTATACTGCGATGAATTTTTTAAATCGAGCTTAATTATGCACCATGTTGTCTCTGCTACCACCAATCCTGCCAAAATTCAGGCAATTCTAAGGGCATTTGAAGAGATCTTCGGCGAAGGATCCTGCCATATTGACGCCGTCGGCGTCGAGAGCGGTGTGCCGGAACAGCCGTTTGGCAGCGAGGAAACACGCGCTGGCGCACGAAATCGCGTGGCGAATGCAAAAGCCGCCGCGCCAGACGCTGACTTCTGGGTCGCGATTGAAGCAGGCATCGACGAAGGGGCGACCTTCAGCTGGGTTGTCATCGAAAGCCGTGAGCAGCGCGGCGAAGCGCGTTCTGCCACGCTGCCGCTGCCGGAAGTCATACTGGAGAAAGTCCGCGCGGGTGAGGCGCTGGGGCCGGTAATGTCGCACTACACCGGCATTGATGAAATTGGTCGTAAAGAGGGGGCGATTGGCGTCTTTACGGGTGGCAAGCTTACGCGTTCAGGCGTTTACCACCAGGCCGTTATTCTGGCGTTAAGTCCGTTCCATAACGCGATTTATCGTTAAGTTTGCAGGCCGGATAAGGCGAAGCCGTCATCCGGCGTTTTTCAGCAATACCGCTTCCAGCCACTGACGCAGTTCAACCGGCGCCGACTTCAGGCTGTTTGAACCACGGGTGATGGTCGCGATGCCCGCGCCCAGCTCGTTTTTCAGCTCGCGCTGGCTCATTTCGCCGCGCAGCAGTTCCTCAATAATGCGTACCCGCGTGCCCAGCGCTTCGCGTTCATCGGGCGTCAGCATCAGCTGTAGCAACGGTAAATGCAGATCTTTGTCGTAAGACTGGCGGAGCAACTCCACAAAACGAAGCCACTCCTGATGACGCTGTTCGGCCATGGCCGAGGAATACGGGGAATGCTGGGTCATGTTATGCTGCCTCTTGTACTCATTAGCGAGTACAGCATAACACAACCCGCGCCGATCAGTAACGTCTCTGCCACTCGGCATCGCTCATCAGGGTATCTTTCTGCCCCATGAAGTAGCGATAGTAGGCGTCATAAGCCAGCACATTCTTCACATAGCCGCGCGTTTCCGAGAACGGAATGCTCTCGACAAACGCCACGGCGTCGATGCGCCCTGCGCTGTTGCCAAGCCATGTCCGCACGCGGCCAGGCCCGGCGTTGTACGCCGCTGACGCGAAGATACGGTTATTACCGAACTGCTGATAGACGTACTGCAAGTAGCTGGTACCGATGTTGATGTTAGTCTCCGGATCCAGCAGCTGGGACGGGCTGCTGTAGCCTGGAATATTAAACATCTTCACCGTGTGCGTCGCGGTACCCGGCATAATCTGCATCAGGCCGCTGGCACCCACCGGAGAACGCACTTTCGGGTTCCAGGCGCTCTCCTGACGGGCAATGGCCATCGCGTAGCTTTGCGGAATATCTTTGCCGCTGGTGTAGCGATCGAACAGATCCTTATAAGCCAGCGGGAAACGCTCTTCGAGATGATCCCACAGTTTGCCGGCGATCGTCGCCTGCACGCTCAGATCCCACCAGCGATTATCAAATGCATAGCGGGCAAGCTGCGCTTTCTCATCGGTGGTACGGCTGGTGACCAGATTCGCCCATTCGCTGCGCGCGGTATTATCCAGATTCCAGTACATCAGCTCGCGCACGCGCGCCATTTCCGGCCCCTGCGTCAGCGCCGGGTTCGCGTTGGCTGGCGCTTTGTCGATCTTCAGGGTGTACTCCTCGCCCAGACGCTGCGCCGCCGCCATCGGGTAGAATCCACGCTGCTGCATCAGGGAGTGGAGGATCTCTTTGGCTTCATCTTCACGACCACGTTCCAGCAGCATGTCCGCCTGCCAGTAACGCCATTCATCTTTCTCTTTGGCATCCATCGGCAGACGCGCCAGCCAGGTATTGAGGCCGCGACGATCGCCCGTTCCCAGTGCCATGCGCACGCGACGCTCCACCAGCGAGACAGAGTTTGAACGCATCACCGCATCATCACGCCAGCGCGCCTGTTCGTCGGTGACATCTGTCCCCATCAGTCGCCATGCCACGATATCGCGCAGCTCCTGGGTTTGATCGTCATTAAGCTGCTGGGCCTGCACCAGCTGCGGGATCATCAGCCGGGCGTTTTCCACATCATCGCGCGCCACGCTGGCAAAGGCCACCGCCGCCATCTGGCGGGTAAAATCGGTCGCGCCGGTGGTACGCGCAAACGTCAGCACAGTATTGGGATCGTTTGCCAGACTGATAACGGCAGACGCAATGGTCTGATAATCTGCGGGCATCTGGCCCGCCAGCACGGTGACCAGCCGGGTGTTTCCGGCCTTCATCGCCAGGCGAATACGTTCCAGGTAAGAGAGCGGATCCTGCTTGCCCGAGGCGCGCCAGGCGCTGAACAGCGGGTCACAGGCGTTTGGCTGGCTTTTGCCCGTCAGCCACAGCTCTTTCGCGCCGGTCCAGGCTTCCTCCTGCTGACCGGTCGCCCATTTCGCATAATAGTAATTACACTGCGCTTCCGTCGCGCCCGGTTTATCCGGGCTGAAAGCCAGCAGGCCGCGCCAGTCTTCGCGACGGGCCAGCTCGTTCACAAACCGGGACTTCAGGGTGCGCGCAGGCGGCAGGGTCGGGTTCGCCTGAATGAAGTTATTCACGGTGACGGTCGGTTGATTCATGAGATCGTCCGTGATCTGACGATACTCAAGATACGGATACAGCGGATAATCCTTCAGCGTCGGCATCAGCGCCTGCACGGTATCCATCTGCTTGTTGTCCCATGCCTGTTTAATCTGGGCATAGCGGTTACGTTGTTCATCCAGTGAATCGGCATGCACCGCCTGGCTTACCGCCATTACGCATACGCTGGCAGCCAGCAGACGCCAGACCACCCGTTTGGCTTTTTCCACAAGCTCTTCCTCATTGTTTTTCGTCAGTTGCAGCGTCTTGCCACGTCAAAGTTACATCAACTTATGCTAACCAGGCATCCCACAACGCGCCACGTCATGGACACTTTTTTACCTTTCTTGCGCGTTTTAACACTCCCGACGTTCCTGGCTGGGATTAGGGCGTGAAAAAGGCTACACTTCGAGGCTGAAATTCATTCTCATCACGATAAAAGAGGCGAAGTCCAACGTGGCTCAATTCGTTTATACCATGCATCGTGTCGGCAAAGTTGTCCCGCCGAAACGTCATATTCTTAAAAATATCTCGCTGAGCTTCTTCCCGGGCGCAAAAATCGGTGTTCTGGGTCTCAACGGTGCCGGTAAGTCCACCCTGCTGCGCATCATGGCCGGCATCGATACAGACATCGAAGGTGAAGCCCGTCCGCAGCCTGGCATTAAGATCGGCTACCTGCCGCAGGAACCTCAGCTGAACCCGGAACACACCGTGCGTGAATCCGTTGAAGAAGCGGTATCCGAGGTGGTTAACGCCCTGAAAGGTCTGGATGAAGTGTATGCCAAATACGCCGAGCCGGATGCGGACTTCGACAAACTGGCCGCTCAGCAGGGCAAATATGAAGAGATTATCCAGGCGCACGACGGTCACAACCTGAACGTGCAGCTGGAGCGCGCGGCCGATGCCCTGCGTCTGCCAGACTGGGATGCGAAAATCGCTAACCTGTCCGGTGGTGAACGCCGTCGCGTGGCGCTGTGCCGCCTGCTGCTGGAAAAACCAGACATGCTGCTGCTCGACGAACCTACCAACCACCTGGATGCGGAATCCGTGGCGTGGCTGGAGCGCTTCCTGCACGACTTCGAAGGCACCGTGGTGGCGATTACCCACGACCGTTACTTCCTTGATAACGTGGCAGGCTGGATCCTGGAGCTGGACCGCGGCGAAGGTATTCCGTGGGAAGGCAACTACTCCTCCTGGCTGGAGCAGAAAGATCAGCGTCTGGCGCAGGAAGCATCTCAGGAAGCGGCGCGTCGTAAGTCTATCGAGAAAGAGCTGGAGTGGGTGCGTCAGGGCGCGAAAGGCCGTCAGTCCAAGGGCAAAGCCCGTCTGGCACGCTTCGAAGAGCTGAATAACACTGAATACCAGAAACGTAACGAAACCAACGAACTGTTTATTCCACCTGGCGCACGTCTGGGGGATAAAGTGGTTGAAGTGACCAACCTGCGTAAGTCCTACGGCGACCGTCTGCTGATCGACGACCTGACCTTCTCCGTGCCGAAAGGCGCTATCGTTGGCATCATCGGTCCGAACGGCGCAGGTAAATCAACCCTGTTCCGCATGATGTCCGGTCAGGAACAGCCTGACAGCGGCTCTATCACCCTGGGTGAAACCGTGAAGCTGGCTTCCGTGGACCAGTTCCGCGACGCAATGGATAACAGCAAAACCGTGTGGGAAGAGGTTTCCGGCGGTCTGGATATCATGCGTATCGGCAACACCGAGATGCCAAGCCGCGCTTACGTTGGCCGCTTTAACTTTAAGGGCACTGACCAGGGCAAACGCGTGGGCGAGCTGTCCGGCGGTGAGCGCGGTCGTCTGCACCTGGCAAAACTGCTCCAGGTTGGCGGCAACGTTCTGCTGCTTGATGAACCTACCAACGACCTGGACATCGAAACCCTGCGCGCGCTGGAAAACGCCCTGCTGGAGTTCCCGGGCTGCGCGATGGTTATCTCGCACGACCGCTGGTTCCTGGACCGCATCGCAACCCACATCCTGGACTACCAGGACGAAGGTAAGGTGGAGTTCTTCGAAGGTAACTTCACCGAATACGAAGAGTACAAGAAACGCACGCTGGGCGCAGACGCGCTGGAGCCGAAGCGTATTAAGTACAAGCGTATTGCGAAATAAAAGCAAAACGGCAACTTCGGTTGCCGTTTTTTATGTTTGTAACCTCTCCCCGTGGGAGAGGGCCAGGGTGAGGGCATCAGGCCGCACAGTGTGTAGGCCGGGTAAGGCGAAGCCGCCACCCGGCTTTTTTATTTGCCCACGTAATACCGCTTCACCTCATCAAACTGCATCGCAAAGTCGATATAGCTCATCAGCGCAGGCGAATTGAGCTTACGGCTCGGGTAGGCCAGCCAGAGATCGTTTCCCTCAACGCTCCACGCCGACAGCACCTTCACCAGCGCGCCCTTTTCGATCTTATCTTCCAGCAGGAATGCGGGTAACAGCGTGATCCCCGCCCCGGCAATGGCGCATTCCCGGGCGTACACCAGGTTATCGGTCATATGGGCGTTATCCGGCAGATACCGATAATCCTCACTCTCGCTTCGCAGAAGCCACTCCGACCATGCCCGGTGCGTAATGCAGCGGTGCTCCACCAGCTGTCGGGGATGGATTAACGGCGCCCGACGCGCCAGGTAGTGGGGCGAGGCCAGCATGTAGCGCGGACAGTGCCCAATCATGCGGCCAATCAGGGAAGAATCCTGCGGTTTGCCGGTGCGCAGCGCCACGTCAAAGCCAGACTCGACCAGATCCACCACGTCGTCTGAGATCGACACATCCAGCGACACGTCCGGATAGCGAAGCTGGAACTCGGCATTCATATGCGCCAGCAGCGTCGCGCCAATTCCCGCCGGACAGGTGATCCGCAGCCGCCCACTGGGGTTTTCGCGCAGCCGCTGAATGGCATACTCCGCGCGCTCGCTGGCCGCCAGCATCTCGCGACAGTGCACCAGATAGTGCTCGCCTGCAAACGTCAGGCTGATCCTGCGCGTGGTGCGATTCAACAGACGGATCCCCACCTGCTGCTCCAGCTGGCTAATCCGCTGGCTGACACTGGATTTCGGCAGTTCCGCCTTCTGCGCCGCCGCGGTAAAGCTGCCCATCTCGGCTACCAGCGCAAACAGCGCCATATCCTGAAGCTGTTTAAACATGATTGTTCACCCTGTACGAACGCTGAGTTCTGGATTGTCCATCTTATCATGCAGCTGACCACTTAATAGACTAGCCTCAACAAAACGCATGCCATTGAGGAGCACACCATGTCAGTGAAAGCCATTGCCGTTAACCCGGAAAATCCGTCCACCTTCGTTGAAATCACTCCGCCGATGCCGCAGCCCGGTGAACACGATCTGCTGGTGGAGGTAAAAGCCGTCTCCGTAAACCCAGTGGACACCAAGGTACATGCAGGCATTGCCAAAAGCGGCCTGAAGGAGCCGCGCATTCTCGGGTGGGATGCCAGCGGTATCGTACAAGCCGTTGGGGCTGGCGTCACCGGATTCAAACCGGGTGACGAAGTGTGGTACGCGGGGGATATCACCCGTCCGGGCAGTAATACCACGCACCAGCTGATCGATGCGCGCATTGTCGGGCACAAGCCTGCAAGCCTTGACTGGGCCGCCGCGGCTGCATTGCCGCTGACGGCGCTCACCGCGTGGGAAGGCCTGTTTGAACGGCTGAAGATTCAGGATGCCGACGCAGATAAAACGCTGCTGATAATTGGCGGCGCGGGTGGAGTCGGATCGCTGGCGATCCCGTTTGCGAAGCACAACAGCAAGGTGAAGATCGTCGCAACCGCTTCACGAGAAGATTCCGCCCGGTGGTGTCGCGATCGCGGGGCTGACATTGTCGTAAATTACCGCGACCTGAAGGGAGAACTGGCGAAACAGGGGCTCACCTTTGTGGATTACATTTTTATCCTCAACGATACCGACGGGCACTGGGATGCGGTCAGCGATCTGATTGCCCCTCAGGGAGACATTTGTTCCATCGTTGAAAACGCGCATCCGCTGAACCAGGACAAGCTGAAGTCCAAATCTGCCGCCCTGCACTGGGAATTTATGTACACCCGTAGCATGTACCAGACCACGGATATGGCGCGTCAGGGTGAGATTTTAGATGAGGTGGCGAAGCTGGTGGATAACGGCGTGGTGGAAAGCTCGCTCAGCGAAACGCTGCACGGGCTAAGCGTGGAAAGCATTACCGAAGCGCACCGCAGGGTGCTGGAGGGGCATATGCGTGGGAAGGTGGTGGTTGAGTATTGAGTGTGGGCTGATTCCCTCACCCCGGCCCTCTCCCAAAGGGAGAGGGCGATTAAAGCCCCCTCTCCTGGTGGGAGAGGGGAAGTTATTAACCCTGCTCCCCCATCATCTCCTTCACCAGCTCGACGCAGCGCAGGAAGCGGGAGTCGTAGTCCGACTCTTCCACATGTACAAACTCAACGTTGTTCTCGTTAAGCATCTCTACCAGCATGGTCTGGAACTCCCGCCTGTCCACCGAGCTGCCCAGGCTGCGCATGCCGTCGGCCACCCACGGGGTATTGTTTTCCAGCAGGATCACCAGGTCAAAGCGGTATTCGTCAATCAGCGCCTGCACAAACGGGTGCTCGCGCCCTTCGTACTTTTTGCAGAACGCCTGCGTGGTGACGAAATCGGTATCAATAAAGGCGACTTTATTGGCGTATTTCACCGCAAAATCAATGTACTGGGCATGACCGAGCGCGATTTTATCGTAGTCGGAATACTGCAACGCCATCTCGTCGCCGCCAAGGTGTGAGAAGACGTAATCGCGGCCATACTCCCACGCACTGGTGGTATTGAAGATGTTAGCCAGCTTATTTACCAGCGTCGATTTCCCGCTCGACTCGCCGCCGAGGATCGCCACCGTACGCACGAAGAACGGCTTCACCTCGGTCGGGATGTAGTCCCAGTAACGGAACGGGTTCTCGCGGATCTGCGCCCCGCTGATGTTCATGAAGGTGCGTTTAGGATCGATCAGCACCGTCTCAATGTCCAGATGCTCGCGGAACTGCGGCGCGTCGGACTCTTCAGAGGTGTAGATCCAGTTAGGCGCAATGCCCTTCTCTTCCATAAACGCTTTGATGCCGTTGCTCCACACGTCCCAGCCGTGCGGGTACGGTTCCATGCCCTCTTCGTTAAAAGCATGAATGCGTATATTTTTCTGGTACTTAAAGGTCTGAAGCAGCCAGCGCAGGCGGTCCGGCACGGTGGGCTGCTGCGACATGGCGCTGTCTTCAAACAGCTGGCGATCGCGGGTTTCATCATAACCCATGATGATATGCAGCTCGTCGACCTGGCTACAGGCGCGCTGGATCAGATAGATATGCCCGGTATGCAGCGGGTAGAACTTACCGAACACCACGCCAATGTTCTTTTGCATCCGCGGAAATTCAAGCCCCAGAAAACGGTGCAGCGCTTCCAGCTTCTGCGCGCTGGGGCTTTTGATTTTGGCGTTCAGCAGTTGGCTCAGGTAGCCCTTGGTCATGCCGCTGGCGTCCGCCACCTGCTGCAACGTGCAGCCCTTCTGGCGGATAGCGGTCTTGATGTAGTCAAATGATGACATAAATTACGGTGCCTCCTGCAAAATCGAATACGTAATTATAAGTCGTCAAAGACATTTAACGCATCTGCAAGTTTTTTAACGCCAAAAACCTGCATCCCTTCCGGAATTTTTTTCGGCACGTTGGCGGCCGGAACAATCGCGCGGCGGAAGCCATGTTTTGCCGCTTCGGAGATACGCTCCTGACCGCTCGGCACCGGGCGGATCTCGCCGGCCAACCCTACCTCACCAAATACCACCAGATCCTGCGGCAACGGTCTGTCGCGCAGGCTGGAGACCATTGCCAGCAGCAGCGCCAGGTCCGCGCTGGTTTCCGTAACCTTCACCCCACCAACCACGTTGACGAACACATCCTGATCCGCCATTTGCAGACCGCCGTGACGGTGCAGCACCGCCAGCAGGATCGCCAGGCGGTTCTGTTCCAGACCGACCGCCACGCGCCGCGGGTTGCCCATCATCGATTGATCCACCAGCGCCTGAATTTCAACCAGCAGCGGACGCGTCCCCTCCCACAGCACCATCACCGAACTACCGGACGTGATCTCGTCGCCACGGCTCAGGAAGATGGCCGACGGGTTGCTGACTTCGCGAAGCCCCTGCTCGGTCATGGCAAACACGCCCAGCTCATTCACCGCGCCAAAGCGGTTTTTATGGCTGCGCAGGGTACGAAAACGGGAATCCGCATCGCCATCGAGCATCACCGAGCAGTCGATACAGTGTTCAAGCACTTTCGGTCCCGCCAGCGAGCCGTCTTTGGTCACATGACCAACCATCACAATCGCCACGCCGCGCGTTTTGGCAAAGCGCGTCAGGTAGGCCGCGGTTTCACGCACCTGCGCCACGCTTCCCGGTGACGACTGAATGTCAGCCATATGCATCACCTGAATGGAGTCAATCACCATCAGCTTCGGCTGCTCTTCTTCGGCGATCATGCAGATCTGCTCGATGCTGGTTTCCGAAAGCATATTCAGATTGCCGGTCGGCAGGCCGAGGCGGTGCGCGCGCATCGCCACCTGCTGAAGTGATTCTTCCCCCGTGACGTACAGGGTTTTCATCTGTTCGGCTAGCTTGCAGAGCGTTTGCAGCAGCAGGGTCGATTTACCCGCGCCCGGGTTACCGCCGATCAGAATGGCGCTGCCCGGCACTACGCCACCGCCGAGCACGCGGTCAAATTCTTTGAATCCGGTGGAAAAGCGCGGCAGCGCTTCCAGGCTGATATCCGAAAGTTTTTGTACCTTCGACACGCCTGCATTGCCCGCATAGCCGCTCAGCCGTTCATTGCGGGCCACGCTCGGCGAAGCCGCCACACCACGCACTTCGGTGATGGTGTTCCAGGCATGACAGGCGCTGCATTGCCCCTGCCAGCGCGGATAATCCGCACCACATTCATTACAGACAAATGCGCGTTTTGGAGCTTTCGCCACGGTTTACCTCGTTATTTCTGTGCGGTCTGCGCGCCGGGTGGCGCTGACGCTTACCCGGCCTACAAAAGCAGGCCGCTATTTTTGATTAATGCTGCCGGAGAGAATACAGAACACCCCCATCAGATCAGCATGACGGATAGTGACTTCCGTCTTTTCATTCACTTTCGGCTTGGCATGGTAGGCAATACCCAGCCCGGCAACTTTGATCATCGGCAGATCGTTCGCGCCATCGCCGATGGCGACGGTCTGCTCGACCGGAATGGCATATTTCTCCGCCAGACGCGTCAGCGTATTGGCTTTGTACTGCGCATCCACGATGTCGCCGATGACCTGTCCGGTGAGTTTGCCGTCCATGATCTCCAGCTCGTTTGCCACCACGGTGGTCAGACGCAGCTTGTCACGCAGGTAGTCGGCAAAGAAGGTGAACCCGCCGGAGGCAATCGCCACTTTCCAGCCGAGCGTCTCCAGCTTGAGCACCAGCTGCGTCAGCCCAGGCATCAGGGGCAGTTCATCGCGCACCTGACGCAAAATGTTAGCATCGGCCCCCTTCAGGGTCGCCACGCGCTGTCTCAGGCTGGCGGTGAAATCCAGCTCGCCGCGCATCGCGCGCTCGGTGACTTCCGCCACCAGCTCGCCGCTGCCCGCCAGTTTAGCAATCTCGTCAATACATTCGATCTGAATGGCGGTGGAGTCCATGTCCATTACCAGCAGGCCGGGCGTTTTCAGGTGCGGAATTTTGCCGAGGGGGGCAACGTCCAGCCCGGCGTCGTGCGCCAGACGCGTGGCGCGCTGCGTCAGGGAACCCGCCAGGCGAATAACCTGATAATCTTCCACGCACCAGGCCGCAACGATGACCATCGCTGCGCCCAGTTTGGTTTGATACTGGGTGAGGCGTTGCTTATCCAGGCCGCGTCCGTACAGCAGCCAGCCGCTACGGCCAGCGTGGTAATCGAGAGGCATCACCTCATCGCCACTTAAAGAGAGCGGCAATCCTGGCCATAAAGAGACATCCGTTGGCAGGTCGCACCAGGTAATGTTCGGCATTGAAGCTCCTGTAATTTCGTTCGCGCCGGAAGGTTCCAGAGGGAAAATAACGCATGAGGCTACCCTGTAACCATCACTTCTGGCAACATTAAGCCGTAAATTTTAAGCAGGTGGAATATGGCTCGCGCAAAACTGAAATTCCGGCTTCATCGCGCCGTGATTGTCCTGATCTGTCTCGCACTATTAGTGGCGCTGATGCAGGGGGCATCCTGGTTTAGCCAGAATCACCAACGACAGCGTAACCCGCAGTTTGAGGAACTGGCCCGGACGCTGGCGCGCCAGGTGACGCTCAACGTTGCGCCGTCTATGCGCACCGAAACGCCGGATGATAAGCGAATAGCCCAGGTATTGCGCCAGCTTACGGAAAACAGCCGCATTCTGGATGCAGGCGTGTACGATGAACAGGGCGACCTGATTGCCCGCGCGGGTGAGCATGTCGACGTGCGCGACAGGCTGGCGCTGGATGGCAAAAAAGCCGGTGGTTACTTCAACCAACAAATCGTCGAACCCATTCAGGGCAAGAATGGTCCGCTCGGCTATTTACGTCTGACACTCGACACCCACACCCTGCCAACCGAAGCCAAACAGGTGGATAACACCACCAATATTTTGCGCCTGATGCTGCTGCTCTCGCTGGCGATTGGCGTGGTACTGGCGCGCACGCTGCTCCAGGGCAAACGCACCCGCTGGCAGCAGTCGCCGTTCCTGTTAACCGCCAGCAAGTCGGTTCCCGAAGAGGAAGAGAGCGAGAAGAAAGAATAGTGATAAAGTAGGCGGATGATTCGGAAAAGGAACTCTGCCATGTCGACGTTACGCCTGCTAATCTCTGACTCTTACGATCCCTGGTTTAACCTGGCGGTGGAAGAGTGCATCTTCCGCCAGATGCCTGCCACCCAGCGCGTCCTGTTTCTCTGGCGCAACGCCGATACGGTCGTTATTGGTCGCGCGCAAAATCCGTGGAAAGAGTGTAACACCCGCCGTATGGAAGAGGACAACGTCCGCCTGGCGCGCCGCAGCAGCGGCGGCGGTGCGGTGTTTCACGATCTGGGCAACACCTGCTTTACCTTTATGGCGGGCAAGCCGGAATACGACAAAACCATCTCGACCTCCATTGTGCTTAACGCGCTCAATTCACTCGGCGTGACGGCTGAAGCCTCGGGACGTAACGATCTGGTCGTGAAAACGCCTGAAGGCGACCGGAAAGTGTCAGGCTCAGCCTACCGCGAAACGATGGATCGCGGATTCCACCACGGCACATTATTGCTGAATGCCGATCTGAGCCGTCTGGCAAACTATCTGAATCCGGACAAGAAAAAGCTCCAGGCCAAAGGCATTACCTCCGTGCGCGGTCGCGTGGCGAATCTGGTGGAGCTCCTGCCGGGGATTACCCATGAACGCATTTGCGATGCGATCCGCGAGGCCTTTTTCAGGCATTACGGTGAACGCGTAGAAGCCGAGGTGATTTCTCCGGATAAAACCCCGGATCTGCCAAACTTCGCGGAAACCTTCGCCCGCCAGAGCAGCTGGGAGTGGAATTTCGGTCAGGCACCGGCGTTTTCACACCTGCTGGATGAGCGATTTACCTGGGGCGGCGTTGAGCTGCACTTTGACGTCGAGAAAGGCCATATCTCTCGTACCCAGGTATTTACGGATAGTCTTAATCCGGCACCGTTAGAAGCGCTGGCTGCACGTTTGCAGGGCTGTCTCTATCGGGCAGATATGCTGCAACAGGAGTGTGACGCGTTACGTGTTGATTTTCCGGAACAGGAACAAGAGTTGCGGGAGTTATCGGCGTGGATTGCGCAGGCAGTACGCTAATAAAAAAGCCCGCTGGCGCTCTGCTTAGCGGGCCTGGAAAACCGCTGGCCGGGTCAGGCGAAGCCGCCACCCGGCACAACAGGTATTACTCTTTATCGCCGAGCAGAACGGATTCCAGCGCGATTTTGATCATGTCGTTGAAGGTGGTCTGACGCTCGGCAGCGGTAGTCTGCTCGTGGGTACGGATGTGGTCAGACACGGTGCAGATGGTCAGCGCTTTCGCACCGAATTCAGCCGCCACGCCGTAGATACCGGCCGCTTCCATTTCCACGCCCAGAATGCCGTATTTTTCCATCACGTCGAACATGTCGCCTTCTGGCGAGTAGAACAGATCGGCAGAGAACAGGTTGCCCACGCGCGCGTCAACGCCCAGCGCTTTTGCCGCGTCAACCGCGTTACGCACCATGTCAAAGTCAGCGATGGCCGCAAAGTCATGATCTTTAAAGCGAATGCGGTTGACTTTAGAGTCGGTGCACGCGCCCATGCCGATCACCACGTCACGCAGCTTAACGTCCATGCGCACTGCGCCGCAGGAGCCGACACGGATGATTTTCTTCACGCCGAAATCGGTGATCAGCTCTTTGGTGTAGATGGAGCAGGATGGGATACCCATGCCGTGACCCATCACGGAGATTTTGCGGCCTTTATAGGTGCCGGTGAAGCCCAGCATGCCGCGCACGTTGTTCACTTCACGCACGTCTTCGAGGAAGGTTTCTGCAATGTGCTTCGCGCGCAGCGGGTCGCCCGGCATCAATACGACGTCAGCGAAATCACCCATTTCTGCATTAATGTGAGGAGTTGCCATCTTCAGTTCCTTTTACATTGTTGTTTTTGCCGGGTGGCGGCTACGCCTTACCCGGCCTACATTCTGTTCTCCCTCTCCCGATGGGAGAGGGCCGGGGTGAGGGCATCAGGCCGCACCCAATCCGTTTAGAACATAGCCTTGCCATATTCCATGTCAGACGTACCAAAGTATTTCGCAATCGTCTGGCCGATGTCCGCGAAGGTTTCACGGTGACCCAGCGAGCCCGGTTTGACTTTCGGGCCGTACACCAGCACCGGAATGTGCTCACGGGTGTGGTCGGTACCGGTCCAGGTCGGGTCACAGCCATGGTCAGCGGTCAGGATCAGAATGTCATCTTCCCCCACCAGCTCCATCAGCTCTGGCAGACGGCGGTCAAACAGCTCCAGACCCGCAGCATACCCGGCGACGTCGCGACGGTGGCCCCAGGAGGAGTCGAAGTCCACGAAGTTGGTGAAGACAATGGTCTTATCGCCCGCTTCTTTCATCTCTTTGATGGTGGCGTCGAACAGCGCATCCAGACCGGTCGCTTTGACCTTTTTGGTAATGCCGCAGTTGGCGTAAATGTCCGCGATTTTACCCACGGAAACCACGTGGCCGTCTTTCTCGTCGACGAGTTTTTGCAGCACGGTCGGCGCCGGTGGCTCCACGGCCAGATCGTGACGGTTGCCGGTACGCTGGAAGTTACCCGCTTTGTCGCCGATAAACGGACGCGCGATAACGCGGCCAATGTTGTAGCCGCCTTCGGTCAGCTCTTCACGGGCGATCTCGCACAGCTCGTACAGTTTATCCAGGCCAAACGTCTCTTCATGGCAGGCGATCTGGAACACGGAGTCAGCAGAGGTATAGAAAATCGGCTTGCCGGTTTTCATATGCTCTTCGCCGAGCTGATCCAGAATCACGGTACCGGAAGAGTGGCAGTTGCCGAGGTAGCCCGGCAGGTTGGCGCGCTTCACCAGCTTATCGAGCAGCTCCTGCGGGAAGCTGTTCTCGTGATCGGAGAAGTAGCCCCAGTCAAACAGCACCGGCACGCCGGCGATTTCCCAGTGGCCGGACGGAGTATCTTTCCCGGAAGAGAGCTCGTGCGCCCACGCGTAGGCGCCCACCACTTCCGCGTTACCGTCCATACCGGCTGCGATCTTACCGGTAGAGCCTTCATGCGCTTTTACCAGCCCCAGACGGGTCAGGTTTGGCAGGTTCAGAGGGCCTTTACGACCGTTGTCCGCTTCGCCTTTTGCACAGGCTTCCGCGATGTGACCCAGGGTATCGGAACCCACGTCACCAAATCGTTCTGCATCTTCGGTTGCGCCGATGCCGAATGAGTCCAGCACCATAATAAATGCACGTTTCATAATTGTTCTCCGTACTTAGTGCTTCATAAAAATGCGATCAGATCAGTATACCGCTATTCAGTGATACGACGATAGACCGTCGGTGTGGTTTCCGGTGCTTTATCGTCAAGAGATATTGCCGCCTTCACCGCTTTCGCCGCGTCCTGCCAGCTGGCTTCATCTTTCGCGTGGATCACCGCCAGCGGACGTTGGCCGTCAACGCTGTCGCCCAGACGGGCCATATCGGTAAAGCCGACGCTGTAATCAATGGTGTCCGATGCCTGACGACGACCGCCGCCCATAGACACAACAGCCATGCCGAGCGCGCGGGTATCCATAGCCGAGACAAAGCCTTCGCTGTCCGCATAGACCGCTTTGCTGAGCATCGCGGTGGGCAGGTATTTCGCGTAGTTTTCCACGAAGTCGGTCGGGCCTTTCTGCGCCGCCACCATCCGACCAAAGATCTCCGCCGCTTTGCCGTTGTCCAGCACCGCCTGAAGCTTCGCGCGGGCTTCCGCGTCGTCTTTGGCCAACTTGCCGGAGATTAACATCTCAACGCACAGCGCCATGGTGACATCGAACAGGCGCGGGTTACGGTATTCGCCTGTGAGGAACTGCACGGCCTCACGGACTTCAACCGCGTTACCAGCGCTGGAGGCTAGCACCTGGTTCATGTCCGTCAGCAGTGCAGTGGTGCGCACGCCCGCGCCGTTGGAGACGCCAACGATCGCTTCGGCCAGCGCCTCAGAGAGTTCATAGGTTGGCATAAACGCGCCGCTGCCCACTTTCACATCCATCACCAGCGCATCCAGACCTTCCGCCAGTTTTTTGGCAAGGATAGAGGCGGTGATCAGCGGGATGGAGTCTACGGTCGCGGTAATGTCACGCGTCGCGTAGAAACGCTTGTCAGCCGGAGCAAGAGAGCTGGTCTGGCCGATAATCGCCACGCCAACGTCTTTAATAATGTCGCGGAAGCGGTTGTCATCCGGGAAGATATCGAAGCCCGGAATGGCTTCCAGTTTGTCGAGCGTACCGCCGGTATGACCCAGGCCGCGCCCGGAAATCATCGGGATGTAACCGCCACAGGCTGCCACCATTGGGCCAAGCATCAGGGAGGTCACGTCGCCCACGCCGCCGGTGGAGTGTTTGTCCACAATCGGGCCGTTGAGGTTGAGGCTTTTCCAGTCCAGAACGGTTCCTGAATCTCGCATCGCCATGGTCAGCGACACGCGCTCAGGCATCGACATATCGTGGAAGAAAATGGTCATCGCCAGAGCCGCAATCTGCCCTTCAGAGATGGTGTTATCACGAATGCCCTTGATAAAAAAGCGGATTTCTTCGTCGCTTAATGCATGACCATCACGTTTTTTACGAATAATTTCTTGTGCGAGAAACACGGTAACCTCCATGCGGAATCGGGTGAATGGCGGCGGATATGTTGACCCGCCCTACGATCCTGTAGGCCGGGTTAGCGTAGCGCCACCCGGCAATTCAACTTAGTAGCTGCTTGCGCTCTTACCGTCACCGTGACCCAGCGCTTTCAGCAGGCTGGCCAGCAGGCTGGACGCGCCGAAGCGGTAGTGGCGGGAATCGGCCCAGTCGGCGCCGAACAGCTCGTCGGCAATCGCCAGGAACTGCTGCGCGTCTTCTGCGGTACGCACGCCGCCCGCCGGTTTGAAGCCAACGGTTTTGGACACGCCCATATCACGGATGACTTCCATCATGATGCGTGCGCTTTCCGGAGTAGCGTTGACCGGCACTTTACCGGTAGAGGTTTTAATGAAATCCGCGCCCGCTTTGATGGAGATTTCAGACGCCTTACGAATCAGCGCCTCTTCTTTCAGCTCGCCGGTTTCGATGATCACTTTAAGCAGCACGTTTGCCGCCGCACACGCGTCCTTACAGGCTTTCACCAGGTCAAAACCGACCTGCTCGTTGCCGGCGATCAGCGCGCGGTACGGGAATACCACGTCAACTTCGTCCGCGCCGTACGCAATCGCCGCGCGGGTTTCTGCCAGCGCGATCTCGATATCGTCATTGCCGTGCGGGAAGTTAGTTACGGTGGCAATGCGCACATCCGGCGTGCCCTGCTCTTTCAGCGTTTTGCGGGCAATCGGGATGAAGCGCGGATAGATACAGACGGCGGCGGTGTTACCCACTGGCGTTTTCGCCTGATGGCACAGGGCGATGACTTTTTCATTGGTGTCGTCATCGTTCAGGGTGGTCAGGTCCATCAGTTTCAACGCGCGCAGGCTGCTTGCAGTTAAATCGGTCATAACATTCTCCAACGGCAGTGCCGTATAAATTTTACCTTGCGGGTCTGTGAGTATTCTAACATTCACCCGCATCCACACTTCGACATTCATCACAGTTAATGAAAACTGTGTGCAAATTTGCATTACTGTAATGAGATCTTCTTCAAATTTTAGTGCGTTAATTGCTGACTAAATCGGCGATATCCCCGTTCTGATCAAAAGCGCCACCAGGCTGGCTTCCTACAATTCGTTCACCATCCGCAGAACAACCAAGGAAGTGAACATGCCCGACGCCCTGCAACAACGTTGCCAGCACATTGTGACCAGCCCGGTGTTAACCCCGGAACAAAAACGTCATTTTCTGGCGCTGGAAGCGGAGAACAATCTGCCCTATCCCGCTCTGCCAGAGGCGGCCCGCGCCGCGCTGGACGAGGGATTCATCTGCGACATGTTCGAAGGCCATGCGCCTTACAAACCGCGCTACGTGCTGCCGGACTACGCTAAATTTCTGGCTAACGGCTCAGAATGGCTGGAGCTGGAAGGGGCTAAAGATCTGGATGATGCCCTCTCGCTGCTCACTATCCTTTATCACCATGTTCCGTCCGTCACATCAATGCCGGTCTATCTGGGCCAGCTCGATGAGATACTCAGCCCCTATGTTAAAATTCTAACACAGGATGAAATCGATAGCCGAATAAAACGTTTCTGGCGTTACCTGGACAGAACCCTGCCCGATGCGTTTATGCATGCCAATATCGGCCCGGCGGATACGCCTGTCACCCGAGCCATCCTTCGCGCGGATGCCGAACTGAAGCAGGTTGCGCCGAACCTGACCTTTATCTACGACCCGGATGTAACCCCCGGCGATCTGCTGCTGAGCGTGGCGGAAAACATTTGTGAATGTAGTAAACCGCATATTTCTAATGGCCCTGTGAATGATAAAATTTTCACAAAAGGTCGCTATGGCGTGGTGAGCTGTTACAACTCCCTGCCGCTGGCGGGCGGCGGCAGCACGCTGGTGCGCCTTAACCTGAAAGCGATCGCGGAACACAGCCGCTCACCGGAAGACTTTTTCACCCGTACCCTTCCCCACTACTGCCAGCAACAAATCGCGATCATCAATGCGCGCTGCGATTTTCTATATGAACAAGCCGGTTTCTTTGAGAATAGCTTCCTGGTGAAAGAGGGGCTGATTGATGCCGATCGCTTTGTGCCGATGTTTGGCATGTACGGTCTGGCCGAAGCGGTGAATGTGCTGTGCGAGAAAGCAGGCATTACGGGACGTTACGGTAAGAACGAACAGGCCAATGCTCTGGGCTACCGCATCAGTGAACAGCTTGCGGCGTTTGTTGAAAACACGCCGGTGAAACACGGCTGGCAGCACCGCGCGATGCTGCATGCCCAGTCTGGGATCAGTTCCGATTCTGGCACCACGCCGGGCGCACGTCTGCCGTACGGCGACGAACCGGACCCTGTCAGCCACCTGCTGGCCGTGGCGCCGCATCATAAACACTATCATTCGGGGATCAGCGATATTCTCACCCTGGAGGAAACGGTTAAACGCAATCCTCAGGCTGTGGTGCAGCTGTGCCTGGGGGCGTTCAACGCCGGTATGCGTGAGTTCACCGCGAATGTAGCCGGAAACGACCTGGTGCGCGTCACCGGGTATATGGTGCGGCTCTCCGATCTGGAGAAATACCGGGAGGCCGGCTCGCGCACCAACACCACCTGGCTCGGCGAGGAGGCCGCGCGCAATACCCGTATTCTGGAACGTCAGCCGCGCGTGATAAGCCATGAACAGCAGATGCGCTTTAGTTAGTCAGGTCATACCCTTCTCCTGCGTGGACGGGCCGGGCAGCCGCCTGGCGTTGTTCCTCCAGGGCTGTAACCTGCGCTGCAAAACCTGCCACAACCCGTGGACGATAGGGCGCTGCAACGACTGCGGCGACTGTGTTCCCCACTGTCCTCATGATGCGCTGGCAATTCAGGCCGGGCGCGTCTGGTGGCAGGAGAGTCACTGTCAGCAGTGCGACACCTGTCTGCACCTGTGTCAGCAGCAGGCGACGCCGATGGCGCAGCGCTATAGCGTCGAGGAGATCCTCTCCCGGGTTCGCACGTCCGCGCCGTTTATTGAGGGCGTGACCGTCAGCGGGGGTGAGGCCACCACGCAGCTGCCGTTTTTGGTTGCGCTGTTCACCGCGATCAAAGCCGATCCGTCCCTGCGCCATCTGACGTGCCTGGTGGACAGCAACGGCCTGTTAAGCGAAACCGGCTGGCAAAAGCTGTTACCGGTGTTTGACGGCGCGATGGTGGATCTGAAAGCCTGGGGCAATGAACATCACCGTTTTCTGACCGGGCGCGAAAACACGCAGATCAAGCAGAGCATCCTCTGGCTGGCCGATCGTCATCGCCTGACGGAGCTGCGCCTGCTGGTGATCCCCGCTCGGTGTGATTATCTGCACCATCTGCCATCGCTGACCGCTTTTATCCACGCGTTGGGGAACGTTCCTGTGCGGATCAACGCGTTTCATGCTCATGGGGTTTACGGGGAGGCGGCGCGATGGCGGAGCGCCACGCCGGAGGACATCGAGCCGCTGGCGCAGGCCCTGGAACGGCAGCAGATCACGGTGATCCGCCCGGCCCTTTATCTATAGCGTGATGCCGAAGACCGCGCGGGTGTTTTCCAGCAGCGCGCTGGCAATCACATCTTCAGGCTCCTGACGCAGCTCACACAGCACATCAAAAACGCGCGCCGCCTGCTCCGGGCGGTTGGGCTGGCCCTGAAAACCATTCAGCGGCATGTCAGGCGCATCCGTTTCCAGCAGGAGCGAGGTCAGCGGGAGCTGCGCCATCACATCACGGGTTTTGCTGGCACGCGGATAGGTAATGGTGCCACCGACGCCAATCTTATAGCCCAGCTCAATAAAACGTTGCGCCTGCTGAAGGCTTCCAGCGAAACCATGGACCACGCCCCTGCGCGGCACGTCGATACGCTTCAGGTGCATCGCCAGTTTGTCATGGGTACGTCTGGAGTGGAGGATCACCGGCAGATCGTGGCGCTTTGCCAGCCGGAGCTGCGCATCCAGGATCGTCTGCTGGCGCTCAAACTGCGGATCTTCACGATAGAGATCGAGGCCGATCTCACCGATGGCAACCAGCTTCGTATCCGCATTTTGCAGCGTGGCATCCAGCCTGTCGAGATGGTCATCAAGATGGTGCTCAATAACGATCGGATGCAGACCCAGCGCGGCATACAGCGCATCGTGCTCCCGGGCAAGCGCCAGAACTTTGTCGAATCTCGCCGCTTCAATAGCGGGCACAATAATGACTCTCACACCGGCCTCAGCCGCGCGCGCAATACTTGATGTTTCCTCCCCGCTAAACGGCGGGAAATCAAAGTGGCAATGGGTATCGATAAAGCAGTGCGTCACGCCAGATCCTCGTTATCGAGTAAGCCATCGTTGGCCTGCGGCGCGTCCACCAGCGGCATCGCCACCGCGTCATTGGCCACAACGGCAGGCGGCAAAATGATGCTTTTATGCCGATGAAGAGGCGGTTGCTCCGCCAGCATTTTCCCGACGGTCGCCAGGAAGTAACGCCCGCACAGCCGCCCCGTTTTGTAATCCATACGCAACGCAGGCAGCCGACTGCCCAGCGCCATGCTCAACAGCGGCTTAGGCGGATAAATTTCAAAGATGCGCAGCTTGCCCGGTGGTTTTTCAATGAAACGCTGCATCGCGCCGTAGGTGGTTTCATGCTGCTTCGCGATATTCACCAGCGGTTGCAGGCTGCTGTCGCCCAGCCAGCGTTCCATCCGCTTAAACCACTGTGGGGTGTAATACATCTGCGAAGGCACCGTGCGGATCACCACAATGGTTTTTGCCCCGCGCCGCGCCGCCTCCTGTACCGGCACCGCGTCGCTGATACCGCCGTCAAGATAGCTTATCCCCTCCAGCAGGGCGCCGGTGCGGTAGAATCCCGGGATCGCGCTGGACGCGCGGATGATATCCAGCCAGTTCTCTTTCTGCGGCGAAAAGTAACCCGGCGAATAGTCATCGCCACGGCTGGCGCACATCCAGAACTCTTTGCCGGTATCGAACAGACGTGACGCGGTATCCATGGCCAGCGGCATCTGGCTGGAGGTAGCATCCAGTAACCAGTCGAGATCGATCAGGTTCCCGCCGCGTACGAAGCGTACCGGATTGAAGAATTCTTTGGAGGTGGTGTAGCGCATAATCACTTTGCGCGCATAGCCGGGCTGGTTGCAGACATAGGCGGAGAGGTTCTGCGCCCCGGCAGAGGTACCGAAATAGAGATCGAACGGGTTGAATTGTGCGCGCATAAATTCGTCAAGCACGCCAGCAGTGAAAATACCGCGCTGCCCTCCCCCTTCACAGACCAGCGCAAGCTGGCCTGCATGAAACGGTTTTAACGTCAGCGGCGCAATATTGCCGAGCGTAACGGGAATTCGTTGCCCCACCTCTGCCTTCCTGTTTTCATTATTTTGATGAGACACAGTAACGCACTTCCCCGGTGGTTCTCAAACGAGAAAAAGCCAGTCACGAGGACTGGCTTGAGTTTGTTTAATAAATATTGCGTTTGCTACGGGCGACGTCGACCCGTAAACAGGCTGACCAGGAACAGAATAATACCGACGACGAAGACAATTTTCGCTGCCCATGCCGCGGTACCCGCCAGTCCACCAAAGCCCAATGCGGCGGCAATTAACGCGATAACCAGAAATATAATGCCCCAACGAAACATAAGCCTCTCCTTTACCATAGTTAATGTCGGCCGCTAAACGTGAGCGCTCAGGTCACTCACCGGCTTTTCCAGAATCGTTTTTATTTCGCCCGCGGTTTTCAGCCTGCGGGCGAATGGTACTGCTTTACTTCGTTTTCAGATCGTTTTTGACGCTTTTCACACCATCAATAGCTTTCGCAATTGACTCGGCACGATCGCTTTGTGCCTGATTCTCAACCGTACCGGACAGCTGGACCACACCATCGGTGGTTTCAACTTTCACCATACGGGATGGCACGATGTCGTCAGCTAACAGTTTAGCTTTGATTTCGCTGGTAGTTGCTGCATCTCCGGCATAGCCCTTCACCGACGATTCTTTGCTGTCACGTACGTGCAATTTGTCGCTGACGGAGCTTACGCCCTCAACGCCTTTTGCCACTTTAACGGCTTCTTCGGCCTGGGTCTGGCTTTCAACGAAACCGCTCAGGGTGACAACCTTGTTGTCGGTTTTAACAGAAATATCGGTGCTCTTGATGGATTCGTGATCCACCAGTGCGGCTTTCACTTTTGCTGTGATTGAGCTGTCATCCATGAAATTACCGACTTTATTCATAGAGCTATCGATTTTTTCCCCTGCGGTATTGGCGGAATTTTGCGCTTTATCCATGGTGCTGGTTTCCGCCAGAGCAGAACCGCTTACCAGGACACTACCCAATGTTACAGCCAGCAGAGTTTTAGAAATCTTCAGTCTTGTCATATTCATCGATTTATTCCTGTGTTTTGCCCATTATTTGGGCGACATACTTCCCTAATCTTGGTTTTATATATTGCGAATTAACACCGGGGCAAAATGGAGAACCAATGGACATGCATTGAACAGTTAATTCATCCACGCCCGGTGCTAAACACTGAGTTAAATATAGATCACAATCAGAGGGGTGCATTCAGAATTGGGGAAAAAACGAACGAATAGCGAAAAATTGCGGTGAATTAAGAACATTCCGCAAGGGTTTAATAACACAGGAATTAAAGAAGAGCACGGCGGCTGCCGTGCTCTGAAAGGAAATTAATGCTCGCGCGTTTTGCGGAACTGAACATCAGGATAACGTTCCTGCGTCAGGTTCAGGTTTACCATGGTTGGGGCGATATAGGTCAGGTTATCGCCACCGTCCAGCGCCAGCTGAACTTCGTTCTTACGTTTAAATTCTTCGAATTTCTTCACGTCAGAACACTCAACCCAGCGCGCCGTCGCCACGTTCACCGATTCGTAAATCGCTTCCACGTTGTACTCGCTCTTAAGACGGGCAACCACCACGTCGAACTGGAGCACACCCACCGCGCCCACGATCAGATCGTTGTTGGCGATTGGGCGGAACACCTGTACCGCGCCCTCTTCGGAAAGCTGGACCAGGCCTTTCAGCAGCTGCTTCTGCTTCAGCGGATCGCGCAGGCGAATGCGGCGGAACAGTTCTGGCGCGAAGTTAGGGATACCGGTGAACTTCATCATTTCGCCTTGCGTGAAGGTATCGCCAATCTGAATGGTACCGTGGTTGTGTAAACCAATGATGTCACCCGGATAGGCTTCTTCTACATGCGAACGGTCACCCGCCATGAAGGTCAGCGCGTCGGATATCACTACGTCTTTACCGATACGGACCTGACGCAGCTTCATGCCCTTTTCGTACTTACCGGAAACCACGCGCATAAAGGCGACGCGGTCGCGGTGTTTCGGGTCCATGTTGGCCTGAATTTTAAAGACGAAGCCGGAGAACTTCTCTTCCTTCGCTTCTACTTCGCGGGTGTCGGTTTTACGCGGCATCGGCTGCGGGGCCCACTCAACCAGACCGTTGAGCATATGGTCAACGCCAAAGTTGCCGAGTGCGGTACCGAAGAAGACCGGGGTAATTTCACCGCTCAGGAACAGCTCTCTGTCGAACTCATGCGACGCGCCTTTAACCAGCTCCAGCTCATCGCGCAGCTGGGCGGCCAGCTCTTCACCGACAGCGGCGTCCAGCTCCGGGTTGTCCAGACCTTTCACAATGCGGACTTCCTGAATGGTGTGGCCCTTACCGGTCTGGTACAGGTAGGTTTCGTCTTTATAGAGGTGGTAAACCCCTTTGAACAGCTTGCCGCAGCCAATCGGCCAGGTGATTGGCGCGCAGGCAATCTTCAGCTCGTTTTCCACTTCATCCATCAGCTCCATCGGATCACGGATGTCACGGTCGAGTTTGTTCATAAAGGTGAGGATCGGCGTATCGCGCAGACGGGTGACTTCCATCAGCTTGCGGGTACGATCTTCAACACCTTTCGCGGCGTCGATCACCATCAGGCAGCAGTCCACCGCCGTCAGCGTACGGTAGGTATCTTCGGAGAAGTCTTCGTGCCCCGGGGTGTCCAGCAGGTTCACCAGGCAGTCGTGATACGGGAACTGCATCACGGAGGTGGTAATCGAAATACCACGCTGCTTTTCCATCTCCATCCAGTCGGATTTAGCATGCTGGCTGGAGCCACGGCCTTTAACGGTACCCGCGGTCTGGATCGCCTGTCCGAACAGCAACACCTTCTCGGTGATGGTCGTTTTACCGGCATCCGGGTGCGAGATAATGGCAAAAGTGCGGCGTTTGGCCACCTCTTGCAGATAAGGAGACAACGTCATAATCAATTCTTCTTAGGTAAGCGCGGCAGCAGGCCGCGCATCATGGAATACGAAAAATGCGGCTATTTTACCCATCAACAGGGGGCAGGCAATCATTGTTTACACAGGAGCTGCTCCAGTTCGTTCAATGACGTAACGGTCCAGGTCGGCTCGATGCCTTCCGGCAGCGTGCGACCATGCGCATTCAGCCAGACGGTCGACAGGCCCGATCTCATACCTCCCAGAATATCAGATTCTGCCGTATCCCCCACCATCAGCACGCGATCGCGGTCAGGATTGCCCGCTTGCGCCAGCGCATAATCGAAAATACGCGGATCCGGCTTCGGTACGCCCACCTCTTCGGAGATCACCAGCGCGTCGAAATGATCGCGCAGGCCGGTGCGTTCAAGGCGGATCTGCTGAAGCGCGGTAAAGCCGTTGGTAATGATCCCAAGCTTCACCTTCTCTTTCAGCGAATCCAGCAGAGAAACGGCGCCGGGCAGCGGCGCGCAGATATCCGCCATCGCATTCAGGAAGGCCTCGTTCAGCGCCCCAGGACTGACGTTTAACCGTTCAGCCCACACGTCAAAACGCTGATGCTGAAGCTGTAACGCGGTGATGGCTCCGTTCTGGTAATCCACCCACAGCGGTTTGTTCACCGCCTGATAGTCCTGAAAATCTTCCGCGGTGAACGTCACGCTATAGTCGAGAAACATCCGCTGTAGGCCGCCGAACGAGTCAAACGTAAACAGCGTTTCGTCGGCATCAAAGAAAATCCAGTCCCATTTCATCGTTACAACCTTATTTTCGTTATCCAATCGGCAGAGCCATGATAATGGCGTCTTCACGTCCCTCTGCGGTGGGGTAGTAGTTACGGCGGATAGTCGCCTCGTTGAAGCCTAAGCTTTCATAGAGCGCGATGGCGGCGACATTGGACGCGCGCACCTCCAGCCACAGGGTGAAAACGTCACGGGTTTCCAGCTCACGAATGAGGTGCTCAAGCAGTTCCCTGCCCAGCCCGCGGCGCTGGTAAGCGGGATCGACCGCAATATTAAACAGCGTCGCCTCGTCCAGAACGACCTGCGTGATGGCGAACGCAGCCATCGCACCGTCAACGTCCAGGCGGAGATTTAAATAGCGTTCGCCCTGATTGCTGGCAAACGTCTTTTCGCTCCACGGAAAGGCATGGGCGCGGGTTTCAATCGCGAACGCGGTGGTCAGGTCAGCCGTCGTGAGGGAAGAAATCGTGTTCATATTCGCAAATTTGTTGCCATAGCGCGCTACGCGCTTTTGGGTTGGCTTTCAGTTCGTCCAGCGCTGGCGAACTGATCTGGCTTCCTTCAAGAGGTAGCTCGTCCACCGCCCCGATTCGCCAGCTGTTACAGCGGCTGTCAGGGGGAAGCATCGCGACGCTTTCAGGCGCCAGCTGTAATACCTGATCGCGGGTCACCTTCAGGGTGCGAAGGACATCCTCAATCAGGGGCTCGTTCAGGGCAGGCGGCGCTTCTGCCACCATCACCAGGCGGACATGCGCAGGTATGGAGATGGCTATTTCGCCCCGCAACGCCGTCGGGCGACGCAAAGCCCACTGGGTAATGCCCAGCTGCTGCAACTGCCAGTCTCGTCGGGATGTCATAGCGAAAACTCCTGTCTCTCAGGCGCGCAAATATAGCAAATGTGTCGAAACTGCGCCATCTACCTACTATAATCCCCGCCTGAGTTTATTGAGGAACAATTCATGTCTGCATTTACCCCGGCAAGTGAAGTCTTGCTGCGTCACAGTGATGATTTCGAAGAAAGCCGTATTCTGTTTGCCGGAGATATGCAGGATGACCTGCCCGCGCGTTTCGACTGTGCTGAAAGCCGTGCCCACACCCAGTACTATCACCACTGGCAGGTGCTGAGCCGCCAGATGGGCGAGCGCGCGCGCTTTAGCCTGGCGGCGGAGCAGAGCGATATTGCTGACTGCGATACGCTCATTTACTACTGGCCGAAAAACAAGCCGGAAGCCCAGTTCCAGCTGATGAACCTGCTTTCTCTGCTGCCGGTCGGCTGCGATATTTTTGTTGTCGGTGAGAACCGCAGCGGGGTGCGTAGCGCAGAGCAGATGCTCGAAGCCTGGGCGCCGCTGACGAAAATCGACAGCGCCCGTCGCTGCGGACTGTACCATGGTCGTCTGGAAAAACAGACCACCTTCGATGCCGACGCCTTCTGGGACGAGTACCAGCTTGACGGCCTGACCATTAAAACCCTGCCGGGCGTGTTCAGTCGTGATGCGCTCGATACGGGCAGCAAGCTGCTGCTGTCCACCCTGACGCCTCACACCAAGGGCAAGGTGCTGGACGTCGGCTGTGGCGCGGGCGTGCTGTCAACGGTTCTCGCCAGCCACTCACCAAAAGTGCGTTTAACCCTGTGTGACGTGAGCGCCCCGGCAGTAGAAGCCAGCCGCGCCACGCTTGCTGCGAATGGCATAGAAGGTGACGTGTTTGCCAGCAACGTTTTCTCCGACGTGACCGGTCGCTTTGACATGATCATCTCTAACCCGCCGTTCCACGACGGAATGGAGACCAGCCTTGAAGCGGCGCAAACGCTGATCCGTGGCGCAACCCGTCACCTCAACAGCGGCGGTGAGCTGCGTATCGTAGCGAACGCCTTCCTCGCGTACCCGAAAGTGCTGGATGAAACCTTTGGCTTCCACGAAGTGATCGCCCAGACGGGCCGCTTTAAGGTCTATCGCACCGTGATGACGCGCCAGGCGAAAAAGTAAACCCCCGGTCCGGCGATGGCCGACGCTGCCATCGCCCATTTTTGCAGCAATCAAAACAACGTGCGCAATTTTCTGTTGACGTAAAGCTGAAAACATCTAGAATGCGCCTCCGTGGTTACGATACTTTTACAGTGTCGATGGTATGCGAAGGTGGCGGAATTGGTAGACGCGCTAGCTTCAGGTGTTAGTGTCCTTACGGACGTGGGGGTTCAAGTCCCCCCCCTCGCACCATAAATCACGTTGATATTGCTCGCACTGGGCGAAGGTGGCGGAATTGGTAGACGCGCTAGCTTCAGGTGTTAGTGTCCTTAGGATGTGGGGGTTCGAGTCCCCCCCCTCGCACCAACGAGGCGATATCAAACCAGTAAGATGACTGTGCGAAGGTGGCGGAATTGGTAGACGCGCTAGCTTCAGGTGTTAGTGTCCTTACGGACGTGGGGGTTCAAGTCCCCCCCCTCGCACCAATTATCTTACATCCCCTCAGCAGTGCCTCCTGTTTTTCCCTTTTATTTCAAACTCATCAGAATCACCAGCAGTCCACTGATTAGCGCAACGCATGATGGCAGCAGCACGTAATGCCGTAACTGTTTGTGCCAGATCATCGCGGATGTCACCAGCAAGCCTGAAACAATCATTGCTTTCCAGACATCAATGGGGAGATCGGCAAACATTAGCCCACCGATAATGGAACCAGGCAGTAATATTCCCCACCCACTTCCCAGCGCTTTGCTCAACATGGTTTCACCTCTCGCACTGATAATGATAACCAGTATCATATGATAGTAATTATCACTTGTCAGCATGCGACGTAAGAAATTGCGCCAGCAATTGCTTTCCCATAATGACAGAGAATGTGTAAGGTGATAAATTGCCCACCTGTTAACTTCCGATAAAGTTTTTCTGATAATAAAAATTCAATTTTGTAGCGCCCAATATTACACAACAACACCTTGCTCATTGTTTTAATTGAGTTTTAATAAAAACGCATATGACATCACAATCCTGGCTGTCTTTAGTCAACAAGAAATATCAGCTATCTTTACGTTTGTTTTTATTTCTGAACGCCGCATCAGCATTGTTCTCGGTAACAAACCCTCTCTATTCCGTGCGTGTGTTATCAGTCCCGCTCTTTGCCGTACTGACTATCAGCACAGGCTTACTTATCTGGCACTGGAAAAACAGCACGCGAAAAATAAATATCCCTGTTGTTTCAGCTATTTTTGGTCTTTTATGGGCCTGGCAGATCGTCTCTAAATTTCTGTTAATCACGCACGATCACGCGACCTATTTAATGATGGCGCTATTAACAGTGCTTTTTATAGGGTCTCTGGCGTTCGCAAGTAATATTAAAGCCTTTACGTTACATTCATTTCCCGCTTTTATATCCTGCCTGTGGCTTAGTCCGTCCGAAAACTGGCTGAGAATGGCCTATTTTTTCGCGCTGCCGGTGGTCGCCATTGGTATCCATCATGTTCTTCAGCGGCGCAATGACCGTTTCGCCCAGGAGCTGCTTTCCGAGATGCTGGAGGAGCGCGAAACCCTGACCGATCTCAGCATGATGGACCCGCTCACCGGCCTATATAACCGTCGCGGGCTGCAAAGCCGGCTGGAGAATCTTCCCAGGCCTGACGCTGGCGAGCACTTCGTGCTGCTGATGGATATCGACCACTTCAAAGCCTACAACGACCATTATGGCCATATGATGGGCGATCAGGCCTTGATCAGGGTCTCGGCTGCGATACGCGACGCCGTGCGCTCACGCGATGTTGTTGCCCGGTTTGGCGGGGAAGAATTTATGGTGCTGTTGAGTAACATCCCGCTGGAGCAAGCGCGACAGACGGCTGAACGCATACGTCAGAAGGTTTACGATCTTAAAATCCCCCATATGTTTAACGAAAGCGTCGCCACTAACGTGACCATCAGCATCGGCATCGCCATGTTCGAGGGTGAAGACGTTGAAGGCGCGCTGGCGAAAGCCGATAAAGCCCTCTATGAAGCCAAGCATATGGGACGCAACAGCATTCTGCTGAGCGACGAGCTTCATACCGCCTGAAACCGCCTTCACAGCGCCAGGATAAAACGCTTGCGCTCGGTTTTATCTATAGTTAGGATTGGCAATCATTATCATTTAGATTTGTAATCCACACTATGGCGACTCGTACCGCACACATCGTTGAGCCCCTGCTCTGGCGAGCTCCACTCTCCGCCGGGGAAACGACGCTTGCGGATGCCATTCGGGAAAAAATTGCCGTAACGCGCGCCCATCTGCTGGATTTCATCAAACTGGATGAAGCACCGCCGCATCATGCTCTGACGCTGACTGAGTGGCAACGCCCTGCGGAGCTGCGGTCACTGCTGGCAACCTATTCCGACCATATTTATCGTAACCAACCTACCCTGACGCGGGAAAACAAACCGCTGTTATCCCTCTGGGCACAGTGGTATATCGGGCTGATGGTGCCGCCTGTCATGCTGGCCCTGTTGACCCAGGAAACGATGCTCGATCTCTCGTCGGAGCATTTCCATGTTGAGTTTCATGAAACCGGGCGTGCTGCCTGTTTCTGGATTGATGTACACGAAGATCCGAGCGCGAGACACCTGTCAGCGCAGGCGCGTATGGAACGGCTGATTACAAGAGCGCTGGTTCCGGTCATTGATGCGCTGGAAGCGACGGGAGAGATTAACGGCAAACTGATCTGGAGTAATACCGGGTATCTTATCCACTGGTATTTAACGGAGATGAAGCCGCTGCTCGGCGACGAGAAAGTGGATGCACTGCGTCAGAGCTGTTTCTTTGCCAGACAGCTGTCGGATGGACGGGATAACCCTCTTTACCGCACCGTGGTTCCGCGTGAGGGACTTCTGGTACGTCGTACCTGCTGTCAGCGCTACCGTTTGCCGGACGTCCAGCAGTGTGGCGATTGCACGCTTAAGTAGTCTGGCCTACCCTCTCCCGCAGGGCTAATGCCTGCACAGGCGGCCCCCCTCTCCCTTGAGGGAGAGGGCTGGGGTGAGGGGGAACATACGGCTCTGGTGGTCATTAAACGGCAACTCGCGTTGCCGTTTTGCTTTTACCTAAGCGACCTGCTGATTTTCCTCTTCTCCATTACGCTGTGCTTCTTCCGCTTCCTGCTGAAGCAACTGTTTCTCGTACACCTTGAAGAACGGGAAATAGATAATGGCGGAAACGCAGGCCAAAACCAGCACCAGAATGGCTGCACGGAAATCCCAGCCCAGCGCCCAGGCGGCACCAACCGGAGCCGGTGCCGTCCACGGCACAACGGAAATCACGCGGCCAATCAGATCAAACTTCATCGCTGCCCATGCCAGCACGGCATTAACCATCGGCGCCAGCAGGAAAGGAATAAAGAACACCGGGTTCATCACAATCGGCGTACCGAAAATCACCGGTTCATTGATATTGAAAATGCTTGGTACCACGCTCAGACGTCCAATGGAGCGCAGGTGCGCGGAGCTGCTACGCAGATAGCAGAACACCAGCCCCATCGTCGCCCCCGATCCGCCGATAACGATAAAGAACGTCCAGAAGGCTTCCATAAAGATGTGTGGCAAAGGCTGGCTCGCCGCCAGCGCGGTCTGGTTCGCCCCCAGGTTTGTCAGCCAGAACATTTGCAGCATCCCGGAGACAATCGCCGCGCCGTGGATCCCGGCAAACCACAGCAGGTGGCCAATCAGCACCGCCAGCAGGATCGCAGGCAGCGAGTCAGCCGCAGAGACCAGCGGTTTGAATATCGACATGATGGCCTGTGGGATCAGCATACCGAACTGCGACTGGATCAGCAGGCTCAGCGGGTATAGCGTGAGCACCACCACCAGCACCGGGATCAGCAGGTCAAACGAGTTTTTGATCATCGGTGGAACCTGGTCTGGAAGGCGGATCCCGATATTGTGTGCTTTCAGGAAACGCATCATCTCAACGCAATAGATCGCCACCAGAATCGCGGTGAAAATACCGGTCCCTCCCAGGCTATCCACCGGTAAAGCGCCTTTGGTTTTAGGGGCGGCGACCAGCAGGAACGCCATCAGCGACAGCATCGCGCACATGAACGGATCCAGCTGATGCGTTTTAACGTAATGTTTGCCCAGGTTGTAGGCAATAGCCGCACAGATATAAAGGGACATCACCCCCATTGTCATATCAAACGGCGTCAGAATTTGACCTTCAAACTGCTTCGCCATATCCAGCCAGGCGCGAGCAAAACCCCAGGTGGTATCAGGCGAAAAAGGCGGGTAAGCGAACACTAATAAAAACGAGCCTACAATCATAAACGGCATCGCTGAGATAAACCCGTCACGAATAGCCATAACGTGACGCTGGGAAGAAATGCGCCCGGCAATAGGGCTGACATAATTTTCAACGAAGCGGAAAATCAGATTAAATGCAGCGTGGTTGGCAGACATAGCAGATCTCCTGTCAGACGTTCGTTTTGGACGCTCTCACGTCACACGTTGTTCCATACATCAGCGTCACAACCTTGCCGGATCGTGTACCTGCGGTACTGCTCAAACGGAATGGTTTCATAATTAGCTCTTATTATTAGATACAGGGGAAGTTACACACTTAGTATTAATCTCTGCATCACGCTCTGCAACCGGTTACTGTAACCGGTTTCTGTGAATGTGAAGGCGATCCAGAAATCGCCCCTGACGGATATTTGTTACTTAAGGGATATTTACAGCGACTAAATTCTTATGACAGATTACGCAGGATATTTGTCAGGAGGAATCAATGAGTTTGCAGTCTGTACAACAGTTTTTTGCCGAACACGCTCCGGATATAGAGATCATTGAGCTTAACCAAAGCACAGCGACTGTTGCCCTTGCTGCTGCCGCGCACAACGTTGAACCCGGCCAAATTGCCAAAACGCTGTCACTGAAAATTAAAAATGACGTGATTCTGGTGGTTGCAAAAGGCGATGCGCGTCTGGATAACAAAAAGCTTAAAGAGACATTCGGCGCAAAAGCCCGCATGCTCAGCAGCGATGAGGTAGTCACCCTGACGGGTCATCCTGTTGGCGGCGTCTGCCCTTTCGGACTGGAAAATCCGCTCTCTGTTTACTGTGACATCACATTAAAACAGTACGCGGAAGTGTTACCCGCAGCGGGTGCCATCCACAGTGCGGTGCGTATATCGCCCGACAGAATGGCGGAGCTGACCGCAGCAAAATGGGTCGATGTCTGCATTTAAACGTTGCGCCAGAAGAACTCTGGCGCACCACTTAACGCTGAGAGAATGAAGGAACGGTGAGAGCTGAACGACGCACTTCCCGGGCAGGGAGATGCGCCAGGATATCCGCCGCATCCAGTAATCCCACGTCAGAATTGACGCCCAGCTTTACCATTGCGTTAAACTTATGCGCCCGGATGGTTTTAATATTGCGTTCAAGCTGCGCCGCAATTTCAGGGATTGAAAATCCCGATGACATATAACGCAGTATTGCCCTTTCGGTTGGGCTTAACATACGATTCTGGCTCACACACCAGTGATTGTACATGTTGTCATTCACCTGATGCGTTTCGCTGAGTAATGTCTCCAGCCCCTCCATTAGCTGCTTTAGCGGAACCGATTTACTGATTATCCCATGCAAGCGAGAAGGCGAAAGATGGCTGACCAGCCTCGCCTCCATTTCGTCAGAGGCCAGCACGATACGCTGGACGTCGCTGTGGGTGAAGGTGAGATCCCGTAAACAGGCCAGACAGTTTCTCCGCTCTTCACGCTCATCAGACAGTGAATAGATAACCGCATAGAATGAGATATCCGAGAGCGCCGCTTTAAAGCTGGCGAATCTGCTAAACAGGTGCACCTGGTAATGGCTCAGGGCGGGCATCGCAAAGAGATGCTTCAGCCCTACAGCGCTCATTGAGCAGCTTTCGATGACGGCGATATGTCTTGTTGCAGTGGTCTTTTCCATTCCTCAAACTCTCCATAAGCCGACATTAAACTGAGTTCTCGCATTCCCTGGGTACTGCTTATCCACGCGTACATATCGGCATTACTGCGAAGTGATAAGCGGCGCATTGCACTGTTTTTCTGTGCACTGATCGTTTTATTACTTTTATTCAGCAGCGTGGCTATTTGGTTGATTCCCCAACCTTTACCTAATAAACGCAACACCTTGCGTTCAGAGTGGGTGAGCGCAATCATTTGCTCACTCTCTTCTTCAATATCGGACGTTTCCGGTATTAATAACGTCTGGCTTATTCGCTCGGCACGTTCACTGCCCGCGCGAATAGCGTTAATAACGCCTTCGATCGGTTCCATATCCGAAAGCAGCGTGCTTTCCGGACGCATAAGAAGCTCTACTGCAAGTGGATAAAGGGGACGCGAGACAAGGAATATCCAGTGAATGTCCCGATACTGATTCATTAATCCATAATACTGCTCAAGCGTGCCGCGAGGATTACGATACTCACCTGAAGTATCGGCAATAACGACCCCAGCGCGACGCAATTGTAGTAGCGTCAACTCCTGCATCGAACGGCAGTACGTTATTTCAAAATCAGGAAAATGACGCGTCATGACGCCACCTAGCCCATTTTGCATAACCGGCACTCTACTAATCACCACTCCGTGTTTACCATTCAATGGCAACATAGACCCTCCCTGTCATAAATTCATTATTTAAGAACGAACTAACCCTACGAGTTTAAACACGCTTGCATCCCTCAGTACAAAACGGCTTAATACTCGCAAATCAGAAGAAATGTCACATGGGTTAAGAAACGCCCAATACTGGCTTAATATCGCATAAAGACCACAAAACTTTAATTAAGATTGCGTGAAAAGATTGAAAATATGAAATTAGAAATACTTAATATATTGTCTTTATAAATCTCTATTTTTATATTCATTAAATAAATAGAAAGTGCGGTTTTCTCCCCCTGCTCACGCGACTGATTGCACAAATGTTGATCTGGCCCAGCGCAAAGGGCCCGGCCCTTTGTGTTAAAAGTAAGCAATCTCTCTTCTCTTCAGGGCGTTTCATGCAGGCAGATCGGTCTACGCAACGTGCTACCACGCGGCTATGTATTCAGTGCGGGCTTTTTCTCTTACAACACGGGGCAGAAAGCGCCCTCGTGGAAGAACTTTCCACACGCCTTGGGCTGGCGCTGGGGATGGACAGCGTTGAGAGCTCCATCTCGTCAAATGCCATTGTGCTGACCACCATTAAAGACGGACAGTGCCTGACCTCCACCCGTAAAAATCATGACCGCGGCATTAACATGCACGTCGTGACGGAAGTGCAGCACATCGTGATCCTTGCAGAACACAAGCTGCTCGATCTGAGGGAGATAGAGAAACGCTTCAACCAGATCAAACCTCTCCGGTATCCACGCTGGCTGGTTGTGCTGATGGTGGGACTCTCCTGCGCCTGCTTCTGCAAGCTCAACGCGGGCGGCTGGGACGGCGCTGTCGTGACCTTCTTTGCCAGCAGCATCGCGATGTATGTCCGCCAGTTGTTGACGCACAGGCAACTGCATCCGCAAATTAACTTCTGCATCACGGCGTTCGTGGCGACAACCGTATCCGGCCTGCTTTTGCGCCAGCCTTACTTCGCCAGCACGCCTACTGTTGCGATGGCCGCCAGCGTATTGCTGCTGGTGCCGGGTTTTCCCTTAATCAACGCCGTCGCTGATATGTTCAAAGGCCACATCAACACCGGTCTGGCGCGCTGGGCGATAGCCAGCCTGCTGACGCTGGCGACCTGTATCGGGGTGGTAATGGCCATGACACTCTGGGGGTTACGCGGATGGGCGTGATGGATTTTCTGCTCGCACTGGCGCAGGACATGCTCCTGGCAGCCCTTCCCGCCGTTGGCTTTGCGATGGTGTTTAACGTCCCACAGCGTGCATTACCCTGGTGTGCGCTGCTGGGTGCCATTGGCCACGGCTCACGTATGATCATGATGACCTCGGGCTTTAATATCGAATGGTCGACGTTTATCGCCTCCATGCTGGTCGGCAGCATCGGTATTCAGTGGTCCCGCTGGTATCTGGCGCACCCGAAAGTGTTCACCGTGGCGGCAGTCATTCCTATGTTTCCGGGCATTTCAGCCTATACGGCGATGATCTCCGCCGTCAAAATCAGCCACTTTGGCTACAGCGAACCGCAGATGATCCTGCTTCTGAGCAATTTCCTTAAAGCCTCGTCGATTGTGGGCGCGCTCTCCATCGGCCTGTCGATCCCCGGATTATGGCTTTATCGCAAACGTCCACGCGTATAATAAAATCGCTTGCAATTGTATCGTGCGCTATCTATATTCATTTCATGGACGCAAAAACGAACGACACCACCAACGCGCTTCTGCTGGATAACCAGCTCTGTTTTGCCCTCTATTCGGCAAATCTGGCGCTTAACAAGCTGTATCGGCAACTGCTGGCGCCGCTTAACCTGACCTACCCGCAATATCTGGTGATGCTGGTGCTGTGGGAGAAGGATGATATTACGGTGTCAGACATTGGCGAGCGGCTGTTCCTGGATTCCGCCACGCTGACTCCCCTGCTGAAACGCCTGGAAAGCGCAGGATTAATCTTCCGCCAGCGTTCCCGTCAGGATGAGCGTCAGGTCGCCGTCACCCTGAGCGACGCGGGTCGGGCGCTACAACAGCAGGCCGTGACGATACCCCACGCCGTGGGCTGTGCAGCGCAGTGTGATACCGACACCATGCTGGCGCTCAAGCAACAGCTCGAACTTTTGCGCCAACAGCTTCATCGCGCGTAAGGCTATACTTTACGCGTCTGATTCTAACTTAATACATCGCGCGCTATTTAATAGTGCATATAAACGTAAGATGAGGAACCTGCCATGTCTTTAGAAAAAGTTGTCTACACTGCCAAAGCCAAAGCAACCGGAGGCCGTGATGGCCGCGCAACGTCTTCCGATGGCGTTCTGGATGTCAAACTGGGTGTGCCAAAAGAGATGGGCGGCATGGGGGGTGAAGTAACCAACCCTGAACAGCTGTTCGCTGCGGGCTACTCCGCCTGCTTCCTGGGCGCAATGAAGTTCGTTGCGGCACGCGACAAATTCGCTCTGCCAAAAGACGCCTTTATTGAAGGCGAAGTGGGGATTGGCCCGCTGCCAACCGGTTTTGGTATCGAAGCGAAGCTGAACATCCACGTTGAAGGGATGGACGCAGCGGAAGCCAAAAAACTGGTGGATGAAGCGCATATCGTCTGTCCGTACTCTAACGCGACGCGCGGCAATATCGACGTGACGCTGAACATCATCGCGTAAACTGCCGCCTGTGATTTTAGCCCCGGTAAGCGTAACGCCGCCGGGGAAATCCTCTCCTTTCCTCCCCCTCTCTCTGTGCTACCATAACCCTCAATCACGTCCGTAGTAATCAGTTGAGAAAGTGTTATGTCCTCCAGAATCCTGACCACCAGCATTGCTGGCATCGATGCCTTTATGCGCGATCCTCGCGGTGTGTTGACGCACGCCGAAGGCGGCACGCTCGCGGTATTTGCCGACAACGCCCCGGCGTTTTATGCGGTCACGCCGGAACGTCTGGCGCAGCTTCTGGAAATTGAAGCGAAGCTGTCGCGACCGGCGAGCGATGTCATGCTGGATAATCAGTTTTTTGACGAACCCGCCAGCGCCCCGGTGGCCGTTCCAATGGGGAAATTTCCCATGTACGCCGGTTGGCAGCCGGACGCCGATTTTCAGCGGCAGGCGGCCTTATGGGGAATAGCCCTCGCGCAGCCCGCGACGCCAGAAGAGCTGGCGGCCTTTACCGCTTACTGGCAGGCTGAAGGAAAAGTCTTCCACCATGTTCAGTGGCAGCAAAAGTTCGCGCGCAGTCTGCAAATCAACCGCGCCAGCAACAATGGCCAGCCAAAACGTGATATCAATGCCTTTTCAGAACCGGACAAAAAAATCCCTGATGGATTCCGAGGTGCGAAATGAAAAACGTCGGCGACCTGATGAAACGTTTGCAGAAGATGATGCCCGCCAACGTGAAGCCCGCCTTCACCACCGGTGAAGAGCTGCTGGCATGGCAAAAAGAGCAGGGTAAAATTCGCGCGGCTGCCCTCGCCCGCGAAAACCGCGCGATGAAAATGCAGCGCACCTTTAACCGCTCGGGCATTCGCCCTCTGCACCAGAACTGCTCCTTCGAGAATTATAAGGTCGAGTCACAGGGGCAGATGAACGCCCTCAACCAGGCGCGCCAGTACGTGGATGAATTTGACGGCAACATTGCCAGCTTCATCTTTAGCGGAAAACCCGGCACGGGGAAAAATCACCTTGCGGCCGCTATCTGCAACGAGCTGCTGCTGCGCGGGAAGTCAGTGCTGATTATCACCGTGGCCGATATTATGTCCGCCATGAAGGACACCTTCAGTAACCGCGAAACCAGCGAAGAACAGCTGCTGAATGATTTGAGTAACGTGGATTTGCTGGTCATCGACGAGATCGGCGTCCAGACGGAGTCCCGCTACGAAAAAGTGATCATCAATCAGATTGTCGATCGCCGTTCGTCGTCAAAACGCCCAACCGGTATGCTGACGAACCACAATATCGACGAGATGACCCGACTTCTTGGCGAGCGGGTGATGGATCGCATGAAGCTGGGTAACAGCCTGTACGTCATCTTCGACTGGGACAGCTATCGCAGCCGCGTTACCGGCAAAGAGTATTAAGATATTTCCAGGGAGCACCGGAAGAGCAGAGGTATATACTGAACCCACTTTTGGCCCAAAACGGACCTTGTTGAGTAAATCATTATGAAAAAACAGTTTCTTATCAGCATCCTTACTGGCGCCCTGCTGGTGACTGGCGCAGCGCAGGCCGCATCATGGCAGGAGTCGCTCTCCAGCGCAGCAAGTGAGTTAACCAAAGAGAGCGGCACTTCCCAGGGCGGGCTGTCAGCCTCGTCCCTCACCGGCCTGCTGAGTAACAGCTCCCAAAGCCTGAGCGCCGGAACGATGAACAACGCGGCGGGCATTCTGGAATACTGCGCGAAGCAGAAACTGGCTTCCGTTACCGATACCGAAAACATCAAAAACCAGGTACTGGGTAAACTGGGTCTGGACACCCAGGAGCAGAAAGCGGACACCAACTATATGGACGGTATTCAGGGTCTGCTGAACGCGCAAAATGGCCAGCAGCTGAACCTCAGCACCCTTGGAAATTCATCTCTGGCGAAACAGGTGAAAACGAAAGCCTGCGATCTGGTGCTGAAACAAGGCGTTAATTTCCTCTCCTGATCGCCTCCCATTTTCTGCCACAACACGCCGGGTTTATTACGTTAGTCTTACACCGCGGCGTGAAGTGCGTTTTTTTACCCCCTGCCACCACCTCAGCCTCCGTGTGCCACGATGCGACTGTATTCAAAAATCCGATTTTATAAACCAAATCCTAACAACAGCACACTTTCGTGACACTAAAATTGCAGCTAAGCGACATCGCAATTACATTGTATTACCCAAAAAATAAGCAATTAGTCGGCTAAGCGTCCGGCATGATGAGGATCTGCTGTTGTCAGAGTTAATGTCCCTTGTCCTTTTCCTGGCTTCCATCGGCGTTTATGCCTGGAAAGCCGGTCGTCACACCTGGTGGTTTGTGGCCACCCTGGTGGTGCTCGGCATTTTTATTGTTTTAAACATTACGTTATATGCCAGCGATTACTTTACCGGCGACGGTATTAACGACGCGGTGCTCTACACGTTGACCAACAGCCTCACCGGCGCTGGTGTGGGTAAGTACATCCTTCCGGGTCTGGGGCTGGTGGTCGCCCTGGTGGGCATCTTCGCCGCGCTGGCCTGGGTTCTGCGCCGTCGCCGTCACCGTCCGCATCATCATGGCTACAGCCTGCTGGCGCTGTGCCTGGCGCTGGCCTCCGTGGATGCCAGCCCGGCATTCCATCAAATTACCGAGCTGGTAAAATCCCAGTCGCGCGATGGCGATCCGGACTTTGCGGCCTATTACAAAGAACCCTCGAAGAAGATCGACAATCCCAGACTCAACCTGGTCTATATCTACGGCGAAAGTCTGGAACGCACCTATTTTGATAACGATGCTTTCCCGAACCTGACGCCAGAGCTTGGCGCGCTGAAAAACCAGGGCCTCGACTTCAGCCACACCATGCAGCTCCCTGGCACGGATTACACCATCGCCGGGATGGTGGCCTCTCAGTGCGGCATTCCGCTGTTCGCCCCGTTTGAAGGCAACGCCTCCGCCTCAATGTCGAGCTTCTTCCCGCAGAATATTTGCCTCGGCGATATCCTGAAAAACTCGGGCTATGAAAACTACTTTATGCAGGGCGCTAACCTGCGCTTTGCCGGGAAAGATGTGTTCCTGAAATCCCACGGTTTCGATCACCTGTATGGTTCCGAAGAGCTGAAAACCACGGTGGCCGATCCGGCCTACCGCAACGACTGGGGCTTTTACGACGATACCGTTCTGGATGAAACCTGGAAGAAATTCGAGGAGCTTTCCCGCGCCGGTAAACGCTTCTCGCTGTTTGCGTTGACCGTTGACACGCATCATCCGGATGGTTTCGTCTCACGCACCTGTAAACGTCAGGGCTATGACATTGACGGTAAAAACAACAAGTCGTTCAGCGCCGTGACCTGTAGCCAGGAGCATATCGCGGCGTTAATCGAGAAAATCAAAGCGTCGCCGTATTTCAAAAATACGGTCATCGTCGTCTCATCTGACCATCTGGCGATGAAAAACAGCGCCTGGGATGAGCTGAATAAGCTGGATCGCAGCAACCTGTTCTTTGTGCTGCGCGGCGATAAACCGCAGCAGGAGATCATTGCCGCTAAACGTAACTCGATGGATAACGGCGCTACCGTGCTGGATATTCTGGGTGGCGATAACTTCATTGGCCTGGGCCGCAGTACGCTGTCGGGCCAGTCCCTGTCGGAAATCTTCCTCAACATGAAGGAAAAAATCCTCGCCTGGAAGCCGGATATCATTCGTCTGTGGAACTTCCCGAAAGAGATAAAAGACTTCACCATCGATCAGGATAAAAAAATGATCGCGTTCTCCGGCAGCCATTTCCGCCTGCCGCTGCTGCTGCGCGTGTCGGATAACCGCGTCGAGCCGCTGCCGGAAAGCGAATACTCCGCGCCACTGCGCTTCCAGCTGGCGGAATTTGCCCCGCGCGATAATTTCGTCTGGGTCGACAAATGCTACAAAATGGGCCAGCTCTGGTCGCAACAGCTCTCGCTGTCCACCGACTGGTGCGTCTCTCAGGGGCAACTCGGCGGCGAGCAGACCGTGCAACACGTTGACAAACCGCAGTGGCAGGGAAAAACCGCGTTTAAAGATACGATTATTGATACCGCACGCTATCAGCGCAACGTAGACCTGCTGAAAATCGTCGACAACGACATTCGTTATAAAGCAGACAGCTTCATCTTTAATGTTGCCGGCGCGCCGGAAGAGGTGAAGCAGTTCAGCGGTATTTCACGGCCGGAATCCTGGGGGCGCTGGTCTAACGCGCAGTTGGGCGATGAGGTGAAAATTGAATATACCCATCCGCTGCCGGAGAAATTCGATCTGGTGATCACCGCCAGGGCATTTGGTCCCAACGCAAACCGTCCTATACCGGTGCGCGTCGGTGATAAAGAACAGACGCTGACGCTGAGCAACGATGTCACCACCAGCACGCTGCATTTCGATAACCCAACGCGCAGCAATACGCTGGTCATTGTGCCACCCGATCCGCAGTCCACTAACGAAGGGAATATTCTCGGTCACGCTCCGCGCAAGCTGGGGATCGGCATGGTGGAGATTAAAATTGTGAGCAGCGCTGGCTGATGACGGCGTTCACTCTTCGCCCGACGCGCATCGACGACGTCGCTGCCCTGCCCGCCATTGAACGCGCGGCGGGGCAGCGGTTTCGCGACGTTCCTGAGCTGGCCTGGCTGGCAGACAATGAGGTTATTTCTGTTGAAGATCACCTCGGTTACGCCGGACGCGGATTAAGCTGGCTGGCGCTGGCTGACGACAGGCCCGTGGGCTTTATTCTCGCCGAAGCTCATCCATCGACGCTGTTTATTGTGGAACTGTCGGTTCACCTGGACTGGCAGGGACGAGGTCTTGGACGCCAGTTAATCGCCCGTGCCGCCGCGCATGCCCGCAGTCTGGGGCTGAACTCGCTGACGTTAACGACGTTTCGTGATGTCCCGTGGAATGCGCCCTTCTACAGGCGATTAGGGTTTGAAATGATGACGACGCTGACGCCAGAACTGCGCCAGAAACGCGAGGAAGAGACGGCGCACGGTTTAGCGTATGGTTCCCGCTGCGCCATGCGCCTGCCTCTGTAAAATCGCCCGGTGGCGCTGCGCTTACCGGGCCTACAAAACCCAATTCCGCCGGCCGGGTAAGGCGTAGCCGCCACCCGCCAAAACGCACATCCCGTAGGCCGGGTCAGGCGCAGCCGCCACCCGGCGAAACGCACAACCCGTAGGCCGGGTAAGGCGCAGCCGCCACCCGGCGAAACGCACAATCCGTAGGCCGGGTCAGGCGCAGTCGCCACCCGGCAAAACGCACAGCGTCAGAACGTTTCCCAGTTATCGCCCGCGTCTGCGGTCGCCGGTTTACGCGCCACTACCGGTGCGGCAACGCTTTTCGCCGAGGCGAACTCGCGCGCCTTCATCTGTTCCTGCTGAATACGGAACACCGCAACGGCCTGCGTCAGACGGCTCGCCTGCTCTTCCAGTGCCGCGGCCGCCGCCGCAGACTCTTCCACCAGCGAGGCGTTCTGCTGGGTCACGCGGTCCATCTCAGCCACCGCCAGCCCAACCTGGTCGATACCGCGGCTCTGCTCGTCAGACGCAGACGCGATTTCGCCCATGATATCCGTCACGCGCGTTACCGCATTCACGATCTCACCCATGGTTTCACCCGCGCTTTCAACAAGCGTTGAACCAATTTCCACGCGCCCCACGGAGTCTTCAATCAGGCTCTTGATCTCGCGAGCCGCCTGGGCGCTGCGCTGCGCCAGGTTTCGGACTTCACCTGCAACCACCGCAAAACCACGCCCCTGCTCGCCCGCACGCGCCGCTTCTACCGCCGCGTTCAGCGCCAGAATATTGGTCTGGAAGGCAATCCCGTCGATCACGCTGATGATATCGGCGATTTTCTGCGAACTGCCGGCGATGTCACGCATGGTCTGCACCACGTTATCCACCACCTTGCCGCCTTTCTGCGCGGTTTCAGACGCGCTCAGCGCCAGGTTGCTCGCCTGACGGGCGTTCTCGGCGTTCTGCTTCACGGTGGCAGTCAGCTGTTCCATGCTGGCGGCGGTCTCTTCCAGAGAGGCAGCCTGCTGTTCGGTACGGGATGAGAGATCGTTATTGCCCATCGAGATTTCGCTCGCACCGCTGTAAATGGCGTTGGCGCCGTTACGCACGTCACCCACGGTACGCACCAGCTCGCCCTGCATATGGCGCAGGGAGTCAGCCAGTACACCCATCTCGTTGGAGCCTTCCACGTCGATGCGCTTCACCAGGTCGCCGCTGGCGATATGACGAATGCTGTCAATCAGACGGTTCAGCGGCGAAATTAGCGCCTGACGAATACCCAGCCAGACGGCAACAATCACCACCAGCACCGCAGCCAGCACGCTAATCAGCACCCAGATAGCCTGGCGGTAAGAGCTGTTGCTGTCTTCAACCGCGGTCTGATACAGCGCGTCGTTCTGTTGCAGGTAGTTGACGTACTGCTTCTCAAAGCCATCCTGATAGCTCTGGGTCGGCTGGTCGAAGAACTCATTGATTTTGCCCGCCCCCAGCAGCTGGATCAGCTCAGCCAGCGCGCCATGGTAAATATCGTAATTACGTTTGATTTCCAGTGCCGCAGCGTCGCTCTGACGCGGGTCGCGCGGCAGCGCTTCGTAATCCGCCCAGTTTTTTTCCGCCTGTTTCAGAGACGCAGAGGCAATCTGCATCAGCTCGGCGACGGTTGAGCCGCTGCCGATATTGTTCTGATCCATCATATAGCGGATACCCGCGCGGTTCAGGGTGTTACGGGTTTGCAGCAGCGCCACCCAGCTACCGTTCAGGGTGGATTGTTGCTGGCGAATGGTTTGCAGGATGGTGAAATTCTCTTTGTCATGCTTCAGGGCATTGAAGAAAAGACCACCAGACGTGAGTTGTAAAAGGCCAAATATCGCTAAAACCAGCAGTAAGCTGGTGACAATCTTGATTCGGTTTAACATGTTTTCTCTTTCCTCAGGCAGATACAGAATATTCGGCCTGGCATTAGAAAACTTTACGAAAATCATCCTGGAATTTAGGGTTTTTACGCTTCGTCCCTCGCGGCGATATGTCGGTTTCCAAGTTCAATAAACTCTTCCAGCAGCGCCGTGAGCTGCTTCATCTTCTCAGGCGTATATTCCGCCTCTATCTGCTGGTACGCCTCTTCCACCTGAGCCTGAGCACGCTGGTACAGCGCGTTGCCTTCTTTCGTCAGCGACACGTACAGCTTGCGCTGGTCAGTCACCGGTTTTAAGCGCAGCACCAGACCGTCGCGCTCCATCCGCGTCAGAATGCCGGTCAGGCTTGGGCGCAAAATACAGGTGCGGAACGCCAGATCGTGAAAATCCATGGAGGGATGCTCGGCCAGCACGCGGACGATACGCCACTGCTGCTCGGTCAGATTATGCCGCTTCACTATCGGGCGGAAGTAGCCCATCGCCGCTTCACGCGCCTGCAACAGCGCGATGGTTAATGAGTCATGCATCATCTACCCCTTACATCATTAACAAATAAACAATTAAAAACAGATGCTTTTATAGACAACACGTTTTAACCCAAAAAGTCTAACAGAAACAAAGCTATTTTTTTAAATTATTGATTTAAATATCAATTCACCCTTTTATGTAAATTTATTGTTATTTGCATCACAAATTATTCACTTCTGATTGCGAAACGAACAGCAAAAGCATAAAACCAGATCATTAACATATTAATGAAATCAAAACCGGACAGCCGGTTTGAGGAGTATGGGAATGAAAGGTACTGTTTTTGCCGTAGCGCTAAACCACCAAAGCCAGCGAGTGGCCTGGGCTGAGGCGTTTGAAAAAGCCCCCTATAACGCGCCGCCAAAAACGGCGGTGTGGTTTATCAAGCCACATAACACTGTTATCCGCGCAGGCGAACCGATTCCCTTCCCGCAGGGAGAAACCGTGTTAAGCGGCGCGACGGTGGCGCTGGTGGTGGGCAAAACCGCCAGCAAAGTACGCGTTGAAGAGGCGGCGGCGTACATCGCCGGCTACGCGCTGGCTAACGAAATCAGCCTGCCGGAAGAGAGCTTCTACCGTCCGGCGATCAAAGCCAAATGCCGGGATGGATTTTGCCCGCTCGGCGAACCTGTCGCCGTTGATAATGTGGATAATCTGACCATCATCACCGAGATCAACGGCCGCGAAGCGGACCACTGGAACACGGCCGATCTGCACCGCAACGCCGCCGAACTGCTGAGCGCCCTGAGCGAATTTGCCACCCTGAACCCCGGCGATGCGATATTGCTCGGCACTCCGCAAAGCCGCGTCGAAGTTCGCCCGGGCGATCGGGTACGTATTCTGGCAGAAGGATTTCCGCCGCTGGAAAACCCGGTGGTGGAGGAACGCGACGTTGCCATCGCTTCGCGCACGCCGCCGCTCGCCACGCTGTTCGCCCTCGGCCTGAACTACGCCGATCACGCCAGCGAGCTGGACTTCAAACCGCCCACCGAGCCGCTGGTGTTTATCAAAGCGCCAAACACCTTTAACGGCGACAACCAGACCTCGGTGCGCCCAAACAACATTGAATACATGCATTACGAAGCCGAGCTGGTGGTGGTCATCGGCAAAACCGCGCGCAAGGTCAGTGAAGCCGAGGCGATGGAGTATGTTGCGGGCTACACGGTGTGCAACGACTACGCCATCCGCGATTATCTCGAAAACTACTATCGCCCGAACCTGCGGGTGAAAAGCCGCGACGGGCTGACCCCAATCAGCCCGAACGTAGTGCCAAAAGAAGCCATTCCTGACCCGCACAACCTTCGTCTTCGCACCTACGTCAACGGTGAACTGCGTCAGGAAGGCACCACGGCAGACCTGATCTTCAGCATCCCCTACTTGATTGCGTATCTGAGTGATTTCATGACCCTGCAACCGGGCGACATGATTGCCACCGGCACGCCGAAGGGGCTGTCCGACGTGGTGCCGGGCGATGAGGTGGTGGTGGAAGTGGAAGGAGTAGGCCGTCTGGTAAACCGAATTGTCAGTGAGGAGACTGCAAAATGAAAAAGATTAACCACTGGATCAACGGTAAAAACGTCGCCGGAAGTGAGTACTTCCAAACCACTAACCCGGCCTCCGGCGAGGTGCTGGCAGAAGTGGCCTCCGGCGGCGAAGCCGAAATCCATCAGGCCGTTGCCGCCGCCAAAGAGGCGTTTCCGAAATGGGCCAACCTGCCGATGAAGGAGCGCGCGCGCCTGATGCGTCGCCTGGGGGATCTGATTGACCAGAACGTGCCGGACATTGCCGCGATGGAAACCGCCGACACCGGCCTGCCGATCCACCAGACCAAAAACGTGCTCATTCCGCGCGCCTCGCACAACTTCGAGTTCTTCGCCGAGGTGTGCCAGCAGATGAACGGCAAAACCTACCCGGTCGACGACAAGATGCTCAACTACACCCTCGTGCAGCCGGTGGGTGTCTGCGCGCTGGTGTCGCCGTGGAACGTGCCGTTTATGACCGCCACCTGGAAGGTCGCGCCGTGCCTGGCCTTAGGGAATACCGCGGTGCTGAAGATGTCTGAACTCTCCCCGCTGACCGCCGACCGTCTGGGCGAGCTGGCCCTCGAAGCGGGCATTCCGGCGGGCGTGCTCAACGTGGTGCAGGGCTATGGCGCCACGGCGGGCGACGCGCTGGTGCGTCATCATGACGTGCGCGCCGTCTCCTTCACCGGCGGTACCGCCACCGGGCGCAACATCATGAAAAACGCCGGGCTGAAGAAGTATTCCATGGAACTTGGCGGCAAATCTCCGGTGCTGATTTTTGAAGACGCAGACATCGAGCGCGCGCTGGACGCCGCCCTGTTTACCATTTTCTCCATCAACGGCGAACGCTGCACCGCCGGCTCGCGCATCTTCATCCAGCAGAGCATCTACCCGGAGTTCGTCAAACGCTTTGCCGAGCGCGCCAACCGCCTGCGCGTGGGCGACCCGACCGATCCGAACACCCAGATTGGCGCGCTCATCAGCCAGCAGCACTGGGAAAAAGTCTCCGGCTATATCCGGCTCGGCATTGAGGAAGGCGCAACCCTGCTGGCGGGCGGCCCGGACAAACCGACCGATCTGCCTGCGCACCTGAAGGGCGGCAACTTCCTGCGCCCGACCGTGCTGGCGGATGTCGATAACCGCATGCGCGTGGCGCAGGAGGAGATCTTCGGGCCAGTGGCCTGCCTGCTGCCGTTTAAGGATGAAGCGGAAGGCCTGCGCCTGGCGAACGACGTGGAGTACGGCCTGGCATCTTACATCTGGACCCAGGACGTCAGCAAAGTGCTGCGTCTGGCGCGCAGCATCGAAGCGGGCATGGTGTTCGTCAACACCCAGAACGTGCGCGACCTGCGCCAGCCGTTTGGCGGCGTGAAGGCCTCCGGCACCGGGCGTGAGGGCGGCGAGTACAGCTTCGAGGTCTTCGCGGAGATGAAGAACGTCTGTATCTCCATGGGTGACCATCCGATTCCAAAGTGGGGGATCTGATCATGGGAAAATTAGCCTTAGCAGCAAAAATCACACACGTTCCGTCAATGTATCTCTCTGAACTGCCGGGCAAAAACCACGGCTGCCGCCAGTCGGCCATCGACGGGCATAAAGAGATCAGCAAGCGCTGCCGCGAGCTGGGCGTGGACACCATTATCGTCTTCGACACCCACTGGCTGGTGAACAGCGCGTATCACATCAACTGCGCGGACCATTTTTCGGGCGTCTACACCAGCAACGAGCTGCCGCATTTTATTCGCGACATGACCTACGACTACGACGGCAACCCGGAACTCGGCCAGCTGATTGCCGACGAAGCGGTGAAGCTTGGCGTTCGCGCCAAGGCGCACAACATCCCGAGCCTGAAGCTGGAGTACGGCACGCTGGTGCCGATGCGCTACATGAACGCGGATAAGCACTTCAAAGTGATCTCCATCTCGGCGTTCTGCACGGTTCACGACTTCGCCGACAGCCGCAGGCTGGGCGAGGCCATCATCAGTGCCATCGAAAAATACGACGGCACCGTGGCAGTGCTCGCCAGCGGCTCGCTGTCGCACCGCTTTATCGACGACCAGCGCGCGGAGGAAGGGATGAACAGCTACACCCGCGAGTTTGACCGTCAGATGGACGAGCGCGTGGTGAAGCTGTGGCGCGAGGGGCAGTTCAAGGAGTTTTGCAGCATGCTGCCGGAGTACGCCGACTACTGCTACGGCGAGGGCAATATGCACGACACGGTGATGCTGCTGGGGATGCTCGGCTGGGACAAATACGACGGTAAGGTGGAGTTTCTCACCGAGCTGTTCGCCAGCTCCGGCACCGGCCAGGTCAACGCCGTTTTCCCGCTGCCCGCGTAAGGAGCCGCCATGCCGCACTTTATTGCTGAATGTACCGACAACATCCGCGAGCAGGCCGACCTGCCAGGGCTGTTCGCCAAAGTGAACGAGGCGCTCGCCGCTACGGGCATCTTCCCCATCGGCGGTATCCGCAGCCGCGCCCACTGGCTGGACACCTGGCAGATGGCAGACGGTAAGCACGATTACGCCTTTGTGCATATGACGCTAAAGATCGGCGCGGGGCGCAGCCTGGAAAGCCGGGAAGCCGTGGGGGAGATGCTGTTTGCGCTGATCAAAACGCATTTTGCAGAGCTGATGGCCGCCCGCTATCTGGCGCTGTCGTTCGAGCTCGACGAGCTGCACCCGACGCTTAATTACAAGCAGAACAACGTGCACGCGTTGTTTAAGTAGCCGTTTGCTCGCCCGGTGGCGCTGCGCTTACCGGGCCTACAACGGCCCCAAACCGTAGGCCGGGTAAGCGCAGCGCCACCCGGCAACAGCAGCACCGAACCGTAGGCCGGGTAAGCGAAGCGCCACCCGGCAACAGCCGCACAAAGGATACGCCATGCTCGACAAACACACCCATACCCTGATCGCCCACCGCCTGCATCAGGCGGAACAATCCCGGGAGCAGATCCGCGCGATCTCGCTGGAGTACCCGGAGATCACCATTGAAGACGCCTACGCCGTCCAGCGCGAATGGGTGAGCCTGAAAATCGCCGAAGGCCGCGTGCTGAAAGGCCACAAGATCGGCCTCACCTCCAAAGCGATGCAGGCCAGCTCGCAGATCAGCGAGCCGGACTACGGCGCGCTGCTGGACGATATGTTCTTCCACGACGGCAGCGACATCCCCGTGGATCGCTTTATCGTCCCGCGCATCGAAGTGGAGCTGGCCTTCGTGCTGGCAAAACCGCTGCGCGGCCCGAACTGCACGATCTTCGACGTCTACAACGCCACGGATTACGTCATCCCCGCCCTGGAGCTGATCGACGCCCGCTGCCATAACGTTGACCCGGAAACCCAGCGCCCGCGCAAGGTGTTCGACACCATCTCCGATAACGCCGCCAACGCGGGCGTGATCCTCGGCGGCCGCCCGATTAAACCCGACGAGCTGGATCTGCGCTGGATCTCCGCCCTGCTCTACCGCAACGGCGTGATCGAAGAGACCGGGGTCGCCGCAGGCGTGCTTAACCACCCGGCAAACGGCGTGGCGTGGCTGGCGAACAAACTGGCGCCATACGACGTGCAGCTTGAGCCAGGCCAGATCATCCTCGGCGGCTCGTTTACCCGCCCGGTTGCCGCCAGCAGAGGCGACACCTTCCACGTCGACTACGGCAACATGGGCTCGATTAGCTGCCGCTTTGTGTAGGAGTGCACCATGGAAAACGCATTTAAGACCGCGCTGAAAGCCGGAAAGCCACAAATCGGCCTGTGGCTGGGGCTGACCAGCAGCTACAGCGCTGAGCTACTGGCCGGGGCCGGTTTTGACTGGCTGCTGATCGACGGGGAGCACGCGCCGAACAGCGTGCAGACCGTCCTGACTCAGCTCCAGGCCATCGCCCCTTATCCCAGCCAGCCGGTGGTGCGCCCATCGTGGAACGATCCGGTGCAGATCAAGCAGCTGCTGGACGTGGGGGCGCAAACCCTGCTGGTGCCGATGGTGCAAAACGCCGACGAAGCCCGTCTGGCGGTCAGCGCCACCCGCTATCCGCCTGCCGGCATTCGCGGCGTCGGCAGCGCGCTGGCGCGGGCGTCGCGCTGGAACCGCATCCCGGAGTATCTGCATCAGGCTAACGACGCCATGTGCGTGCTGGTGCAAATCGAAACTCGCGAGGCGCTGAAAAACCTGCCGCAGATCCTGGACGTGGAAGGGGTGGACGGCGTGTTTATCGGCCCGGCGGATCTGAGCGCCGACATGGGCTTCGCCGGTAATCCGCAGCACCCGGAGGTGCAGGCCGCCATTGAACAGGCGATCGCGCAGATCCTCAGCGCGGGCAAAGCGCCCGGCATCCTGATGGCGAATGAACAGCTGGCAAAACGCTATCTCAGCCTCGGCGCGTTGTTTGTCGCGGTCGGCGTGGATACCACCCTGCTCGCCCGCAGCGCCGAAGCGCTGGCGGCCCGCTTTACCGACGTCACCACAGCAGTTGATAACAATAAATCCGTCTACTAAACGTACGATGTGGAGCGCAACATGACGACCTCAACCCTGCATAATAAAGCTGTTGAACATCGCGTTATTAATAAGCTGTTCCGTCGTTTGATCGTGTTTCTTTTTATCCTGTTTGTTTTCTCGTTTCTCGATCGCATCAACATCGGCTTTGCCGGGCTGACGATGGGCAAAGATCTGGGCCTCACGTCAACCATGTTTGGCCTGGCCGCGACGCTGTTTTACGTGACCTACGTGCTGTGCGGTATCCCCAGCAACATCATGCTGGCGAAGGTCGGCGCCCGCCGCTGGATCGCCGGGATCATGGTGGTGTGGGGCATCGCCTCTACCTGCACCATGTTCGCCACCAGCCCCGAAACGCTTTATGTCCTGCGCATGCTGGTGGGCATTGCCGAAGCCGGTTTCCTGCCAGGCATTCTGGTCTATCTCACCTGGTGGTTCCCGGCGTATCACCGCGCCCGCGCCAACGCGCTGTTTATGATCGCCATGCCGGTGACCATGATGCTCGGCTCGATCCTCTCCGGGTACATTCTGGCGATGGACGGGCTGTGGAACCTGAAGGGCTGGCAGTGGCTGTTCCTGCTGGAGGGGCTGCCGTCGGTGGTGCTCGGCGTGGTGACCTGGTTCTACCTTAACGACACCCCGGATCAGGCCACCTGGCTGGATGATGACGAAAAGCAGGCACTCAAAACGATGATCGCCCGCGAACAGGAGCTGGCCATTGCGCACGCCGCCACGCCGCGATCGACGCTGCGCGAGGTGCTGACGCCCGCCGTGCTGCTCTACACGCTGGCCTACTTCTGCCTGACGAATACGCTGAGCGCGATCAACATCTGGACGCCGCAGATCCTGCAAAGCTTCAACACCGGCAGCAGCAATATCGTGATTGGCCTGCTGGCGGCGATCCCGCAGTTTTGCACCATCCTCGGGATGATCTGGTGGAGCCGCCGCTCCGACAGGCTGAAAGAGCGAAAAAAGCACACCATCCTGCCGTATCTGTTTGCAGCGGCGGGATGGATGCTGGCCTCGGCGACCGATCACAGCCTGATCCAGCTGCTTGGCATCATCATGGCCTCAACCGGATCGTTTACCGCCATGGCGATATTCTGGACCACGCCGGATCAGGTTATTAGCCTGCAATCCCGCGCGGTGGCGCTGGCGGTGATCAACGCCATCGGCAACGTCGGGTCTGCCGTCAGCCCATTGCTGATAGGTATTCTGCGCGACGCGACCGGCAGCTTCAGCTCGGGACTGTGGTTCGTGGCGGGTCTGCTGGTGGTGGGCGCGCTGGTGCTGACGCGCATTCCGATGACGCAGCGGGATCAACAGAGGAACGATCATGTGCCAGAGCCCCATCGCCAACATTGATATCAGCAAGGATTACGACGAAAGTCTGGGCACCGACGATGTGCACTACCAGTCGTTCGCCCGCATGGCGGCCTTTTTTGGCCGCGACATGCAGGCGCACCGCCACGACCAGTATTTTCAGATGCATTTTCTCGACACCGGGCAGATTGAGCTCCAGCTCGACGACCACCGTTACTCGGTGCAGGCGCCGCTGTTCGTGCTAACGCCACCGTCGGTGCCGCACGCGTTTATTACCGAATCCGACAGCGACGGCCACGTGCTGACGGTGCGCGAGGATCTCATCTGGCCGCTGTTAGAAGTGCTCTACCCCGGTACGCGGGAAGCGTTCGGCCTGCCGGGGATCTGCCTGTCGCTTGCCGACAGGCCTGACGAGCTGGCGGCGCTGAAGCACTACTGGCAGCTGATTGCCCGGGAATCCACGGAACAACTGCCCGGTCGCGAGCATACGCTGGTCCTGCTGGCCCAGGCCGTTTTTACCCTGCTGCTGCGCAACGCGAAGCTCGACGACCACGCGTCAGGCGGCATGCGCGGTGAGCTGAAGCTTTTTCAGCGCTTTAACCAGCTGACAGATGCTCATTACCACGAGCACTGGACGGTGCCGGAGTATGCAAGCGAATTGCATCTCACCGAATCTCGCCTGACCGATATCTGTCGCCGCTTCGCCAACCGCTCGCCGAAACGGCTGATCTTCGACCGCCAGCTGCGGGAAGCCAGGCGTTTGCTGCTGTTTTCCGACAGCACAGTGAGCGAAATTGCCTGGCAGCTGGGGTTTAAAGATCCGGCCTATTTCGCCCGTTTTTTTAACCGACTGACGGGGTGTTCACCCAGTGCATACCGGGCGCAGAAAGTACCGGTATCGCCTGTTCCCCTCACCCCTGCCCTCTCCCAAAGGGAGAGGGAGTAACCGTCCCCTCTCCCTTTGGGAGAGGGTTAGGGTGAGGGAAATCACACTCTGCGATCTCTCGCGAAAAGTACCTGCCGTTGTCCCAATCGTCCCTTCACGTTCCGCCCCTCTCACGCTTCAATTAAACAACAAAAACAAAACATAAATTTAACAACCATCTTCCGATACGAGGTCCCTATGAAGCCTGAAGATTTCCGCGCTGATGCCAAACGTCCGTTAACCGGTGAAGAGTATTTAAAAAGCCTGCAAGATGGCCGTGAGATTTATATCTACGGCGAGCGCGTTAAGGACGTCACTACCCACCCGGCATTTCGCAATGCGGCGGCGTCCATCGCCCAGATGTACGATGCCCTGCACAAGCCAGACATGCAGGATACCCTCTGCTGGGGTACCGATACCGGCAGCGGCGGCTACACCCATAAATTCTTCCGCGTGGCGAAAAGTGCCGACGATCTGCGCCAGCAGCGTGACGCCATCGCCGAGTGGTCGCGCCTGAGCTACGGCTGGATGGGGCGTACGCCGGACTACAAAGCCGCGTTCGGCTGCGCGCTCGGCGCTAACCCTGCCTTCTACGGTCAGTTCGAGCAGAACGCCCGCAACTGGTACACCCGTATTCAGGAAACCGGCCTGTACTTTAACCACGCCATCGTCAACCCGCCGATCGATCGCCATAAACCGGCGGACGAGGTGAAAGACGTTTACATCAAGCTGGAGAAAGAGACCGACGCCGGGATCATCGTCAGCGGCGCGAAAGTGGTGGCCACCAACTCGGCATTGACCCACTACAACATGATCGGTTTTGGTTCTGCGCAGGTGATGGGCGAAAACCCGGACTTCGCGCTGATGTTCGTCGCGCCGATGGATGCCGAAGGGGTGAAGCTGATCTCCCGCGCCTCTTACGAGATGGTGGCAGGGGCGACAGGCTCTCCGTACGACTACCCGCTCTCCAGCCGCTTTGACGAGAACGACGCCATTCTGGTAATGGATCATGTGCTGATCCCGTGGGAAAACGTGCTGATCTACCGTGATTTCGACCGCTGCCGTCGCTGGACGATGGAAGGTGGCTTCGCCCGCATGTACCCGCTTCAGGCCTGCGTGCGTCTGGCAGTGAAGCTCGACTTCATCACCGCTCTGCTGAAGAAGTCGCTGGAGTGTACCGGCACCCTCGAGTTCCGCGGCGTGCAGGCGGATCTCGGCGAAGTGGTGGCGTGGCGCAACATGTTCTGGGCGCTGAGCGACTCCATGTGCTCCGAAGCCACTCCGTGGGTAAACGGCGCGTATCTGCCTGACCACGCGGCGTTACAGACCTACCGCGTGATGGCGCCAATGGCCTATGCGAAGATCAAGAACATCATCGAACGTAACGTGACCTCCGGGCTGATCTACCTGCCGTCCAGCGCGCGGGACCTGAACAACCCGCAGATCGACCAGTACCTGGCGAAGTACGTGCGCGGCTCCAACGGGATGGATCATGTCGAACGCATCAAGATTCTGAAACTGATGTGGGATGCCATCGGCAGCGAGTTTGGTGGACGTCACGAGCTGTACGAAATCAACTACTCCGGTAGCCAGGATGAGATCCGCCTGCAATGCCTGCGTCAGGCGCAAAGCTCCGGCAACATGGACAAGATGATGGCGATGGTTGACCGCTGCATGTCCGAGTACGACCAGCACGGCTGGACGGTACCGCACCTGCACAACAACACTGATATCAACATGCTGGATAAGCTGCTGAAATAACGCAGCGGGAGGTTTCAATGCAATCTGAAGAACGCCTGCGTTTTCGCGACGCGATGGCCAGCCTGTCGGCGGCGGTGAATGTGGTCGCCACCGAGGGCGATGCGGGTCGCTGCGGCATTACCGCCACCGCCGTCTGTTCGGTCACGGACACCCCGCCCTCGGTCATGGTCTGCATCAACGCCAACAGCGCCATGAACCCGGTCTTCCAGGGCAACGGCAAACTGTGCGTCAACGTGCTGAACCACGAGCAGGAGATCATGGCCCGCCACTTTGCCGGGATGACCGGCATGGCAATGGAGGAGCGCTTTGCTCTCTCCTGCTGGCAGAAAGGACCGCTGGCGCAGCCGGTGCTGAAAGGCGCTCTGGCAAGCCTGGAAGGTGAAATAACCCAGGTGCAAACCATCGGCACCCATCTGGTCTACCTTGTAGAGATTAAGAACATCATCCTCAGCAGCGAGGGGCACGGCCTGATCTACTTCAAACGCCGTTTCCACCCGGTGATGATGGAGATGGAAGCCGCGATCTGATCCCGTTGCACAAAAAAACGCTAAGGTTTCCGCAAAGGTGCGCCGTTAACTATCCATAAGATAAATTTTCCGGGGCGGCTGGCGACGTCGTCAGCCGCCCCCTTAACGCTGGAAAGTCTTATGGCCCCTTCACCCCGAAGCCGCTCGGCTGAACGTCTGGTTGAAATCATTATTGCCCTGCATCGCAACGGAAGCGTTAATCGCCGCGATCTGATGCAAAAATTTGGCATTACCGAACGCACGGTGTACCGCGATTTACAGGCGCTTTCCCCGATTATTGAACACGACGGCAAAGGGCGCTATCAGCTGCTGCCCGCGTATCAGCCCTGCCGCTGCGTGCACTGCCCTGAAGCGAACGACAAAAGCCCACAGGGCTAGATTATTCTCAGTGATCTCAATCACATATTTTCTCCCACCGGGGGTGAGCCTTAACCACTCACCCTCGCTTTTGACCGCTCACGCATCGCTTTCAACCACTCACCCATTTACCGTGCTTTACACGCGCGAGGATCTGGCACGATCGCTCCAGCATTAATCAATACCTCCTCACAACGAACCCTGACCCTTTTTTCTTTACATAAAAAACCAGGTCTTATTATGGATACTAAAAAACTACTTAAGCACGTGCCCTGGGCCATCCTCGGGATCATCGGTGCTTTCTGTCTGGCGGTTGTCGCATTACGCCGGGGCGAGCACGTCAGCGCCCTGTGGATCGTGGTCGCGTCGGTTTCCGTCTACCTTGTGGCTTATCGCTACTACAGCTTGTACATCGCGCAGAAGGTTATGAAGCTCGACCCGACGCGCGCCACCCCGGCGGTTATTAACAACGACGGCCTGAACTACGTGCCAACCAACCGTTACGTGCTGTTTGGTCACCACTTCGCCGCCATTGCAGGCGCGGGTCCGCTGGTCGGTCCGGTGCTGGCTGCGCAGATGGGCTACCTGCCGGGTACGCTCTGGCTGCTGGCGGGCGTGGTGCTGGCGGGAGCGGTGCAGGACTTTATGGTGCTGTTTATCTCCTCGCGCCGTAACGGTTCGTCGCTGGGCGAGATGATCAAAGAGGAGATGGGCCGCGTGCCAGGCACGATCGCTCTGTTCGGCTGCTTCCTGATCATGATCATCATCCTGGCGGTGCTGGCCCTGATCGTGGTGAAAGCGCTGGCCGAAAGTCCGTGGGGCGTCTTCACCGTCTGCTCTACCGTACCGATTGCGCTGTTCATGGGCATCTACATGCGCTTCCTGCGCCCTGGCCGCGTTGGCGAGGTGTCGATCATCGGTATCGTGCTGCTGGTCGCCTCCATCTACTTCGGCGGCGTGATTGCGCACGACCCGTACTGGGGTCCGGCGCTGACCTTTAAAGACACCACCATCACCTTCGCGCTGATCGGCTACGCATTCATCTCAGCGCTGCTGCCGGTGTGGCTGATTCTGGCTCCGCGTGACTACCTGGCAACCTTCCTGAAAATCGGCGTTATCGTCGGGCTGGCCATTGGTATTGTGATCATCAACCCGGAGCTGAAAATGCCGGCGGTGACGCAGTACATTGACGGTACCGGTCCGCTGTGGAAAGGCGCCCTGTTCCCGTTCCTGTTTATCACCATTGCCTGCGGTGCCGTGTCTGGCTTCCACGCGCTGATCGCCTCCGGCACCACGCCGAAGCTGATGGCCAACGAAACCGACGCGCGCTTCATCGGTTACGGCGCGATGCTGATGGAATCCTTCGTGGCGATCATGGCGCTGGTTGCGGCGTCGATTATCGAGCCTGGCCTGTACTTTGCGATGAACACCCCGCCGGCGGGTCTCGGCATTACCATGCCAAACCTGCATGAGATGGGCGGCGAAAATACCGCGCTGATCCTGGCACAGCTGAAAGACGCCAGCGCGCACGCGGCGGCGACCGTCAGCTCTTGGGGCTTCGTGATTTCGCCCGAGCAGATCATGCAGACCGCGAAAGACATCGGCGAACCGTCCGTGCTGAACCGCGCAGGTGGCGCGCCAACGCTGGCGGTGGGTATCGCACACGTGTTCCACAAAGTGCTGCCGTGGGCGGACATGGGCTTCTGGTACCACTTCGGTATTCTGTTTGAAGCGCTGTTCATCCTCACCGCGCTGGATGCCGGTACGCGTGCAGGCCGCTTCATGTTGCAGGATCTGCTGGGTAACTTCGTGCCATTCCTGAAGAAAACCGACTCTCTGGTGGCCGGCGTTCTGGGCACTGCGGGCTGCGTAGGCCTGTGGGGTTATCTGCTGTATCAGGGCGTTGTTGACCCGCTGGGCGGCGTGAAGAGCCTGTGGCCGCTGTTCGGTATCTCTAACCAGATGCTGGCGGCTGTGGCCCTGGTGCTGGGTACCGTTGTCCTCGTGAAGATGAAACGCACCAAATACATCTGGGTCACCGTGGTGCCTGCGCTGTGGCTGCTGCTCTGCACTACCTGGGCGCTGGGTCTGAAACTGTTCAGCACCAACCCGCAGCTGGAAGGCTTCTTCTTCATGGCTAACCAGTACAAAGAGAAGATTGCCGCAGGCGGCGCGGATCTGACCGCGCAGCAGATTGCCAACATGAACCATATCGTGGTGAACAACTACACCAACGCGGGTCTGAGCATTCTGTTCCTGGTGGTGGTGTACAGCATTATCTTCTACGGCATCAAAACCTGGATGAAAGTGCGTAACGTTGAGGGCCGTACGGACAAAGAGACCCCGTACGTACCGGTGCCGGAAGGCGGCGTGAAGACCTCCTCACACCATTAATTAAGCATGTTACTTTAGGCCCGGTAAGCGTAGCGCCACCGGGCTTCTTCTGTCTGGAACCCTCAATGTTTGGTAACTTAGGCGAAGCAAAAAAATACCTCGGTCAGGCGGCGAAAATGCTGATTGGCATTCCGGACTATGACAACTACGTTGAGCATATGAAGACCAACCATCCGGATAAGCCGTACATGACCTACACTGAATTCTTCCGCGAGCGTCAGGAAGCGCGCTACGGCGGAAGTGGAGAAGGCGGCGTCCGCTGCTGCTAAAGGAGAAACCATGACCCCGATTGCCGTTACCCTGCTGACCGGTTTCCTCGGCGCCGGTAAAACCACCCTGCTGCGCCACATTCTGAACGAGCAGCACGGCTTCAAAATCGCCGTCATCGAAAACGAATTTGGCGAAGTCTCCGTTGACGATCAGCTGATTGGCGACCGCGCCACCCAGATCAAAACCCTGACCAACGGCTGCATCTGCTGCACCCGCTCTAACGAATTAGAAGACGCCCTGCTGGACCTGCTCGACAGCCGCGATCGCGGTGACATCGACTTCGACCGACTGGTGATCGAGTGCACCGGCATGGCCGACCCCGGCCCGATTATTCAGACCTTTTTCTCCCATGAGATCATTTGCCAGCGCTATCTGCTGGACGGCGTCATCGCTCTGGTGGATGCGGTACACGCCGACGAGCAGATGAACCAGTTCACCATCGCCCAGTCCCAGGTTGGCTACGCCGACCGCATCCTGCTGACCAAAACCGACGTGGCGGGTGAAAGCGAAAAACTGCGCGAGCGCCTGACGCGCATCAACTCGCGTGCGCCAGTTTACACGGTGACGCACGGCGATATCGATCTCGCTCAGCTGTTCAACACCAACGGCTTTATGCTGGAAGAGAACGTCACCGCGAAACCGCGCTTCCACTTTATGTCCGACAAGCAAAACGACGTGACGTCGATTGTGGTGGAGCTGGACTACCCGGTGGACATCAGCGAGGTCTCCCGCGTGATGGAGAACCTGCTGCTGTCATTTGCCGACAAGCTGCTGCGCTATAAAGGGATGCTGTGGATCGACGGCGAGCCGAACCGCCTGCTGTTCCAGGGCGTGCAGCGCCTGTACAGCGCCGACTGGGATCGCCCGTGGGACGATGAGGCGCCGCACAGCGTGATGGTGTTTATTGGAATACAGCTGCCGGAAGAAGAAATTCGGGCAGCGTTTGCGGGGCTGAAGAAATAACCCCACCGATCATCCCCTCTCCCCCGCGGGGAGGGGGTTAGGGTGAGGGGGAACTTATTTCAACGCCTCCGGCAGCGTTACAATCCACAGTTCGCTGTCGGACTCCGGTTTCTTCAACGGCTTCACGCTGAGGGTGGTTTCAACCGGTTTGTCATCCAGCGTCAGCGCCCCCTGCGCGTTCACCCGATAATCCTTGAGCTTCTTGCCTTCGACTGGCTTCTGCATCGCCACCTTCACGCCAAAGTCATTATCGTTCGCTACCGCCAGCGTTTTGCTGTCAATCAGCGCCAGCCCTTCGGCCTTTTCCTGCTGCCAGCCCAGCGCACGCAGATCGACCACCTGCGTTTTTTCCGCAAGCGTGATGCCGCGCTGCGCCAGCGTTTTCTCATCATCAAACTCCGGGTATTCGCCCGGCTTGTCGAAGGCCGCCAGATCGCTCGCCTTGCTCAGATCAACCCTGTAGATGAGGTTACGCATTGCGTCATTTTTATCCTCGCCCTGTTCAATCAGCAGGATGGTGTGGTTATCCAGCGCCACTATGTCGCCGATTTTGGCGTCGCTGTTTTTGCTGTAGGCCGCGCTGTCGACAGGGTAGCCGTACATCGCGGTTTTCCCGGTCGCCGGATCGAAGCTCACCAGACGCGTAAACAGCGCCTGTTTTTTGCTCTTCCCGTCGATATCCAGCGTGCTTTGCACGGCGGCGATAATGCGTCCGTCCGGCATGCGGGTCAGCCCTTCAAAGCCCCGGTTTGCCTGACGCCATTTGATAACGTTTGGCAGACCGCCCGCGATGGATTTCTCCCCTTCCGTCGCCTGCGGACCGTGGATCGCGAGGATTTTCCCTTTACTGTCGACGTTAATCAGGAACGGGCCATACTCATCGCACAGCCAGTAACCGCCCTTCCCGTCCGGCGTGATGCCTTCCGTATCCAGCCCGCGGTTATCGCCTTTCAGCACTTTTAAGGTGTCGCTTAGCGCGACTTCATTGGTAGATCCAATCACGCCGCTTTGCAGCGGCAGGCCGTTGATCTCGCCTTTATCATCATGCAGCGGTCGCGCGTCCACGGCCTCCGCTTTGCCGTTTAGCACACGGATCGTCATCAGCAGCGGGGCGAAATCCGGGGTAGCAAAGATTTTGGCATCGCTTTTCCCCATTTTTGGCGAATCCGCGTTAGGACCGCGATCGGTCACGGTCGCAAACGTCAGCGCATCGCCCTGCTTGCCCGTGAATAACAAACCCGAACCAATCCCCACCGGGAGCCCGTTCGGGAATGCGCTGGCAAACGCACCGCTGTATTTGACATGCGCGCCTTCGGGAAAGCTGACGACGTAGCGCTCCGCGGTTGGCTGTGCCGCCAGGCCAGAGAAAGAGAGCGCACAACCGACTAGCACAGGAATAATTTTTCTTTTCATATTGTTAGCATCCAGTAAGTGAAGCCAACAACGTAATGAAGAAACGTGTCAGAAAAATGACATGTAATGTCAACGAAGCGGCGCGTACGGACGTATATCAATCACCAGAAATGTAAACCTCTGTCTTTATCTGTGTCAGCTGAAATACTTTTGGAAATTATTAGAAACCCAATTAATTCATGGCGAAGGACTATTTGCGCCTCGTTCATTTTACGTTTAGCCAGGAATGTAAACTGTCCCTAAACGCGAATGTATTGGACATTGACGATTTGCCATATAAACAATTCATCAACATTTACCATTCAAAAACCCAACAAAAACAGCATATAAATGCGAGATCTATCACATTTGCAGTCATAAACATCGCTTGTTAAGGTGCCCTCAGATTAATTTAATGACGAGGAAACGCTCATGAAAAAACTTAACATCCTGATCCTTTCTGCTCTGACCGCCGTATCGGGCTCCGCACTGGCCATGGGTGGCAGCATTGAGCAGGGTAAAAACTTTACTAACCTCAATCTGGAAATGGGGAAATCCTCATCCGGCCTGTATGCGGAGAGCAACTGGCTGAAAAACACCGATGACGGCACCCAGACCGGCGGCGTTGGGGCAGGCTACAACCTGGAAGTGGGTCCGGTGATGCTGAACGCTGGCGCGAAAGCCATCTACATCGGCCCGAAAAAAGGCGATAACGGCGTAGCATTCCCGATTGGCGGCGGCGTTAACGTTGCGCTTACGGACAGCATTCACGTGTTTGGTGAAGGTTATGTAGCGCCAGACGGCCTGAACAACAGCGTGAAGAACTATGTTGAAGCTAACGGCGGCGTAAGCTGGACGCCAGTCAAACCTGTCACGCTGAAAGTGGGCTATCGCCACGTGAGCGTAGACGGTAAAGACGGTCGTCCAAACCACACGCTGATCGACGGTGCATATGTAGGCGGTGGAGTGTCCTTCTAAGCCTGTTTGCGCGTTTCGCCCGGCGGCGCTACGCTTGCACGGGCCTACAATGAAGGGTGCAATGTATTAAAATTATTGCACATTGTAGGCCGGGTAAGCGCAGCGCCACCCGGCAAGAAAGGCGATGCGACCGTTAATAAAAAACCTGCCGGATGGCAGGTTTTTTTTATTACCGCATTACTTGCGAACGACCACCAGCTTCTGGTTCACAAACTCTTTGATCCCCAGGTCCGACAGCTCGCGTCCGTAACCCGAACGTTTTACGCCGCCGAACGGCAGCTCTGCCGCAGTGTCGGTGAGCCAGTTGATGTACACCATCCCGGTCTCAATGCGCGACGCCATTTTCTTCGCGCGCTCGATGTTCTGGCTGAACACCGCGCCGCCCAGACCGTAGTGGGAATCGTTAGCCAGTGCGACCGCTTCGTCGTCGCTTTTCACCACGTAAACCTGCGCTACCGGACCGAAGAACTCCTCGAAGTACGCCGGGTTATCGCGCGAGATATGTGTCAGGATGGTCGGCTCAAAGAAGCTTCCGTCACGCTGAACCGGCTTGCCGCCATGGTGCAGCTTCGCGCCATTTTTCACCGCCTCGTTAACCTGTTTAGTTAGCGTCTCCAGCGCGTCTTTGGATGACAAAGGCCCCAGCGTGGTGCTTTCGTCCAGCGGATCGCCAATTTTCACCTGCTTAAACGCCTCGGTGAATTTGCTCAGGAAGGCGTCTGCAATCTTTTCATGCAGGATAAAGCGCTTCGCCGCGGTACAGACCTGCCCGGCATTGTTCAGCCGCGCGTTAACGCCGATCTTCACGGCTTTATCCAGGTCGGCATCGTCCAGCACCACGAACACGTCGTTCCCGCCCAGTTCCAGGGTCGATTTTTTGAGGTGCTTCGCAGCCTGTGCCGCAACCACGCTACCCGCTTTTTCTGAACCGGTCAGCGCCGCCCCCTGTACGCGATCGTCGGCGATAATGTTCGCCACCTGTTCGGACGAGATAAACAGGTTGGTCCACGCCCCTTCCGGCGCGCCTGCTTCACGTACCAGCTGTGCAAAGGTCTCTGCACAGTGCGGCACGATGCTGGCGTGCTTGGCGATCACCGGGTTGCCCGCTGCCAGGTTTGGCGCCAGAACGCGCATCAGCTGATAGTACGGGAAGTTCCATGGCTCGACGGCCATCAGCACGCCGATGGGGTGATGTTCAACCCATGCTTCCCCGAGTTCAGAGTCATACTTCACCGGGGCCAGGAACTGCTTCGCGTTGTCCGCATAGTAGCGGGCGATTTGCGCGCACAGCTTCACTTCGCCGCGGCTTTGTTGGATGAGCTTACCCATCTCCTGACTGGCGATTTTCGCCAGATCCTCCACGCGTTCGTCGATCAGGTCCGCCAGCTTATGCAGCACCGGCAGGCGCTGGCTTATGTCGCCTTTCGCCCAGTCGGAATGATAGAGCGCATCGGCTGCCTTCAGCGCCGCTTCAACGTCTGCGTTAGTGTGAGAGGGATATTCTTTGATGAGCTGGTTCGTGGCAGGATTTACTGTCTGGTAAGCCATATCGAATCTCCTTGTTTTACCGCTTAGGGTATTAAGGGTAGTCAATCTGACTGGCTTTGAAGGTAAAGTTGGGTATATACGGAGGGTTCTTAACAAGACGCTGCCAGGCGATGCGCAGACATGGTATAAAAAATGCTCATCAATGGAGTTCCTATGACCGATACCCGCCACATCCGCCAGACCTTTAACCGCGCAGCAGGCCTTGAGCTGCGCAGTACGTGGCAAAGCACCCGGGCATATAAACGTCATTGCCATCCACAGCTCTCCATCGGCGCGATTGTGGAAGGCCAGACCTGCTGCGTAAGTCATGGCAATGCGTACGTTCTTGATCCCGGTGATCTTATCGTGATCCCGGCTTATGCCCCGCACAGCTGCAACCCCGTTGTCGGGAAGCCGCGCAGTTACCATATGCTCTATATCGACACCGATCTTCCCCTGGCGCTACAGGTTATTCGCGATCCCACGCTCTTTAAGCACTTTCTTGCCGTTGTCGGGACGATGTCCTCCGCATCCGTGGAGACCCTGCTTTCTGCCCTTCCCCGTTGCGCGGGTGAGATGAATGCACCTCGCTCAACCAGTCAGCAGGTTCAGCAGGCGTTACTCTCCGACCTTGCCGCACCGCCTTCCCTTGACGAACTCGCCCAACGATTCTCACTGCGCAAGGAGACGCTGATCCGCACTTTCAGGCAGGATACCGGCCTGACGCCGGGCAGTTTCCTCAACATTTCGCGCGTGGAGTACGCCAAAGCGCGGCTGCGTGCGGGGGATAATATCGCCGACGTGGGCTACCAGAGCGGGTTTGCCGACCAGAGTCATTTTCATAAGACCTTCGTGAATTATACCGCTGCCACGCCGCGCCAGTACGCCACGGGCCGATCAATATCAGACAATAATCAGGATACGTAACGTCGTAAGGTGACCTCAGATTTGTCACTGAGGTCGCTATGGAACTGTTATTTCCCTCCGCCTTTATTGCCCTGGCGCTGGCGCATTTTGTTGCCCTGTTAAGCCCGGGCCCGGATTTCTTCCTGCTGGTAGGCTACGCCGCCCGCTACCGGCTGCGCGGCAGCGCCGGATTGTGTCTCGGCATCGCAGCAGGTAACGGGTTGTATATCTTACTGGTGATTATCGGCTGGAGCGCGCTGCGCCAGTTTGGGTGGCTGTTTACGCTTATCGAACTGTCCGGCGCGCTGTACCTGCTGTGGATTGGCTCGCATCTTGTGCGCAGCCGCCCGCAGCCGCTGGCGCTGGAAGAAACCCGCCAGCGCTGCCCTTCTCTGCGGAAGCAAATCCTGCTGGGGCTGGGTTCGGCGCTGTTAAATCCCAAAAACGCGTTGTTCTACCTGGCGCTAATGACAGCGTTACTCGGACCGGACGTCACACTGCTTCAGCAGGCGACCTGCGGCGTCTGGATGGTGATGGTGGTGCTGGTATGGGATCTGGCGCTGATATCGCTGATGGGGTTACCGGCGGTTCAGCGAAAGCTCAGCCGTTCGCTCTGGCTGATAGAGCGCACGGCAGGGGTGGTGTTGATGGGGTTTGGTGGGTGGGTGCTGTGGCGGTTTTTGCACTTTTCCCCCGTATCCCTCTATCCTTAACCCATGGAAAAACATACCGAACTCAAACGCGCCAAGCTTCTCGCGCTGTCGCTGCTGCTGATTGCCGTCGCAGCGTTTATCACCACTCTGTTCCTGCCGCAAACCTTCTGGGTGCGCGGCGTAAAGGCCATTGCCGAAGCGGCGATGGTCGGCGCGCTGGCGGACTGGTTTGCCGTTGTCGCGCTGTTCCGCCGGGTGCCCATTCCGTTTATCTCGCGCCATACGGCGATTATCCCGCGCAATAAAGACCGCATCGGCGACAATCTCGGCCAGTTCGTGCAGGAAAAGTTTCTCGATACGCAATCCCTTGTCGATCTTATCCGTCGCTACGAGCCCGCACAGATGATTGGGACCTGGTTCAGCCAGCCCGATAACGCCCGGCGCGTGGGGCAGCATCTGGTGCAGGTGATGAGCGGTTTTCTGGAACTTACCGACGATGGGCGCATTCAGCGCCTGCTCAAACGCGCCGTCCACAAGGCTATCGACAAGGTCGATCTAACCGAGACCAGCGCCGTCATGCTGGAAAGCATGACCAAAAACAACCGTCACCAGGTGCTGCTGGACGCCATCATCAACCGCCTGATTACCCTGATTCAGCGGGAAAGCACGCGGGAATTTATTGCCGACCAGATCGTCCACTGGCTTAAGACCGAGCATCCGCGCAAGGCGATGGTGCTGCCCACCGAGTGGCTGGGCGATCAAAGCGCGGAGATGGTGTCGAACGCGGTGAACACGCTGCTGGACGATATCAGCCACGACCGCACGCACCAGATCCGTCAGGCGTTTGACCGCGCCACGATCAAGTTCATCGACAATCTGAAAAACGATCCGGAGATGACGGCGAAAGCCGAGAATATCAAACACTACCTGAAGAATGACGAAGCCTTTAACCGCTATCTGGGGGAAATGTGGGCTGACCTGCGCCAGTGGCTGAAAAATGACATGCAGAGCGATGATTCCCGCGTGAAGCAGCGTATCGCCAACGCCGGGCTGTGGTTTGGCGAAACGCTGACCAACGACGCCAGCCTGCGGGCGTCGCTGAATGAGCATCTGGAGCAGGCCGCGCACCGCGTGGCGCCGGATTTCGCCGCGTTCCTGACGCGCCATATCAGCGACACGGTGAAAAGCTGGGATGCCAAAGACATGTCACGCCAGATAGAACTCAATATCGGTAAAGATCTTCAGTTCATTCGCGTTAACGGTACCCTTGTGGGCGGAACAATTGGCCTGATCCTGTTTCTGCTCTCGCAACTGCCCGCCGTGCTGGGGCATTAATCCGCTTTTGGCGGCGCGATAACGTAGCGCGTCGCCTCGAAGCGGTTCAGGATCAGGTGCACCAGAAAGACCATCGTCAGCGTGACCACCAGCGCGAAGGTGACGGAGGTGATGCGGTACAGATCGCTGAACACCAGGTCGCTGTCCGGGTGCATGTTCTGCCCGAACATAATGCCGATGGTGGTGATACTGGCGAAGCCTACCCCGGCGCCGACCTTCTCCATTACGTGCAGACGCGCGCCAAACGCCAGTCCAAGGCCAATCAGCGGCATCATCAGCAGCATATGGCTGCTGTGATCGTAGAGGATAAGCTGGACGACAAGGATATAGAGACACCCCAGCACCACGCCGACTACGCGCCAGATGGAGCTGATAACCGAGCCGCGATAGTGCATCGGGAACAGGATCAGAATGCCCGCCATCAGCGCCGAAAGCGAATCGCTTAAGTCGCTCATCTGGAACACCACGAAAATCAGCGTCGCCACGGTGCCCGAGAGCAGAGACTCGTGGCGCACGCGGGCGTCATCTTTCTCGATCAGCGGCGGCGGCTTACGCGGCTCCACGTCCGGCAGCAGGTAGTTCATCAGCGCGCTCAGGCACACCGCCATTACGCTCGCTTCGATGTTAGAGAATAAAAGCGTGTGCCAGTTGGTGGTGGGGTAGCTCATAAAGTTGAGCATCACGCTCTGGCAAACCACGCCCATCGAGCCGAACAGGAACAGCGGCCCCTTACTCATAAAGCGAAAACGCATCACGTACAGGGCAAACACCACCAGCGTCATAATGACCGGCCACTGGGACAGATAGCCGATGATAAACACCATTTCGATGCAGTTCAGCGAGGCGCTGAAGATAAACTGCTTCGCCACGTGGCGGTTAAACACCGGCACCAGCGAGAGCAGCATGATCGGATAGACCACAAAAAACACGCCGTAGCTGGTGTTGTAGAAACTCGAAATACTGAGCGCAATCATCCCGGCAAAGACGATACGCAGGGTCTGGCGAAAGTCGTTTGCCGTATAGACGATGTTGCCGTGCGGGGTAAATACCCGCGCCAGGGTGCTAATAGACATAGTGAAGCAGGCTAACCAGATGGATTTGCATCCCGGAGAAGAATCGCGCAAACGGCCCTTCGCTATTGTAGAGCTGCACGGTGGCGCGCGCGCCGGTCGGCAGCGACTTCGGTAAGGCTTCGTCCAGCGCCACGTGAATGCGCATACGCTGGGCATCACGCACCCAGCGGTTGGAGGTTTCCGGTTCAGAAAGTTGACCGTTTACGGCCTCCTGTCCGGCGAGGATCCCCGCGTCGCTGCTGGTGACGTGGGCACGGAAAACTTGCCCCGGGAAGGCGTCGAACACCACGGCGGCGTCGGTCCCCTGGTGGGTATGCCGCAGGCTCTTCTCGCGGAAATCCGCCACGATATCGATCCGGGTGTTCACCAGCGCCAGCGCAGCCGAACCGGACGAGGCGTAAAAACCGGGGCTTAATTGCAGGTTACTGACCGTGCCGTCCGCCTCGGCGTAGACCTTCGTCCAGCCAAGATTCAGCTCCGCTTCATCCAGCGCGTTACGGTATTTTTGCAGCGTCACGTTGCGGTGCTCATCCCGCTCGCCGCGCTGAATGCGCAGGTTATGAATATTCGCCTGAATCGAGCTGACGGACTGCTCGCTGCTCTGCCAGGTGGTACGGACCTTATCCAGATCCGCCTGCGACACGCTCTGCAAGGTACTCAGTTTCTGGTAGCGGTCGAAGGTAACTTTGTCATTACGCGCCGTCAGCACCGCGGTTTTCAGGCTGGCCTGCGCCGCGGCAATCTGCGCGTCCAGCTGATCGTTAGACAGACGCGCCTGTTCCAGCGCAATCTGCGCCGCTTCGACCTTATTGCGAAACGGCGTGGCGTCGAGCTCAAACAGCAGATCGCCTCTCTTAACCTGGCTATTGTTGTGGACATGTACCGCCGCCACATACCCGGAGACGCGGGCAGACACCGGGGTCACCACGCGCATCACGGTGGAGTCCGGCGTCAGCGGGATCCAGATATCCGCGACGATAAAGTAGACAAACATCAGCAGGAAAGAGGCAATACTCACCCTTACCCAGCGGGCAAACTTTTGTTCAGGAGTCATTATTTTTCGGTCTTATTATCTTCTTCGCGGATTGTCCGCAAATTGCAGGCGATTTGATTGAGTGTGGCGCTGAAAATATTGATATGTTCCGGCGCGATGTTTTGCGATACGCGCGCCTGATACGTCTCAATCACCTGAGAGAGCCTTTCAAGAATGGCTTTTCCCTCAGGCGTCAGCGTCAGCAGCCGGATACGCTTGTCATACGGCGAGACGGTGCGCAGCAGGTAGCCCTGCTTTTCCAGCTGTGTCAGCGTACGCATTAGCGGAGGCAGTTCAATCCCCTGCACTTCCGCCAGCTCGCTGACCGAGACGTTATCCCCGAGTTGATGAAGCTGCATCATCACCGTCCAGCTCGACTGGGTTAACCCGGTGTCGAGAATGGCGTCGTCGATGACTGCGCGCCACTGACGCACGATCATCGCCATCCGCATGCCCATCGGCCTGCGGCTAAACAGATCTTCTTCACTCATGGGGAATCCTCTCGTAGTACGCCATTACGATAATAGTTATCATGGTAAGTATCAAGAAACGAGAAGTTAAAGCGCAGGAATTGCGAAACGATGTTCTCCCTCTCCCTGTGGGAGAGGGTCGGGGTGAGGGCATCAGCCCGCAACGGCGTTTAGCGGCTAAAATGCTTCCTGACGGCACTTTTCCCCGAAGCCGTCACCACCACCTCCCTGTACCCCGCCACCCGCTGGATCCAACCTTTGCTTTCCATGTGGATGAGCAGCGCCGCGCCGGCCTCTCCCCCCAGATGAAACCGCCTCTCGCTCCAGTCCAGGCAGGCGCAGCACGCCTTGCGACGGGTATTGGGATTTAACGGAATATCAAGCTTCAGAAACTGCTCGCGGCCATGTAGCGTGAGCGCTGAACCGTCTGCCTCAAGCCAGCCTTCCGCCTGCATGAATTCATAGATATGCACCGCCACCGTTCCGGCAAGATGGTCGTAGCAGGTTCGTGCTTCGCGCAGGGCTTTTGGCGCGGAGGTTTCCGGCGACGTGATGCGGCTCCAGGAGAGCCCCATCATCTGCTCGACAAGCGCCGCCACGTCGTGTCCCGCCAGGCGATAGTAGCGATGCCGCCCCTGAGACAGGCAGGTAATCAGCTTTCCCTCCACCAGCCGCGCGAGATGCCCACTGGCGGTCGACGGCGCAACGTCTGCCGCCACGCTCAGCTCTGTAGCCGTCCACGCCCGCCCGTCCATCAGAGCACAGAGCATCTTCACGCGCGACGGATCGGCCATTGTAGCCGCTACAGCGGCAATGGCCTGTTCCAGCGCCGCCGCAATTTCACCCTGCTCGCCGGGCCTGTTGTCGAAAATCACATGAACGTCATACATGCGCGTGCCCTCCCGTTTCGGAGCTGTACTCCCGCATCAGCTGCGCCACGCGAATACGGTAGAAAGAAAAAATCGACGCCCGGCCTTCGGCCTGCGCGGCCTGATGGAAGACATTCTGCTTCCAGCGGCGGACGGCCTCTTCATACCGCCACCAGGAAAGGGACAGGATTTTGCCGTCGGTCGTCAGGCTCTGGAACCGTTCGATATCAATAAAGCCGTCGATATCGGCCAGCAAAGGCTTAAGCTCTGCGGCAAGTTGAAGATAGCGCGCCTGATGCGCCGGTGCAGCTTTAGCTTCGAAAAGGACTGCAATCATGAAGGTCTCTCCGTTGTGATGATATGGAGAGAATGCGGGACTAATGGTGTGGATGCTTCGGTATGGAGCGAAGTGTTTGCCGGATGGCGCTGCGCTTATCCGGCCTACGGTGTTTTGTAGGCCCGGTAAGCGTAGCGCCACCGGGCAGGGTTTAACCCACAATCGACCTCGGCTCCATAAACGCCCGAATCCCCCACTCGCCATCGTCACGTCCCGCCAGGCTTACGGGCGCTGGTGGCGATAATCCGCGAGCGCGGGATTACTCCAGGTTAGCCTTGTTCAGCCCATATGCCGCATCCAGCGAGCCCGGCTCCATGCGGGAGGTAATGCCCAGGCGGTTCCAGGCGTTGATCGCTACGATGGCGAAGTTCAGCTCTGAAATCTCCACGTCCGAGAAGTGCTCCGCCACGCTGCGGTACAGCGCGTCGCTCACGCCGTGAACGCCAATCTGGGTCAGCGCTTCGGTGAAGGCCAGCGCGGCTTTCTCGCGGGCGCTGAACAGCGGCGACTCGCGCCATGCCGCCAGATGGTACAGGCGCAGCTCGCGCTCGCCGGCAATTTTGGCCTCTTTCGAATGCATATCCAGGCAGAAGGTACAGCCGTTCAGCTGCGAGACGCGAATGTCGATCAGGTGCTTCAGCGCCGGATCAATGGAGGTTTTCGCCACTTCCATGCTCAGGGCGGAAAGCGCGTTGGCGAGTGCAGGTGTGGCTTTGTGGTGGTTTACGCGGGTGCTCATTGTCTTTCCTCTTTTTTGTGCGGTTTTTATCATGCGATGAGGCAAATCTACGCCGTTAATGACATAGTAAAAAGACACAAAAAACCTGAAATGAGGTAGGACATGAAGCCAGGCTATCACGACATTTATACCCGCTATCGCGATAACATCACGCGCGGCGTACTGAAGCCCGGCGACAAAGTGCCTGCCATCCGCGTGCTGGCTGAAGAGCTTAAGGTCGCGCGAAAAACCGTTGAAACAGCCTATGCCATTCTGACGGGGGAAGGATATCTGGTAAGCCAGGGCGCGCGCGGCACGCGGGTGAATCCGGATCTTCTGCTGCCCGCGCAAAACGCTCCGGCAGAACAAGCGACCGGCACGCTGCCGGCGTCGTTGATTAGCCAGCGCGAACGGGCCGGTTTTCTGCGCCCCGGCATTCCCGCGCTCGACAGCTTCCCCTATAAAAAATGGCTGCTGCTGGCAGGCCAGGCGACGCGCGCCATGCGTCAGGATGAAATGCTCAACCCGCCGGTGCTGGGCTGGTATCCGCTGCGCGAGGCAATTGCCCGCTATCTCAATATCTCGCGCGGGTTGTCCTGCACCGCAGAACAGGTGCTGATCACCAGCGGCTACAGCGGCAGCCTGCGCCTGATCCTCGACACGCTCGCCAGCCGCAGCGATAAGGTGGTATTTGAGGATCCGGGCTACTTTATGGGCCAGCAGTTGCTCAAGCGTATTGTGCCCCGCCTGCACACCGTGCCGGTCGATCGCGCAGGGATGGATACGGACTACCTGCTGCGTAATCACCACGATGCCCGCTTCGCCATCGTTACCCCGTCGCACCAGAGTCCGCTGGCGGTGACGCTCTCCCTGCCGCGCAAGCAGCAGCTGCTCGACTGGGCGTCACAAAACGAGGCATGGATTATCGAAGATGACTATGACGGCGAATTTCACTACACCCGCAAAGTGCTGCCGTCGCTGAAAAGCCTCGACCAGCATGACAGGGTGATCTTTATGGGCACCTTCAGCAAAACCATCATGCCTTCACTGCGCATGGGCTACGTGGTGATGCCCGCCAGCACCGTCGGCGCGTTTACCGACAGCGCGGACATCCTCACCAGCGGCCAGCCGGTGCTGACGCAAAAGATCCTCACAGCCTTTCTCAACGAGGGGCATTTTTTCCGTCATCTGAAAAAGATGCGCGCGCTCTATCAAACCCGCCGCGACTGGATGATTGCCGCCCTGCGTGAGGTCTATTGTGATCTGTTCTTCACCGAGCAAAACGACGGTGGAATGCATATTGTCGCGTTCCTCGCAAAGGGAAGCGCTGACCGGGAGATCGCCCGCTGCTGGCAGGAACAGCAATTGCAGGTCAATGCGCTTTCGGCGTGGTATCGCGGGTCGGGCAAACGCTACGGGCTGGTGATGGGCTATAACAACGTGCGGTCATATCAGGAGGCGGTTGAGCTGCTGGAAAGGCCGAAACGGCAGACGCTTGCGCTGTTGAGCTGAAAACCGCCAGGTGGCGGCTGCGCCTTACCCGGCCTACGGTCTCCTGTAGGCCCGGTAAGCGTAGCGCCACCGGGCAACCCTATGCTCACACATCATATCGCGATAACCCGACGTCCTTGAGCTGCTCGTCGCTCATCTGGCTCAGAATACGGCGGGTACGGTTGATGCGATACCAGTTACGCAGCGTTTTCGCTACCCAGACAAACGCGATAAACGGACGTTTTGAACGATTCTCGTAGAATTCCATGATGCTCTCCTCGCTGTGCCAGTGGAGTTATCATCATGGAAAACGGCCAGTACAATACAGATTCAAAAACTGCTTTTGTTTACCATACAGATCCGCTAAAACGGTATCTGCATGGTGGTTTACCCATCAATCTGTACTGGTTTAATGCTCTGTATGGTGAAAAAAAAGGATACAGCATGACGCGCTATCAACATCTGGCCAACCTCCTGGCGGAACGTATCGAACAAGGGCTGTATCGCAGCGGTGAACGTCTGCCGTCGGTACGCACGCTGAGCCAGGAGCACGGCGTGAGCATCAGCACCATACAGCAGGCCTACCAGATCCTCGAAAACCGCCAGTTGATTACGCCTCAGCCGCGCTCCGGCTATTTTGTCTCGAAACGCAAAGCCCAGCCGCCCGTCCCGGCGATGACGCGCCCGGTACAGCGCCCCGTGGACGTCACCCAGTGGGACGAAGTGATGATGCTGCTGGACGCCCGCGCCGACAAAGAGATGATCTCCTTTGGCGGCGGCTCACCGGACATTAACCAACCGAGCCTGAAGCCGCTGTGGCGTGAGATGAGCCGCATTGCGCAGCATAATCCGGGCGAAATGCTGAGCTATGACGTGCTCGACGGGCGCCTGGAGCTACGCGAGCAAATCGCCCGTCTGATGCTGGATGGCGGCTCCACCGTGGCGGCAAACGAGATTGTCATCACCAACGGCTGCCACGGCGCGCTGTCGATCGCTCTGCTCTCGGTGTGCAAGCCGGGTGACATCGTGGCGGTCGAGTCACCATCGTTTCACGGCACCATGCAGATGCTGCGCGGCTTTGACATCAAGGCCATTGAAATTCCCACCGATCCCGAGACCGGGATCAGCATCGAGGCGTTAGAGCTGGCGCTGGAGCAATGGCCGATCAAGGCGGTGATCCTGGTGCCGAACTGCAATAACCCGCTCGGGTTTATCATGCCGGAGTCTCGCAAGAAGCAGGTCTTAGCCCTGGCACAGCGGCACGATATCGTGATTGTTGAGGATGACATTTACGGCGAGCTGGCGGCGGAGTACCCGCGTCCGCGCACCATTCATTCTATGGACATAGATGGCCGCGTGCTCTTATGCAGCTCGTTTACCAAAACCGTGGCGCCGGGCCTGCGCGTCGGCTGGATCGTGCCGGGGCGCTATTACGACCGGGTGATGCACATGAAGTACGCCGCGGGCGGGTTTAACGTGCCGGGCACGCAGATGGCGGTGGCGGCGTTTATTCGCGACGGCCATTACCATCGCCACGTGCGCCGTATGCGTCAGATTTATCAGCAGAATATGGAAACCTATACCTGCTGGGTGCGGCAGTATTTTCCGGCAGAGATATGCGTCACCCGCCCGCAGGGAAGCTTCCTGCTGTGGGTTGAGCTGCCGGAGACGGTCGATATGGTGTGCGTCAGCAAGCAGCTGTGCCGTCTGAAGATCCAGGCTGCGGCCGGGTCGCTGTTTTCCGCCTCCGGGAAGTACCGCAACTGCCTGCGGATCAACGTGGCGCTGCCGCCGACGGAGAAGAACCGCGAAGCGCTGAGGAAGATGGGCGAGGCAATTGTGATTGCGATGGAGGAGTAGTACGGCCTGTTGCCCTCACCCCGCTCCTCTCCCACAGGGAGAAAACCGCTCCCGCCCCCGGCAAAATCAACGACTCAGAACTTCCACGAAACGCTGCCCACAATGCTGCGTTCTGCACCGAAGTAGCAGTAAGAGAGCGAGTTACACGCCGCGACGTAGCTTCTGTCCGTCAGGTTATTGACGTTCAACTGCGCGCTCACGCCCGTGAGCCCCACTTTCGACAGGTCATACCCCACGGTCATATCCACCAGCGTGTACGACGGAAGCGTATGGGTGTTCTGGCGATCGCTGGCGATCCCGTTGACATAGCGCACGCCGGAGCCGACGGTCAGGCCGTCCAGAGGGCCGGTTTTGACGTCGTAACTCAGCCAGGCGCTGGCCATGTTACGCGGGGCATAAACGGCGCGCTTGCCCTCCTCTTCCGGGCTGCTCTTCTTGTAGCGAATATCCGTGTAGGTGTACGCGGCCTGCATACGCAGGCTGTCGGTCAGCTGACCAATCGCCTCCAGTTCAACGCCTTCGGATTCGATTTCACCGATGGAACGGTACGGATCGGTCGGCTCCTCTTTAGTGGCAATGTTCTTCTGGTTAATGCGGAACACCGAGGCGCTGAACTGGCTGTTCATCCCCTCCGGCTCATACTTCACACCCGCTTCCCACTGCTTGCCCTTCATCGGATCCAAAATGTTGCCCTGCTCGTCGGCAAAGCTGGTCGGCGTAAAGGCGGTAGAGTAACTGACGTACGGCGCGACGCCGTTATCAAACAGATACAGCAGCGCCGCACGGCTGCTGAAGTTGTTTTTATCCAGATCGCTGCGGGTGTGGTTGAAGTTGTCGACGTTCGACACGCTCACCTGGTCGTAACGCCCGCCCAGCGTGAGGCGCCAGCGGTCAATGGACATCTGATCCTGTAGGTAGTAGCCGGTCTGGCGCAGCTTGTGTTTTTCCCTGCTGTACTGGGTGATGTAGTCCGGCTTCGCGCCGTAAACAGGATGGAAAGCGTCAATCGGCGGGAAGCCGCCGTAGTAGCCGGTGACGTTGTTGGTGCGGTCCTGGTAGTCCATGCCGATCAGCACGCGGTGGTTTACCGCCCCGGTATCGAAGCTGCCGTCGACCTGGTTATCCAGGGTGATGGCGTTCATCTTCTCGTCGGAGCCGGAATAGCCGCGGTTCAGCTCGGTGTCATTCAGCCAGCCTGCGGCATACACCTGGTTCAGCTCGACTTTGGTGTGCAGGTAGCGCAGCTTCTGGCGCACGGACCAGCTGCTGTCAAACAGGTGCTCAATGTTATAGCCGACCATGTTTTCCCGACGATCGTACTTGTCGTAATCGTCCTCGCCCTCGAAGAAGGTGTTGGAGATTTTCTTACCGCTGTGCGGTACAACGGTGCCCTCATATGGCAGGCCGGAGTGGCTGCCGCCTTCCGGATCGCGGTGCAGGTAGGCCATTAGATCCAGACGGGTGTTGTCGGTGATACGCCAGGTCAGGCTCGGCATCAGGGCGTAACGCTCTTCCTTCAGCGGATCGAACTGGGAATCGGCATAGCGGGTCATCCCGCTGAGACGCACCGCCACGCGGTCATTATCATCAACCGGGCCAGTGACGTCGAACATCGCCCCACGCTGGTTATTGTTACCGGCGAAGAGCTTGATCTCCCCGCCAGGATCGAACGATGGCTTACGGGAGGTGAGCGCCACAATCCCGCCCGGCGATGAGCGGCCATAGAGCACGGAGGCCGGACCGCGCACGACTTCGATACTGTCCAGGAACCACGGGTCAACCACCAGCGAGCTGTGGGAGTTGGTGTCGCCCATCATCTTCAGGCCGTCGAGGTAGACGTTGTCCAGGCTGCCGTCCGAGAAGCCGCGCAGCACCATGTAGTCAAAGCGGTTTGACGCCCCGATCTGGTTGCTGTAGACCCCCGGCGTGTAGCTCACGGCCTGACGCACGCTGGTTGCGCCCTGCTCTTCGAACTGCTCGCGAGTGACGATAGAGACCGACTGCGGGGTTTCAATATCCGGTGTTTCAAGCTTGGTGGCCGCAGACTGCATCTGCGAGGTCACCACCACGGTGTCAGTTTTTTGGGCATCCTGCGCCAGTAAAGGAAAAGCGACGCTACCGGTAACCCATCCCACCAGCAGTGCCAGACGCGATTTAGCAAACATAACCCTCTCCAGAGATATTTCTTATTGTTAATAAGAATTATTACCTTTTTGAGAGTGCAAACGGCTATGCGTGCCGCCAGGTTACGTATGCGCGATGCTAAACCGCACGGGATGCATTCGCGCGACAGGAGAAATTACGTTAGCGGAGTTTGCGCACGTCACCCGGTGAAATCCCGTAATGACGACGAAACGCGGTGGCGAAGTTGGTGGCATGCTGATACCCGCACATCCACGCCGCCTGCTGCACGCTGTGGCCTTCCAGCAGATAGCGACGCGCCAGCGCAAGGCGACAGTCGCGAAGGTAATCGAAGAGCGTGCAGCCGTAGCGCTGACGGAACTTGCTGCGCAGGCTGCTTGGGCTCATTGCGGCAAGGGCCGCCAGCTGCGCGAGAGTATGATCCCGTTCAGGAGACTGTTCCAGCAGGCTCCGCACGCGTTCAAGACGCGCGTGCTCAGGGCGGCGCGGGCAAGGCTGCTGGCGCTGGTTGAGGCCATGGCCGAGCAGCTGATACATCAGCCCCTCCAGCAACAGCTTGCGTGAGAGCACGCTTCCCCCCTGCCGCTGCGCATGCAGAATACCTGACATCACAAACTCGGGAACCTGCCAGACAAACGCGGGTGCATTCAGGCTTTGCCATTCCAGAAGCAATGACTCAAGCAGGGCTTCACGTCCGGCATCGTGCGGGTAGACGCCAAACGAGAGCGTTTTCAGCGTGCTGTCGGCATCATGACGCGCGCTCATCACCTGATCTTCACTCAGACGTGAGCTGAACGCCATGCCCGGGCGGACGGGATAATTGATACCATTGAGTGTGAGCGTCACGCACCCTTCCAGCACCACCAGCATATAGAGCGGGCTGCTGTGGCGAGAGGTGGTTTCATAGGGCTGTAATACACGTACGTCGGAGTGGGTCAGCGAAATGCCGGACGAGAGCATCATCTCTTCAACATTCCCCTGCAACACGGGGCTACCGCTGACCTGCGCCTCTTTTAACTGGGGGAAACGGTAGTCGATGCCGTAGCGCTCGCCGAATACCTGAAAATCTTCAACAAAAAATATGCGTTTCGCTGATCTATTTTCACTCTGGAGCATCATTCGGGGCCTGCATCGGGGAAAGGACAGGCAAAACAGTATCATCCATTTGTAATGGCAGCAATCACCGGGCGCAGACACTATTACGCTCCGGACGAAGCCGGAGCGAAGGCATATATTTCCTTGCGAGAAATATATTTATGCTTCCTGCCACTCAGCAAAAACCTCTTTATGGTTTTTGGTCAGGACAACTTTATTATCTTCGACCTTATCAACCCAGCCGAGAGGAATAAAGTGGTGTTTGCCGCCCGATTCCGGATCGCTCTTCGCAAGCTTGATTCGCTCACCATCAAGATGGTCCACAACCCCGACGTGCGTTCCGCAGCTGGCGACAACCTGAGTGTGATCCTTAATTGCGCTTTTATCTACCATAATTATTCTCCTGTTTCGGTTATTTGCCTGTTGCACGAAATTAACTGTAGCGCATAAATTCAGGCTTAAACGTCCTGTTAGCATTTTGAAACATCATTGACAGAACTGAATATTAAGTCTACTTAATGCCGAAATGGAAAAATAAGAATGAGATGAATTATTACCGACTGATTATTTCCCGTTCATAATTAGATTATCGCAACCAACGAGGAGGTATTTATGACGATTCGCAATAATCGGGCAGAAATTTCACTGGCTCTTGGTGAAGCGGTTTTAGACATCGTGCAAAAAGGCCATGAAGTATCGCGAGAAAATCTTGCCCGGGCGATGAAAATCAAAGCGGAGAAAGAGCGCGACGATGAGCGGCTTCTTAACTACTGGAAGGCCTGTAATATGCTGGTCTGAACCTGGCGGCGTTTAGCCTGACTAAACGCCGCCTGCTGTTACTCGTCGAAGAACCAGTAGCCATGGTTAATCAAACCGGTCAGCTCTTCCACAAACGCCGGATTATTCAGCGCATCGCCCAGCTCAGCCTGGCCGAGCTCGGTGAAGCGGCACAGCGCATCCGCACCGTTCACATCCGCCGTTTCCAGCTGTTCGCTGTTGATAAAGACGCTGCCGTTGATGTTCAGCACGCGCAGCCCGCTCAGGCGGGAGAGCGTTTCGCCCCCTTGCAGCGCGTCGAGCACCTCTTCTACGGAATACGGCGGCTCGGCGGCGGCAATATCCAGCTCGTGACGCGGCGTGGAGACGAAGCTGCCAAACCATTTCGTAAAATCATCTGGCTTGCTAATCATGTCGATCATCATCTGGCGAATGCGATCGAGCTCGTACTGCTCCACGCGGCCAGGGTGTTCGCGGCAGGTCAGATCCGGATCGCTGTAATGTTCGCCGCCCAGATCGTTCTCCAGCGCGTAGTCGGCAAAGCTGCTGATCAGATCGCGACCGTTCGGCCCGCGGAAACCGACAGAGTAGTTGAGCGCGGTTTCATGGGTGAAGCCGTCATGCGGGAATCCAGGCGGAATGTAGAGGATATCGCCCGGGGCCAGATCTTCGTCGATGATCGGCTCAAACGGATCGACGTGCAGCAGGGCCGGATGCGGACAGAACTGACGCATCGGCAGCTTGTCCCCCACGCGCCAGCGGCGGCTGCCCATCCCCTGGATAATAAACACATCGTACTGATCGATATGCGGCCCAACGCCGCCACCCGGGACGGAGAAGGAGATCATCAGGTCATCGAGACGCCAGTCCGGCAGGACGCGGAACGGACGCACCAGCTCTGCTGCGGGCATATGCCAGTGGTTCACCGCCTGCGCCAGCAGGGACCAGCCGGTTTCACCGAGGTTATCGAAATGCTCAAACGGGCCATTGCTCGCCTGCCACTTGCCGTTAGCATGGCTTACCAGGCGGCTATCAACTTCCGGCTCCATCGCCAGACCCGCCAGTTCATCAGGGGTAATGGGGTCGACAAAATTCGGGAAGGCATTTTTCAGCACAACGGGTTGTTTTTGCCAGTATTTTTCAAGAAATTCCGGCCAGTTCAGGTTCAGTTGATACGCCATGGGTAGCACCAGTGAGAGGGGAGACAGGCGCGATTATAGAAGAGACAGCGAGGGGGGAACTTGTCATGGGTCAATCGAGCGCGCGTAGGTCGGGTAAGGCGAAGCCGTCACCCGACGCACACGCCGGCTTAAACTTAATCCAGGTTCAGCTCGTCATAATGGGTAATCAGTTTACCCACGATGCCGTAGTCCAGCGCTTCCGCCGGTGACATCCAGAAGTTACGGTCGGTGTCTTTCTTCACTTTCTCCAGCGGCTGGCCGGTGGCGTCAGCAATCAGCTTGTTCACGCGCTCCAGCATGCGGATGATCTCGCGCGCTTCGATTTCGATATCCGTTGCCTGACCGCGCACGCCGCCCAGCGGCTGGTGGATCATAAAGCGGGTATTCGGCAGAGCGTAGCGGTGCTCTTTTTTCGCCGCCAGGAAGATGGTGATCCCGGCGCTCGCCACCCAGCCGGTGCCGATCACATGCACTTCCGGACGGATAAACTTAATGAAGTCGTGGATGGTGTCGCCCGCTTCTACGTGGCCGCCCTGACTGTTGATGTACAGCTTGATCGGATCGTTGCTGACGCTTTGCAGCAGGATCATCTGAGTGATGACCTTCTGGGCCAGCTCCTGGTTAATCTCTCCGGAGATGACAATCGAACGGGATTCCAGCAGTTTTTGCTGTAGAGCGCCCGCGCCGTTTGTTCCTTCCGCTTTTTCCTTGTCGCTTTCTTTCAGTGTGTAGTGCATTGTTGTTTCCTCAGCTTGTCGCGCTCAAAACCAGAGTGTAGCCTGTTTTACCGGTGAAAGTCCTCACAGACAAATAACGAGGGATCTTATGAATATTGCACATGTCGCACTCTGGACCCGCAGCCTGGACGCGCAGGTTCAGTTCTGGGAAACGGTGTTTGGCGGCCGCAGTAATGACCGCTACGTCAGCAAAAATCGTCCGGGGTTTAAATCTCACTTTATTACCCTGGATGACGGGCCGACCATCGAGCTGATGACGCTGCCGGGCCTGCCCAGTGCACCTTCGCACCCGGAATTTGTCGGCTGGGCGCATATCGCCATCAACGTCGGCAGCAAAGCGCAGGTGGACAGTATGGCAGCGCAGGCGCAGGCAAGCGGCTCCCTGCTCAGCGCCCCGCGTATGACCGGGGACGGTTTCTATGAAGCGGTGATTGCGGACCCGGACGGCAACTGTATTGAGCTTGTCGGTGCATAAAAACAGCGTTTCGTTCCTTCATCGCCTCCGCTCCAGCTCGCTATACTTCATATGGTTATCATATTGCTAAATGATAATGATATTTAATGTGTTAAGATGAAAGTCAGCATAAACAGTCTCTTACGTAGCCATAGTGACTGTTTACATCCTCGACATTTAAATCAACACCGGGGCGGTGAATGGAACACATTGTTTATGTGGTTGATGACGATGACACAGTCAGGCAGTCCGTTGTCAGGCTGCTGGAATCTGCGGATATACATGCCCTTGGCTTTTCCTCAGCAGAGGCCTTTCTCAGCCATCCCTTTGAAGATCTGCCCTCCTGCGTGATCCTCGATATGCAAATGCCCACGATAACCGGGTTTGATGTCGCAGATGCGCTGAAAGACAGCGGGCGGGAAATACCGATCATCTTTCTCACCGGCCACGGCACCATCCCTATGTCCGTCCGGGCGATCAAAGGCGGGGCCTACGAATTTCTCACTAAGCCCGTTGAATCCAGCGCGCTCATCGGCTCCATCGAATCCGCGCTCAGGCTGGCACAGCACAACGCCGCCCGCGTCAAAGAGCACTACGCCCTGAAACAGCGCCATCTGTCCCTCACGCCGCGCGAGCATGAGGTGCTTGAGCTGGCCGTCAGCGGCAAGCTCAACAAGCAGATCGCCGCCGAGCTGGGCGTCAGTGAGATTACGGTGAAAGTGCACCGCCGCCGGGTGATGGAGAAAATGCAGGTCCGCTCCGTGGCTGAACTGGTCAGGGCCGTCGAGCGCCTGACCAAACATCAGCCAGCGGAATAAACGTTACATCTCCTGTCCGGCAAGCGGCAACGCGAAGGTAAACACCGTGCCGTACGGCTCTCTGCGGCGCGCGCTCAGTTTCCCCCGGTGCCGTTCAATGATGCTGGCGCTGATGGTCAGCCCCATGCCCATTCCCTGCGCTTTGGTCGAATAGAACGAGTCAAAGATCCGCTCGGTGAGCTCCGGCTCAATGCCGCTGCCGGTATCGGCGATCTCAAAAATCACCTTCCCCTCGGCGCAGTTCGCGGTGGCGATCGTGATGCTGCACGGGCGATCCGTCACTTCCGCCATCGCTTCCATCGCATTCATCACCAGGTTAAGCAGCACCTGCTGGATCTGCACGCTGTCGCCGATGATAAAGCTGTCGTCAGCGTTCAGAAGATAATCAACGCTTATGTGTCGCAGCTCAAGTTCGCTGCGGGAAAGCATAATGATGTGGTGGATCAGGAAGTGCAGATCGATTCGCGTAAACGTGGGGTCCTGTTTGCGCGTCAGAGACTGAATGCTGCGGATGATCTCCCCTGCCCGCTCGCCCTCGGCGGCGATCTCCTCCAGCCCCTCGCGCACTTTTTCCAGCCGCGCCGGATCGCGGTTGAGCCAGCGCAGGCTCGCGCCGGCGTTCGAGACAATCGACATCAGCGGCTGGTTGATCTCGTGCGCGATCGAGGAGGTCAGTTGCCCGACGGTAGTGGCTCGTGAGACCCGCGCAAGATCCGCCTGCGCCACCCGCATCGCATCCTCCGCCGCCCGCTGGCTGGTGATGTCGGTAATGATGCCGTAATACTCATTCACCTCGCTGCCCACCCCCACCGGATCGCCAATCCCGAGGATGTAACGAACGGAGCCGTCGGTGCGGATGATGCGAAACTCCGCGCGCATCGACAGCCCGTCACGCACGCTCTGATTAACGAGGGTGCTGATCCGGCCATAATCATCCTCATGCACGAAGGTCAAAAATTCCGCCATTGAGATCATCTTTTGCTGCTCCGGCAGGCCAAGGATACGGGCGTACTCTTCGGACATAAACATCAGATCCTGCACCAGTTCCCAGCGCCAGCTGCCGGTATGGCTGATCTGCTCGCCCAGCATCAGTGAGGTCTGGCTGGCGCGCAGCTCTTTCTCCACCCGTCGGCGCTGGATGTTTTCCGCCAGCAGCTCGGCGTAGAGCCGCGCCGTCTCCAGCGAAACCGCCGCCTGCGCGCCCAGCAGGCTGACCACGCGCGAATGTTCGGCGGTAAACACCTCCGGCATCAGGCGGTTTTCCAGATACAGAATCCCCACCAGCCGCGCCTGTTTGAACATCGGCACGCACATCACGGCGGCGCCGGACGTCACCAGATACGGATCCTGGCTGAACGGGTGGAACTCCTCCGGTTTGCCGGTGCGGATCTCCTGCCCGGTGCGGATCACCGCGGCCAGCACCGACAGCGGCATGTCCGTCGCCATCGGTGACGCTTTCAGGATGCGCACCCGCACGCCGTCGGTACTGGTCCAGGCGCTGGCTTCAATCTCCGGGATGTGATTATCGCTGACGCGCAGCAGCAGGCCACGCTGCGCCCCGGCCCGTTCAAGCAGCAGCGTCATCAGGTTTTCGATTAAACGTTCAAGGTTGATCTCTTCGGATAAGGCGCGTGAGGCTTTGATGACGCTCTGTAAATCGCGGATCACCTCGTTCTGGGCAAACGCCGCCGTGTCATACGCGCGGCTCTGCCCGGAGGCCAGCAGATGGGGGAAATCCTGCTCCAGCTGGCGCACCTTGGCCTGCGCCCCGACGCGCCCCCAGGCGGCAATCGCGCCGCGGAAATGGGCGTCGGAGGCGGTCGGGTAGCCGCAGGCCAGCGAGAAACGCCCGGCCAGCTCGTGCGCCAGGGCATTGATCGGGTTAAACCCGCCCTCCCGCGAGAGTCGCACCGCTTTTTCATACTGCTCCAGCGCGATGCTGTTCATGCCGTCCAGACGGACGATTTCGGCATAAATCAGCGCCTCTTTATCGGCAAATGTGCCCGGATTGATCCGCGCCCAGAGGGCAATTTTGTCGTAATGGTGATGAATACTGCGGCGATAATCCGCCGAAAAGGTTTCCGGCGTGAGCTGGCGGGAGAGCGCCAGCGCGCTGTAAAAATGGTAATCCAGCAGATGAATATGACCCGGCGCGGACCACGCATACCAGCCCGTCATTTCTAAATCCGCCTGTGCGTCGGCGTATTCGCCGCAGGAAAAGTGCGCCATCCCGCGATAGAGCCAGTACCAGAAGAGCATAGTCGAGGTCTGCTCGGGCGCCTGCTCCGGCGGCGCGGGCAGCAGATCGTCAGGCAGCGCCTGGGCGGCGCTCCATGGGCCCGTCACCGGCGTGCGTAAAAACTCCACGTAGCGGCGCTGAATGTGCAGAACGGTTTCAATGTCCTGGTAATCCGTTTTGCGCACAAAGGCCAGACCGCGATCGATGCTGGTCAGCACGCCATCCAGATGATCGCCCCGGGAGAGGAAGTTAATGATCTGATGACAGGCCGCGAAGCAGGCCATCGTCATGTCGCCGTGGGTCACCGCTGAGGTAAAGCAGGCCTTGGCGCACTCGATAGTGTACGACAGCGGCTGGGTCCAGACGCTGAGCTGGTCGAGCGGCAGCAGAGTTTTGGCTTCATAGGCATCATAGCCGTGGCGGTTCACCAGCTCACGAGCCAGCGTGCCGTACTCAAACCCGAGACGGTATTCGGCGTAGCGGTGGCCAATCAGCACGCCAAACCAGGCCATCGCCGTGGTGGAAGCACCGGTTATGCCGTGATCGAGCGTGAGGTGCATCATTCGGCACAGGAGTAAAAAGTGCAGGCGCGGGCAGGTAAAGCTGGCGAAAATACTGGCGCTGTAAAGCAGGTTCATCACCGCTTCGGTCTCTGCGTTCTCCATCAGCTTAAGCTGAGAAAACGGGTTCTGCGGCGCGTCGGCGGTGCGTTGACAGAACTGCTGCCAGGCCTCGTCACATTCGGCATTTTCCGGGTAGCGGCTGATCTGGATCCCGAACACGCCCAGCCAGCATAACGACGCCTCCAGCGCCAGGCGGATCTCCGACTGGCGCATATAAACTTCCGCCAGCAGGTTGGCGGCCAGCGCTTTCTCCGTCAGCCCGCCCGGTGAACCGAGGATCGCATCGCACAGCGCACGCGTGCGCTCCAGGTGTCCGAGCGCAAACTCACAGCCCGCCTCTTCGATATCCAGCATAAAGTCCGAGACCGGGCCCGCATTCCCCAGCGCTCTGGCGGTCTGGATATAGCTTAAAGCGGAAAGATAATCGCCGGTACGCTTCGCACGCCGCGCGGCCTGAAGGCTCAGCTCCCGGAATCGCTGCCGCTGGGGTGCAGGCTGGATGCAGTCCAGCGCGGCGCTGACGTGGTGAACCGCGCGGAACAGCAGTTCGTTGCCCGCCGTCTGCCGCGCGGCATCCGCCAGCAGGCTGGCGGTGGTCAGGTGCAGATGGCTTTTCTCGCCCTCATCCAGCAGGGCAAAGGCGGCTTCCTGCACCCGATCGTGGGTAAAAGCGTACTCTTTCTCCGTCAGCACAATCAGCTGAGCGGTCACCGCCGGATGAAGCGCGTAGCGGATTTCCGCCGCCGACCGCCCCACCACGCGGCACAGCATCTCCAGCTCGCCCGTGCAGCCGAGGCAGGCGATGCTGCCCAGCAGGCGGCGCGTCTCGTCGGGCATCTCCTTGAGCTGTTCAAGCACCAGCGTCACCACGTTCTCGGTGTAGTGCCGGGCGCGGATGGCCTGGAGATCGTAATGCCATTTCCCCTGATATTTGTTGTGCACCACCAGTCCGTCATCGACGATGCGGCGGAAAAATTCCTGCACGAACAGCGGGTTGCCGCCGGTTTTTTCATGGATCAGCGTGGCAAGATCGGCGGTACCGGTACTGCGGGCATGAAAAATCCCCCCGAGCCAGCGCGCCACGGCCTTCACCGACAGCGGCTGCGGTACAATCGTCGTGACGTGTTGCGCCGCCTCTGGCAGGCTCGCCAGCGCGGTCTGCAAGGTGGGCTCAGAAAGCGAACTGAGATCGCGGTGCGCCACCACCACCAGCAGCGGGATGGCGCCGCAGGCGCGCAGCAGGTGATCGAGCGTTTGCAGGCTGGCGGCGTCGATCCACTGCACATTATCCAGCAGCAGCACCAGCGGCGCGCCCTGGGTGGCGAAGGTTTTCACCAGCGCCAGCATCATATGGCTGAAGCGCGCCCGCGCGTCGATGGAAAAGGTATCCGCAGAGAAACGCGGTTTGTTCTCAAGGAGTAAATTCAGCTCCGGCACCAGGCTAACGGCCAGCTCCTCGAAGCCTTCCAGCGCGCGCGACAGGCGGATTTTCCACGTCGCTACCTCCCCGGCTGGCAGCCCGAGCAGGTGCAGCGTGAGCGTCCGAAACGCCGAACTCAGCACGCCGTAGGGCAGCGTGGGAGAATATTGATCGACCTTGCCCACCGCCAGCAACACCTTGCGCTGTTGCAGCGATTTCAGCGTGGTGGCGATCACGGAAGATTTGCCGATCCCCGAAGGCCCCCCAATAGTCACCAGTTCCGGCGCACCGCTCTGGCTGACCCGCTCAAACGCGGCGATGACGTCGCTGGCCTGCGGATGTGCAGAGAAAAGCGAATCGGCAAGATGGATCGCCGGAGAGCGATCCTGCTGGCCGGGAATAAAGTCGACGATCTCACCTTCGGCGGTCAGCGTCGCCTGGCAGCGCCTGAGGTCGGCAATCAGCCCGTCGACGGTCTGATAGCGATTCTCCGGATTCTTCTCCAGCAGCTTAAGGATAATGGTCGACAGCATGCCGGGTACGTCCGGGCGCACCCGCCCCGGCGCAAGCGGCTCAGAGGCAATGTGGTAATGCGCCCAGTTGGTCTGGTCATCAGCGCTCAGTTCAAACGGCAATCGCCCGGTCAGAAGTTCATAAAGCACGATACCCAGACTGTAGAGATCGCTCCGGCTGTCGACGGCGCGCCGGGTACGCGTGGTGTGTTCCGGTGACATGTAGGCGGGCGTGCCGCCAGACGCGGCAAGCCGTGACTGGGTGAACGCGTCGGAGGTGCCGCAGGAAAGACCGAAGCTGCAAAGACGGCAGGTGGCGTCGTGATGAACGAAGAACGCCCCGGGTTTGATATCGCCGTGGATCAGGTTGTGCAGATGCATCTGGCGCAGGGGACCGCAGATGCGGATCGCCATTTCGATAAAGCGGGCGATCCCGGAAATCGCCTTACCTGCCCGGCACGCCAGCAGTTCAAAGCAGAACGGCGCGTAGACCAGCGCAAAACGTCCGCGGTACTGGGTTGAAGCGACGGGCCGGATAGCCCAGCCGTCATGAAGCCGGTCGCGCAGGGCAAACTCGTTTTTCAGCAGCCGCGTTGCCCGCTCCTCTTCTTCATCGCTGACCGCGGTGGCAATAATAAACGAACCGCCGGACTGGGGATGTCGCCCGTTCATCCAGGAGATGCCGCCCTCCTGCGCCAGCACGGTAAAAATGACATCCTCTTTCAGAACAAAAGCCCGCCCTTCATGGAGACTTCCCCGGGCGGGCCAAAATGCAGGCGACGTATGTTCGTTCATCCGCGATCCTTATTGTCGGCGGGTCAGCTCCCGCTGAATATGATCCAGCAGAATATCGATGTTAATCGGCTTACGCAAAAATGCAGCGGCGCCCAGACTGAGTGCATACCGCTGCATATTTTCATCAGCATGACCGGAGATAAACAGTATTGGCGGTGGCGGCGTGGCCAGCAACCGCAGCTTCTCAAACAGCTCGATGCCGTTCATGCCGCGTAGCTTGATGTCGGTGATCACCAGCGACGCGCCGGACAGGGCTAGAGGGTGGCTCAAAAACACCTCTGCCGAATCGAAGGTATCGGTAGCATACCCTTCCGATTGCAGCAGGTTACTGAGCCCGCTGCGAACAGAGCGTTCGTCATCAATGATGGCAATGCGCCACGGCAGCGTCATGCTGTCTTTCCTCAAACAAATCGTTACGCGTCGCGGCTTTCCTTCGCGGGCGCTGGGGGCGCGGTACCGCTGATCTTCGGTACGCATTCATGACGAAACCAGGCCAGGGTCAACGGTTCGCGGCTCACCAGACGCCGTCCGATGGGGATCAGCTGTTCACCCACCAGCATGCCGAACAGGCCAAGCAGCGCGACGACCGGCGGCGCCGGGGAATGCACGTCGAGCAGGGCGTAAAGTACCCCAGCCGCGACCCCGCACACCAGCGAAATAATCCAGGCCTTCATGATGACGCTCCGGTCAGGTGCTGAACGTGGGGAACCGTCACCTGCACGCCCGCGGGATTATCGCGGGATAAAAGATGACGCATCGCCTGTTCCCCCGCCAGCATCCCCAGCAGGCCAATCAGCGCCAGCGCGGGCGGCGCGGGGGAACGCACCTTCAGCACGGCATACATCAGGCCAATCAACACGCCTGCCGCGAGGGATATCAACCCTGTACTCATTGTGAACTCCAGAGAAAAAGGCAGCGGCGAGCCGGATGAGGGACCAGCCCGCCAGCGGGACTTAGCGTGCCGGAACCGGCGCTAAGGTGCGGTGCTCGCTCTTCTGACGAGACGGCGCTTTGTGCACCATGGTGTAGGCGTAATCCACACCCATTCCGTAGGCGCCGGAGTGCTCGCGCACGATATCCATCACCGCGGTGTAGGTCTCTTTGCGCGCCCAGTCACGTTGCCACTCCAGCATCACCTGCTGCCAGGTCACCGGGATCACGCCCGCCTGGATCATGCGCTGCATCGCGAAGTCGTGGGCTTCTTTGGAGGTGCCGCCGGAGGCGTCTGCCACCATATAAATTTCGTAGTCGCCTTCCAGCATCGCGCACAGGGCAAAGCTGTTATTGCACACTTCGGTCCACAGGCCCGCGACAACCACCTTCTTCTTGCCGTTGGTCTTCAGCGCGTCGCGCACCTTCTGGTCGTCCCAGGAGTTCATGGAGGTACGCTCCAGAATGTCCTGGCCCGGGAACACGTCCAGCAGCTCCGGATAGGTATTGCCGGAGAAGCTTTCGGTCTCAACGGTGGTGATGATGGTTGGGATGTTGAACACCTTAGCCGCTTTCGCCAGCGCCACGGTGTTGTTTTTCAGCACCTGGCGGTCAATAGACTGCACGCCGAACGCCATCTGTGGCTGGTGATCGATGAAGATGATCTGACAGTTGGCAGGGGTTAAGACTTCGAGCTTAGAAGTGGTCATAAGATTATCCAGTGAGGTTAAAGGTTAAAATCGCCGCGAACAGCACGCCGATAAAATCGCGTTCATCCTATGACCCACAGCGCTGTGGTGTAATTATCTCTTCGTATAGTTAACCTTAGGTATAGTTATACTTTGGTATACCTATCCTATTGTATAACTGGATCTTTGCCGAAACCGGTTCCCATAATCCTGACCATTCCCCTCTTAGTCTGGAGCTATTATGGTTACCCTCGGTAAAGCCGATCTCATTCTGGTTAACGGCCAGTTTCACACCGTCGATCGCGAGAATCCTGTCGCGGAAGCCGTTGCCGTGCGCGACGGAAAATTTCTGGAAGTGGGTACCGTCGCCGAGGTGATGCAACACCACTGCGACGGCACTAAGGTGGTCGACTTAAAAGGCCACACCGCCATCCCCGGCCTGAACGACTCGCACCTGCATCTGATCCGCGGCGGGCTGAACTACAACCTCGAGCTGCGCTGGGAAGGCGTGCCGTCCCTGGCCGACGCCCTGCGGATGCTAAAAGAGCAGGCCCTGCGCACGCCGTCGCCCCAGTGGGTGCGCGTGGTGGGCGGCTGGAGCGAGTTCCAGTTCGCCGAGCGCCGCATGCCGACCCTGGACGAAATTAACGACGCCGCGCCTGACACCCCGGTGTTTATCCTCCACCTGTACGACCGCGCCCTGCTCAACCGCGCCGCGCTGAAGGTGGTCGGCTACACCAAAGACACGCCAAACCCGCCGGGCGGGGAGATCCAGCGCGACGCCAACGGCAACCCGACCGGAATGCTTATTGCCCGTCCGAACGCCATGATTTTGTACGCCACGCTGGCGAAAGGGCCGAAGCTGCCGCTGGAGCAGCAGATTAACTCCACGCGCCAGTTCATGCGCGAGCTGAACCGTCTGGGGCTGACCAGCGCCATCGACGCGGGCGGCGGCTTCCAGAACTACCCGGAAGATTACGAGGTGATTGCCGAGCTGCACGAGAAAAAGCAGATGACCATCCGCATCGCCTACAACCTGTTTACCCAGCGTCCGGGCCACGAGCTGGAAGACTTTGAAAAATGGACCGACATGCTGACGCCGGGCCAGGGCAGCGATTTCTTCCGCCACAACGGCGCGGGCGAGATGCTGGTCTTCTCCGCCGCCGATTTTGAAGACTTCCTCGAGCCGCGCCCGGATCTCGCACCGGGCATGGAGGACGAGCTGGAGCGCGTAGTGCGCCATCTGGTGGAGCACCGCTGGCCGTTCCGCCTGCACGCCACTTACAACGAATCCATCAGCCGCATGCTGGACGTCTTCGAGAAGGTGAACCGCGACATTCCGTTTAACGGCCTGCACTGGTTCTTCGACCACGCCGAAACCGTGTCGCAGGCCAACATTGACCGCATCAAAGCACTCGGCGGCGGCATTGCCGTGCAGCACCGCATGGCCTTCCAGGGGGAATACTTCGCCGAGCGTTACGGCATCGAAGCCACCCGCCACACACCGCCGGTGGCAAAAATGCTTGAGACCGGCGTGCCGGTAGGATTAGGTACCGACGCCACCCGCGTGGCGAGCTATAACCCATGGACCGCGCTCTACTGGCTGGTCTCCGGGCGTACCGTTGGCGGGATGCAGATGTACGACCACAGCGCCCGTCTGGATCGCGATACCGCCCTGATGCTCTGGACCCAGGGCAGCGCGTGGTTCTCCAGCGAGCAGAATCAGAAGGGGCAGATCAAAGCGGGCCAGCTCGCGGATCTGGCGGTGCTCAGCAAAGATTACTTCCGCGTGCCGGAGGAGGAGATCAAGGGCATCGAGTCCGTCCTCACCGTGGTGAACGGCGATATCGTCTATGCCGCAGGCGCTTTTGGCCCACTCGCGCCGCCCGCCATTCCGGTCCTGCCCGAGTGGTCCCCGGTGGTGAAGGTGCCGGGCCACTACCGCAGCGCGCCGCCGCAGGCCGCACGCGTGGGTATGAGTGTGGCTCACCACTGTAGCGGCCCGTGCGGGGTTCACAACCACCAGCATGACTTTGCCCGCACGTCAGAGATGCCGGTATCCGACGATAACGCTTTCTGGGGGGCGCTGGGTTGCAGCTGCTTTGCATTCTGATGAAACAAAATGACGCTTCGCCCCGGATCGATCCGGGGCTGTTCTTTCTGCGCCTGACCGGCAGTCTGCTGCTGCTTTACGTGCACGGCCTGCCGAAGGTGCTGCACTTCAGCGAAGAGCTGACGCGCATCGAAGATCCGTTTGGTTTTGGGCCGTATGCCAGTCTGATCCCGGCGATCGTCGCCGAGGTGATCTGCCCGCTGTTTATCATTGCGGGGATTTACACCCGCCTGGCGTGCCTGCCGATTATCGCCGTGCTGCTGGTGGCGATGCTGGCGGTCCACCCGAACTGGTCGATTGCCGAGGGGCAGTTTGGCTGGCTGCTGCTGATTATCTTCACCACCCTCGCCCTTACCGGGCCGGGCCAGTGGCGAGTGCAGCGTAAAACAACGGAGAGGTTCGCATGACCCAGGTAAACGACGTTCGCGACGCACACGTCGAGACGACGCCCGCCCCCGCGGTTTCACCCTGGCAGCCGCTGAGCCAGCCGGTGTTCCGCATGCTGTGGATCGCCACGGTGGTCTCTAACGTCGGCTCATGGATGAGCGACGTCGGTATCAACTGGAGCATGCTGACGCTCAGCGCCGATCCGCTGGATATCGCGCTGGTGCAGGCGGCGAGCAGCCTGCCGATGTTCCTTTTCGCCCTGCCGTCCGGGGTGATGGCGGACATCGTTGATCGACGTAAATACCTGCTCTTCTCCCAGCTGTGGGTGTTCATTGCCGCCGCCGGGCTGACGCTGCTCTCTTTTACCGGACACGTCACCCCCACCGTTCTGCTGGCGGCGACATTTCTGCTGAGCGTGGGTGCGGCCATGAGTTCGCCGCCGTTTCAGGCGATTGTCCCTGACCTGGTGAGCAAGCCCGAGCTGGGTTCCGCCGTGGCGCTTAACTCGCTCGGGGTCAATATCAGCCGGGCAATTGGCCCTGCGCTGGGCGGTTTTCTGCTGTCGCTTGCCGGGCCGTGGATGGTGTTTGCCCTGAACGCGCTGTCCGTGATGGGCGTGGCGTGGGTGCTGTGGCGCTGGCGTCCGGCACCGTCCGTGCAGCGTTTGCCACCGGAGCACTTCTTCTCTGCGGTGCGCTCCGGGATTCGCTACGTGCACGCCGCGCCGGTGCTGCGCAACGTGCTGGTGCGCACCGTGGCCTTTTTTGTTTTCGGCAGCGCGGGCTGGGCATTGCTGCCGCTGGTGGCGCGCCGCGAGCTGGGCTTAGGCCCGGCGGGCTACGGCGTGATGCTGGCGTGTATCGGCCTTGGCGCCATTGCCGGGGCCATCCTGCTGCCGCGTCTGCGCCAGCGGCTGAACGCCGATCGGCTGATGGTGGCCGCCAGCCTGACGTTTGCGATCACCATGCTGGCGCTGGCATTTGTACGTCACTTTTGGCTGCTAAACTTGTTTGAGTTCTTTACCGGCTTCGCGTGGATTGCGGTGCTCTCCACCCTCAACCTTGGCGCGCAGCGCAGCGCCGCACGCTGGGTAAAAGCCCGGGCGCTGGCGGTGTATCTGACGGTCTTTTTCGGTTCGATGACCGCAGGCAGCGCCGTCTGGGGCCAGATCGCCTCGCAGTTCGGCACTCCGGCTTCGCTGGTTGTCGCCACGCTGGGGATGGTGCTGGCGAGCATGACGGTGTTCCGCTGGAAGCTGGAGAAAGATCCGGATTTAAATCTCGACCTGAGCGGGCAGCCGCTGGACGGGGTGGAGATTGAACTCCCGAACGAGCGTGGCCCGGTGCTGGTCTCGCATGAGTACATCATCGACCCGCAGAACGCGAAAGCGTTTTTGCAGGCCGTGCACGAGCTACGCCGGGTGCGCCGCCGCGCCGGGGCGATGAGCTGGGCGGTGTACGAAGATATTGAACGTCCGGGTCTGTTTATCGAAACCTTCCTGATGGGTTCCTGGATCGAGCATCTGCGCCAGCAGGAGCGCCACACCATGAATGACCTCCTGTTGCAGAGCCGCGTTCTGGCTTTTCATCAGGGCACAACATCACCGGCAATTCGTTATCTGGTCGCGCCGGTCTGAACATAACAATCACCTGTAGAGGAACACACTATGGCAACGTTTAAGGCAAAAGATGGTACGCAGATTTATTACAAAGACTGCGGCGCGGGCAAACCGGTTCTTTTCAGCCACGGCTGGCCGCTGGATGGGGATATGTGGGACAGCCAGCTGAACCACCTGGCCGAGCGCGGCTACCGCACCATCGCCTTTGACCGTCGCGGGTTTGGGCGTTCAGATCAGCCGTGGAACGGCTATGACTACGATACCTTTGCATCCGACATTAACGACCTGATCACCACGCTGGATCTGCGCGACGTGACGCTGGTGGGCTTCTCCATGGGCGGCGGCGACGTAACGCGTTACATCAACAACTACGGCAGCGAACGCGTGGCCGGTCTTGCCCTGCTGGGCGCGGTAACGCCCATTTTCGGCAAATCCGAAAGCTACCCGGAAGGGGTCGATCAGAGCGTGTTCAGCGGGATTCGCGACGGACTGCGTAAAGATCGCGCTCAGTTCATCAGCGATTTCGCCACCCCATTCTACGGCACCAACGCCGGGCAGACCGTTTCTGCCGGTGCCCTGACGCAGACGCTGAACATCGCCCTGCTGGCGTCCCTGAAGGGCACCATCGACTGCGTAACCGCCTTCGCCGAAACCGACTTCCGCCCGGATATGGCGAAAATCGACGTGCCGACGCTGGTGATCCACGGCAGCAACGACCAGATCGTGCCGTTTGAAACGACCGGCAAGCTGGCGGCAGAGATGATCAAAAACGCCACGCTGAAAGTGTACGACAACGCGCCGCACGGCTTCGCGCTGACCCACCAGGACCAGCTCAACGAAGATCTGCTGGCGTTTGTGAAGTCGCTGTAAGTCATTAAGCGAAGCCTGATGGCGCTTCGCTTATCAGGCCTACAAGGGCTGGTCCTGTAGGCCGGGTAAGGCGCAGCCGCCACCCGGCGCTTTCGCAGACGCATTCCGCTCCGCCAGCAGCCGACAAATCTCCGCATGCTTCTCTTCGGTAAAGGTAAAGCGCGACATAAACCCCATTCGGATCAGCGAGCCTATCGCCGGTAACAAACAAATACCGAAGAACAGTCCCGCCAGTACGCTGTCGCTCTGTGACTGCGCCTGCGGCACATAGTCGATCATCGTCAGAAACACGCCGATGAGCCCGCCGCCCACCGCCACCGACATCTTGCCGGTAAAGGTCTGCCCGGAGAAGGTGATCGCCGCGCAGCGCTTGTGGGTGTGATACTCCGCATACTCGATGGTGTCGGCAATCATCGACGAGGTGAGGATGTTGGTCATCATCACGAACAGCGTGCTCAGGCCGAGCAGGACAAACAGCAACGCCGTGTGCTGATAGCCCGTGAACCACATCACCACGCGCACCGCCACGTCCAGCCCGCAGAGGATCATAAACAGCTTCCGCTTCTGCATCCGACGGGTCAGCAGCGGGGCGACCAGGCACAGCACCGCCGCCACTATCCCCATCACGCCAATTGCCATTTGCAGGCTGCCGTCGCCCATATTGTTGATAAAGAAGTAGATATAGAGACCGCCCGCCACGTTATGGAACACGCAGAAAAAGAACGACAGCAGGACAATAAACAGCGGCTTGTTCTGGCGCAGGTTGTGGAAGGTGTCGCGCATCGTCACCTTTTCCGGGCTCGGCGGCACGCGCTCTTTGATCTGCATAAAACCGTTGAGCATCAACGGCAGGCCCACCAGCATCATCACCAGCGCCGCCATAAAGTAGCCTTTATCGTTGCTGTACTGGGCGAAGAACGCTGCCAGCTTTGGGAAGAAGATGTTAGCGCAGGCAATCCCGGCGTTCACTCCGAGCATCGCCGCCGTCACCGCGCGGGTGCGCTGGCCGGAGTCGTTGGTCATCACCGATGACATCGACCAGAACGGGATATCGGAGATGGCGTACAGCGTCCCCCACAGGATATACGTCACCCCGGCGTAGAGGATTTTGGTGGTCATATCCGCTTCGATTTTATAGAACGCCAGCAGGGTGACCCCGGTGATCAGCAGCGGGGCGATCAGTAAAAAGTGGCGAAACTTGCCGAACCGGCTGTTGATGGTGTCCATAATGCTGGCAAACAGCGGATCGTGAACCGCATCCCACGCACGGGCAATCAGGAAGATAGTACTTGCCGCCAGCGCCGAGATCCCCAGCACGTCGGTGTAAAAATAGTTAATAAACGAACCCACTAAACCAAAGCTAAAACACTGACCTAAACCATAGCCAAAGTAAGACCACAACTCGCGAGACGGTATTTTCATTGTCATTGCCATAGTGCGTACCTGGTTGCCCGGCGAGAGCGCGCCGGGTCATTATTATTAGCCCTGCGGATTCGGGGCGATTTTGCGCAGCTTCTTCATCAGCGCGATTTCAGCGCGTGAGAACGGGATACCGTTCTCCTCAAACACGTCGTGGAACCACAGGCGGCAGTAGTCCGTGGACTCCTTCATCACTACCGGCCACGGCAGCCAGGTCTGGGTTTTACCGCGCACCAGCCCCCACTGATACGGCGCGACCTTCGCCATGTACATCAGCGGGAGCTGCTCTTCGATGGTGCCGCCCACGTGACGCGCCAGCCATTCGGTGCAGAAGATTGGGCGGCCCAGCGCCTGAAGCTGCTGGATAATCGCCGTCATGCGCCCGGTATTGGTGTAGGCGTGATAGCTCACCACGTCCGACAGTTCCAGCGCGGTCTGGTCCAGCGGGTGCTGATAAAATGTCTCGCCCTCCTCTTCCGCCGGCAGACGCCACGCGCAGACGGTGAGCGGCTGGGTCGGGTCTTCCTCACGCACCCAGCGGAACGCCTGCTTCATCAACTCGTGCGCGCAGGTTTCCAGCTTCTCGTCGTACAACACCTCCTCCGTGCCGGTCGCGAAAATGCCGCGGTTGCCCGGCTCGTTATACAGATCCCAGAGCAATACGCGCTTATCCTCGCGGAACTGGCGCACAACGTCGCGGATATAGCGCTCAATCTGTGGCCAGCAGTCGCGATCGCACACCTTATCGCGTCCCGGGCTCGCCGCCGCCTGGCTGTTGTGCTTGCCCGGTACGGGCGGCTTTTGCGGGCCGAGGTACGGCTCGTCGCCGGAGAACCCGCAGTCGTCCATCAGGGTCAGCATGGTGCTGAACCCGTGACCGTCGGCAATCGTCAAAAAGCGGTCGATGCGCGCCATCAGCCCGTCGCGGTCGTGCTCCCAGACGATAAACGGCAGGTTGATGCGCAGGGTGTTATAGCCCGCCTCCGCCGCCCAGCCCAGCTCGCGCTCGATAGTGGCGGCATCGAAGGTCTCTTCCTGCCAGATGTCGGTCCAGTTCACTGCCGTCGACGGCAGATAGTTAAACCCGCACAGCCAGCCTTTTTGCTGATACCACGCCTGTGCCTGCTCCCTGCTCCACTGCTCTTTCATTACGCATCCTCTTGCTGATAATATTTAGCTAATAAATATTAGTTGCAGAATAAATGCGCAAATCGCGGCGCTCAGAAAAGCGACGCCTCTCACAAAGTTCACGCTTCGATGGATGAGAAACGTGATCGACGGCGCGGAAGCGCGCGGTTAGGGTATGATGCAAATTCGCGAAAGGGAGAGGACGGATGAAGCGAAAAACAAAAGTGACGATGAACGATATTGCGCGGGCAGCGGGGGTGTCGCAGGCGACGGTATCGCTGGTGCTCAACCAGTCCCGCAACATCAAGCTCAGCGATGATACCCGTCAGCGGGTGATTGGCGTCGCCACCGAGCTCGGCTACGACCGCCTCCCCGCCGTTCACGCCCCGCGCAACCAGGAGGAGATCGCCCTGCTGGTCAGCTCCATGCAGAGCTTCGACCCGTTTATCGACGCCATCAGCCAGGCGCGGGAAGCGGCGTGGCGCAACGAGACCCTGCTCACCGTCTACGACTACGGCGACGACGTGGAGCTGGCCCTGAACATCATCCGCCAGCTGGACAAGCGCAACTGCATCGGGATTATCCTTGCCTCTCCGGTCACGAACGTCGTCGATATGACGGCATTCCAGGACTGCACCCGCATCCCGCTGGTGCTGCTCAACCAGCGCGACCCCGGCTCGCCGCTGCTGCCGTCGTTTATTCCGGACGACTACGCCAACGCTTTCCAAGTTACCAGACACCTCATCGCCTGCGGCGCCACGCGCATCGCCCACATCACCGGCGAGAGCTGGATGGAGGCCTCGCGCCAGCGTCTGGCGGGCTACCAGGCGGCGCTACAGCAGGCCGGACTCGCGTGCGACGACGGTCTGGTGCGCCAGACCAACTGGCAGTTCAGCGAGTCCTTTACCGCGACAGCTTCGCTGCTGGAACTGGCCGAGCGCCCGGACGCCATCTTCTGCGCCAGCGACTGGCTGGCGATTGGCTGCTATCAGGCGCTGGCGGTGAACGGCGTGCGCATCCCGCAGGACATGCTGCTGGCGGGCTACGACGACCAGAAGATTTCCGAGCAGCTCACCCCGCCGCTGACCAGCATCCAGTTGCCTTACAGCGAGCTGGGACGGCTGGCGGTGGAGTACCTGTGCAATCAGGAAGATGCCGCCACGCACGTGACGCTGGCGGGCAGGCTGAAGGTGCGCGCCTCAAGCCTCGTCTGAGGTAAACACCATGCCCGCGTAGGGCTTCTCGCGACACGCCGCCAGCCGCGCGGCGAGGCTGCCCACGTGCAGCTCCAGCTTGTGCCCGTCCGGGTCGAGAAAGTAAAACGACGCCCCCTCGCTTTTGTTCTGCTTCCAGACGGTGACGCCCGCCTGCTCAAACCTTTGCGAGAACGGTTCAAAATCCGCTTCCGCCACGGTAAACGCGTAGTGGGTATAGTCGCTCTCCTGCGGCGGCACGTACCGGCGCGCCTCGTCGTACGACAGGCAGACCCACAGATCGCCGCAGGTGAGATAGGCCCCGGTATTCCAGCGGGCGTGCAGCGTCAGTCCCAGCAGCTCGTGCCAGAAGGTGACGCTTTTTTGCAGGTCGCTGACCGCGAGGGTCAGGTGGTTGAGAGATTGCAGCATGACGTGCCCTTTTGTTTTTCGCGCCGGACGTGGTACGGTAAAGAGATGAACATAAACCACGCCGTGCTCACCGTAAACCGCTGGTGGCTGCCTTCTTAAAGGCGGCACGGAGTAGTTTTTCCCATTTTCAGATAGCCGCCGAAAGGCGGCTTTCTCACATCTAAGACCCCTTTCGGCAACTGCACATTAAGGAGTCTTTATGAACGCACCCACCATCCTCACCGGCGATCGCCCAACCGGCCCGCTGCACCTCGGCCACTTCGTCGGATCGCTGCGCCAGCGCGTGGCGCTGCAGCAGACGCACAGCCAGTTTGTGTTGATTGCCGACCTGCAGGGGCTGACCGACAACGGTAGCAACCCGCAGAAGATCCGCGACAACATCCCCGAAGTGCTGGCCGACTACCTCGCCGCCGGCATCGACCCGAACCTGACCACGATCTGCCTGCAGTCCGCCCTGCCCGCCCTCGCCGAGCTGATGATGCTGTATATGAACATCGTTACCGTCGCCCGCGTGGAGCGTAACCCGACGGTGAAAAACGAGATTGCACAGAAGGGCTTTGCCCGCTCGCTGCCGGTCGGATTTATGGCCTACCCCATCAGCCAGGCGGCGGACATCACCGCATTTAAGGCCGAGTGCGTGCCCGTCGGCGACGACCAGCTGCCGATGATTGAGCAGACCAACGAGATTGTGCACAAGATGAACAGCCTGCTGCCCGCCCCTGTGCTGCGCCACTGTAAGGCGATGCTGAGCGACACCAGCCGCCTGCCCGGCATCGACGGCAGCGCCAAGATGTCGAAATCGCTCGGCAACACGCTGCACCTTTCGGCCAGCGAAGAGACCATTCACCGTGCGGTGAGTGCTATGTACACCGACCCGAACCACCTGAAGGTAAGCGATCAGGGGCAGATTGAGGGGAATGTGGTGTTTACCTATCTCGACGCTTTTCATCCGGACAAAGAGAAAGTGGCGGCGATGAAGGCGCACTATCAGGCGGGCGGGCTGGGTGACCGGGTTTGTAAGAACGAGCTGGAGGCGTGCCTGCAGGAGCTAATTGCGCCGATGCGGGAACGGAGGGCGATGTACATGCAGGATAAGGGCGAGCTGATGGCGATGCTGAAGCGCGGGACGGAACGGGCGCAGGGGGTGACGCAGGGGACGTTGAGGGAGGTGAAGATTGGGCTGGGGGTGCCGGTGTTTTGATGAGGTGAGTTGACTGAGGTTGGGCGGCGGAGTGTGGGATTGGCATGACGCCGCTTGATTGTTTTAGAAAGCGGCTATGAAATATTTCATCCCTGCTTCAGGTTGCATATCTTTCTGATGATGATCATCAGTAGTACGGTAACGACGACCATCATCCCCCCCAACACCCACAGGAATGATGGGTCTGCTTCACCATCAGCAAACCCCAAACCGGTGCGATTTAAAAAATCATTGCTGGCGTGAGATAAGTAATCGAGCAAGCCTCCCAAAGGAAACAGGACGATAAAGAAGGAAGCAATGAGGCATGCCAGACCAATCAGGATATTATTTTTTAACTTTGCATGAAGCATAATCAGCCCTGCCTGTCACATCAATACGTCCATATGCCATCAACCCTTTACCACCAGGAACACGAATCTTCTTACGTGCAAGCAAAGATTGTCTGACCAGTTGAAAATCAGGGATATTATAGAACGTTATGCATCCCCACGACTCTCCCTCGCCATTCGGCCTCAATGGATGAAGTCGAAATGAGCCTCTGTCGACCCCATTCACAAATACGTTATCAGCCATGGTCGATGCATTAAACAAGCCGAACCATTCAGAATGATCGGTCCCGTTCTTGAAGTCTTTTACAAACCGCTCGACCCGATTAGCAATACTGCCTTCCGGTGCATCAACGATCCAGTACGTACCCACTGGTAACGCAGCCTTCCTGATAAAGGCGCACTCAGCAATATTGGTTACAGGTTCAATCCCTGAAAAAACGGGAAACGTCCCAACGCCATAAACGTGTAGTTTCAGCCTTCTTCCATCTACGGAGACATCGTTGTAATCCATCGTACAAATCTGCATAGCAATCCTCCCTGTTGCTTTGCGGAGAATGTTACAACCGATTTATTGGGTGCACTAGCGTAGACAGATAATTAATTTAAAAAAGAAAAAATACGGACATGTATATTCACATCCGTATTAACTTATCCTTTTACAGGATTAATGAAGGGAGACTTTAGATATTATTCTTATTCTGCCAGACCAGTTCCGCGCTTCACCATAGGTATATCTCCCGTATCATTCAACGCCCCTGGAAATGTTTTTAACCACTGCGCGACTTTCTGTTTATTTATATTCACCACGCTCATACCTTCCAGGCATCCCCATAATTCTCTTGTATGCTGTGGCGTAATCACGATGCAGTCTTTCATGGCGCGGATTTTCACGGGCATGCCGTTGATAAAGCCTGCACGGGTTAACCAGTCGCCGCCCAGAAGAAGGTATTTCATGTCTATGCGCGCATAGAGTTCGCAGCAGGCTGCACAGTCTTGCGGCGTTTCCGCGCGTGGATGGACGGGTGCCGCATTGGTCTGGTTGCCGTGCAGACGGCGGGCGCTGTTTTTGCGTACCAGCTCGCGGTTTTCAATCATGCCAGTGAAAGCGTCTGATTCTGTTTTGCAAACAGTAAACTTTGGCTTAAAATTCGTTACAGCCATTTTCAACTCCTGATTAGTTGTTTGTGGTTAGCGGTATGGGGGTGTTGCAGCACCTTCATATCGCGAATTCCTCGTTAAATTCTCTTTGATACTTCCTTTGCCATTCGGCGTAATTTCTGGTGCTCATTATACAGGACTGAATATAAATACAGTGGTTTGGTATAAAGGAAATTTGGAATTTGCGAGGGGGATTCAGGAAATAAGGTTGGATGCGGTAAGGTCATGTTTTGTTGATTGCGGGTTGATTGGTCTGGGTTTTGCGAGCATCATCGCAATTATTTACCTTCTTCCGTAACGCGATGGCTTCCAGCAAAACTCTCGAACAGGCAATTGCCGACATCACTATCTGGCGCAAAGGCGAACAGCGTGCGCCGCATAAGCCTTTATTGCTTCTGTACGTGCTGGCGAACTATCAGCAGGGGCATGCGCGACTGTTTGATTACGGTACTGAGGTCCACGAACAGTTGCTTAGCCTGCTAGAACGCTTTGGCCCACAGAGGAAGGCGTATTACCCAAATATGCCCTTCTGGCGGCTCAAAGGGGACGGTTTTTGGGATCTGAAGAATACTGAGTTCTGTTCGACCACTGGCAGTAAGCAACCGCCTGTTAAAGAACTTGTAGAACATAACGTCGCAGGCGGGTTTGATGAAGAACACTTTGCGCTGCTGAATAAGAACAAAAATCTGATCGGCTCGCTGGCGCAGCAGATTCTTGAAGCGCACTTTCCTGAAAGCATTCAGGAAGAGATCGCGGATGAGATGGGTTTTGATATTCAACAGATCCGTAAGGTTCGCGATCCGCTGTTCCGCCAGCAGGTGCTGCGAGCTTATAACTATGAGTGTGCAATCTGCGGATTCAACATGCGGCATGATAACGCCTCCGTTGGACTTGAAGCCGCGCATATTAAATGGAAGCAGTTTGGTGGACCGTGTGAGATCCCGAACGGACTGGCGCTATGTGCAATTCATCATAAGGCGTTTGATAAAGGATCGATTGGGCTGGATGAGAGTATGCGGGTATTAGTGTCCGAGGCAGTGAATGGGAATGGGGCTGTTGGGCGGCTGTTCTGGGATTTTGCTGGTAAGCAGATTGCTTTGCCGATGGTGAAAGGGAATTATCCAAGGGAGGGGTTTGTGGAGTGGCATAGGAAGGAGGTGTTTAAAGAATGAGTGCGAAGGCCGGACTCGAATTACACACCTAATAGACTGATATCAATGTTGTTTATAAACAGGGGTAAATAGTTATACCCGCACTTGTACCCACAAGTGAAAATCCGTACAAAAAATAGACATTTCGAGTGGGTATAAAGCCATATCAGTAGAACACCGATATGGCTATCAAAGCAAGATTCAGGCAGGTAGGAAAGTTTTCTTCAGAGGAACCAAAAGTTTGGTTTCGATATCGACTTGCTCGTAGTTCTCAATAAGAGCACGGACGAGATCATCAAGCGTCCAGAGCGTCAGTGGTATCGTCGAACGGTCGGCTTCATATCGAGCATCTTTCGTAAAACCCCCTGTACTGACATAAAGCCCGCGATCGTCTTTATGGCGACCGCCGATAAAGCTGCGTATCTGTTGGCTTCCCATCTGTTCCCTGCGGTGCTTTACTTCAACGATGATACGCGGATTTTCAAAACCGAACCCATCAGGTGAAGCAATGATGTCTTTACCCCGATCAGCTCCCGCAGGTGAGACCTGCGTTTTATAGCCCATACTGCGTAAAACTCCGGCAACAAGATTTTGCATCTCATCCCAGTCAAGAGAGTTGATACGATCTTTGATACCCTCAAACGCCAGCATTTCCATATCGCGAAGCGGATCAGAAACAACCTCATCTTCATCCATCGCAATTGGATTCTGAGTAATTACATCTGCAGTGGGTTTCTTATCCTGCAAAAGCTCTTCTAGCGCATATTCTGGAAGCTGGAAAACCGTCAGCGTAGAACCCAATGTGTTTTTGGTAGCAACAGACAGTCTATCGCGGTCGATTTCTTGAGTATTCCATTTAACTTGCCGAGCGATCCCCATCCCCTCTTCCACCCATTCAGGATGATATTGGAATTCTGAAGTGACTTTGCCTAGCAAATAAGTACGGTTGGCTGGCGAATAGGTAATAACCCAATCACCCTTTTGGATCTCATTCACAAAACGCCAGACCTGCGATGCACCAGAACGCGCAGTTCCCAGCTTTGTTAAGGGATCTGCCTCTTGGTATAAGGCGAGCAACTGGGCTCGGGACAGGCCGGGTTTGACTAATGGAGCCAGCTGAGACCAACCGATGCCTACAATTTGCTTATCGCGAAAATCGTCATAGAGCTTGCCGCCGTCACCGCGGATCATCCACATTCTGTTGCCCATACCAGTCCCTTCATGAGGAAAAGAAATTAAGCTGGATCATAAGCTTGTTCGCCGCATGCGTCAAAACCATCAACAACGATGGCCCAGCATTCCCGGATTGTACTTGTGATAATGTGCCCAGTTAAAATTACAGCTTCTATTTGCATGATATTTCGTCCATATAAGTAAAAGCACCAACCAGCATCGGCAGGTGCTTTTTGGAATGAGTAAATATGTAAGGAAAGCTGCAGGGTGAATCAGGAAGGCTATTCCCAATGTTCACCGTGCCGCGCTAATACGATTTCTTTTCAATAAACCAGTTGCCTGTCGCGCCCGCAGAATATCGACTGCCCGCAGATATGGGGACTGTTCTTGCCAGTCGAATCCCCTGCGATCAATACGAACCAGCCCGTACTTTTCCACCAGAAAATTAACGGCATCGGCCAAAGATATACCGGCATCGATATGTTCCTGAATTACCGTTTCATCACTGAATGGTGTGTCGTTGAGTGTCAGGCCATAATGTTGTTCCAGCAGGCGTGCAAGCAGCATTTGCCAGACTGCCACGGGTGACAGACATAGCGTCGCCGCCTGCAGATTTGTTGCAGGTAGAGTTTTCATATTTGCTCTTGTGAAAGTAGTTAACGATGAGTGGGGTAAACGGCGATGTATACGTAGCCGCAACTGCCAAGGGTATCGGCTTCGCAGGTGAAACCATTGTGGTACAGGGTGACACAGTGGGCATGGCGAGGATTCATTTCACCAGTAGTCAGCATCGATTCCATCTGGCAGATAAAATGCGGGAATGCCGCATCCAGCCTAAGACATTCTGCTTCGCTGAACTTACCGGTGATACTGGCCCGGTCAGCCAAATAGTGCAGTCGGTTTCCCTCCTGTACCAGACGAGCGCCAAAGCAAGGTGTCACATTACGATTCAGACCCCACTTGAGAAATGAATCGTTCTCTGAGTCAGTAGATTTCATTGAAGTGCCCTCACATCCAGCCTCGCTCTGCAAGAGACACAATTCCATCTGAACCGATAACCAGATGATCGAGAGTGTTCACATCAACCAGTGCCAGCGCTTCTTTAAGCCTGCCCGTAATGTTGCGGTCACATTGGCTGGGCTCCGGATCACCGGATGGATGGTTATGCGCCAGCACAACAGCAGCAGCATTGAAGCGAAGCGCTGACTTCACCACCTCACGGGGATGGACCTGGACATGGTTAACCGAACCGGCAAATAGCGTTTCACTCTCCAGTAAACGGTGTTGATTATCGAGATAGAGCACCATGAACACTTCCCGTTCTTGTCCCGCCAGCTGTAACCGAAGCCAGTCACGGGCTGCCGTACTTGAGGTAAAGGATATGCCGGGCTGACGAAGATATTTATCCAGCAGGTTGATAGCGCGGCGGATGGTCCGTTGGGCATAGGGCGTCAATCCGGATATCGCGGGGAGCAGACAACTATGCTGGTCCATAACCGTCAGCGGAAAGAGTTCAGGCTGCGATGACACCGGGGATAATGCGGTATTCATGTCAGGCATTCCTTAGTCGATAAGATGCATAATGGCGCTGCATTCCGGATGGTTTAGCGCGTAGTCGCGTAAGCGATAATAGTGTCCAGTCATAGCGTCACACTCGGTGCGGCAGGCGTGGTGGCTGTAAGCCATCAGGCAGACTGCTATACCGGCAGCCTCTCCGCTCATCTCCGCATCGTTGCCATTCATCGGGTTGAACAACGTCCATTTCTGACCGTCAGGCTCCGGAGCCATAAATGCGCCGCTATTGCTGAGTGTGTAAAAGCTCCAGACGCCGCCGCTGTAATCAGCGCACAGGCGATCCATCCAGCCGAAGATTTGGGGCTCAAGGGTTATCCATTGTGGGATGGAGCCAAAGTGCTGCGGCCAGAAGCCGATGCGTAGTAGCTCGTCAGGGACCACCGAGGCAGTAATTGCTGCCAGCTCAGCTAATTCAGGGTTGTGTGTATCCATTAAACTATCTCCTTATGCCGGAACTGTTTTTTAACGCCCGAAAAAATCGAGCATGCTTTCTGCCATTACCCACAGGGCGCGATTGAGCTTCACATCGCCATCAATACCGGTAACGGCACGGGTGCGACTGCTTTTCCCCTGTGCGGTTCGCCCTGACAATCCACCTTTCATCAGGTTCTCCTGCACGCGCTGGTAGACGGTCCACAGGTCATCGCTGTAGTCCTCCCGGCGACGCGGAGTCAGCAACTGCGATACCGTGACCGGCTGGTGGTCTTCACCAAAGCGATACTTCAGCGCGGCATTCGCCAGGGCGTTACGGGCTGGTTCTGGCAGTGCCAGTGACTGCATTGCATCGCGCTTCTCCTCCACCCGGTCAAAGACACCGAGCACTTCGTAAGCCCCTTCAATCACCTTCTCAACAACATTCCCTTTATGTGGTACCCGCACTTCGTCAAATGACTGTCCGCAGACCAGACCGTTGGTACAGACGCCACGAAATAGTCCCGGAAGCATCTGATAGCTCGAGGTGCCGTCATGACTGTTGAGCAAAATGATTTCCGGTACCTGATGCCCGGTCAGTTGACTGGCACGACGCAGGCGAAGCATGTGTTTGGTGTGCTCCCGCTTGCTCAGGTCACGGACCTTCGTCTGGCAGGCAAAGAACGGCTCAAAGCCTTCACGCTGCAGGCTTTCGAGGATGGTGATGGTCGGGATGTAGGTATAACGGTCTGAACGAGATTCATGTTTGTCACTCCCGAACACGCTGGGAACATGACTCATCAGCTCTTCGAGGGTCAGAGGCCGGTCACGGCGTATCTGGTTTATACGGCCAAAGCGGCTGGCTAATCGCATGGGTAACTCCTTATGCAGTGGGTAAAAAGACAAAAGGCCACACTTCCCGAAGGAGGTGTGGCCTGACTGTGTTTATATCGATGATTTGCTGGTGGTGGTTATGCAGGAAATTTGCGGATGCCATAACGAGTGATATACCGGTTCAGCCAGTAACCGGCTCAAAGTTCTAGGCTCGCCAGACCATGCAACGCTCATGACGGATAACCAGACGGAAATGCGTACCCTGATCGTCCTCTATAGCAATGTTGGAATATTGAGCCGCAACCGCCTCTGCCTGCTGGCGCGAAAACGGTCCCTCAGGGAGTTCAGTGAGTTCAGGCATACAGGCTCCTTAAAACAAAAAGCCCCTGTGGCATACGCGACAGGAGCTGAATCAAACGGTTAAAGAATTGGCTAAGACGCCTTACCTCCGACAACCGTGACTTGCAGCGGTTGGTAATACTGCGGGTCGAAAACAGACAGTGGCAGGTCAATCTGGTAACCATTGCGCTCTTCCGTTGCCTTCATGATTTCGACAGAGCTGACGTTTTCCACGCATTCGTTCTCCAGCGAGGCTTCCTGAGAGCGAGTCGCATCGCTCTCACCAAATGCAGACACCGCCATATTCCCCATAACTAGCGTGTTTCCGCCTTTGTCTTTCAGACGAAGGGATAGCGTCAGAGGCCCGAACCCCTCACCACTTCCTCCGTTATCCAGACGAAACTGCCACACGCAGACATTGCCCGGCACCCAGACCATGTCTGTGTTGCGGATACTGATGTAACGCTGTTCTTCGGCCTGAGCAGGTGACAGCAGACAAAGGCTCAGAGCGAAAACTGAGATAACGCCTTTCAGCTTCTTCATGGATTTTTCTCCTGATTCTCCGGCAGATAGAGTTTCCCCATTTCCTTGCCATCGTGCGAATACACCACCGATTTTTCACCCGTGTAGCTGTCGGTTTCAATCCGGAAGCTCAGGGTGATATTGTCCGCAAGACACAGGGCAGCAATCAGAGGCTGCACCGTTTTCTGCTGCATATCCGCAATGTAGTAATAATTGCCTGACTCACAGCCTTCCGGCGACTGGTTGGTTTTCATCACCGTATATTGCGGTGTGCCAAAAGCATCCTTCTTTACCCATTCCTGGGCAATATCGGATTTATGCGAGACAACCTTGCTGAACGGTGGCGGAGTCAGGTCCTTAAAACTGGCTATCGTTTTCACACCCGCATCTTCCTTGTGGTCGCAGCCAGAGGCACTCATTGCACCGATAACTGTCAGAACGGCAAGCACAGGTGGATACAATTTCTTCATGGTGCAGATTCCTTATTATTCGTCCGTTCCGTTGCTTCAGCAGTTCCCAGTTCGTCGGCACAACTCAGCCAGACTCTGTTGGGCTACCCACTGCTGCAATTTCTGCTCTGAGGCAGAACGCTTCGCCGCCAGGGCAGCCTGCTGCTGTTTGTTGACACAGTTTTCCGGAAAAGCAGCAAGCACCTGCTTGCTGTGAGGCTCATTAACCAGCTCCAGCTGATACTGGGTATCGATGATAGTGAAGTAACACCCTTTCCCCTGGTCTTCACCCTGATAGACCGATGTCAGGTCGGAATAATAACCGCTGGCAGGTTTCAGATTCAGCTTGCGCACGGTATGAGTTTTCTTGTCGGCGAGAAAATAAGCACCACCACCACGCTGACGTAGCAGGAATTGTTTAGTCCAGGGGTAATTGCCAATGACACTGGCCTGGTAGAGCGTATTGTTCAGCGTGTCGTCGTCCATGCCATCGGCCGATTTCCAGCCATCCGCCTGCATGTACTGCCAGAATTTGACGGTACCCACGACAGTTTCGGCAGACGCCGGAAAGGTAGCGCCAGCGCAGAGACTGACGGTCAGTGCCGTTGTGGTCAGTAATTTCTTCATCATGATTCCTTATGAGGTAAAAGACCGTCGCCGGTTCTGGCGAGCAGTGAGTGAAAAACGTGAAAATGGGGAAGGGCTCTGAGTAATTCCGGTTCGGCGAGAACGTTACGAATCTGAAGGTCGGGCACGAACAGTTCCGGGCGCAAGGTAACCGCATGGATATCTTTCAGCGGAAACACCGCCACGCGATGATGATGCTCTCCAGTCAAATACCAATGCCCGCCGCAGAGTACGAGGCGGTATGGTGCAAGCCCTGAGCAACGACAACCTTCAGCCAGCAGCGTCACGCGACGATGCTCTGATATGGCCCTGACAAGACGTGTAAATATGCCTGCCCTGGGCGGCGACAATGACTCCGACTCTGCCCATATGAGGCACGGAGACTCACCGGGCCCACTCAGCAGTGAGCTGACCATGTGGTTATCCATATCAGGAAACAAGGCCTCCACACCTGACTGACGAGCAAAAGTCAGCACCGCCAGTTCGCGCTGATGGCTACCTGAAAGCAGACGACAGGTGCCGTCGCGATATTCCAGGTCGAGGTACATCAGTCGCTCACGAAAATCGCGGCGGAGGGTACGGAGCGATACACCAAACTCTGCGGCAAGAAGGCCCATATCCAGTGTTTCGCCAGCAACAAGGCGGCTGATAATCAGGGACAGCCGAACCGCCAGTCGCTCATGGCGACGCTCAGTCTGAGACATTAGATTTTCTCCATCCTGTTAACAGGCTGAAAATTAAGTGATTAGTGTAACGAAGGGGTCGGACAGGGTATGGACAGGGGAAGGCGTATTTTTTCAGTACGAGGATTACAGCTGTAATGCGCCTTTGCGCGTTGATGGTGGATTAACCGTTCATTAATTGATCACAGAAAGGACAGGGAGTGTCCGTCATAAGCTGTTGTCAGAAGAAAATCCAGTCCCAGACAACACGGGCAACTGACACCACGGCTTCCCGAACAGTCCTAATCACAGCCCTTACAGGCGCTGGCAGAAAAGATGATGACTCTACAGTGCCAATCATTTCATCCACGGCATGACCAAAGCGCTCGCGTGCCTGCTTTTTTACCGGCTCGGTGCAGAGCCTTCCGTGCAGTTGTTTTGTCAGTGGGCTGGTGGCTCGGTCAGGCAGGCTGCACATCATCGTCTCTACCATCGCATCCAGCCCCCAACCCGTTCGGGCCGATACAACACAGACTGGATGGTGCGGCAGGAAGAGCTGCTGCACAGCGCTCCGCTTGGCCTCAATTGTCGATTGTTGGCTATAAGATGGTGTATTGCTGGTGGTATTCCACTGGTGACAAGGTTCGGCCTTGTCAGCCTGATTAACCACGAACAGCACCCGATGCTGATACGCCAGCATCACCTTGCGATAGAAGTGTTCATCCACTGACAGTGCCCGGTCATCGGCTTTGATTACCCATAACACCAAATCCAGTTCGGGCAAGATCCGGCGGTATAACGTGGTGTACTCCTCGTCACGTTCCTTACTTTCACCCACTCCGGGTAAATCGACCAGCAGCAGGCTGTGAGAGCCACTGCTGAGACGGAAGCGCAGCACGTCGCGAGTGCAGGCTTCAACATTACTGACCGGTGTTACCTCTCCCTGGAACAGGGCATTACAGAGCGACGACTTACCCGATCCGGTTTTACCCATGATGCCGATTACCGGCTCGTACTGAGTGAGAGTGCGAAGACGTACAAGGATAAGTTTGCGAAGCGGGTCTGGCAGTGAAGCCAGGGGTTGCTCAAAAGCCTGAAGGCCATCAGATTTTCGCATATGGAGATCTCAGCGTGAAAAATAATAAACCCCGCGATCCGGTAAAGGATGCGGGTGATTCACTGAGATAATATCTGTCTGAAATTTTTTGGAGTGAATGCTATTTATCTTCTGCATATCTGGCATCGTGCCAGGCATTCATAATGATAACTTCCAGCTCTTCGTTAATTTTTCGACCATTTTTCTTTGCCAGCATATCGAGCTTTTCTTTAATGTCCTTCTGGACATAGGTGTTAATGACTTTTTTATCAGCAATGTTTTCCCGGAATACATTCTGATTGTATGTTTTTTTCATCCGTTGCATCATCAGACGCCGAGTATCGGGATGCGCTGGCCAGGAATACAGCACGGCCGTGAGAAACGTAATCACCTGTTGTTGTCTGATTTCAGTCATAAATGCAGGCATATAATCGGGTTTGATATGCTCCATAACATATTTAAAAGCCCATGCACATTGTTTATGATTTTTAAGGTCAATCCATTTAAATGGTTCTGGTAACTCCCGGTTTCGCTGAATCCAGATATTTTTTAATGAAGAGAGTGTTTTGATCTTAAAAATTAACTCGACATCCCAGCTATCGAAACAGGTGTAGAGTACTAAAAGTGCATGCTGATAGGTTTCTGGAATAACAGCTAATGAGCCATGCCGAATAACCGGAGGCCGTTCACGATAAAAATCGACCTCAAGTGAATTGATTTCCTTAGGGCCCATGGTTGAAAGTATATTCCATGCAAAGTAAGCGGAGCTATAGTCCTTTATCCATTCAAAATTCGTCTCCGGGACGATACTGGATAATAACTCATTTTTCATTTGCCGTACGAACTTATTGTACTCATGGGTATTTTTAAATTCATTATTAAGGTCTCTCAGAATCATGTCCATAACCTCCTGATTTTTATAATCAGTTATGAGGATTAGCGGAGTTCGCTCCCGGTATCCTTCGATGTTTTTCTTCATGTATTCGATATAAAACCGGCACGCTCTTTTTGTTCTATCCGTCAGCTGTTCTTTCATAATTACATTTTCATTGATTTTAAAGTGAGTATCACTACGTAGGTTAATGCGTGTGTAATGCGTAGTCAAATGCGTTGTTTTATGCGTCGATATATGCGTAATAAAAAGTGTAGTGAAAGTTATGTTTTATGTAATGCGTAGTGATGCGGGATTAGCTGGTTTTCTATGTAAAACAAGAGGATAAGCTACTCACTGACCTTCGGAAAAGTAAGAAGGGCTTTTTCAAAGGACAGGTAGTCCGGTGACTATAAGCCCATGAAGACAAAAGAGGAAGGATAACGGTTACCTGAGCGGTTGATGTCTGCAACAGATGAGGTAACAGAAGAATGTAAGACAGTCATGCACATGAGCGCGTCGAAATACATCTCAGAACCGGTTGACCCCTAGAGGTCAACATAACCCGCTTTTTTTACGTATCTCCCCATGGGTATGCCCCGGAGCAGTGACCGCAATTAAATATCACTCATCCGGGTTACCTTTCTTAACCGGAGATACCAAATCATGACCACGCATCCCTTACTTACCGAAGACCAGTTGATTGACATGGCATTTATTACCAGCCTGCTGCAGATGACAGACAAGTGGATTTACAAGCTTATTAAGGACGGATCCTTCCCCAAACCTATCAAGCTGGGGCGAAGCTCCCGATGGCGGAAGAGCGAGGTGGAGTCCTGGCTTCAGGAACGTGTCGACCAGTCCCGTAAATAACCTCACTCTTAACTAATCCCACTGGCAAGAAAATAACTATCCGGCTCATCCGGAGGTTTTCTGCTGCCTGTCATTTGCCCCTGAAGGAATAAGCATCATGAAAGACTATAAACCGCGTTACGAAGAACTTCACAAATACTACCAGACCTGGCTGACCGACTTTACGAAGTTAACGGTCAGGTCGGGCATGTGTCACCAGAATATCTACCATCACCATACCCTGACGGTTGGCAGCCTTAAGTTTCCGGGAGAGGAAGAGGTTATTGCTGTTGTTCCCCAGTGCCTGCACCGGATTATTTATGGCAGAGCAGCAGCCCCACTGACTGTTAATGATGACCTGAGCGTCAGTTTATTTACTCAGGAACATCTGCTGGCTCACCATCCCATGCTGGAAGGTATTCTGCTGTCTGAGTGCGTGCGGTTAAAACAGCGTCCTGTGGCAAATAAACTCATCAGTTTGTTTCGGCAGTTCAGCGGTAGCGAGCTGCGTCTGAAGCTGGTCTGGCTGTGCTGGTACGATTTGATGCTGGGGAATAGTCTGGATGACTGGACTGACAATCTCAGATTCATAAAAGACCAGGAAATGGAGCTCTGGATCAATAACCGGCAGGAAGAAAACCCTGCGCTGACGAGTATGATGGACGAGTACGTCTGCTTTGCGTGGCGAACGACAGCTGAACCACTAAATTAAACTCCGATAGCTGACAGTAAATCCGGCTTCTGCAGGGTAAAACAATAGTCATTTCTGCAGAAGCTACCTTTGGAGTGGTTTTTGTTCAAAAAACACTCTGCGAAGCTGCATGCAACAAGGCTTTGTCAGTCGTTAGTGATGCTGGCTTAAGCATTAGCTGATGTCATCAGAAATGAATAATTAAGGTTAATTAATATTATTTATAGAAGTCAGTAAGTTATGTCTGTCTTATTTCTCACTGCATACCTGTTTCACTGTACAGCTCACTGATGTAGTTCCGTCAGCCCGGTAGTCGTGATCCAGCCAGTCACCATTGTAGCTGTCTGATAACAACCCGCTCATATCAAGAAGCCACTCCTGCTCTGTGAATGCTGCTGCCAGCGTATTTGCACGAGATAGCTCACCCATCTGTGAAAACGTGATTAACAACGGGCCGGGATACGTTGTCCCCATATGTCCTCTGTGGCGTGATTTCCGCTGTTGTTACCACCCGATACACCTGCACCGTGGGCTGTTCATAAATTACGTCACACCTATTTCCTTTGACTCAACACGAGGAATTCCAATGAAGCCTTACAACGCCAATCCTAACTACTTAATGAACAGTCAGATCCTGGAGGACATAAACGCCCACATGGAAGCGATGTTTCAGCGTTTCGCTAAGCTGTTACCCTTCCGGATTGATTTTGCTTACCGGAGAAACACTGCCAGTTTCGGGCATGCCTGTAAACACACTATGTGTACAGAAATCCGTCACCTGCTTGCCGAAACAGAAAACGCTCTGGCAGGTTTTTACTGGGTGATGGAATACACGCCGAAGAAAGGTCTGCATATCCATTTACTCGGTTATCTGAACGGGCAATATCACCAGAACCCTTACCTGCTCTCCCGAACGATGGGGGATATCTGGAAAAGGGCAACCGAAGGAGACGGATACCACTACCTGTGCCGTAAGAAAGAGAATTACCCGGTCCGGATCGACCAGGTTATCCACTATACCGATACCCCAGCAATTAAAGCCCTGCGCTATGCCATCAGCTATCTCGCGAAAGTTAAACAGAAAGAGAATGGCATGATTCTGGGGCGAAGTACGGTACCGGAGAAAAGTAACAGGGGCAGGCCGCGACAAGGCTGAATGACCGGGATTTACCCATACCCGCTCAGCAACGCCACCGGAACGATGGTTGACTGCTCTGTCAGAGCTATACCACGGTATACCAGCGACAGGATCACAGCCATCCGGCAAGGGATCTTCTGCTGTTGATGGACAGCCCAATGGCTGGTTGCACCGGCGTGAGTTTAAAGAGCATTACGAGGCCAATATCAACATTCCGGTACGTTACAGCGACCCGGACAGTATCGACAACATCCGTCAGGTACTGGGGTATATGACCAAAATTCAACAAAAAGAGGGGCTGCCGTTGTTTGGTTGCAATGAGGTCCCTGAGCGACCAGCAACCGGACGACCACGTAAGACTGACTTCTGAGTAAGGCAGTTTTTTACGCCAGCAATTCATAGTGTGACAACCACACCGCTATTTCCCCCGCAGCACCTTTAAACCTTCCAACCGCATGGCTTATGTCCGCCCTTCAGGGATGACTTATGCCTGCGTGTTGGCGGGCTGGATCCAACAATATGTTTGCCAAATCCTTTCTCGCTCTCGACGGTAACGGTGGTCAGCGATGCCCTTACAGCCTCTTATGATCGCTACACCTGCAAGTGTGCAGCAATATCCGTGGCAAATTATATTGCGCCTCTGAAGCGGAAAAATCACGCTGGTCGATAGCAAAGGCAAAATGTGTTTTGTCATAAGGCCATATGCTCCAATTTCGCGTATCATAACGGAGTTTTTAAACCCTGACCGTGGAGCCATTATGACCGCCAAAGAATATCTGGGTGACATCATTGGTGGCAGCCTGATGTTGCGTGAGAGCAGAGTCATCGCGGAGCTGCTGATATCCTCACCAAATGATGATCAATGGCATAATGCTATTGTAAATGACAATGTGCTGCAGAAGACCTCAGTGCACAGTGTTAAACGCATGGCTTCAACCCTGCGTAAAAGAATTCAACCGATGGGTGAGGCATTCTGGACTGAGCTACTAAAGGCCCCTGATGATGCAGCCAGACAAATGTTGCTAATGGCGACAATGTGCCAATCCCCAGTGCTGACCGATTTCATGGCAACGACACTGTCTGATGCCCGACAGATGTTTCGTGAATCATTGCGCAGCGAAGACTGGCAGGAATTTATTCTATCCCGCCAGCGTGCCATTGTCGGCTTGGATCAATATTCCGAAAGCTCAATCCAGAAAATGGGCAACAATGTATTTAAAATCCTCGCAGATAGCGGGTATCTGGAATCAGGCCGCAGTAAAAAGCTGAAAAATGTCTTCCTACTACCCCAGATAAGAGAGTGGGCAAACAGTCTCGACTGCCAAAAAGTCTACGATGTGATGGAGTCCGTCAGATGAGAGCGAAACTGGACAGTAAGCCGCAATTGTCAGCTCGTCTGGAACAAATCGAAGACCGGCTTAAAAGTGAAGGCTTCCTGAAGAACCAAGAGCTCGGTGGTGAGATCGGTTTTTATATCTTTGATTACCCACCTCAATTTGAACTTACCGTACGGGAATATCTGAGATTGACTCTGCCTCGCCTAGCCCGGCAGGGGCTGAATTTCGCTCATCTCAATCTGTTCGAAGAGGTACTGGCAATTTTGCAAGAGCGTAAATTGTTAGATAAAGCTTTTGATCTGGAACGCAAAAAAGGTACCGATGAGCTAGCCAAAGCACTTAAAGGACCTCTTGAACAAGGTCGAATTGCTAAGCATCTGATAGATAAAGTGCTTCCGGCCTCGCCTCAATTTGTATTGTTATCAGGTCTTGGCCAATGCTGGCCATTGCTACGTGGTCATAGTTTGCTTAATGCATTACATGCCCATATGGGGGCAATACCATTGGTATTGTTTTATCCGGGCAGTTACAACGGCCTCGAACTTTATCCTTTTGATCTGGACAGCGCAGAAGTGGCAACAGCCAACTACTACCGAGCTTTCCAACTGGTGCCTCACGCATCTAAGTACTGAAATTTAAACTGCTGCCGTAGCTTGTTTTTTGAGAGAATTCAAACCACTAACTTGGCCGCGAAAGAGTCATCACGTTATAGCGAGCAGAAGAGTCTCGCTGAATGATAGAGACGGAATTTTTAATGCAGATAAGAGAGCTGTTTACCAAACAACTGGATCGCCCAATCAATGGTGTGGTGAAAGCCGAGCAGCTGGATGAGCAAATCATCTGGACTGAGCTTGACGAGTATGTGGTGACCCGTGAACTTGACCGCCACCTTCGTCACTTTTTTGAGACCTACCTGCCTGGTGTCAGCCATCCAGATGATCCTAGTGTGGCGGGTAAAATTGGGATTTGGGTATCGGGTTATTTCGGTTCCGGTAAATCTCACTTTATAAAGATCCTCTCTTACCTGCTCGGTAACAAGAAAGCTGTTAACAATGGCCAAACAAAAGCTGCCATCGAGTTTTTCAAAGAGAAAATCAGCGATCCCCTTCTTTACGGTGATATCCACGCTGCAGTTAACCGCAATACTGAAGTAATTCTCTTTAATATCGACAGCCGCGCAGATACTGAAGACAAAGAAGATGCCATTCTCAAAGTTTTCTTGCGCGTCTTCAATGAGCGCCTGGGATATTGCGCTGACCATCCTCATATAGCTCACCTGGAACGTGAGTTAGATTCCCGTAGCCAATACGAGCCATTCAAAGCAAAATTTGCTGAACTCACGGGCTCAAGCTGGGAAGAACAGCGTGATGCCTATGGTTTCTGTCGTGATGAAATGGCAAAAGCCTGGGCCTATGCTACCGGCCAGTCAGATGCCTCATCGGTGCAGAGTATGGAAAATCTCGAATCCATGTTTACTCTCGACATTGCCAACTTCTGTAAATGGGTGCGGGAGTATCTCGATCGTAGCGATCCATCTGGCGACAGTAAACGCATGGTCTTTCTGGTAGATGAGGTCGGACAGTTTATCGGCAACAACACCCAGATGATGCTCAAACTGCAGACGATAACAGAAAATATCGGTACCGCTTGTGGAGGCAGAGCTTGGGTAATCGTCACTTCACAAGAAGATATCGATGCCGTACTAGGAGATCTTAGCGCTAAAAAAGGCCAGGACTTCTCCAAGATCCAAGGGCGTTTTCACACAAGGATTTCCCTCTCCTCGTCCAATACCAATGAGGTAATACAGAAACGTCTGCTCGAAAAAAGTGAAGACGCTAAAAACTGCCTGGCAGAATTGTTCAGTCAAAAAGGCGACATTCTTCGCAACCAGTTGACCTTTGATACCAGCACTACAGCTGAGCTTGCTAACTACAGTGATAATGTTGAGTTTGTTGATCACTACCCTTTTATTCCCTATCAGTATCTGCTGGTACAAAAGGTCTTCGAAGCAATCCGCAAAGTGGGGGCTACCGGTAAACATCTCTCCCGTGGTGAACGTTCTCTGCTGGATGCATTCCAGAATGCCGCACGCCAGCAGATGAACAAAGATATCGGTGTATTGGTGCCTTTCCATGCCTTTTATCCGGCAATCGAATCTTTCCTCGATACCAGCGTTAAACGCATCTTTGAACAAGCGGCTGAGAAAGCAAGCCTCGATCCTTACGACATTAATATTCTTAAATCGCTGTTTTTAATCCGCTATGTCGATCTGGTCAAATCCACCATTGATAATCTGGTCACACTCTCTATTGAAGAAATAGATACCGATAAAGTGGCACTGAAAAGCCGAATCGAAGCCAGTCTACAGCGTCTTGAAAACCAGCTATTGATTGTCAGAAATGGCGATGAATACGTATTCCTGACTAACGAAGAAAAAGAAGTCGAGCAGGAGATCAAACACACTCAGGTTGAAGCAACTGAAGAGAACCGGCAACTGGCCCGGTTGGTGTTTGAAGAGGTAATGGGCAATCGCCGTCAGTATCGCTATCCGGTAAACAAGCAGGATTACCCTCTGACTCGCTTTTGTAACGGCCACTCTATAGACGGCAGCCAACAAACAGATCTGGCGCTCAAAGTCATTTCCCCACTGGATGCCAATTTTGACAGTTATAACGAACAATCCTACAAGGCACTGAGCCAAGAAGGGAATGGTTGTATTCTGGTACGCCTGTCGAGTGAGAAGCGGATCTGGGCTGAATTTGATACTTGGTTGAAAACCGAGAAATTCCTGGCAGGGATACGAGGTAAACGACCTGAGCAAGAGAAATTGCTGGCAGAAAAAGCACTCGAAAACACCCAGCGTCGCAGCCGTCTGAAATTACTATTCGATGATCTGGTGAAACAAGCACAGATATTCGCACTCGGTAATGAGCTGCAAAGTAAATCGCCTAGTGTCAGCAATATGCTTGATGAAGCTTGTGCCTACGTAATCGAAAACTCATTCCAAAAGCTCTCTTTACTACAAAGCTGTGGTAACAACCCGGTGCAAGAGCTGAAGTCGGTGATCATGGCCGATGACATGGCACAGCTAAATGTAAATCTCGGTGAACAAGACCCCAATGCTGCTGCAAAAAAGGAGATTGAACTCTTTTTGAATGTCGCAGATGAAAAAAATCAGCCGGTCTACCTTAAAGAATTGTTAGAGCGATTCAGTGCTCGTCCCTTCGGCTGGAACCGTGACGAAGTAATGCTACAGGTGACTCATCTGGTCTTGCTTGGTAAGGCTGCGCTATCTACACCGAATGGTGATTTGCCCCTCAAACGCAGCTACGAACATTTTACCTCGGTACGTAGCCACAGCACACTGCGTATTCGTCGAGTACGTCAGCATACAGAACAGCAAGTAGCTAAAGCGGCTAAACTGGCGAAAGATATTTTTAATAAACCCTTCGAGAGCAGCGAAAAAGAGCTGGCGAATAAGCTTCTTGACGTACTAGGCGAGTGGCAGCGGTTAATTAAAGAATTTGATTTTAAAGCTAAAGATGGGAATTGCCCTGGCAAAAGCACCCTGCTTACCGGCAGTCGATTGATCGCCAGCCTGCTTGAGCTGGGCAACAACAGTTATGCCCTAATCGATGGACTCTGCCAGCAGAGCAACGAATGGCAGGATTTTGCCGAAGATTTTGAAGAAGTCGAGGAGTTTTTCACTCGTCAGTTTGATATCTGGCAACAGTTGCGTCGAGCCCTCAACGATCAATTCAAATCCAATCGCCATGCACTGGAGCAAAACCCAGAAGCGGCTAAAGCATTATCTGCACTGCAGGCTATCTACGATGATAAATCCCCGTATAGCAAACTGCGCCAGGTGGGATCGTTAATTGATCAACTCATCGCCATTAACCTGCAACTGGTAGAACAGAAACGTGCCGCGGCTTTGGAAGCGATCTATGCAACCCAGCAAGGTGTTGCACCGCTGGTTGCTGACTTACCAGCTGAGTTACAAAACCAGGCAATGCGTCCCTTTAATCTGTTAAAAGAACGGGTCAGTAACAGCTTATCCTTACATGAGATTGTTAGCCTGCAACAAGAGGCTGATGATGAAGAAGATAAGGTCTTAGAACTGATCAACCGCTACAGCGCCGAACTTCAAGCTCGTCTGGAAGCGGAGCAAGCCGCAGCACGGAAAAAAGCGGCTGAACCGCCTAATAGCGATGCGGGTACTTTGAGAGAACCGGATCCATCAGGCTCGCCAACTACTGTTGCGAATAACTCTGCTGCGACAGTGGTTAGCCACAAACCAATACCTAAACCTATCGAACTGGTTTCACCTGCAGAATTACTCGGTGCCAGCCATATCTTTATAGAAACGGAGCAGGATATCGACACCTATCTCGCGACACTTCGCAGCCGTTTACAACAGGCAATAGGTCAGGGTAAACGAGTGCGGATCAAATAGTGTTGCGCCCAAAAGCAAGGATGTAAAAAGCTCGGCCCCTTTTCTCATCAAAAGGGGCGTAAAGAGTGCTTCGAACACAACCATACGGGAAGAGATAAAACATGTACCAAACCGGTGGCACCATCGAAACGCTGCTGAACAAAGTTGAACAGCATGAATATATTTTGCCTGCAATCCAGAGAGAATTTGTCTGGCGGCCAGATCAAATCTGCCAGCTGTTTGACTCTCTACTACAAGGCTACCCGTTTGGTACCTTCCTGTTTTGGAAAATTAAAACTGAGAATCTGCGTCAGTATCAATTTTATGATTTTATGCGTGACTACCACCAGCGTGATCAAGTCCACTGTAAAAAACTAGATATCATCGGTGAAAATGATCGCATCGCGGTTCTAGATGGCCAGCAGCGAATGACGGCACTAAACATCGGGTTACGCGGTTCCTATAGTTGGAAAACTCAGGGTAAATGGTGGTCCAGTGCAGACGCCTTTATCGAACGTCGCCTCTATCTCAATCTTTTTGAATGCACAGACCCTGACAGCGGAACTCGTTATGAGTTCGAGTTCTTGAGTGAGGATGAGGCAAGCCACAACGATGAACAACACCATTGGTTTTTAGTCTCCCGTATTCTCGGTATGAATGCCTATGACGTAATGATTTCAGTCATGGAAATGAAAATGCCAGATGAACGCAAACCAGCAGCAGGTAAAGTGATTTCCCGTTTTCATGACATCATTCACAATAAACCTTTGATCAGTTACTACCTGGAAGAAGGTCAGGAGCTATCCAAGGTTCTCAATATCTTTATCCGTATGAATAGTGGCGGAACAACACTCTCCTATTCAGATCTACTGCTCTCCATCGCCGTAACGCAATGGAGCACGCTGGATGCGCGTGATGAGATTCACAAGCTAGTAGATGAAATGAACCAAATAGGTAATGGTTTTTCCTTTAGTAAGGACCTGGTGCTCAAAGCAGGTCTGATGCTGAGTGATATCGGTAGTGTTGGGTTTAAAGTAGAGAATTTTAGCAAAGAGAACATGTGCAAGCTGGAAGATAACTGGGAACGCATACGTAAAGCTTTACTTCTTGCAGTCAATCTACTCAGCAGTTTCGGCTTCAACAGTTACAACTTGGGAGCAGACAGTGCCCTACTCCCCATAGCATATTACCTCTATCATCGAGATCTGGATAATAGCTACCTATCCCGTAGCGAGTATGCTGCTGATAGGCAGGGGCTAAGAGGTTGGCTCATTCGCTCTATCCTCAAACAATCCGGTATTTGGGGAAGTGGTCTTGATACACTTCTGACTAACTTGCGAAGCAAGATCAAGGAACATGGCCAGCAAGAGTTTCCTTTGATAGAAATGTCTATTGCGATGACAGAACGCGGCAAGAGCTTACGCTTTGAAGAAGAAGAACTACAGTCTTTGGTTGAACTCGACTATGGTAACCGCCGAACTTTTGCCTTGTTATCTCTGCTCTTTCCGGGACATGACTTCTCCCACCACTTCCATGTTGATCACATATTCCCTAGAGCCCGCTTTACCAAAAGCCAACTGAAAAAGATAGGGATGACCGATGAAATACAGATTGAAGAGTGGATGAACATGGCTAACCGGCTGCCTAACCTGCAGTTGTTAGAAGGGGGCCAGAACAATGAAAAACGCGAGAAGTTACCGCATGAATGGTACGAGGTGATGTGGCCGGAGCCAACTGCCCGTGCTAATCATCTTCACTTACAGGCAATCGACTCACTTCCAGAGACTTTGGTTGGATTTGAGGGGTTCTATCATCAGCGTCGTGAAATATTATTGGCACGTTTGCGTCACATTCTGAGAGAACCTCTTACGACATAATTTCATTTTCAGGTGAGTTACGACTCATTTGACATTTTATTGTGAATGGTGGGATACCGCCAAGATAAACCAATTTGTGAGCCTTAATGAACACTGCCAATCTAGAAAAAATAGCCCCTCGGGCTCGTAAAGCATTTATCACAGCTATCAAAACACGTGCTGCAGAATTTGGTATCACTACCAAAGGCCATGTAGAGCCAGTAATTAGCGGTGAAGTGCTGCAAGTCGCTGGATTTACCCATCCAGCCAGCTGTGCCTCCGCCCTTAAGCGCCTGCAGCAACGGCTTGCAAACGATAGTTATGAGACCCTAATAGAGCATATGGCATACACTTGGTTTAACCGATTCTGTGCCATCCGCTTTATGGAACTGAAAAGCGAAGAGGGATATTTAGAACACGGTGTGCGTCTGCTATCACACCCGTCTCTGCCACTGGGCTTTGAGGTATTGGATCGTGCCCCTGAGGTGATCGATTCCCTGATAACAGAAGGTGTGCTTTTAGATAAGCCCGCTCTGCTGGACCTGCTACTGGCAGGTAATGAGCAGGAGACTCTCTTTCGTGAGCTGCTTCTGGGTCAGTGCCACCGACTGCATCAGGCAATGCCATTTTTGTTTGAAGCCATTGATGATGAAACAGAACTCCTGTTACCTACAGGCCTTACCCGCACCGATGCCTTCTGGCGCGAACTAGTAGATGCAATTCCAGAACCTGACTGGCAGCAAGTAGAGGTAATCGGCTGGCTATATCAGTTCTATATCTCGGATGAAAAAAAGAGAGTTGATAAAAAAGTTAAAACGGGAAAAACCGTTGATAGTTCAGAAATTCCAGCTAAAACTCAACTGTTTACTCCTAACTGGATCGTACAATATCTGGTGCAAAACTCTGTAGGGCATCACTGGCTGCAAACCTATCCTGAGTCCACACTCAAAAGCGCGATGCCCTACTATATCGACCAAGGCGAACAGGCTTCCGAGGTTGTGGCGCAACTGGCTGAACTTACAACCGCCAGCATCGAACCTGAATCGATACGCGTACTCGATCCAGCCTGTGGGTCCGGCCATATTCTGGTGGAAGCCTATAATGTGCTCTATCGAATTTATGAAGATCGCGGTTATCGGAGCCGCGAGATCCCAGAGCTAATACTTAAGAATAATCTTTTTGGACTCGATATCGACGACCGCGCTGCACAGCTAGCGGGTTTTGCTTTGTTAATGCGTGCCCGTCAGGATGATCGTCGTCTGTTTTCTCGTAACAATGGTTGTGGTATTGAATTAAATGTTTACTCCCTACAGGAAAGTCGACACCTCAACATTCAGAAACTCTGGCAAGCGCTTAATCTCAATGCTGATGCGCAGCATGGCCAGACTCAAGATCTACTTACAGTAGCCCAAGCTACAGATGACCCCCGTCTTACGCTTCTAAAAGACCTGCATCAGCGTTTTCTTAATGCCAAAACACTAGGTTCTTTAATTAGTATATCTACTGAGCAAGCCTCAGCTATTGAGGAGCTCTATACCACGATTCTGGAACTCACTAAAAATGGCGATAATATGCAACGACCTGAATCTAAGAAGCTATTGCCGCTGCTAGCACAAGCTCGCCTACTAGCTAAACGCTATGATGCGGTGATCGCGAATCCACCGTACATGGGCAGTAAGGGGATGAATGCGGATCTGAAAGAGTTCGCTAAGAAGCAGTACCCTAATAGCAAGTCAGATCTGTTTGCCATTTTTATCGAGCGCAATCTGAATTTAACTAAAGAGTCAGGTGTAGTAGCAATGATCACCATGCAAAGCTGGATGTTTCTCTCTTCATACGAGTCATTGCGTAACCGAATTTTGAATCAACACACTATCCTGAGTATGGCTCATCTTGGAGCAAGAGCATTCGATAGTATCGGCGGAGAAGTAGTCTCAACTACTGCATTCGTATTAGGGAATTTTCACCTTTCAAGCTATCAGGGCGCTTATCTCCGTTTAGTGGATGGTAACTCTGAAGCAGAAAAAGCAGCAATGTTTAAAGCGGCTATTGCTTAAAGAATTAGGACTTAAACAAATGATCAGTAGTGAATTGACCAATATTCGCTACCGAAAGGAGACTCATAATGAGCCCGAAAGAAAAAAACAATAAAATTACAAATTTATACAGAACATCTGCATCTGAATTGCAAAAGCTTCCGGGATGCACTATTTCATATTGGGCAAGTCATAAAGTAATAGATTTGTTTTTAAACGGTAAACATTTGGGCGACATCTCATCACCGAGACAAGGACTTGCTACTAGTGATGATCAACGATTCCTTAGGTTATGGCATGAGGTCGATTTGGAGCGTTGTGCATTACTAAGTGAGAAAGATGATCATAACAAACGAGCATCCCGAAAATGGCTCCCCTTTGTTAAGGGTGGGGCTGCTCGAAAATGGTATGGGAATAATGAATTAGTCATTAACTGGGCCAATAACGGTCTCGAGGTTAAAGATTATGCAGAATCTCTGTATGGTTCTGTCACTCGTACCATAAAAAATATTAAGTTCTACTTCAATGAGATGATTGCATGGTCCCTAATATCAGGAGGTATGCCCTCTTTCCGATGGCAGCCAACTGGACAGATATTTGGTCATAAAGGGCCTGGATTATTTTCTACTGTTGAACTTAATTTACAAGATGCAATTGCTTTTCTAAATAGTAATGTTACCCGTTACATTCTTTCATTTACCAATCAGAATTTGAGTTATGAAGTTGGTGCAATCCAGAAATTACCTGTACTGAACAAATTTCCTGCAACCAACCCATCCAGACTCATTGAGATTGCAATTGGAGACTGGGATTCTTATGAAAACTCATGGGATTTTAAAGTTCTGACTCTACTTAAATCCAATCTTCGTTGTTCATGCTTAGAGGCAGCCTATCTACAGATCCGCCAACAGTGGTATGAAGTTACACTTGAGACACAACGCCTTGAAGAAGAGAATAATCGTCGCTTTATCGAAGCCTACGACCTAGGAGATGAACTCAGTCACAAAGTACCTCTGGAAGAGATTACCCTCACCTGTAATCCGCACTATCGTTACGGTGCCAATCTCACTGACCAAGAGCGTGAAGAACGTTTGCAATCCGACACCATAGCGGAGCTAAGTTCCTATATAGTCGGTTGCATGATGGGCCGTTTTTCCCTTGACCGTGAAGGATTAGTTTATGCTCATGCCGGTAACGAAGACTTTAAAACGCTAGTAGAAGAAGGCGCTTACACAAGTTTCCCTGCCGATAGTGATGGTATTCTGCCACTGACCTCAGAGGCCTGGTTTGAAGATGATATTGCCGCTCGGGTTGAAGAGTTTGTCAGCACAGTTTGGGGTACAGAGCATCTGGAAGAGAACCTACAATTTATTGCCGATAGCCTTTGCTTAGCGGCGATCAAGCCCGTGAAAAAAGGAGGAGAAACCTCCCGCGAGACTATTCGCCGCTATCTCTCGACCCAATTCTTTAAAGATCACATGAAGACCTATAAAAAACGCCCAATCTACTGGCTATTCAGTTCAGGTAAAGAGAAAGCCTTTGAATGCTTGGTCTATTTGCATCGCTACAATGAAACAACTCTCCCGCGCATGCGCACTGAGTATGTCACTCCTCTGCTCGGCCAAATGGATAGCCGTATTGAGCGCCTGCGCCTGCAACAGAATGAAGCAGAAACAGCCGAAGCCAAACGCATCGTTAAAGAGATCGATAGCCTGACCAAACAGCTTACCGAGCTGCGTTCTTTTGACGACCAGCTCAAACACTATGCTGATATGAAGATCCAGCTCGATCTCGACGATGGTGTTAAGGTCAACTACGGCAAGTTCGGTACTTTATTAGCTGAAGTGAAAGCTATCACTGGCGATAAAGCCGAGTAAGTTCAAAAAGATAAAGCGGGAACATTTATGTTTCCGCTTTATCACTTTGTTCTCACTATCCACTTGTACAAATTAGTTAGATTAGCTATCGAATCTTTAGCATGTGGGATTCAGTCACTGATCAACGTTCAGAGTTGGTATAATCATCTTCAACATTACACACTACCGCCGATTCACAGCCATGGTGCTGATGGCTTAATTATTCCGAGACGTACTGATGGATATCACTCAGCTTCAAACCGGGCTAAACAACAAATTCACCGCAGATCGGATTGTTTTCTGGCACGACCCAGAACAGAGCTTTACTGCACAGCTTACAGAGCTCGCCATACTGTGGAACGGGTTGCCAGTAACAGTGCTCAATATGGCAGAGCAGTCACAGCTTCAAACTCGTAAACGCATTGAAATCGATGAACCCATGCAGGGATTCCTTCTCTACTGGCCCAGTTCAGAACCATCACCAGCTAAAGACTGGTTGCTCGATATACGTCGTTATAGCACCACTTTTTATGCTGATGCAGCCTCAATTCTGCTTAATGACCTCGGTCTCGCCAATATGGCGCTCCGCGACCACATCGCGTCACGTAAAAGCTTTTTCGCCAACAAAGAGCGTACTGCAGCCTTTAAACGTCGCCTGGACGGCCGTGGCGGTATAGAAGATCCGCTATCACTTGATATGAAGATGATAAGTGTCGTGCTGGCTTGTCATGCTCAGATTGCCGAAATAATGAAAAGCATTGGCGATCGATTACTTGAGAATGCTGAAACCGCTCTTGTTCCGCTAGAACAGCATGGATTGCTGCCTGGATTTTGGCATTTAATGAACCTTGAATATGGATACCATATAGTTGAAGGGACAGAACCGTCACTACGCGAACTGATTCGTAAGTTACTAGTGAGTGAATGCTACGAACAGCTTGATACCAAAGAGCGCCCTGTCTGGCTACAGTCACAACTATTAGCCACTCCCACCGGACGTGCGAATGCTATGGCTCTGCTATCTGGTTGGCGTGATTCTAACCAGTACAGCAGCAATTTTGCCGACATATCTGCACAGGTAGCGGATCAGCTCGAACTTGCTTCACGCCTGACAGCGCAAGATATCTGGCTCTGGGGAGAAGTCGAAGGCTTTGAAGCGGTCGAACAAGGTTTGATCCGTGAGCTGATTTCTGGATTAAACAACGGTGACTTGAAACTGAATCGAGTAGAGTTTGCCCAACTAATCTCTCGTCGTCGACATGGATTCTGGGCCAGAACTGTACCTAAATATGCATATATTTACCAGGCGCTGCAACAAGCTGAATTGTTGCTAGAACTACGCCGTTCGAAACCGGATGGTTTTCATTACACTTCAGCGCAAGAAATGTATCTTGCCTATGAAGCTGAATTGTTCCAGTTTGATGCAGCCTATCGCCTGTTTAATGAAGCGCTATTACATCTGCAAGGACAGTCGGTAGAAGTGCTGGCAGTACTGGCCAGTAAAATCGAAGATTTGTATGTGAACTGGTATCTGTACCAACTGGGACTGACATGGGATGGCTTGCTAGTTAAAGAGCAGTTGCTTGATAACTGGCAACTTGGCCTCCCTTCTCAGCATCGCTTCTATGATACAGTCATCAAACAACGCTTTGCCCAAAGCGGCGTCAAGCGCCAGTTTGTTATTATCAGTGATGCCTTGCGCTATGAAGTTGCTCATGAGCTCCAGGGACAGATAAATGAAGCCAAGCGCTTCACTGCGCAGCTCAAGAGCCAGCTCGGGGTACTACCTACCTACACGCAACTTGGCATGGCCGCCTTACTCCCACATCAGCAACTAGACTATGCCGCTACCAACTCAACAGTATTAGTAGATGGACAGAGCAGCGCGGGTTTAGAAAATCGCAGCACTATTCTAAGTAAGGTAGGTGGTATAGCGATTTCGGCCAAAAGTCTGCTGAGCTGGACCCGGGCAGAAGCTAACGAGGCGGTTGGTGACGCAAAGGTAATCTACGTCTATCACGATGTCATCGATGCTCAGAGTGAATCTCAGAAAAGTGAGCTCAAGACATTCATTCATGCCCGCCAGGCTATAGACGAACTGAATGGACTCATCAACAAAATTATCAATGGGTTTGGCGTTACTCGCGTAGTTATCACAGCCGATCATGGATTCTTATTCCAACAGGCCTCAGTTGAAAACGGGGTAAAATCGCCTCTGAAACACGAACCATCTGGAACTCTGGAAGCTTCAAAACGCTATCTCCTTGGTCGCAATTTACCAACAAACGAAGATGTCTGGCATGGGCAATTGCGTAATGTTGTTGGTGGTAACTCTGATGTGGAATTCTGGCTTCCAAAAGGAGTGAGCCGTTTCCATTTTGTTGGTGGAGCCCGCTTCGTCCATGGTGGTGCAATGTTGCAAGAGGTCTGTGTTCCAATACTTGAAGTACAAGAGCTGCGTGGCAAGAAACAAACTCTGCATGAAAAAACCAAAGTCGACATAGTTCCGGCATACCAACCCATTAAGCTGGTAAATGTGATCGATAAAATCCGCTTCCTGCAGACCGATGCCGTCGATGAACGTCATAAACCAAGAATGGTTCGTTTCTCGGTGGTAGATAGTTCAGAACAAACCGTGTCAGCTGTTGAGAAGCTACTCTTTGAAGCGACCTCAAGTAATCTGGATCAGCGCCAGCAAGACGTGCGTTTAAAACTGACCGGTGCTCAATTTGACCGCAAGGCGCAGTACCAATTGCTGCTCGTTGATGATGAGGATGGTATTGAAATGGCACGCTATCCAGTCACTATTGATTTGGCAATCCAGGATGAATTCGGTTTTTAATGGCTCGCAAAATAGCGATCCTGCGGATGTGAAAAGTAAATTCTAATGTTGGGTGCCAGCTAATCAGTACCCGGGAGCAATACCAGATGCCACATGATGAGATAAATCCTACTGAAGGTGAGTTTGTAGGAAAGGAAACCGCACAAGAGCCAGCGGTGAATGTCACACATATCACGAACAATGTAGTGATCCAGCAGATGGACGTTTACACGGAGAAGCTTGCCCAGCCGAGCGGAACTACTGTTGATGAGGCTTCTATGCTCAGCATTGACGATGAGTTATCTCAGCATGCCAGCATGGATCTTGATGCCCGTCTGAATCGTTACTTTAAGGGTAAAGTTGTCCGTAAGGATTTGACCAAACAGCTAAAAGAAGGGGCTAATGTCCCTGTCTATGTACTGGAGTATCTGCTCGGTATGTACTGTGCTTCAGACGATGATGAAGTGGTACGTGAAGGTCTGGAAAACGTCAAAAAAATCCTCGCTGAGAACTATGTTCGCCCGGATGAGGCTGAGAAAGTAAAATCTCTGATTCGTGAGCGTGGTAGCTTTAAAGTGATCGATAAAATCGGAGTAAAGCTCAACCAGAAGAAAGATGTCTACGAAGCTCAGCTTTCGAACCTCGGTATCAAAGATGCCGTGATCCCCGCCAACATTGTTAAAACTAACGAGAAGCTACTCACCGGGGGGATCTGGTGTATCGTTACTCTTAACTATTTTTATGAAGAAGGGCAAAGAATTTCGCCCTTCTCAATTTTCAACCTTAAGCCTATCCAGATGCCCTCCATGGATATGGAAGAGCTTTTTGCCGCCCGGGCTAATTTCTCAACAGACCAATGGCTGGATACCCTGATCCGCTCTATCGGCATGGAGCCAACCAATCTGAAGCAACGGGTGAAATGGCACCTGTTGACGCGGATGATCCCCTTTGTTGAGAACAACTATAACGTCTGCGAACTCGGCCCACGTGGTACCGGTAAAAGCCACGTCTATAAAGAGTGCTCGCCTAATTCATTACTAGTCTCAGGTGGCCAGACGACAGTCGCCAATCTGTTTTACAACATGAGTTCCCGACAGGTTGGGTTGGTAGGCATGTGGGATGTGGTAGCTTTTGACGAAGTGGCTGGTATTACCTTCAAAGATAAAGATGGTGTCCAGATCATGAAGGATTACATGGCATCGGGCTCTTTTTCCCGTGGCCGTGATTCTATCGAAGCCAAAGCATCCATGGTATTTGTCGGCAACATAAACCAAAGCGTAGAAACGTTAGTCAAAACCAGTCACCTGCTGGCACCTTTCCCGGAAGCGATGATCGATACAGCCTTCTTTGACCGTTTCCATGCCTATATCCCAGGCTGGGATATCCCTAAGATGCGGCCTGAATTTTTTACCAATAACTACGGTCTGATCACCGACTATCTGGCCGAATATATGCGAGAAATGCGCAAGCGTAGCTTCTCTGATGCTATCGACCGCTTCTTTAAACTCGGGAACAACCTCAACCAACGTGATGTAATCGCAGTACGCCGCACGGTCTCAGGTTTGCTCAAATTACTGTATCCTCATGGTGTATTTGGTAAAGAGGAGGTACGTCCTTGTCTCACCTACGCATTAGAGTTACGTCGTAGAATCAAAGAGCAGTTGAAAAAACTAGGCGGCATGGAGTTTTTCGATGTGCATTTCAGCTATCTCGACAACGAAACTCTTGAAGAGTTTTTCGTCAATGTACCTGAGCAAGGCGGGAGCCAGTTGATCCCCGAAGGTCTGAGTAAACCGGGAGTTGTGCACATGGTTACCAAGGGTGTCACAGGCCAACTGGGCCTGTATCGCTTCGAGACTCAGATGACCCCTGGTAATGGTAAACACACGACATCTGGCCTAGGCTCCAATACACCAGCAAAAGAAGCAATCCGTATAGGTTTTGATTATTTCAAAGGCAACCTAAATCGCATCAGTGCTACCGCCAAATTTTCCGAGCATGAATACCATCTACATGCCGTTGAGTTACATAACTCAGGCCCTAGTACCAAAACCAGCCTTGCCGCCTTGGTAGCCTTCTGTTCCATTTTGATGGGCAAGCCAGTGCAAGAACAGATGGTCGTGCTCGGAGATATGACACTTGGTGGTGTGGTGAATCCGGTCGAAGATCTGGCTGGTAGTTTGCAACTGGCAATGGATAGTGGGGGCAAACGTGTGCTGCTGCCGATGGCATCAGCTTCTGATATCCCAACTGTGCCTGCTGAGATTTTCTCCAAATTCCAAATCAGTTTCTATGCAGATCCGGTGGATGCTGTGTATAAAGCATTAGGTGTTCAATAACGTCTAACTCATCATCAGAAACAAATAATGGGCAAAATACCCATTATTTGTTTGAAAAATAGGTAGTTAAGATAGAACTACTTAATTCTCAATGGCGTTACTTTTTTTACTTTTTCGCAAAATCAAACGGACTAACCCCCTTCTCCCGATTCGCATCCAGATAATCCGCCCACCACTGCAGCATTAGCCTGCGCTCCCCCAGATGCTCGGCCTTATGAATGTAAGCCGCACGCACAGAGTTTCGCTCCTGATGACTCATCTGCCGCTCTACCGCATCCCTCGACCACAAGCCTGATTCAATCAAAGAGCTACACGCCATCGTTCTGAAACCGTGTCCACACACTTCCGTTTTTGTATCGTAGCCCATCACCCGCAGCGCCTTATTAACCGTGTTCTCACTCATCGGCTTACGCGGATCGTGATCGCCCACGAAAATCAGCTCTCGGTTCCCGTTCATGCTTTTGATCTTTTCCAGAATAGCTAAGGCCTGACGCGATAAGGGAACAAGATGGGGCGTCCGCATCTTCGAACCACGCTGAGAATGCTTAACTCCTTCCAGTGGTTCACGCTCTCCCGGAATCGTCCACATGGCCGTTTCAAAATCGACTTCTGACCAGCGGGCAAATCGCAGTTCACTTGAACGGATAAAGACTAACAAGGTAAGTTCGACAGCAAGCCGGGTTAACGGCCTGCCAGAGTAGTGATCAATGCGATGAAGTAATTCAGGAATGCGATTGAGTTCTAGCGCAGCACGATGCAGTCTTTTCGCCGTAGCAACCGCACCAGCAATCTCTTGCGCAGGGTTGTAATCAATTAAACCGCTCTGCACAGCAAAACGCATAATTGCGGTAGTGCGCTGCTGTAAACGGGCGGCAACTTCGAGCCGCCCGGATGACTCGACGGCTTTGATGGGGACAAGCAGATCCCGTGTCTTCAATTCAGCAATATTTCGCTTACCGACAATAGCAAAGAGATTATCTTCGAGACTTTTCAATACACGAGCGCTATGCGATGCAGACCACTTCCGATTACTGGCATGCCAGTCTCTGGCGACCACTTCAAACGTTATCGCCTCTTGTTCCTGCTCTACCTTAATAACTTTCTTATTTTCACTGGGATCAACGCCGTTAGCTAAGAGCTTACGAGCTTCATCACGCCGTGTCCTGGCATCCGCTAACGACACATCAGGATATTTCCCCAGCGCCAGCATCTTCTCTTTACCACCGAAGCGATAACGAAGCCGCCAGTATTTAGAACCATTAGGGTGAACCAACAAAACCATGCCTTCACCGTCAGTAAGTTTATAGGCTTTTGCTTCCGGCTTAGCCGAACGAACCTTCACATCACTCAGAGCCATGATGAGTATCCTTTCAAGGGTTCTGTGTGGGTACAAATATTATCGAACCGGGATATACCCGCAGTTGTACCCGCATCAGTAAGTTGATGTAGATTGAATCAGGTTGACTTAGGTTGAGTGAAAAAGCGAGGAAAGCCTTGCGGATACTGGATTTCAGGCACAAAAAAAGACGTCCATTGACGTCTATTGATGTTCCGATGGTGCCGAAGGCCGGACTCGAACCGGCACGTATTTCTACGGTTGATTTTGAATCAACTGCGTCTACCGATTTCGCCACTTCGGCACTGAAGGGGATGCGGAAACGTTGTGGATTATACCTGTCGCGCGCCGCCTTGCAAGCGACGACGCGCGAAACCCGCGCTAAGTGCCCAAAAAACCAGCGCCCTTCGTCACTCCAGCTCAGACACCGCCAGCCGAATCACCCCTGCCGCCTTCTGCTCCGGCAGCGCCAGCACCTTGGCCCACATCTCCTGCACCATGTCGCAAGAGAGCTTCTCCTTGCCCACCGCCTTCTCGGGCATCTGCAACAGCTGGATGTCCTCGCCGTACTTATCGGCTAGTTGTTTCATAATCGGCCGCACATCCTCGACAGCCGCCTCGCGTTCGGCTTGCGTCACGGTGTGGCGGTTTTTGCCGTAGGCCGCACGCATCATGTCGGCGTCGGCCTGCATGCGCCGCGTCATCAGGTCTTTATCCAGCATGCGCATCGGGTTCACGCCGCCCTTCACCATCGGGTAGAGGAAGCGGAAGCAGGCGTCATCGCTCACCTTCTGGATGGCGGCGGTCTGCTCCATGTTGATGGTCATGTAGTTCACCACGTTGGCGTCCGGGGCGTTTTGCAGGCGCGACATCTGCAAATGCAGGATCTGCGGCTGGATGGTGTCGATAATCTGCTGCTCCGGCTCGCCGGCCTTTTGCAGGGCGGCCATCTGGTCGAGGATGCGCTGATGCAGCGCGGGCTCCTGCTCCTTAATCACCTGCCAGGCAGGCATCGCGTTAAGGGTGGTATCAATCTGCGCTTCCGGAGGGCGTTGCCTGTCAAAGAACACCCAGAACGCCACGGCGGCGGCCGCGACAATAACAACGACCGTACTGATCCACGTTTTTTTCATCTCGCATCCTTATCCTTGAGTTGTGCTGGTTTACACCGGCACGCCGCTGTGGAAGCGAAACTCGTGGTCCGGTGTCGAGATAAGTGTGGCTTCAATTTCGCCAAAAAGCTTTATGCGCGGTGAGATATCGTCGTCGCTCACCCGCCGGGCCAGCGTCAGGTAGTCCTGATAATGGCGCGCTTCCGAGCGCAGCAGCGAGAGATAGAACTTCTGTAAGTCATCGTCGAGAAACGGGGCCAGCGCGGCGAAGCGTTCGCAGGAGCGGGCTTCGATGTAGGCGCCGCAGATGAGCTTGTCGATTAGCGTCAGCGGTTCGTGGGTGCGCACTTCCTTCAGCATCCCTTTGGCGTAGCGGCTGGCGGTGATTTTGACGTACGGAATGTCGCGGGCCAGCATCGCCTCACGCACCTGCCAGAAATGGTGCAGCTCCTCTTTAATCAGCAGCACCATGCTGTCGATGAGCGCCTGGCCCCACGGGTCGTCGGTTTTGGGCATCACGCTTTTGCCAATCTGCTTGTGCAGGGCGATGAAGTCCGGCTCCGGGCCGTCGCGGAAGGTGAACTGTTCGTAGGGCTTGAGCCAGTCGAGCAGCGCATCGGCACCGCTTTCGTCGGCGACGTATTTACGCACCAGCAGCAGCGCGGTCTGGGCGGCCTTGAGCTCGCACACCATGTGGTCGGTGAGCAGCAGCGGCAGGTTCGCCGGGTCGCGGGCTTTATCAATCCATGCTTGCGGGGTCGGGCACTGGAGGAAGTTAAGTACGGGGGCGAGTATCTGCGGGTAATCCATGGTTCTGCCTTGAAAAAGCGGTGGTACGCGCCACCGCCTGAAACGCTTAGTGACGCACGCCGTCGTCGTCTTCGTCGACGTAATCTTCGTCGTCGCCTTCTTCGCCGTCTTCACCGTTCGGATCTTCGAAGTAGGTTCCCCAGCCGTCGTATTCCACTTCAAACTTCTCGGCCAGGTTCATCAGCTGTTCTACCTGCGCGTCGATCAGCTCCGCCTTCAGCGCGCCTTCGCTCAGGATATCGCAGCAGATGACGGTGTCGCCCTCTTCCACTTCCAGCTCTTCCGGCTCGGTCACTTCGTAACCCAGCTTGAAGGCTTCCACGGCCATTTTTTCCAGCGCTTCAAAGTCGTCCGCAGAGAAATGGTGCTCGATGGTGTACAGCGCGTCCGGATCGCTACCGTCTTCCAGCAGTTCTTCAATAATCAGACGCGTCTCTTCGCGTTGCTCTTCCAGTAATTCCGGGTTTGCCATGGCTCAATCCTCTTTAAAGTGCGGCAGATACTTCTATTTTCACACACGGACGGGTTTGCCTCCACCTTTGTTGGAAAGATTTGTGAAACGGGGTTGCAAATGAATAATTACACATATAAAGTGAATTTTAATTCAATAAGTGGCGTTCGCCATGTGAGGATAAAATGTCTGATCTGTACAAGAAACACTTTCTGAAATTGCTCGACTTTACCCCTGCACAGTTCACTTCTCTGCTGACCCTTGCCGCACAGCTCAAAGCCGATAAAAAAAAGGGCAAGGAAGTACAAAAGCTTACCGGTAAAAACATCGCGCTCATCTTCGAAAAAGACTCGACCCGTACACGTTGCTCTTTCGAAGTTGCCGCATTTGACCAGGGCGCACGCGTCACCTATTTAGGGCCGAGCGGCAGCCAGATTGGGCATAAAGAGTCAATTAAGGATACCGCACGGGTGCTCGGGCGGATGTATGACGGCATTCAGTATCGCGGCCACGGCCAGGAAGTGGTCGAGACGCTGGCGCAGTATGCGGGCGTGCCGGTGTGGAACGGGCTGACCAACGAGTTCCACCCGACGCAGCTGCTGGCGGACCTGCTGACCATGCAGGAGCACCTGCCGGGCAAGGCGTTTAATGAGATGACGCTGGTTTACGCGGGCGACGCGCGCAATAACATGGGCAACTCGATGCTGGAAGCGGCGGCGCTGACCGGGCTGGATCTGCGTCTGGTGGCCCCGAAAGCCTGCTGGCCGGAAGAGAGCCTGGTGGCAGAGTGCAGCGCGCTGGCCCAGAAGCACGGCGGCAAGATCACCCTGACGGAAGACGTGGCGGCGGGCGTGAAGGGCGCGGACTTTATCTATACCGACGTGTGGGTGTCGATGGGCGAAGCCAAAGAGAAGTGGGCGGAGCGAATTGCGCTGCTGCGTGGGTATCAGGTAAACGCGCAGATGATGGCGCTGACCGGCAACCCGGACGTGAAGTTCCTGCACTGTCTGCCGGCGTTCCATGACGACCAGACCACGCTCGGCAAGCAGATGGCGAAAGAGTTCGATCTGCACGGCGGGATGGAAGTGACGGACGAGGTGTTTGAGTCGCCGGCGAGCATCGTGTTTGACCAGGCGGAAAACCGGATGCATACGATTAAGGCGGTGATGGTGGCGACGCTTGGGGGTTGAGTCCTCTGCGCGTTGGTGCCCTCACCCCGGCCCTCTCCCACAGGGAGAGGGAGAAAACCCAGCCCGTAGGCCCGTGCAAGCGCAGCGCCGCCGGGCAAATCAGGCGACGATGCGGCTGATGCCCTTTCTCCCACAACCCGCTCTACTCAATTGATTTTTCACCCCGAAAAAGGTACGTTTTCGCCTTAATTCCAGCGTGGACATACCAGCATTATGCCGATTATTCAGTCTGTTGAACGTGCGTTGCAGATCCTCGACCTGTTCAACGAGCAGGCCACCGAGCTTAAGATCACCGACATCAGCAAACTGATGGGGCTGAGCAAGAGTACCCTCCACTCGCTGCTGAAAACCCTCCAGCTTCACGGCTATATCGATCAGAACCCGGAGAACGGTAAGTATCGCCTCGGCATGAAGCTGGTCGAGCGCGGTCATTTTGTCGTGGGCTCTATCGATATTCGGCAGAAGGCGAAAGGCTGGCTGACGGAGCTGTCCCGGCGAACCGGGCAGACTACCCATCTGGGGATCCTGGACGGGCGTGAAGGGGTCTATATCGAGAAGATTGAAGGCAAGCTGGCCGCCATCGCCTATTCGCGCATCGGCCGCCGCCTGCCGGTTCACGCCACCGCCATCGGCAAAGTGTTGATTGCCTGGCTGGGCGAGGCCGAGCTGAACGCCCTGCTGGAGGGCTATCAGTACACCACCTATACCCCTTCTACCCTTGCCTCTCGCGAAGCCTTAATGAGTGCCCTGGCGCAGACCCGCGAGCAGGGTTACGCCCTGGATAGCGAAGAGAACGAGCAGGGCGTGCGCTGCGTGGCGGTGCCGGTGTGGAACCACGAGTCCCGCGTCATCGCCGCCCTGAGCCTGTCGACGCTGACCTCCCGCGTGGACGACGTAGAGCTGGCTGATTTCCGCGAGCAGCTTCAGCAGGCCGGGCTCCAGCTCTCACGCGCGCTGGGCTACCCGGCCTGAGCCGTCAGACCGGCTCGTAGGTGAAGTAGTCGAAGTCAGCGTGGCAGCCGTCGCCGCTGATGTCCTCGCAGTGCAGTCCCACAAACGCGCCGGTGAAGAAGCCGCGCCCGCCGATATAGTCATCCGACAGCTTCCACGCCTCATACGTCACCGGCACGGTGTGCCACGTCTCGCCGTCGAACGAGTAGCTGTAGCGGTAGACCAGCGCATCCACATCCACCCTTAGCCAGACGCTCTCCGCACTCTCCGGCACGGGAATGGGCTGCTCGTGCAGCGGCCACGACGGCACGTTGTGGTCGAGCTGAATAACCTTAATCGTTCTGCCCTGCCCCTCCTCGTAGTCCACAAAGCAGTAGCTCCAGTTTTTGCTGTTGTAGTAGCAGGTCAGCCCCGCGCTCTGCTGGAAGTGCACCGGCGAGAACTGCATCCGCGTCTCGGCCCGGAAGGTGAAGTGCTGCCAGCGGCGCGCCACGGTCGACTGGGTAAAGGTCGAGTTGAGCGAGTCGTTGCCGTATAACCGTAAATAGCCGGGGCGCGCGGTGAGCGAGCCGAGGGTGTCGTCGAACGGAATGCGCAGGGTCTGCAATTCAGGGTCAAGCGAACTGGCGTCGAAATCATCCCGCCAGCTGCCCTGAACGGCGGCGGGCTGCTCCGCCATCTGCGGACCTTTCACGGTCAGCTGCGCGTGCTTGCCGCCCTCCACGTACGGCCAGCCGTCGCACCATTCAATGCGGGCAATGCCCGTCTCGCGCCCGAGCGGACAGTAGCCGCGTCCGCCGGAGGCCAGCAGCGGCACGCCGGGCAGGCGCAGCGGGCGGCTGGTAAGGTAGGCCATATACCACTCCCCGGTGTGGGTTTGCAGCAGCGAGCCGTGGCCGCTCTTTTGCAGCGGGTTCTCCGGCAGGTGCCAGCTGGTCATCATCGTCACGTCCGGGTGAAGCTCGTACGGCCCGTCGATGGTTTTTGCACGCAGCACCACGACGGCGTGCTCGTAGCTGGTGCCGCCTTCGGCAACCATCAGGTAGTACCATCCCGCGTGCCGATAAAGATGCGCCCCTTCGGTGTAGCAGAGCGGCGTGCCGGTAAACAGCGTTTTGCGCTCGGGCGAGAGGGTGCCGGTCTGCGGGTCAAACTCCTGCATCACGATGGTGTTGTGCGGGTTGCTGTGATGGCGCGGCCCCCACGGGCGGTAGAGGTAGTATTTGCGGCCATCGTCGTCGTGGAACAGGGACGGATCGAACCCGCCGTTGCCCATCGGGACCGGCTCGCTCCATGGCCCCTCAATGGACGGCGCGGTGACGAGGAAGTTGCGGCCATTTTTCCACGGCGAATCGACAATCTTCACGTCGGTATAGAGCAGCCAGAATTTGCCGTCGGCGTAGCTCAGGCACGGCGCCCAGATACCGCCGGAGTCCGGGTTGCCCTTCATGTCCAGCATCGACACACGGTCCAGCGGCGTGCTGACCAGCGACCAGTTTTTCAGGTCGCGGGAGTGATAGATGCGCACGCCCGGGAACCACTCGAAGGTCGAGGTGGCGATGTAGTAGTCCTCGCCCTGGCGGCACAGGGACGGGTCCGGGTTGAAGCCGGTGAGTATCGGGTTAGTGATTTCCATGTTGCCTCCGGTTAATGGGATGCGGCTGTCGCGGCGTCGGGAATGGCCTCGCCCTGCGCCGCGCGGTGCTTGATCAGCTGCTGGCTGATGGCCTCCACGCGGGCGTCGGTGAGCTTATAAAACGACAGCATGATGAACATGCCCGCATAGAGCACCACGGGCACCACGCAGAACAGAATTTTGATGGTGGTGAGCACCTCGACCGGCTGCACGCTGCTGCTGGCGGAGTAGTTCACGTACGCCAGGATCCAGCCCACCACTGCCCCGCCAATTGCCAGGCCAATCTTCAGGCTGAACAGGTAGGTGGAGAACACCAGCCCGTCGAGGCGGCGCCCGCTGCGGCTCTCCTCGTAATCCACCACGTCAGAGGCCATCAGCCATTGCAGCGGCGTGGTGGTGTTAAAGACGAACAGGAACAGGATGTTGAGGGCGAAAATCAGGGCAATATGCTCCGCCGGCGTGAAGAAGATCAGCAGGCTAATCAGCGAGTAGGCGACAATGATCCACTTAAAGGCGGTGACGCGGTCGAAGCGGCCCAGCAGACGAGACGAGCAGAGCGAGCCGAACATGGTGGCGAGGCTGCCGTAGAGTAAAAACTGGGTCGCCATCTCCGGGTGATCCATCACGTATTTCACGAAGTAGAGCGTCGCCCCGCCGCGCACCACGTTGGAGCAGGTCGCCATCATCTTGAAGGCGCACATGATCCGCCACTGGCCGTTGCCCAGCAGCAGCTTAAGATCTTTCGCCACCGACGAGCCAGGCTGCACTTCAAAGGTGTAGCGCTCTTTGGTGGTGAAGAAGCAGACATAAAGCAGGACCACGCCGCTCAGACCCAGCACGCACATGGCGCCGAAATAGCCCACCTGCTCGTTCCCTTTGCCGATGATGCTGACCAGCGGCAGCGCGATGCCGCTGATAGCGAGCGACCCAGCGGCGGCGAGGAAGAAACGCCAGGACTGAAGGGCATGACGCTCTTTCGGGTCAGCGGTGATCACCCCCGGCATGGCACAGTACGGGACGTTAACGAAGGTGTAGACCAGAGTCAGCAGAATGTAGGTCACGCAGGCGTAGATGATTTTGCCCTGCGCGGAGAAGTCCGGCGTGTAGAAGGTCAGCATGCAGACGATGCCAAACGGGATGGCGCCCCACAGCAGGAACGGGCGGAACTGGCCGTAGCGGGTGCGGGTGCGGTCTACCAGCAGCCCCATCAGCGGATCGGTCACGGCGTCGAGCACGCGGGAAACTAAAAACAGCGTCCCCATTATGCCCGCGGAGAGACCGAACACGTCGGTGTAGAAATAGGCCAGCAGGAACATCGTGGCCTGCCAGACGAAGCCGCAGGCGGTATCACCCAGCCCGTAGCCAATTTTGTCTTTCATGGTTAATTGCGTCATCAGAATTACACCCTTATGTAGTGTGCTGAATTACAACATCGTGTTAATGGAGTGTAATGAGATGCTCAATTAACCAGCAATGGTCATATCTTATTTCTTAATTACGTTATTTCGCTTTTGTGACGCCAACGATATATCACAAGTCATTGTTTAAATTAGAAAATTAAAGACAAGCAAAAACCGCCCGCGGAATATTTTCCGCAGACGACTTTCTCTCACAAAATAATTAAAGGCCGAGTGCTTTTTTACCGGCGTTAATTACCTCAATGATTTTATCGGTGTCATAAATACAGCCTTTCCAGGCGCCGCCGCTCACGGACTGTAATGCCGCCCACAGCCGGGTATCGTCCGGCAAAAAGTCGTGAGCGTGCAGGTCCGGGTGCGTCTGCCGCCGCGCCAGCTCGCGCGCGCCCTCTTCCGGCGTCAGCGGGTTGTCCGCGGTACCGATGAAGTTCACGCTACCGGTCAGAGTCAGGCGGTCCACGGCAATCTCAATGATGTCGTTATCGCGCAGCTTACCAATCGGCCCTCCCGCCAGCGCCTCCGGCGATACGTGGCCGAAGCAGGCCCCCGTCGACACGCCCGAGAAGCGCGCATCGGTGATTAACGACACCGTCTTGCCCCACGAGATGTGTTTGAGCGCAGAGGTGAGCTGGTAGGTCTCTTCCATGCCAGTGCCGGACGGTCCACCGCCGATCACCACCATGATATCGCCCTGCTTAATCTCTTCCCGCTTGATGGCCTTAATCGCCTGCGCCTCCGAGACAAACACCCGCACCCGGCCGGTGTGGCGGTAAACGCCATCTTCACCCACCACCGACGGGTCGATCGCCGTGGCCTTGATCACCGATCCTTCCGGCGCGATGTTGCCCGTCGGGAAGCAGACCGTCGAGGTCAGCCCTTTCGCTTTTGCCTTCTCCGGCGGCAGGATCACGTCATCCGGCTCCACGCCGTCCTGCTCGCGCAGGCACTGGCGGAAGCGCTTACGGCGCTCCGAGCTCTGCCACCAGTCGAGGTTCTCGCCCACTGTCTGGCCAGTGACGGTCATGGCGTCCAGATGCAACAGGCCGAGATCGCGCAGGTGGAGCATCACCTCCGGCACGCCGCCCGCGAGGAAGGCGCGCACGGTCGGGTGATAGTCCGGGCCGTTGGGCAGCACGCTTACCAGGCGAGGCACCCTGCGGTTGACGCGCGTCCAGTGTTCAACGTCCGGGATCGTGCAGCCCGCCGCGTGGGCGATGGCTGGAATGTGCAGCAGTAAATTAGTGGAGCCGCCGAACGCCGCGTGGATCACCATCGCGTTTTCGATGGCTTTGTCGGTGAGGATATCGCGCGTGGTGATGCCGCGGTTATCCAGTTCACTGACCGCGCGTGCCGACTGGCGGGCGATCTCCAGCCACACCGCCTGCCCGGACGGGGCCAGTGCAGAGTGCGGCAGCGCCAGACCCAGCGCCTCCGCCACTACCTGCGAGGTGCCCGCCGTACCGAGGAACTGACACCCGCCGCCCGGCGACGCGCAGGCGCGACAGCCCAGCTCGGCGGCCTCCTGCAAGGAGAGCTCATGGTTGGCGAAGCGCGCGCCGATGGTCTGCACTTTGCCCGCATCTTCCCCCACGGTGGGCGGCAGCGTCGCCCCGCCCGGCACCAGAATGGTCGGCAGATCGTGCATGGAAGCCAGCGCAATCATGGTGGCGGGCAGCCCTTTATCGCAGGTCGCCACGCCGATCACCGCCCGGCGCGTCGGCAGGGAGCGGATCAGGCGGCGAAACACGATCGCCGCGTCGTTGCGGTACGGCAGGGAATCGAACATGCCGTGCGTGCCCTGCGAGCGACCGTCGCACGGATCGCTGACGAAGGCGGCGAACGGGATCCCGCCGTTGCGGGTGATCTCCTTCGCCGCCGCCTGCATCTGCATGCCGATCTCCCAGTGTCCGGTGTGGTAGCCCAGCGCAACCGGACGTCCGTCTCCGGCGCGGATGCCGCCCTGGGTGCCGATGATCAGCACCTCTTTGCCGGTGAGCTTGTTGGCATCCCAGCCCATCCCGGCGTTCTGCGTCATACCGAACAGGTTGCCGCTGGGGGATTCCATCAGCATCTGCGGTGTCAGCGGCAGCGTGCCCTGCGGCCCCGCCGCGTGGGTGATCACCGCATAAAACGCATCGTCCTGTGGGGTGAAAATTTTCTCAATGGTCATCGTTATCGTCCGGCTCAGCAGAGTTTGAGCTGTTGTAACAGGGTTTTCAGCTGCGCCTTGCGCGGCTCGTCCAGCGGCGAGGCTGGCGGCAGGACGTGCGTAGAAATCGGACGACCGCAGAGCACGATCGCCTCTTTAATGACGTTCACAAACGGCGTATCCAGCTGATACATCTGCGGGATTTGCAGCAGGGTCTGATGATACTCAGCCGCTTTCGCCACGTCGTTATCCCGCCAGGCTTTCAGAAGATTTACCGACACCTGTGGGGCAAAGTTGCCGCTGGCCGAGATCGCCCCGTCGCCGCCTAGCAGCAGGGTATTAAACAGATGATCGTCGTAGCCGCACAGCACGGTGAAGTGCGGATGGGCGGCTTTGACGGTGTGGATCATGCTGCGCAGGTGGGCGACGGAGTCGATGGTGTCTTTGATGCCGACGATGTTGCTGCGCGAGTCGGCCAGGGTTTTCACCAGCGCCGGGGTCAGATCCTGCCCGGTCAGCGCCGGGAAGTTGTAGAGCATCACCGGCAGCGTGACGCTGTCGGCCACCTGCTCGAAGTAGCGGATCAGATTCGCTTCCGACACTTTCCAGTAGTAGGGGTTGATCACCACGATGCCGTCCGCGCCCGCCTGCTGCGCGTGCTGGCTCAGCTCAATGGTTTCCCGGGCGTTGGTGCCGCCGGTGCCGATCAGGACCGGCACACGACGATCGACATGATCGATCGCAAACCGGGCAATGGTTTTACGCTCTTCGGCGCTGAGCTGGGAGAACTCGCCGCCGCTGCCCAGGAAAAACAGGCCGTCGACGCCTGCTTTAATCAGATCGTCGATCAGCGCGGCGGTACCCGGTTTATCGAGCTGGCCATCGGCGGTAAAAATGGTGGAGACAGGGGGAATGATACCCGTGAACAACGCGGACTGCGGCATGAGATCTCCTTATTGAATCATTTTGTTCTACATTATAGAACAGCGTTCATTATTTTAACGATCATACTATGACGCAGAAAAAGCGCAGGTAAATGGGAGATGAGGAGGGAGTGCGGGAAGTTTAAGCTGGATCACATTATGCGTGGGTGCGGTCTGGTTCCCTCACCCTAACCCTCTCCCAAGGGGAGAGGGAACTTTTACACCCTCTCCCCTTGGGAGAGGGCCGGGGTGAGGGGTTACTCTACCAGCATCTTCACCACAACCTTACGCACCTGCGCCGGCGCTCCCGCCGCGCACAGCGGCTTATGCACTTCGCCCGGCCAGAACACCACAAAATCCCCTTCGCTCAGCACCACGGTTTTCTCCTGCTCGCCTTCCGGCAGGAACGCGATGTCTTTGTCCGCCAGCCAGTCGGTGTCCGGCGTACCGTGCGGCAGGGTACTGAAGGTCATCCCTTCCTGACCTTTTAGCACAATTTGAATATCCAGATAGCGTGCATGGTATTCAGCGCGACGCTCGGCGAACGGCTGGGTCATGTCCTCCGAAACCAGATAAAACAGGCTGTTGCCATTGATGTCGTGCTTACCGGTCGGCGTTGCGTCGGTGACGTGGGCCTTAACGTGCTCAATGGCCTGGCGCAGCTCTTCTGGCAACCAGGACTGGAGATGATGAATATTGCCAATAATCATGATACAACCCTCAGATTAAAACATTGTTTCATTTTTATGTTTTATACGAGAATTGCCTCTTCCATACCAGCCCTTTTTTGACAAGATTTGCGTCAGCGCATGTTTATCGGGAAATGTGTTAATCCACTGTTAATTGCACACAGGCATTTATGCAGTGGTTATGCATAACCTCATTTCATGCACTTTGCACATAGGATCTAACTCACTGAATTTAAAACATAACTCACAAAACCTGTTGGTGTATCACACTTTACCACTTTGGTTATTTCCTTTAAAAATCCATAATTATTTATTGATTTCTCTTAAGTGAAAAATAGTTAACTGTCATTATTGCATAGCTATTCCCGTGACAACATTTTATCCATTAAAATCAACAACATAACCAAATATTTCAAAGCGTGTGATTCTACAAAATAATAACAACTTCAAATATTGCCACCCGTTCCTGCTTAGCTATTCATCCCTTAATAATATGAAATTAATCATTATCTGATACGAATCATGCAATTGAAAATAAACTACTCAATATCGGTTTTCGCGTGAGCAATGTCACAATAACCATTATTTAAGCGCCTACTATAAATCACGAAATCAATTGAGCTTAGCCGCCATGAAATTAAACACATCACATGGCGCATGCCCTTTTTATTCTGAAAAAAAGTTAAAGGAATAATTATGGAAAAGCATTACGTCGGTTCTGAAATTGGTCAATTGCGTAGCGTTATGCTGCACCGTCCTAATTTAAGTCTGAAACGGTTAACCCCCTCAAACTGTCAGGAGCTGCTATTTGATGACGTGCTCTCGGTTGAACGGGCGGGTGAAGAGCATGACATCTTCGCAAACACGCTGCGCGAGCAGGGTGTGGAAGTCCTGCTGTTGACCGACCTTCTTACGCAAACGCTTGATATTGCTGAAGCAAAAGCCTGGCTTCTTGAAACACAAATCTCCGACTATCGCCTGGGGCCAACCTTTGCCGCCGACGTGCGCGGCTGGCTGGCGGATATGCCGCACCGCGAACTGGCGCGCAGATTAAGCGGCGGATTAACCTACGGTGAAATTCCGGCGGCCATTAAAAATATGGTGGTTGATACCCACACGGCGAATGATTTTATTATGAAGCCGCTGCCGAACCACTTATTTACCCGCGATACCTCCTGCTGGATATATAACGGCGTCTCCATTAATCCGATGGCGAAACCCGCCCGCCAGCGTGAAACCAATAACCTGCGGGCAATATATCGCTGGCACCCCGCATTTGCCGACGGCGAGTTTATTAAGTATTTCGGCGACGAGAATATTAATTACGACCACGCCACTCTGGAAGGCGGCGACGTATTAGTGATTGGTCGCGGGGCGGTACTGATCGGCATGTCCGAGCGCACGACGCCGCAGGGCGTGGAGTTCCTCGCCAACAGCCTGTTTAAACATCGCCAGGCCGAGCGCGTGATTGCCGTTGAGCTGCCGAAACACCGCTCCTGCATGCACCTCGACACCGTGATGACCCACATCGACGTGGACACCTTCTCCGTTTACCCGGAAGTGGTGCGCAAGGACGCCCAGTGCTGGACGCTCACCCCGGACGGACGCGGCGGCCTGCTGCGTACCCAGGAAACCGACCTGCTGCACGCCATCGAGAAAGCCCTCGGCATTAACCAGGTCCGCCTGATCACCACCGGCGGCGACGCCTTTGAAGCCGAGCGCGAGCAGTGGAACGACGCCAACAACGTCCTCACCATCCGCCCGGGCGCGGTGATCGGCTACGAGCGCAACGTCTGGACCAACGAGAAGTACGACAAAGCGGGCATCACCGTGCTGCCGATCCCGGGCGACGAACTGGGACGCGGACGCGGCGGCGCGCGCTGCATGAGCTGCCCACTGGAACGCGACGGAATTTAAAGGAGCCATCATGGAACGAAAACCCACTCTGGTTGTGGCCCTTGGCGGCAACGCGCTGCTCAAGCGCGGCGAACCGTTAGAAGCAGACATCCAGCGCCAGAACATCGAGCAGGCCGCCCGCACCATCGCCGGCTTAACGGAACAGTGGCGCGTGGTGCTGGTGCACGGCAACGGCCCGCAGGTCGGACTGCTGGCGCTGCAAAACAGCGCCTACGACAAAGTCACTCCCTACCCGCTGGACGTTCTTGGCGCCGAAAGCCAGGGAATGATCGGCTACATGCTCCAGCAGGCGCTGAAAAACAATCTGCCCCAGCGCGAGGTCAGCGTCCTGCTCACGCAGGTGGAAGTGGACGCCGCCGACCCGGCGTTCAGCAACCCGACCAAGTACATCGGCCCGGTCTACAGCGAAGCCCAGGCCAAAGCGCTGGCCGCGGAAAAAGGCTGGGTGTTTAAGGCCGACGGCAGCTACTTCCGCCGCGTGGTGCCGTCGCCGCAGCCGAAGCGCATCGTCGAGAGTGACGCCATCACGGCGCTGATTCAGCGCGACCATCTGGTGATCTGCAACGGCGGCGGCGGCGTGCCGGTGGTGGAAAACGCCAACGGCTATCGCGGCATTGAGGCGGTGATCGACAAAGACCTCTCCGCCGCCCTGCTAGCGCGCCAGATCGAGGCCGATGCCCTGCTGATCCTCACCGATGCCGACGCGGTGTACCTCGACTGGGGCAAGCCAACCCAGCGCCCGCTGGCGCAGGTGACGCCGGAGCTGCTCAGAGGCATGCAGTTCGACGCCGGATCGATGGGGCCGAAAGTGGCCGCCTGCCGCGAGTTTGTTGAGGCCTGCAACGGCATTGCCGGGATCGGCGCGCTGAATGACGGTGCGGAGATCCTGGCGGGCGAGAAAGGCACGTTGATTCGTAACTGAGTCGTTTTCCCCTCACCCTAACCCTCTCCCAAAGGGAGAGGGAATGCACGCCCCCTCTCCCTGCGGGAGAGGGCCGGGGTGAGGGCATCAGACAGCACAAATTTTAAAAAGGATTTCCCCATGACCATTAACCTGAAAAACCGCAACTTCCTGAAACTGCTGGACTACACCCCGGCGGAGATCCAATACCTGATCGATCTCGCCATCGAGCTGAAGGCCGCCAAAAAAGCCGGACGCGAAAAACAAACCCTGGTCGGGAAAAACATCGCCCTGATCTTTGAAAAAACCTCCACCCGCACCCGCTGCGCCTTCGAAGTGGGTGCGTTCGACCAGGGCGCGCAGGTCACCTACCTCGGCCCAAGCGGTTCGCAGATTGGCCACAAAGAGTCGATGAAGGACACCGCGCGCGTGCTGGGCCGCATGTATGACGGCATCGAGTATCGCGGCTACGGCCAGGCCATCGTTGAAGAGCTGGGCGAGTACGCGGGCGTGCCGGTGTGGAACGGCCTGACCGACGAGTTCCACCCCACCCAAATTCTCGCCGACCTGATGACCATGCTGGAGCACTCTCCGGGCAAAACCCTGCCGGAGCTGAGCTTTGCTTACCTGGGCGACGCGCGGAACAACATGGGCAACTCCCTGATGGTCGGCGCGGCCAAAATGGGGATGGATATCCGCCTGGTTGCACCGAAATCCTTCTGGCCGGAGGCGGGCCTGGTTGAGCAGTGCCGCGCCATCGCCAAAGAGACCGGCGCGCGCATCACCCTCACCGACGACGTGGAGGAAGGCGTGCAGGGCACCGATTTCCTCTACACCGACGTGTGGGTTTCCATGGGTGAGCCGAAGGAAGCCTGGGCCGAGCGCGTTAGCCTGATGAAGCCGTATCAGATCAACGCGGACGTGATGAAGGCCACCGGTAACCCGAACGTCAAGTTCATGCACTGCCTGCCGGCGTTCCACAACGAGCACACCAAAGTGGGCCGCGAAATCGAAATGGCGTACGGCCTGAAGGGGCTGGAAGTGACGGAAGAGGTCTTCGAATCACCGAACTCCATCGTCTTCGACGAAGCAGAGAACCGCATGCACACCATTAAAGCGGTCATGGTGGCGACACTCGGCGACTAATCACCGCCCGGCGCGCCGCGGGGTGCGCCGGGTTCAGGAGAACATCATGGGCAAGTTCAAGTTTCCCTCCGCTTACACCATTCTCTTTTTTCTGATTGCCGTGGTTGCCGTGCTGACGTGGATTGTTCCGGCCGGGCAGTACCATATGGCAATGAACGAGGCGCTCGGTAAAGAAGTGCCGGTTGCTGGCACCTACGCGCACGTGGCAGCGCACCCGCAGGGGCTGGTTTCGGTGCTGATGGCGCCGATTGCCGGGCTCTACGATCCGGAATCCGGCCAGGCCGGGGCGATCGACGTGGCGCTGTTTATTCTGATCATCGGGGGATTCCTCGGGATCGTCACTAAAACCGGGGCGATAGACGCCGGGATCGAGCGCGTCACCACCCGACTACGCGGCCGCGAAGAGTGGATGATCCCGATCCTGATGGCGCTGTTTGCCGCAGGCGGCACGATTTACGGCATGGCAGAAGAGTCGCTGCCCTTCTATACCTTACTGGTGCCGGTGATGCTGGCGGCGCGGTTCGATCCGGTGGTTGCTGCGTCCACCGTGCTGCTCGGCGCGGGGATCGGCACCCTCGGCTCCACCATCAACCCTTTCGCCACGGTGATCGCCGCCAACGCCGCCGGGATCCCCTTCACCAACGGCATCATGTTGCGCATCGCGCTGCTGGTGATCGGCTGGATCATCTGCGTGGCGTGGGTAATGCGCTATGCCCGCAAGGTGCGCAAGGATCCGTCGCTGTCGATCGTGGCGGATAAGCAGGAAGAGAACCGCGCCCACTTCCTCGGCAACAAGGGCGAGCAGTCGCTGGAGTTTACCCCGGTGCGCAAACTCATCCTGGTGATCTTCGCCCTCGCCTTCGCGGTGATGATCTACGGCGTGGCGGTGCTGGGCTGGTGGATGGCGGAGATCTCGGCGGTGTTCCTCGCCAGCGCGATTATCGTCGGGCTGATCGCCCGCATGAGCGAAGAGGAGCTGACCTCAACCTTTATCAACGGCGCGCGAGATTTGCTGGGCGTCGCGCTGATTATCGGCATCGCGCGCGGTATCGTAGTGATCATGGATAAAGGCATGATTACCCACACCATTTTGCACAGCGCCGAGGGAATGGTCACCGGATTGTCGACGGTGGCGTTCATCAACGTGATGTACTGGCTGGAAGTGGTGCTGTCGTTTCTTGTGCCTTCTTCGTCCGGCCTGGCCGTTCTGACGATGCCGATCATGGCGCCCCTTGCCGATTTCGCTAACGTCAACCGCGACCTGGTGGTTATGGCTTACCAGTCGGCGTCCGGCATCGTTAACCTGATCACTCCCACCTCTGCCGTCGTGATGGGCGGGCTGGCTATCGCCCGCGTGCCCTACGTGCGCTATCTGAAATGGGTCGCGCCGCTGCTGGGGATTTTAACGGTGGTGATTATGGTGGCGTTAAGCCTGGGCGCCCTGTTGTAATTTGCCGGATGGCGCTGCGCTTATCCGGCCTACGGATCGGTGCAGTGCCACCGGTTATTTCGGGAACTGATATGGGAACTATGATGGATTACGAAGAGTACTCTCCCAAAGAGCAACTACAGCTAACGGTCTGCCAGCGTCTGATCGCGGAAAAGAGCTATCTCTCCCAGGAGGAGATCCGCCGCGACTTACAGGAGCGGGGTTTTGAGACCATCAGCCAGTCCACCGTTTCACGTCTGCTCAAGTTGCTCGGTGTCATAAAAATTCGCAATGCCAAAGGGCTAAAGATTTATTCGCTGAATCCCCAGCTGCGCCCGGCCCCCGACGCGGCACGTACCGTCTCTGAAATGGTGGTGAGCGTGGAGCACAACAGCGAATTTATCCTTATCCATACCGTCGCCGGATATGGCCGCGCGGTGGCGCGTATTCTGGATTATCACCAGTTACCGGAAATTTTAGGCGTGGTGGCCGGAAGCAGTATCGTCTGGGTCGCCCCCCGCGTGGTGAAGCGCACCGCACTGGTGCATAAGCAAATTAATTATTTACTCAGAACGCATTAATATTCATAAAGAACCGTTTGCATTGAGTAAAGCGTGCATTAAATCGCTTGATCCCAAAAGCGAGCTGCGTATAATGCCCGACAATTTGCCGGGAGGAAGCATGGTCAAGCGTGTACGACATATCGTCTTACCGCGTCTGAAATCAGACGCTGGCCTGCCGTTTTTCTTCCCGTTGCTAAACCTATTCCCAGAGCCCCTCATTTGAGGGGCTTTTTTTTGCCCGGCGTCAGGAGATAAACATGAATCCGCTTTATCAAAAACACATCATTTCCATAAACGACCTCAGCCGCGAAGAGCTGGAACTGGTTCTGGAAACCGCGGCAAAACTGAAGGCCAATCCGCAACCGGAGCTGCTGAAGCACAAGGTGATTGCGAGCTGCTTCTTCGAAGCCTCCACCCGCACCCGCCTCTCCTTCGAAACCTCCATGCACCGCCTGGGCGCGAGCGTGGTGGGCTTCTCGGACAGCAGCAACACGTCGCTGGGTAAAAAAGGCGAGACCCTGGCGGATACCATTTCGGTTATCAGTACCTACGTGGACGCGATTGTGATGCGCCACCCGCAGGAGGGCGCGGCGCGTCTGGCGACCGAGTTTTCCGGCGGCATTCCGGTGCTGAACGCCGGTGACGGTGCCAACCAGCACCCGACGCAGACCCTGCTGGATCTGTTCACCATTCAGGAGACGCAGGGCACGCTTGAGAACCTGAACATCGCCATGGTCGGCGACCTGAAATATGGCCGCACCGTCCACTCCCTGACCCAGGCGCTGGCGAAATTTAACGGCAACCGCTTCTTCTTCATCGCGCCGGACGCGCTGGCGATGCCGCAGTACATTCTCGATATGCTGGACGAAAAAGGCATCGCGTGGAGCCTGCACGCCAGCATAGAAGAAGTGATGGGCAACGTGGATATTCTCTACATGACCCGCGTGCAGAAAGAGCGTCTTGACCCATCCGAGTACGCCAACGTGAAGGCGCAGTTCGTCCTGCGCGCCAGCGACCTCGAGGGCGCGCGCGACAACATGAAGGTGCTGCATCCGCTGCCGCGCATCGATGAGATCACCACAGACGTGGATAAAACGCCGCACGCCTGGTACTTCCAGCAGGCCGGAAACGGCATCTTCGCCCGCCAGGCGTTACTGGCACTGGTTCTGAATCGCGAATTAGCTCTGTAAGGGGAGACGACCATGACACACGATAACAAACTCCAGGTTGAAGCCATCAAGCGTGGCACCGTGATTGACCACATCCCTGCGCAGGTGGGCTTTAAGCTGCTGACGCTGTTCAAACTGACTGAAACCGACCAGCGCATCACCATCGGCCTGAACCTGCCGTCGGGCGAAATGGGCCGTAAAGACCTGATCAAGATCGAGAACACTTTCCTGACCGACGAGCAGGTCAACCAGCTGTCTCTGTACGCGCCGGACGCCACGGTTAACCGCATCGACGATTACGACGTGGTGGGCAAATCCCGCCCAAGCCTGCCGGATCGCATCGAAAGCGTGCTGGTCTGCCCGAACAGCAACTGCATCAGTCATGCTGAGCCGGTTTCCTCCAGTTTCGCAGTGAAAAAACGCGCCAATGACATCGCACTCAAATGCAAATACTGCGAAAAAGAGTTTTCTCATTATGTGGTGCTGGCCAACTAATTGAGGTTGGTAATGAAATCCCGGCTGTTATAATGGCCGGGAACATTCTTAACGCTGTAATTCTGGAGAAAAAATGAGCAAAGTACTCGCGACGGAAAATGCACCAGCGGCTATCGGCCCATACGTTCAGGGCGTTGATCTGGGCAGCATGATCATCACTTCTGGTCAGATCCCGGTGAACCCAAAAACCGGTGAAGTGCCAGCCGACGTAGCGGCGCAGGCGCGTCAGTCGCTGGAAAACGTGCAGGCGATCGTCGAATCTGCCGGCCTGAAAGTGGGCGATATCGTCAAAACCACCGTGTTCGTGAAAGATCTGAACGATTTCGCCACCGTTAACGCCACTTATGAAGCGTTCTTCACCGAGCACAACGCCACCTTCCCGGCGCGCTCCTGTGTGGAAGTGGCGCGTCTGCCAAAAGACGTAAAAATTGAAATTGAAGCGATTGCCGTACGTCGCTAATTTATTTCAATAAAGAGAAGGCAGCTCAGGCTGCCTTTTTTATTGCGACCATTTTTACTCTCTCCAGGCAATGACGCATCCCCCACTCCATTAATAGACTGACGCTGCCTTGCTCTATTCTAATTAATGGATGATGAATGAAACTCTCTAAGATCGCGCTGGCCGTTGCCACATTAGCGGTTGCGTCTTCCGCACTTGCACACGGATATATAGAATCCCCCGCCAGCCGCGCTTATATGTGTAAGCTCGGCCAGAATATTGACTGTGGCTCTGTACAATATGAACCGCAGAGCGTAGAAAAGGCCTCCGGCTTCCCGACGGGTGCGATGCCGCCCGACGGCCAGCTTGCCAGCGCCGGTATTGCCAGCTACTCCCAGCTTGATAAGCAGAGCCTGAACGCCTGGACTAAAAGCCCCATGACGGCAGGCCCGCATGAATTTGTCTGGCACCATACCGCGCCGCATAAAACCACCAACTGGCGTTATTACATTACCAAACAAAACTGGGACCCCAATAAACCGCTGACCCGTGACCAGTTCGAATTAACGCCGTTCTGTACTATTAACGGGAATGGTCAGGCACCGTCCATGACAAAATCCATGACCTGTAATGTCCCGGAACGTACGGGCTACCAGGTTATTTATGGCGTGTGGGAAATTGCGGATACCGCAAACAGTTTCTATCAGGCCATTGACGTTGATTTCGGTAACGGCGGCAACGTCACGCCGGACGATACCCCAGCGGTAATATCCCAGTGGAGTAAAACCCTGAGCGGACAGATTGCCGGGAATAACCTGAACGTGGGCGATAAAGTGATTGCACGCTTCTTCGACGCCAACGGGGAAGTTGCCGCCCTGCGTACTGAAATGACCATCGGCTCTTCAGAACAAGGCGACGCTAACCAGTGGTCCTACGATCTGGCGCAGAAGATCAACACCACTCATAGCGATGTCCGCGTCGGTGTGAAAGATGAAGCCGGTGAAATCAGCCCGATTCACGGCGCCAACAGCGTATTCGTGAAAGATGGCAGCACGCTGAGATCCGTTGCCATCTCTTATGAAGAGCAAAAGGCGCAGGTGAGCGAGACCATCGCCGTTTCCGATCTGCAATACAGCAAAATCGAACATGGCAATGTGATTGTGACCTTCCATGTAAACACGCAGGGTGACGTTAATTTTGAAGCGCACGTGATGAACCACCACGGTGCCGAAAAAGGTTACCTGAAGCAGGATATGAATAACGTCAATCAAAACGTGACCATGACGCTGACTGACGTCACGGCGGGCCACCATATGCTGAAATACTACGCCACCAACAAAGACGGCACCCTGTTCGCGCAGGACGTGCTAAACCTGATGCTGGAAAGCGACGCGGCGGACAGCAGCGGCCCGCATGACTTTATCTTCCCGGACAGCATTGCCTCTTACAAAGCGGGCACCGTGGTGTTACAACCTAAAGACGGTAAGACCTACGAGTGTAAACCGTTCCCGTATAGCGGCTACTGCGTGCAGTACAGCCCAACCGCAAACCAGTTTGAGCCAGGCGTGGGCGCGCACTGGAGAGAGGCGTGGGTGCTGAAGAACTGAGTGGTCTGATTCCCTCACCCTAACCCTCTCCCACAGGGAGAGGGAACCGATCGAGCCCCTCGCCCCTATGGGGAGAGGGGTTGGGGTGAGGGGATATTTGTTACTGATTCCGCGTCGCCCTAAGCAGCGTCTCCAGCGGATATACCGCCGCAATCACCACCTCGTCCTGAACCTTCGCCGCGTTATCCAGTTCGCTCTGGATCGACGCGATCTCGTTGTCGTCCAGCGTGCCCTGACGCGCCACCAGATCCGTCAGCCTCAGGCCAATCGAGGCCAGTTTATCCACCTCCTGGATCACCGGCTTAATGGCCTTCAGCTGATAGCTGTTTTCACTCAAGGCCAGCGCATCGCTGGTGTTGTTCTGCCAGCGGTTAAAGACGTGGCGCAGCGCGTCGGCGCTTTCCGTGTCTTCCGCGTCGCTCACCAGACGGTCCGCCCATTTATTCATCTGACGCACGGTCGCACTTTCCGCGTTTAGCGCGTCAGCGAGCCGGTTGAGCGGCTCAAACTGATGATAGTTTCCGGCCTGGAACTTAAGATGCTGGCGGGTGTAATACTGCGCCGGTTCAAGCGCCTGGGCGAGAATTTGCAGCGGCAGGGTATCCGCATTGTTGGCGAGGCGCGTGAACTGCACCTGCTGCTGGGTATGCTGCTGTAGTCCAGCCGACACCGTGGACCAACTGTCCATCGCCTGGAGCCGGGTATACATGTTGTCGATGTCGTTGACGTCCTTTGCCGACCATAGCCGCTCCGCCACCGCAAAGGCGCGCGGCCACAGACGGATATCCAGCACCGGCGCGACCACGTTTTCCGCCCACAGCGCGGCTTCACCGCCGAGCAGATTAGCCTCGTTCGCCGGGTCCGGCACCACCGGCGGTATGCCTTTTGGCACCGCGTCCAGACGCGTGCCGTCGATCGGGTAGCGGGCGTTACCCACCAGGAAATAGCCGCTGAGCTTATCGTTCTCAACAGAAACGACCGGACGCGTTTCACCCATCCAGGTATCAACGGTAAACGTTACCTGGTTGTCGTCCCGCCACTGAATGTTATCCACCGCCCGACGCGATTTCCCGACAAAATCAATAAATCCACGCCACCCGGCATCGCCTTTCACCAGCGTAAAGCTGCCTTCCACCGGCTTGCCTTTCAGACGCGGCATGGAGAAAGCCCAGCTCTGGACGCTGTCGGTGTCCGCTATCACATCCACGCCGTTCAGCCCCTGCGGCACAATTTCATTGCGGTAGTGGTAGGCGGTGGATTGCGGCTGATCGAGGTAGAAACCGGTTGAGAGAATGCCCTTATAGCCGTTCTGCGCCACCTGCCCCAGCGCGTCCTGTCCCTGCCAGGACTGGATCAGAATGCTTTTCGGCAGATCGGGATGGTAGATCTCATCCCAGCCAACCATCTGCCGGTGGTGCTTCTCAAGGATCGTCTCCAGCTTGCGGTTGAAATACGCCTGCAACGCGTGGCTGTCCGCCAGTTTGTTGTCGCGCATAAACGTCTGGATCGTAGCGTTCGCTTTCCACTGGCTGTCGTCAACCTCATCGCCGCCAATATGCAGATACGGATCCGGGAAGATCGCCGCCAGTTCGCTGACCATCGCGTCGGCAAAGGTATAAGTTGCCGCTTTGGTTGGATCCAGCACCGGCTTCAGCACGCCCCAGTGGCGCTCCATGGCGTACGGCCCCGGCGCGCTCATCAGCTCCGGGTAGGCGACGGCAATCGCCGAGGCGTGGCCCGGCATATCAATTTCCGGCACCACGCGTATGCCGCGCTCGGCAGCGTAACGCACAATCTCGCGCATCTGCTCCGGGGTGTAGAACAGCCCATCGCTGGCAAGCTGGGTTAATTTTGGATAACGTTTCGAGGTAAAGCGCCAGCCCTGATCGTCCGTCAAATGCCAGTGCAGGACGTTGAGTTTGGCCGCGGCCATGCCGTCGATCTGGCGTTTAATATCCGGAATCGGGAGGAAGTGGCGCGCCGAATCGAGCAGCAGCCCGCGCCACGGGAAGCGCGGCGAATCTTCAATGGTCACCCACGGGATCGAGGTGTTTTCGGCGCCGTTCTGCATCAGCTGAAGTAAGGTTTCCATGGCGCGCAGCGCGCCAAAGCGGGTGTTGGCAGAGATATTTACGCCGTTGGCGTCCACCGTGAGTTTATAGCTCTCATCGCTGTCAGGCAGCGGCTGCGGCTTCACCTTTTTGGCGATGGCGATGCGGATGGTCGGCTTGTCAGGTTTTTCGGCCTGCGGCTGTAGCGTCCAGCCGGTTTGCAGCGCAATGCGCTGGCGCAGGCGGTTGACCGCATCCCCCAGATCGTCGCCGCTGACGCTCACAGAGAGTTGATTGTTAAGCACCAGCGCGCCCTGAGTGGTCGGACGTTCAACCTTCGCAGGCCAGGGCATTAAGGGAAGGTCACCTGCCGGGGCGGCAAAGGCGGAGGCGCCGAGCATGAGCCCGGCGGTTAAGAGGCTGTACCGTAACATGAATGTTCCTTATCTGACGGGCCAAATACAGGCAAAACATTCTGTTAACATGCGCTCAAATTGTCGTCAAGCGAATGCGCCGACGGAGATCACAGGTTGTTGAATTTGGGAGGAAAGCTATTGCCCGGTGGCGCTGCGCTTACCGGGCCTACGTTTCGGGAGTAGGCCGGGTAAGGCGAAGCCGCCACCCGGCAAACATAATTTACTGCCACCCATACCGACGACTATAGAACCCTTTCACCATCTGCGTCAGCACCATGTAGCCCGCGAGGATCGCCACCAGCCACGGGAAGTAGCTCAGCGGCAGCGCCTGAAGTTGCAGGTAGCTTGCCAGCGGCGAGAACGGCAGCGCGATCCCGAGCGCCATCACAATCCCCGTCATCACAATCAGCGGCCACGCGGCACGGCTCTGGATGAACGGAATACGACGGGTGCGGATCATGTGCACAATCAGCGTCTGAGACAGCAGTCCCACCACGAACCAGCCGGACTGGAACAGCGTCTGGTGTTCTGGCGTATTCGCATGGAACACAAACCACATCAGGCAGAAGGTCAGAATGTCGAAGATAGAGCTGATCGGCCCAAAGAACAGCATAAAGCGCCCCAGATCGGCGGGGTTCCAGCGCTGCGGCTTCTGGATCTGCTCGTCGTCCACGTTATCAAACGGGATCGCTACCTGAGAGACATCGTACATCAGGTTCTGGATCAGCAGATGCAGCGGCAGCATCGGCAGGAACGGCAGAAACGCGCTCGCCACCAGCACGCTGAAGACGTTGCCGAAGTTGGAGCTGGCGGTCATTTTGATGTATTTGAGCATATTGGCGAAGGTGCGACGCCCTTCGATGACGCCCTCTTCCAGCACCATCAGGCTCTTTTCCAGCAGAATGATATCCGCCGCTTCACGGGCAATATCCACCGCGCCGTCCACGGAGATACCGATATCCGCCGCACGCAGGGCTGGCGCATCATTGATGCCGTCGCCCATAAAGCCCACTACGTGCCCTTCGCGACGCAGCAGAGTGACGATGCGCTCTTTATGCATCGGCGTCAGGCGGGCAAACAGCGTGGTGCGTTGGGCAAGCTCGGCCAGCTCATCGTCGGACAGGTGCTCAATGTCGCTCCCCACGACGACGTCGCCCGCGTCCAGGCCGACTTCGTGGCACACTTTGGCCGCCACCAGCTCGCTGTCGCCGGTGAGGATTTTGACGGTGATACCGCTCGCTTTCAGCGCTTTTAGCGCCGGCGCGGTGGTCTCTTTCGGCGGATCGAGGAATGCGATGTAACCTTCGAGGATCAAATCGGATTCATCGATACGCTGGTAGTCACCTTCCCGCGCAGGCAGGAACTTGCTGGCTACTGCCACCACGCGCAGCCCCTGACGGTTCAGGTTATCGGTGACGCGTTTGATGCGGCGCAGCATGGTCTCATCCAACGGCACGATCTCGCCGTTATGGCGCACCTGCGTGGAAACATTCAGGATCTCCTGCAATGCCCCTTTGCAGATCAGCTGATGTACGTCCGCCTGCTCGCTGACCACCACCGACATGCGGCGGCGCTCGAAGTCGAACGGGATTTCATCCACCTTCTGCCAGCGACCGGAGAGCGTGCGGGCAGACTCCTCGTCCACCCCTTCCAGCACCGCCACGTCGAGCAGGTTTTTCAGCCCGGTCTGATAGTGGCTGTTCAGCCAGGCGCTGTGGAGCACGCGCTCGCTGGTTTTTCCGGCGATGTCGGTGTGGTTCTCCAGCACGATTTTGTCCTGCGTCAGGGTGCCGGTTTTATCGGTGCAAAGGATGTCCATCGCGCCAAAGTTCTGGATGGCGTCGAGGTGTTTAACGATCACCTTTTGTTTAGAGAGTTTGACCGCCCCGCGCGCCAGCGTGGACGTGACAATCATCGGCAGCATTTCCGGCGTTAAGCCAACGGCCACGGAGAGCGCGAACAGCGCCGCTTCCCACCAGTCGCCTTTGGTGTAGCCGTTGATCAGCAGGACAATCGGCGTCATGACCATCATAAAGCGGATCAGCAGCATACTGACGCGGCCAATACCTTTCTGGAACGCATTCGGCTCGCTCTCCTGCTCGCTGACGCGTCCGGCAAGCTGTCCAAACCAGGTATTGCCGCCGGTGGCGGTGACAATCGCCTGCGCGGTGCCGCTGACCACCGTGGTGCCCATAAAGCACAGGGTGTCGCACTCCAGCGGGTTCATCTGCTGCGGATCGCGGGTCCGCGCTACCTTCTCTACGGGCAGGGACTCACCGGTGAGTGACGCCTGCGCGACGAACAGATCCCGCGCCTGGATGACGCGTAAATCCGCCGGGATCATGTCCCCCGCCGCCAGCTTCACCAGATCGCCCGGCACCAGCTGGTCAATGGGAAGCTCAATCCAGGCGTTTTCGCCGAGGTCGTTAATCACGCGCGACACGGTGGCGGTGTTGCTGACCATCGCTTTCAGGGCGTCCGCCGCTTTGGTGGAGCGCGCTTCCTGAATAAAGTTCAGCAGCGTGGAGATCCCCACCATCAGGGCAATCACGCCTGCGGCAAACAGATCTTCAGTGGCGTAAGAGATAATCCCGAGCACCGTCAGCAGCAGGTTGAACGGATTGCGGTAGCAGAGCCACAGGTGGACCCACCAGGGAGAGGGTTTCTGCGCCGGGATCTGGTTATCGCCATGTTCCGCGCGGATTTTTAACACTTCTTGCGCGTTCAGCCCTTCCGGGTGGCCGCCAAAGGCGCGCCAGACTTCGTTTTCATCCATCGCCGCCACGTTCAGGCAGCGCTCGGTCAGGGAAGCGGGGATTGCCGCTCCCGCCATGGTGTTGGCATTTGGCAGCGGATCGCGCGCAATCAGGCGATGTGGCAGGTGACGGCTCAGCAGCGCTTGCAGCTGCCGGGTGATATTTTTCAGCATAGTCATTCCCCCGCATCCGCAAAGGCGGACGCAGTTTTCCCGCAGGCGTGGCAAAGCCGTACCTGTCAGGCACTTAATTTATCAAGCAGGAACGTATGAACGTTGCTGCCTCACGCCGGTGAGACAGCAAAAAGCTGGCTTACCGGTAAGAAGGTTTTCTCCGGGTCAGGAGAGGTGTGGGATCGGGATCCATGTGGCCTCCGGTAAGTAAAAAGTTGGGTATCGGCGCGCAGTATAGAGATTTATCCATACCGTTTGTGACTAATCGGGCGGTATTATAACGCCCTGCAAATAAACCGAACGTAAACCAGACTTTGCCCATAGCGAATTCGCAGGATAGCATTAGGCTCAATTGATTATTTTATCGTTGTTACAGGGAATACAGCATGCAGAACCGCCTTACGATTAAAGATATCGCGCGTTTAAGCGGCGTGGGGAAATCGACTGTCTCACGCGTGCTGAACAACGAAAGCGGTGTCAGCGAGCGCACACGCGAGCGCGTCGAGGCGGTGATGAATCAGCACGGTTTTTCCCCTTCCCGCTCCGCGCGCGCCATGCGCGGGCAGAGCGATAAAGTGGTCGCCATTATTGTCTCGCGTCTGGATTCCCTCTCCGAAAACCTCGCCGTACAGACGATGCTGCCCGCGTTCTACGAGCAGGGCTACGATCCGATCATGATGGAGAGCAAGTTCTCCGCGCAAATGGTGGAGGAGCATCTCGGCATGCTTCAGCGCCGTAATATTGATGGGGTGGTGCTGTTCGGATTTACCGGCCTAAAAGAGGACGTGCTTAAACCCTGGCAGCCGTCACTGGTGCTGCTGGCGCGCGACGCCAGCGGGTTTGCCTCTGTCTGTTACGATGACGAAGGGGCGATCGTGATCCTGATGCAGCGCCTGTATGAACAGGGCCATCGGCATATCAGCTATCTCGGCGTGCCACATGCTGACATCACCACCGGCAAGCGTCGCCACGAAGCGTACCTGGCGTTTTGTAAAAAACACAATCTTCCCGCCGTGGCCGCGCTGCCCGGTCTGGGTATGAAACAGGGATATGAACAGGTCGCCAGCGTGCTGACGTCACAAACCACCGCCCTGGTATGCGCCACGGATACCCTTGCATTGGGTGCGAGCAAATATTTGCAGGAGCAGCGCATCGGGGAACTGCAATTAGCGAGCGTGGGAAGCACGCCGCTGATGAAGTTCTTACACCCGGAGATTATCAGCGTTGATCCGGGTTACGCCGAGTCTGGCCGGCAGGCTGCCGCGCAGCTGATCGAGCAGATTACCGGGCGTACAGAGCCCCGTCAGATCGTTATTCCAGCCCATCTCTCATAATTCTTTTGAATAGATTATTGTGATCTTCGCCCGATTTCGGGAACGTTCCCATTTTCGCCGTCACGTTGAAGGAGTAGGCTTGCGCACAGGTCATAACCCCTATCACCATCTGTCATGAGGTTTCATGATGAGTAAAGTCAAACAAACAGATATCGATCAGCTGATCGTCCTGGTCGGCGGACGCGATAACATCGCCACCGTCAGCCATTGCATTACCCGCCTGCGCTTCGTGCTGAACGATCCGGCCAAAGCCAACCCGAAGGCCATTGAAGAGCTTTCCATGGTTAAAGGCTGCTTCACCAACGCCGGGCAGTTCCAGGTGGTGATTGGTACCGAAGTGGGCGATTACTATCAGGCTCTGCTGGCGACTACCGGGCACTCTTCCGCCGATAAAGAGCAGGCGAAGAAGGCCGCGCGCCAGAATATGAAATGGCATGAGCAGCTGATTTCCCATTTTGCGGAGATCTTCTTCCCGCTGCTGCCAGCGCTGATCAGCGGGGGCTTAATTCTGGGCTTCCGTAACGTCATCGGCGATGTGCCAATGAGCGACGGCAAAACCCTGGCGCAGATGTACCCGGCGCTGCAAAGCATCTATGACTTCCTGTGGCTGATTGGCGAAGCGATCTTCTTCTATCTGCCAGTCGGGATCTGCTGGTCCGCGGTGCGCAAGATGGGCGGAACGCCAATTCTCGGTATCGTGCTCGGCGTGACGCTGGTCTCTCCGCAGTTAATGAACGCTTACTTACTTGGTCAGCAAACGCCAGAGGTGTGGAACTTCGGCCTGTTTACCATCGCCAAAGTCGGCTATCAGGCGCAGGTGATCCCGGCATTGCTGGCGGGTCTGGCGCTGGGCTTTATTGAGACGCGCCTGAAGCGCATCGTGCCGGATTACCTCTATCTGGTGGTGGTCCCGGTCTGCTCGCTGATCCTGGCGGTGTTCCTGGCGCACGCCTTTATCGGTCCGTTTGGCCGCATGATTGGCGACGGCGTGGCCTTCGCGGTCCGTCACCTGATGACCGGCAGCTTCGCGCCAATCGGTGCCGCGCTGTTTGGCTTCCTCTACGCTCCGCTGGTGATCACCGGCGTGCACCAGACCACGCTGGCGATTGATATGCAGATGATCCAGAGCCTCGGCGGTACGCCTGTCTGGCCGATCATCGCCCTGTCTAACATTGCGCAGGCCTCGGCGGTAACCGGCATCATCATCGTCAGCCGTAAGCACAACGAGCGAGAGATCTCCGTTCCGGCTGCCATCTCCGCTTACCTCGGCGTCACTGAACCGGCGATGTACGGTATCAACCTGAAATACCGCTTCCCCATGCTCTGCGCGATGATCGGCTCCGGTCTGGCGGGCTTGCTGTGCGGCCTGAACAGCGTGATGGCGAACGGGATTGGCGTCGGCGGCCTGCCGGGTATCCTCTCCATTCAGCCCGCGTTCTGGCAGGTATTTGCGCTGGCGATGGCGGTGGCGATTATCATCCCAATGGCGCTGACTACTGTGGTTTACCAGCGTAAGTTCCGTCAGGGCACGTTGCAGATTGTTTAATTCTCTCTTTCGGGGCGCAGTTGCGCCCCTTCGCATTTGCAGGAACGTACTATGAATACCCTTCCTCACTGGTGGCAGAACGGCGTCATCTATCAGATTTACCCAAAGAGTTTCCAGGACACCACCGGCAGCGGCACGGGCGATCTGCGCGGCGTGACGCAGCGCCTGGACTACCTGAAAACCCTCGGCATTGACGCCATCTGGCTGACGCCGTTTTATAACTCCCCGCAGGTGGATAACGGTTACGACGTGGCGAACTACACTGCCATCGATCCGACCTACGGCACGCTGGACGACTTTGACGAGCTGGTTGCCCGGGCGCATGAACGCGGCATCCGCATCGTGCTGGATATGGTCTTTAACCACACGTCCACGCAGCACGCCTGGTTCCGTGAGTCGCTGGATAAAGCGAGTCCGTACCGCCAGTTCTATATCTGGCGCGACGGTACGCCGGATACGCTTCCCAACAACTGGCGCTCCAAATTTGGCGGCAACGCCTGGCGCTGGCACGCCGAAAGCGAGCAGTATTATCTGCACCTGTTCGCACCGGAGCAGGCGGATCTCAACTGGGAAAACCCGGCGGTGCGCGCCGAGCTGAAAAAAGTGTGCGAGTTCTGGGCCGATCGCGGCGTGGACGGCTTGCGTCTGGACGTGATTAACCTGATTTCAAAAGATCAGGATTTCCCGGACGATACCCTCGGCGACGGTCGCCGCTTCTACACTGACGGGCCGCGCATCCACGAATATCTCCAGGAGATGAGCCGCGACGTCTTTACGCCGCGTAATCTGATGACGGTGGGCGAGATGTCCTCCACCTCGCTGGAGAACTGCCAACAGTACGCGTCTCTTGACGGCCGCGAGCTGTCGATGACCTTTAACTTCCACCACCTCAAGGTAGACTACCCCGGCGGCGAAAAATGGACGAAGGCGAAGCCGGACTTCGTGGCGCTAAAAACCCTTTTCCGCCACTGGCAGCAGGGGATGCACAACAAAGCCTGGAACGCGCTGTTCTGGTGTAACCATGACCAGCCGCGCATCGTGTCGCGCTTTGGTGACGAAGGGGAACACCGCGTGGCGGCGGCGAAAATGCTCGGCATGGTGCTGCACGGGATGCAGGGCACGCCGTATATCTACCAGGGTGAAGAACTGGGTATGACCAACCCGCATTTCAGCCGTATCACCGACTACCGCGACGTGGAAAGCCTGAACATGTTCGCCGAACAGCGGGCTAACGGTCGCGATACGGATGAACTACTGGCGATTCTGGCGAGTAAGTCCCGCGATAATGGCCGCACGCCGATGCAGTGGGACGCCTCGCATAATGCGGGCTTTACCGAGGCCGAGCCGTGGATTGGCGTCTGCGACAACTACGAAACCGTGAACGCCCGCGCGGCGCTGGACGACCCCGATTCGGTGTTTTACACCTATCAGTCGCTGATTCGCCTGCGCAAAACCTTGTCGGTACTGACGTGGGGAGACTATGAAGATTTGCTTCCGGATCACCCTTCCCTGTGGTGCTACCGCCGCCAGTGGCAAGGACAAACGCTGATGGTGGTGGCGAACCTGAGCCACGCGCGCCAGCAGTGGCAGCCCGCCCCCGTAGAGGGAGCATGGCGGGTGGCACTCAGCAACTATGACGAGGTTGCCTTCCGACCCGATACGTTGCTATTGCGCCCGTTTGAAGCTATCTGGTGGGTGCAGGAATAAACCTCAGGAGATACAGCATGCTGTATCTCTTTTTTTATGTTTAGCGATACGCTAAATGTACGACGATAACTTTTACAATATGGCGCACTCAAAATAAAAATAGCCTGCCAATTAAATAACCTCGGCAGGATATTATGAAAAAGATAATTATTAAAGCAACGTGTATTAGCGCATTATTATTGAGCACACAGGGATGGTGCGGGAATACGTCCGTCGACCTTCGCTTTGGTCATAATACGCGCTCAGACGTAAATGATTCACGCATTAAGGTCATGCATCAGGCGAATAACGGTTTTTACTTCTCCGTTGAAGCCGCACAAAACCATAATGATACGTTTTTTGGTGATACCGACAGATATAATCCCGACGACAAGGGGTTAACGGAAGCGGCACAGGAAATCGAAACGCGCTGGCGTTTTGATCTGGGAAATGGTTTCGCCGTTGCGCCTGGCATGGTGACGGTTTTCACCGCCAGCAATACGCATTACCGCCCCTTCATTCAGGGCTGGAAAGCCTTCGATAACGGTCTGAATCTCTCCGCCCGTTACCGCTATAACACCGTCAATGACGCGCACAGCGATAAAGAACTCGACGGCAGCGGTTATACTCGCCGCCAGTCACACCAGTTCGACATTTGGTTCGCGTATAACATCGGCAAATTCGGTATGTCCTATAACCCGCGCTTCCGCTGGCAGGATAACGTCGATCAGGGAACCGGGGATGACACCTACTGGGAGCATACCGTCGCGTTCAACTACAAGCTCGACGATGGCTGGACGCCATACGTCGAACTGGTTTCACTGGATAAAACATACATCAATAATGACGGCAACCATGAAAATGATTATGCCGTACGTCTGGGAATAGTGAAGCAGCTCTGACGGCCTGACTACACCGTATCGTGCTGTAGCAGCCTACAGCCGATACGGTCCACGGCGCTTAACAGTTCAAGCTGCCCTTCCCGCTGATACAGCGAAACCGCATTAATGTCGATTGGTAACGGCCAGCATAGCGTTGAGATCGATGCCAGTGTCGACCCCTGACGGGTAATCGCAATAATCTTCAACCCTTTGCGCAGCGCGTTACGCGCCATTTCAATCAGCGACTGCGTCTCCCCGGATTTACTGATCAACACCAGCGTCCCCTTCGATACGCGTGTCAACTGGTGCATGTCATTCAAAATAAGGTGCGGCAGGCTCGCCAGCGACAAAAAGCGCGACAGGTAGTTGAGACTGGTGAGCGAGGCTCCCCGTGCGTAAAGATAGATATGGCTGGAATGCGTAAGCAACCTGGACACGTCTGTCACAATATCATCCGGCTGCGGCCCCACGTCGGGTGTAGCAGGTGCAGGTGTAAAATGGTCGCGTAAAAAACGGTACCGAAGCTCGGTATAGCTTTTATAGCCCATTTTTTTACATACACGATTAACGGATGTTGTCGTGGTAAAGGTATCACGGGCAATCTCTTTTGCCGATATATTAGAAATATTACACGCATGATGCTGAATGTATTCAAATATCAAACGTTCACTTCCCTGGAATGAATTCATCTATTACGCCCCGTTTAATCCCGAGATGATATTAACACAACAGAGAAATAGCCTCTGGAAGGCGCTTCACACATTGCATTTACGCGTATCACGATACGTAACTAGTATTAGCAAACATTAAAAACTGTTTTAGGTTCTCTTTATACTTCCCCTGTTTTCACATCCAGGGAATTATGACAATGACGAAACAAAAAGTTGTCGCGGTAACGGCCTGCCCGACAGGTATCGCACACACCTTTATGGCGGCGAATAAAATTATTGCATGGGCTAACGAGCACAATATCGAGGTAAAGGTCGAAACGCAGGGCAGCGACGGCGTTAAAAACCGCTTAACAAAACAGGATATCGCCTCCGCCACGGCCATTATTCTGGCAACCGACGTTCCCATTCAGGATGCCGAGCGTTTTGACAACATTCCTCACCTTCAAACCCGTACACAAGAGCTGATCAAACATACCGATCGCTATCTGCGTCAGGCGCTGGCCATGGAAAAAAACGTCACCACTGTCGCACAAGAAGACGATCTTCAGCGTTCGGCTTACCAGATTTTTATTGGCCATATTATGGCGGCCATCAGCTATATGCTGCCGGTGGTGGTGATGGGCGGGCTGATGATGGCGACGGCCAAAATAACCGGGCAGTTTATTAACATCGAACATTCGCCGTTCAGCGTGCTGGATAAAGTGGGCTTTATGACCATTAAGTTCATGTATCCCGTTTTTGCAATGTATCTGGCGTTTTCCATTGCCGGTAAACCGGCACTCATCCCCGGTCTTATTGGCGGCATCATGTCAGACGAAGTCTATAAGCGCTTCTTTGATATCGAAGGCTTTATGCCATCCGGCTTTTTCGGCGCCATTGGTATCGGCTTTTTTGTGGGCTATCTGGTGCGCTGGCTCAATGATTCGATTCACGTCCGCCAGCAGCTCACCACCATTAAAACCATGCTGCTCGTCCCGCTGATCACCGGCATTACGCTGGTGATGGTCATGGAATATTTGATTAACCCGATTTTTGGCTCGCTTAACCAGCTGATGGTGGTCTTTTTTACCTCGGCAGGTGACACCGGGCGCGGGTTCTATTCCGCGATGATCGCCGCGGGCACCGCGTTCGACCTGGGCGGTCCGGTCAACAAGGCGGCAGGCTCGGTCGCGCTCGGCCTGAATGGCATGAGCGAGACGTTTGATTTAACCGCCCGCGAACTCTCCATCGTGATCCCCTCCATTGGCGTCGGCTTTGCTGCGTTCCTCAACGGCCGCTTTGGATTACCGGATGTCTTTAGCCAGGAAGAGAAAACCGTCGGTAGCACCTCGTTGTTGCTGGGCGTGATTGGGATCTCCGAAGGCGCGATCCCGTTCATCCTGAAAAACCCACGTCTGATCCCGGTGTTCATGACCGGTGCCGTCGCCGGCGCGCTGGTCGCCATTACCCTTGGCGTGAAGCAGACGCTGCCTCTGCCAGCCGTCTGGGGCTGGCCGCTGGCAACCAACGTGGCGGGCTACCTGGCGAGCGTCTTTATTGGCGCACTGATTTGCGCCCTGGGCGTGCTCTATGTCAGCCCAAAGAACGCCAGATAAGGGGGACGTCATGAATCAGATCCACGTCATTGCCCATACGCACTGGGATCAGGAGTGGTATTTCACCCGTCAGGACAGCATGGTGCTGGCGTCATATAATTTTGCGGACGTCATCAACACGCTGGAGCAGGACTCCGCTTACACCTGCTATCACCTTGACGGACAGATGGCGGTAGTGGAGGACTTTCTCGCCATCAATCCTGATTATCGCGCCAGGCTGGAAAAGCTGGTCAGAGAAAAAAGGATCTTCGTAGGGCCATGGTATACCCAGACGGACACCTACAACGTGCATGGCGAATCGATTATCCGCAACCTGAAGTACGGCATTTTTTCTGCCCGGACGCTGGGGCATGCGATGCAGGTTGGGTATCTTCCGGATACCTTTGGCCACAATGCGCAAATGCCCACGATCTTGCAGGGCTGCAATATCGACAATATCGTCTTCTGGCGCGGTATCGATCACGACAGGCACGCCAAAAGCAGCCAGTTCCTCTGGCGCGCACCCTCAGGTGCGACCGTCATCGCCTGTGCGATGGCGCTCGGTTATGGCGCGGCTAAAAACATGCGTTCGGAAGCCTCCCATCTTCGGGGAAAAATCTACCCGATGACCACACTTTTGCGTTCACGGGCCGGTCTAAACGACCTGCTCCTGCCCTGCGGCGGCGATCAGGTCAGCATCGACCCGGCGCTGCCGAAAATCCTGGAGGTCGCCAGCGCACAGTCCCCGGATCAGGACCGTTACTTCATCAGCTCTCTGGAGCGTTATGTAGAAACCCTTCGCGCGCAGCGTGAACAGTTTGAGCTCCTGGAAGGAGAGCTGAAATCGCCGCGCTACACCCGCATCCATAAAACGATCGGCTCCGTGCGCTACGACATCAAAAAGAAAAACGATGAGGTTGAACAGTTCATCCTGCGACAGCTGGAGCCGACAATCGCAATGGCGCGTCACCAGGGGATTCCGGTCAACCTCGCGGTAGTCGACACCCTCTGGAAAAAGCTGTTGCGAAACCATGCCCACGATTCCATTGGCGGCTGTAATAGCGATGCCACCAACCGCGACATTCTGCATCGTATGGAACAAACCGAACAGCTGTGCCATAGCCTGTGGAATCTGGTGGTGAAAACCCTGGCCGCCGCCTGCGTTCAGGATGGCGACCTGCTGATTTTTAACTCGCTGGCTACCCCAACGCAGCGCGTGGTGATAGCCACACTGTATAGCCGGGCGGATAATATCGCCCTGACGCATCAGGGGCAGCCCATCCCTTTCGACGTCCTGGAAAGAGACATTCTGCCCGGCGGAACGGCGATCTCCCTTACCGCCGAGGGCGAGTGCGAGACGCCCCTTCTCCCTTATTACCGCTGGCACGTTGCGGTAAAGACACCGGTTCTGCCGCCGATCGGCTATCTCACCGTTAACGTTGAAGAAGACCCTGCGCCTTTCCTGGCGTCTGAAAAGATAAAGGGCAGCGAGATTGAGAATGCGCATTATCGACTGTCGCTGGATGCCGGAACGCTTACCCTGCATGACAAACGCAGCGGCAGACGTATCCCCTCTTTCTTTACCTTTGAAGACTGCGCGGACGCGGGCGACAGCTACGATTTCTCACCGCTTGCGGGCGACGCGCCGACGCGCTGTTCGCATTTTACGCTCGTCGACGGCGTAAAAACGCCGCTTGTCGAAAAGCTGACCGTCGAGGCCACAATGCGTCTTCCGCAGGATCTCGCCAGCCGTCAGGATACGGCCCGAACGCCGTTATCCATTCGTCTGGTCTGCGAATTACGCCACGACGATCCGAATCTGTATGTCGAGGCTTCGCTGGAAAACAGCCACTGCGATCACCGGCTACGTTTACTGATCGGCAGCGATGTTCACACCCGTCACGCTATCGCCTCACAGCCCTTCGCAATCATCCAGCGCGAAACGGGATATGACGGTGAACACTGGCAAGAACGCTATCGCGAGAAGCCCGTGGATATCGAAACCAGCGAGGGCATTATCGCTGTCACGGAACCGGGTAAAGCGCTGGTTGTGACTAGCCGTGGCATGAAAGAATTTCAGATTATCGGCAGCGAACCCGCTGCTATTGCCCTGACGATGTTTAAATCGACGGGCGTGCTCGGACGCAGCGATCTCGAATGGCGACCGGGTCGGGCCTCCGGCATCAATAATACGGTGGTTGAGACTCCTGATGCCCAGTTGCTGAAACCGTTGCGCTTTTCATTCACCGTCGCGCTGGCCGACAACGCCGACCACCTCACGCTGCGCCAGCTGGAAAATCAGGCGGCTGGACAGCCCTTCACCTACCAACGGCAAACGCTACACACGCTCGATCACCGTCTTGAGCGCTTTTCGTTGCGTCTGCCCGAGCGCAGGCTTCCGGCAGAGTTCTCGCTACTGACCGTGCCGGAGCCGCTCATCCTTTCCGCTCTGCCCCATGCGCAGCTGCTGCATGGCACCGTCTTACGCGTATTTAACGCCGGGACACAACCGGCTCCCGTCCCGGAAAGTCTGGCAGTGTTACGGCAGATCAACTATCTGGAAGAGCCGATGCAACCGGTAACGGCGATCCTCCCCTCCGCAACCTGCGATTTTTTGATTGAGGCTTAATATGAACTTGCTGGCATTGACGCATCCCGATCTGGTGTTTATCAACCCGCCCCAACGTACGCCGGAAGCAGTGATCCGTTGGCTCACCGAGCCGCTCGCCAGGCGGAAGGTCATCAACGATCGAGAGGCATTTATCGAAAGCGTTTTACAACGTGAAAGTGAAGGCCCTACCGCGCTGGGTGAAGCGCTCGCCGTCCCGCACGGTAAAACCGAGGCGGTGCAACAGGCGGCATTTTGTCTGGCGCTCTTTGACGATCCGATATGCTGGCCGGGGCTGGAGGGTGATGAAGAGGTGAGGATGGTTTTCCTGCTCGCCATTCCGCCAGCGGAAGCAGGCAGTACGCATATGCACCTGCTGACGACGCTGACCAGCAGACTCACGGATGAGCGGGTGCGTGAGCAATTGCTGGCGGCGCGTACGCGGGAAGAGGCGATGTCTGCGCTGAGTAATGAAGGTTCTCAAAAACAGGACGATGCCCCCGAAAGCTCTCTTCTCATCCCGTTGGTACTGGGCTGCATCGTTACCGTAGCCTTTTTGCAGGCAGGGTTGAGCTGGGCCTGCGGGGTGAGTTAATCGAGCAGCGCTCAGCACAGGCTCTGCTGAGCGCTTGTTTTTGTTGAATAATTAATCAGATTTTTCCTTCGAGTCTTTACAATTGCCCCAGCGCCCGCCGTTTGTACTCTCGTCTTTTTACTTTGTTCTGCATCAAAAAAATCGCAAACTTGTTTGATGCAAATCACTATATGTAGCACTTAAAATGCACGCCGACCCAACATCTTGTATTTATCGTCTACTATTCCAACAACAAGACGGCGCGAACGCTGGCCGGAATTGTGGATAACACGAGCTGGGCACGCGGGAAGTCTTTGCCGCGGCGAGGAATACGTCCGGTGAATACTTCTCCACCTTTGTGGATAACCTGTTTTTAAAATGGAGTGATCATGACACCGCATGTGATGAAACGTGATGGCTGTAAAGTGCCGTTTAAATCAGAGCGCATCAAAGAAGCCATTCTGCGTGCAGCTAAAGCAGCGGGAGTCGATGACGCAGATTACTGCGCCACCGTCGCAGAAGTCGTTAGCAGCCAGATGCATGAACGCAGCCAGGTGGATATCAACGAGATCCAGACCGCGGTTGAAAACCAGCTGATGTCTGGTCCGTACAAGCAGCTGGCGCGCGCCTACATTGAGTATCGTCACGACCGTGACGTCCAGCGTGAGAAACGCGGTCGCCTGAACCAGGAGATCCGCGGCCTGGTAGAGCAAACCAACTCGTCGCTGCTCAATGAAAATGCCAATAAAGACAGCAAAGTGATCCCAACCCAGCGCGACCTGCTGGCCGGTATCGTCGCCAAGCACTATGCCCGCCAGCACCTGCTGCCGCGCGACGTGGTGTCTGCGCACGAGCGCGGTGAGATCCACTATCACGATCTCGACTACTCGCCGTTCTTCCCGATGTTTAACTGCATGCTGATCGACCTGAAAGGCATGCTGACCCACGGTTTTAAAATGGGTAACGCCGAGATTGAGCCGCCGAAATCCATCTCCACCGCGACGGCGGTCACGGCGCAGATCATCGCCCAGGTGGCGAGCCACATCTATGGCGGCACCACCATTAACCGCATCGATGAAGTGCTGGCCCCGTTCGTGGCCGAGAGCTTCAACAAACACCGTAAAACGGCGGAAGAGTGGCAGATCCCGGATGCCGACGGTTACGCCCGTTCCCGCACCGAGAAAGAGTGCTACGACGCGTTCCAGTCGCTGGAATATGAGGTAAACACGCTGCACACCGCCAACGGCCAGACGCCGTTTGTGACCTTCGGGTTTGGCCTCGGCACCAGCTGGGAATCACGCCTGATCCAGCAGTCTATTCTGCGCAACCGCATCTCCGGCCTCGGTAAAAACCGTAAAACGGCGGTGTTCCCGAAACTGGTGTTCGCCATTCGTGACGGCCTGAACCACAAGTTTGGCGATCCGAACTATGACATCAAGCAGCTGGCGCTGGAGTGCGCGAGCAAGCGTATGTACCCGGACATCCTCAACTACGACCAGGTGGTGAAAGTCACCGGTTCGTTTAAAACGCCAATGGGCTGCCGCAGCTTCCTCGGCGTGTACGAAGATGAGAACGGCGAGCAGATCCACGACGGGCGCAACAACCTGGGCGTCATCAGCCTGAACCTGCCGCGCATCGCGCTGGAAGCTAAAGGGAATGAAGCGGCCTTCTGGACGCTGCTGGATGAACGTTTACAGCTGGCACGTAAGGCGCTGATGACCCGCATCGCCCGTCTTGAAGGGGTGAAAGCCCGCGTCGCGCCAATTCTCTATATGGAAGGAGCCTGCGGCGTGCGCCTGAAGGCGGACGATGATGTGTCGGAGATCTTCAAAAACGGTCGCGCATCGATCTCTCTTGGCTATATCGGCATTCACGAAACGATTAACGCGCTGTTTGGCGACAAGCACATCTATGACAACGACGCCCTGCGTGAGAAAGGTATCGCGATTGTGCAGCGCCTGCGCGATGCGGTAGACCAGTGGAAAGAGGAAACTGGCTACGGTTTCAGCCTGTACAGCACGCCGAGCGAAAACCTCTGCGATCGCTTCTGCCGTCTGGACACCGCCGAGTTCGGCATCGTGGAAGGCGTGACCGACAAAGGTTACTACACCAACAGCTTCCACCTCGATGTGGAGAAGAAGGTGAACCCGTACGACAAGATCGACTTTGAAGCGGCCTATCCGCCCATCGCGAACGGCGGTTTTATCTGCTACGGCGAGTACCCGAACATTCAGCACAACCTGAAGGCGCTGGAAGACGTGTGGGATTACAGCTATCAGCACGTGCCGTACTACGGAACCAACACGCCAATTGACGAGTGCTACGAGTGCGGCTTTACCGGTGAGTTCGAATGCACCAGCAAAGGCTTCACCTGCCCGAAATGCGGTAACCACGACGCAGCCCGCGTCTCCGTGACCCGCCGCGTGTGCGGCTACCTCGGCAGCCCGGATGCCCGTCCGTTTAACGCCGGTAAGCAGGAAGAGGTGAAGCGCAGGGTGAAACATCTGGGGAATGGGCAGATCGGGTAATCCGCTGCCACGTTAATGCCCGGTGGCGCTGCGCTTACCGGGCCTACGGACCGCTCTCTTTTGTAGGCCGGGTAAGCGCAGCGCCACCCGGCGTGGTTATTCGCGATGAACTATCACCAGTACTACCCCGTCGACATCGTCAACGGCCCCGGCACCCGCTGTACCCTGTTTGTATCAGGCTGCGTTCACGAGTGCCCCGGCTGCTACAACAAAAGCACCTGGCGCCTGAACTCGGGTATGCCGTTTACCGCTGAGATGGAAGACCGCATCATCAACGACCTGAACGACACGCGCATCAAACGCCAGGGGATCTCGCTCTCCGGCGGCGACCCGCTCCATCCGCAAAACGTGCCGGCGATCCTGAAGCTGGTAAAACGCATCCGCCGCGAGTGCGCGGGAAAAGACGTCTGGGTCTGGACGGGCTATAAGCTGGATGAACTGAATGCGCAGCAGATGGAAGTGGTGGATCTGATTAACGTCCTGGTCGACGGCAAGTTCGTGCAGGATCTAAAAGATCCTATGCTTATCTGGCGCGGCAGCAGCAACCAGGTTGTGCATCATCTGCGTTGAATGAAGGCGGATATCCTCTGTCCGCCTGAACGTCAAAACCGACTCAAACTCTCCATCGCCTCAGCCTTAAACGCCGCAAAATTCTCGCACTGGCACAGGCGCGCCATCGCGCGTTCACGCAGGAAGGTGACAAAGATGTCGTAAATCGCCATTGCCTCTTCGTACTCGCTTTTGCTGATGGCGAGCAGGAAGATGACATGAGCGGTTTCATCTCCCCACTGAATGCCCTGCGGCGCCAGCACGGTGTAGACCACCGTTTTTTGCGCCAGCAGCCCGAGGGAGTGCGGCAGCGCGATGCCGTCGCCGAGCATGGTGCTGACGATGGCTTCACGCTCGATAACCGATTCCAGAAACTCCGCGCCGACAAAACCTTCCCCTTCAAGCTGCCCGCACAGTTCGCGGAACAGCGTTTGCTGGTCGACAGGCTTGTCGAGAATGCGGAAATGGGCCGCGTCGAAGTATTTTTCCAGCATCCACGGGCGGGTGCGATCCACCAGCACCAGCTTGCCGATCTGCTCTAACTGATAATCGGTCGGGAACGGGGCGATCATCACCACCGGTTTGGATTTTTCGCTCACGCGGGCGGTGGAGATCACGAAGTCTTCGCCAATGGCATCGGCAAGCTCGTACTCACGAAGGGTGAGCGTGCGCGTCACCTCAATCTGCGGATATTTACGCTGAAGTACCGCCTCGATCATACGCACCATCGCGTTACCGGCGTCGCACACCAGCAGCACCCGCGGCTGGCGCTGGTAGCCGATATTGTAATGGCGCTCCAGCCCGACGCCGATATGCAGCACCAGAAAACCAATTTCGTTTTCGCTGATCACATACGGGGTGTATTTGCCCCAGCTCGACACCGCCGCGAGGGTCATATCCCACGCCATCGGGTAGTGCTGCTTGATGTTATCCAGCAGCGGATTGGGGATCATGATTTGATACCGCACGCGGGTAATCATGGTTTTGATGTGCGTGAGCAGATCTGCATGCAGTTGCTCATCGCTCAGCAGGTTGTAGTTATAGTGGGTGTTGATGTAGCGCAGAATGTAGTTGACCAGGGCTTCGTCGTCGTCGGCGTTAATCGCGCTGGGGGCGATCTCCTGGATCTGCCGCGCCGCAATGTGCACGCACAGCCAGCTCTCTTCTGACGGCGAAAGCGCTTTGCCCGCCAGCTCCTGGATAGCCACCGCGATATCTTTCGCCGCCTCACGCACGTTCTCTTCCACGTCCTCCGCGTGGAATTCCGGCAGCGGATACCCCTCGCTGATGCGCCGCACCGACACCGCGCAGTACAGGCGCAGGAACAGCTCGCCTTCATCGGTCAGGCGAATGTGATGGCGCGTCAGCGCATCGTGCAGCACCGGCACCATCTTTTCCGCCACGCCCGCGTTCAACGCCACGTCGGTCACCAGCGGGTTCAGGCTGTCCTGCTGCGCCAGCTCCCACAGAAGGTCGGTCAGGCAGGCGCGGATCGCCATCTCGCTGCCAAACAGCTTCATCCCGTGGCGCGGGCGGGTTTCCAGCGTCAGGTTGTAACGGTGAAACCACTCACGCACTTCCACCATGTCGCTCTGCAACGTGGCCCGGCTGACGAACCACTCATCGGCCAGATCCTCCAGCTTGAGGGAAAAGGCTGACGTCAGAAAACGCACCACCAGATAGTGCACGCGCTCCGGTCCGGTTCGCGGAATACGCAGCGCGCGCGGGTGGGACGCCTGCAATTGTTGATAGCGCACCACATCATTAATTTTGAGCTGATAGCCGTTGCCCCGGCTCAAAATGAACTGCGCGCCGTGGCTGGCCAGCAGCGCGTTCAGGGCGGTGATATCCGCCCGGACGGTTCGCGTGGAGACCGACAGCCGCTGCGCCAGCTCGTCCTGTGGCAGCGTCTCGTTTTGCAACAGATCGAAAAGTTGCGCTAAACGTTGGTTCGGAAATCGCACGTCGTTGTCCTCTTACTGCTCAGGGTGAAATGACCATCTGGGATGGGCTGCCGACCGGGGTATAGTCTGGCTCGGCGCTCAGCTTGCCGTCCGGCGCCACGCGGAAACGGGTAATGTTGTCGCTGCGCTGGTTCATGACGTACAGCCAGCGACCCTGCTTATCGAGCGTCAGGGTGCGCGGATAGTCGCCGCGCGTCCAGACATCATCCTGATGCGTCAGCGTACCCTCCGCCGTTACGGTAAAGTGCCCGATGCTGTTATGCAAACGGTTAGCGACATACAGCTGTTTCCCGTCGGCGCTTAGCGCCAGCCCGGCAGCAAAACTGGTGCCTTTATAACCGTCCGGCAAGGCTGAAACCGTTTTACCCTCTTTCAGCCTGCCATTACTGTCCAGCGCATAATGGGTGAGCGTAGACGCCTCTTCGTTAATCAGCCACAGGGCATCGCCTTTCGGCGTAAAGACGAAGTGGCGCGGCCCGGCCCCTTTTGAGGAGGCGCTGATAAATGGCGGATCGTTCGGAGTCAGCTTCCCGGTTTGATCGTCAAAACGGTACTGATAGATGCGATCCAGCCCCAGATCGGTGGAAAAAACGTATTTCCCGTCCGGATCGGCGGCGATCATGTGCGCATGTGGGCCGTTATGATCGCTGATGGCGAAACTGCCCTCGACGGCAACTTCCGGCTTCGCCGCGCCCGGTTCGCCTTTGTCCTGATGGGTGTCCGTTGCATCGCCCAGGCTGCCGTCTGCGTTAACGGGCAGCACCGCGACAGTTCCGCTGACGTAGTTTGCCACCAGCAGATGTTTGCCGTTCGGCGTCAGGGAAAGATACACCGGCCCCGCGCCGCCGGAGGACACCTGATTCAGCTCGCTCAGCGCGCCGTTATCACCGATGCGCAGCGCCTGCACCACGCCCTGCTCCACTTCGCTTGCCAGATACAGCGTTTTGCCGTCGTGTGAGACGGTTAACTGCGCGGCGTTCGGCAGTTTGCTCACCAGTGTTTTATCGTTCAGCGCACCGGTTTGCGGATCGACGGTAAAGCGGTACAGCCCTTCACCGTTCGGATTATAGGTGCCCACCCAGGCGTACTGGGTTTGAGCGATTGCAGAGGTAGCAAGTAAAGAGAGTGAAGCGACAAGCAGGGTACGGGTGTGCATGGTGGCTCCTTCGGGTGTGTGCGGTTTGTTTCCCCTCACCCCAGCCCTCTCCCAAAGGGAGAGGGGGTAAAGGTTCCCTCTCCCGGTGGGAGAGGGTTAGGGTGAGGGGCAGGTTCTACTTAACCAGCTTCTTCGTCATCGCCAGCAGCGTGCGCACATCTTCCGGACGCGTATCACCGCTGGCTTTATCGATAATCGAGCTGTAGATATGCGGGATGATTTTGCTCACGCCCGCATCCAGGGCGATCTGCAAGATCGCCTCGAAGTTCTCCAGATCGATTCCCCCGGTCGGCTCCAGCCAAAAGTCGTGACGGGCGCAGGCTTCCGCCACCGCCTGGTATTCGTCGCGGCATTTCAGGCCGCCCATCGGGAAGTACTTGATGGAGCTGCCGCCGAAATCTTTCAGCAGGGCGATAGCGGTTTCAACCGGCACTATGCCGTCCATAGCTGCGCTGCTCAGCGGGCCGGTGGAGATTTTCACCATGCCGACGGTGCCGGTCGGGGAGACCAGACCGTTGACCACGGACTCATTCTGCCCCAGCAGCGCGCGGCTGGTGGCCACGCCGGTAAAGACCTGGTTAACGTGCTGCGGCTGCACCTGGCGGGAGATTTCACTCACCATCGCCGACTGGTTCGGGTCGCCCGCGCCCAGCCCCACGGAGAGCGCGTTATCAATCAGCGCGGCGTATTCGCGCATGTCCGCAACCGCGCTCGCCACGTCCGGGTAATTTTTGGAGAGCACGCCCACCAGCACGTGACCTTCCGCCGCCTCGTAAATGGCGCTGGCGTTGGCCTTTGAGCCTGCCAGCACGTTCAGGCAGACGCGGTCACGGTAAAAGTTGGGGGTCAGTTTCATGCTTTTTTCTCCTGTCCTAATACTTCGCTAATGCGGCGGTACACGATGTTCAGCTGGTCAGCATTCACGCTGCGCACGTCCGCCTCGATAATCCCTTCGTTGGCCTTATAGCCACGGAAGTAAATGGCGTATTCGCCCTGTTTCAGCTTCGCCACCAGATCGCCCGTGCCGACGCCCGTAGCGGCTTCGTCGAACTTAATCTCGGTACGGGCGATATCGCGACCGGCGCTGTCCCAGACCACGCGCGCGGTCACGCCGTTCAGGGTGTTCAACGCGTCGATAAACGGCGTCATCTTCGCCACCATCTCGGCCCCGCTCTCTTTGGTCGCCGTCAGGTAGTGTTCGATGGCGCAGGTCAGGCCCAGGATACCCTCTTTGCCCACTTTCATCGCGCGACCAATGCCCGCCGTCTGGCGCTTCACCCACTCAACGTACTGGGTTTTGCCGATCACCAGCCCGCTGGTTGGCCCTTCGATCGCCTTCGCGCCGCTGTAGATCACCAGATCGGCACCGGAGCGGTAGTAGGCGTGCAGATCTTCTTCCGCCGCCGCATCGACGATCAGCGGGAGATCGTGCTTGCGCGCCACGACCGCCGCCTGCTCGACGCTGAGCATGCTTTTCTGCACGCAGTGGTGCGATTTGATGTAGAGGATCGCCGCCGTGCGCGGAGTGATCGCCGCCGCCAGCTGATCGGCAGAGCATTCGTTGGCGTAGCCCGCCTCCACCAGCTTGCCGCCGCCCAGCGCCACCATGGTGCCCACCGGCGCGCCAAAGTTCACGTTGTGGCCTTTCGGCAGGACGATTTCGTTGTTTTCAATCGGTGTGACGTGCAGGTTTTCCAGCAGCCAGTCGCTGTCTTTCACCAGCACCGCCGCCACGGACTGGGCAATGCCCGCCGACGCGCAGGAGACCACCGTCGCCCCTTCCACCTCCAGCAGCTTCGCGATGTATTCCCCGGTTTTATTGACCAGATCCTTCATCTCGAAATAGTGATTCATGCCGTCCATCGCCGACTGCACCACTTCCGGGCGCGGCGTGGAGACACCCAGCGCCGTCATGCGGCCAGAGGTGTTGATAACCTGCTTTAAGTTGTACTTCTCATAAATCGAAGGCATGTTCCGTGCTCCCTTGTTCGGTCATGTAGCCCTTGCCCGCGCGGATCGCGGCAAGCGGCATCAGAATGTGTTCAGCCTGTAGGCTGTCGTTTTCGGCATCCGTCAGCACCGTCGGCTGGCGCTTGAGCGTAAACAGCGTCAGATCGGCGTCGAGGCCAGGCTGAATGCGGCCTTTGCGCGTCAGGCGCAGGCCGTCGGCGGCGTTGGCCGTGACACAGTCAATCACCTGCGGCAATGACATGCCGATGGCGAGGAATTTCGACATCACGCTCGCCAGCGAGCCGACCGGGCCGTTGATGCGGTTGCGGCAGTAAATATCCGAGCTGATGGTATGCGGCAGAATGCCCATCGCAATGGCGCGCTTCGCCACTTCAAAGCTGAAGCTCGCCGTGCCGTGACCGACGTCCAGGCGCACGCCGCGCTTCAGGGCGGAGGTGATGGAGGCGCGCAGCTCGCCGGAGGGCGTCAGAATGCGGTTAGGCTTGCCGTTGTAGCAGTGGGTGATGATGTCGCCGGAGCTCAGCAGTTCGGCAATCTCATCGAGGTTCGGCGGGTTGTTGCCGATGTGCACCATCAGCGGCAGGTCGCTGTTCTCTTTCTGAATCGCTTTCGCGCGCTCCAGCGGGGTGATGCCGTTTTCACCGACCACGCTGCTGCTCATGCGCGCCTTCAGGCCAACGATAAAATCCGGGTGGCGCGTCACCGCCTGCTTCACCGCATCGGCGTCAATGTTCGCCATGTTGGCCAGCTCGTTCTGGGCGATCAGCCCCACGCGGGAGATGTTCAGCAGGGCAAACACCTCGGTGGAGGCTTTGCGGGTGATGGCGTAAAAATCGTCCACGTCGTCGGCTCCGGTACTGCCCGCGTCCACCACGGTGGTGACGCCGGTGGCAATGCCCACGCTGTCCGGCTCGTCGTGGTAAATCGGGGAGTTCGGGTAGCAGTGGACGTGGGAGTCAATCCAGCCCGCGCTGACGAACACGTCGCCGTTCAGCTCAACCGTTTTGCGGGCGGGAGCGTCAATGTCGCCTGTCGCGGCAATCTTCCCGTCCTGGATGGCGATATCGGTCAGGGTATCGTCGGCGAGGCGCGCACGGCGCAGGAGTAAATCAAACATGAGGATCTCCTGATAAAGCGGGCACCGAAGCGCCCGCGGGTATTAAAGGGCGACCGGGAACAGCCAGCCCAAAATCATTGCGCCGAGGATGGCGCCACCGGTAATCGGCTTCTGCCAGATGTAGAACAGCAGCGCGCCTACCAGGGAACCGACGCCGATTGGAATGGAGGCGGTCATGGCGCTGAGGATAATCAACGGCCCGAGGAAGCGGCCGGAGGCGTTACCCGCGCCCATCATCACGTCTGCGCCGTAGGTGGAGTTGCTCTGATTGATGGTGAACTTACGCGCCAGGATGATGACGTAGCCAATCGCCAGGCCAATCACCAGGCCGGTAATCAGCGCGGCAATGAAGTTGGTCACCGGGAACATGATCCCCGCGCCCAGCAGCAGCGCCGGAACGCCGAGGCCCACGCCGGTCTGGATCGCACCGCCGATATCGAGAATACCCACCAGCGAGCCTTCGATAATACGGGCGAACAGGAAGCTAGCACCGAACGCCGCCACCGCGCCGTAGACGCCGGTATCGATTCCCGCTTTCAGCATCGCCACGAAGGCCACTTCGTTAAACGCGCCGATGCCGTAGAGGTAGTACATGTGCGTCCCGGCGAAGACGCCGGAGGAGAGCAGGCCAACGAAGATCGGGAACGACCAGTCGGCATACCAAAAACCTTTATTCTGTTCCATTTAGAGGCTCCTGTTATTTACCGCTGAGCGAGTTGTGGATCATGTCGAGCCAGTTCGGCACGGTCAGATGGAAGGATTCGATCATCTTCATGTCGAAACCGCGGAAGAAGCCGCTCAGCACGAAGAGCAGGACGATCGCCGCCATCATCACTTTGGTGACGTGGTTCCAGCCACTCTCTTCAACACCTTTACCAATCAGAATACCCAGTACCAGACCCGGTACGGCGTTACCCATGATCAGCTGTGCCGCGCCGCCAAAGATGGTGGCCCAGAAGCCCGATTTTTTACCCGCGTCGATGGCCGCCAGCCAGAAGATCACCGGCATCACGGTGTTGACCAGCAGGTTCGCCGCCGGTACCAGCACCTTCACGGCGGTCACCTGAAGCGCTGCCGGAACGGAGGAGGCGGTCAGGTTAAGGAAGGTCACGACAATCATGCCGATGATGCCGCAGGCAATCGCCATTTTGCGCGGGTCATGCAGCGTTTCACCGACGTTACGGTTTTTAATCATCAGTGCAGCAGCACCCCAGTTCGGGATGATGCGGTGGTCAACGTCCTGTGTGAAGGCACCTGCGGCCACGGAAGAGGCCCAGGCGTTAAAGAAGAAACCTAACCCAAAGGAGAAGTGGGACGCCGGATCCCCTTCGCAGGAGTTCAGTTCCCCCAACGTACGAAACGCGCCCATACCCTGAGTGGTAGGCGCATGAAACATGCGTGCAGCCCCGGCGCCAACACCGACGCCAACCAGGCCGCCAATGATGAGCGATTTTATTAATATAATTAAGAACATCAGTCTGCCCTTTTATGAATAATCAGCGTTGCGTGACGAAATCCACCTGGTCGAGATTGATGGCGGTCACGTTGACGGTCACATCCAGCTCCACGCTGTAGGTGCGTCTTTCCCGGCGCAAAAAGAAGAACAGAAACGCTTCTTTTCGCACCGCTTCTTGCGCCTGAACAACCTGCACATCCTGTGGCTCAATACGCAGTAAGATATGCGGTGAGGCTTTCATCACCGCAGCCTGAACGTGGTTGAGGGCGTCGGCAAAGGCGCGCGCTTTGGCGTCGCCCTTCCCCTTCACTCTCACCGTGGTTGTGAACTGTTCTTTCATGCTTACGCGCCGTATTTCTTCTGCCACGCCTGTACCAGACGCTCGCCCAGCTCTTCTTTATCCATAAAGCCAAAGCCCAGCACGTTGCAGCCTTCGTTGATGGCGGTCACCCCCTCATCCACGGAGCGCATGCCGTATTTGGCCTTGTAGCCATATTTGGTCTGAGCGGTGATGGCGCCCGCGCCGCCGCTGCCGCAGAAGGAGATCCCGAAGGTGGCGTTTTCTGCTTTCATCACGTCACCGAGCTTCATATCCGCTGCCATGCCCGGTACGACAACCGCGCGTCCGCCGGCTTTTTCCACACCCGCAGCCACTTTCTGACCTTTACCCAGGCGATCGCCAATCACGACTGTAATCTGTTCCATGTGTTGCTCCTTAAAGGTTGTCTTTCGCGACTTCGAAGTGAACGGAGAGCAGCCAGGCCTCTTCATCAGGAAGGTTGCCGAACTGCGCTACCACTTCACGGGCGAGTTGCATTGAATCTGGTGAAATTTCGTCAAACAGCTCTGCTTCAACCTCTGGCAGCGGCTCGCCGGTCACGGACCGGTGCGCCATTGCGCGAACGTGGGAGGTCAGCATCTGCTCCTGTACCGCGTTGGGAATGATGTTGTGCCGGGCCAGCAGGGCGTAGACCTGCTGAAGCATGGTGTTCGCGAGCTGTTCTGTTTGCACCGCCTGTTCCCCAACGTCGTTCATTACCGCTCCGTTAATCACTCGTCTTACCCCGTTAATGGCTCTGGAATAAAACTAACGTCGAGGGGGAATTGTTTGTAGCGAGTTGTTTTCCACTTCGAAGTGGAAAGGCGAGCAGCGGCAGTGATCTGTGCCACATAAATGCGGTGAATCTGTATAAATCGCTGGATTTACGTGATGAATATCACGCTATTACGCGGCATTAGACTGGTAAGCGGAGTGGAAAAGATTACGAGCAGGCTCGTAGAAATGTGACGTGGATAAGGTTTTCTTATGGGGATCCGCTAGAGTGGCGGCGGGTGCTTGAGACTGACCGTCTCAGGCATGGGACGGAAAGTGGAAAGCCCCGCCTGATAAAAAATCAGGGCGGGGGCTCGAAACGACACGTCACACCGTGGAGTTCGCTACCTCGCCCGCTTTAAAGCAAGGAGGCATCCATGAAACGCAGAAACCCAAGTATCGGGGTTTTGATGATTATTTCTTTGACAATAATCATCTTAACGCTGGTGACGAGGAAAACACTGTGCGAGATCCGTTTTCGTAACGGCTCGCTTGAAGTGACAGCGCGGATGGATTGTCGCTCCGGCAAGTAGGGAGCAACGATGCGGGGGCGCATCATGCGCCTCCGCATACGGGGAGAGGACGTACAGCTCAGGCACCCAATTAACGATACTTTTTGTGGTACGTGTTGCGGGTCGCGACAAACTGATCGGCTGCCGCCTGGGCTTCCTTCACTTTGCCTTCGTTCGCCAGCTTCAGCGCGCCGTCAATCTGGCCGACCAGCACGTCAAAACCGTGGCGGTAGTCTTTCATCTCGGCGCTGTCTGCCGCTTTGCTTTCCAGCTTCGGCGGCGTCGCTTTTTGCGCATCCAGCGCGGCTTCACGCATTTTAGTCAATGCGTCTTTCATGTCCGCCGCATTGTCCGTTTTCTGCACCACCTTCAGGTTTTCACTGAGGATGTCCATGTTGTCTTCGAGATCGGCAGCAAACGCAGACGAGCCAAGAACCAGCGTTGAAGCCGCGACGATCGCTAACAGGTGTTTACGCATTGCTCACTTCCTTTTTTTTATTATTAATCACGCTTTTACGGGGATTATTGCCCGGCGATTTTCATCTCCGGCAGTAATACAGAACCACACTGAATATTGCTGCGTGTTTCAATATCGTTACCGACCGTAACAATATTGCGCCACATGTCCTTCAGGTTGCCGGCGATGGTGATTTCGCTCACCGGATACTGAATTTCACCGTTTTCGACCCAGAAGCCCGCTGCACCGCGAGAGTAGTCGCCGGTGATACCGCTCACGCCCTGCCCCATCAGCTCGGTGACCACCAGGCCGGTGCCCATCTCTTTCAGCATCTGTTCAAAATTCAGGCCCTGTCCGGCAATGCGCCAGTTATGAATGCCGCCCGCGTGCCCGGTGCTTTTCAGCCCCAGCTTACGCGCGGAGTAGTTGGTCAGCAGCCACTGGGTCAGAATGCCGTCTTTCACGATATCACGACGTTCCGTGCGCACGCCTTCGCTGTCGAACGGCGTAGAGGCCAGCCCTTTCAGCAGGTGTGGGTGCTCTTCGATGGTCAGCCATTCCGGCAGGATCTGCTTGCCCAGCGAGTCGAGCAGGAAGGTCGATTTACGGTACACCGAACCGCCCGCAATCGCTCCCACCAGATGACCAAACAGGCCGGTTGCCACTTCGTTGGCAAAAATGACCGGCGCTTTCATGGTGGAGAGTTTACGCGGCGAAAGGCGTGACAGCGTGCGTTCGGCGCACGCTTTTCCCACCCACTCCGGAGACTGCAAATCTCCCAGCGCGCGGCCAATGGTATACGCGTAATCACGCTCCATATCGCCGTTTTCTTCGGCGATGACGCAGCTGGAAAGCGAGTGGCGGGTTGAGCAGTACCCCTGCAACATGCCATGGGAGTTACCAAACACTTTAATGCCGTAGTGGCTGTTAAAGCTGCCGCCTTCGGTATTGGTGATGCGTTTGTCAGCCTGCAAAGAGGCCTGCTCGGCTCGCGCGGCCAGCTCAATGGCTTCATCCGGCGTCACTTCCGCGGGATGGAACAGATCGAGATCCGGCGCGTCAAACGCCAGCAGCTCTTTATCGGCCACGCCAGCGTAAGGGTCCGGGGAGGTGTAACGTGCGATATCCAGCGCCGCCTGCACCGTACGGGCGATGGCATCCGGGCTCAGATCGGTAGACGACGCGCTGCCTTTACGATTCTGGTGATACACCGTGATCCCCAGCGCGCCATCGCTGTTAAATTCTACATTCTCCACTTCGCCATAGCGGGTGCTCACGCTAATGCCGGTGGTTTTGCTGACCGCCACTTCGGCGCCATCTGATTTACCTGAAGCGAGCGTCAGCGCGGTGGAGACGGCTTCTTCCAGGATCTTACGCTGCGCTTCAACTTGTGAGGTTACTTTCATCGCAAATGCCATACTGTAAGAGAGAGTTAAGTGAAGTCTAACAGAGAACCGTTTTTCAGTGCGCGTCTTAACTGGTAACATTAGCCTCTTTTTTTAAGGAGCCTGACATGACTAAGCAGCCCGAAGACTGGCTCGACGACGTTCCCGGTGATGACATCGAAGACGAAGATGATGAGATCATCTGGGTCAGTAAAAGTGAAATTAAACGTGACGCCGAAGAGTTAAAACAGCTTGGCGCAGAAATGGTAGAACTGGGTAAAAACGCGCTGGATAAGATCCCGCTCGACCAGGATCTGCGTGATGCCATTGAACTGGCACAGAAAATCAAGAAAGAAGGGCGTCGCCGCCAGCTTCAGCTTATCGGTAAACTGCTGCGTCAGCGCGACGTGGAGCCGATCCGTCAGGCGCTGGACAAACTGAAAAACCGCCACAATCAGCAGGTTGCGCTGTTCCATAAGCTGGAGCAGATCCGCGATCGTTTGATCGAGCAGGGTGATGACGCAGTACCTGAAGTGCTGAATCTGTGGCCGAATGCCGACCGCCAGCAGCTGCGATCGCTGATCCGCAACGCGAAGAAAGAGAAAGAAGGGAATAAGCCGCCGAAGTCTGCGCGCCTGATTTTCCAGTATCTGCGCGAGCTGTCTGAGAACGAAGAGTAATCTGTGCGGGTTTGCGCCGGATGGCGGCGTAAACGCCTTATCCGGCCTACAAGGTCGTGCGAAAAAATGTAGGCCCGGTAAGCGCTAGCGCCACCGGGCTTTTTTTTACTCTGCGGCCGCGGCTTTCTTCGCCAGACCGTCCAGCAGCTTCTGATGGATACCACCAAACCCACCGTTGCTCATCACCAGAATGTGATCGCCAGGCTGTGCGGCTTTCACCACCATATCCGCTAAGACATCCACGTCCGCACTCCAGTGCGCCGGCTGAATGCAGGCGTCTGCCACTTCCGCCACCTGCCACGGAATATGCTGCGGTTGCAGCAGGAAGACTTCGTCGGCACGTCCTAAGGACGGCGCAAGATCGTCTTTGCAGATGCCCATTTTCATGGTGTTCGAACGCGGTTCCAGCACGGCCAGAATGCGCGCGGTGCCGCCAACTTTGCCACGCAATGCGGCAAGCGTCGCCAGAATGGCCGTTGGGTGGTGCGCGAAATCGTCATACACGGTAACGCCGTGGGCTTCACCGCGCAGCTCCAGACGGCGACGGGCGTTGATAAACGAGCCCAGCGCATTGGCGGCATCCGCAGGCAGTACGCCCACGTGACGCGCCGCGGCGATCGCCATCAGGCCGTTGTGCATGTTGTGCTCGCCCACCAGGCCCCACTTCACCTCGCCCACTTTCTCACCGTCGAGCAGCACTTCCCATTCGGAGGCATCCGCGTTGAGCTTTTTCGCCTGCCAGTGCCCCTGCTCGCCAACCAGCTCCTGCTCGCTCCAGCACCCCATCGCCATAGTCTGCTTCAGGTTGATGTCGTTCTCCGGCAGGATAATGCGGCCCTGACCCGGAACAATGCGCACCAGATGGTGGAACTGTTTCTGAATCGCTTTCAGGTCGTCAAAGATATCCGCGTGATCGAACTCAAGGTTGTTGAGGATCAGCGTGCGTGGGCAGTAATGCACGAACTTGGAGCGCTTGTCGAAGAACGCGCAGTCGTATTCATCCGCTTCAATCACAAAGAACGGGCTGTCGCCCAGACGCGCGGAGACGTCGAAATTCCCCGGTACGCCGCCGATCACGAAGCCCGGCTTGTAGCCGCAGGCTTCGAGGATCCAGGTCGCCATACCGGCGGTGGTGGTTTTGCCGTGCGTCCCGGCAACGGCGACAACCCAGCGGTCGCGCAGGACAAAATCATGCAGCCACTGCGGGCCAGACATGTACGGGATATTGCGTTCCAGCACCGCTTCAACGCATGGATTCCCACGGGTCATGGCGTTACCCACGATCACCAGATCCGGCTGCGGCTCCAGCTGGCTGGCGTCATATCCCTGAATCAGAGAAATTCCCTGCTTCTCGAGCAGCGTGCTCATCGGCGGATACACATTGGCGTCCGAACCTGTCACTTCATGGCCCAGCGAGCGCGCCAGCATTGCCAGTCCGCCCATGAAAGTGCCACAAATCCCCAATATATGAATGCGCATACGTCACTATCCTTCTTCAATGTGGCGCACATTTTACTCACATGTCAGCGGCTGTGAAACGCATTTCAGGTAAATCCGTATTTTGCTGGCGCGATTCACCTCTGCGCTAATATTTGAATGTTTGTTAAGATTGTTGGACATCAACCGCTTTACTCAACATAAGATGCAGGGAAAGTGTTATGAAAACGTTAGGTGAATTTATTGTCGAGAAGCAGCACGAGTTCTCTCATGCTACGGGTGAGCTCACTGCTTTGCTGTCGGCAATAAAGCTGGGCGCTAAGATCATCCACCGCGATATCAACAAGGCCGGTCTGGTCGATATCCTGGGTGCCAGCGGTGCCGAGAACGTTCAGGGTGAGGTTCAGCAGAAACTCGACCTGTTCGCCAATGAAAAACTGAAAGCTGCACTGCGCGCGCGCGACATCGTTGCGGGTATCGCCTCTGAAGAAGAAGATGAGATCGTCGTATTCGAAGGGTGTGAACACGCGAAATACGTTGTTCTGATGGATCCGCTGGACGGCTCCTCCAACATCGACGTTAACGTTTCTGTCGGTACCATTTTCTCCATCTACCGTCGCGTCACGCCGGTTGGCACACCGGTGACGGAAGAAGACTTCCTGCAACCGGGCAGTAAACAGGTTGCTGCCGGTTATGTGGTGTATGGCTCGTCCACCATGCTGGTGTACACCACCGGCTGCGGCGTACACGCCTTTACCTACGATCCGTCCCTGGGCGTGTTCTGCCTGTGCCAGGAGCGTATGCGCTTCCCGGAGAAGGGCAACACCTACTCCATCAACGAAGGCAACTACATCAAATTCCCGAACGGCGTGAAGAAGTACATCAAATTCTGCCAGGAAGAGGATAAAGCCACCCAGCGCCCATACACCTCGCGCTACATCGGCTCGCTGGTGGCGGATTTCCACCGTAACCTGCTGAAGGGCGGTATTTACCTCTACCCAAGCACCGCCAGCCACCCGGACGGAAAACTGCGTCTGCTGTACGAGTGCAACCCGATGGCATTCCTGGCCGAACAGGCAGGCGGCAAGGCGAGCGACGGTAAAGAGCGTATTCTGGATATCGTGCCGGAAAGCCTGCACCAGCGCCGTTCATTCTTCGTCGGCAACCGCCATATGGTGGATGACGTTGAACGCATGATCCGCGAATTCCCGGACGCGTAACGCACGAAAAGGGGAGCCAGGCAGGCTCCCCTTTTTTTCAGGCCGTTTGCATCGTCAGCTTGAAGGAGGCCATCGCTTCCATCAGCTCGCGCGACTGTTCCTCCAGGGAACGAGTTGCCGCAGATGATTGCTGGACCAGCGCCGCATTTTGCTGCGCCGTTTCATCCATCTGATTGACGGCGATATTCACCTGCTCAATACCGCGGCTCTGCTCCTGGGACGCCGTCGCAATTTCACGCATCAGTTTGGTCATACGCAGTACTTCGGTGGCGATCTCGTCCATCGTCTCACCGGCCTGCTGCGCCAGCTCGCTGCCCTCGTTCACGTGGGTTTGCGAATCGCTGATAAGCGAGCGGATCTCTTTCGCCGCATCAGCACTGCGGCTGGCGAGATTACGCACCTCACCCGCCACGACCGCAAAACCTCGCCCCTGCTCACCCGCACGCGCCGCTTCAACGGAGGCGTTCAGCGCCAGAATATTGGTCTGGAAGGCAATGCCGTCGATGACGCTCAGGATATCGGCGATGCGCGCCGAACTGCCGGAGATGTCGCGCATCTTCTCAATGACATAGCAGACCATTTCACTGCCGTGATCGGCGGTATCGGAGACCGACTTCGCCAGCTGGTGCGCCTGCTCGGCGTTATCGGCGTTAAGTTTCACCGTGGCGGTGATCTCTTCCATGCTGGCGGCCGTCTGCTCCAGCGAGGTGGCGGTGGATTCCGTGCGCTGGGCCAGGTTCATATTCCCGGCCGTCAGCTCGCGGCTGCCGGTATCAATCTGCGAGCTGGCGTCACGCACCCGCAGAACCGAGTCCATCAGCGACTGGCGCATCCCTTCGATCGCCGCGTTAAGGCGATTAAATTCCTGGCTCGCCGGCGCGTTCAGGGTATGGGTTAAATCCCCGGCCGCCACATGTTCCAGCTGGGCAATCGAGGCTGAAAGCGGCTTGAGCAGCATATGGCGCAGCACCAGCCAGGCCATCACGATAATGCCAGCCGTCAGCAGCGCCGCGACGATAATCAGGATCAGCACGCGGGTTTTACTCGCCTGCACGGCGCTCACCTCCGCTTTACCGCGCGCCTCGCTCCATGCCTGGAACGCCTGCATATCGTTATCAAACTGCTTCGCCACCGGGACCAGCTTGTTTTCCAGCAGATCGTAATAGCTGTCCGCGCTTTGCTCGTTCAGGGCTTTCAGCATCGGGCTGATACCCTGCTGGTTGTACACCGCCAGACTCGCGGCAACGTTATCCAGCAGCTTTTGCCCCTGCTCATCCGCCACGCCGCTGCCGATCACATCCTTCAGCGTTTTCTGTGCCAGCGCCACTTCCTGGTTAATGGTTTTGACCGCCCTGGCCGCATCGTCCAGCAGGCCGACCTCCATCATGCGGACGGCCTGCCCCGCTTCGTTACGCGCGCGCAGGATCAGCGTATAGCCGGCATTCAGCTGCACCATCTGTTCACCCTGAAGATGATTGATGCGCTGGAGAGAAGCGGAACTTTGTGTAAGGGCATAAATGCCGATGCCGCTGACAATCAGCAGCAGAAGGGTCATAACGGCCAGTAAAGAGAGCAAGCCGGTACGAATCGATAGCGTTTTAAGCATGATGTTATTTCCGGTAGCGAGATATTTCTGGGCATAAAAAAAGAATATCGGCCGCTACCGGAAAATGTTTAGAGTTTAAGCAATTTCAGCATGTTATCGCTCTGTTAAAGATGTATTCACCCGGGTAACAGGCGAGCTCTGGCGGTTCTCCCACAGCACCGTCAGGCCGCGCTGGAGCGCGATAAAAATAAACAGCAGAATGCCGATGGCGATTTTGGTCCACCAGGAGCTGAGCGTGCCGTCGAAGTTGATATAGGTCTGAATCAGCCCCTGGATCGCCACGCCAAACAGCGTGCCGAGCACCGTCCCCACCCCGCCACTGAGCAGCGTACCGCCAATCACCACCGAGGCTATGGCGTCCAGCTCAACGCCCACCCCCGCCAGGGCATAGCCTGCCTGGGTATAAACCGAGAATACAATCCCCGCGAGGGTGGCCAGCCCGGTCGAAAGCATGTAGATGCGGATAGTCGTGCTGCGCGTGGAAATTCCCATCAGGTTCGCGGACGTGGCGCTGCCGCCAATGGCATAAACCTGGTTACCAAATCGGGTACGGTGGGCGAGGAAGATCCCGATCACCACCACGCCCAGCATCAGCAGCCCCATTGCGCTCAGGCGCCCCCCGCCGGGGATTTTCCACGCCAGACTGGAGAGCGTGTCGTAGATCGGGTGGTTTATCGGAATTGACTCCTCCGACACCAGATAGCTCACGCCGCGCAGGAAGAACATCCCGGCGAGGGTGATGATAAAGGCCGGGATTTTCAGCGCATCGATCAAAAGCCCCATAAAGGCGCCGAACGCGCAGCCCATGACCAGCACCAGCGGAAAAGCCAGCAGCGGCGAAATCCCCCAAAAGCCAATCGCCTTGGCAAGGAACACGCCGGTAAAGGCGATCACCGACCCAACGGAGAGATCGATCCCGCCGGAGAGGATCACAAACGTCATACCGACGGCGATAATACCTAAAAAGGCGTTGTCGGTCAGAATGTTGCAAATCACCCGCGTGGAGGCGAAGCCCGGGAACTGGGTCAGGCAGTAAAGGTATCCCAGCACGAACACACCCAGCGTGATCATTAACGGCAAATTACGTTTTATCATGACCGCGGTTCCCCTTAATGAGAGTGATAAAGCGCGGCGACTGCACGATAAGTACGATAAGCACCACGACCGCTTTGACGACCTGATTCAGCTCCGGCTGGAACCCGGAGAGCAAAATACCGGTATTCATACCCTGAATAATCAACGCCCCCACCACCGAGAGCAGCAGATTAAAACGTCCGCCCATCAGCGATCCACCGCCGATAACCACCGCGAGGATCGCATCCAGCTCGAGCCAGAGTCCGGCGTTATTGGCATCCGCTCCGCGAATATCGGCGGCCACGATCACCCCGGCAATCGCAGCACAGACGCCGCTCAGCACGTAAGTCAGCATCACCATCAGCCGCGTATTTACCCCGGCGTTTTTCGCGGCCCGAATGTTAATCCCCACCGCTTCGATGAACATCCCGAGCGCCGTTTTGTGGGTGAAAAGCCAGAACACCACCAGCGTCAACAGCGCGACGATCACCGGCGTCGGGAAGAACAGAAAATTACCGCTGCCGATCCACGCCAGGCTCGGGGAGTTAAAGGTGACGATTTGACCGGAGGTGATAAGCTGCGCCACACCGCGCCCGGCCACCATCAAAATCAACGTCGCGACAAACGGCTGGATCTTGAGCACCGCAACCAGAATGCCGTTCCACAGCCCGGCAAGCACGCCGGAACCCAGCGCGGCCAGCAGGACCACCGGCAGGCTGTGCCCGGCGACGGTCATAGAGGCGGCGGTGGCGCCCGCAATCGCCATTACCGCACCGACGGAGAGGTCGATCCCGCCGGTGGCAATGACCAGCGTCATACCAATCGCCAGCAGCGCCACGGGCGCGGCACGGTTTAAGATGTCGATCGGGCTACCAAACAGGCGGCCATCCTGCACGACGATCTGGAAAAAATGCGGAGCCACCAGGCTATCCACCAGCAGCACCAGCAGCAGCGCCACGATTTGCGGCGTGCCGGTCGGCCAGGTGAAGCGGCGCTTCGCTTCGCCAGTTTGCGAAAGAGAACGGGACATCACATTTGACTCCTTACGCCGCGATGGCATTCATGATCGCCGGAACCGACAGTTTATCCAGCGGGATCTCTGCCACCTGCCTGCGATCGCGCATGATGATGACGCGATCGGCATAGCCGACCAGCTCCTCCAGCTCGGACGAGATCACCAGCAGCGCCAGACCGTCGGCGCAAAGCGTTTCGATAAGCCGGATGATTTCGGCGTGCGCGCCCACGTCGATACCGCGCGTGGGCTCGTCGAGGATCAGGAACTGCGGCTTGGTGAGCAGCCAGCGAGAGAGCAACACCTTCTGCTGATTACCGCCCGAGAGGAACTCGATGGGCTGTTCCGCGCTCGGGGTACGTATACCGAGCTGGCGGATGAAGCGCTCGGCAATCGCGTTCTGCTCGCGCTTAGGGATCGGACGCAGCCAGCCGCGCTGGGCCTGTAGCGCCAGAATGATGTTTTCCCGCACCGAGGCGGCGGCAATAATCCCGTCCGTTTTCCTGTCCTCCGGGCAGAAGCCCACGCCGAGGCATGACGCCTGATGCGGTGAACGTAGCGTTTGTGGTTTGCCTTTGATCAGCGCCGTTCCGCTGTCGGCAGGTTTGATCCCGAAGATGACTTCGGCGGTTTCGGTGCGCCCGGAGCCTAACAGCCCCGCCAGACCCACAATTTCACCGGGGCGTACCTCGAGGTTAAACGGCGCGATGGTCCCTTTTCTGCCGTAATCGTGAAACGCGGCGATCGGTTTTTCGCTCAGCAGCGTACGGCCCGCGCGCTGAAGCGCGTTGGTCTCCAGCTCGCGGCCCAGCATCATTTTGACCAGCTCTATCTGCGGCAGCTCGCGGGTTTCCCGGCAGCCGACAAAGCTGCCGTTGCGCAGCACCGTAATACGGTCGCTCACCTCGTAAACCTGATCGAGGAAATGCGTCACAAAAATCAGGCTGACGCCCTGATTACGCAGCTGGCGCATCAGGGTAAAAAGCATCTCCACTTCCTGGGTATCGAGGCTGGCGGTGGGTTCATCGAGGATCAGCACTTTCGCCGAGAGATCGATAGCGCGACAGATCGCCACGATTTGCTGCATCGCTACGGAAAAACGGTTCAGCGGTTCGCGTACGTCGAGAGAGAAGCCATACGATTCCATCAGCTTCGCGGCGCGCGCTTCCATCTCTTTGCGGCGCAGCAGGCCAAAACGTCTGGGTTCACGGCCAATAAACAGGTTATCCGCTACCGACATGTTTGGCAGCAGGTTCACTTCCTGGTAGACCGTGCCGATCCCCAGTTGCTGGGCATGCGCGGTGTTTTTGGGCGAAATGGCGTTACCTTCCAGCCAGATAGCGCCGCGATCGGCGTGATAGACCCCGGTCAGGGTTTTAATCAGCGTCGACTTCCCCGCCCCGTTTTCGCCGAGCAACGCCATGATCTCCCCACGCCGCAGGCTGAAATCAACGTTATCCAGCGCCTTAACGCCAGGGAAAAATTTACTCAGGCCCTCTGTGCGGAGGATTTCCTGGTGTTGTTCGGTGGTCATGGTTTCCCCCTGCATCAGGCCGGATGACGCTACGCTTATCCGGCCTACAAAAGAGCGTATCGTAGGCCGGGTAAGCGCAGCGCCACCCGGCAATTTCACTGGATCAGTAGCCCATATTTTTCTTCTTCTCTAACTCTTCTTTCGCCGTGTCCGGCAGGTAGAGCGTGGATTTGGTGATGGTCAACTTCTCAGGCTGGGTGCCGTCTTTCTTGAATTTCTCCAGCGCATCAAATGCCGGGCCCGCCATGTTTGGCGTCAGCTCCACGCTGGCGTTCGCTTCGCCGTCAATCATCGCTTTGTAGATGTCCGGTACGCCGTCGATCGAGCCGGTGAGGATATCTTTGCCCGGCTTCAGGCCCGCTTCTTTGATGGCCTGGATGGCGCCGATCACCATGTCGTCGTTGTGGGCATAAACCATGCAGATATTTTTGCCGTTATTTTCTGCCTTGATGAAGCTTTCCATGACCTCTTTACCCTTGCTGCGGGTGAAGTCGCCGGACTGAGAACGGATGATTTTGATGTTTGGTGCTTTAGCGATGGCCTCCGCGAAACCTTTTTTACGGTCGATAGCCACGCTCGCCCCGACGGTGCCCTGCAACTCAACCACGTTACACGGCTTGCCATCCACCTGCTTCACCAGCCAGTCACCAATCAGTTTGCCTTCCAGCACGTTATCGGCGGTGACGGTGGTCATATAGAGAGATTTGTCTTTTACGTCGATGGAACGGTCGAGCAGGAAGACCGGAATTTCAGCATCTTTGGCTTCCTTCAGCACCGGCTCCCAGCCCGTGGCGACAACCGGGGCAATAAAGATGGCATCCACGCCCTGAGCGATAAACGAGCGCACCGCTTTAATCTGGTTCTCTTGCTTTTGCTGACCATCGGCGATTTTCAGCGTAATACCGCGCTTTTCAGCCTCACTTTTCGCCACATTCGTTTCAGCGGCGCGCCAGCCGGATTCAGATCCGACCTGCGAAAATCCAACGGTTAAAGGTGCGGCCATCGCCATAGACGACATGGCTGCCGAAACTGCTGTAACAAGAAGTAAGCGCTTCCACATATGAACGTCCTCGTAGGGTAGGTTATTGTTGGTTAAAAGATGTTCCGCGGATGAACTATAGCCAATGGAATATGTTACGGATTGCGTTACATCACACTTCAGAAAAGTGAATAAAACGTTAATCACAAGTTTGTAATCGCTTTCATTTCAACATTTAAAATGCGGCTGAGTTTATGGATTATCCTGTCATGGAAACGGTCTGAAAAGTGAAGGCGCGAGGGAGAGAAGACGAAAACAGGCGGAGACTTTCAGCGCCAGTTGGCTATAATACCTGCCACTTGTTTACCATCCATTTTAAAGGACACCGACATGAGCTTACTCAACGTCCCTGCGGGTAAAGAACTGCCAGAAGACATCTACGTTGTGATCGAAATCCCGGCCAACGCAGATCCAATCAAATACGAAATCGACAAAGACACCGGTGCACTGTTCGTTGACCGTTTCATGTCTACCGCCATGTTCTATCCGTGCAACTACGGCTACATCAACCACACTCTGTCTCTGGACGGTGACCCGGTTGACGTACTGGTCCCAACGCCATATCCATTGCAGCCAGGCTCCGTCATTCGCTGCCGTCCTGTTGGCGTGCTGAAAATGACTGACGAAGCGGGTGAAGATGCGAAACTGGTTGCCGTACCGCACACCAAGCTGAGCAAAGAGTACGATCACATTAAAGATGTGAACGACCTGCCAGAGCTGCTGAAAGCGCAGATCGCCCACTTCTTCGAGCACTACAAAGATCTCGAAAAAGGCAAATGGGTTAAAGTTGAAGGCTGGGATAACGCAGAAGCGGCGAAAGCAGAAATCATCGCCTCTTTCGAGCGTGCGGCTAAGAAGTAATTCTTACTGCTGAGACTAAGCCCCGCGCGTCGGGGCTTTTTTGTGCCTGTCGATGCGCCCGGCGGCGCTACGCTTGCACGGGCCTACAATCAGCAAGAGGCGCAAAACGACAACGCCACCTTACGGTGGCGTTGTCGTTTTTCAGAACTGGTCTCTGTCTAACCAGTTACCGCTTTCAATCAACGTTAACCCGTCGACCGAACGTTGGTACACGTACATCCATGCACTGCCGTAAGGCGTCTGGATCAACTGGCGAGCGTATTCACCGCCCCTGGTGCGCAGGGCATCAAGTTCGGCCAGTGTGGCATTATCAATACGATAAACCTCACCCTGTACCGTTCCGTTCCCCGGAACCGCGCCTGGATAGTGGCCCAGACTGTACAACTGGTAGTTTTCGATTGTGTAATTTCCCAGCAACTGGGCGTTGGTCATCCAGTGGCTGTTGCCTTGCCTGGTTCGTAAACTGCCGTAAACAAATATTCGCATTGCTAAAACTCAAACTGATAGAGCAGATCAAGTGCCTGGTCTACGCCGGACACTGCTTCCAGATATAGCTTAGGCATCAGGCGATAACGTAACGTGAGTGTAGCCAGTGAGTCAAAGATCCCCACGCCATATTTTACCTGTAGACCCGGCAGTACATAGCCGCTGACCACTACCTGCGAAGAGTCACCCACGCCCTGAGTGTCCAGCGCCAGATTGCTTACGCCAAACGTCTCGCCGATTTTACCCACAACCTGACCACTTTGTGCAACCCCCAGACCGACTAACATTGATGTCATTGCCGCACCATCGCCCTGTTGGCTATCCAGACCCTGGCCGCGAAGGAGGTAAGAGAGCGCTTCCTGTTGCGACATGGCCGGGTCAGAGAAGATCTCTGCCTTAGGTTCATCGGCGGAGCCCGTCACGCGCACGCCTGCAATCACATCATCTTCGGTGGCTTCCGGGTTACGGATCGCTTCGATATTGAGTACCGGCTGATCCGGTGGACCGGAGAACAGCAGCTCGCCTTTACGCACAATCAAATCCTGCCCGTAGGCATGGAAGCGCCCTTCAGGAATATTGATTTGTCCATTGAGGCCAAGTCCCTGTTGATCCTGCGCCACTTTCAGGTCACCCGTGAGTCTCGCCTTCAGCCCAAACGCGTCCAAACGCACGTTATTCCCCACGTGCACGATAAGATTACTATTGATCGGTATGCCAGCGCTCTTCTGTTCAACAGGTTTCAGATTTTCATTGAGCATAACTTCGTCACTGGAGACGCCAACCGCGCTTTCCGGCACCTCGTGAACCACGATGCGCGCCCACGGTACGTCAACACGGCCGTCCAGGGTGAAGAGACTCGGCGTTGCCTCAAAGACCACGTCTGGCGACACGTCCAGGCGCACCATCGGCGGTACCGTGATACGCACCCTGCTGCCCTTGGCCGCAATACGGGCGCGCCAGTTGTCGAGCTGGCTCCAGTCTGCGTCACCGCTCAGGTTGATTTGTCCCTGCTGCGTCAACACTGAGCCACTGAGGGTTGAGCTTTGGCCGTTAAAGTTCATCGTCAGCTGGCTTGGCTGCATATCGAACGGCATAAAGTTACCGTCAATGTCCACACCGTTTAACCGCATCTGGCCAAACAGCTGTGGGCTTTGCGCATCCCCCGCCAGACGCAGGTTGGCGCTGAGCATCCCCGCCGCCTTTTCTCCCCGCGAGAAGATCGGATTCACCATCGCCAGGTTGAAGTTACGAATATTGACGTTGCCGCCGAGATTGCGCCGCCCTTGCGGATCGGTAATTTGCACCTGTCCGTCAAACTGACCGTTGTTGGTCAGGCGGATCAGCCATCCCAGTTCCGCACGATTGTTACGCAGGTCAGCGTTCACATTCAGGGTGTCGAACGCCACCGGCAGTGGCGCGTCATTGACCTCCTGCGTCACCTTCACGTTACGCCCGGAGAGGGTAACGCTGCCCTGCGGCAGTCCCTCTTTGGTGGTGTCCCACGCGACGTCCGCTTTACCGCTGAAGACCCCGCTGGCCTGGGTGGTTTCCGGCATAAACGGTTTCAGCATCGCCAGGTCGAAACGGTTGAGGTTGATCTGCGCGCGTCCTTCCGCGCCTGCATCAATGGTCTGCGGCACGCACAGCTCAGCATTCGGGTTGGTCCAGCAGTGTGGCCCAATGCTGATCTTTTGCTCCGCGTTGCGGTAATCCAGCGCGACAGACCGCGACAGCACCAGCGGGCCGACCGGCGTGCTGAAGCGGGTGTTATCCAGCACGCCTTTCCAGCGCGTCGCCTGGCGGTCAAAACTGCCCGTCAGGTGCAGCTGCCCGGAGACCGGCTCGCCCTGTACCCGTAGCTGGAGATCGTGCTGCTTTTCGTTGCCTTTTGCCGCCAGCGTGACCAGACTGATGTTCACGTCCGGCTGAGAGATACGCTCCACGCGCAGCTCCAGGTTTCCGCCGATCTGATCGGTGGATTTCACGTCTCCCTCGACACGCACGCGGGCAATGGAAAGTTCCTGCCAGCGCAGGTTATTGGCGGTGATGTCCGCCAGCAGCTGCGGCGCCTCCACCGTACCGCGAACCTTCACTAACCCCTTCGCCGTGCCGCCAAGACCCGGCAGGGCGTTATCAAGATTTGGCGCGTCGATGGTGGCATCCAGATTGAGGTCTTTCACGCCCAGCTCGCCTTTAATATCCGCCGTGTTGCGACCCAGCGCCACGTGCAGGCCCGGGATCACCCACTGGAGATAGCTGTTGCCCTTAAGCGAGCCCTCTACGTTGACTTTGTTCTGCTTCACGTTGCCGGTGAGCTTGAGTTCCGGCACGTCCATCTGCCAGGTGCCACCGTACAGGCTACCGCGGGTTTTGATCAGGCCATCCAGTTTTGACGGCCAGTCCGGGACCTCTTTAGCGGTGTTGATCCCGGTCAGCTTCAGCTCGCCGCGCCAGCTGATCGCCTGCTGCCAGTCGAGCAGCGCGGTCAGCTCGGTTTTTCCTTCCAGCGCCGCCACGGTCAGCTTGTCGAGGTTGACCTGCAACTCGTTACCCTTCGCGTCCAGGATGATATCGGCGGGCGGTACCCCCTGCCCCTTCACTGCCGTGCGGAACGACAGCGTGTAGTCGGTCATTTTGCCACTCAGCTTCAGCTTCAGATCGTCAGCCTGGAACTGTTTTTCGCCGGTGAACGGCCAGTAAAGCTGCTTGCTGACAACCTCAAGGTTGAGCGGTAAACCGGCCTCTGCCAGCTGGATTTGCCCGCGCAGCACCATATCCACCGGTCCGGAGAGGTTCACGCCGAACTCCAGCTTCTCGCGCAGCGCGCCGCCGACTTTCACCTTCACCTTTTCGCCTTTCAGCGGATCGATGTTCAGGGCGCTGTTCAACGTAATATCTACCGGCCAGTTGTCGCGCAGCAGCGCATTGCCTGAGGCGTTGACCGACCCCTGGTTAGTATCAATATCCAGCGCGTCGAGCTTCATGTTGCCGTCGATACTGCTGACTTTAAGCAGCATGTTGAAGACCGTCAGATCGGTATCGCCGGTCAGACGCAACTGCTCGCCCTTAAACTCTTCGATATTGAGGTTCAGCGGCAGATGCACGTCGGTCATCTCCGGCAGAACCGGTTTCGAGAAGAGATCTTTCAGCGTTTCGCCCAGCGGTTTTTCTTCCGGCTGCGGGTTCTGGATCTTCGGCTCGACGATCTCTTCCTGCGCCACGTCGGCCACCTTCGGCAGCGCAATCAGCAGCCCTTGCAGGGAGGTTGGGGTCAGGGTGAGGTTTTTCTCCTGCCAGCGCAGACCGGAGGTGAAATCCATCACGGATACCGTCGTGTCGTCGATTTTGATATTCACGTTATCCAGTGCGACCCGGTAAAGCGCAATCGGGTACGGCGTGGAGAGGTTCAGCGGGCCGCTGTCCTCTTCTTCGACAGGCTCGGACTTCGGCATTTTTTTGGAATCTATCGCCACGTTAACGTCTTTTAGCGACAGATCGTTTACGCACAGCTGGCTGTCCCGCAGGCAGCCGAGCTTGACCGCCAGATGAAACTCGCCCGCGTTCACCGCCACGCCGGGCTGTTCATAACGGATATTTTTCAGGCGCAGATCGCGCCAGCCGCCCGTGACCTGGCCGATTTCCAGCCCCGGCACCCAGCGGTTCGCGGCGTTAAACAGCAAATGCAGGCCTGTGGTGGTGCCCACCAGAAACGCCACCGTACCGAGCAGTAATACGATAAAAATCAGCACCCCGAGGCTTATCTTCTTCCATAAACTCATAATTCAGGCCCCAGACCGATGTAAAACTGTAAACCGTGTTCGTCTTTGTCGCCCACCGGAACGGCGAAATCGAGCTTGATGGGCCCGACCGGTGACTGCCAGCGCACGCCTACGCCCGCGCCGGTTTTGAAATCGCTGCGGCGGATATCGTTCACCGCTTCACCGCCGTCAACGAACATCGCTCCCCACCACTTGCCGCTGACGTTGTACTGGTACTCCAGCGAGCCAGTCGCCAGTTTTGACGCCCCGGTCAACTGGCCTTTGTCGTTTTCAGGTGAGATCGATTTGTACTTATACCCGCGAATGCTGCGGTCGCCCCCGGCGAAGAAGCGCAGATCCGGCGGGACGCGTTCGAAGTCACCGGTTTCGATCCAGCCGAGATTACCGCGCATCACAAAGCGGTGTTTGTCGTACAGCGTGCGGATCCAGACGTTTTGCGCCTGAAAGACGGAGAAGTCTACGTCGGAGCCCCAGGCGGTGTTGGAGTAATCGATGGAGTAGCGCTGAGAATCGCCCCAGGTCGGCATCAGGCCACCGCGCGAGCGGGTACGGCTGATCATCACGCCCGGATAAAGCAGCATGGTGGTGTTGGTGACGTTTGCCTGGGTAAAGTGGTCGAGGCTCCAGCGCAGGTTAATGGCGCGCTGCCAGCCGCTGGAGAGATCCCAGAAGCGTGATACCGCAAGCGTCGTCGAGTCCTGCTCGGTATCGTTCAAATCGGTACGCTTAAAGCCGCCCTGCACGAGGTAGTATTGCTCAAGCGGATTTTTCAGCAGCGGCATTTTATAGCTGAAGTCCAGCTGCTGTTCAGGCGCAGACAGGCTGACGCTGGTGGTCAGGCTGTGGCCGTAGGAGTTCATCCACGGTTTTTTCCACGAGGCTTTAACGCGCGGGCCGACGTCCGTGGAGTAGCCGACACCGGTCTCAATGGTGTTCTCGGTGCGCGGAGAGACCACGCCATGCAGCGGTAACACTTTCGTTTTACGGGATTTATCAAATTCCGGCGCTACCACCACGGAGTTAAACCAGCCCGTCGCGGACAAACGACGGTTCAGCTCGCCCAGGTCGCTGGACTGGTAGTAGTCGCCCTTTTTAAACGGCACCAGATTTTGCAGATACTCGTCACGGATTTGCGATCCTTCGAAGGTCACATCGCCAAACCGGTAGCGCTCGCCGCTGTCGTAATCGATATCCCAGAATGCCTGACGTCGCTCAAGCGCAACGCCCAGCTGGCTTTTGTTGAACCGGCTGTCGAAGTAGCCTTTGCGCAGCGAAACGCTGGTTAAGGATTTTTTAAAACGATCGTAATCCCCGTGATTGAGCACGGTGCCCACTTTCGGACGGGTGCTGAGCAGATCCAGGTAGTCCCGATCGGTGCGCGCACCGCCGCGCAGCACCACGTTCGTGCCGCCAATCAGGACGGGTTCGCCCGGCGAGACGCGGGCAATCAACACCTGGCGTCCTTTCGCCGGCGGCGGGCGTAAATCGAAATCGATGGTGGGTTCATAGTACCCCAACGCCTTTAAGCCTTCGCGGATGGCGTCATCCACGCGCGCGCGAAAACGCCGATCCGGCGTGACCTCATCGCTCTGGATGGTAGAAAGCTGCGCACGCACGTTTTTTTCCAGCGCCCCGGATAACCCCTCAACCTGCAAACGGACATTCGCCGCGCTGGCAATCCCGCTGGTCAGCATTAAACTGACTAAACATAACTGGCGGATCTTTGTCACGTTTTCTCCTGAATATCCCTGTTTCCACCCTGGAAGCAAATGCAGTGCCGCTCCGCGGCAAAATACGGCCTGAAAGCCAAAAACCCAAATTACGGGTTGAAAAAGGGTGTAACACCCAAATATTTCTTATGATTAAATCTAGACTCATTCATCGCATTTATTGTGTTCAATTAAACGCTTCGTGACAACCTTAACCGAAACAACGCTACCCCGGAGGCCCCACCGTGAGTTTATTTGATAAAAAGCATCTGGTATCACAAGCCGATGCGTTACCGGGACGCAACACCCCTATGCCAGTGGCGACATTACACGCCGTAAACAACCATTCAATGACAAACGTTCCTGATGGAATGGAGATCGCCCTGTTTGCCATGGGCTGCTTCTGGGGCGTAGAACGCCTGTTCTGGCAACTGCCGGGCGTGTACAGCACCGCTGCGGGCTACACCGGAGGATATACGCCTAACCCAACCTACCGCGAAGTCTGTTCCGGTGAGACCGGTCATGCTGAAGCGGTGCGAGTGGTGTATGACCCGAGCGTCATTAGCTATGAACAGCTGCTCCAGGTGTTCTGGGAAAACCATGACCCGGCACAGGGCATGCGTCAGGGTAACGATCACGGCACCCAATACCGTTCGGCCATCTACCCGCTCACCCCAGAGCAGGAGGCCGCCGCCCACGCCAGCCTGACGCGTTTCCAGGAAGCGATGCAGGCGGCCGGTGATAAACGTCAGGTCACGACGGAAATCGCTACCGCGAAACCGTTCTACTATGCCGAAGACGACCACCAGCAGTACCTGCATAAAAATCCGTATGGCTACTGCGGCATTGGCGGCATCGGCGTTTGCCTGCCTCCACAGCAGGCCTGATTACTGCATCAGCGCCACGCGAGCCGCGTGGCGCGTGGCATTACTCACCGAACCGTAATCAATGACTTTCCCCTGCAACAGCAGGTTAAACACTGGCGCCTGTGGTCGGTTGAGCCGCGTTTGCAGCAAATGCACCGCTTCTATACCCAAATCCCGACAGGGCACCGTGATCCCCGTAATGGGCTTTTCAAGCCGGTTTGCTAAATTCCACGCAAAATCGGTGGTGATGATGGAGATGTCTTCCGGCACGCGCAGCCCATGCCGCTGTAACGCCTTCAGCACACCCTCGGTCATGCTGGTGCTGTTGGGAAAAATGACCTCAGGCCACTGCGCTCTGTCGTGACGTAACAGCCACGCATCCAGCTCGCGCTCAGCCTCTTCAGCGGTAAACCACTCCGTGACCAGTAAATCCCGCTGCGGCTCAAACGCCACATGAAAATGCCGGTACGCTTCTTTAATTCCATCCAGCCGGGCATAGAGCGTGTCCCGGCGTAAACAGGTGATGGTCAGCACCCGGCGATGCCCCTGCTCGAAAAGATATTGCATCGTGGTAAAGCCGATTGCGCGATGATCGGGGGAGACCGAATCCAGCACCCGGTCCCGGTCAACGGAATTAATTAATACACAGGGTTTATTCAGCGTGCTGGCCAGCTTAAATATGGTGGAATCATCCGTACCAATGATAATTATTGCGTTAATATTTTTATGGCTTGCCTTTTCCATAAATAATTTCACGTCCGCATTTTGTTCCTCTAATCCGCAATAACTGATCCAGACATTATGTGGCGCGCTGGCTTCCGCAATGCCTTTGGTCACTTCCAGATAAAAAATATCCCCACGCCCCTGAAACGTTCTTTCAGGCGCAAATACAGCGATTCCGTTAATTAAAAGCCGTCCGCTCGCCATCGACTCCAGCACGCCAAGCTCCCGTGCGATGCGGACAATGGCTTCCCGGGCCTTATCGCTGGTATAAGACTTGCCGCTCAAGACCCTGGAAACCGTGCTCACGGAATATCCCGTCAGGGATGCGATCTCCTCCATTTTTAACTTGCCCGGCATAGTGTGACCTCGCTCTCAATCAGTTTTTGCAAATATTTGCAGAAACAGCGCTTTGATTTTAAAACCAAATTTCAAAATGGTTGGAGTTTACTTATTCACCTTGCGAGTATTCTCACAAAAACACATTGTCGCTACGTCTCGCCTTTCCTATTTTTCGGTCATCACGCTTTTTGACTGAAATTAAGGTGAGAAATGGAGAAGGTACGTTTTGGCATTATTGGTATAGGTAATATCGGTACGGTCCACGCACGCTATTTACTGGCCGGAACCGTCAGCGACGCCTGCCTTACGGCGGTGTGCGATAACGCGCCGGAAAAGCATCCGGCCATTCGGCAGCTGGTTGGCGGCATTCCGCTGTTCAGTGATGCGCAGGAGATGCTCCAGAGCGGGCTTATCGATGCGGTCATTGTCGCCACGCCGCATTACGATCACCCGCACCTGTCGATGCTGGCGATGCGCCACGGCATTCATACCCTGTGTGAGAAGCCAGCAGGCGTCTACACCGCGCAGGTCCAGGAGATGAACGCCTGCGCCCGGGAGTGCGACGTGGTGTTCGGCATCATGTATAACCAGCGGCCCAACCCGCTGTATCAGAAAGTGAAAGATCTGATCGACAGCGGCGAGCTGGGCGAGATCCGCCGCTCCAACTGGATCATCACCAACTGGTATCGCTCGCAGAGTTACTACAACTCCGGCGGCTGGCGCGCCACCTGGAAAGGGGAAGGCGGCGGCGTGCTGCTCAACCAGGACCCGCACCAGCTCGATCTCTGGCAGTGGCTGGTGGGCATGCCGGTTCGTCTGCGCGCGTTTTGCCAGTTCGGTAAGCATCGCGATATCGAAGTGGAAGACGAGGTGACAGCCTACGCCGAATATGCCAGTGGCGCGACCGGCGTGTTCATTACCACCGTCGCGGAAACACCGGGTACCAACCGCCTGGAGATTGTCGGCGATCGCGGCAAAGTGGTCGTCGACGAGGGCAAACTGCGCTACTGGCGGCTGCGCGAATCGGAAACCGAGTTTAACGCTCGCTGGCAGAATGGCTTCGGTGAGCCGGAATGCTGGGAGGTTTCTGTCCCTGTTGCCCCGGAATACAGCGAGCACCACGTCATCACCGCCAACTTCTGCGCCGCCGTGCTGCGCGGCGAGCCGTTGATTGCACCGGGTCTGGACGGCATTCGCGGTTTAACCCTCTCTAACGCCATGCACCTCTCCACCTGGACGGACGACTGGGTTGAGCTACCGCTAAACGAAAAGCAATACCTGCGCCTGCTTCAGCAGCGCATCAGCACCTCTGTAGATAAAGAGGCCACCAGCATCACGCTGGATGCCGCGGGTACCTGGTAACACCGGAGAAAATCGATGTTAAATGTCGCCATTGTGGGAACAGGAAATATCTCCCATAACCATATTCAGGGTTATTTGCAGTTTGGACAGCGCTGCCGGATCGTTGCGCTGGTTGATATCTATCCGGAGAAAGCGGAAGAGAAAAAAGCGCGTTACGGCCTGACGGACGCCCGCGTGTACGCCAGCCACCGGCAGTTGCTGGAGGATGCGCTTCCCATCGATATCGTTGACGTCTGCACCCCGCCCTATGTCCATGCGGAGATCAGCATTGATGCGCTTCATGCCGGCTGCCATGTGCTGTGTGAAAAACCGATGGCCGCCTCGCTGGAGGAGTGTGATGCGATGATCGCCGCCCAGCAGGCCAGCGGAAAAACGCTCTCCATTATTGCCCAGAACCGCTTTACCGATGCCTTCTGGCGCTTAAAAGCGGCGCTGGATTCCGGCCTCGCCGGAAAAATATGCCATGCGCAGGTGGATTCCTTCTGGTGGCGCGGACATTGCTACTACGACCTGTGGTGGCGCGGCACGTGGGAAAAGGAAGGGGGCGGCTGCACGCTGAACCACGCGGTGCACCATATTGACGCCATTCAGTGGATGCTCGGCTTCCCGTCTGAGGTGGTGGCGATGATGACCAACGTGGCCCATGACAACGCCGAAGTGGAAGACCTTAGCGCCGCGATATTCAAATACCCTAGCGGCGCACTCACCCAGCTTACCGCCTCGGTAGTACACCACGGGGAAGATCAGAAGATCATTATCCAGGGTGATAAAGCGCGCATCTCCGCCCCATGGCAGGCTTATGCCAGCGTGAGTGCTGAAAACGGCTTCCCGCAGGAGACCAACGATATTGAGCGAGAAGCCCTGCTTGATGCCGTTTTCCAGGCGACGCCCAGGCTCGAATGGACTCTGCACACCGGGCAGATTAACGACCTGCTTCAGAGCATTGAGCGCGGTACGGCCCCGCTGGTGGACGGCGTGCAGGGTAAGCGCTCGCTGGAGCTGATTACTGCGATGTATAAATCAGCCATTACCCGCAGTGTCGTTTCCCTGCCTGTTAGCCGCGATGATCCGTTTTACCGTACCGGCGGGACGAACGCCCTCGCCCCCCGTTTTTATGAAAAATCCGCAAGCGTCGCCAACTTCAGCGAAGTGGGCGCTATCCCTCTGGGTAAAGATCTGGATCGAGGACTGTAACCATGAACAAGAATGACGGAATGAACTACGCGCCGGTGGGCAAACCGCAGCCGGTGGTGCAGGCGGGTGAATTTGTATTTGCCGCCGCCGCGCTCGACCACGGCCATATCTACGGAATGTGTAATGGCCTGATTGAAGCAGGTGCCACGCTGAAGTGGGTTTACGATCCCGATCCGGCGAAAGTGGACACGTTTGTTCAGCAGTACCCGCAGGTGAAGGTGGCTGATTCCCTGGACGTTATTCTCGCCGATGGCGACGTGCGCCTGGTGGCCGGGGCGGCCATCCCCTCCGAACGCTGTGCGCTGGGGCTGAAGGCGATGACGGCTGGCAAAGACTACTTCACGGACAAAGCGCCGCTCACCACCCTTGAACAGCTGGCAGACGCCAAAGCGATGGTGGAGAAAACCGGGAAAAAATACGCGGTCTACTACAGCGAGCGTCTGCACGTGGAAAGCGCGGTCTTTGCCGGGCAGCTGGTACAGCAAGGCGCCATTGGTCGCGTGGTGCAAACCCTTGGCATGGGGCCGCACCGGGAAGGGACTGGCCGCCCGGACTGGTTCTACGATCGCCGCTATTTCGGCGGCATCCTGTGCGACATCGGCAGCCACCAGATCGAGCAGTTCCTGTTTTATACCGGCAACCGCGACGCCACCGTGGTCGCCAGCCAGGTGCGCAACGTTAACCACCCGCAGTATCCCGCATTCGAAGATTTTGGCGACGCCATGCTCAAAGGAGAAAACGGCGCCAGCGGCTATTTCCGTTGTGACTGGTTCACTCCTGACGGGCTCTCCACCTGGGGCGATGGTCGCCTGACGCTGCTCGGTACCGACGGGTATATCGAAATCCGTAAATATGTCGATCTCACCCGGGGTGAGCAGGATGTCGTCTACCTCGTCAATAACGAGGGCGAGTTCCGCTATCCTGTGGCCGGGCAGGTTGGGTTCCCGTACTTTGGCGAACTGATCCTCGACTGCCTGCACCGCACCGAAAATGCCATGACTCAGGCGCATGCTTTCAAAGCTGCCGAACTGTGCGTGAAAGCACAAATGCTCGCAAACGCAGCTGACTAAGGGGACGACATGAACATCCTGAACACGGCGATTATCGGTGCCGGGGCTATTCACAGTTGCCATGTGAATGCCCTGAGGCAAATCCCCAATGTCGCGCTGCGCGCGCTGGTCGATATCGACAGCGTCAAAGGACTGAAGCTGGCGATGAACTATCAGTGCCGCTTTTATCAGGATTACCGGGAAATGCTGCTGGATGACAGCATCGACGTGGTGCATATCTGCACGCCCCACTTCGAGCACAAAAACATGATTCTGGCGGCGCTGGCCGCCGGGAAACATGTCTTTTGCGAAAAACCGGTGGGCATGAACAGCAGCGAGCTTGCCGACATTGCCTCTGCCGCCGCGCAGGCACCCGGCAGGCTCGGCGTCTGCTACCAGAACCGGCTCAATCCGACCAGCCTGCGCATTCGCAAGGAGCTGGCGGAAGGCGTACTGGGAAAGATGTTAAGTATCAAAGCTGTGCTGACCTGGTCCCGCTCGGGGGCGTATTACACGGAAAGCCCGTGGCGCGGGCAGCTGGCAACGGAAGGTGGAAGCCTGCTAATCAACCAGGCGATCCATACCCTCGATCTGATGCAGTGGTTCGCGGGTGGCGTCACGCGGCTGAAGGGGGTAGTCGACAGCGGGGAACTGGCTGACGTCACGCAAGGGGAAGACAGCGCGATGGCCACGCTTCACTTTACCAACGGTGCGCGCGGTCTGTTTTATGCCAGCAACTGCCACACCACGGATTCCCCCCTCTGTCTGGAGATCCACTGCGAGCGCGGCTCACTGCTGCTCAACGACAACACGCTCTGGCGCATAACGCCCGGCGAACGATTTCGCCTGGAAAGCGATGCCTCTCCTGATGGCACCGCAAAAAGTTACTGGGGATTAGGACACCAGCAGGCGATCCGCCGTTTTTATCACGCTATTCATCACCCGGAGAGTACGGATTTTACCGATATTTGTACCGCCGGAAAATCACTCAAGATTGTGGAGGCTTTTTATCGGTCATCTCAGTTAAGACAATGGATAGATATTAATAATTAGAACGTCACGTGTAGTCCAGCAGTGCAATAAAAATACAACCTCTACATCTACCCTACACTGGATATTATTATGGTTAAACCAACTGAACGCAGAGTGGGTTATGGCGTGGCGCTTGGCTACGGCATAACCGACCTCTTTGGCGGAGGCGCTTTCGCCATTATCGGCACCTGGCTGTTATTTTTTTACACCACCTATTGCGGATTATCCGTCGTGGAAGCCGGCTCTATATTTGCTATTGCCCGCGTCATTGACGCGGTATTAAGCCCGATAATGGGTTACATCACCGACAATTTCGGCGACACCTGGCTTGGGCGTAAATTTGGCCGTCGCCGTTTCTTCTTATTACTCAGCTCTCCCTTAATGTTCCTCTATGCTCTGCTGTGGCTGACGGACATGGGTTACTGGTATTACCTGGGCACCTATCTTTCCATCGAACTGCTTTCAGCGATGGTGCTGGTGCCGTGGGAAACCCTCGCAGCGGAGATGACCAACCGCTATGAAGAGCGCAGCCGCCTGTCGGGCGTACGGATGATCTGCTCGCAATTGGGCGGTTTTCTTGCGGTGTCGGTTCCGGGCGTGATTATGCAATTTACCGGCAAAGATAATTCCTTTACCTACACGCTAACCGGACTGATATTTTCCTGCGTCTTTTGCATCGCGGTATTTATTACCTGGTACAGCACCTGGGAAGCAAAAGATGTGCATCAGGAGTATGACTTCAAAGTTGATACCCAGCGCAGCAGCGGAGTAATTAATCACCTCAAATATCTGGTGCTGGATCTCTTCTCTTCTTTTCGTATTCGCGCTTTCCGCCTGCATATTCTTATTTATATTTTCTCCTTCACCGCGATGGACGTATTTGGTTCAGTCTTTACCTATTACGTGGTGTATTGCCTGAGTCAGGATGCGGCAGCAGTGTCCGGCTGGCTAAGTATTGCGGCTTTTGCCTCCGTGCCCGGCACGTACGGATTTATGCTGTTACTCAACAGGCTGAACATGACCCCTTCCGCCGCACTGCGCCTTTCGTATAGCTGCATTTTCCTGGTGCTGGCATTCCTGTTTACGGTTTATCTCACCAAAACAGAGGTGCCAACGCTGCTGTTCTCCGCCGTCTTCATCCTGCTGGGTGCAGCCCGTTCCGGCCTCTATTACATTCCGTGGAATATTTATAGCTTTATTCCGGATATCGACGAGATCGTCACGCAGCAGCGCCGGGAAGGCATTTTCGCTGGCGTAATGGTGTTGACCCGCAAAAGCACCGTCGCCATTGCGATTATGATTATCGGCCTGGTGTTGCAGGAGTCCGGTTTTGTGAAAGGCAGTGGCGCACAGCCTGAAAGCGCGCTGGGAGCAATAATTGGCCTGATGATTTTTGCCACCGCCGCGCTGCTGGCAGTGAGCTTCTTCGCGACCTACAAATTTAAGCTGACCCGCGAGACGCATAAGGTGCTGCTCAAGGAGATCGCGCGTCGGAAGCTCGGTGGCGACTATCGCGACTGCGACGCCAGCACCCGCGTGGTCATCAAACAGCTGACAGGCTATGAGTACGATCAGGTCTGGGGCGGCGATGCCACACGCCTGGCTGTGGGCGAAAACTTATCCACCGTGAAATAGCCCTTCTCGCCGGATCGGCCCCATGCCGGTCCGGCTTTTTTTGCCGAAAACGTGACCTCTGGCAGGTTTACACGTCTTTACGCTATACTACCGCTGAAATAATCGGCTCAACGCTACGAGCTGAGTTCAATGTGTCTTCACACGAATGGTATCAACTCCCCTTCTGAGGATCTGGCGAGAAGCCGGATAAACTATGTTAAACAGTATTTTAGTAATACTTTGTCTTATTGCCGTCAGTGCATTTTTCTCGATATCGGAGATCTCGCTGGCTGCCTCCCGTAAAATCAAACTGAAGCTGCTTGCCGACGAGGGCAACATCAACGCATCACGCATTCTGAAAATGCAGGAAAACCCCGGCATGTTCTTTACCGTGGTGCAGATTGGCCTGAACGCGGTCGCCATCCTTGGCGGTATCGTGGGCGATGCAGCGTTTTCTCCGGCGTTTTATAGCCTCTTTGTTAAGTACATGTCCGTAGAGCTGGCCGAGCAGTTGAGCTTCATCCTCTCCTTCTCCCTGGTCACCGGCTTGTTCATTTTATTCGCGGACCTGACCCCGAAACGCATCGGTATGATTGCGCCAGAAGCTGTGGCTTTGCGTATCATCAACCCGATGCGCTTCTGCCTGTATGTCTTCCGTCCGCTGGTGTGGTTCTTTAACGGCCTGGCGAACGTCATTTTCCGCATCTTCAAGCTGCCGATGGTGCGTAAAGACGACATCACCTCCGACGATATTTATGCGGTGGTGGAAGCCGGGGCGCTGGCAGGCGTGCTGCGTAAGCAGGAGCACGAGCTGATTGAGAACGTTTTCGAACTGGAATCCCGTACCGTGCCGTCCTCCATGACCGGCCGTGAAAACATCATCTGGTTCGATCTGCATGAAGACGAGCAGAGCCTGAAGACCAAAGTGGCGCAGCATCCGCACTCCAAGTTCCTGGTCTGTAACGAAGATATCGACCATATCATCGGCTATGTGGACTCCAAAGACCTGCTGAACCGCGTGCTGGCAAACCAGAGCCTGGCGCTGAACAGCGGCGTGCAGATCCGCAACACCCTGATAGTGCCGGACACCCTGACGCTCTCCGAAGCGCTGGAAAGTTTCAAAACCGCCGGGGAAGACTTCGCGGTGATCATGAACGAATACGCGCTGGTGGTGGGCATTATCACCCTCAACGACGTTATGACGACCCTGATGGGCGACCTGGTCGGCCAGGGGCTGGAAGAGCAGATTGTTCAGCGTGACGAAAATTCATGGCTCATCGATGGCGGTACGCCGATTGAAGACGTCATGCGCGTACTCGACATTGACGAGTTCCCGCAGTCCGGCAACTACGAGACCATCGGCGGCTTTATGATGTTTATGCTGCGTAAAATCCCGAAACGTACCGACTCGGTGAAGTTCTCCGGCTTCAAGTTTGAAGTGGTTGATATTGATAACTACCGCATCGACCAACTGCTGGTAACGCGTATTGATAGCAAACCAACCGTGCTGGTGCCGAAACTGCCGGATGCGGAAGAGAAGGTATCGGCGTAATCCTTTGTATGCCCCACAAACATTAACGGCTCCCATCGGGAGCCGTCTTTTTAACTACTACTGCATAGCACGTTGGTTAAGCCATCTCAGTTTGCAGACGCATAACCTGACGGTTGACTTCGGACATCACAGACAAGTGCTGTTTGTCCTTCACTTTTGGGATAAGGATTTTGCCCTTATCGAACTCAAAAGCGCCAACATCCTTGATGTACAACCGTCCACGGAACAGGATCTTCACGTACTTCGCCACCTGAAGCGGGTTGTAGCGTTGGAAAATTTTCATTCTTGTATCTCCTGCGAATCATACGCTCTTGCGGTGCCACAATCGGCCCGACTGTCCTGAGCGCAAATTTTGATGCCCAATGACTATAGACCAGAACCTCGTACTTACCCAGTGTGCATAAGTTTATTTACCGTTTGATTACAATTATTCAGAATAATCTTTGCAAAGCGTGATACAGCGCAGTATATGCCGTCGTTTTTGCATGGATATGTGCGTTCGCCCGCAAACTGGCATCGGGATTGCGGGAAAAGCCTATTGATCGCACTTATGATTAAAAGCGCATGACCAAGTGGTCGGATCACCTGCTAACAATAAGGAAACACCATGACCCTACGTAACCTCCTGGCAGCAGCTTGCCTGTTGCTGCCGCTGATGGCTTCCGCACACAACATTGAAAAAGGACAACGTGTCCCGCCGGTCGGGATTGCTGACCGGGGAGAATTGATTCTCGACAATGATAAGTTTAGCTATAAAGCCTGGAATAGCGCGCAGCTTGCGGGCAAAGTGAGAGTTGTACAACATATTGCCGGACGTACATCCGCTAAAGAGAAAAATGCCACCCTCGTGGAAGCGATCAAAGCCGCAAAACTCCCGCACGATCGCTACCAGACCACCACCATCGTGAACACCGACGACGCGATTCCCGGCTCCGGGATGTTTGTGCGCTCAAGCCTTGAGAGCAATAAGAAGCTCTATCCCTGGTCGCAGTTTATTGTCGACAGCAACGGCGTGACGCGTAAGGCGTGGCAGCTGGAAGAAGAGAGTTCAGCGATTGTCGTGCTGGACAAAAACGGTCGCGTACAGTGGGTTAAAGACGGCGCGCTGACGCAGGATGAGGTGCAGCAGGTGGTTGCCCTGCTGCATAAGCTACTGACTCAGTAAAGTGATACCCGGAAGCCCGGATTCAGGAATGACTCGCGCGGGGTGTAGTCCAGTGGCTTACCCTGCCAGTCATGCACATGCGCGCCAGCGGCCGCCGCCACCGCATGCCCTGCCGCCGTATCCCAGACGTTCGTCGGCCCGAAACGGGGGTACAGCTGCGCCTGCCCTTCCGCCACCAGACAGAACTTCAGCGACGAGCCAATCGATGTCGTCTGGTGTTCACCCAGCTGTTGCAGATACTCCTCCAGCTCGCTGTCACTGTGCGAGCGGCTGATCACCACCAGCGGAGGACGGGCATCACGCACCTGGATCTGCTTACGCACGCCGCACTCTTCCTTCCAGGCTTTACCTTCCGCCGCGCTGTACATTACTTTCATCACCGGGGCGTAAACCACGCCAAGCACCGCTTTTCCTTTTTCAATCAGGGCGATGTTGACGGTGAATTCACCGTTACGCTTGATAAACTCTTTCGTGCCATCCAGCGGGTCGACAAGCCAGTAACGCTGCCAGTGCTGACGTTCATCCCAGCTCTGGGGCGCTTCTTCAGAAAGGACCGGTATATCCGGCGTCAGGGCCTGCAAACCTTTCAGGATCACCGCATGCGCCGCGATATCCGCCGCCGTCACCGGGGAGTCATCCGCTTTGCTGACAACATCCATCGGTTTCGCACCGTCGTACACCTGCATAATGGCATCACCCGCATCCCGTGCGAGCTGACAAATTTTATCTAACATTCTCCACCTCTTCGTTAACGCAGTGGGCATAACTTATTGTTTTAGTTATATCGTAATGTGAACAATTCCGCTATCTGTGAAGCAATTCTGGTTTCAGCGCCCTTTTTTCTGGCAGCATTCACACTTCTGTAAGCAACAAATACTACATACATATTCTTTTGTGGCTTGGATCGAAAAAAGGACTCCTCAGATGATTAAGTTTAGCGCAACGCTCCTGGCAACGCTGATTGCGGCAAGCGTTCAGGCAGCGACGGTGGATCTCCGTATTCTGGAAACCACCGATCTGCACAGCAATATGATGGACTTCGATTACTACAAAGATACCCCTACGGAAAAATTCGGACTGGTACGCACGGCAAGTTTGATCAACGCCGCCCGCGGTGAAGTGAAAAACAGCGTGCTGGTCGATAACGGGGACTTAATTCAGGGCAGCCCGCTCGGAGACTACATGGCGGCGAAGGGGCTGAAAAAAGGCGAGATCCATCCTGTTTATAAGGCAATGAATACGCTGGACTATGCCGTCGGCAACCTGGGCAACCACGAATTTAACTACGGCCTGAAATACCTGCACGACGCGCTGGCAGGAGCGAAATTCCCGTACGTTAACGCCAATATCATCGACGTTAAGACGAAGAAGCCGCTCTTCACCCCTTATCTGATTAAAGAGACCGAGGTTGTCGACCAGGACGGTAAAAAACAGACGCTGAAAATCGGCTATATCGGTTTTGTGCCGCCGCAGATCATGACGTGGGATAAAGCCAACCTCGACGGGAAAGTGACCGTCAACGACATTACCGAAACCGCGCGCAAATACGTGCCGGAGATGCGGGCGAAAGGGGCGGATGTGGTCGTCGTCGTGGCGCACTCTGGCCTCTCGGCCGACCCGTATCAGGTGATGGCTGAGAACTCCGTGTACTATCTCAGCCAGGTGCCGGGCGTGGATGCGATCCTGTTTGGTCACGCCCACGCCGTCTTCCCGGGCAAAGATTTCGCTGATATCAAAGGCGCGGACATCGAAAAAGGGACGCTCAACGGTGTGCCATCGGTGATGCCGGGCATGTGGGGCGACCACCTTGGCGTGGTGGATCTGGTGCTGAATAACGACAGCGGAAGCTGGAAAGTCACGCAGTCGAAAGCGGAAGCGCGTCCGATCTACGACGCAGCGGCCAAAAAATCTCTGGCAGGGGAAGATAAAAAGCTGGTCGACGTCCTGAAGCATGACCACGACGCGACGCGTGAATTTGTCAGCAAGCCGATCGGTAAATCGGCTGATAACATGTACAGCTTCCTCGCGCTGGTACAGGATGACCCGACCGTGCAGGTAGTCAACATGGCGCAGAAAGCCTATGCGGAGCACTATATTCAGGGCGATCCGGATCTGGCAAATCTGCCGGTACTGTCTGCCGCGGCGCCATTCAAAGTGGGCGGGCGGAAGAACGATCCGGCCAGCTACGTTGAGGTGGAAAAAGGCCAACTGACCTTCCGTAATGCCGCCGATCTCTACCTCTATCCCAACACCCTCGTGGTGGTGAAAGCTACCGGGAAAGAGGTGAAGGAGTGGCTGGAGTGCTCTGCCGGGCAGTTCAACCAGATCGATCCGCACAGCAGCAAACCGCAGTCGCTGATTAACTGGGACGGTTTCCGCACCTACAACTTCGACGTGATCGACGGCGTGGAATATCAGATTGACGTTACCCAGCCCGCGAAATATGACGGCGAATGTCAGGCCATTAATCCGCAGGCAGAACGTATCAAAAACCTGACCTTCAACGGCAAAGCGATTGATCCGAATACCACTTTCCTGGTGGTGACCAACAACTACCGCGCCTATGGCGGCAAGTTTGCCGGTACGGGTGACAGCCACATCGCCTTTGCCTCGCCGGATGAGAACCGTTCGGTGCTGGCGGCGTGGATCAGCGCGGAGTCGAAAAAGACGGGTGAAATTCATCCGGCGGTGGATAACAACTGGCGACTTGCGCCGATCCACAGCGACACTAAGCTGGATATTCGCTTTGAGACATCTCCGTCCGATAAAGCAGCCGCGTTTATCAAGGATAAGGCGCAGTATCCGATGCAAAAGGTCGCGACGGATGATATTGGGTTCGCGATTTATCAGGTGGATTTGAGCAGGTAGCGATGATTGTGCCGGGTGGCGGCTTCGCCTTACCCGGCCTACCCGCAATCCTCAATCCCGTAGGCCGGGTAAGCGCAAGCGCTACCCGGCATTTCACGCCGCACGCTCGTCCCTATTCGCCATCACCTGCGGCGTATTGACCTCAATCCAGTCGGCCAGCGCGGCCACCTTCTCGCTTACCTCCCGCCCCAGCGGCGTCAGGCTATACTCCACATGCGGCGGCACGACCGGATACGACACGCGATCGACAAACCCGTCATGTTCCAGCGCCTGTAAAGACTGAGCCAGCATCTTCTCGCTGACGCCGCCCATCTTGCGGCGCAGATCGCTGAAGCGATGCGTCCCCTGACGTAACGCCACCAGGATCAGCACGCCCCAGCGGCTGGTTACGTGTTTGAGCACCTCCCGTGACGGGCACTGTTCCGCAAAGAGGTTGCCATCGCGCATTTGCTCGCTGAGCGTTGGTATTGTTGTTTTCATACTTACCTTTTTGTACGTACTTACTAAAAGTTAGTTATGGTGATAGTGTGCCACAACACCAGACAAACACGAAGGAGATTCATCATGATCGCGATTACCGGCGCAACCGGCCAGCTTGGCCAACACGTTATTGAAGAACTGCTGAAAACCGTTCCGGCCAGCCAGATCGTGGCTATTGTGCGTAACCCGGCGAAAGCCGAAGCGTTGCGTCAGCAAGGGGTCGTTGTGCGTCAGGCGGATTACACCGATGAAGCCGCATTTACCACCGCGCTGAACGGCGTGGATAAACTGCTGCTCATCTCCTCCAGCGAAGTGGGCCAGCGTGCCGTACAGCACCAGAACGTGATAAACGCCGCCAAAGCCGCCGGGGTGAAATTCATCGCCTATACCAGCCTGCTGCATGCTGACAAATCTCCGCTGGGTCTGCACGTTGAGCACGTCGAAACCGAAAATGCCCTGGCGGCCTCCGGCGTGCCTTACGCTCTGCTGCGCAACGGCTGGTACACCGAAAACTACCTGGCAAGCGCGCCGCCAGCGCTGGAACACGGCGTATTTATGGGTGCCGCAGGCGAAGGCAAAATTGCCTCTGCGACCCGTGCGGATTACGCGGCGGCGGCAGCGAAAGTGATTTCTGAAGAGGGTCATGCCGGCAAGGTGTATGAACTGGCGGGTGATAATGCCTGGACGCTGAGCGAACTGGCTGCGGAACTGAGCAAGCAGAGCGGTAAGCCGGTAACGTATCAGAACCTCAGCGAAGCCGATTTCGCCGCTGCGCTGAAAGGCGTTGGTCTGCCTGCCGGGCTGGCGGAGATGCTGGCGGACTCCGACACCGGCGCGTCCAAAGGCGGCCTGTTCGACGACAGCCGTACCCTGAGCAAACTGATCGGCCGCCCAACCACATCACTGGCGGAAAGCGTCAAAGCCATCCTGTAGTTGTTAAAAATTGGTTATTTTTTGTGGCATCCCCTCGGGTCATCTCTGATAATGAAGCGATGACCCACAAGGAGGCTCACCGTGCAAGGCGTACCGGAACAGTTCACTGATGAGAGAGACAGCGCGCGCTTTCGCCATCTGGCGCAGTTGCCGGGCCTGGAGCTTTATCACGCCCATATCTCTGACTACGCCTTTGAGCCTCACACTCATGAAGCCTTCGGTATCGGCACCATCGAAACCGGTGCCGAACGCTTCCGCTATCGCGGTACCCAGCATCTTGCCGCGGAAAAATCCGTCGTGACCATGAACCCGGACGAGATCCACACAGGGGAATCCGCCACCGAAGGCGGCTGGCGCTACCGAATGGTCTACATCGAACCCGACCTGCTGGAAGAGGTCACCGGCCTGCGTCACTGGTGGTTTAATGACGTCACGCGCCACGACCCTTTGCGCTCGCGGCAGATTGGCCGGTTAATTTACGGCCTGTGGCACACCAACGATCCGCTGGCGCAGAAGGGGCTGCTACTGGATTTGATTCAGACTTTTCAGCCGCTGGCCCACCATGCGCCGGTGGTGCAGGAGGCCGCGCACCGCTTCGAACGCGTTCGCGACTATCTGCACGACAACTATATGCGCTCGCTGACCCTGGACGAGCTGGCTAACGTTGTCTCGCTCAGCCCGTACCATTTTCAGCGCCAGTTCAAAGCCCATTTCCACGTTACGCCCCACCAGATGCTGATGGCCATCCGGCTGTGGCGCGCAAAAGCATTCCTCACCCACGGCATGCCTGCCGCCGAGGTGGCCGCCGCGACCGGGCTGACCGATCAGTCGCATTTAACCCGCGCCTTCACCCGTCGCTACGGCATCACGCCCGTGCGCTACCAGAAACAGGTTATGCCGCGCTAATGCGCAACCTAATACAATACGCGCGCGTTTTGCCCTCCTACACTGATCGCAAAGTGAATCAAGATGGATGGAAAAATGATTAGCGGCGTGTTGTATGCCCTGCTTGCGGGTTTGATGTGGGGGCTGATTTTTGTCGGCCCGCTGATTGTGCCGGAGTACCCGGCAATATTGCAGTCGACCGGACGTTACCTGGCGCTGGGGCTGATTGCCGTGCCGCTGGCATGGCTGGGGCGCGCGCGTCTGCGTCAGTTGGGCCGCCAGGACTGGCTCACCGCGCTGGCGCTGACCATGATGGGTAATCTGATCTACTACGTCTGTCTGGCGAGCGCCATTCAGCGCACCGGTGCGCCGGTGTCGACCATGATTATCGGCACGCTGCCGGTGGTCATCCCGGTTTTCGCGAACCTGCTTTACAGCCAGCGTGACGGCAAACTGGCGTGGTCAAAAATGGCGCCCGCTCTGGTCTGCATCGCCGTGGGGCTGGTGTGCGTGAATATTGCCGAGCTTCGCCACGGCCTTGAAAACTTCAGCTTATGGCGTTACGGCTCAGGGATCTTTCTGGCGTTTATTTCGGTTGTCTGTTGGGCCTGGTATGCCCTGCGCAATGCACGCTGGCTGCGGGAAAACCCGGATAAACATCCGATGATGTGGGCGACGGCGCAGGCGCTGGTCACCCTCCCTGTCTCGTTGCTGGGCTATGTGGGCGCGTGTGTCTGGCTGGGTAGCCAGCAACCGGCATTTACCCTGCCCTTCGGACCGCGCCCGTGGGTATTCGTCGGGTTAATGGTCGCCATTGCCGTGCTCTGTTCGTGGGTGGGCGCGCTGTGCTGGAACATTGCCAGCCAGAAGCTGCCGACGGTGATACTGGGGCCGCTGATTGTCTTTGAGACGCTGGCAGGGCTGCTCTATACCTTCCTGATGCGTCAGAGCGTGCCGCCGCTGCTAACGGCCTGCGGGATCGCGCTGCTGGTCGTTGGGGTGGTGATTGCGGTGAGAGCGAAGCCGGAAAAACCGATGGTCGTTCCGGCGTCGGAGGGGTGAGCTTTTCGCCCAGCGGCGCTTCGCTTGCAGGGCCTACAAACCGTAGGCCGGGTAAGCGTCAGCGCCACCCGGCACAGTATCAGAACGTTTCCCAGTTCGCTTCAGACGCCGCCGCGACGGGCTGCGCTTTAGGTGCATAGGTCTTTACCGGCGCGGCTTTCACCGCCTGGTTACGGGTGATCTTAAACACCGCCACCGCGTCGTTCAGGCGTGCAGCCTGATCTTCCAGCGCCGCCGCTGCCGCCGCAGACTCTTCCACCAGCGAGGCGTTCTGCTGGGTGACGCGATCCATCTCCGCCACCGCCTGACCCACCTGGTCGATACCGCGGCTCTGTTCGTCGGAGGCCGACGCAATCTCACCCATGATGTCCGTCACGCGCGTAACCGCATTGACGATCTCCGCCATCGTCGCGCCCGCTTCATTTACCAGCTGAGAACCCGCGTTGACGCGTTCGCCGGAATCATCGATCAGCGCTTTGATCTCTTTCGCCGCCTGTGCGCTGCGCTGGGCAAGGGTACGCACCTCGCCCGCGACAACCGCGAAGCCACGTCCCTGCTCGCCCGCGCGCGCCGCTTCTACCGCCGCGTTCAGCGCCAGAATATTGGTCTGGAAAGCAATGCCGTCGATCACGTTAGTAATTTGCGCGATTTTGCTGGAACTGGTGGCGATTTCGTCCATGGTGCGCACAACGCCCTCGACCACGTTACCGCCCTTCTTCGCGGTGGAGGAGGCGTCCAGCGCCAGACGCGACGCCTGACGCGCGTTATCGGCGTTTTGCTTCACGGTGGCGGTTAACTGTTCCATGCTGGCTGCCGTCTCTTCCAGAGAAGCGGCCTGTTGCTCGGTACGAGAGGAGAGATCGTTGCTGCCCGCCGAGATTTCACCCGCGCCGGTGTAGATGGTATCTGCGCCTTCACGCACCACGCCCACCGTGTTGGCCAGCGCAGTCTGCATCTCCTGAACGTTGCGCGCCAGGATCGCCATTTCATTTTTACCCTCAGCCTGAATCGGCTGGGTTAAATCCCCTGCGGCAATGGCGCGGATATGGTTGATCACCTCTTCCAGCGGCAGCAGCAGCACACGGCGCATCGCAATCCAGCTGGAAATAATCACCGCGATCACCAGCAGCATCACCGCAGAAAGGATCCACAGAATGCGTTTGTAGTCGCTTTCATTGTCCTGGATACCTTTGGCGGTCAGCGCGGCCTGCGCCTCACGCCACTCGCGATAAACCTTTTGCATCGCGGTCTGCTTCTGTTCGGCATTTTGTTTGAACATATCTTCCAGATTGCCCTGCCCCAGCAGAACGTTCATTTGCGTCAGCGTGGCGGAGTAGACGCGGTACTGCTCTTCCAGGCGATCGGCCAGGTGCTCGTCCATACCCGGCGTTTCCGGCAGCGCGTAGTATTTATCGTAATGGGTCTGGGCATCGGCCAGCAGGTTTTTCGCGGTATTGACCAGCTCGTTCAGCTGCCCGCCGTTAATCTGCGACGCCATGCTGCTTTGCAGGCGCAGCATACCACGGTTGAGAGTGACGCGCGCCTGGTTCAGGCTGATCCAGGCGTCGGTAAACTCCGCGACGTTCTGGCTGGAAAGCTGAGAAACGGTGAAGTTCTCTTTATCGTTATTGAGTGCGTTAATGAAAATGCCGGCGGAGATCAGCTGCATGATGCCGAGCACAAGCAGCACCGAAATCAAAAGAGTAATGACTTTTATACGTTTAAACATGCGTTGCCTTTTTTATATACAGGTATTGTCTGACCTGTATCTATCGGCACGTTCGGCAGGTTGTTTACTGTTTCTCCACCTTTAAAAACTTTCGAAAGCCCTTTTCTGCATTCAATCAGCAAGTTAAAAGCACGCTTTTTTTGTGATCCCCTTCTCATTTTCACCCTTGCCTCTAAAGGGTTATAGTATCCACCTAAAGATGCATTTAAAATGCACCTTATATTTCTGATGATGAGGTAACTGCTATGGCCTTCCGCGACCAACCCTTAGGCGAGCTGGCGCTCTCCATCCCTCGCGCTTCTGCGCTGTTCCGTAAATACGATATGGATTACTGCTGCGGTGGTAAGCAAACGCTGGCGCGCGCAGCGTCGCGTAAAGAGCTGGATGTGGAGGCTATCGAAGCGGAGCTGGCTCAGCTGGCTGAACAGCCCGTCGACAAAGACTGGCGCACCGCGCCGCTGGCTGAAATCATCGACCATATCATTGTGCGTTACCACGACCGTCACCGCGAGCAGCTGCCGGAGCTGATTTTACAGGCGACCAAAGTTGAACGCGTTCATGCCGATAAACCTTCCGTACCGCGCGGCCTGGCGAAATATCTGACCATGCTGCACGAAGAACTTTCCAGCCACATGATGAAAGAGGAGCAGATCCTCTTCCCGATGATCAAACAGGGCATGGGCAGCCAGGCCATGGGGCCCATCAGCGTGATGGAAAGCGAACATGATGACGCCGGCGAACTGCTGGAAGTGATCAAACACACCACCGACAACGTCACACCGCCGCCAGAAGCGTGCACCACCTGGAAAGCCATGTACAACGGCATTAACGAGATGATCGACGATCTGATGGAACACATCAGTCTTGAGAATAACGTTCTGTTCCCGCGTGCATTATCGGGTAAATAAAAAAGCCCGGTGGCGCTAGCGCTTACCGGGCCTACAACATCCGCGAACCTAGGCCGGGTAAGCGTCAGCGCCACCCGGCAACATGCTTAACGCATGCCCGCCATACGTTTCTTACCGATAAATAGCCAGCCCAGCCCCAGCGCGATAAACCACAGCGGCGTGACCATCAGCGCCTGTCGGGTATCTTCTTCCAGCGTCAGCAGCACCAGCACGAAGACAAAGAACGCCATGCACACCCAGCACATCAGCTTGCCCAGCGGCATCTTGTAGATCGACTTCTCGTGCAGGTGTGGACGCTGCTTGCGGTACACCAGGTACGAGCAGAGGATGATGGTCCAGACGAACATAAACAGGATCGCCGACACCGTGGTGATCATGGTGAACGCGCCGATTACGCTCGGGTTGACGTAGAGCATCACCACACCACCCAGCAGACAGATGCAGGAGAAGGTCAGCCCTTTCGCCGGTACCGCGCGTTTAGACAGTTTGGCAAACGCGCTCGGAGCAACGCCCTCCTGCGCCAGGCCGAACAGCATACGGCTGGTGGAGAAGACGCCGCTGTTCGCGGAAGAGGCCGCAGAGGTCAGCACCACGAAGTTAATCAGGCTCGCGGCAGCAGGCAGCCCCACCAGCACGAACAGCTCGACGAACGGGCTCTTGGTTGGCACCACCGAGCTCCATGGCGTCACGGACATAATGACGATCAGCGCGAACACGTAGAACATGATGATACGCAGCGGAATGGAGTTGATCGCGCGCGGCAGGGATTTCTCCGGATCTTTGGTTTCCGCCGCCGTGGTACCGACCAGCTCAATCCCGACAAACGCAAACACCGCTATCTGGAAGCCGGCAAAGAAGCCGCTGATCCCTTTCGGGAACCAGCCGCCGTCATTCCACAGATGGGCAAACGAGGCCTGTACGCCGGTTGGCGACTGGAAGTGCGTCAGCACCATCACCAGCCCGACGACAATCAGCGCGATGATGGCGACGATTTTGATCATCGCGAACCAGAACTCCATCTCACCGAACATTTTAACGGTGGCGAGGTTCAGGCTCAGCAGCAGAACAATCACCGCCAGCGAAGCCACCCAGTCCGACAGGCCGGGGAACCAGAATTGGGCGTAGGCCGTAATAGCGACAACATCCGCCATGCCGGTAACCACCCAGCAGAACCAGTAGGTCCAGCCGGTAAAATAGCCCGCCCACGGGCCGAGCAGGTCTGACGCGAAGTCGCTGAAGGATTTGTATTCGAGATTCGACAGCAGCAATTCACCCATTGCACGCATCACGAAAAAGAGCATAAAACCAATGATCATATAAACGAAGATGATCGACGGGCCGGCAAGACTGATGGTTTTGCCCGAGCCCATAAACAGCCCGGTGCCGATGGCTCCACCAATGGCAATAAGCTGAATGTGACGGTTCGTGAGATTTCGCCGTAGCGACTGTTCAGACGTCGCCTCTTCTGCGGCGGCGACTTTGACCTGATCTACCATGTGATATTTTCCTGTTTATGCCTGTCTGTGTTGTTAAGGCTCTTCTGGCCTTTATATACGCCAAATAAATGACGGACCCTGTGTAAGGACTAATCGATAGTAGGTAAGAATCGGCGGGATGAATACTATGATTTGAATATTATGTTAATAATATGTTGAAAGTGAGTGTCATATCACTCATACAGCGCGAAACAGCTCACAAAAATACACGTAACAGTTTCGTTTGCAATACAAAATGTTGATTTCGTCGTAACTCCGGGTTTTATCGCTATTTTCCTCTCCCCGATCGGAGAGAGGAAAATAAGAAAAACCGATTACAGGATTTCCAGCAGCTCGACTTCAAACACCAGGGTGCTGAATGGCGGAATGGACGCGCCAGCGCCACGCTCGCCGTAAGCCAGGTTGTGCGGGATAGTGAGTTCCCATTTGGAACCTACTGGCATCAGGGTCAGGGCTTCGATCCAGCCTGCGATAACGCCGTTGACCGGGAACTCAGCCGGTTCGCCACGCGCGACGGAGCTGTCGAACACGGTACCGTCGATCAGCTTACCGGTGTAGTGTACGCGAACGTGGTCGGTACGCGCCGGGATTGCGCCATCACCCTGATTGATTACGCGGAACTGCAAGCCGGACTCGGTGCTGTTCACGCCTTCACGCTCACGGTTCTCTTCCAGATATTTCACGCCTTCTGCCGCCATCTCTTCGAAACGCGCGCGACGTACGGCGTCAGCACGTTCGTGGATTTCACGCAGCGCACGGTGCACAACGTCAACCGGCACAGCGGGCTGCTTGCCTTCCAGCGCGTCAGCGATACCCGCCACCAGCGCTTCCGGTAACAGACCTTCCAGGCCGGATTCGCTCAGCTGCTGTCCTACCTGCAAGCCGATGCCGTAGCTTGCCTGCGCTTCGATAGTGTCAAAAGTCGGGGTGGTCATGGGTTTTCCTTCCATCACATTTAAAGTAGCGGGCAGCATATCAGCCATGCCCTTATGGGTAAAACTTTGTCTTAAGTAAAGGTGACAAACTGCGACGAAACGGAAACAATAGTAGCCGTCAGGATTTTCCCTAATATATGTCACGAAAGCTGGCTTTGTTACGCCCATCAGGCAGTTAGCAAACTACACTTCTCAGGACAGGATAAAAAGACGCGGAGCAGGAGGAGAGCCATGCCCGGGCGATTTGAACTGAAACCTACCCTGGCGAAAATCTGGCATGCGCCGGATAACTTTCGCATCATGGACCCGCTGCCGCCTTTGCACCGCAGAGGCATTATTATCGGCGCGTTGCTGATCGTCATCGGCTTCCTGCTTCCTTCCGGCAGTGACAACGTTGATACCGCGCCGGTCAGCCGGAATGCTGAGCTGGATATCCAGTCGCAAAGCCAGCCGCAGCCTGATTCACAGCCGATGCAGACGCAGCTGGTCACACCGACTAACGATCCGGGCCAGGTTGCGCCGGTTGAACCTGAACCGGTTCAGGAAGATCAGGAGCAGGCCGCCGCCCCTTCAGAGCCACAGGCGCAACAGCCCACCGGCATTGAGCAGCAGTGGCGTTCGTATCGCGTAGAGCCTGGGAAAACTCTTGCCCAGCTGTTCCGCGACCACAATCTGCCAGCAACGGATGTGTATGCCATGGCGCAAGTCGAGGGGGCAGGCAAACCGCTCAGCAACCTGCAAAATGGTCAGATGGTGCAGATCCGCCAGAATGCCAGCGGGGTGGTGACCGGGTTAACGATCGATACCGGAAACGGGCAGCAGGTACTGTTTACCCGCCAGCCGGACGGCAGTTTCATCAGAGCACGTTAATGGCCCAGGCCGGGTAAGGCGATGCCGCCACCCGGCACTTTTGTTCTCAGGCACGCCGTTTATTCACCCACCCGATCCCCGAGCAGACCAGCACCAGCGCAATCGCGTATTTGATGTCCAGAATGTTTTCGCCGAGGAAGATGGCGGAGAGCACCGTCCCTGCTACAGGTATGACAAAGTTGAACGGGGCAATCATACTCACGCGGTTTACTTTCAGCAGCGCGCTCCACAGGGCGAACGCCACGGATGAGAGCAGCGTCAGATACCCCAGCACGGCGACGGCTTTCATGCTGTGCACCTCCAGCGTCCCGCCCGTGGCATAGCCTCCCGCAACCAGTGCCGCCCCGCCTATCCCCAGCTGCCAGCCAGTCATCACCGTCGGGTCAACGGTCTGGGAAATGCGTTTACCGTAAAGCGTGGCCGCAGAGAGAATAAAGGCGGCCAGCACCACAAATCCGTCACCTTTCCAGACAAACTGGAACTCACTTAACCCGCTGTGGAAGTTCACCAGCATCACCCCGGCAAAGCCCAGAACACATCCCAGCGTTTTGTTATAGCTGAGTTTGTCGTTGTGGTAGATAAAGTGCGCCAGCAGCACGCTGAAGAAGGTCCCGGTGGCATTCATGATGGAGCCGTTCACCCCGGTCGTGTAGGCCAGGCCGATATAAAAGAAGGTGTACTGGAGGGAGGTCTGCGTCAGTCCGAGGATCGTGAGCTGGCCAAACTGCGTGGGCGTGAGCCTGCCAATCGGCTTTCGCTGGGCCAGGGCAAAAAGCAGCAGCAACGCGCCGGCAAACAGAAAACGGTATCCGGCAAAGACGACTTTGGAGGGGATATCATCGGTCGCGATCTGAAAGAGTTCGTAGCCACTTTTAATGGCCGGGTACGAGCTTCCCCAAAGCAGACAGCAGAGCGTGGCGCAGGCATAGGCCACATTGCGACGGGCAAAGACGGGCGTGGGCAGAGCAGTATCCATGACAAATCTCATAAATAAAATTGCGTTTCAATTTATTATCAGAGAATGCGTCAGGAATAGCGACCTTACAAGAGCAAAAGATGACGCAGGGTCACGCTAAAAAGCAAAACGCCGGCACAAGGCCGGCGCTTCGACGCGAGCAGAGTAAAAAATTACTCAGCTACTACGTTAACAACCAGTTTAGCGAACACTTCGCTGTGAACCTGGAAGTCAACTTCGTGCTCACCAGTGGTACGCAGAACGCCGTTCGGCATACGAACTTCGCTCTTAGCCACTTTAACGCCTGCCGCAGTAACTGCATCAGCGATATCGCGGGTACCGATGGAACCGAACAGTTTACCTTCGTCGCCAGCTTTAGACGCGATAGTAACGGTGCCCAGTGCGTTGATTGCTTCAGCGCGAGCGTTAGCAGCCGCCAGAACGTCAGCCAGTTTGGCTTCCAGTTCAGCACGACGTGCTTCGAAAAACTCTACGTTTTTCTTAGTAGCTGGAACAGCTTTACCCTGTGGAACCAGGAAGTTACGAGCGTAACCCGCTTTAACGTTTACCTGATCACCCAGGCTGCCCAGGTTTGCTACTTTATCAAGCAGAATAACTTGCATTACCTTATCCTCTTAAAGTCGTATTAATGGACCGTGCCCGATTACTGATGACGATCAGTGTACGGCAGCAGAGACAGGTAGCGAGCGCGTTTGATAGCGCGAGCCAGCTGACGCTGATATTTTGCACGAGTACCGGTGATACGGCTTGGGACAATCTTACCGCTTTCGGTGATGTAGTTTTTCAGCGTTGCGATATCTTTATAGTCGATCTCTTGAACGCCTTCCGCGGTGAAACGGCAGAACTTGCGACGACGGAAATAACGTGCCATATGGCTAGTCTCCAGAATCTATCAAATCAATCTGCTCGGCATGCAGAACCATTTTGCTCAGGCCGTTCTTTGCCTTGTGGCAAGAAATGAACCCCTGAACGATTACTGCACTACCGACCGTTAAACTGTGAGTAATGGCCTGGTTTTCGTGTCCGCTAATAATCACGGGCATTTGGCACCACGCCTGCCGGTGAAACCCGGCTTCCTCTTGCACAGAACGATGCTCAAGCACGAACTGGCAATGCGGAATTCCTGATGGGCTGACCTTTCGAAGGGGGGTCCTGCACACGGTGCCGGACAACACCAGACGGTTGGTCATCAGAAATTACTCTTCAGAATCCCCAGCATCAGAATCATCTGCGGTTTCGTTTGCGAAATCATCGCGACGCTCACGGCGCTCGTCTTTCGCTTTAACCATCGGAGATGCTTCGGTCACTGCGTGTTTGGTACGCATAACCATGCTGCGGATAACGGCATCGTTGAAGCGGAAGGTAGTTTCCAGCTCATCGATCACTTCCTGCGGAGCTTCAACGTTCATCAGAACGTAGTGTGCTTTGTGCAGTTTGTTGATCGGGTAAGCCAGCTGACGGCGGCCCCAGTCTTCCAGACGGTGGATCGTGCCTTCTGCACCAGTGATGGCAGCAGAGTAACGCTCGATCATGCCCGGAACCTGTTCGCTCTGGTCAGGGTGGACCATAAAAACGATTTCGTAATGACGCATCGAATTGCTCCTTACGGATTATTCAGCCTCCTGTCTGGGTCAGCCGAGGCCCGGGGAGGCAAGGAACGTGTTAAAGGTCGGCTGAAAAATTGACGCGTCATAATACTTGCGCCCCCCAGGAAACTCAAGCTGATTGCACAAATAATTCGCACAAAGGGTAAAGCTGTTCTAAGTGGGTGATTTAAAATCGCACTCATCAGAAGCGCTGTTTTTTTGAACAACACCATCAGAAATGGTCACCCATCGCAACCCGGGTAGCGATTACACTTTAATCAGAGACACTGAACAGAGAAGGAGAACATTACCCCGTATCACAGCACGCAGTCGTGGAGCGCATATCATGAAAAGAATCGCAATCGCCATTTTGGCTGCGCTTTTGCTCAGTGCAAACGCGATGGCAGCCATCAGAATAGACAGCCAACAGGCCAGAAACATGGATGATGTGCAGAGCTTAGGCGTTATTTACATCAATCATAACTTCGCCACTGAAAGTGAAGCAGATCAGGCGCTTAATGAAGAAACCGATGCGCAGGGCGCAAAATACTATCACGTCATGCTGACACGTGAGCCCGGCAGCAACGGTAATATGCACGCCAGTGCAGATATTTACCAGTAACGCTACATCGCTAGCACCAGGAAAGCCAACGAAAATCAAAGCCATATATAATTTGCCCCCTGCCCGGGGGCTTTTTTTATGAATGGCTCCGGAATACCACCGGTTACAACTGTTTCGGTATTCCAGAGCACTTATTCACTTCTGCCCGTAATAAGCATTCGGGCCGTGCTTACGCATGAAATGCTTGTTCATCAGGTAATCATCAATGCCCTGAAGCTGTGGGTTAATGCCGCGCGCAATCCACGCCATTCTGGCCACCTCTTCCATCACCACCGCGTTATGCACGGCGTCATGCGCATCTTTACCCCAGGAGAACGGACCATGCTGGTACACCACAATACCCGGCGTATGCAGTGGTTCCGTCTCACCCAGCGTTTCGATAATGACCCTGCCGGTGTTAAGTTCGTACTCGCCTTCGACCTCAGCCTGCGTTAACGCTCGCGTGCAGGGAATATCGCCGAAGAAGTAATCTGCGTGCGTCGTACCCAAAGCAGGGATCGCCAGCCCGGCCTGTGCCCAGGCGGTGGCGTGCGTGGAATGGGTATGCACAACGCCACCCAGAGACGGGTAACGCTGATACAGCGCCAGGTGGGTTGCCGTATCTGAAGAAGGGCGCCATTTGCCTTCAACGACGTGTCCTTCCAGGTCAACCACCACCATATCGTCCGCTTTCATGGCGTCATAGGCCACGCCGCTCGGCTTAATCACCACTAGCCCCTGCTCGCGATCGATGGCGCTTACGTTGCCCCAGGTAAACGTCACCAGTCCATAGCGCGGGAGATCCATATTGGCTTCAAAGACCTGCTGTTTCAGCTTAAGCATGTTCCGCCTCCATCAGCCCTGCCCGCGCCATGCGCTCGCGCACCCAGTCCCGGGCTTTCGCCACTTCTGCCGCCGGGTCGTCCGCGGTTTCGCTCCACATCTCAATCAGGTAAGGCCCGCAATAACCTGTCTGTTTGAGCGTCTGGAAGCACCGTTCGAAATCCACCACCCCGGTGCCGAACGGTACGTTTTTAAACACGCCAGGACGGGTATCTTTAACGTGCACCGCCACGATATGCCCGATGCCCGCCTGAAGCTCCATCTGTACATCGTTATCCCATGCCGACAGGTTTCCGATATCCGGATAAAGCTGGAACCATGGGTTGTTCAGATAGTGCGCATAGCCCAGCGCCTTGCTGATGGAGTTCATCAACGGATAATCCATGATCTCCATCGCCAGCGTCACCTGCGCACGGCTTGCCATCTCAACGCTCTCTTTCAGGCCCTCCCGGAAACGACGGCGCGTTTCATCGTTGGCTTCCTGATAGTAAACATCGTAACCCGCCAGTTGGATCACGCGGATGCCGACATCCTGTGCAAAGCGAATGGCTTTACGCATGATCTCCAGCCCTTCGGCGCGTACAGCATCATCTTCGCTGCCAAGCGGAAAACGACGATGAGCGCTCAGGCACATGGATGGCACGCGCACGCCGGTTTCGGCAATGGCGCTCACCAGCGCCAGACGCTGGTCGCGGCGCCAGTCCAGGCGAGAAAGACGCTCGTCCGTCTCATCCACAGACATTTCGACAAAATCGAAACCCAGCTGCTTCGCCAGCTGTAACCGCTCCAGCCAGCACTCCCCCGCAGGGAGTGCCTTTTCATAGATGCCAAGCGGGACCTGTTTTGACAACATACCCGCTCCTTAACCCCAAAGCTGAGCGATTGAGCGTTTGAACTGACGCGCCGCTTCCACCGGAGACGCAGCATCACGAATGCTACGACCGGCAATAAAGACGTGAATCGGGATACCCTGGAACAGCGGCAGATCCTCCAGCGCCAGGCCACCGGTGACGGTCACTTTGAAGCCCATATCGGCCAGACGTTTGATCGCGCTGATATCGGCTTCGCCCCACGCCACGCCTGCGGCCTGCGCATCACGGCTACGGTGATAAACCACCTGCTGGATACCCGCTTCGCGCCACTCCTGCGCCTGCTCCCAGGTCCAGAAACCAGTCAGTTCAATCTGCACGTCGCCGTTGAACTCTTTCGCCACGTCCAGCGCGCCTTTCGCGGTGTTGATATCCGCACAGCAGATCACGGTGACCCAGTCGGCGTTGGCTTCAAAGCACATGCGAGAGAGGATTTTGCCCGCGTCGGCGATTTTGGCATCCGCCAGCACGATTTTATGCGGATAGAGCGCCTTCAGGTCACGAACCGCACGAACGCCTTCGCCCACGCACAGAATGGTGCCGACTTCGATGATGTCCACTTCTTCCGCAATCAGACGGGTGGTTTCGTAAGCGTGAGACAGAGTCTGGTTATCCAGCGCGACCTGCAACATTGGTAATGACATTTTCAATTCCTCTTAAACGGCCGCCGCAGTGGCGTTATCAATTAAATCCAGCACGTCCTGCGCGGTACGACAGGCGCGTAAACGGTCAAAATTAGCTTCATCATCAAACAGATTGACGATCTGCATGATCCCCACCTCCTGGTGGGTGTTGGCATCGACAGCCGCCATGGTGATCAGAATATCGACCGGGTCGTTATCTTCGTGGTTGAACACCAGTGGTTTTTTCAACGTCACCAGCGCAAAACCGGTTTTCTTGACGCCCTCTTCGGGACGGCCATGCGGCATTGCCAGCCCCGGGGCAATCACAAAATAGGGTCCAAACTGCGCCACGCCATCCAGAATGGCCTGGTAATAATGCGGCTCGACAACGTCCGCCTTAACCAGCAGGTCCACGCCCAGCTTCACCGCTTCCTGCCAGGTGCTGGCTTCGGCCTGTAAAAGGATGGAGTTATTCTCTGCCAGCGAATCACGTAGTTTCATGTGGCATCCTTACTTCACGTCTTGTGGGAAGTATTCTTTGATCACTTCCAGCAGCTTTGGCCCGAAATCCGCAGGCGACAGCATGTTGCGTACGCCTACCACGTATTTGTTGCCCGACACGCTAATCTCGCCGGCAATGTGCGTTGAGGCGATGATGATGTCCGCGCCGTTCAGTTCACTTTTGTATTCACCCACTGCGCAGCTGTTCACCGTGTGGTCAATGTTTGACTGGGTTAAAAACTGGTCCACTTTCATCTTCATGATCATGGAGCTACCTTGCCCATTGCCACACACAGCCAGGATACGTACGGTCATAATCGAAACTCCTTAATGAGCAGACACTTCTGCTGTTTGTTTTTCTGCATCTTCTTCAGCCCGCAGCGAACGGCCAGCGAAGAACATATAAGCCAGGGCAATCAGGATGATGACGGCCATAAAGACCAGCCCGATGGACGCAAAGCCCTGCATCATCGGCGGCGCCAGAATTGACCAGTCCGCCATGCCCATCCAGGCGCTCATGCCAGTGAGCTTGACCGCCCACACGCACCCGAAGATTTCAACCATGCCCATCACCAGGCAGATCTTGAGCGCTGCGCGCCATCCGCCGAAGTGGTTAGCAAACACGCCGATAGTGGCGTTGGAGAAGAACATCGGGATAAAGCCAGGAATAATCAGGATTGAGGAGCCACAGCCCACCAGGATGCCGACTGCAATCAGCTGGCCGATGGTGCCCCACATAAAGCCCCAGACGACGGCGTTTGGCGCAAAGCTATAGATAGCCGCACAGTCAATCGCCAGCACCGCGCCAGGGATCAGGCGCTGGGAGATGCCGTTAAACGCTTCCGACAGTTCGGCGACGAACATACGCACGCCCTGGGTGATGATGAAAATGGCCACCGCGAAGGAGAAACCGGTTTGCAGGATATAGACCGTCCAGTGGGTTTTACCCGCCATCGCCTGCACCACGTCAATGCCAAAGGAGAGCAGGATGGCACCGAAGAAGATGGTCATCACAATTGCCGTGGAGACGATGTTGTCGTGGAAGATATTCAGCCAGCCAGGCAATTTGAGGTCTTCAACACTCTCCTCTTTTTTGCCCAGGTACGGCGCAACTTTGTAAGCAATCCAGGAGGCGAACTGCTGCTGGTGACCGATGGAGAAGCCGCAGCCGTCCGTAACGTCCTGCGTTGGCTTATACATCATGTTGGAGGTGATGCCCCAGTAAAGCGAGACCAGTATTGCCGTGCAGATGACGGTGGTCCACATTGGGTAGCCGAAGATATAGAGAGAAACCGCAATCAGCCCCGCCTGCTGGAACATGATGTGCCCGGTGAGCATGATGGTGCGAATACCGGTGATGCGGCGCAGGAGCACGTAAATGATGTTCAGCGCCAGCGCGAGCAGTACCGCATACCCAACCCAGCTGTACGCATCCCCCATACGATCGATGGTGGCCATCATGGACGCGTAAGTGTCAGAGATGGCGCCGTTAATGCCGTACACCTCTGACATTTTGGCAACAACCGGCTTAAACGTGCTGGTCAGAATGCCAGACCCCGCCTGCAACAGCATAAAACCAATGATGGTTTTGATGGTGCCTTTGATAATCACGCTGACGCTTTTGCGCAGCAGGATGTACCCCAGGCACGTCACGATACCCAGCAACAGCGGGGCGTTGGTCATTACCTGATTAAAGAAAACGGTAAAGACGTTGTAGAGGATCTCCATAACTCTCTCCAGAAAATGAGAACACGAGGGGTAATCCCTGTGTGGTTGGTGCCATCACTCTATTAATCACAAATAATCATCACAAGATTGCATTTGATTATTTGTGACGGATCACGCAATTTATTTCCATGGTGTTAGTAATGATTTTCACTACCGATGAGAATAAATAAATTAACCCTTACAATTCAGTAAATTAATCATTGATAGCGGTTATCTTACCAACGTAAAAATTGTTTTTCTGTGACATGGAGAGGGGAATTTTCCGCAAATCAGCCATTGCAAATCGATTAAAACAGTGCCAGCATTAATCACAACAAGTCATATAGTGATTACTTTTGATTAAAACCAGGAGTCAAACGATGAGTAAAGTGAAAACCATCACCCGTGAATCATGGATTCTGAGTACCTTTCCGGAGTGGGGTAGCTGGCTGAACGAAGAGATCGAGCAGGAACAGGTTGCTCCTGGCACATTTGCGATGTGGTGGCTGGGCTGCACCGGGATCTGGCTGAAATCAGAAGGCGGCGCCAACATTTGTGTTGATTTCTGGTGCGGCACCGGCAAACAGAGCCACGGCAATCCACTGATGAAAAAAGGCCACCAGATGCAGCGTATGGCCGGCGTTGAAAAGCTCCAGCCGAACCTGCGCACCACGCCTTTCGTGCTGGATCCTTTTGCCATTCGTCAGATCGACGCCGTACTCTCTACCCACGATCACAACGATCATATCGACGTGAACGTGGCGGCAGCGGTAATGCAAAACTGCGCGGACGACGTACCGTTTATTGGGCCGCAGACCTGCGTGGATTTGTGGATTGGCTGGGGCGTGCCAAAAGAGCGCTGCATCGTGATGAAGCCGGGCGACGTAGTGAAAATCAAAGACATTGAAATTCACGCGCTGGATGCCTTTGACCGTACCGCGCTGATCACCCTGCCTGCCGACCAGAAAGCCGCAGGCGTACTGCCAGACGGGATGGATGAGCGCGCGGTGAACTACCTGTTCAAAACGCCTGGCGGTTCCCTGTATCACAGCGGTGACTCCCACTACTCCAACTATTACGCGAAGCACGGTAACGAGCATCAGATTGACGTGGCGCTTGGCTCTTACGGTGAAAACCCGCGCGGGATCACCGACAAAATGACCAGCGCAGACATGCTGCGTATGGCCGAAGCGCTGAACACCAAGGTGGTGATCCCGTTCCACCACGATATCTGGTCAAACTTCCAGGCCGATCCGCAAGAGATCCGCGTCCTGTGGGAGATGAAAAAAGACCGCCTCAAGTATGGCTTCAAGCCGTTCATCTGGCAGGTTGGCGGCAAGTTCACCTGGCCGCTGGATAAAGACAATCTTGAGTACCACTACCCGCGTGGTTTCGATGATTGCTTTACGATTGAACCCGATCTGCCGTTCAAATCCTTCCTCTGATTCTGAGGCCCAATCGCCAGACCTTGCGTCTGGCGATGTCATATTTATCTTAGTAATTTCACGCTATTTCAAATATCATCTTTTCAAATCAATTCTTATCGGAATAGCTCATGACGGAAGCGCAACGGCATCAAATTTTACTGGAACTCCTGGCGCAAACAGGGTTTATCACCGTCGAGAAAGTGATCGAACGTTTAGGGATCTCCCCCGCTACCGCGCGGCGGGACATTAACAAGCTGGATGAGAGCGGCAAGCTGAAAAAAGTCCGCAACGGTGCAGAGGCCATCAGCCAGCAGCGTCCACGCTGGACGCCGATGAACATCCACCAGGCGCAGAATCACGATGAAAAGGTGCGGATTGCCAGAGCGGCATCACAGCTGGTAAATCCTGGAGAAAGCGTGGTGATCAACTGCGGTTCGACGGCGTTTCTGCTGGGCCGTGAGGTGTGCGGCAAGCCGGTGCAGATCATCACCAACTATTTGCCGCTGGCCAACTATCTCATTGACCAGGAACATGAAAGCGTGGTGATCATGGGCGGCCAGTATAACAAGAGCCAGTCCATCACCCTTAGCCCGCAGGACAGTGAAAACAGCCTCTACGCCGGGCACTGGATGTTTACCAGCGGCAAAGGTCTGACGGCGGATGGCCTGTATAAAACCGATATGCTCACCGCAATGGCAGAGCAGAACATGCTTAACGTAGTGGGCAAACTGGTGGTGCTGGTCGACAGCAGCAAGGTCGGTGAACGCGCCGGCATGCTTTTCAGCCGCGCCGAGCAAATCAGCATGGTGATCACCGGCAAAAACGCCAACCCCGAGATCCTCAGCAAGCTGGAGGATCAGGGTGTCACAGTGCTGCGCGTTTAAAGGTGCTGACGGAAGAATTCCACGGTTGACTCCAGCGCGGCCGGGGTAATACGGTGCCGGACACCTGCTCCCCACAGGCAGGTCAGATTGCTGTCCAGCCCTTCACGCTGTAGCGCCTGTTGCAGGCGGAACGTTTCACCGGGCGGTACGACGTCATCGGCGTCCCCATGCCACAGAAGCAGCGGACGATCGGCCAGCTGCGAAAGCGCATGGCTGACGTCCCATTCAGACAACAGGGCCTCAATCTCCTGAGGGGCCTGCGGCGGGAACAGCGTCTTTGCCAGTGACGTAAAGTAGCCCGATCCCATCAGGCAAGCCACGGACGTCACCTCCGGATGCCTGGCCATGATCCCCAGCGCCGTCATTCCGCCCATTGATGCGCCTGCGACCGCCAGCCGTTTCCCCTCCACCAGCCCGGCCTGCAAGAGCGCGTCACGCAGCCCGGCGAACTCGGTCAGATTGCCGTGCAGCGTTTGCCAGAACAGCCCCAGCCGCGCCTGCTCATCGCCCGTAAAGCGTGCCCCATGATTCGGCGCATCAGGCATGACCACCCGGAAACCGGCCTGCGCCAGCGCGACGGCAAAATAGCTGTAGACCAGCTTCGAGGAGAGAAAGCCATGATAGAAAACTACCGTCGGCAGCGGCTGTTCACCTTTACCAGCCGAAAAAGCATGGATGATTTCATGCCCACTCAGCTGGCGAGTTTCAATTTCAATCATTGTCGATCCTGTGCTGATGAATGATTCATAATGTTGAGAGCTGGATTACGGTTTCACGATATTTTCATTCGAAATCTACGTCCCAGATAACACTTCGGGAACATTCCCCCAAAACTAAATTCGCAGACAACTACACTATGGCTATCAGGAAAAGAGACAGGTTTATGCGCAGGCTTACGGCTTTATTGCTGGTCTCACTGCTCAGCGGATGTTCCATATTGCAGGGTACGCCAGAACCGGCGCCGCCGGTTACCGATCATCCTCAGGAAATTCGTCGTAATCAGACGGAAGGATTACAACGCCTGGGTACCGTATCCGCGATGGTTCGTGGTTCCCCGGATGATGCAGAAGACGCAATTGAAGCACAGGCAGTTGCCGCAAAAGCAGATTATTACGTCATCACGATGATTGATGAAACCATTATTACGGGACAGTGGTACGCCCAGGGAATTTTGTACCGTAAGTAAGCATCATCATTTGAACGACTTTTACACTGCTTTGCGTCCGTAGACATTTTCCTGTCCACAATAAACTCCATGCCAGCAACAATGGAAATGAGTTTATTCGCGAAGGATTGCCCGGCGGATACCGGAGACACGTGAAAAGGAGCTGACGATGAAACGAACCCTTGCTTTAACGACGCTATTGCTTTCAGCGGGCCTGCTGAGCACCACGGCGCAGTCGGCCGAATTTGCCAGCGCGGATTGCGTCACTGGCCTGAACGAGATTGGTCAGATCTCCGTCAATAATATCACGGGAAGTCCGCAAGACGTTGAACGTGTCGTCGCCCTGAAGGCCGATGAACAGGGCGCATCCTGGTATCGCATCGTCCAGATGCAGGAAGATAACCATGTTAATCACTGGCGCGTGCAGGCCATTCTTTATGCATAATCCCTTCCGATAAAAGCCACTTAATTTTAGTGGCTTTTCACTTTTGCAAATTTTTTACCTCTCCCGAAACTTAATAAAAACAAACATGTAACATTCAGTTACATTAAACAGATAAACGTTCTCTTCGCTCTGCCGTTGAACAGCCATCACTTTTCAATAATGAGCAATTTATGATCACCTTTTTCCGCCGGGCAGGTCTGGGCACGAAGCTATCGCTGCTAACAGGTGCAAGTGTCGCCACGCTTTTTTTGCTGTTCACTTTTCTGTTGAGCCACAACGCCAGCCAGCAGCTTGAAGATCTTGCGGTTGAAGACCTGCATAACCAGTCCACCGGCATGGTGGATATGGTAGAGATGTTCAACACCAGCCTGAGCGAAGAGGTTGAAAGCTATACCCGTCTGTTCACCACCTTTTTGCCACAGCCGCTGAACAGCGACAGCAGCCAGAGCCGGACCATAAACGGGCTTACCGTTCCTCTGCTGAAAGGCGGCGAAACGGAGTTGCATGAAAACAATACGCTTTCTGATGACTTCCTGAGCCGAACGGGCGCCATCTCGACGCTGTTTGTCCGCAGCGGTAACGATTTTATCCGCGTGGCCACGTCGCTGCGCAAAGAGAATGGCGACCGCGCCATCGGAACCGTTCTTGATACCACCAGCCCGGCATTTGCGGCTGTCACCAAAGGGAAGGTCTATCGTGGCCTCGCGCTGCTGTTCGGCAAGCGCTATATCACGCAGTACCAGCCTGTTAAAAATGCGGAAGGCCAGGTTATCGGGATTATCTTTGTCGGTGTGGACATCACCCATTCGTGGAACGTCATGCGCGAGAAAATCCTTAACCGTCGTCTGGGCGAGAGCGGCCACTTCTTTGTACTGGATCGCAGCAGCGGCAAAACGCGCGGACAGTATCTGTTCCATGCCAGCGATGAGGGCAAACTGCCCAACTGGGACACGGCGACACAGCAGCAGCTTCTGAGTGAGAAAGCCGGCACGCTGGAGCGCGTGAGCGCAGATGGCCGTACGCTCAAAGTTGCCTACACGCCGCTGCCGGGCTGGAACTGGACCATCGTGGGTGAAGTGGATAAAGCCGTACTGCTTTCAAGCGTCACCACGCTGCGCGATCGCTTCCTGATCGCGGGCGTGGTGCTATCCGTGCTCTTCGCGGGCCTGTTCGTTATCCTCATTCGCCGGATGCTAACCCGCCCACTGCGCGCAGTGATCGCGCTTGCCCGGCAGTATGCCGCAGGCGATCTGCGCGCCAGCCTGCCGGTAACCCGCCAGGATGAGGTCGGCCAGCTGATTGATGCCATCAACGGGATCGGGGGCGGCCTGCAAAAAATTGTGTTGCAGGTCCGCGAGGCCGCAAGCGAAATCCATCTGGGGACTAACGCGCTGGCTTCAGATACCGGTGAGATTTCTGAACAGATCAACAAACAGGCCAGCAGCGTTGAGGAGACCTCCGCCAGCATGGAGCAATTAGCCGCCACCGTGCAGCAAAATGCCGCCAACATGGAGCAAACTCAGCAGCTGGTAGGTGAAACCTCGCGCGCGGTGCATCAGGGTGGAGAAACGGTGACCCACGCAGTCTCCACCATGGATGATATTCGTGATGCATCGAAACGCATTGAAGACATCACCCGCGTGATTGAGTCCATCGCTTTCCAGACCAATATCCTGGCGCTCAATGCGGCGGTTGAAGCGGCGCGGGCGGGCGAGCACGGGAAAGGTTTCGCAGTGGTGGCGCAAGAGGTACGCGCCCTGGCCGCACGCAGCGCCAACGCGGTAAAAGAGATTGAACAGCTGATTGGCGACACGCTGAACAAGGTGAGCGAAGGCCATGCGCTGTCTGAGCAGACGCGTCTGGCGATGGATGCCATCATTGTTCATATCGATAACATCAGCCAGCTTGTCACCGAGATCAACCACGCCTCCCGCGAGCAGTCTGCGGGGATTGGTCAGGTGAATCTGGCGATGACGCACATCGGTGAGGCATCGCACATCAATGCCGATCGCATCTCGCGCAGCGAGCAGACGGCACAGACGCTGCGCGAGAAGGGTTCACATCTCACCCGGCTGGTGAGCCTGTTCCAGCTGAAGGCTTAACCGACCCGGCCCGTGGCGCGCAGCAGCAGGTCGGTTTGCACCTGTTCGCTCATCAGCGTGCCGCCTCGGGTATCCAGCATCATGCGGCACCACGCCTGCGCCACGGGCGGCGATGCGTGCCGCAGCATCTGGCTTCCGGCCCCGAGTAAAAAGAGCTGCCGCGCGATCTCCCTGCCCTGCGCTTCCTGCGGTTTACGCAGCTTCTGCTGTAGCTGCCGCCAGCTGCGATCGAAGTGCCTGTCCTGACCTTTGACCTGCACGAAATCATCGGCGAGCAGGTCGAGAATGCCCGACTGCTTCGCCAGCACGCGCAGTACATCCAGGCACATAATATTGCCAGAGCCTTCCCAGATGCTGTTGACGGGCATTTCACGGTACAACCGCGGAAGTTCACTCTCTTCGCAATAGCCTGCACCGCCCAGCACCTCCATTGCCTCTGCCACAAACGGTATGCCCGCTTTGCAGACGCTGTATTTTGCCGCCGGAGTGAAAAGCCGCGCCCATGCGGCCTCCTGCGGGTCGGTGCGGTTGTCCCACGCCCGGGCGAGTCGGAACAGCAGTGCCGTGTGTCCCTCCAGCACCAGCGCCATACGGCTTAGCACGTCGCGCATTAACGGCTGGTCGATCAGATTTTTGCCGAAGGTCTGCCGCTGATGGGCATGATAAAGCGCCACCGAGAGCGCACGGCGCATCAATCCGTGGCTGCCAAGCGCACAGTCAAAGCGCGTCAGCCCGCCCATCTTCAGAATTTGCCGGACACCTTCACCCTCTTCGCCCAGCAGCCAGCCGTAAGCATCAAGGAACTCAGCCTCACTGCTGGCATTTGAACGGTTACCGAGCTTGTCCTTCAGACGCTCAAGGCGCACGGCATTACGTTGCCCGTCGGGTAAAAAACGCGGAACAAAAAAGCAGGAAAGCCCGCCCTTCGCCTGCGCCAGCACCAGATGCGCATCGCTCTGCGGCACGGAGAAAAACCATTTGTGCCCCACCAGCCGGTAACTGCCATCACTGAATTTCTCTGCTTTGGTGGTATTACTGAGTACGTCCGAACCGCCCTGCTTTTCCGTCATCCCCATGCCGATCAGCAGGCCGCGCTTTTGCGCCCCCGGTGCGAGATGGGGATCGTAGCGATCGCTCATCAGCGGCGTTAACCAGTCGTGAAACGGTTTGGGCAGCGACTGTAGCAACAGCGGCGTGGCGGCGAAGGTCATGGTCACCGGGCATAGCGTTCCCGCCTCCACCTGTGCATGAAGCACAAAACGCGCGGCCCGGGCGACGAACGATCCTTTCCGCGCCTCCTCCTCCCACGCCAGGTTGTGCACCCGGTTGGCGCAAAGCCCCTGCATCAGAAGATGCCATGCCGGATGAAAGCGGACGTCATCCAGCCTCGCTCCCGTGGCGTCATAACGCAGCAGCTCCGGCGGATTAACGTTCGCCAGCCTGCCCAGCTCCAGTGACTCCGCCGTACCCAACTGCTGTCCGATGCTGGCAAGAAGATCCACATCCCACTCAGCCCCTTCGCGCGCTACCGCATCGCGCAGGGCGCAATCAGAGAGAAAAAGGTTGCTGTTCGATAGCGGTGCAGGTTGATTAAAAACGGTATGTGTCTGCCAGTGCATGCTGTCTCCCTCCTTTCATTGGCAATAAAGGTAAGTATGGACAGAGGGCATGCACGCTGCATGGGAGGGGGGTCACACGATGACGATCGTGTTGATATCATTCGTGAAATAGCTCACAGAACATAAGAATAAACTATTTCATTACTTCACTAATGCTGAATAATTTATTCTTACCCCGTTTTTGTGAGGATCGTTATGCAACAGGATGCGCACAAGCGTGCATTAATTGCAGGCTCCATCGGTAATTTCATCGAGTGGTATGAATTTGCGGTCTACGGTTTTCTGGCAACGGTGATTGCCAGAAACTTCTTCCAGCTTGAGGGGGAAGCGGAGCTCACCAGCCTGATCCTCACCTGGGCCTCGTTCGCCATCGCTTTCTTCTTCCGTCCGCTGGGTGCGGTGGTCTTTGGCCGCATTGGCGACAGGATTGGCCGCAAACCGACGCTGATTATAGTGCTGGTATTGATGACGCTCGCCACCGCTGCCATCGGTATTGTGCCGGTCTACGCCAGTATCGGGATTGCCGCGCCGCTGATCGTTACGCTCCTGCGTATTCTGCAAGGACTGTTCGCGGGCGGTGAGTATGGCGGTGCGGTCTCATTGATGACGGAGTTCGCCCCGCGCGGCCAGCGCGGTCTTTACGGGGCATGGCAGTCCTTTACCGTGGCGCTCGGGCTGTTAGCGGGCGCAGGCATTGTCGCGTTGCTCTCTGCCCTGCTCTCCCCTGAAGCCTTGCACGACTGGGGCTGGCGCATTCCGTTCTTCCTGGCGTTGCCGATGGGTGCGGTCGCGCTATGGCTGCGGGTGAGCATGGAAGAGACGCCGAGCTTTGTGCAGCAACGGGAAAAACCGGTTGTTACTCAGGCCAGCACCGCCGCCACGTTCAAAACCATCCTGATGGGCATTGGCCGCGTGATGGTCTGGTCTGCGGCGGGTTATACCTATCTGGTGATTATGCCGACCTATCTGCAATCAGCGCTGCACACCGGTTTTAACCAGGCGTTACTGATTGCGGTGATTTCTAACATTGGGTTTGCGCTCACGATCATTCCGTCGGGCATGCTGAGCGACAGGATCGGGCGGCGCACGGTGATGATTATCGCCACCGTGCTCCTGCTGATCCTCGCCCTGCCGCTGCTGAAAATTTTGCAGGCGGAATCCAGTACGCTGGCAGTCAAAGCGATTGTGGTGCTGATTGCGGGGGGTCTGGTTGGGATGCTGGCAGGGCCGGGGCCGGCAATGCTGTCTGAGATGTTCCCGACGCGCGTGCGTTATACCGGGCTGGGGCTGGCCTATTCTCTGTCGAATGCGATCTTCTCGGGCTGTGCGGGGCTGATCATTACCGGGCTGATTAAAGAGACGGGCAATCTGGATATTCCGGCGTACTACGTGATGGCAACGGCGGTGGTGAGTATTTTCGCGCTGATGACGCTGAGAAAGGATGACCATTTACGGTCGTTAGAGGAGTGAGATTGTTGCCCGGTGGCGCTACGCTTACCGGGCCTACGGTACCATGCTTTTGTAGGCCGGGTAAGGCGAAGCCGCCACCCGGCACAACAGGCTACCCGCGCTGACGCACCGCTTCAAACAGGCAGATACCCGTCGCAACGGAAACGTTCAGGGACGATACGCTGCCCGCCATTGGGATGCTGATCAGCTCATCGCAGTGCTCGCGCGTCAGACGACGCATACCTTCGCCTTCCGCTCCCATCACCAGCGCCATACGGCCGGGCATTTTGCTCTGGTACAGGGTGTGATCCGCTTCACCGGCTGTTCCTACGATCCAGATATTTTCTTCCTGCAACAGACGCATGGTGCGCGCCAGGTTAGTCACGCGGATTAACGGGACGTTTTCCGCCGCGCCGCAGGCGACTTTTTTAGCGGTAGCGTTAAGCTGCGCGGAGCGATCTTTTGGCACAATCACCGCATGCACGCCTGCTGCATCGGCGCTACGCAGGCACGCGCCCAGGTTATGTGGGTCGGTTACGCCATCGAGGATCAGGAAGAACGGGTTCTCCAGCCCGGCGATCAGATCCGGCAGATCGTTCTCCTGATACTGACGGCCTGGCTTCACGCGCGCGATAATACCCTGGTGTACAGCACCTTCGCTTTTTTCATCCAGATACTGGCGGTTCGCCAGCTGGATCACTACGCCCTGCGCTTCCAGCGCGTGGATCAGCGGCATCAGACGTTTATCTTCACGCCCTTTCAGAATAAAAACTTCCTGAAAACGCTCCGGCGCGCGCTCCAGCAGGGCCTGCACCGCGTGGATGCCGTAAATCATTTCACTCATTGATGGTTCTCGTAATAAATATTTTCCCTCTCCCGTTGGGGAGAGGGTCAGGGTGAGGGGAAATTACTCCGCCTGCTGTTTCTTCGCCGCGCGCTTCGCTTTGGTCGCGGCCGCTATTTTTTGGGTCTTGGTCGACGGTTTTTTCGCTTTACGAGCGTCTTTTTTCGCCGCCTTGGGCTTCTGTTTCTTCTCGCCACGGAAAGCACTGTCTGGCTCAAAGTTTACTCTTTTACCTGCCTGACGTCGCTTACCGCCCGCTTTACCGTTACCGCCTTTTTTCGCTTTCTCACGCTCGGTTTTGCCGACGTTACGCGGAGCACGCTCGCTGGAGATGAGGCTGAAGTCGATTTTACGGTCGTCCATATTCACGGCTTCAACCTTCACTTCCACCCGATCGCCCAGACGGTAGGTCTGGCCGCCGGATTCGCCGATCAGACGTTGTCCGACCTGGTCGAAGCGGTAGTAATCGTTATCGAGGCTGGAAACGTGCACCAGACCGTCGATAAACAGCTCATCCAGACGCACGAAGAAGCCAAAGCCGGTGACGCTGGCAATCACGCCTTTAAAGACGTTACCCACCTGATCCAGCATAAAGTCACACTTCAGCCAGTCCGCCACGTCGCGCGTCGCTTCATCCGCACGACGCTCGGTCATGGAACAATGCTGGCCCAGTTGCAGCATCTCTTCCATGGAGTAGTGATACCCTCCGGTTTCGGTCGTGTTGCCTTTATGACCCTGCTCGTGCGCCAGCAGATACTTGATCGCACGGTGCAGGGACAGATCCGGATAACGGCGGATCGGCGAGGTAAAGTGCGCGTACGACTGTAACGCCAGACCAAAGTGGCCCCGGTTTTCAGGATCGTAAATCGCCTGCTTCATGGAGCGCAGCAGCATGGTTTGCAGCATTTCCGCGTCAGGACGATCGCTGATGGATTCCAGCAGCTCGGCGTAATCGCGTGGCTCAGGCTTATTACCGCCAGGCAGCTCCAGACCGAGTTCAGCCAGCACGGAGCGGAACGAGGTTACGGCCTCCGTGGTTGGCTTGTCGTGAATACGGAACAGCGCAGGCTCTTTGGCTTTCTCAACGAAACGTGCCGCCGAGATGTTCGCCAGGATCATACACTCTTCAATCAGCTTGTGCGCATCGTTACGCTGAGTCTGTTCGATACGCTCGATACGACGCTCAGCGTTAAAGATAAACTTCGCCTCTTCACTCTCAAACGAGATCCCACCGCGCTCTTCGCGCGCCTGATCCAGCGTTTTGTAGAGGTTGTGCAGCTCTTCGATGTGTTTGACCAGCGGCGCGTACTGTTCGCGAAGATCCTGATCGCCCTGCAACATATGCCAGACCTTGGTATAGGTCAGGCGCGCATGAGAACTCATCACCGCTTCGTAGAACTTATAGCCCGTCAGACGTCCCTTGCTGGAGATGGTCATTTCGCAGACCATACACAGGCGGTCCACCTGCGGGTTGAGGGAACACAGGCCGTTGGAGAGCACTTCTGGCAGCATCGGTACAACCTGCGACGGGAAGTAGACCGACGTACCGCGGCTGCGCGCTTCGTTATCCAGCGGCGTGTGCGGACGCACGTAATAGCTCACGTCTGCAATAGCCACCCACAGACGCCAGCCGCCACCGCGTTTTTTCTCGCAATATACGGCATCATCGAAGTCACGGGCGTCTTCACCATCAATGGTGACCAGCGGCAGATCGCGCAGATCCACGCGGCCTGCTTTGGACTCTTCCGGCACTTCTTCACGCAGGTTTTCAATCTGATCTTCAACCGCTTTCGGCCAGACATACGGAATTTCATGGGTACGCAGCGCCATATCGACGGCCATGCCGGTGCCCATGTTATCGCCCAGCACTTCGACGATTTTACCCACCGCTTTGGTGCGACGAGTTGGGCGCTGGGTGAGTTCCACCACCACCACAAAGCCCATGCGTGCGCCCATCACCTCTTCAGGCGGGATGAGAATGTCGAAGCTCAGACGGCTGTCATCCGGCACCACAAAGCCTACGCCCGCATCGGTAAAGTAACGGCCAACGATCTGGCTGGTTTTCGGCACCAGCACGCGGACCACGCGCGCTTCGCGGCGGCCTTTACGGTCTGCACCCAGCGGCTGCGCCAGGATCTGGTCGCCGTGAATACACATCTTCATCTGTTCGGATGAGAGGTACAGGTCGTCTTTACGGCCTTCCACGCGCAGGAAACCAAAACCATCACGATGACCAATAACGGTGCCTTTCAGCAGGTCGAGGCGCTCTGGCAGCGCGTAGCACTGGCGACGAGTAAAGACAAGTTGCCCGTCACGTTCCATGGCGCGCAGGCGGCGGCGAAGGGCTTCAATTTGCTCTTCACCTTCTATGTTCAGTTCAACGGCAAGTTCTTCACGATTGGCGGGTTTTTCGCGTTTTGTTAAGTGTTCAATGATGAACTCGCGGCTGGGGATAGGATTCGCGTATTTTTCGGCTTCGCGTTCCTGGAAAGGATCTTGTGACATGTCGGTTCCTCCGTTGTCAGCTCCGGTGGAAATTTTCTTCATTCCACCAGCAATAATTTATAAAGCGGTTGATTCTCTTCAACCAAATCGGCCAGCGTGTAGTTATCCAGTTCCTTGAGAAAACTTTGCACGGCCTTTGAAAGCGCCTGTTTCAGGCGGCAAGCGGGCGTAATGTGGCAGAACGCGCTGCTACAGTTCACCAGAGAGAGCGGCTCCAGTTCACGTACCACATCGCCAATACGGATACTCTGCGCCGGTTTACCGAGACGGATCCCTCCATTCTTCCCGCGGACGGCAGCAACGTATCCGGCACGACTAAGTTGATTGATTATTTTGACCATATGATTACGGGACACACCGTACACCTCTGTGACTTCAGAGATGCTGGTCATCTTCCCATCGGGTAACGACGCCATGTAAATCAGCGCGCGTAAGCCGTAATCGGTGAAACTTGTTAACTGCACATCAACCTCAGGAAAAAGGGAAAACGCGGTCAAACCGCAGAGATATTCATTAATGATGATAAACCAGCCAGATAGTTAGCGGCTAATTTATTTGACAGACGGGGCGAAAAAGCGGAGATCCAGGAGCGGTCGCCGGATGGCGCTGCGCTTATCCGGCCTACGGGTTTCCCCGCAGGCCAGCAGTCACGAAGATTATGCGTCGAACGGGTCGCGCAGGATCATCGTTTCAGTACGATCCGGGCCGGTAGAAATAATATCGATCGGCACTTCGGTCAGTTCTTCAATGCGCTTGATGTAGTCCAGCGCGGCTTTTGGCAGGCCACTACGCTCTTTCACACCAAAGGTAGTCTCAGACCAGCCCGGCATGGTTTCGTAAATTGGCTCAATGCCTTCCCAGTCGTCAGCAGCCAGCGGAGTGGTGGTCACTTCGCGGCCATCAGGCATACGGTAGCCTACGCAGATTTTTACTTCTTTCAGGCCGTCCAGTACGTCCAGCTTGGTCAGGCAGAAGCCAGACAGGGAGTTGATCTGCACTGCGCGACGTACGGCAACGGCGTCCAGCCAGCCGGTACGACGACGACGACCGGTGGTCGCGCCAAACTCGTTACCCTGCTTGCAGAGGAACTCGCCGGTCTCATCAAACAGTTCGGTCGGGAATGGACCTGCACCCACGCGAGTGGAGTACGCTTTGATGATGCCCAGAACGTAATCGACATAACGCGGGCCCAGACCGGAGCCGGTTGCCACGCCACCCGCGGTGGTGTTAGAGGACGTTACGTACGGATAGGTACCGTGGTCGATGTCCAGCAGCGTACCCTGCGCACCTTCAAACATGACGAAATCGCCACGCTTGCGCGCCTGGTCCAGCAGATCGGACACATCAACAACCATACCGGTCAGAATATCAGCAATCGCCATGACGTCATCCAGCACTTTCTGGTAGTCAACGGCTTCGGCTTTGTAGAAGTTCACCAGCTGGAAGTTGTGATATTCCATCACTTCTTTCAGTTTTTCAGCGAAGGTCGCTTTGTCGAAGAGGTCACCCACGCGCAGACCGCGACGAGCCACTTTATCTTCGTAAGCCGGGCCGATACCACGACCGGTGGTGCCGATCGCTTTCGCGCCACGCGCTTTTTCACGCGCCACGTCCAGCGCCACATGATAATCCAGGATCAGCGGGCAGGCTTCGGAGAGCAGCAGACGCTCACGAACAGGGATACCACGGTCTTCCAGACCTTTCATCTCTTTCATCAGCGCTGCTGGAGACAGCACAACGCCGTTACCGATGATGCTGGTGACGTTTTCGCGAAGAATGCCTGATGGAATAAGATGGAGGACGGTTTTTTCACCGTTGATTACGAGAGTATGGCCTGCGTTGTGACCGCCCTGGTAGCGTACAACATATTTAGCCCGTTCAGTCAGAAGATCAACAATCTTCCCTTTACCTTCGTCACCCCATTGGGTGCCCAGTACGACGACGTTGTTACCCATTTTTTTCAAAATCACCGTTTGCTTAAAAATGGATTCTACCATCGCTTTTTCAGATATACAGCACTTTTTGACCCTAAAATATGCCAATTGCGGTTAGTTTTTGATCAGCCAATCGTTTTCCTCAACATGTAGTAGATAACGATACCGGCAACCACAAGACCACCGCCAAAACGACGCAAAATATTGTCCGGGAGTTGGCTCATTGTCGCGATCATCCGGCGCCATGCGCGCGGATAAAGCATCGGGCCGAGGCCTTCCAGCACCAAAACCAGGGCCAGTGCGAGCCAGATCGTGGAATTCATTTTGGTTCCTTATAAAAGAAAACCACCGCTCCGTGAAGAGCGGTGGTTTGAATACTCAAACGAGCCTGAGTTTATCGCGTTGCGTTGGTCGGCGTCTTCATATAACGGAAGAAATCGCTGTCCGGGCTGAGCACCATCACATCCTGGTTGCTCTTGAAGCTATTCTCGTAAGCGCGAAGGCTACGGATGAAGGCGTAGAAGTCTGGATCCTGGCTGAATGCATCAGCAAACAGTTTCGCCGCTTCGGCATCACCTTCACCGCGCAGGATACGACCCTGGCGCTCAGATTCCGCCAGCGTCTTGGTGACTTCATAGTCCGCTGCCGCGCGCAGTTTTTCCGCTTCTTCCTGACCCTGTGAACGGTGACGACGGGCTACCGCTTCACGCTCGGCGCGCATACGGTTGTAGATCGCCTCGGACACTTCCGCTGGCAGGTTGATCTGCTTGATGCGCACATCAACCACTTCGATGCCCAGCGCCGCCATACTGTTCGGGTTGATCACCGGCACTTTACCGTTGGTTTCAGCCTGAACACGTTCAGCCGCTTTGGCAATCGCATCGTCTGCCGCCGGGGTTTCAACTTCATCCTCGGTGCCCGCAGAGCCGGAGTTCAGCGCATCACGCACTTCCAGCGTCAGACGACCACGGGAGTCGGTCACAATGTCTTTCACATCCAGACGACCAATTTCAGAACGCAGACGGTCAGAGAACTTACGTTTCAGCAGCACTTCTGCCTGAGAAACGTCGCCACCCCCGGTTGCCAGGAAGTAGCGGCTGAAATCGCTGATGCGCCATTTGATATAGGAATCAACGATCAGGTCTTTCTTCTCTTTAGTCACGAAACGATCGGCCTGGTTATCCATGGTCTGGATACGCGCATCGAGCGTTTTCACTGACTGAATGAACGGGATCTTGAAGTGCAGACCCGGCTCATAAATCACCGGACGCTTGTCGCCGTCACGCACGACGCTGCTGAACTGGAACTTGATCCCACGCTCGCCCTCTTTCACCACAAAGATGGAGGTGTAGAGCACGACCAGTACGATGATGATGATCGCAATAACTGACTTACGCATCCTTATTCCCCCTGACGCTGGTAGTCGTTACGCTGCGCGTTAGCACGGCGTTGGTCCATAATGTCACCATCGTTCGAAGAAGGCGTTGTGTTCGCGCTGGCGCTGCCAGACGAGGCCGGTGGCAGACGCAGCAGGTTGTTCGCACCGCTGTTGTCTTTTGCTGCCGGTGCAGAACCGCCTTTCAGCATCTGATCCAGCGGCAGGACCATCAGGTTTCCGCCTTTGTTGTCGTTAACCAGCACTTTACGCGTATGGCTCAGCACTTTTTCCATGGTCTCGATATAGAGACGCTCACGGGTAATTTCCGGCGCGGCTTTATATTCCGGCAGGATCTTCGCAAAGCGAGCCACTTCACCCTGTGCTTCCAGGATGGTCTGGGTCTTATACGCACGCGCTTCTTCCAGAATACGCTGCGCCTGACCGTTTGCACGCGGCTGAACTTCGTTGGTGTACGCTTCCGCTTCACGGATGTACTGCTGTTCGTTTTCACGCGCGGCAATCGCATCGTCAAACGCGGCTTTCACCTCTTCCGGCGGACGTGCAGCCTGGAAGTTGACGTCCAGCAGGGTGATACCCATGTTGTACGGACGAATGGTCTCTTCCAGCTCACGCTGGGTATCGCTACGAATAACGGTACGACCTTCGGTCAGGATACGGTCCATGGTGTATTTGCCGATCACGCCACGCAGGGCACTGTCGGTCGCCTGACGCAGGCTGTCATCGGCGCTGGTCACGCTAAACAGATAACGTTCCGGATCGGTCACGCGGTACTGTACGTTCATCTCAACGCGCACCACGTTCTCGTCAGAGGTCAACATCACGCCAGAGGCGGCCAGTTCACGGACGGACTCCACGTTAACCGCGGTCACGTCATCAATGAAGGTCGGCTTCCAGTTCAGGCCCGGTTCAACCAGATGGCTGAACTTACCGAAACGGGTGACCACGCCGCGTTCTGCTTCTTTAATGGTGTAGAACCCGCTGGCTGCCCAGATGATTACCACCGCAGCGGCGACAATGCCCACCACGCGGCCACCCATTGGCGGGCGCGGACTCTGAGTGGAATTGCCACCCGAGCCAGAACCTTTTCCTCCGCCAAGGCCACCAAGCTTTTTGCTCAGTTTGCGGAAGATATCATCCAGATCCGGCGGCCCCTGCTCGCGACCACCTTTGTTGCCATTTCCCCCAGAGTTGCCGCCTTGATTATTGCTGCTTCCCCACGGGTCGCGGTCTTGTCCGTTATTACCGGGCTGATTCCACGCCATGTATATGCTCCATATTTGTTATGCAAGGGCGAATTTTTCAGGCTTCCCCTTTCTGATCAGACGATATAGTCCGCCAGCGCAGGTTCTTGTTTACAGAGGCGACGCCAGTCAACGATCGGCATACGCACCTGCATCCCCACGCTGCCGTCATCCTCCATCCACTCTTTTTCTATCGCCTGAAGCTGATAAAACCGGCTGCGCAGCCTGCCTTCCTGTGGCGGCAGTCGCAGCGTGTGCTGAGCTACCTCACCGGAAAGACGTTCTGTCAAAGCCTGGAAAAGCAGTGGCACACCAATCCCGGCCTGAGCAGACAGCCAGACCCGAATCGGTTTGTTCTCTTCGTCTCGGTCGATACGCGGTTCGAAATCGTCCAGCATATCGATCTTGTTCATCACCAACAGGGTGGGAATTTCGTGGGCGTCGATCTCTTCGAGCACCACGTTCACCGCGTCGATGTTCTCCTGCACGCGTACGTCAGCCGCATCAATCACATGCAGCAGCAGGGTCGCCTGACGCGTCTCCTGCAACGTCGCTTTAAACGCCGCGACCAGATCGTGCGGCAGATGGCGGATAAACCCTACGGTATCCGCCAGCACCGTTTCACCCACGTCTGCGACGTCAATACGGCGCAGGGTTGGGTCCAGGGTCGCAAACAGCTGGTCTGCGGCATACACCTGGGCCTCGGTTATCTGGTTAAACAGGGTGGATTTACCGGCGTTGGTATAACCCACCAGCGACACCGTTGGGATATCGGCTTTCGTTCGCGCCCGACGCCCCTGTTCGCGCTGTTTCTCTACACGTTCCAGACGTGAAAGGATCTGGGTTATACGCCCACGCAGCAAACGGCGGTCGGTTTCGAGCTGGGTTTCACCCGGGCCGCGCAAACCAATCCCGCCTTTTTGTCTTTCAAGGTGTGTCCAGCCACGCACCAGACGCGTCGCCAGATGGCGCAACTGCGCCAGCTCAACCTGCAACTTACCCTCGTGGGTACGCGCACGCTGAGCAAAAATATCTAAGATCAACCCCGTGCGATCGATTACACGGCATTCGCAGAGAGCTTCCAGGTTACGTTCCTGAGCCGGAGACAGCGCATGATCAAACAGCACAACGGATGCGCCGGTTGCTTTTACGGCATCCGCAATTTCAACTGCTTTACCTTCACCAACAAAGTACTTCGGGTGCGGCGCTTTACGGCTACCGGTAATCACCTGCATTGCTTCGACACCGGCGGAAGAGACCAGAGATTCAAACTCCTGGAGGTCTTCCATATCTTTGTCTTGCGAAAAATAGATGTGTACCAGCACCGCCTGCTCACCGGCGTCATAACGGTCAAACAAGCGTAAACCTCTCTAAAAAGATCAGCGGGGAACGCAGGATCCCTGGCTCCCCGTGTGGATAACAGCCCAAAACCTTATTCGGTTTCTTCGCTGTCCTGCGCTGGTGTTGAAGAACCCTGCGCGTTGCTGCCGTGATGGTAGTTACTGCCAGTGCCGCCGCCAGCGTTATTGCTGTGATGAGATACCGGACGGGACGGAACAACAGTAGAAATCGCGTGCTTATAGACCATCTGGCTGACCGTGTTTTTCAACAGGATCACGAACTGATCGAAAGACTCAATCTGACCTTGCAGCTTAATACCATTCACCAAATAAATAGAAACTGGAACACGCTCCCGACGCAATGCGTTCAGGAACGGATCTTGTAAAGATTGCCCCTTAGCCATTCTATCTTTTCCTTATATGCTTGTTTTGTACTTAGAACCTTGCGATTCTGAAAAATTGCGCACGATACGGTTTAATTGTACACATTCAGTCAGCGATATCACCAATAACCTCAATCACTTCGTTTAACGCCTGTTGTGGTTTTTCACTGTCTAACCAGTGAACACCCTCCCAACCGCGTAACCAGGTGATCTGGCGCTTCGCTAACTGTCTCGTGGCGCAAACACCTCGATAAACCATTTCATCGTATGAAATCTCACCTTCAAGATACGACCACATCTGGCGGTATCCCACACAACGAATGGAAGGCATGTCCGTATGCAAATCTCCACGGGCAAAAAGCGCCCGCACTTCTGCTTCAAAATCTGAAGCCAACATCTGATGAAAACGCTGCTCAATTCGTTGATGGAGCAGTTCACGGCTCGCCGGGGCGATGGCGAACTGATGCACCTGATACGGCAGAGCGTCTCCTGACGTTTGCGTCAGTTCCGTTAAAGTTTTACCCGAAATGAAAAAAACTTCCAGTGCCCGGGAAAGCCTTTGCGGATCGTTTGGGTGGATCCGCGCTGCGGCAACCGGGTCAATCTCTTCCAGTTGCCTGTGCAAAGCGTCCCACCCCTGCTCTGCCGCCTGCCGCTCAATCTTCGCTCTCACTTCCGGATCGGCCGATGGCAGAGGCGATAACCCCTCCAGCAGCGCCTTAAAGTAGAGCATCGTGCCGCCAACTAACAGCGGTATGCGTCCCGCGGCGGTAATCTCGGCCATCTCGGCTAAGGCGTCGCGGCGAAAATCTGCCGCGGAGTAAGCCTGTGCCGGGTCGAGAATATCCAGTAAACGGTGCGGTGCCGCACGCAGTTCGTCTGCGTTGGGCTTCGCCGTGCCGATGTCCATCCCTCGGTAAATGAGGGCTGAATCAACGCTAATCAACTCTACTGGCAAAACTTTACGTAACTCAATGGCTAACGCCGTTTTGCCGGAGGCCGTTGGCCCCATTAAAAAAATCGCCTTTGGCAGGCTCGCCTTACTTACTTCAGTCATGTTTCAGGGCGGTCATCGCCGTTTGTAAATCAACAGGTTGTAACAAACCACCTGGAGGCGCTTTCACCAGCTGTGGACAGAGGCGCTCCACCTCCGCCAGAACGGTAATCGCCTGCGCCATACTCCACGGTGCATGCTCGCTGGCCAGATGGCGGGCGATCCACTGCGCGGTATCGGCGGCATCAAACGTCGTTTGCTGCGCCAGGTAGCCTATCAGTTCAGGAATCAAGTTTTGTAAATTTTGTTGGCGTAAGGGTAAAGGCACTGCGCGAATTGTCACATGCTGCGCGTCCAGTACGATTTCAATCCCCATTTCGGCCAGTTGCGTCTGCACGCGCCGCAAAACCCCTGTTTCTTCAGGGGATATTTTCAGGCGAACGGGGATCAACAGCGGCTGCGCGCAGGCGGCATTCACCCCCGGAGTTAACTGCGCCTGTTTGAGCCAGCGCTCCGCCACGGAAAGCGCCAGCAACAGGAGTTTACCTTCGCGTTCAAGCAATGCCATGTCGGGGGCAATAATGGTCAATACCCGACCAAAACTCTGGCTATGCCCATCCAGAGAAGGGGTTGAAACCGTGATGTGCTCTTTATGCTCCACCGCCGGCGTATCCAGCAGTTTGCGGTACAGCGCCCCCTGCTGTTTGTGATAGCCCGGCTGAGCGTTGGGATAGTTGGCGCCGGTTGGTCGCGGCGCGTTGCCCGCCGGGGATAAACGTGGAGCAGCCGTCTCGCGCGCTACCGCCGGTTCGGCAAAATGGTTACGCCCGGCCGCCACGCGGTTTTCCGGCAGTGGGCGCGGCGCGGGTTCTTCTTTTGCCAGCGGCAACTCTGGCTCTGCCTGCTGCTGCAATACAGCGGCAACGCCCTGGTAGATGAAATCATGCACCAGGCGCGACTGGTGGAAACGCACCTCGTGCTTGGCGGGGTGCACGTTAACGTCGACCTGGTGCGGGTCGATCTCCAGATAAAGCACAAAGGCGGGTTGTTGATCGGCGCCGAGCTTATCTTCGCAGGCCTGTCGAATAGCGTGGTTAATCAGGCGGTCGCGCATCATGCGGCCGTTGACGTAGCAATACTGGATTTCTGCGAACGCGGCGCTGCTGGCGTTCGGATCGGCAACCCAGCCGCGCAGGGCCAGATCGCCATGCTGCCACTCAATGGCCAGCGCTTTTTCCAGAAACGGTGTGCCGCAGATGGCGCCCAACCGACGCTCCTTTTGTCCACCCTCCGCCACTGCGCGGTACTGGCGCATCACCTTACCGTTATGGCTGAGGTTGAGGGTGACATCAAAGCGCGCCAGCGCGATGCGGCGGATGATCTCGTCGATATGTCCGAATTCGGTCTTCTCGGTTCGCATAAACTTGCGCCGGGCGGGCGTGTTATAGAAGAGATCCAGCACTTCAAGCGTGGTGCCTACCGGGTGCGCCGCAGGTTTAACCGTGACGTCCATATCACGCCCTTCGGCGTAGGCCTGCCAGGCTTCCTGCTGGTCGGCCGTGCGGGAGGTCAACGTTAAGCGGGAAACGGAGCTGATACTGGCCAGCGCTTCGCCGCGAAAACCCAGGCTGATAATCGCTTCCAGATCGTCAAGTGAGGCAATTTTACTGGTGGCATGACGCGCTAGCGCCAGCGCCAGCTCGTCCTTTTTGATGCCACAGCCGTTATCACGAATGCGGATAAGCTTTGCGCCCCCGCGTTCGATATCAATATCAATGCGGGTCGCCCCTGCATCGAGGCTGTTTTCCACCAGTTCCTTCACCACCGACGCAGGGCGTTCCACCACCTCACCGGCGGCGATTTGGTTCGCGAGCTGCGGCGGTAGAACCTGAATCGGCATGAACTCTCCTTAATTAGTCGCGGTCATCTCACCCGGCAGCGCGGCGCTTGCCGTCTGGGCGGCCCCGCCCTGCGGCGCAGACTGAAGCGGATGCGCGTCAAAGTATTTACGCAGACCGTTATAAATCGCTTCGGCAATTTGCTGCTGATAGCTGTCGCTGCCCAACAGGCGCTCTTCGCCGTTGTTACTGATAAAGCCCGTCTCTACCAGAATCGACGGAATATCCGGCGAACGCAGGACACCGAGGCTTGCATGCTCAGGGCGACGCTTATGCAGCGATCCAATGCTTTGCAGCTGACTCAGTACGTTAGTGGCGACATCATACCCGACGCGCTGAGAATGACCGAACTGTAAATCCAGCACCGCCTGGCTGAGATACGGATCGGCCTGGCTGTTTGCCAGCACATCGCCTGCCCCGCCTAACAGTTCAGACTGCTTCTCGTGCTCTTCAAGCCAGTTCGCCATTTCACTGTTGGCGCGACGGTTCGACAGCACCCATACCGACGCGCCGGTGGCGTTACGGTTCGGCGCAGCATCCGCGTGAATCGACACCAGGAAGTTGGCGTTTTGCTTACGCGCCACATCCGAGCGTCCCATCACTGAAATAAAGTAATCTCCGTCGCGGGTCATGACCCCTTTAAACATCGGATCGTCATTCAGAAGCGCACGCAGCTTACGGGCAATGGCGATAGTGACGTTTTTCTCCCGCGTGCCGCCCGGGCCAATCGCGCCAGGATCTTGCCCGCCGTGTCCGGCGTCGATGGCGATAATCACTTTGTCGCCACTGACCGGCGTACGCCGCGCGCTGACCGCCGGACGCGTCACCGTGTTGCTGCTGGTCACGGCGGTAAGTCGGTCATTTTGTGATTTAAACGGATTACGGGCTGGCTCAGACGGCCTTGGGGTATAAACCGGCGCCTCCACGCGTTTTGCTACAACAGGTGCAGGCGGTGGCGGGGGCGGAACATCAGCATTAATGGTAAAGACCACCGTATAATTGGCGCCGTTTTGCTGCTTAACCGCCTTCGTCTTGCCCTTTTCGGTGAGATCGACCACCAGACGCAGAGACTGCGCATCCTTCGGCGTCCCCGAACGGATGCTTTTCACCAGATTGTTGCCGCTGAACTGGAGCGGCAGCCCCTGGATCACTCCGGTCTGTTTAATATCGAGCGCCACGCTGCGGCTGTCGATTTGTGAGAAAGCATATTCAGGATCGCCCATAAAGCTGAACGTAATACGGGCCTGGCTATCGCCATTCGACACCTGAATATCCGAGAGGCTGGCCGCCCCGGCCTGCGCGCACAGCAGGACCGTGGCAGCCAGCACCCAACCTTTAACGCGATTAATCATCCCGTTATCCCTACGCTCAACCGGCTAAACGCGCCAGTAAGGAACAGCCTGATGAGGAAACCGCACTGATGCGCGCCTCACGCCCTTGTGCCTGGTAATCTAAGTGAATTTCGACATCCGGGTCAGGCAGCACACCCGCACCTTGTTGCGGCCACTCCACCAGGCAGATGGCGTCGTTGGCAAAGTAATCGCGGATCCCCATAAATTCCAGCTCCTCAGGATCCGCAAGACGATATAAATCAAAGTGGTACACCATGATATTTTCAAGCGTGTACGGTTCTACCAGCGTATAGGTCGGGCTTTTTACGTTCCCGTTATGGCCTAACGCCTGCAAAAAGCCACGGCTGAAGGTTGTTTTACCCGCGCCTAAATCACCATACAGATAAATGACGGTCGCCCCCTGACAGGCCTGCGCCACGCGCTTGCCGAGATCTAAAGTGGCTTGTTCATCAGGTAAAGGAATCGCTCGATTAGTCATTTTCTACGTCAATCACATCCGGGTTAACAACACGCCGCAGCGTGCAAAAAAGATCGGTGGCCAGCATTCCGCGCGTTCCGTAACGAGCAGCCAGCCTGTCAGCCGCCGCACCGTGGGCCACGCAGCCGGCACAGGCTGCATCATAAAGGGGAAGTTTCTGTCCAAGCAATGCGCCAATGATGCCAGAGAGCACATCGCCCATGCCGCCGCTCGCCATGCCTGCATTACCGGCATCAACGATGCCCATCGCACCATCGCTGGCGATAACGGTCCCCGCCCCTTTCAAAACGGCAACACCTCCGTAACGTTTTACCAGACGTTGGGCTGAAAGTAAGCGATCGCTTTCAATTTCTGCCACGCTACAGTTAAGCAGCCGTGCGGCTTCGCCGGGGTGCGGCGTCAGAATGCGATTGTGACGCTTATCCGGGTTTATTGCCAGAAGGTTAAGCGCGTCGGCATCCCAGAGCATCGGTTTACGAAAATTCTCGGCCTTTTGCAGGGCCTGTTTACCCCACTCCTGCTGACCCAGGCCCGGACCAATGACCACCACGTCCGCCCACTCAAGACCCTCTTCAATCGCCTGCGGGGTAAGCTCGTGGACCATCAGCTCCGGCCGCGCGGTAATAATGGGCGGGATGTTTTCGCTGCGGGTCAGCACGCGTATTAATCCGGCGCCGCTGCGCAACGCGGCCTCTCCGGTCATACGAATCGCACCTGCCGTGCCGCGATCGCCGCCGATAATCAGCAGTCGGCCATGGTCGCCCTTATGGGACGTGGGACGGCGCGGCGGCAGCCACTGTGCAAGCAGGGAGGCATCAAAGCGGGTGATGTGGGTATCCTGTCCGGCCAGCCAGTTTTCCAGCCCCAGGGCGTTGTGGTGTAACGTGCCCACGACATCCCGCGCTTTACCGGTCAGTAAACCCGGCTTCAGGGCGATAAAGGTCACGGTGCGCGCCGCCTCAATCGACACGCCCGGCGTCACGCCGGTTTGCGCCATCAGGCCGGAGGGAATATCCAGCGCTACCACCGGGGCGGGGTGCGCATTAGCGCGCGTAATCAGCGCGGCGACGTCATCGCGAGGCGCGCGCATCAGTCCCGTCCCCAGCAGACCGTCAACAATCACGTCGACATCCTCGGGCCAGACGATATCAGGCGCATGAATAATGCCCCCCGCATTCAGCCAGGCCTCTCTCGCCATGCCCGCTTCTTCCGGTAACGGCTTGTCGCTCTCCAGCGCCAGCAGGGTGACGCGCAGTCCCGCCGCCACCGCAAGACGAGCCACCACATAACCATCGCCACCGTTATTGCCGTGTCCGCACAGGACTAGATAGTGCGAAGCCTCCGGATAAGCCGTACGCGCCACGTTAAACGCCGCCTCGCCCGCGCGCTGCATCAGTTCGTAAAGGGTAATGCCGAGGCTATCTGCGGCCTCTTTCTCGGCCCGACGGAGGTCATCCGCATGCCAGATGGAATGTGGTATACTTGCGGGGTTTTTCTTCACAGTATGGTCCGTCATGTCACAGCCCCTCGATCTCAATGAATTAGCGCAAAAAATAAAACAGTGGGGTGCTGAACTGGGCTTCCAGAAGGTCGGTATTACTGACACCGACCTCTCTGCCAGCGAGCCTAAGCTCCAGGCATGGCTGGATAAACAATACCACGGCGAGATGGAGTGGATGGCGCGTCACGGTATGATGCGTGCCCGCCCCCACGAGCTGTTGCCGGGTACGCTGCGCGTTATTAGCGTACGCATGAACTATCTGCCTGCTAACGCGGCCTTTGCGCGCACGCTAAAAAATCCTTCGCTGGGTTACGTCAGCCGATACGCTCTGGGACGTGACTACCATAAACTTCTGCGCAACCGTCTAAAAAAGCTCGGGGAAACCATTCGGCAGCACTGTGTTTCGCTGAATTTTAGACCCTTTGTCGATTCTGCGCCTATTCTTGAGCGCCCGATCGCCGAAAAAGCCGGGCTCGGCTGGACAGGTAAGCACTCACTTATCTTAAGCCGCGACGCGGGCTCATTCTTTTTCCTGGGTGAACTGCTGATTGATTTACCCCTGCCGGTAGACGGTCCGGTGGAAGAAGGCTGTGGTCGCTGTGTGGCCTGTATGACCATCTGCCCAACGGGCGCTATTGTCGAACCGTATACCGTTGATGCGCGCCGCTGTATCTCTTATCTCACTATCGAGCTGGAAGGCGCCATTCCAGAGGAATTTCGTCCGCTTATCGGCAACCGCATCTACGGCTGTGATGACTGTCAGCTGATTTGTCCGTGGAACCGTTATTCACAGTTGACGGACGAAGAAGACTTCAGTCCGCGCAAGGCGTTACATGCCCCGCAGTTGATCGAACTGTTCGCCTGGAGCGAAGCCTGGTTCCTGAAGGTGACGGAGGGTTCCGCCATACGTCGTATCGGCCACCTGCGCTGGCTGCGTAATGTGGCCGTTGCGCTGGGGAATGCCCCGTGGGATGAAGCAAATCTTCAGGCGCTCGAAAGCCGTAGAGGTGAGCACCCACTTCTTGATGAGCACATAGAATGGGCGATTGCGCAGCAAATTGAGAAGCGAAATGCGGGTGTGGTTGAAGTGCAGTTACCGAAGAAACAGCGCCTGGTCAGGGTGATTGAAAAAGGGCTGCCGCGGGATGTGTGATATATTCACAGGCTGTGAATAAAAATAAGAATTCAGGCGCCATCAGCTCTGGCAAACAGGTCAAGTGATCTCAATAACATTTTGAAATCAAATTTTCTTCATAAATTACAGGGAATTACGAAGATATTATTCACCCTGCTAACATTTCGTACAGACTGGTTTTAACACGGTTTCTGTGGATAACTCTGTTCACAAGAGTATTTCAGACATAATAGAAAACGTCCCCAACGAAGCACTTCGCTGTGGATAATCTGGAGATGAAGAAGAATTTGGAGCGGGAAACGAGACTCGAACTCGCGACCCCGACCTTGGCAAGGTCGTGCTCTACCAACTGAGCTATTCCCGCTTGGGTGTTCTGGTGCTATGCGTATCTTGCGATACTTTCAAATTTTGGAGCGGGAAACGAGACTCGAACTCGCGACCCCGACCTTGGCAAGGTCGTGCTCTACCAACTGAGCTATTCCCGCTTGGGTGTTCTGGTGCTGGCGTATCTTGCGATACTTTTCAAATTTTGGAGCGGGAAACGAGACTCGAACTCGCGACCCCGACCTTGGCAAGGTCGTGCTCTACCAACTGAGCTATTCCCGCAAATCTGTACTGCTTTTGTTGCTGTCGTAACGTGTAATTCTCTGTCGTTACGGGAGGCGCATTATACGAGAAATCCGTTTAGCTGCAACCCCCCTCAAAGCGATTTTTTTGAAATTCAGTTCAAGTGCTTATTTAATCGGCAAGCTGAACAATTTAGCGACAAAAACCCGGCCACGCAAGGCGCCGGATCGCAAAATCAGAGCTTAATAAAGTTTTCGCGATAGTACGCCAGCTCCGCAACAGACTCACGGATGTCGTCCATCGCCTGGTGCGTCCCCTGCTTTGTAAAGCCGTCGAGAATTTCCGGTTTCCAGCGGCGGGCCAGCTCTTTCAGGGTGCTCACATCCAGATAGCGGTAGTGGAAGTAGGACTCCAGCTCCGGCATGTACTTAAACAGGAAACGACGATCCTGACCAATGCTGTTGCCACAGATAGGCGATTTTCCTGCCGGCACCCACTGCTTCAGAAATTCAAGCGTCGCCAGCTCCGCTTCGCGGTCGCCCAGGGAGCTGGCCTTCACGCGTTCTACCAGCCCGCTGCCGGTATGAGTACGCACGTTCCACTCATCCATCAGCGCAAGCTGGTCATCGGACTGGTGCACGGCAATCGTTGGGCCTTCCGCCAGAATATTGAGATTGGCATCGGTGACCAGTGTGGCGATCTCAATAATGCGATCGCGCTCGGGATCCAGGCCGGTCATCTCCAGATCGATCCAAATCAGGTTGTTTTCGTCCGCGCTCATGTTATTTTCCACCCTTCTCGCATAACCGGCAGTAGCAGGTTAACTAGTATTAATTAGAGTGTATCATAGAGGTTTTGCCCGCTACGGGCGACCAGGAGCCAGCGCGATTGAGTAAAAATAAACTCTCCAAAGGGCAGCAGCGCCGCGTGAATGCAAATCACCAGCGCCGTCTTAAAACCACTACGGAGAAGCCCGATTACGACGACAACCTGTTTGGCGAAGCGACAGAAGGCGTTGTGATTAGCCGCTTCGGCATGCACGCCGATGTCGAATCCGCCGACGGGGATATCCACCGTTGCAATATCCGTCGCACCATCCGTTCCCTGGTGACCGGTGACCGCGTGGTCTGGCGTCCAGGCAAAGAGGCGGCGGAAGGGGTAACGGTTAAAGGTATCGTTGAAGCCGTGCATGAACGCACGTCGGTTCTGACCCGTCCGGATTTCTACGACGGCGTGAAGCCTATTGCCGCCAACATCAACCAGATAGTGATCGTTTCAGCGATTTTGCCTGAGCTTTCGCTCAATATTATTGACCGTTATCTGGTGGCCTGCGAAACGCTACAGGTTGAGCCGCTCATCGTGCTGAATAAAATCGATCTGCTGGATGACGAGGCCATGGCCTTTGTAAATGAGCAGATGGATATTTACCGCAACATTGGCTATCGCGTGTTGATGGTTTCCAGCCGCACCAAAGATGGCCTGAAGCCGTTAGAAGATGCGCTGACCGACCGCATCAGCATCTTTGCGGGGCAGTCCGGCGTAGGTAAATCGAGCCTGCTTAACAACCTGCTCGGCCTTCAGCAGGAGATCCTGACCAACGATGTGTCTGACGTCTCGGGCCTGGGCCAGCACACCACCACTGCCTCACGTCTCTATCACTTCCCGCACGGTGGCGATGTGATTGACTCCCCGGGCGTGCGTGAGTTTGGTCTCTGGCACCTCGAGCCGGAACAAATCTTTAACGGATTTGTCGAATTCCATGACTATTTAGGCGCTTGCAAATACCGCGACTGTAAACATGACAACGATCCGGGCTGCGCTATCCGCGAAGCGGTAGAGAACGGAGAAATTGCGGAAACCCGTTTCGAAAATTACCACCGTATTCTCGAAAGCATGGACCAGGTAAAAACGCGTAAAAACTTTTCTGATTCTGATAACTGACAACTAAGCTAAGCGTCGCTAAAATCGTCCCCTTTTTTCAGGTTCCGGCAGCGTAATGCCGGATCAGGAACGACAAAACAATGGCCTGGAGGCTACCTTGTTAAACTCATTTAAACTTTCGCTTCAATACATTCTGCCGAAACTGTGGCTCACTCGCCTGGCGGGCTGGGGCGCGAGCAAACGAGCGGGCTGGCTGACCAAACTGGTCATCGACCTGTTCGTGAAATACTACAAGGTCGACATGAAAGAAGCGCAGAAGCCGGATACGGCAAGCTACCGCACCTTCAACGAATTTTTTGTGCGTCCGCTGCGCGACGAAGTGCGCCCGCTGAATACCGACCCGAACGTGCTGGTGATGCCAGCGGACGGCGTGATCAGCCAGCTGGGTAAAATTGAAGACGACAAAATTTTGCAGGCGAAAGGCCATAACTACAGCCTTGAAGCGCTGCTGGCCGGTAACTACATAATGGCCGATCTGTTCCGTAACGGGACTTTCGCGACCACCTATCTCTCCCCACGCGACTACCACCGCGTGCATATGCCGTGTAATGGTATTCTGCGCGAGATGATCTACGTGCCGGGGGATCTGTTCTCCGTAAACCACCTGACGGCGCAAAACGTTCCTAACCTGTTTGCCCGTAACGAGCGCGTCATCTGCCTGTTTGATACTGAATTTGGCCCAATGGCGCAGATTCTGGTGGGTGCTACCATTGTAGGCAGCATCGAAACCGTCTGGGCGGGCACCATTACGCCGCCGCGCGAAGGCGTGATCAAGCGCTGGACCTGGCCTGCCGGCGAAGAAGAAGGTTCTGTGGCCCTGCTGAAAGGTCAGGAAATGGGTCGCTTCAAGCTGGGCTCAACGGTCATCAACCTGTTCGCACCGGGCAAAGTTAACCTGGTCGACGAGCTGGAAAGCCTGTCCGTGACCAAACTCGGCCAGCCTCTGGCAGTATCGACGGAGGTCTTTGTGACGCCAGAGGTTGCGCCTGCCCCGTTGCCGGAAGAAGAGATCAAAGCCGAGCACGACGCCAGCCCGCTGGTTGACGACAAAAAAGACGAAGGCTAACAACAGAAGGATCGCTGACGTGCGCCCGATTATCGTATTACTGATGGCCTGGTGCCTCAGCATGGGGGCGTACGCAGCGACGGCCCCCGACGCCAAACAGATAACCCAGGAGCTGGAGCAGGCAAAAGCGGCGAAACCCGCTCAGCCGGAGACCGTTGAGTCGCTCCAGTCTGCACTGAACGCGCTTGAGGAACGAAAGGGTTCCCTTGAGCGCGCACAGCAGTATCAGCAGGTTATCGACAACTTCCCCAAACTCTCTCAGACCCTGCGCTCGCAGCTAAACAACCTGCGCGATGAACCACGCCAGGTCCCCGCGGGGATGACGTCCGAGGCGCTGAATCAGGAGATCCTGCAAGTCAGCAGCCAACTGCTGGAAAAAAGCCGTCTGGCGCAGCAGGAGCAGGAACGGGCGCGTGAAATTGCCGATTCCCTCAGTCAGCTTCCACAGCAGCAAACCGATGCCCGCCGTCAGTTAAATGAGGTGGAACGCCGCATCGGGACGCAGACAGGCAGCACACCACAGAATCAGGCGCAAAATCTTGGGTTGCAGGCGGAATCCGCCAGACTAAAAGCGCTGGTTGATGAACTGGAGCTGGCGCAGCTTTCCGCTAACAACCGCCAGGAGCTGTCGCGGATGCGTTCCGAGCTGGCGCAGAAGCAGAGCCAGCAGCTGGATGCGTATCTCCAGGCGCTGAGAAATCAACTCAACAGCCAGCGTCAGCGTGAAGCTGAACGTGCGCTGGAAAGCACCGAGTTACTGGCCGAAAACAGTGCTAACCTACCCGACAGCATCGTCGCCCAGTTTAAGGTTAACCGCGAGCTTTCTGCCGCGCTGAATCAGCAGGCGCAGCGCATGGATTTGGTGGCCTCGCAGCAGCGTCAGGCCACCAATCAAACCCTCCAGGTTCGTCAGGCGCTCAACACGCTGCGTGAACAGTCCCAGTGGCTTGGCTCGTCTAACCTGTTGGGCGAAGCGTTACGCGCGCAGGTGGCTCGTCTGCCAGAGATGCCAAAACCGCAGCAGCTTGATACGGAGATGGCGCAGCTACGCGTTCAGCGTCTTCATTATGAAGATCTCCTCAACAAGCAGCCGCAAATCCGCCAGATCCGTCAGGCTGACGGACAGCCGCTCACCGGCGAGCAAAGTCGTATTCTGGAAGCGCAGCTGCGCACCCAACGCGAACTGCTCAATTCCCTGTTGCAGGGAGGCGATACGCTGATCCTTGAGCTGACCAAGCTGAAAGTCTCGAATAGCCAGCTGGAGGATGCGCTGAAAGAGGTCAACGAAGCCACGCACCGTTACCTTTTCTGGACGTCCGACGTGCGGCCGATGACCTTCGCCTGGCCGATTGAGATTGTGCAGGATCTGCGCCGCCTCATTTCATTGGACACCTTCAGCCAGCTGGGCCTCGCCAGCGTAATGATGATAACCAGCAAGGAGACCATCTTCCCGCTGCTGGGGGCGCTGATTCTGGTGGGCTTCAGTATTTATTCCCGTCGTCACTTTACCCGTTTCCTTGAGCGCTCCAGCGCCCGAGTGGGAAAAGTAACCCAGGATCACTTCTGGCTGACGTTGCGTACGGTGTTCTGGTCAATTCTGGTCGCGTCTCCGCTGCCGGTGCTGTGGATGACGCTCGGATACGGCCTGCGTGAAGCCTGGCCCTACCCGCTTGCCGTCGCGATTGGCGATGGCGTGACCGCCACCGTTCCGCTGCTGTGGGTGGTGATGATTTGCGCCACGTTTGCGCGGCCAAATGGTCTGTTCATCGCTCACTTTGGCTGGCCGCGTAATCGCGTTGCGCGGGCGATGCGTTACTACCTGATGAGTATCGGGCTGATTGTGCCGCTGATTATGGCGTTGATCATGTTCGATAATCTCAATGACCGGGAGTTCTCCGGCTCGCTGGGACGGCTGTGCTTTATGCTGATCTGCGGGGCGTTAGCGGTAGTGACGCTCAGCCTGAAACGCGCCGGGATCCCGCTCTATCTCGACAAGACCGGCAGCGGCGATAACATGTTTAACCGTCTGCTGTGGAACCTGCTGCTCAGCGCGCCGCTGGCGGCGATGCTGGCGGCAGCGGTCGGTTATCTCGCCACGGCGCAGGCGCTGCTCGCCCGACTGGAAACGTCGGTGGCTATCTGGTTCCTGCTGCTGGTGGTCTACCATGTTATTCGCCGCGGCATGCTGATCCAGCGTCGTCGTCTGGCGTTTGACCGTGCCAAACACCGTCGCGCAGAAATTCTGGCCCAGCGCGCGCGGGGTGAAGAAGAGCCGAACCACGTCAACAGCACCGAAGGGACCACAGACGCCGATGACGTCGAACTGGATCTGGATGCGATCAGTACCCAGTCCCTGCGGCTGGTACGCTCAATTCTGATGCTGGTTGCCCTGCTGTCGGTGATCTACCTGTGGTCAGAAATCCACTCCGCGTTTAGCTTCCTGGAGAACATCTCTTTGTGGGATGTGACGTCCACGGTGCAGGGGGTCGAAAGTCTGGAGCCCATCACCTTAGGGGCCGTGCTGATTGCGATTCTGGTGCTGATCATCACCACGCAGCTGATCCGTAACTTCCCTGCCCTGCTGGAGCTGGCGCTGTTGCAGCATCTGGATTTAACCCCCGGCACGGGCTATGCGATCACCACCATCACCAAGTATTTAATCATGCTGTTTGGTGGGCTGGTTGGCTTCTCGATGATTGGTATCGAATGGTCAAAACTGCAATGGCTGGTTGCCGCCCTGACCGTAGGCCTGGGCTTTGGTTTACAGGAGATTTTTGCCAACTTCGTTTCTGGTCTGATCATTCTGTTTGAAAAGCCGATTCGAATTGGCGATACGGTGACCATCCGCGATCTCACCGGCAGCGTCACCAGGATCAACACCCGCGCCACCACCATCAGCGACTGGGACCGTAAAGAGATCATCGTCCCGAACAAGGCGTTTATCACCGAGCAGTTTATCAACTGGTCGCTGTCCGACTCCGTCACGCGTGTGGTGCTGACCGTACCCGCTCCGTCGGATGCCAACAGCGAAGAGGTGACGCAGATCCTGTATACGGCTGCTGAACGCTGTTCGCTGGTAATCGACAACCCGCCGCCGGAAGTGTTCCTGGTTGATTTGCAGCAGGGGATCCAGATTTTCGAGCTGCGTATCTACGCCGCCGAGATGGGACACCGTATGCCGCTGCGCCATGAGATCCACCAGTTGATTCTGGCTGGCTTCCGCGAGCACGGTATTGATATGCCGTTCCCACCGTTCCAGATGCGTCTGGAAACGCTGGACGGACGTAAGACGGGAAGAACGTTGACGTCAGCGGCGCGTACGCGCCCGGCGGGAAGTTTGTAATCCTTTCCCCCTCCCCGTCGGGAGGGGGTCAATCCTTTACGCCACTTCTGCTACACAGGCCGTCGAGCGACGACGGTAATGCTCATAAATCCCCATTGCCAGCAGCGAGAAGAAGATCGGTCCGCCAACCATCCACAGCGTGCTGTTCCAGTCATTTGCCTCAACCACGGGCTGAATGACGGTAAAGATGTTGGCGAACGCGACGACCAGCACCACAACAGTGGTCGCCAGCAGCGTCGCCGCGCGGGTTTTGAAGATCACAAACGGCCGCTCCAGATCCCGCTTCGCCTTAAAGAACGGGAACGCCAGGGTCAGGAACAGATACGGAAGCGTCATCGATACGTTCGCCATCAGGGTCAGCTTGTTATAGAACGCCGACGCGGTATCACCGCCGAAGGACACCAGCAGAATGAACACGCACACCAGCAGGCACTGCATCCACATCGCGTTGGCAGGCATACCGGCAGCGTTCAGCTGCGTCATACGTGCGGGCCACAGCGCCTTTGGCGTCCCCTGAATAATCGCTTTCAGCGGCGAGTAGATCAGCGTGAAGAATGCGCCAGTATAGGCGAGGAACATCGACAAGCCGGTAATCCGCGCAAACCAGATCCCCAGGGTGGCCGACGTTTCCGGCGCGAGATCCATGGCGTTGCCCAGCGTCACCCCCAGGCTTTTCATCAGCACGTAGGTAATGTTGCCGAGGTTGGTGGTGTTATTGCTCAACACCTGCTGCCAGTTGGTACTGACGCCCCAGAGGAAAATCGCCAGTGAGTAGCCGATGGAAATGACGATGGCGGCAAAGATAATACCTTTGGCGAAGTTCTTTTCCGGATTTTCGGTTTTGTCGACCAGCCCGCCCACGGCTTCAATTCCACCGTAAGCAAAGATGGCAAACACCACAAAGGAGAGCATGGCCAGCCCGGACTGGTAACCCGGATTAGGCGATGAAACGAAGTTGACTTCCTGTGCGAAATGCCCGCCGTTCAGGCACAGAATAGCGATGCTGACCAGCAGCAGCACCAGGTTCAGGCACATCACGGAAATACCGCCAACGGCAGTGATACGGGCAATTTTGTTGATGCCTTTCGAGGCCACCAGGGTGACCACCACCATCCAGCACACTGCCAGAATACCGACCACCTGCGTGGAGCTCAGCCCCGCCAGAGACCAGACCTGCGTTTTATCCGCACCGAAGAGAAACGTTGAGAACGGCACCCAAACCTTGGCCGCCGTGCTGACCATCCAGACGACGTAGGATGAAAACCACATGAACGTACCGATAAACGCGTAACGGGGGCCGACGCTGTTGTTCATCCACGAATAGATGCCGCCCTCTTCTTTCCTGTACGCCGAGCCCATCTCCGCCATCATCAGCGCAAACGGGATAAAGAAGAACAGAGCGGAAACGATATAAAACGGCGTCGCGCTGTAGCCCATCAGATAAAACGCGGACGGGCTATTGGCAAAGCCAAAGACTGACGTAAAAATCATCAGAATGAGCCCGGTAAGGGTCATTTTTTTGAGTGAGTGAGACATATAACCATCCGAAACGGAATTAAACTGCGCGGATGGTAGCAGATGACCAGACAAACAATGTGGCTATCCGAGTCAAATTAAGAAAAAGACCCGTATAGAGAGAAATGAGCAGTTTTTAATGTGGCAGAGTTAAATGACCGAGCAGGCCGGGTAAGCGCAGCGCCACCCGGCATTTTTTCAGGCGCGATCGACCGTAAAGGCAATCACATCGCCCAGGTGCTCGGCACCCAGCGCCAGCATGACCAGGCGATCCACACCCAGCGCCACGCCGGAGCAGTCCGGCAGACCGGCTTTAAGCGCTTCCAGCAGATGAGTATCAATCGGCTGCTGCGGCAGACCGCGCGCGTTGCGCTTGCGGTTATCCTGCTCGAAACGCTGCTGCTGTTCGCGCGCGTCGGTCAGCTCGTGGAAACCGTTCGCCAGCTCGATGCCTTTGAAATACACCTCAAAACGCTCCGCCACGCGGTGATCTTCGGTGCTGATCTGCGCCAGTGAGGCCTGGCTGGCCGGGAAGTGATAGACAAACGTCGGACGATCTTTGCCAATCTGCGGTTCAACACCAAAGGTGAACAGCAGTTGCAGCAGCGTGTCGCGATCCTCTTCGTTATCCGCCACGTTGCTCAGATCCAGTTTTGCCGCCACTTCACGCAGCTGTGTTTTATCAGCCGACAGTGGATCGATTTCCAGATGGCGCTGGAAGGCCTGCTGATAGGAGAGCGTTTCAGCTTCCGCGCAATCCAGCACCTGTTGCAGCAGATCGTCAACTTCGTTCATCAGACGATACATGTCGTAGTGCGGGCGGTACCACTCCAGCATGGTGAATTCCGGATTATGGTGTCGGCCCATCTCTTCATTACGGAAGCTACGGCACAGCTGATAGACCGGACCACACCCGGCCGCCAGCAGACGCTTCATATGGTATTCCGGGCTGGTCATCAGATACAGATTCATGCCCTGAGAGTGGCCTGGGCCAACAAAACGGGTTTCAAACGGGACCAGATGAATATCCGTGACCGTCGCCTGACTCATGCACGGCGTTTCCACCTCCAGGACGCCGCGATCGGCAAAGAAACGGCGGATCTCCGCCATAATTGCTGCGCGCTTTAGCAGGTTTGGAATGGATGCGCTCGGCTGCCAGGTGGCCGTTTCGCTCATGAGTTATTTCTCCGTTTTCAGACAAGGGCACGAAGTCTACTCGTAAGCCGGGGCAGAGACAAATTTTGCACAGTAAAAGTCCTTTTTCATTGCACAGAGAAATACTGTGACGCCATTCATTAATCACGATGATAAATCACCGCACAGAACAGCAAAAAAATCGAACACGTCAAATTTCCCTCACTTCTACGCGGTTATACTGTTTTACCCATAAAGGAGCAGTGGAATCGCTTCCGCAATCGCCCGTTCGGGCAGGTGAACGTCCTTTAGTTCATCCCGTTGCGGGAAAACAAAAATCTGGAGGAATGTCGTGCAAACTTTTCAAGCCGATCTTGCCGTAATAGGCGCTGGCGGGGCTGGATTACGCGCTGCAATTGCTGCGGCACAAGCCAATCCGAACGCTAAAATCGCATTGATTTCAAAAGTCTATCCGATGCGCAGCCACACGGTAGCCGCAGAAGGAGGATCCGCCGCCGTCGCGCAGGATCATGACAGCTTCGAATACCATTTCCACGACACGGTTGCAGGGGGCGACTGGCTTTGCGAACAGGATGTCGTTGATTACTTCGTGCACCATTGCCCAACGGAAATGACCCAGCTGGAACAGTGGGGATGCCCGTGGAGCCGCCATCCGGACGGGAGCGTCAACGTCCGCCGCTTCGGTGGCATGAAGATCGAACGCACCTGGTTTGCCGCCGATAAGACCGGCTTCCACATGCTGCACACCCTGTTCCAGACCTCCCTCCAGTTCCCACAAATCCAGCGCTTTGACGAACATTTCGTTCTCGACATTCTGGTCGACGACGGTCATGCGCGCGGACTGGTGGCGATGAACATGATGGAAGGCACGCTTGTCCAGATCCGCGCGAATGCGGTGGTGATGGCAACGGGCGGCGCGGGTCGCGTATACCGCTACAACACCAACGGCGGCATCGTCACCGGTGACGGTATGGGCATGGCGCTCAGCCACGGCGTCCCGCTGCGTGATATGGAGTTCGTCCAGTATCACCCAACCGGCCTGCCGGGCTCCGGTATTCTGATGACGGAAGGCTGCCGCGGTGAAGGCGGTATTCTGGTCAACAAAAACGGCTATCGCTATTTGCAGGATTACGGCATGGGTCCGGAAACCCCGCTTGGCGAGCCGAAAAACAAATACATGGAACTCGGCCCACGCGACAAAGTCTCTCAGGCTTTCTGGCACGAGTGGCGCAAAGGCAACACCATCTCAACGCCGCGCGGCGACGTGGTGCATCTCGACCTGCGTCATCTCGGCGAGAAGAAACTGCTGGAGCGTCTGCCGTTTATCTGCGAGCTGGCGAAAGCGTATGTGGGCGTCGACCCGGTGAAAGAGCCGATCCCGGTGCGTCCAACCGCGCACTACACCATGGGTGGTATCGAAACCGACCAGCAGTGCGAAACCCGCATCAAAGGGCTGTTTGCGGTGGGCGAGTGTTCCTCCGTCGGTCTGCACGGCGCAAACCGTCTGGGCTCGAACTCGCTGGCTGAGCTGGTGGTCTTTGGTCGCATGGCGGGCGAACGTGCGATGGAGCGTGCCGCAACGGCAGGTGAAGCTAACAGCGCGGCGCTGGATGCGCAGGTTGCAGACGTCGAAAAACGCCTGAAAGACCTGGTGAACCAGGAAGGTAATGAAAACTGGTCGAAGATCCGCGACGAAATGGGGCTGTCGATGGAAGAAGGCTGCGGGATCTACCGTACGCCAGAGCTGATGCAGAAAACCGTCGACAAGCTGGCGGAACTCCAGGAACGCTTCAAACGCGTGCGCATCACCGACACTTCCAGCGTCTTCAATACCGATCTGCTTTATACCATTGAACTGGGCCATGGCCTGAACGTCGCAGAGTGTATGGCCCATTCCGCCCTGGCGCGTAAAGAGTCCCGCGGCGCGCACCAGCGTCTGGATGAGGGCTGCACCGAACGTGACGACGTCAATTTCCTTAAACACACTCTCGCCTGGCGCGATGCGGATGGCACTACGCGACTGGACTACAGCGACGTGAAAATCACCACGCTGCCACCGGCGAAACGCGTGTACGGTGCAGAAGCAGAAGCCGCCGATAAGAAGGAGAAGGCGAATGGCTGAGATGCAAAAACTGAAAATTGAAGTGGTGCGCTACAATCCGGAAGTGGACGCCGCGCCGCACAGCGCTTTCTATGAAGTCCCTTACGACGAGCAAACCTCCCTGCTGGATGCGCTCGGCTATATCAAAGATAACCTGGCCCCAGACCTGAGCTACCGCTGGTCCTGCCGCATGGCAATTTGCGGCTCCTGCGGCATGATGGTCAACAAGGTGCCAAAGCTGGCGTGTAAAACCTTCCTGCGTGATTACACCAAAGGTATCAAGGTTGAAGCGCTGGGCAACTTCCCGATTGAGCGCGATCTGGTGGTCGACATGACCCACTTTATCGAAAGCCTCGAAGCGATTAAGCCGTACATCATCGGCAACCCGCGCACGCCGGATCAGGGGCCAAACACCCAGACGCCCGCGCAGATGGCGAAATACCATCAGTTCTCCGGCTGCATCAACTGCGGCCTGTGCTATGCCGCCTGTCCGCAGTTTGGCCTGAACCCTGAGTTCATCGGCCCGGCCGCCATTACCCTGGCGCACCGCTATAACGAAGACAGCCGGGACCACGGTAAAAAAGAACGTATGGCGCAGCTTAACAGCCAGAACGGCGTCTGGAGCTGCACATTCGTGGGCTACTGCTCCGAAGTGTGTCCGAAGCACGTCGACCCGGCCGCCGCTATTCAGCAGGGGAAAGTGGAAAGCTCGAAAGACTTTCTTATCGCTACCCTGAAACCACGCTAAGGAGTGCATGATGACGACTAAACGCAAAGCCTACGTGCGACCAATGCCGTCCACCTGGTGGAAAAAACTGCCGTTTTATCGCTTCTATATGCTGCGTGAAGGCACGGCTGTTCCCGCGGTCTGGTTCAGCCTCGAACTGCTGTACGGGGTTTATGCCCTCAAGCACGGCCCGGAAGCCTGGGCCAGTTTTGTGGGCTTCCTGCAAAACCCAATCATCGTTGTGCTGAACCTGATTGTGCTCGCCGCCGCGCTGCTTCATACCAAAACCTGGTTTGAACTGGCGCCAAAAGCAGCGAACATCATTGTAAAAGGCGAAAAAATGGGGCCAGAGCCGGTCATTAAAGGGCTCTGGGCAGTGACGGCAGTTGTCTCTGTGGTCATTCTGTTTGTCGCACTGTTCTGGTAAGGAGACTACTGTGATCAATCCAAATCCAAAACGTTCAGACGAGCCGGTCTTCTGGGGGCTGTTTGGCGCAGGCGGCATGTGGAGCGCCATTATTGCCCCGGTCATTATCCTGCTGGTCGGGATAATGCTGCCGCTGGGGCTGTTCCCGGGCGATGCGCTGAGCTATGAGCGCGTACTGGCCTTTGCGAGCAGCTTTATTGGCCGCGTGTTCATCTTCCTGATGATCGTCCTGCCGCTGTGGTGTGGTCTGCACCGTATCCACCATGCGATGCACGATCTGAAAATCCATGTGCCAAGCGGTAAATGGGTCTTCTACGGTCTGGCGACCATTCTGACGGTCGTCACGTTGATTGCCGTGGTCACCATCTGACTGAACAGGCCCGCCATCCGGCGGGCTTTTTACTTTTTCATCTTCTCCACCAGCCACCGGGAAAATTCGCGCATGGCTGGCGTTTCTGCCCGGGACTGCAATCGGGTCAGCCAGTAGCTGCCAAGCTCAATCTGCGTCGCAAAGGGCTGCACAATGCGCTCGCTGGCTAACAGATGGGTAAACATATCGACAGGCGCAATAGCAATACCCACCCCTGCCTGAGCGGCCTCCAGCATGGTCACGGACGAATCAAATACCATCACGCGGTGCGTTGGCGAAGGGGGATGCTCGCCGGCCGCCTGCATCCACGCGGTCCACTCGTCGCGTCGGTAGGAGCGCAGCAGCGTAAACCTGAGGATGTCGGCCGGACTGTGCAGACTGGCGGCAATATCAGGCGTACACAGCGGCGCGAGCGGCGCATGACAAAGAAATTCAGCCTCGGTACCGTGCCACGCCCCGCCACCGTAGCGGATCGTATAGTCAAGCCCTTCGGCAGCCGGATCAACGCGGTTGTTATGGGTGGAAAGCTGAAGATCGATGTGCGGATAGCCACGGCGAAAATCCTCCAGCTGCGAGAATAAGACCCCGGTGGCAAACGTACCCACCACGCCGATTTTCAGCTTCTCCTGCGCACGATGGTTAGCGAAGCGATCCAGCATTCCGGCTATACGATCGAACGAATCATTCAGCACCGGCAGTAAATTTTCGCCCTCGGTAGTCAACATCAGCCCGCGCGACACGCGAATGAACAGCTGACAGTTCAGGTGCTGCTCCAGCGTTTTCACATGCTGGCTAATAGCCGAATGCGTCACATTCAGTTCAATGGCCGCATGCGTAAAGCTGAGATGTCTTGCGGCGGCCTCAAAAGCCCGAAGCGAATTGAGGGGTAGATAGCTTCGCGTCATGGTCGCTTCCGTTAGAAAAATTAACAGCTAATGCTAAATTTAACCGTTTGTCAGGCACTGTCAAATCCAACAGACTACGCCTGTCTGACGGGCCCGGACATCCCCTTGACTCGCTATTACGGAAGATTACTGATGATGAAAAAATCCCTTTGCTGCGCCCTGCTGCTCGGCATTTCTTGCTCTGCTCTCGCCACGCCAGTGTCAGAAAAACAGCTGGCGGAGGTGGTCGCGAATACGGTTACCCCGCTGATGAAAGCCCAGTCTGTTCCAGGCATGGCGGTGGCCGTTATTTATCAGGGAAAACCGCACTATTACACGTTTGGCAAGGCCGATATCGCGGCGAATAAACCCGTTACGCCTCAGACCCTGTTCGAGCTGGGTTCTATAAGTAAAACCTTCACCGGCGTTTTAGGTGGGGATGCCATTGCTCGCGGTGAAATTTCGCTGGACGATCCGGTGACCAGATACTGGCCACAGCTGACGGGCAAGCAGTGGCAGGGTATTCGTATGCTGGATCTCGCCACCTACACCGCTGGCGGCCTGCCGCTACAGGTACCGGATGAGGTCACGGATAACGCCTCCCTGCTGCGCTTTTATCAAAACTGGCAGCCGCAGTGGAAGCCTGGCACAACGCGTCTTTACGCCAACGCCAGCATCGGTCTTTTTGGTGCGCTGGCGGTCAAACCTTCTGGCATGCCCTATGAGCAGGCCATGACGACGCGGGTCCTTAAGCCGCTCAAGCTGGACCATACCTGGATTAACGTGCCGAAAGCGGAAGAGGCGCATTACGCCTGGGGCTATCGTGACGGTAAAGCGGTGCGCGTTTCGCCGGGTATGCTGGATGCACAAGCCTATGGCGTGAAAACCAACGTGCAGGATATGGCGAACTGGGTCATGGCAAACATGGCGCCGGAGAACGTTGCTGATGCCTCACTTAAGCAGGGCATCGCGCTGGCGCAGTCGCGCTACTGGCGTATCGGGTCAATGTATCAGGGTCTGGGCTGGGAGATGCTCAACTGGCCCGTGGAGGCCAACACGGTGGTCGAGGGCAGCGACAGTAAGGTAGCGCTGGCGCCGTTGCCCGTGGTAGAAGTGAATCCACCGGCTCCCCCGGTCAAAGCGTCCTGGGTCCATAAAACGGGCTCTACTGGCGGGTTTGGCAGCTACGTGGCCTTTATTCCTGAAAAGCAGATCGGTATTGTGATGCTCGCGAATACAAGCTATCCGAACCCGGCACGCGTTGAGGCGGCATACCATATCCTCGAGGCGCTACAGTAAAACATTGCCGGGTGGCGCTGCGCTTACCCGGCCTACACAACGCGTGAACTTTGTAGGCCGGGTAAGGCGAAGCCGTCACCCGGCAAAACACCCTGCACAATCTCCCGCATTTTCCTTGCTGTCATCTACACTTAACAAAAAACAGTAAGGAAACTCCTATGCGCATTCTGCCTGTTATTGCCGCAGTAACAGCCGCGTTTTTAGTGGTTGCTTGCAGTTCCCCTACTCCTCCGCCTGGCGTCACGGTAGTCAGTAATTTCGACGCACAGCGCTTCCTCGGCACCTGGTATGAAATCGCCCGAATGGACCATCAGTTCGAACGGGGCTTAGAAAAAGTCACGGTCAGCTACAGCGCGATGGATGACGGCGGGATCCGGGTCATTAACCGCGGTTATAACCCGGACCGCCAGATGTGGCAGCAGTCAGTTGGTCAGGCCTATTTCACCGGCGCGTCTAACCGCGCGGCCATGAAAGTCTCTTTCATCGGCCCATTCTACGGCGGGTATAACGTCATTGCGCTGGACAGAGAGTACCGCCATGCGCTGGTGTGTGGGCCGGATCGCAACTATCTATGGCTCCTCTCCCGCACGCCAACGATCTCGACGGAAATGAAACAGCAGATGCTGGACATAGCGACCCGGCAAGGGTTTGACGTGACGAAATTAATCTGGGTAAAACAGCTGCATTAGTGCGTACTGAGTTTTAACCCGATGATACCCGCGACGATTAACGCGAGGCTGGCGATACGCGCCAGACTCGCAGACTCCCCCAGCAGCAGAATGCCGGTAATGGCAGCTCCTACCGCGCCAATTCCAGTCCAGACAGCGTAAGCCGTTCCGACTGGCAAGGTTCGCATCGCCCATGACAGCATGACGATACTGACAATCATTGCGGCGATAGTGATGACGCTGGGCGTCAGGCGGGTAAAACCGTGGGTATATTTCAGGCCAATTGCCCATACCACTTCGAGCAAACCGGCAATAACAAGAACGATCCAGGACATATCAGGCTCCTTAACTTAACGACAAGTTGGGGCCGTCCCCGATGAATGAAGCGCTTACGGGTCGTCCCGCAAGGCTGAGGTTGCGCCTTATATTTTGGTTAGCATGGAATTTTTTTTCAAACTTTTTCTGCTGAACACGTTAAGGCAAGAAATAGCCTCAGTAAGGCACGGAGTTCAGGCATTTATGACTCATCCGACTTCTCTATGATGATAGGCTTTCTGATGGCAGGAAGCCAAACCACTAGCCGACTGCGAAAATTATATGTTCAAAATTCTTTTGATTGACCGTTGTCACTTCACCCGCACGGGATTTGAAGCCTGGCTCAATCATTCAGACCTATTCTCGGGTCATTTCGTCGTAACCGGGGTAAATAATCTTTTCCTCGCCAGAGAGCATATCCTGCAATGGAAACCTGCGCTGGTCATCGCTGATTTATCGGGCTTCCGGCAGGATTTACACCATTTTCAGCAGCTATCTTCCCTGCTTATTGCCAGCGAAACATTGCCTTTTATTATGCTGCAATCGGGGCAGGAGCAGGAGATGACAGATTATCTGGCGCAGTTCCCGATATGGTCTTCACTTTCCAAAAATACCGATCTGGAAAAACTGGCGGCGGTGATAAACGACGCGCTAACGACATGCGTAAGCGCGGAGCTTCCGGAAATGGCGGCACCGTTACTGACGCGTCAGGAAGAGAGAGTATTGACCCTGTGGATGGATGGTGCGAGCAACCAGAAAATTGCCAGCAATCTGCGCATTAACGGAAAAACGGTGTATACGTACAAACGCAATATCCGCATGAAGCTGCATATGGATACGCGTTACTCCCCGTTTTTATCGCTACAGGAAGTGGAAAATTGACGGTACGGTGAAGTTTGCTGCCGTACCGTCGCTTTCATTAGTTCTGAGCTTTAGTTGCTGCGCCAGAAATCGCGTTACCACCGTCGGAGATATCTTCCCCTACGCCACGGGTGGTGTTACATGCAGTCAGTACCGAAGAAAGCACCAGAACAGAAAAGATCGCTGCAATTGTTTTCTTAACCATAATATCTTCCTTTTATAGCCAAAGTTATTTTGTGTATAGCAACTTAAGAATAGACAAGATCTTGTCGTTTGACGGAAAAGGAAGAATTTTTAGGAAAATTAGACGGAATTAGCTGGCCGCGTGGGAAATGATATGGCCGAGATCCTGAATATCTTCGCCCACGCCACGCGCGGTGTTGCAACCGGAGAGAATTGCGCTGGAGAACGCTAACAGAAGCAGAATTTTAACGGTACGTTTCATCTTCCCTGCCTGCAAAATCAGGCGCAGCGGGCGCTGCGCCTTTAATCATGACGTAAATTACTTCACGCGGGATACGTATTCGCCGGAGCGGGTATCCACTTTGATCACTTCACCGATCTGTACGAACAGTGGCACTTTAACCACCGCGCCGGTAGACAGGGTGGCAGGCTTGCCGCCAGTACCTGCGGTATCACCTTTCAGACCTGGATCGGTTTCAACGATTTCCAGCTCAACGAAGTTCGGAGGCGTAACCGCGATAGGCTGACCGTTCCACAGAGTAACGATGCACTCAGCCTGATCCAGCAGCCACTTGGCGTTGTCGCCAATCGCTTTCGCGTCCGCAGACAGCTGCTCGAAGGTTTCGTTGTTCATGAAGTGCCAGAACTCACCGTCGTTGTATAGGTAAGTCAGGTTCATATCGACAACATCAGCGCCTTCAGCGGAGTCAGTAGATTTGAAGGTTTTCTCAACACGGGTACCGGTCAGCAGGCGGCGCAGCTTAACGCGTGCGAATGCCTGGCCTTTACCTGGTTTAACGAATTCGCTGGCTTCAACCGCGTACGGTTCGCCGTCCATCATGATTTTAAGACCAGCACGAAAATCGTTGCTATAGTACGTTGCCATAAGGCCCTCTAAATTTGTTAACTGGTAGCTAAGCCACAAAATGGCGCATATTGTAACCCTAAACACCCCGTCCAGAGAAGATTGGTTATCGCAACTTGCCGATGTAATCACCAGTCCTGATGAATTGCTGCGTCTTTTAGACCTCGAACAGCACGAAGCGTTGCGTGCAGGTCGTGAGGCGAAGCGCCTTTTCGCCCTGCGCGTTCCCCGCGCGTTTGTTGCCCGAATGGAAAAGGGTAACCCTGATGATCCATTATTAAAACAGACGCTTACCTCTCAGGATGAGTTTATTACCGCCCCCGGATACAGCACCGATCCGCTGGAAGAGCAAAACAGTGTCGTACCGGGTTTGCTGCATAAATACCGTAATCGCGCCCTGCTGCTGGTTAAGGGTGGTTGCGCGGTAAATTGCCGCTATTGCTTCCGTCGCCACTTCCCGTACGCCGAAAATCAGGGCAATAAACGCAACTGGCAGGTGGCACTGGACTACATCGCGGCGCACCCGGAGCTGGATGAAATCATCTTTTCCGGCGGCGACCCGCTGATGGCAAAAGATCATGAGCTGGACTGGCTGCTGACTCAGCTTGAGACCATCCCGCACATTAAGCGTCTGCGCATTCACAGCCGTTTACCGATCGTCATCCCGGCGCGTATCACCGACGCCCTGGTCACGCGCCTGGATCAGTCCCGTTTGCAGGTGCTGCTGGTGAACCATATCAACCACGCGAATGAAATTGACGCGGACTTTCGTGCGGCGATGGCGCGTATGCGAAAGGCAGGCGTGACGCTGCTCAACCAGAGCGTATTACTGCGCGGCGTGAACGACAGCGCCCGCGTGCTGGCCGATCTCAGCAATGCCTTATTTGATGCGGGCGTAATGCCCTATTACCTGCATGTTCTGGATCGCGTCCAGGGCGCGGCGCACTTCATGGTGACGGATGAAGAGGCCCGGAAGATTATGCGCGAGCTGTTAACGCTGGTTTCGGGTTATATGGTGCCGAAGCTGGCACGTGAGATTGGCGGAGAGCCGAGTAAGACACCGCTGGATTTGCAACTGCGGCAGCAGTAAAAAGGCAGGTGGCGCTACGCTTACCTGCCCTGGAGATAAAGCGGCAGCGCCATCAAAAAGTTATATCAGTTCGGGCACTTATAGACCTGGCCGTTCATCTGGCTGGCGGTTGGCACAAAGCTGGACAGCATCCCCTGCGTCGGGCTGCTCACCCCGTAAATCACATTGCCGCCCATTGCCGCAGCCTGATTACGCAGGGCATTGGCCGCACCGCGCATAGAGCCGCCCTCTTCGCCGTGCTGCCCCGACATCCAGTTGCTTTGCTCGCCAGTGGCGGTGCCTAACAGCTGGCATTCGCTGCCCGGCTTATCTTCCACAAAGCGAACGCTCTGGCCCGCTGCCGTCAGCTCATTGCTGGTGCTACAACCCACCAGCAGCAATGCTGCACCTACAATCCCTGCACAGACTTTTATGCGCATGTTATTCCTCGTTTTCAATAAGCTGGACAGTAGTTGTCCGCGTGTAAACCTTATACTAAAAAGATGACCAAAAGAAAAATGCTGAGCATTTCTGCGAGCCAGATTCCGCTGGCACTCCTCCGACATCTTAAATGAATTCTGATAATAACCTTTGGGATATCGTGTTTTAGCCCCCGATCGTTTTTAGTGATGCGACGTACAACTTTTGTACGCGACTCAAAAAAGGGGGTTTCATGAGTGCATCATCCTCAGGAGAGGAAAAAGTAACCTGGGTGGGCTATCTGGCGTTCGTGCTCACCATCGTATTTTTCTCAGGTTTTTTCGCCAAAAGTACCGAATGGTGGCGCGTGCTGGATTTTACCGTGCTGAACGGCAGCTTTGGACCGGTGAACGGCGCGCTGACGTTTCGCGGTGAGGGCGGCACAGGAGCGAAAGACGGTTTTTTATTTGCCCTTGAACTGGCGCCCTCGGTCATTTTATCGCTCGGGATCATTGCCGTTACCGAGGGGCTGGGCGGGCTGCGTGCCGCACAACAGCTCATGACGCCCATTCTGCGCCCGCTGCTCGGCGTGCCGGGCATCTGCTCTCTGGCGCTTATCGCCAACCTGCAAAATACCGATGCAGCCGCAGGGATGACCAAAGAGTTGACTGACGAAGGGGCGATTACTGACCATGAACGCGCCATTTTCGCCACCTTCCAGACCAGCGGTAGCGCCATTATTACCAACTATTTTTCTTCTGGTGCCGCACTCTTTACCTTTATTACCGTCCCGGTGATCACGCCGCTTGCCGTCATTCTGGTGTTCAAATTTGTTGGCGCGAACTTCCTGCGACTGTGGATCGCCCACATGGAAGTTCGCCGCGTTCAGGAGGAAAGATGATCGCCCAGCCGCGTAAAAATATCATGGACCTGTTTATCGATGGCGCCCGCCGCGGCTTTACCATCGCCACCACCAGCCTGCTGCCGAACGTGGTCATGGCGTTTGTCATCATTCAGGCGCTCAAGGTAACCGGCCTGCTGGATATTGTCGGCAGGGTATGCGAGCCCATCATGGCCCTGTGGGGGCTTCCGGGTGCGGCGGCAACGGTTCTTCTGGCCTCGGTAATGAGCATGGGCGGCGGTGTGGGGGTCTGCGCCAGTCTGGTCGCTGCCGGCACGCTCAACGGTCACGATGCTACCATCCTGCTGCCCGCCATCTATCTGATGGGTAATCCGGTGCAAAACACGGGCCGTTGCCTTGGCACCGCAGGCGTCAACCCGAAGTATTATCCGCACATCATCACTATCTGCGTCATTAACGCCCTGCTCTCAATGTGGGTGATGCAGCTACTCTTCTGAGGAGATAAAAATGGATTTTTCAGTGCTGGAACCGCACCTTTTCCGCAATGCGCAGCTTTACGCTCCCGAGGAGCTTGGGCATTGCGATCTGCTGATTGCCGGAGGAAAAATCGTCGCAGTCGAAAAAGCGGGCCACGCCACAACGAGGCCAGACTGTCCTGAAAGCGATCTCGCCGGAGCGGTGGTTTGTCCGGGGTTTATCGATCAGCATGTACACCTGATTGGCGGCGGCGGTGAAGCCGGTCCCCACACCCGGACGCCAGAGGTGCGATTGTCTGCGCTGGTGGCGGCTGGCATCACCTCCGTTGTTGGCCTGCTGGGCACCGACGGCGTGACCCGCCATCCCGAGTCGCTGCTGGCGAAAACGCGGGCGCTTGAGCATGAAGGGATCAGCGCGTGGATGCTGACAGGCGCGTATGGCCTGCCTTCTCCGACGATTACCGGCAGTATCGAAAAGGATGTGGCGCTGATTGATAAAATCATTGGCGTGAAATGCGCGATTTCCGACCATCGCTCTTCCGCTCCGGCAGATGACCAGCTCGCGAATATAGCCGCCCAGTCGCGAGTCGGCGGGCTGCTGGGCGCCAAAGCGGGGATATCCGTGTTTCACCTCGGCAACAGCCCGAAACTGCTGGAGCCGCTGCTTAACATCCTGAATAACGCCGATGTGCCCCGCACGAAGCTGCTGCCAACTCACGTCAACCGCGCCCAGGCACTGTTCCACGCCGCACTGGACTATGCCCGCGAAGGGGGGTACATCGACATCACCACCAGCATCAGCGAGCCTGTTGATGCCGCCACCGCTATCGCGACGGCCCGTGAAGCACAGGTGCCGTTTAACCGGCTCACGCTCAGCTCGGATGGCAACGGCAGCCAGCCGAATTTTGATGCAAATGGTAATCTTGTTGGCATTGGCGTGGCGGGATTTGAGTCCCTGCTTGAGACGCTACAGCAGCTGGTCGGCCGGTATCACCTGCCGCTGGAGGAGGCGCTTCTGCCGTTTACGCGTAACGTGGCGGAGTTTCTCGGCCTGGAGTATAAAGGGCGGATCGCGCCCGGATGCGATGCCGACGTCCTGGTCCTGACCGATGATCTGAAGATCCGCGAGGTCTGGGCGAAAGGCCGCCAGATGGTGAGTGGAGGCGTTGTGTGCGTGAAAGGCACCTTCGAGTAGAAGACAATAAAAAACCCCGGGCATTGCTGCCCGGGGTTCGTTCTGAGAGGTTCAGAACAACATGATTACATCATGCCGCCCATGCCACCCATGCCGCCCATACCACCAGCAGCACCTAAGTCAGGCGCGTCGCCTTTAGGCAGGTCGGTCACCATGCACTCGGTCGTGATCATCAGACCAGCTACAGATGCCGCGTATTGCAGTGCAGAACGGGTCACTTTAGTTGGATCCAGGATACCGAAGTCGATCATGTTGCCGTATTCTTCAGTTGCCGCGTTGTAACCGTAGTTACCTTCACCCGCTTTCACGTTGTTCGCAACCACAGACGGCTCTTCACCGGCGTTGGACACGATCTGACGCAGAGGAGCTTCCATCGCGCGCAGCGCAACTTTGATACCCACGTTCTGGTCTTCGTTCTGAGCAGTCAGGCCAGCCAGTTTAGCGGCTACACGCACCAGCGCGACACCACCACCAGCAACCACGCCTTCTTCTACCGCAGCACGGGTCGCGTGCAGGGCATCGTCAACGCGTGCTTTCTTCTCTTTCATTTCAACTTCGGTAGCCGCACCGACTTTGATTACCGCTACGCCGCCTGCCAGTTTCGCTACGCGCTCCTGGAGTTTTTCACGGTCGTAATCGGAAGTTGCTTCTTCGATCTGCTTACGGATCTGACCAACACGGCCCTGAATAGCAGCTTCTTCACCCACACCGTCGATGATGGTGGTGGTGTCTTTGTTGATCACAACGCGTTTCGCCTGGCCCAGGTCTTCCAGGGTCGCTTTTTCCAGCTCCATACCGATCTCTTCGGAGATCACGGTACCGCCAGTCAGGGTAGCGATATCCTGAAGCATCGCTTTACGACGATCGCCGAAGCCAGGTGCTTTAACCGCTGCCACTTTCACGATGCCACGCATGGTGTTAACCACCAGAGTCGCCAGCGCTTCGCCTTCAACGTCTTCAGCAATGATTACCAGCGGCTTGCCTGCTTTCGCAACGGCTTCCAGCACTGGCAGCATTTCGCGGATGTTGGAGATTTTCTTGTCAGCCAGCAGGATGAACGGGCTTTCCAGCTCAACAGCGCCAGTTTCTGGCTTGTTGATGAAGTATGGAGACAGGTAACCGCGGTCGAACTGCATACCTTCAACCACGTCCAGTTCGTCTTCCAGACCAGTACCGTCTTCAACGGTGATCACGCCTTCTTTACCGACTTTATCCATCGCTTCAGCGATCAGTTTACCTACGGTTTCGTCGGAGTTAGCGGAGATAGTACCAACCTGAGCAATGGCTTTAGAGTCAGAGCACGGTACGGACAGCGCTTTCAGTTCTTCAACAGCAGAGGCGACAGCTTTGTCGATACCACGTTTCAGATCCATTGGGTTCATGCCCGCAGCAACGGCTTTCAGGCCTTCGGTGATGATCGCCTGCGCCAGTACGGTCGCGGTGGTGGTGCCGTCACCGGCAGCGTCGTTCGCTTTAGAGGCAACTTCTTTCACCATCTGTGCGCCCATGTTTTCGAACTTGTCTTCCAGTTCGATTTCACGTGCAACAGAAACACCATCTTTGGTGATGGTTGGCGCGCCGAAGGATTTGTCCAGCACTACGTTACGGCCTTTCGGGCCCAGAGTGACTTTCACTGCGTCTGCCAGTACGTTTACGCCGCGGAGCATTTTTACACGAGCGTCGTTACCGAATTTTACGTCTTTAGCTGCCATGTTCTTATTTCCTCAAATTCGTACAGTTTCGTGCGTTAATTACGCTTCAACAATTGCCAGAATGTCGCTCTCGGACATGATCAACACTTCTTCATTGTCGATCTTCTCGGATTTCACGCCGTAGCCATCGTTGAAAATGACGATGTCACCAACTTTAACGTCCAGTGGCTGCACAGTTCCGTTTTCCAGGATGCGGCCCTTACCGACAGCGATGATTTCGCCACGCGTTGATTTTGCTGCTGCTGAACCGGTCAGAACGATGCCGCCAGCAGACTTGGTTTCAACTTCTTTACGTTTGACGATCACACGATCATGTAACGGACGAATACTCATTGATAGCTCTCCTTTGAGAAAGTCATTATCAGTTATGGATGACGCCGGTCCGCATGCGGTTTTCCGGCTAGTGCCCTGAGAGATGGGGATAGCTTTTTACCCCTTCAAGGGGTAATCGAAAAAAAATTTGCGAAAGTGTTACCATCCACTCTCTTTTGATGGTGGCGGGACGAGGTAAATGAGTGGACTCAGGCAGGAGTTGGGGCTGGCGCAGGGCATTGGCTTACTCTCAACGTCTTTATTAGGCACGGGGGTATTTGCGGTTCCCGCGCTGGCGGCATTGGTTGCCGGCAATAACAGTCTTTGGGCATGGCCCGTGCTGATCGTGCTGGTGTTTCCGGTGGCGATTGTCTTTGCCATACTCGGGCGGCACTTCCCGAGCGCAGGCGGCGTAGCGCATTTTGTCGGCATGGCGTTTGGGCCGCGGATGGAGCGCGTCACCGGCTGGCTATTTTTGTCGGTGATACCCGTTGGCCTTCCGGCAGCCCTGCATATCGCAACCGGCTTCGGACAGGCGCTGTTTGGCTGGCACGATGAACAACTGCTGCTGGCTGAACTCGGTACGCTGGCCATTGTCTGGTGGGTTGGCTCGCGCGGGGCCAGTTCCAGCGCCAATCTGCAAACGCTGGTCGCCGTGTTAATTGTCGCGCTGATCGTCGCCATCTGGTTTGCGGGTGACATTACCGTGGCGGATATTCCTTTCCCCGCGATTAACGACATCGACCACGCACAGCTTTTCGCTGCACTATCCGTCATGTTCTGGTGTTTCGTCGGTCTGGAGGCGTTCGCTCATCTGGCATCCGAGTTTAAACAGCCCGAGCGTGATTTCCCCCGCGCCCTGATGATTGGCCTGCTGCTGGCGGGTACCGTGTACTGGGCCTGTACCGTACTGGTGCTGCACTTCAACGCGTTCGGTGAAGAGAAAGCCGCCGCCGCGTCGCTGCCGGGCATCGTGGTGCAGCTGTTTGGCGTTAAGGCCCTGTGGGTAGCCTGCGTGATTGGCTATCTCGCCTGCTTTGCCAGCCTCAACATCTATATTCAGAGCTTCGCCCGGCTGGTGTGGTCTCAGGCACTTTATAAACCGGATAGCCCCCTCTCACGCCTGTCAAAACGTCAGCTTCCGGTGAATGCGCTGAATACCGTACTGGGCTGCTGCGTGGTGAGTTCCCTGGCCATTTATCTCCTCGACATCAACCTTGACGCGCTGATTGTCTACGCCAACGGTATTTTCATCATGATCTACCTGCTGTGCATGCTGGCGGGCTGTCGGCTGCTGAAAGGTCGCTTTAAGGCGCTGGCGGCTGTCGGGTGTGTCCTGTGCCTGATGCTGCTGGCGATGGTAGGATGGAAGAGTGTGTACGCCATCGTCATGCTGGCGGGGCTGTGGGTGTTTTTACCGAAGCGGCAAGATCCGCAGGCCCGGTGAGCGAGCGCCACCGGGCCACAAACTCACCGATCGTCTTTATGATCTAACCGATCGCGCTGCTCATCCTTACGCTGGTATTCCCCTTCAAAGGTATCCCCCGGGCCGGTGCTGAAACCACCGCCTGGCATACGGCTGAAACGCAGGTGCGGCAGCAGCTTCATGGTCAGATGCTTCTGCACCGGCGGCAACAGCAACAGCAGGCCGAGGAAGTCGGTGAAGAAACCAGGCAGGATCAGCAGCAAACCAGCAATAATCAGCGACACGCTTTTGATCATCTCGGCGGCCGGGCTTTCGCCTGCGGCCATCTTCTGCTGCATTAACAGGAAATTTTTGAAACCCTGATTGCGCACCAGCGACATGCCGATGACGGAGGTGAAGATCACCAGAATCAGCGTCAGCAGGACGCCCAGCACATGGGCAACCTGGATGAAAATCGAAATCTCAATGTAAACATAAAGAAAGAAAGCAATAAATGGTATCCAGCGCACTGGCATCTCCTGTGTGGCAGGTGCCTTCAGGCCCCTGACTGAATGTGTTCGCGAAGCGCGTAGATAAGAAATGGTGACGGTTAGCCAAAATTCAATCGGTTTGCACGGATATTTTTTCTGGAAATATTAAAGCGGTGACATATTTCACAGATTAATAATTATCATGAAATCGGGTCGATAATAAGTGATCCAGCTTACGGCAATTCGCTATCATCAGCATATGATCTCGAACATCTGGCCGATTGAGGGAATAATCGTCGGTCATAAAATATTCAAAACCACATATATACTGTGTGTTTAGTACAATCCATCGGCAGCTTGAAAAGAAGGTTCACATGTTAAACAACATTCGTATCGAAGAAGATTTGTTGGGTACCAGGGAAGTTCCAGCGGATGCCTACTATGGTGTTCACACTCTGAGAGCGATTGAAAACTTCTACATCAGCAACAGCAAAATCAGCGACATCCCTGAATTTGTGCGTGGTATGGTGATGGTAAAAAAAGCCGCGGCTCTGGCGAACAAAGAGCTGCAAACCATTCCTAAAAGCGCTGCAAATGCGATTATCGCCGCGTGCGATGAGGTGCTGAACAACGGCAAATGCATGGATCAGTTCCCGGTCGACGTCTATCAGGGCGGCGCGGGCACCTCCGTCAACATGAACACCAACGAAGTGCTGGCAAACATCGGCCTGGAGCTGATGGGTCATCAGAAAGGTGAATACCAGTACCTGAACCCGAACGACCACGTTAACAAATGTCAGTCCACCAACGACGCCTACCCAACCGGCTTCCGCATCGCGGTGTATGCCTCTATCGTCAAACTGGTCGACGCGATTAATCAGCTGGGCGATGGCTTCCAGCGTAAAGCCGTTGAGTTCCAGGACATCCTGAAAATGGGCCGTACCCAGTTGCAGGACGCGGTGCCAATGACCCTCGGACAGGAATTCCACGCGTTTAACGTGCTGCTGAATGAAGAGACCAAAAACCTGCTGCGCACGTCCGAACTGCTGCTGGAAGTGAACCTGGGCGCAACCGCCATCGGTACACGCCTGAACACGCCAGATGGCTATCAGCAGCTGGCGGTACAGAAGCTGGCTGAAGTGTCCAACTTGCCGGTTGTGCCTGCGGAAGACCTGATTGAAGCTACCTCAGACTGCGGCGCCTACGTGATGGTGCACAGCGCACTGAAACGTCTGGCGGTGAAACTGTCCAAAATCTGTAACGACCTGCGCCTGCTCTCCTCCGGTCCGCGCGCTGGCCTGAATGAAATCAACCTGCCAGAGTTGCAGGCGGGTTCATCCATCATGCCAGCTAAAGTGAACCCGGTGGTGCCAGAGGTGGTGAACCAGGTTTGCTTCAAGGTTATTGGTAACGATACGACCGTCACCATGGCCTCGGAAGCCGGTCAGCTCCAGCTGAACGTGATGGAGCCGGTGATTGGCCAGGCGATGTTTGAATCTATCCATATTCTGACCAACGCATGCTACAACCTGCTGGAAAAATGCATCAACGGCATCACCGCGAATAAAGAAGTGTGTGAAGGCTACGTCTATAACTCCATCGGCATCGTCACCTACCTCAACCCGTTCATCGGCCACCACAACGGCGATATCGTCGGGAAGATTTGTGCCGAAACCGGTAAGAGCGTGCGTGAGGTGGTTCTCGAGCGAGGATTGTTGACCGAAGCCGAACTGGACGATATCTTCTCCGCCCAGAACCTGATGCACCCGGCATATAAAGCGAAACGATATACCGATGAAAGCGAACAGTAACCGTTCAGGCTAAGCTTCCGAAAGGCACGTCACTTGTGACGTGCCTTTTTTCTTTATGGGCGTTACCAAAACACAACAATTCAATATCAACTTGTTAATGAGCAAGGCAGGTCTTTATGTTTGGAGCAGAACTCGTCATCGTCCTGTTGGCGATTTATTTGGGCGCACGACTCGGGGGTATCGGCATCGGTTTTGCTGGCGGTCTCGGAGTGCTTGTACTTACCCTGATCTTTCAGATTAAACCCGGCGCAATCCCTTTTGACGTTATCGAAATCATCATGGCGGTTATTGCTGCTATCGCGGCTATGCAGGTCGCAGGCGGTATGGACTACCTGGTGAGCCTGGCGGAGCGAATGCTGCGTCGCCATCCGAAATACATCACCTTCCTTGCCCCACTGGTGACCTGGTTTATGACCATTCTCGCCGGTACCGGCCACACCGCTTTCTCCACGCTGCCGGTAATCACCGAAGTGGCGAAAGAGCAGGGTATTCGCCCGTCTCGCCCTCTTTCTATTGCCGTGGTCGCCTCCCAGATTGCGATTACCGCCTCGCCCATTTCCGCGGCGGTGGTCTTCTTCGCGGGTATCCTTGAGCCGATGGGCGTAAGTTACCTGACGCTGCTGGCAATCTGTATTCCGGTCACGCTGATTGCGGTAATGATCACTGCCGTACTGTGTAACTTCCTTGGCGCCGAGCTGAAAGACGATCCGGTTTACCAGGAGCGTCTGGCAAAAGGTGAAGTGAGCCTGCGCGGTAGCCAGGTCTTCGAGCTGAAGCCGCATGCAAAACGCTCCGTGCTGCTGTTCCTGATTGGTATCGTCGCCGTGATGTTCTACGCCACCGCCATCAGCGATACGGTAGGTCTGATCCAGAACCCGGTTCTGCCGCGTAACGAAGCCATTGTGGTGTTTATGCTGACCATCGCGACGCTGATCAGCATCACCTGTAAAATCGACACCAGCGAAGTGCTGAACGCCAGCACCTTCAAATCCGGTATGAGCGCCTGCGTGTGCGTGCTGGGCGTGGCGTGGCTCGGCGATACCTTTGTGAAAGCGCACATCAGCGATATCCAGACCGTTGCAGGCGACCTGCTGCACAACTATCCGTGGCTGCTGGCAGTAGTGCTGTTCTTTGCCGCGACGCTGCTGTACTCCCAGGCTGCGACCACCAAAGCGCTGATGCCTGCGGCACTGATGCTGGGCGTAACGCCGCTGACGGCGATTGCCTCTTTTGCAGCGGTTTCCGCCCTGTTCGTTCTGCCCACCTACCCAACCCTGCTGGCCGCGGTTGAGATGGATGACACCGGCTCAACCCGTATTGGTAAATACGTGTTTAACCACGCGTTCCTGATCCCGGGCGTGGTGGCGATTACGCTCTGCGTGATCCTCGGCTTTATCATCGGCGGCATTGTGCTGTAAACGATTAGCCGTTGTAAAAATAGTTAAAATCGGGCCGCTCTGCGGCCCGTTTCATTAATGACCAACCGCCTTGCGTGATATAGTGAAGACTTTCGTGATGAGGAGGTCGACTTGTGAACACGCCTGATGCTGTTGTTGTACTGTGCACCGCCCCTGATGAAGCTTCTGCCCAGGATCTGGCCGCCAAAGTGTTGGCCGAAAAACTGGCTGCCTGTGTCACACTTCTTCCCGGCGCCACCTCCCTTTATTACTGGGAAGGCAAGCTGGAGCAAGAGTACGAAGTCCAGATGTTGCTCAAAACCAACCTGACAAACCAGCAGGCGCTCCTCGACTGCCTCAAGTCTCATCATCCATACCAAACCCCGGAGCTGCTGGTTCTGCCAGTGGTCCACGGCGATAACGATTATCTCTCATGGCTCAACGCTTCATTACGCTGATCCTGCTGCTGTGCAGCACGTCAGCTTTTGCCGGATTGTTTGACGCACCCGGCCGTTCGAACTTTATTCCTGCCGACCAGGCGTTCGTTTTCGACTTTCAGCAAAACCAGCACGATCTCAGTCTCACCTGGCAGGTGAAAGAGGGTTACTACCTCTATCGCAAGCAGGTCAGCATCACGCCGGCAAAGGCGAACGTCGGCGCATTGCAGATGCCCGCTGGCGAGTGGCACGAGGACGAGTTCTACGGTAAGAGTGAAATTTATCGTCAGCGCTTAAGCGTGCCCGTCACGGTGAATCAGGCGGATAAAGGCGCTACCCTGACGGTGACGTATCAGGGCTGCGCCGATGCGGGCTTCTGCTATCCCCCTGAAACAAAGGTCGTTCCGCTTAGCGAAGTGAAAGCGGCGGCCTCCCCTCTCCCCTCAGGGGAGAGGGCCAGGGTGAGGGGTGAAGGCGAAACCGCTTCAGACCTTCCGTTCTCAGCGCTTTGGGCGTTATTGATTGGTATCGGCATCGCCTTTACGCCCTGCGTACTGCCCATGTACCCGCTTATCTCTGGCATCGTGCTGGGCGGTAAACAACGCCTTTCCACTGCCCGCGCGCTGTTGCTGGCCTTTATCTATGTGCAGGGCATGGCGTTAACCTATACGGCGCTCGGCCTCGTGGTCGCCGCTGCCGGGTTGCAGTTCCAGGCCGCCCTTCAGCACCCTTATGTGCTTATCGGTCTGTCAGCGGTGTTTATTCTGCTGGCGCTGTCGATGTTTGGCCTGTTCACCCTGCAACTGCCTTCTTCCCTGCAAACGCGTCTGACGCTAATGAGCAACCGTCAGCAGGGTGGCTCTGCGGGCGGCGTGTTCGCCATGGGTGCCATCGCCGGGCTGATTTGCTCCCCCTGCACCACCGCGCCGCTGAGCGCCATCCTGTTATATATTGCCCAGAGCGGCAACCTGTGGCTCGGCGCCGGCACGCTGTACCTCTACGCGCTCGGCATGGGCCTGCCGCTGATCCTGGTGACGGTGTTTGGCAATCGTCTGTTGCCGAAGAGCGGACCGTGGATGGAGACGGTGAAAACCGCGTTTGGTTTTGTCATTCTGGCGCTACCGGTATTCCTGCTGGAGCGCATCATTGGTGATGTGTGGGGTACACGTCTGTGGGCGATGCTCGGCGTGGCCTTCTTCAGTTGGGCGTTTATCGTGAGTCTGGGGGCGAAGAAACCGTGGATGCGCCTGCTACAGATCCTTTTGCTGGCGGCCGCGCTGGTGAGCGTCCGTCCACTACAGGACTGGGCGTTTGGCACCCCGGCAGGTCAAACGCAGGCTCATCTGAATTTTATACAGATTAAGAACGTGGATGACCTTAACCGCGCCCTGGCGCAGGCGAAAGGCAAACCGGTCATGCTCGATCTCTACGCCGACTGGTGCGTGGCCTGCAAAGAGTTTGAAAAATACACCTTCAGCGATCCGCAGGTACAACATGCGCTGAGCGATACCGTTCTGCTCCAGGCGAACGTTACCGCCAACAGCGCGCAGGATAAGGCTCTACTGAAGCAACTTAATGTGCTCGGGCTGCCTACCATCCTGTTCTTCAATGAACAGGGGGAAGAACAGCCGACGCAGCGTGTAACCGGGTTTATGGACGCGACGACATTCAACGCGCATTTGCGCAATCGCCAACCGTAAACAACACTTTAGACGGGACAAACCGTTGGGAATAGCGGAGGAGATAACCGTGCAACGCGAAGACGTACTGGGACAAGCCCTGCAATTGCTTGAGATTCAAGGGATCGCCAGCACCACGCTTGAGATGGTCGCCGACCGTATCGATTACCCTCTGGATGAACTTAAGCGCTTCTGGCCGGATAAAGAGGCGCTGCTGTACGATGCCCTGCGCTATCTCAGCCAGCAGGTGGATATCTGGCGCAGGCAGCTGATGCTGAATGAAGAGCTGACCACCGAGCAAAAGCTGCTGGCGCGCTATACCGCACTGACGGAGTGTGTAACCAACAACCGTTACCCAGGCTGTCTGTTTATCGCCGCCTGCACCTACTATCCGGATCCCGGACACCCCATCCATCAACTGGCAGATCAGCAAAAACGTGCCGCGCACGAGTTCACACACGAGCTGCTGACCACACTTGAAGTGGATGATCCGGCAATGGTCGCGAAGCAGATGGAGCTGGTGCTGGAAGGTTGCCTGAGCCGCATGCTGGTGAACCGTAGCCAGGCGGATGTGGATACGGCGCACCGTCTGGCGGAAGATATTTTGCGGTTCGCGCAGTGTCGTATGGGTGGTGCACTGACCTAAGCCAGCATTCCCGTCCAGGCGGAAATAAACAAGCACATCGCCATCGCGCGCTGAAATCGCACCATCGCCACGGTGGTGCGGAAAATCCGGTTCACCGCCTTCCCCAGCCACGCCCAGCACAACAAACAAGCCACGGAGATCGCCAGAAACCATAGCGCCATCAGCGCAACATCCCGAAATGCATGGTCGCTTGCCGGAGCAAACAGGCTGACAACTGCCAGCGCCATCATCCACGTTTTTGGGTTTACAACCTGTAATAACGCCGCCGCCCGCGCGGTAAACCGGACATGGCGTCTGGAGGAGAGATTCGCGGCCGGGGCGCTAAACAGCTGCCAGCTCATCCAGGAAAGCCACAGCACGCCCGCCCAGCTCATTACCTGACGTATCAGCGGATACTGGCGTAACACTTCTCCTGCCCCAGCACCTGAAACCAGAACAATAGCGCTGGCGGCAATACACCCGCCCAGGATCGCAGGAAACGTATTTTTTACGCCAAAGTGCTGACTGTTAGCCAGTACCAGAATATTGGTTGGCCCCGGTGTAATCGAGGCGACAAATGCAAACAACAGGAAGGGTAATAAATTCACAGGTGACTCCTTTTTTATTAGAGCCACGAATGTGCCGTTATTTTCTGGAAACGTCTGGAAGGTTTGTGCACAACCGACGGTAGTGTGCCGGAGAAATACGGTATGCCCGCTGGAACCAGCGACCAAGATGGCTTTGATCGGCAAAACCCACTGCCGCCGCAACATCAACAGGCAGTTCCCCACACGCCAGCATCTGTCGGGCCTTTGCCAGGCGCAGCTGGATAAGCCAGGCGTGCGGTGCCAGGTGAAATTCGCGCTTAAAACAGCGGGTGAGCGTAAAGCGGTCCGTACCCGTCTCACGGGCAAGGTCTGACAGCCCCACGTTCTCGCCGATATGCGCATAGAGATAGTCGCGGGCACGATGCGCCACGGCGGAGCTTTGTAGCTGAGACGGGAGTTTCTTACGCCAGTGGCAGTGGGCAGTGATCTGAGAGAGCAGGTTATCCATTGTGCTCTGTTGGACGATCTTCATCTCATCGTTATGCAACGAGGCAAATGTATCACCGATAGCGCGCACCAACTGAGGCTCTCGCGTCAGCGTTTGGGCAAAGTGGAGGGTGTAGCTCCCGGGAGTAGAGTCGTACAGCCCTTGAAGCGTACGGGTGAGCCAGTGTTCATCCAGATAAAAGGTAAGGTAAGTAAAGCCCCCCTCTATCGGCGCATCACCGTCATGGATCTCCCCGGGCTCAAGTAAAAAAGCATCGCCCGGCTGGCTACGGTGGCGTTCACGGCGACAGTGGAACTGCTGGGTGCCGGAAAGGGTTATTCCGACCAGATAGCTATCATGCCAGTGGGGATCAAAGGCATGTCCTTCGAAATGCGCCTTAATTGTCTCAATACCTGTTTCTGCATGCTGACGCAGCTCAAGCCAGTCGTTTGCCATACTGCCCTCCTCTTACCGTCAGCATTGTCACATCTTGCCTGAACTGTCTGGAAGATTTGTGCAATTCCAGGGCACAAACGGACAGATTGCCGCAAACTTAAGCAGTTGAACAGCTTTTCCCGAAATAATGTTGACGATCGCGCGCGATTGCGGTTTAATGCGCTCCGTTGCCCGGATAGCTCAGTCGGTAGAGCAGGGGATTGAAAATCCCCGTGTCCTTGGTTCGATTCCGAGTCCGGGCACCACTATTTAAAGAACCCAGCCTACGGCTGGGTTTTTGCTTTTCTGTATCCGCTACGCATTGAATTTTCCCTTCTGTCAGGTAATAGTGATTTTTTCCCCTGACAATGAAAATGATATGACCTTATCTGCTTTAAAAGTCGGGTCACTGCTCCTGCTGTTGATCCTGTTTTATACCGGCCTGTTCACGAGCGATCGCATCACCTGGCTGATGGAGGTGACGCCCGTCATTATCATCATCCCACTTCTGCTTGCCACGCACCGGCGATACCCCCTGACTCCCCTTCTCTATACCCTGGTTTTCTTCCACGCCATCATTCTGATGGTTGGTGGTATGTACACCTATGCAAAGGTTCCGGTTGGTTTTGAGGTTCAGGAGATGCTCGGGCTTAGCCGAAATCCGTATGACAAGCTCGGTCACTTCTTTCAGGGGCTGGTTCCCGCACTGGCAGCGCGAGAAATTCTGCTGCGCGGTGGGTATGTTCGTGGATATAAGATGACGGGATTTCTGGTGTGCTGTGTTGCTCTGGCCATTAGCGCCACCTATGAACTCATTGAGTGGTGGGCAGCTTTGGCAATGGGACAGGGTGCGGATGATTTTCTGGGGACGCAGGGCGATCCATGGGATACCCAGTCTGATATGTTTTGCGCGCTGCTTGGTGCGTTAACGACGGTGCTGATCCTTGGGCGTTTCCATCAGCGGCAATTGCTTCGTTTGAATGTTTGTCAGGGATAGTACGCTCTGAGTTGCCGGGTGGCGGCTTCGCCTTACCCGGCCTGCCGTTTTTCGACGTACAAACGCAAAAAGGCCATCCTTCCGGATGGCCTCTTCACTTGTTTGATGCCTGGCAGTTCCCTACTCTCACATGGGGAGACCC